>NZ_JAPNJZ010000027.1:0-666765 GCF_026626765.1 Corallococcus sp. bb12-1 | reverse complement strand
ATGGACGCACCCCGTCCCCCGGACTGACCGCCGTGTCCCCCTGGGGACGGACCCGGAGGCCCGCCCGGGGGGGCCGGTCAGTGTTCGAGGTCGTAGATTTCGTCCTCGATGTCCTTCTTGTCCGCCGCGTCCGGCTTCTTCACCAGGTACTCCTTGAAGGCGGAGACGGCGTCCTTGCGCTTGTTGCGCTCCTTGTAGGCGAAGCCCAGGTAGTAGAGCGGCTGCGGGTTCTGGGGCTCGGCGGCGGTGGCCTTGCGGTACCAGTCAATGGCCTTGGCGTGCTGGGCCTGCTCGGTGAAGGCGCGCGCGACCTTGTAGTAGATGTACGTGAGCTTCGGGTCCGCCTTGATGGCCGCCTGGTAGCGGCGCACGGCGTCGTCCCAGCGCGCGGCGTTGAAGAGCGTGTCACCGATGGCGCCCATCACCCGCGTGCGCTGCGGATCCGCCTTGAGCGCGGCCTCGAAGGAGGCGATGGCGCCGTCGAAGTCCGACTTCTCCAGGAACGCGTGGCCCAGGGCCTCGTGCGCGTCCGCGTAGTTGGCGTCCAGCGCCACGGCGGCCTGCCACTGCTCCACGGCCTCCGGCAGCTTCTTCGCGTCGCGCAGGATGACGCCGTAGGCGTAGTGGTAGTCCGGGCGCTTGGGCGCGCGCTCCACCGCGCTCTTCATGCTGTCGAGCGCCTGGGTGTACTCGGAGCGCTTCGCGCGCACGAGGCCCAGGTAGTAGAGCGCCTCGTGGTTGGAGGGTTCGTTGCGCAGCGCGAGGCCCAGGTTGCTCTCCGCGCCGGGCAGGTCGCCCTTCTCCAGCAGCACCGCGCCCAGGGTGATGGGGGTGGTGGTGGAGCGGGGGTCCTCCTGCTTGGCCTTCTCCAGCTCCGCCGCGGCCTCGTCCAGCCGGTGCAGCCGCCAGAGCACGAGCCCGCGCTGCAGCCGCCCGTCCTTCAGGAGGTGCGGATCCAGCTCCAGGGCGCGGTTGGCCTCCGTCTCCGCGCGGGCCGCGTCGCCGCCCAGCAGCGACACGCGCGACAGGCCCAGGTGGGCATCCGCCAGGTTGGGGTCCAACTGCACGGCGCGGTCGAACTCCTGCTGCGCCAGCAGGCTGTTGTTCTCAGCGAGCGCCAGCTCACCCAGGCCCGCGTGCACGCCCGCGTGGTCCGGAGCCTGCTTCGCGGCGACCTCCAGCAGGGTCCGGGCGTCCGCGTTGCGGTGCTGCCGCAGGTACAGGCGGCCCAGGTAGAGGCCCGCGTCCACGAGCTTCGGATCCGCGGCGTTGGCGCGCTTGAAGTGGCCTTCCGCGTCCACGGGCTTGTCGAGCGCGTCCTCGATGCGGCCGAAGAGGTACGCGATGCGCGCCTCGTTGGGGAAGCCCTTGCTGGCGGCCTCCACGGCGGTGAGCGCGTCCTGCATCTTGCCCGTCATCACCAGCGAGGTGATGTGGCCGTCCACGTACTCCAGGTTGGCGTTGTCCTCCTTCGCGAGCGACTCGAAGAGGGGCCGCGCGCCGTCGTAGTCCCGCTGCGAGCGCAGCACCTGGGCGAGCTGCGCCTTGATGAAGGTGGAGTCCTGGTTGTCCTTCAGGGCCTCCTTCAGCTCGGTCTCCGCCTCCTTGGGCTTGAACTGCTGGAAGAGGGCCACGCCCTTGAGGCCACGGGCGCGGGCGCGCTCGGCGGGCCCCAGCTCGTTCTGGAGCTTCAGGGCGCTCTCCACGGCCTGGGCGCCCTGCTCGATGTTCGCCTTGCGCACCAACAGCTCCACCGCGGCCAGCTCCACCGCGGATGCGGCGTGCCGCGGGTCGGCCTGGAGCGCGGCGGCGTAGGCCTGGGCGGCCTCGTCGGCCTTGCCCGCCGCCTGGTACAGGTTGCCGAGCGCGTGGTGGGCCTTGGCGGACTTCGCGTCCCGCTCCAGCACCTTCTTCAGCGTCGCGATGGCATTGGCGTCGTCCTTCTTCTGCGCGTAGGCCTCCGACAGGAGGAAGGCCAGCTCCAGGTCGCCCTGGTTGTCCTCACGGCTGTACGCATCCTGCAGGCGGGCCTGCACGTCCGCGCCCTTGCGGGCATTGAGCGCGAGCCCGGCGGCCGTCTTGATGACCTCCACGTTCTTCTCGCCCAGCAGCCCGATGGCCTCCATCCGCTTGTCGCAGTTGTTGAGGTCGGCGCGCTCCGCGGCGGCGTAGCGGCGCTGCAGGTAGGCCACCGACTGGCACCAGAGGGCGCGGACCTCCGGGTACTCCTTGCCCTTGAGCACCTGCGCGCTCTTGTCGCGCGCTTCCTGGTAGCTGGCGTACGTGTCCCTCAGGAGGCCCAGCTTCGCCTCCGCCACGAGCTTCGCCTGGGGGGAGCCCGAGGACACGCTGGCGGGGAAGAACTTGTTGCGGCCAAAGGCGCCGTAGCGGCTGGCCTCGAAGCTCAGGCCCGTGCCCAGCACGACCACCGACACGCCGGCGGCCACCAGGTAGGGGATGCGCTTCTTCCACTTGAGGTCGGCGGCGCTGCGGTCCACGACGGACACCGCGGCCATGCGGCCTTCGTAGAGCTGGCGCAGCCGCTCCATGCTGGCCTGCCCGTTCGCGGGCTCCGTGCCGCCCGCCGTCTCCGAGCCGGGCTGGGCCGCGGAGGTCGCGACGGGGATGGCCTTGGAGGGGCCCTCCATCAGCCGCTGGATGGCGGTGGCGAAGATGGGCACCGTGCCGATGGCGGACCAGCTCTCCGAGTCGGACGAGACGTCCTCGTTGCCCAGGAGCTGTCCGTCCTCGAGCATCTTGACGATGACGCCCTCTTCGAACGGGCCGAACATCTTCCCGGAGCGGCGGCGCACGTGGAAGCGCTTCACCTGGATGCGCCCGCCGGCCTCCTTGCCGGAGGCGTCGTCGATGAAGCTGAGCATCTCCAGGCCGTCCGTGGGCCCCGCGGCGGGCGGGGGCGGCAGCGGCGCGGAGAGGTCCGCTTCCAGGTCATCCACGGGGGCGGCGGTGGGGTCGAACTCCAGCGCGTCCGGCAGGCCCACCGGCGGGGACGTGGACGGGGAGGGGTCTCCGAAGTCCACGTCGCCGAAGTCCGTCGCCGGGTTGACGCGGGAGGGCGGCGCGGCCGGGGCGGGGTCGCCGAAGTCGAGCTGGTAGTCCGTCGCGGGCGGCGCTCCGGCGGGCGGCGACGAGAAGTCCACCGCGAACGGGTCGCCCTCGGGCATGGGGGACTGGCCGTACGCGGGGACCGGGGCTTCCGCGAAGTCGAAGGACACGGCCTGGGACGCGGCGGGCGAGGGCAGGTCGGAGAAGTCCATCGCCTGGGGAGACGCGGGCGAGGGCAGGTCGGAGAAGTCCATGCCGGGCGAGGGCGGCAGGGCGAAGGGGTCTTCGCCCGCGGAGGGCAGGTCGCCCAGGTCATAGGCCGACGGGCCGGAGGCCGGCGGCGGGGGCAGGGCGAAGGGGTCCGCGTCGGGGACGGACGCCTGGGCGTAGTCGGAGGGCGGCGGGAGGCCGAACGGATCCGCTTCGGGCTCGGCGGAGGGCGGCGCCATCGCGAAGGCGTCCACCTGGGGCTCGGAGCCGTAGCCGTACGTCTGCGGCTGGGGGCGCGAGGCCGCGGGGCCGTGGGCGTTGGACGGGTCGTTGATGTCGAAGGTGAACGCGTCCTCCGCCGCGGGCTGCGCGGGGACGGGGAGGTTGTCGCCGTCCGCGAAGTCGAAGTCGGGCGTGCTGCCGAAGTCGGGCGTGCTGCCGAAGTCGGGCGTGCTGCCGAAATCGGGCGTGCTGCCGAAGTCGCTGCCAGTGTCGGCGGGGGCGACGGGGTCCTCGGAGAAGTCGAAGTCGCGCGCGGTGCCGGCGGGCTCCTGGGTGCCGTAGGCGGCGGGCTCGCGGAAGGCGTCGGTGGGGACGGGGAGCCTGACGACGCGGGTCACGTCCTCGCGCTCGCCGAAGTCGCTGGTGTCGAGCGAGGAGAACTCGCCGCTGCCCACCTCGGAGAAGTCGTCTTCCGCGGCCATGGGAGCCGCGGCCTGGGGCGCGGCGTCCATGTCGAAGCTGAACGAGTCATCCGGGAGGGCCACCGGCGCCGAAGGTCCGGCGTCGAGCGAGATGGCCCGGGGCGCGGCCACGCCCGGTGAGGCGTACGCGGCGGGCGGGATTTCATCGTCGAAGGAGAACGGATCGTCCGAAGGGACGGGCGGCAGCGCGATGGCGGCGGGAGGCGCGGCGCTGCCCGGGAGCGGAATGGCTGCGGAGCGCGGGGCCGCCGCACCGGGCAGCGGAATGGCCGAGGACGACGGGCCGGCACCCATCGGGATGGCGGCCTGGGGCGCGGCGCTGCCCGGCAGGGGGATGGCGGCCGTGGGGCTCGCACCGAGCGGGATGGCGGCGGCGCGGGGGGCTGCGCTGCCCGGGAGGGGAATCGCGGCGGACTGGGGGGCTGCGCTGCCCGGGAGGGGAATCGCGGCGGGGGCCGAGGGACCGGCACCCATGGGGATGGCCGCGGACTTCGGGGCGGCGCTGCCCGGTAGGGGGATGGCTGCGGCCTGGGGCGCGGCGTTGCCCGGGAGGGGAATCGCGGCGGAGGAAGGACCGGCGCCCATCGGGATCGCGGCCGACTGCGGCGCGGCGCTGCCCGGCAGCGGAATGGCGGCGGACCTGGGGGCGGCGCTCCCGGGAAGCGGAATCGCGGCGGAGGAAGGACCGGCGCCCATCGGAATGGCGGCGGCCTGGGGCGCGGCGCTGCCCGGGAGGGGAATCGCGGCGGAGGCGGAAGGACCGGCGCCCATCGGGATGGCGGCCTGGGGCGCGGCACTGCCCGGGAGGGGAATCGCGGCCGACCTGGGGGCGGCGCTACCCGGCAGCGGGATGGCGGCCGACTGCGGCGCGGCGCTGCCCGGGAGCGGAATGGCGGCGGACTTCGGGGCGGCACTGCCCGGGAGGGGAATCGCGGCCGACTGCGGCGCGGCGCTGCCCGGGAGCGGAATGGCGGCGGACTGGGGTGCGGCGGTGCCCGGGAGCGGAATCGCGGCGGCCTGGGGCGCGGTGGGGGCCGCGGCCTCGGGGGCGTCGGCGCTCACGCCATCGGCCTTGATGGGGAACGTGGTCTGGCACCGGGCACACTTGAGCTTCGCGCCCCCGGGCGGGATCCGCCTGTCATCGATGTTGTAGTTCGTCTGGCACGACGGGCAGGAGACTTTCATTGTTTTCCTTCGACGAGACCGGCTGGCGCGCGCACGCGCAGCAATGAATGGGCGGTGCGATGGTCCGCGCGGCGCGTGCAGGCTAGCAGAGCCGTTTCAAGCCCGGAAAGAACGCGCCCCTCGGGCGACGAGTCGTCACCCGGGCGGCCAGGAGGGCGGGCGCACGCCCCTACCGGCAGTGTGCCTTCCTTTTCCAGCCCCCCGGACGAGGTGGTAGACCCGGCGGAGCATGGATCCCATCGTCATCCTCGGGGCGGGCCTCGCGGGCCTGTCCACCGCGCATTTCCTCAAGCGCCCCTGGCGCCTCATCGAGAAGTCGGACCGCGTCGGCGGCCTCATCAAGACCGAGGTCATCGACGGGTGTTACTTCGACCCCACCGGCCACTGGCTCCACCTGCGCGACCCGGAGATCCAGGAGCTGGTCAACACGCTCTGGCTCCCCGACCAGATGGTGCGCATCCAGCGCCGCGCCGCGGTGTACTCGCGCGGCACCTTCACGCGCTTCCCCTACCAGGTGAACACCCACGGGCTGCCGCCGGAGGTCGTGGCGGAGAACCTGGTTGGCTATGTGGAGGCCATCTATGGCGAGAAGGGCCGGGCCCTGCGCGAGCGCGAGCCGGTCAACTTCGAGGAGTTCATCCTGCGCTACATGGGTGAAGGCTTCGCGAAGAACTTCATGCTGCCCTACAACCAGAAGCTGTGGACCGTGCACCCGCGCGAGATGTCCGCCAACTGGGTGGGCCGCTTCGTGCCGCGTCCCACCCTCAAGGAGGTCGTCGACGGGGCGCTGGGCGCCGGCAGCGACCAGCTGGGCTACAACGCGTCGTTCCTCTACCCGCGCGAGGGCGGCATCGAGAGCCTGGCGCGCGCGATGAAACAGCACCTGCGCGGCGGCGAATTGAGCGTGCACACCGAGCCCGTCTCCATTGACTGGAAGGCGAAGCAGGTCGTGCTGTCGGACGGGCGCACGCAAGGCTACTCGGGGCTCGTGTCCTCCATCGCGCTGCCCACGCTGGTGCAGTTGATTTCGCGCGGCGCCTCCGGGGTCCCGGAGGAAGTGCAGGCCGCGGCGAAGCGCCTGCGGGCCTTCACCGTCACGTACGTGTGCGTGGGCGCGAAGGGCGCCAACCGTCAGCCCTGGCACTGGATCTACCTGCCGGAGCCGGAGTTCCATGCGTACCGCATCGGTTCGCCCTCGGCGGTGTACGCGCCCCTGGCCCCCTCGGACACGGCCAGCTTCTCCGTCGAGTTCAGCCACCACGGCGAGCTGTCGCTGGAGGACGCGGAGCGCAAGGCGGTGGAGGATCTGCTGCGCTCGGAGATGATCCACTCGAAGGACGACATCCTCTTCGCCCGGGCGCGGGAGATCCCCAACGCGTACGTGCTCTACGACGAGGCGTACGGACCGGCGAAGACGGAGGTCGCCCGCTTCCTGGAGCACGCGGGCATCCTCACCGCGGGGCGTTATGGCCAGTGGGAGTACTCGTCCATGGAGGACGCCATCCTGGGCGGGCGGGCCTGCGCCCGGACGCTGAACGGCTGACGCGAGGGGTCATCTCCTTGTCGACGGGTGGGTTGGGGCCGTGCTAGGCCCCAGGCCTACCTTTCGCTTCTTCTGGACCCATGGCCCTGCACCTCTCCGTCGTCATCCCGGTCTACAACGAAGAGTCCATCATCGCCCAGGCAGCCGAAGAGCTGCGTCAGGGGTTGGATGCGCGCGGGCTCGACTACGAAATCATCTTCGCGGAGAACGGCTCGCGCGACTCGACGCCCATGATCCTGGAGGATCTGTGCGCCAAGAACCCGCGCCTGCGCTGGTTCCACTCGGAGACGCCCAACTACGGCGTGGCGCTGAAGGAGGGCATCCTCAAGGCCCGTGGCACCTACGTGGTGTGTGATGAGATCGACCTGTGCGACCTGACCTTCTACGACGCGGCGCTGCCCCGTCTGGAGCGCGGTGAGGCGGACATGGTCGTGGGCTCCAAGGCGGCCAAGGGCGCGAGCGACCAGCGCCCCCTCATCCGCCGCGCGGCCACGCGGGTGCACAACAAGCTGCTGCGCGTGGCGCTGGGCTTCCAGGGCACGGACACGCACGGTCTGAAGGCGTTCCGCCGCGAAGCGCTGCTGCCCGTCATCCAGAAGTGCGTGGTGGACATGGACGTGTTCGCCAGCGAGTTCGTCATCCGCGCGTGGCGCGAGGGGCTCAACGTGATGGAGATCCCCATCCAGCTCCACGAGAAGCGCCAGCCGTCCATCCACCTGTTCAAGCGCGTGCCCAACGTGCTCAAGAACGTGGGCAAGCTGTTCTACGTCATCCGCGTCCGCGGGACCTGAGGAGCGACCCATGCCGGCGGCGCGACTGGCGTCCATCTCCGTCGACCTGGATTCGCTGCCGCACTACTGCCGGATCCACGGGCTGCCCGAGTCGCTCCTGGACGACCGGGCCCGCACGTTGATCCACCGCGTGGCGGTGCCCCGCTTCCGCGACCTGCTGGCCTCCGTCGGAGTACCGGGGACGTTCTTCGCCATCGGGGAGGACCTGGAGGCGGACCCCGGCGCGGCGGCCGGCATGCGGCAGTCCCACGCGGCGGGCATCGAGGTCGCAAGCCACAGCCACGCCCATGATTACGCGCTCACGCGGCGCGGTGCCGACGCCATCGCGGACGACCTGGCGCGCGCGGACGCTGCCATCCTGAAGGCCACCGGCGTGCGTCCCTCCGGCTTCCGGGCCCCGGGCTACACGCTGAACGCGGACCTGTACGCGGCCACCGTGGCGCAGGGGTACACGTACGGGTCCTCCGCGTTCCCGGCGGCGCCCTACTACGCTGCGAAGGCGGCGGTGATGGGGGCGCTCGCGGCGCTGGGGCGGCCTTCGCGCTCCGTGCTGGATACGCCCCGCGTGCTGCTCGCGCCGCGCGGGCCGTACCGGCCGGATCCGACGCAGCCGTACCGTCGGGGCACGGGCGCGGTGGTGGAGTTGCCGATGACGGTGACGCCGGTGGTGCGCTTCCCGTTCATCGGCACGTTCGCGACCACGCTGCCTCGCGGCACCATGCGCGCCGCGTACCGGGCGTGCCGGGCGGATGCCTTCTTCAACTTCGAGCTGCACGGCGTGGACGTGCTGGACGCGGAGGATGGCATCCCGCCGGAGCTGGTGCGCCAGCAGCGCGACCTGCGCGTGAGCGCCGCGAAGAAGCAGGAGCGGCTGCGCAGCATCTTCCAGTGGCTCAAGGAAGACTTCGACGTCGCCACCCTGCGCGACGCGGCGGGGCAGCTCTCCGCGACGCTTTGAGGGAACGTCGCGGCGCGCGGATCAGCGCGCGGCCTTCAGGGCCTTCCAGTCCGCTTCGGCCTGATCCGCATAGGCCTGCGCGAAGGCGGTGAGCCGCTTCGTGGCCTCCCGCGTGTCGCCGCCCACCCAGGACTCCAGCCGCGTGGCCTGCTCCCGCGTGTGGCCATGCGCCCGGGCCAGCACCACGCCCGCCTGTTCGAAGGTGGAGCGCAGCCCCTTCTTCTTGGAGAGAGCGCCGTCGTCCAGCTTGCCCTTCTCCGGCTCCACCTCACGCACGAGGAAGGCCCGGCCGCCCAGGGGCACCGCGCCCGTGAGCGGGTTCGCGTCGCCGGCCAGTTCCTTCTGCGCCTTCACCACGTCCGCGCCGTTCGCGGGGGCCGGGGGAGAACCCACGCCGGAGGCCAGCAGCTCCTTCAGCTCCAGCAGCACGGGCGGGGCCTTCGGATCCTTCGCGCCCAGGAGCACGTAGTCGCGCTCCAGGCCGTAGCTGCTCCCTCCCGCGTCCAGGCGCTCCGCGAGGTCCAGGACCTTCAGGGGCACGGCCACGCCCTCGGTGCCCTTCAGCGTCGCTTCGTACGACGCCAGCGCCGTGCGCACCGCGGCCTTCCGTGTCGCGTCCAGCGGCTTGAGCGTGTCCGTGGTGAGGAAATGGGGCCCCTTCGCGCCATCCAGCTTCACGTACTTCGCCAGCAGGTCCTTCGCCGACGTGTCGCGCGACTGGTCGATGAGGTCCTTCACCGGCCCGGACGACTCCTTCTTCGTCAGGAAGGCCCCCGGGTTCGCATCCCCGTCCGCCAGCAGCTCCAGCGTCTCGAAGTACCCTTGCGCGAGCGCCTTGACCGCCTCGGCCTGCTCCCCGGCGGACAGGCCCGCCTCGCGCGCGGTGAGCACGGCGCTGGTGGCCAGCCGCGTGAGGTCCGCCTCCGGCGACGCGGTGCCCGCCTGGTCGAAGTCGTTGAGCCC
The DNA here is from genome assembly GCF_026626765.1 of Corallococcus sp. bb12-1. Taxonomy (NCBI): domain Bacteria; kingdom Pseudomonadati; phylum Myxococcota; class Myxococcia; order Myxococcales; family Myxococcaceae; genus Corallococcus; species Corallococcus sp. bb12-1. Next base: position 657,345 of record NZ_JAPNJZ010000027.1, on the reverse strand, counting down.
CCACACCGCCTTGCCCTCCGGTCCCCGGAAGGTGCCCAGGTTGCCCACGTGGGCATCGCCCACCACGAGGATGGCCGGGGCCGGCCGGTCCACCAGCTTCGCTCCTTGTGCGTACGGGCCCCGGAGGTCCGCATGGAAGAGCGCGGGCATCGCCCGGAACATCGCGGAGGGGCTCTCGCGCATCATCGCGAGCTTCTCCTTCAGGCGCGCGGGCGGCAGGGACAGCTTCGCGTTGAAGTCGCGCACGAAGGCCACCCCCTGCGAGGGCTCCCGCGCGAGGCCGGACGTGGCGGCGCGGGCCAGCACCGGGGTGGGCGCGGCCACGGTGTCGCCGGTGCGGGACGTGGGCGCCCGGGGCTGGAAGTCGCTGGGGGTGTTCATCCGCCCCGCCGCGCCTCCCGCCGAGGCGAGCGTCAACACCGTTGCCGCGACGGTGGAGCCAGGAGCGGACGTCCGGGAGGGGGGCTGGGGCTTGGGCGGGATGCGCATGGGGGACACCTTCCGACAGGTTATCGTCAGAAGCGCGGCATGGGTTGCCGGCCCACTCCCGGTGTGCGTGCCGGGATGCTAAGGAGCCAGCCCATGCTGGAGCGTTTCAGCGACAAGGTGAAGAAGGGCCTGCGCGGCTGGACCGAGCGCATGGCGGGCGAAGCACAATCCGGTGAGCTCCAGGGCCTGGCCCGGACGGAGAACGAGTACGGGGTGGACCCCTTCGGGTTCAACCTGGACTACAGCCTGGCCGCCATCGCCCCGTTCCTGTGGCTCTACCGCCACTACTTCCGCGTGGAGGCCTACGGCGCGGACCGCATCCCGTCCGGGCGCGTGCTGCTGGTGTCCAACCACTCCGGCCAACTGCCCATGGACGGCGCCATGATTGGCATCGCCCTGATGGTGGAGGGCTCTCCGCCGCGCGCCATCCGCAGCATGGTGGAGAAGTGGGTGCCGTCCTTGCCCTACGTCTCCACCTTCATGGCGCGCGTGGGCCAGATTGTCGGCACGCCGGAGAACTGCCGCCGCCTGCTGGACGCGGAGGAGGCCATCCTCGTGTTCCCGGAAGGCACGCGCGGCCTCAACAAGCTGTGGCCCCAGCGCTACCAGCTCCAGGAGTTCGGCCTGGGCTTCATGCGCCTGGCCCTGGAGACGAACACGCCCATCGTCCCCATCGCCGTGGTGGGCGCGGAGGAGCAGGCCCCCGCGCTGATGAACCTGAAGCCCCTGGCGAAGCTGTTGGGCATGCCGTCCTTCCCCATCACGCCCACGGGCGCGGCGTTTCCGCTGCCCACCAAGTACCGGATCTACTTCGGAGACGCGCTGCACTTCACCGGCCGCGCGGATGACGAGGACAGTGAACTCGACAAGAAGGTGCGCACCGTGAAGGCCTCCATCCAGGCGATGCTCCAGCAGGGGCTCAAGGAACGCCGGGGCGTGTTCTGGTGAGCGCTCCGCACGAGGAAGAGAAGGAGTCCAGCGGGGACCACAAGAAGCCCGCCGTCGTCGTCACCGGCATCAGCGGCAACCTGGGCCGCACCCTGGCGAAGATGCTGCACAAGCGCGAGCGCATCATCGGCATCGACCGGCGCCCCTTCGCGGGCCGGCCGAAGGACGTCGAGATGCACCAGATGGACCTGCGCAAGAAGAAGGCGGAGGACGTCTTTCGCAAGAACGAGGTCCGCGCCGTCATCCACATGGGCATCATGCATGACCCGCGCATGAGCGAGGAGGAGCACCACTCCTTCAACGTCGTGGGCACCACGCGCCTCCTGGAGTACTGCGCGAAGTACGGCGTGAAGAAGGTGGTCGTCCTCTCCTCGGCCAACGTCTACGGCCCCAGTCCGGACAACTCCAACTTCCTCACCGAGGACGCGCCGCTGATGGCCGCGAGCCGCTTCTCCGGTGTGCGCGACCTCATCGAAGTGGACATGCTGGCGCACAGCTTCTTCTGGAAGCACCCGCACATCGAGACCGTGATTCTGCGGCCCGTCCACATCGTCGGGCCCACCATCAAGAACGCGCCGTCCAACTACCTGCGGCTGCGCTACCCGTGGACGCTCGCGGGCTTCGACCCGATGGTGCAGCTCATCCACGTGGAGGACGTGGCGCGCGCGATGGTGGAGGCCCTGCGCCCGGAGCCCAAGGGCGTCTACAACGTCGTCGGCCCCGGCCAGGTGCCCCTGTCCGCGGTGCTGGGAGAGCTGGGCCACACCGCCATCCCCGTGCCGCACCCGGTGGCCCGTCCGCTCCTGGGCCTGATGTTCCGCTACCGCCTGGCCAACTTCCCGCCCCCGGAGCTGGATCACATCCAGTTCCTCTGCGCCGTGGACGGCGACCGGTGGGTCCAGGACGTGGGCTGGAAGGCCCGGTACTCCATGCGCGACACCATCCGCTCCGTGGTGGGCGAGTAGAGGAACTTCCATGGGCCGTCGCCGCTCCCCCTGACATGGATGTCACTGGGACGGTGGCGGAATGGCAGGGGGCGCCTGACACGGCTGTCAGGGCGGGCTTGGTGGTGAGGTGGGTTCCGGATACGCAAGTGTCTGATTTCCCAGGGGCGCTGGGGGCGGAGCAGGGGGGCGCGAAGGTTGGCACCCGACTTGCTCATGTACCTGGCAACACGGCGAGGTCGCAGCGGGCCTGAGCAACACCGCGCGACACCGTCACCCTGGTAGGGGGTTCCATTGGGGAACCCTCGACGCCCACCGTCTCGGCCGGCCCCGAGGCGGTGGGCGACTTTTTTTCGCTACTCCAGCTCGCCCGCGAACGGGCCCGCCTGCTGCTTCTCCAGCAACCAGACGCCGTCCCGGAAGATGAACTCCGAGGTGACGGTGTCGCTCTGTTCGGAGGCGGAGGGCAGGCGCATCCACTGGATGCGGCTTTGGACGGTGGCGCGCTTGCCGTCCTCGGCCATCTTCACGTCCTCGATTTCGTAGTCGGTGACGGTGAGGTCGCGGTCGTCGTGCAGTTCGCGGCGCTTGCGCTCGAAGTCCTGGCGCTCCTCGGGGACGAGGAAGTTGGACAGGGCGCGGTAGTTGCGCCAGCGCAGGTTCTTGTGGAAGCCCTCCACGGCGGGGCGGAGCGTCTCCGGGTCCCCGGGGGGCGGCGTGTGGGCACAGGCCCCACCGAGGAGCAGGGCGATCATCAGGGCAGGCAGGCGGTTCACGTGCGGGACGCTACCACCCGCCGCGTGCGCGGAACGAGGGCGGTGCTATGGTCCGCACTCCCCGCCCGAGCACCGGAGTCGCGACTCAACATGGCCAAGTCGATGGTGGAGCGCTACGAGCAGCTCCTCCGGCAGGACCCGACCTCTTCCGTCTTCGTGGAGTTGGCGAAGGCGCTCTTGGAGAAGGGAGATGCGGCGCGCACGATTGAAGTGTGCACCCAGGGCGTCAGCCACCACCCCACGTCCACCGTGGGACGGGTGTTGTGGGGCAAGGCCCTCATCCACCTGGGCCGGCCCGCGGAGGCGATGGAGCAGTTCGATCAGGCCATCGCCATCGAGAAGGACAACCCCTACGCCTACAACCTCATTGGCGAGGTGCTGTTGCAGCGCGGGTTGTTCCGCTCGGCGCTGCCCATCCTTCGCAAGGCCGTGGCGCTCCAGCCCAACAACGGGCGCGTGAAGCAGTGGTTGGATCAGGCCCAGCAGGCGCTGTCCGGCGGGCCCGCGCCCATCTTCGCGGACCTGGGCACGCTCGTGGTCCCGGCGGCGACGCCGGACGACGACGAAGCGCAGGCGCCGGCAGCGGAAGCCCAGCCGTCCGCGTTCGATGCTCGCGCCGCCGCGGCCGCGGGGCTGGAGCCGCGTCGGGCCCGGACGGAGACGCCCGCGGGCGGTTCGGAGAGCGCCGCGTCCGGGACGGTCCCGGCGGCGGGTGCTTCCGTCGGTGCGACGGACGCGCGAGCTTCGGCGGAATCTGCTCCGGATGGGATGGGGACCGGGTCCCCTGAAGCCCAGGCTTCAGGACGTGAAGCCCTGGATGGGGCTTCGGATCCGACCTCCGGTCGTGAGGCTCAGGATGGGGCTTCGGGACATGAGGCTCAGGACGGGGCCTTGGCTTCCGGGCGCGAAGCGCAGGGGGAGGAGTCCTCTGCTTCCGGTCTTGGGTCTCAGGATGGGGCGTCGGATCAGCCTTCGGAGGGTGAGGCTCAGGGTGTCCCGGCGGATCCGGGCTCCGGTCGCGCGGCGCAGGCAGGGGCCGACGCTCGGGGCTCCGGACCTGAAGTGGGCCCGCCGGCACAGGCTTCGGGCTCCGGTCGTGGACGCTCGTCGGGAATGCTCGCGGACCTCCCCGATGCTCCGGACGACGCGCCTTCTTCGTCGCAGGGCGGCGGATTGCTCGGGAATCTTCCGGGCCCAGAAGCGGCGCGGCCCCGGGCTCCTGCTCCGGTGGCTCCTGCCGCGACGACGGCGGGCGGCAAGCGCTCGCTGCTGGACGACATCCCGGATGCCACGGAGCTGGCGGCGGCGACCGCTCGCAACAAGGCGGCGGCGAACGCGAAGGACACGGAGGCGCTCGCCGCGAAGTACGAGCGCGAGATGCACGAGAAGATCGCCAAGGAGCGGGCGAAGCAGTCCCTCCTGGAGCGCTACGGCACGAAGACCGTGGCCCTCTTCGTCGCGATCATCTTCCTGGGCGCGAGCGCGGGCTTCTTCCTGCTCTACCGCTCCCGCCAGGGCGGCCAGACGCTGTCGGAAACGCTGGAGCTGGCCCGGCGCGCGGTGGCGCAGGACACGGGCGCGTCGCTGGACGAAGCGCTCCGTCAGCTTGGCCGCGCGCGCGACATGGACGAAGCCAGCGCGCAGGCCTGGGCGCTCACGGCCTACGCGCACGCGCTGCGCTACCAGGACCACGGCGGTGCTTCCGAGGACCGGCGGCAGGCGCTGGAGGCCCTGGAGAAGCCGGGCGTGAAGGACGGCTTCGCTGGATTGGTGCTCGCCACCAACGAACTGGTGGCGGACGAGCGGGGCCGTGAGTCGACGCGCCGCGCGCTGCTCGCCTCCCAGGACGACGTGACGGAGGTGCACGCGCTCGCGGGCAGCCTGCTCCTGGCGGCCAAGGACGAGACGAAGGCCCTGGACCGCTTCGACCGCGCGCTCAAGGCGTCGCCGGGCAACGTCCGCGCGCTGGTGTCGCTGGGCGGCTACTACCTGGCCTCCGAGGACTTCGCGCAGGCGCTGGAGATGTTCAAGCGCGCTCGCGAGGCCTCCAAGGAGCACCCGGCCGCTCGCATTGGCATGGCGGAGAGCCGGCTCGCGCTGGAGCAGGAACTGGACGCGGCCCTGGCGGACGTGGAGCCGCTGGCGAAGGATCCGAAGCTGCCCCCCGCGCTCAAGCCCCGCCAGCAGCTGGTGCACGGCGAGCTGCTGTCCGCGCTGGGCCGGTACGAAGAGTCGCGCGTGCTGCTCGCCCAGGGCACGCAGGGGCCGCTGGCCATGGACTTCCAACTGGCGCTCGGGGCCGCGGGCCGCTCCGCCGGCAAGCTGGAGGCCGCGCAGCAGGCCTACGAGGCCGCGTTGAAGCTGCAGCCCAAGAGCGAGGCCGCGAAGGAAGGCCTGGGGCGCACGCTGCTGGACCGCGACCGCGAGCGCGAGGCGTTGCAGCGGTTGGAGGTGGATGGGGGCCGCAAGGTTTCGATGGTGCGAGGCGCGGCGTACGCGCGGCTCGGAGATTGGAAGAAGGCCCGCGCGGAGCTGGCCCGCACGCGCGTGAACGACCGCTATCCGCCGGAGGCCGTCGCGGTGCTGGCGCTGGCGGACGCGAACGAAGGCAACGGCGCCCAGGCGCGCGAGGTGCTGGAGAAGGCGCTGGCCAAGCGACCGCGCACCGACCTGCGCGTGGCGCTGGGGCAGGTGTACTGGCGCGAGCGCGCGCTCGACAAGGCACAGGCCCAGTTCGACGAGGCACTGAAGGATCCCCGCGACTACGAGGGCGCGTGCTCCCTGGGGCGGCTGCTCCTGGCGCGCGGCCTGCCGGACATGGCCCTCAAGCCGCTGACGCAGGCGGTGGAGCGCAACGGCGCGCACGGCGAGTCCCGCGATGCGCTGGGTCGCGTGCTCCTGGCGCTGGGCCGCACGCCGGAGGCGCTGAAGCAGTTCGAGGCGTGGCAGCTGGACAACCCGGGCAGCGCGGCGGCGCAGAAGGGCTTCGCGCTGGCGCTGTACCAGTCTGGCCGTCGCAAGGAGGCCGAAGGGGCGTCGGGCCGCGCGGTGAAGCTCGCGCCGGACGACGCGGAAGGGCAGCGGTTGCGCGCGGCGCTCCTGTTCCGCAACGGCGATGCGAAGGGCGGCTTCTCCGCGTTGGAGCGCGCCAACAAGCTGGACTCCAAGGACCCCAACACCTTCTGTGAAATCGCCCAGGCGTTCCTGCGCCAGGGCCAGGTGGAGAGCGCGGACGCGGCCTTCGCGGCGGCGCGGCGCGAAGGGCCTGACGCGACGTGCGGTCGCGTGGGCGAGCTGTACGCGCAGCTTCCCGGCGGAGGCCGTGGGGCGTCGCGCACGCTGCAGGACCTGGCCGACCGGGCGCCCACCGTCTGGGACAAGGCCTTCGCCCAGATGACGCTGGCGCGGGTGCTGCTGGGCGCGGGCATGGTGAAGGAAGCCCGGGTGGCGGCCGACGAGGCCGTGAAGCTGGCCCCCTTCAACGGCCGGGCGTACCTGGCGCTGGGCCTGGTGGCCTTCAAGCAGCGGCAGGAGGCTCCCGCGCGCGAGGCGCTGGCCAAGGCGGTGGAGCTGGAGCCCACCGACGGCATGGCGCACCTGGCGCTGGCGGACGTCCTGGCGCGCGAGACGGCGGAGCTGCCCCGGGCGGTGGAGTCCTACGAGGCCTTCCTGCGGCTCGCCGGGGACTCACCGGATGCGAAGCGCGTGAAGAAGTCCCTTCCGCTCCTCAAGCGCCGGGCGTCGAGATAGCGTGACCGACGTGCGCGAGCGGCCCCCGTCTTCCCCCCTGCTGCAGGTCATGTGGGGCAACGCCTTCCTGCTGTCGGTGCTCTACCTGCTGGTGGGCACCGTCGTGGAGCTCCTCCGGCAGAGGTCCCGCTCGCCGACGGTGGACCGCCTGTCCATGGCGCTCGACTCCCTGCCGGCACGGGCGCTGGAGTTGGTGCACGCCCTGGGGCCGCTGCGCGTGGCGTACTTCGATGGCCGCATCTCCGAGCTGGGCGTGCGCGTCCTCTTCGGCGTCGTCACCGTGGCGGTCATCTTCCTGCTCGCGCTGGTGGTCGGCGCCATCATGGCCGTGCTGCGGTGGGCCGTCCTGCGCGCCGCTGGCAACAAGAGCGGCCCTCCCCAGGGCTGACGGCCGGGGGCCCGGTAGCGGGCCTCAAGGGCGGCGCAGCTTCGACTTGCGCACGCGCGGAGCCACGGGCGAGACCTGCGGCTCATGGCCCGCGGCGCGTGCCATCAGGCAGATCTCCACCACCTTGGGACCGAAGCGCTCCCAGCGGCTCTCCCCGGTGCCCTTCACCGCGAGGAAGGACTCCCGGTCCACCGGCAGCTCGGCGGAGATGCCCAGGAGCGTCGCGTCGTTGAAGATGATGAAGGGCGCGACCCCCAGGTCCTTCGCCAGGTCCTTGCGCCAGCGGCGCAGCTCCGTGGAGGCCAGCTCGCTGTAGACCCGCACCGGAGCTCCGGACACGCCGGAGGCGGTGGGCGCGGTGCGCGAGGACGACCCGGACGGCTTGGGCATCATGCTGCCCGCGCACCGGTCGCACGTCCCGCACACCGTCGCCGCGTCCGCCTGCCCGAAGTAGTTGAGGATGAACGCGCGCCGGCACTTCGGCGTGTACGCGTAGTCCGTCATCCGCTTGAGCATCAGCAGGTTGTGCCGCTCCTGCGTGCGGACCCGGCTCAGGTCCACGCTCAGCTCGCGGAACGGGACGCGCTCCAGCGCGCGGATGGAGCGCCCCGCGAAGGGCTTGCGCACCCACACCACGCCCGCCTTCTCCAGGAGGCCCAGCGCGTGCCGGACCTCCTCCTCCGACAGCGCCGTGCGCCGCGCGAGGATGGGCAACTCCGTGGTGGCCTGACGTCCCACGGGGAAGGTCTCCAGCAGCGAGCGCAAGAGCCGCTGGGTCTCCGGCGCGTGTGGCTGGGCCGTGGGCGCCTTGTCGGTCAACGTCAGCCCGTACTCGCCCTCGCCGCGACCGCCGCGCTCCAGCTTGCCCTCGCGCTCGAAGATCTTCAGCGCGGCGGAGACCTCGAACTCGCTGGCTCCCACCATGCCCGCCAGCGCGTGCACGCCCCGGTCGAACTCCTCCACGCCCTGGAGCGCCGACCACACGTCCGACAGCACGGACTCGGACGGGTGGCTGCCCTCGATGAGGCGCTCCTGCGTGTACACGTCCGCGTGGTTGAACAGCAGCACCGCCGTGGCGGGTTTGCCGTCCCGGCCAGCGCGGCCGATCTCCTGGTAGTACGCCTCCACCGCCCGGGGGATGTTGGCGTGCGCGACGAAGCGGATGTCCGACTTGTCGATGCCCATGCCGAAGGCATTGGTGGCCACCGCCACCGCTTCCTTCGCGGACATGAAGTCCTCCTGCGCGCGGCGGCGGGCGTCGTCCTCCATGCCCGCGTGGTACAGCACCGCGCGCACCTTGCGCGTCACGAGCGCGGAGTGCATCCCTTCTGCGGCCTTGCGCGTGGAGCAGTAGATGATGCCGCTGCCGCCCTTCGCCGCCAACTGCGCGCAGGCCTGCCGGCGCTCCTCGTCCCCGTTGACGTTCACCACGTCGAGGAAGAGGTTGGGCCGGTCGAAGCCCTGGGCGAACACCCTCGGCTCCTTCATCAACAACACGCGGACGATGTCGTCGCGCACTTCCGGCGTCGCCGTGGCGGTGAGGGCTACCGTGCGCGGGGGACGCAGCCGCTTGCGCACCTGTCCCAGGAGCGCGTAGTCCGGCCGGAAGTCGTGGCCCCACTGGGAGATGCAGTGCGCCTCGTCCACGGCGAACAGCTCCACGCCCAGCTCGGAGATGAGCTCCAGGAAGCTGGTGCTGCGGAAGCGCTCCGGCGCGACGTAGAGCAGCTTGTACTCCCGGGCGCGCAGCTTGCGCAGGCGCTCCGCCCGCTCCAGGTCCGACAGCGACGAATTGATGAAGGTGGCCGGGATGCCCTTCGCGGTGAGCTGCTCCACCTGGTCCTTCATCAACGCGATGAGCGGCGACACCACCAGCGTGATGCCCGGCAGGAGCAGCGCGGGCAACTGGTAGCACAGGCTCTTGCCCGCGCCCGTGGGCATCACCACCACGGTGTTGCGGCCACTGAGCACCGAATTGATGACGGTGGCCTGGCCTGGGCGGAACTCCGACAGGCCGAAGTACCGCACCAGTCCCCGCTGGGCATCTTCGAGGAAGGGCAGGGACTCCAGCATCGCGCGCATGTTCATCATCCTGGGTCGGCCGTCAACGCCTATCCCTGTCGTGGGCACCGGCGCCCCACCTCACAGCTCGAGCCCCGGAGGAAGAGGAACCGCCAGCGCGGCCCGTTTCCGCGCCACCTCCCGCCGCAGTTCTTCCGTCCGCTCCAGGTCCAGGCGGCCGTCCACGATGACGTCCCCCTCGCGCGCACCCGGCGGCAGCTTCCAACGCTCCACCGTGCATGCCTGCCCGCTTTCGCTCCGCACCACCCGGGCCCGTGAGCCCTCCAGCATCTCCACCTGCACGGGGCTGGCGCCCACCCCCAGCAGCACCCCGGCCGTCATCACCAGCCCCCGCCCGGCGTGCCGCACTTGCGTCGCCCCTCCCGCTCGCTGTCCGGCAGCAAGCCGCGCTCCAGCATGGACACGTAGGCGCCGTCCCCCACGACGACGTGGTCGAGCAGCTTCACGCCCAGCAGCCCCGCCGCGCGCGCCAGGTGTTCGGTGAGGCCCACGTCCTGGACGCTGGGTTCGGGGTCCCCCGAGGGGTGGTTGTGCGCGAGCACGATGGCCGTGGCCCGCGCGGACAACGCCGCGGCGAACACCTCCCGGGGATCCACCGGGCACGCGCTCAGCGTCCCTTCCGCCACCCGGGCGTCATGCACCAGCACGTTGCGCGGGTTGAAGCACAGCACGTGGAACACCTCGCGCCGGAGCGCGCCCAGCGTGGGCGTCAGGTACGCGTGGATGTCCTTCGGCGTGCGCAGCCTGGGACGGCGTTCCGGGGAGCGCTGCGCGCGTCGCCCCAGCTCCAGCGCCGCGAGCAGCCGCGACGTCCGGGCCGGGCCCACGCCCCTTCGCGCGCACAGCGTCCGGGGATCCTCCTGCACCAGCGCCTTGAGCCCACCCCGCGTCAGGCCCGCGTCCTGGAGGGCCGTGCTCCTGGGCCCCTCCGTCCACAACAACCCCAGCAACTCCAGGTCGGTGAGGGCCTCCGCGCCCAGCCGGAAGAGGCGCTCGCGCGCGTCCTCCGTGAGGGCCCTCACCGACCCGCCGCCCGTGGATGCCCCATCTCCCGACCCCTCCCACGCCTCGCCACCCTGTTCCATCCCGCCTCCCTCCACGTGCTGGGTGAAGAGCAAGGCGTGTGCCCCGACCTCCCACTCCTGCGTGAAGGGTGAGGCCCGTCCAGACTCGCGCGAAGGGGCCCGGACCCGGGACGGACAGCGGTGCTCCATCCGCACTCTCGGCGCGCGAGGAGACGGGGGCTGGAAGCGCCTGACCGCTAGAAGCGGGAGATGGCGAAGAAGCCCTTGATCTTGTCGTTCGTCTCGCGAAGCCGCTCGCTCAGCGTGCGGACGAACGTCCAGAGGAGCACGTAGGCCAGGTCCTTGTCCGTGAACATGAGCTGGTCCAGCTTCGCCCGCTCGATGACCCACACCGTGCAGCCGCTGTGGGCGATGGCGTCCGCGGAGCGGGGCGAATCCTCGATGACGGCCATCTCCCCGAAATACTGGCCGGGTTCGAGGATGGCGAGCGCCTCTTCCCCGATGCCCGGCACGGATTTGGAAATGCGCACCTTGCCGTCGGTGAGGATGAACATGTCCTGCCCGGTGTCTCCCTCGCGGAAGAGAAAATCCCCGGCGGTGTAGGTCCGGGGTCGGGCAATCTGGGCGACCTTGGCGAGCTGGCCCTGGGTCAAACCCTCGAAGAGCGCAACCTTCTTGAGGACAGCGGCATCCATGGGGTCCAGGTACGTATCATGGCCTGGAGTACGGCGTCTGGTACCGTCCGGGCCCGAAAACGCATCAGCGCAGGAGGCGCCGTGTCGCAGGACAAGATTCAGAAGGTCACCATCATCGGTTCAGGCCCCGCGGGCTACACGGCCGCCATCTACGCCGCGCGCGCCAACCTGGAGCCCGTGGTGTTCGCCGGTGGCCCCACCCTGGAGCACCCCCAGCGCGTGCCGGGTGGCCAGCTCATGGTCACCACCGACGTGGAGAACTACCCCGGCTTCGCGGAGCCCATCACGGGCCCGGAGCTGATGGAGCGCTTCCAGAAGCAGGCGGAGCGCTTCGGCACCGCGCTGCACATGGAGAACATCACCAAGGTGGACTTCTCCCAGCGGCCCTTCCTGCTGGAGAGCGAGAGCGGCATGAAGGTGCGCTCGGAGACGGTCATCATCTCCACGGGCGCCACCGCCAAGTGGCTCAACGTCAAGGGCGAGGACACCTACAAGAACCGCGGCGTGTCCGCGTGCGCCACCTGCGACGGTGCCTTCTACAAGAAGCAGGACGTGCTGGTGGTGGGCGGCGGCGACACGGCCATGGAAGAGGCCACGTACCTGGCGAAGATCGTCAACCACGTCACGCTCATCCACCGCCGTGACTCCCTGCGCGCCTCCAAGGTGATGCAGGATCGCGCGCTCAACAACCCGAAGATCTCCTTCCTGTGGAACTCCGCCGTGGAAGAGGTGGTGGGCAACAACAAGGGGATGACGGGCGCCGTCGTGCGCAACCTCAAGACGAACGACAGCCAGCTTGTCACCGCGACGGGCCTGTTCGTCGCCATCGGCCACACGCCGAACACGGAGCTGTTCCAGGGCATCCTGGAGACGCACCAGGGCGGCTACTTGAAGACCATCCCCGGCAGCACGCGCACCAACATCCCTGGCGTCTTCGCCTGCGGTGACGTGCAGGACAGCTACTACCGCCAGGCCATCACCGCGGCGGGCACGGGCTGCATGGCCGCCATCGACGCGGAGCGCTGGCTCATCGAGCAGGGCGAGTAGTCCCCGACGCACAGGCCCCTGCCTTCCAGCGAGACGACACGCGCATGAGCACGAAGCAGAAGACGGTGGCGGTGCACGCGGGCTCCCGGCTCACCGGGAGCAAGGCGGTGCCCGTCATGCCGCCCATCTTCCCGGCGGCGGTGAACTGGTTCGACAGCAGTGACGACCTGTCCGACGCGCTGGATGGCAAGGACTACGCCTACGCCCGCATCAGCGCGCCCAACGCGGCGCTGCTGGAGGAGGCGGTGGCGGCGCTGGAGGGCGCGGAGGCGTGCGTCGCGTACGCCAGTGGCATGGCCGCGCTGCGCTCGCTCTTCGACGCGCAGCCGTGGAAGGCCGGGGACGTGCTGGTGATGCCGACGGATGGCTACGGCGTCACCCGCTTCCTCTACAAGAACCTCTGCGCCCGTTGGGGCGTGGAGCTGCGCCCGCTGAACCAGACGGATCCGGAGGCGCCTGCTCGCATCCGGGAGTGGCGTCCGCGCATGGTGCTGGCGGAGAGCATCTCCAATCCACTGCTGCGCGTGCCGGACATCCGCGCGCTCGCCCAGGCGTGCCGCGACGCGGGCAGCGTGTTCGCGGTGGACGCGACCTTCCCGTCACCCTTCGGGCAGCGCGCGCTGGAGTTGGGCGCGGACTATTCAGTGCAGTCCACCAGCAAGTGGCTCAACGGCCACAGTGATGCGCTGGGCGGCACGGTGAGCGGCACGAAGGCTCGGATGGATCCGCTGCGTTCGGCGCGCATTCTTTCCGGGGACGTGTTGGGGCCCTTCGAGGCATGGCTCACGCTGCGCGGCCTGCGCACGCTGCCTGTCCGCATGAAGGCCCACAACGAGCACGCCGCGCACGTGGCGAAGCGGCTGTCGGATTCGCCGCTGCTGGAGCGGGTCATCTACCCGGGCCTGCCGTCCCATCCGGACCACGCGGCGGCAGGCCGGGTGCTGGAGGGCGGCTTCGGGCCCATGGTGGCGTTTGAAATCCGGGGCGCGGGGCAGAAGGAGGGCGACCGGTTCCTGGAGGCGCTTCGGGTGTGCAAGCCCGGTCCGTCGCTGGGGGACGTGGGCACGCTGGTGATGCACGCGGCCAGCGCCAGTGCCCGCCGGATGACCCCTGAGGAGCGCGCGCAGGCGGGCATCCGCGACAGCCTCATCCGCGTGTCCGTGGGGCTGGAGGATCCGGACGACGTCGCGGACGACCTGCTCGCCGCGGTGGCGAAGGGGGCTGGCCGGTGAAGATGGTGGATGTCGGCGACAAGCCGAAGACGGAGCGCGTGGCGGTGGCCACGGCGCGCCTGCGGATGCTGCCCGCGACGCGTGAGCGCATCCTCGCGGGGAAGGTGGAGAAGGGGGACGTGCTCGCGGCGGCGCGGCTCGCGGGCATCATGGCCGCCAAGCGCACCCCGGACTTCGTGCCCCTGTGCCACCCCATCGCGCTCGCGGGCGTGGAGGTGACGCTCACGCCCGTGGACGAAGGGCTGGACGTGCGCGTGCGCGTGAAGACGGTGGACCGCACGGGCGTGGAGATGGAAGCGCTCACGGCCGCGTGCGCGGCGGCGCTCACCGTCTATGACATGTGCAAGAGCGTGGACCGGGGCATGGTCATCGAGGCCGTGCAACTGGACCACAAGTCCGGAGGCCGCTCGGGCACGTGGGAGCGCGAGGCGGAAGCCGCCCCGGTGAAGAAGCCCGCTGCCCCGAAGTCCCGTCGCAAGACGGCCCGGCCCCGCACCACGCGGTAGGACCTAGCGGCGCGCCTCCGCGCGCAGCCGCTCCATGAAGAACGCCACCACCACCAGTGAGTGCGTGATGTGTCCCTCCAGGATGAGCCGGGGCACGTCCGCGCGCGGGTGCAGCTCCACGGCGATGTCCTCGCCATCATCCGGGTGCCCGTCGCTCACGCGCTCGCAGTCGAGCGCCAGGAACGTGTGACACCGGTTGGGCTGGAAGGCCGGGTTGGGGTGCACCGCGCCCAGCGACTCCAGCCGCCCGGCGCGATAGCCCGTCTCCTCCTCCAGCTCGCGCGCTGCGGCGACCGCCGGATCCTCTCCCGGGTCCACGCAGCCGCCGGGCACCTCCAGCGTCGGCGCGTCGATGCCGAAGCGGAACTGGCGCACCATCACCAGCTCGTCCTGCTTCGTCACCGCGATGACGTTGACCCAGTCCGCGCACTCCATCCGCACGCGCGGGTGCTCCAACTGCGTGCGCGGATCCACCACCTTGTCCTCGCGCACCTTCACCACGCCGAAGTCGTGCTCCAACCCCCGGCGCAGGCGCAACCAGGGCTTCAGACTCGGCGCCTTCGGCTCAGAGGGGGACGACATTCAGGGAACTTCCTTCCGGCTCGCCGCCAGACAGCACTGCGTTCAGTTCAGCAACTCCGCCCGCTCGCGCAACTCGCGCGCGGACATCTCCAACCGCTCCCGGTCCGGCGCGTCCGGCGACAATTCCAGGCAGCGCTCCACGTCCTTGAGCGCCGCGCGGAAGGCCCCCATCGTGGTGAGCAGCGCGGCCCGCGTGCGCAGCTCTCCCGGATGGTCCGGTGCCAGCAGCAGCAGCAGGTCCACCACCGCCAGCCCCTGCTCGCTGTCCTCGCGCCCCAGGTACACGCGGCGCAGGTTGGACAGCATCCGGTAGGCGATGAGCTCCACCGGCGCGGGCGCCAGCATGGAGCGGTCGAACTTGAGCTGCGGCGCCACGCGCTTGAGCAGCTCCTCGCAGCCGTGCTCCGTGAGGATGTCGCCGTGGTGGAACGGATCCATCACCAGCTTGTGGTCCCCCGCGTCGCACGCCACCAGGAAGTGCCCGGGGAAGGGGACGCCGTACAGCGGGATGCCCGCGCGGCGCGCGACCTCCAGGTAGAGCACCGACAGCGTTATCGGCAGCCCCACCTTCCGCTCCAGCACCCGGTCCAGGAAGCTGTTGTCCGGGGCGTGGTAGTCGTCCTCGTTGCCCCGGAAGCCCTCGATGTCCGCCAGCACGTGGCGCAGGGCGCGCAGGGAGGCCAGGGCCTCGCCCTTCTCGCTGAGCCGCTCCGCCTCCACCTGCACCCGGCACGCGAGCGCGTCCAGCGTGTGCAGACACGCCGGGGCGTCCAGGTCCACCCGGCCCAGCGTGGCGATGGCCAGGGCCGCCAGGTCCAGACGCGGGGGATCCGCGGCCAGGGAAGACACCAGTCGCTCGCGTGCCAGCGGCGGGCCGAATCCAGAGGGAAAGCTCACGGTGCGCACCAGTAACCCACGGAAGGTCCTACGGCAAAGGCAGGCAGCCGAGCGTCAGGCTCCCGGGGGCATGGCAGGCAGGCGGCCCTTGATTTCCGCCCGGATCGCCATGTGGGCCGAAATCAGTCCGGCCAGGATTCCATCCTCGAACTCGAACGACGGGTGCTCCTTCAACTGGGGGAAGTCGTGCGGGTTGCGCATCTCCTCCGGCCCGATGTTGGGCACCGCCTCGCGCGCCAGGCGCAGCACCTTCGCCTGCTGCTGGGAAATCATCCGCTCATAGAGCGCGGTGGCCAGGTCCAGCAGCTGGTTCGCCGTGTCTTCCGTCATGGTGTGCCTCTACTCCTGAGCGATGTCCCACTTCATGCGACGGTAGGTGTAACGGAAGACCTCGGCGTTCGCTTCGACGGCGTCGCCCTGGGCCTCCCGCCCGTCCAGGAAGGCGACGAAGTCGAACTGGCGTCCGGGCGTTGCGTACTCGGCGTCGAAGACGCGGACAATCTCATTCGCCGGCAGGGTGCGGCGCCCGGCCACGTTCACCAGGGGAATGCTCAAGCCCTTCATGTCCTTCGCGGGCGCGTACGCCTTCCAGACGAGCTCCGTGCACACCAGCGTCTGGTCGGAGAAGAAGTCGAAGTTGAAGTCGTACGGCCGGCCCTGGAAGGTGAAGGCGCGCAGGATGGCGCGGGCCTTGTCCACGGCGGACACGCGAGGGCGCAGCACGCCCAGGTAGTCCACGTGCATGCCGTGCTCCGTGCCGGTGAAGCTCACGCCCTCGCTGATGGATTCGATGATGCGCAGCGGATCCCCATGGGCGTCCTTGCCGGTGTACTCGGCCCACTTGGCGGGGAACGCCCGGGCCAGGTGTCCGGTGAATGTCGGGGGCTGGCCGGGCAGGGTGGCCACCCACGCCTTCACCTCCGGATCCGCGTCGAACGCGAGCGCCAGGTCCTGCGCGGTGCCCACGTAGAGCTCCGCGTGCGGCCAGAAGCCCGGCAGGCCGATGTTGGACAGAAACCAGTTCTGCCGCGCCACCAGGATGTCCCCCGGCACCATCTTCTCCACCAGCTTCAGCGTCTGCTCGCGGGAGATGAGCGGCTTGCCCACGCGGTGCACGCGCGTGTCGCCCATCCACTCCGCCACCGTCTTCTGCACCGGGAACACCGCGCGCGCGGTGGTGTCCTGGGTGAGGTCCGCCACGGCCTTGGCGAACATCACCGGGCCGCGCTTGAGCAGCCGCGAGCGCGCGGCCTGGCTGTCGGCCCGCATCGCCTGGAGCAGCGCGGGGACGCCCGGTTCGTCCAGCACGCCGGCCTTCGCGAGGATGGGGTTCAGCGTCGCTCGGTAGCCATCGCCGGTGAACAGCTGCGTGGAGGTGCCCACGTGGAGGACCGTCTCCTTGAAGCGGGCGAAGGCGCGCGGAGGCAGGCCGTACTCCGGGACGGCTTCATCCAGCAGCACCTCCAACTGCGCCTGGCCTCCGGCGAGGTCCGCGTAGTGCAGGCCCTGGGACAGCTGCGCGGCGAGCGCGGCGTGGGTGAGCAGGAAGCCCCAGGCGTGCTTCTTCGGCTGGGTGAGCGACGGCACCTTGAGGAAGTCCCAGTAGCGCTGGCGCACCACCTCCGTGGACACGAAGCAGTCGAAGAAGGCCGCCCAGGTGGAGACCAGCAGCTGCTTCTCGTCCGGCGAGTACGGCACGCTCTGCTTGCGCCGGTACAGCTCGCGCGAGCGCACGGCCTCCGCCCGCACGCGACGCAGGCCGTCGGCGCCCCGGCGCAGCGCTTCCAGGTCGCGGCGCGCCTGGGCGACGAAGGCGGCCTCGTCCAGCGCGTACACGTCGCGGGGGGGCTGGGTGGTGGCGGGAGCGGCGGCGGACGGTGGGGCGGCCGGGGGGCTGGCGAGCGTGAGCCAGGCGATGAGCAGGGAGGCGGCGGACATCGGGATGAATCACTCCAGCGGGCGTTGGCGCGGGAGGGGACTCTACCCTGAAGCGGACTTCGGCAAGACGGTCGCTCTCCGGCCCGCCCGGCGTCGGAGTGGGTATGGGGCCCGAGGGTGGCCCGGGGCGGGCGTCATCCCCACTTTGTCCCCTGGACGGTCGCCTGGGCCTGGAGGCCCGGGCAGAAGAAAGGTGGAAGGCACGATGGCTTACGGACAGGCGGAGGATCCGGCTCGCTCCATCACCCCGCATCTGGACGCTGTGGACTACCCAGCGACACGGGACGAGCTCGTCGAGGCCGCCGGCGACGGTGGCGCCCCGGTCGACGTCATCAACCTGCTCAAGTCGCTGCCCCAGAAGGAGTACATGCTGCGCGAGCACGTGCTGCGCGACCTGGCGGAAGCGGAGCGCCGCTTCGGCATGAACGGGCTCAAGGACGACGATGGCGTGGATCGCGACCGGCGCAACATCGGGCGCGATCGCGTGGAGGGTGCGCCAGAGGGACAGACCCGTCACCCGTAGCGGTGACAAGGGCCTTGTTTTCGCGGCACGCACCTCTGGACCGAGCAAGACGCTCGCGGGCGCCCCGGCTTTCTGCCAGCGTTCGCGAGCGCATGCGTCCAGGTCTCCCGTGGTGCTGTCTCGTGCTGTCGCTGGTCGCCGGGTGTTCGTCCCGGTATCCGCCGCTCAACCCCGCGCCGGGGCTGCCGCCTCCGGTGCGTCTGGATTTCAAGCCGCCCGTGGACCGCCTCCTCACGGAGTCCGTGCGCGCCACCCGCACCTTCCAGCCCGCGGGGCAGTCGGAGGTCCGCGACCTGGCCGAGTTCACCACCGAGACGCGCTTCGCCCCCGCGGAGGGTGGCTGGCGGGTGGCCCAGTCGGTGCGCACGCCCCGACAGGTGCACGATGGCCAGGACGTGGTGTCGCTGCCCGGCGCGGTGCTGGAGCGCTTCACCCTGCGCCTGCAACTGGCGGCGGACGGCACCTTCGTGAAGCTCGTGGCGCCGGAGTCCGCGCAGGAGGCGCTGCGGCAGGTGGCGCCGGCGGGTTCCGGGCTGCCAGAGCTGGAGCGCTTCTTCTCTCCGGACGCGCTGGAGACGCGGACGCGCCGCGAGTGGGAGGCGAAGTACGGCGGGCTCCTGCAGCGCAACCTGGTGGAGGGCCAGCGCACCTGGGCGGTGGATGTCCTCGACGTGGGCGGCGTGGAGCGGGCGTACCTGCTGGAGCGCACGGTGGAGGGCACGCGGCTCACGAGCTTCGGCGACGCGGTGGTGCTGTCGCTCAAGTGCCTGGACGCGCTGCCGGAGAAGGCCCCGGCGGAGCTGCGGTCCGTGTGGGCGGAGGCGGGGTCGCCCGAGCTGCTGAAGGGCGTGACGTGTGCAGGGGAGCAGGTGGTCGCCTGGGGCCGGTTCGTGCCGGTGCGCCGGTTGTTGAAGGTGAACGCGGTGGTGGATGGCGGGACGCTGACGCTCACCACCGAATCGCAAGCGGAGACGCTTCAGGAGGAAGGGTCATGAGCCACGTGGAGAACCTCATCGAGGACGAGGCCGGCGTGAAGCGCGTGGTGCAGGACGCGCGGCGGGTGGCGGTGCTGGGCATCAAGACGGAGGACCACTCCGGGCAGCCCGCGTACTACGTGCCGGAGTACCTGGCGAAGGCGGGCGTGGACGTGGTGCCGGTGCCCGTCTACTACCCGGACGCGAAGCAGATATTGGGCAAGCCGGTGTACCGCAAGCTCGTGGACATCCCGGGGGACATCGACCTCGTGGACGTGTTCCGCAGGGCGGGGGACATCGACCAGCACGTGGACGACATCCTCGCGAAGAAGCCCAAGGCGGTGTGGTTCCAGTCCGGCATCCGCAACGACGAAGCGGCGAAGAAGCTGGCCGCCGCGGGCATCCGCGTGGTGCAGGACCGCTGCTTGATGGTGGATCACCGCCGCTACAGCGGACGCTGATTCGGCGTCCCGCGCGCCACCCGCAAGAAGAAGGCCCCCCGTACCCGAAGGTCCGGAGGGCCTGTCCGCCCTGGTGGGCGCGGTGCTTCAGTAGTTGCCGGAGATGACCTTCGGCAGCGCCTTCGCCAGGTCCGGCAGCGGGCCAATCTGGCGCGTGTCCGTGGCCTGGGCGGTGCCGTTGTTGCGCAAGAGGCCGCGCATCTGCACGGACGTCAGGAGCCGGCCGTTGGCGCGCGCCACACCCTGCGCGCTGACCGCCGCGCCCACCACGATGGGCGACGCGCTGGAGGTGCCGCTGAACGTGGACGTGTAGTACTGGTCCTCGCCGTAGGCGCTGCCGAAGCGGTCGCCGTAGCCGGTGGTGACGACGGACTCGCCCCAGGCGTGCACGTTCACGCGCGCACCGTAGTTGGTCCAGCACATGGGCTTGCGGGTGGTGGCGGTGCTCGCGCCCACCAGGATGGCGCCCGAGTCACGCGTGGCCGGGTTGAAGCGCCCGCCGTACGCCGCTGCGTCCAGGTTCGCGCTGCCGTTGCCCGCCGCCTCAATCACGATGACGCCATTGGCGGTCGCGTTGCGGACGGCGTCGTACTCCGCCTGCCAGTACTCCATCGCGATGTAGTTGCACTGGCCCGTGTTGCACGTGCACGCCGTTCCGTCCGCGGGACCCTGCGAGTGCAGCTCCACCAGGATGACGCCGCCCGCGCCCAACGCGCCCGCCGCGTTGGTGATGGCGCTCGCGGCGCTCTGCGCGCCAATGGCCTCCACGCCCGCCGTCGCCGCGCTGGCGATGCCCGTCACGCCATAGCCGTTGTTCGCGCCGATGATTTCACCCAGCACCGCGGTGCCGTGGTTGCGCCAGCCCAGGTCGTTGAACTGCGTGCCGCCCACGCGGAAGAACGTGGGGAAGTCCTCGTGCGTGGTGCGCCAGCCGCCTTCGATGTCCACGAACTTCACGTTCGTGCCCCGGCCGCCCGTCTGCGTCCACGCGTACGTCGCGTTGATGCCGGAGGGCGCCGCGTTCAGGTAGCCCTGGTTGGCCTGGTACAGCGGCGTCGCGGGCGCGATGTCCGCCGCGGACAGGAGCGTGCGCAGCCCCTCCTCCATGCCGAAGTTCACCATCGCGGGCTCCGCGGGCGGCTGCGCGTACGCGGCCTCCACGCTGGCCACGCGGTTGAGCGTCTCCACCAGCTCCACGACGTTCTCCGCCGTGGTGCCCGGGAGCAGCGGAACCTCGAAGTACAGGTTGAGGTCCGCCAACTGCTGGCCACCCTTCGCCTCACCGGACAGCTTGCTCGCGTCCAGCGCCGCCTCTTCGGCCTGCATCAGGCGCGACAGCGAACCGATGCGCGGCGCGCGATCCAACAGCGCCGCCACCTCCGCCACGTCCGCCTCCACCCGCGCGTCGTCCAGGCGCAGGCCCGACAACAGCTCACGCTCGGCGGCGCCCCGCTCCGAGGCGAGGACGCGCAGGCCGTCGTCGCGCAGGCGCACCTGGCTGCCCTCGTGGAACTTCACCACCAGGCGCTCCACGAAGGTCCGCGCGGGCAGCTCACGCCCCGTCGGCTTGGGCGCCAGTGCCCTCGGCGCCAGCTTCGGCGCGGCACCAGCGACAGGGGCCAACGCCAGCAGGGACACAGCCATGACCGCGCCACGCAGGGGGCGCAGGGACAGCGTCGACTTCAGCATGGACTTCCTCCGGGATGAACAGCGTCCCGAACATCGCATGCCGGTCTGTCATTCAAGTCGAGTTATTCACACATTTCCGCTCTGGTGTTTTATTCGCATCCCGTTGAATCCGCGGGGATGCGTGTGTTTCAGGTGCTCTGCTCGAAGGGCACCGGGGGCCGGGCCAGGGCGCGCTCCGCGGAGAGCCGGGCCTGATCCAACGCGTCGAAGCCGCGCTCCAGGGTGGCGGGGGTGACGGGCGGCAGGTTGGAGACGACGACGTAGACGGGCACGTTGCGCTGCTGGAGCACGGTGAGCTGGAGGCGGAAGTGGTCGCGGCGGAGCGCGGCGGATCCGGCCGCGAGCCCCTGCGGATAGGCCATGGGACCGCCCACCACCTTGCGCGTCTTGCTGGGCAGGAAGTGCACCAGGATGGCGTCCAGGTCCTTGCCAATGGCGCTCTCGTGCAGCGACAGCGCGGGCGCCTTGTCCACGAGGCCGCCGTCCCAGAACAGGTTGCCGTCCAGGGGCACGGCGCGGAACAAGCCGGGATAGGCACAGGTGGCGTGGACGCGCGGCGCCAGCTCCCCGGCGGTGAACACCTGGTGCGTACCGTGGGTGAGGTTCGCGGCGGTGAGCAGCAGCGGGTGCGGCGTCTCCTCGAAGGAGCGCACCGGCAGCGTGTCCTCCAGCAGGCGCCGGAAGCGCTCGCCCTTGAGCAGGCCCGTGAAGCCGTGCCCCGCGGAGGCCACGTTGAGCACCGCGCCAATGGGGTCCGGGTCCCAGAAGTTCGCGCGCGTCTGGCGCAGCACCAGCTCCTCCAACTGGTTCATGGGCATGCCCGCCGCCGCGTACGCCGCCACCATCCCGCCCGCGGACGTGCCCGCGTACGCGTGGGGCTTCAGCCCGGCGCCGTGCAGGCCCTTCAGGAAGCCCGCGTGGCCGTAGAAGCCGAAGTAGCCCGCGGAGAGGACCATCCCGAAGCGCTTGCCTTCGAGCAGGGAGTGCAGCGTGGAAGAGGGCGTCATGTTGGATTTTTACGGGAAGGGTGTGACCGAAGGCAACGCATTGCGTCGCCGGGGTGATTGTGTGGAAGTCAGAGCATCGATATATGTTGATGCGGCGATATGGACGTCCTCTCCCAATCCTTTCGTGTCCTGGGGGACACGACCCGGCTGCGCATCCTCCGGCTGGTGGCGCAGGCGCCGTTGAACGTGACGGAGCTGGTGTCGCTGGTGGGAGTGGCGCAGTCGTCGGTGTCGCACCACCTGTCGAAGTTGAAGGGCCTGGGCCTCATCCGCGAGGAGCGGCAGGCGGGCTTTACCTACTACTCGCTGGCGCTGGAATCGGACGACACGCGCTGGCCGCTCGTCCGGCTGGCGCGCGAGGCGGAGGACGCGGCGGGGGATTCCGCCCGGCTCAACGACCTGTTGCGCGCACGGGAGGACCGGCAGGCGCTCAACGAGCGGCTCCTGGAGCCCGGGCAGTCGTGGTTCCTGTGGGCGGGGGCGCTGGCGTCGCTGTTGCCGCCGCTGGACGTGGCGGACTTCGGCTGCGGCACGGGCGTGTTCAGCCGCGCGCTGGCGCGGTGGGCGAAGCACGTGTGGGCCATCGACCAGAGCGAGGACGCGCTGGCCCAGGCGAAGGCGCATGCCCAGCGTGAGTCCCTGTCCAACATCACGTTCCTGCGCGAGGACCTGCACCGGCTGTCGCTTGAGGGCGGGCGCATGGACCTGGTGGTGATTTCGCAGAGCCTGCACCACGTGGAGTCTCCGGCGGCGGTGGTGTCGGAAGCCGCACGGCTGCTCAAGCCCGGTGGTCGGCTGGTGGTGCTGGAGTTGTTGCCTCATGAAGAGAAGTGGGTGCTGGAACGGTTGGGACACCGGCACCTGGGCTTCGCGCCCGAAACCCTGGAAGCGGCCCTTCGCGAGGCCGGCTTCACGTCGTTCACCCGCGAGACGCACGCGCGCGACGGGGCCAGCCCCTTCCGCGTCTTCCTGCTCACCGGAGTCAAACCATCATGACGAGCCATCCTGCCCACCCCCTGCCGTTGCCCCCCGGGGACCACGGCCTGCGCGTGGAGGCCCTGAAGGCCGCGATGCGTGAGCGCATCCTGGTGCTCGATGGCGCCATGGGGACGCTGCTCCAGAACCACACCCTGGTGGCGGCGGACTTCGGTGGCCCGGAGTACGAGGGCTGCAACGAGAACCTGGTCCTCACGCGCCCGGACGTCATCGAGGGCATCCACGCGAAGTACTTCGCCGCGGGCGCGGACGTGACGGAGACGGACAGCTTCGGCGGCACGCCGGTGGTGCTGGCGGAGTTTGAACTGGGCCACAAGGCGATGGAGATCAACATCGCCGCGTCGCGCCTCGCGCTGAACGCCGCCAAGGCCGCGGAGGCGAAGGACGGCCGGATGCGCTGGGTGGCGGGCTCCATCGGGCCCACCACGAAGGCCATCAGCGTCACGGGCGGCATCACGTTCGAGGAACTGGTGGACAACTTCGCCCTCCAGGCCGAAGGGCTGGCGCTGGGCGGCTCCGACTACCTGCTGGTGGAGACGGCGCAGGACACGCGCAACGTGAAGGCGGCGCTCATCGGCATCAACCAGGCGTTCCAGAAGCTGGGCTGGGCGATTCCGGTGGCGGTGTCGGGCACCATCGAACCCATGGGCACGATGCTCGCGGGCCAGTCGGTGGAGAGCCTGGCCACGTCGCTGGAGCACACGGACCTGCTGTACCTGGGGCTCAACTGCGCCACCGGCCCTGACTTCATGACGGACCACATCCGCACGCTGGCCGCGATGTGCTCCTTCCCCGTGTCATGCGTGCCCAACGCGGGCCTGCCGGATGAGAACGGCCAGTACCTGGAGTCGCCGGAGATGATTGCCCGGTCGCTCAAGCGCTTCTGTGACAACGGCTGGCTCAACGTGGTGGGTGGCTGTTGTGGCACGCACGCGGGCCACATCGACGCGCTGGCCGCGATGGTGAAGGGCCTCAAGCCGCGCACGGAGGTGCCCAAGCCGCGCTCGTCGCTGTCCGGCGTGGACTACCTGGAGGTGACGGACGAGCAGCGCCCCATCATCGTGGGCGAGCGCACGAACGTCATCGGCAGCAAGAAGTTCAAGGAGCTCATCGTCGCGGGCCAGTTCGACGACGCGTCGGAAATCGCCCGCGCGCAGGTGCGGCGCGCGGCGCAGGTCATCGACATCTGCCTCGCGAACCCGGACCGGGACGAACTGGACGACATGCGCCAGTTCCTGGACGTCGTCGTGAAGAAGGTCCGCGTGCCGCTGATGATCGACTCGACGGACGAGAAGGTCATCGCCATGGCGCTCACGTATTGCCAGGGCAAGGCCATCATCAACTCCGTCAACCTGGAGGACGGAGAAGAGCGCTTCGAGAAGGTCGTCCCGCTCGCGAAGGCGTTCGGCGCGGCGCTGGTGGTGGGCTGCATCGACGAAGTCGGCATGGCCGTCACCGCCGAGCGCAAGCTGGCGGTGGCCGAGCGCAGCTTCGAGCTGCTCACGAAGAAGTACGGCATGCGCGCGGAGGACCTGTACTTCGACCCGCTCGTGTTCCCCTGCGCCTCCGGCGACGCGCAGTACACGGGCAGCGGCGTGCAGACCATCGAAGGCGTGCGCCTCATCAAGCAGCGCTTCCCGCAGTGCCGCACGGTGCTGGGCATCAGCAACGTGTCCTTCGGTCTGCCCACCGCGGGCCGCGAGGTGCTCAACTCCGTGTTCCTGTACCACTGCGTGCAGGCGGGCCTGGACATGGCGCTCGTCAACTCGGAGAAGCTGGAGCGCTACCCGTCGCTGCCGGAGGAGGAGCGCAAGCTGTCGGAGGACCTGCTCTACAACCGGGGCACGGACCCCGTGACGCCCTTCGCGGCGCACTTCCGCGAGCGCAAGCCCGCTCGGGCGCAGGTGAGCAGCCTGCCCCTCAACGAACGGTTGCAGCGCTACATCGTCGAAGGCACGCGCGACGGCCTCTTCGCGGACCTGGACCTGGCGATGAAGGAGATGCCGCCCCTGGAGATCATCAACGGGCCGCTGATGAAGGGCATGGACGAGGTGGGCCGCCTCTTCGGGGCCAACGAGCTCATCGTCGCGGAGGTGCTCCAGAGCGCGGAGTCGATGAAGGCCGCGGTGAGCCATCTGGAGCCGCACATGAGCAAGACCCAGGCGGCGTCGCGCGGGAAGATCGTCCTCGCCACGGTGAAGGGCGACGTGCACGACATCGGCAAGAACCTGGTGGAGATCATCCTCGCCAACAACGGCTTCCAGGTGGTGAACCTGGGCATCAAGGTCCCGCCCGAGCAGCTGGTGAAGGCGGTGAAGGAGCACCAGCCGGACATCCTCGGGCTGTCGGGCCTGCTGGTGAAGAGCGCGCACCAGATGGTGGCGACGGCGGAGGATTTGAAGCGCGCGGGCGTGGAGGTGCCCATCCTGGTGGGCGGCGCCGCGCTCAGCCGCAACTTCGTGGACCGCAACATCGCCCCGGCCTACGGCGGCGGCACGGTGGCCTACGCCCAGGACGCGATGAACGGCCTGGAGCTGGCGAAGCAGATTGTCGAGCCCGTGGCGCACTCGAAGCTGCGCGACGACCTGGCCGCGCGCCGCCTCAAGCTCGCGCAGGAGGTGAAGGAGCGCCCCGCGCCCGCCGCCCCGGTGCGCCGCCCGCGCAGCACGGAGGTGCCGGTGCTGGCCACGGTGCCGCCCGCGCCGGACTTCGCGCGGCACGTGCTGACGAACACGCCGTTGGATCACATCTGGAAGTTCATCAACCCGGTGATGCTGTACGGCCGGCACCTGGGCCTGCGCACGTCGTCGCGCGCGCTGGGCACCCCGGCGGAGGCGGAGCTGGCGAAGACGGAAGAGGGCCGCAAGGCGCTGGCGCTGAAGGACGCGGTGGAGGAGCTGAAGGCGCTGCTCCGGGGCGGCGTGATGCACGCGCGCTCCGTGTTCCAATTCTACAAGGCCGCGAGCGAAGGCGACCGCGTGCTCCTCTTCGACGGCACCACGGGCGAGCCCGTCACGACCTTCGACTTCCCGCGCCAGGACAAGGACAACGGCCTGTGCCTGTCCGACTATGTGAAGCCGCTGGAGAACGGCAAGCCCGTGGACGCGGTGGCGATGTTCGTCACCACCGCGGGCTCGGGCATCCGCGAGCTGGCGGAGGGCTTCAAGGCGAAGGGTGAGTTCCTCAAGATGCACGCGGTGCAGGCCCTGGCGCTGGAGACGGCGGAGGGCTACGCGGAGCTGCTGCACACGCAGTTGCGCAGCATGTGGGGTTTCCCGGACCGGGCGGAGATGTCGATGCTGGAGCGCTTCCGCGCGGAGTACACCGGCAAGCGCTACTCGTTCGGCTACCCCGCGTGTCCCCGGCTGGAGGACCAGACGAAGCTGTTCGCCGCGCTCAAGCCGGAGGAGATCGGCGTGCAGCTCACCGATGGCTGCATGATGGAGCCCGAGGCGAGCGTGTCCGCCATTGTCTTCCACCACCCGGGCGCCACGTATTTCTCCGTGACCTGACGCGTCGGGCCCGGGCGGATGGAGAACCCCGGGCCCGGTTCTACCGGACGGGTTAGATTGTCCCCATGCCTTCGCCCACCATCCGTCGCGCCGTCCAGCTCCTGCCCGCGTGTGCCACCACGGGCATTGGCAGCCTGCCGCACACCCAGGTGGAACTGGGACTGCAGGCCGCGCTCGCCATGGACATCCCGTTCCTGCCGCAGCTCCCCGTGGGGCACCCCGGGGAGCTGATGATTCCCGCCGCGCTGGAGGGCCTGCCGGGCCTGCGCTTCGACGAGGACGGCGTCTGCACGGTGGACGTGGCGGAGTGGACCGCGGGCCGCGCGGCCTTCGAAGCGAAGCTGGAGCAGGCGCTGGCGTCCGGGAACCTGGAGGCCTTCGAACCTACCCCGGAAGCGTGCCGCGCGTGGAAGCCCTTCCTGTGGGAGGTGGAGCACCGCAAGCTCGCGTTCGCGAAGGCGCAGTTGTCCGGGCCCTTCACGGTCCGCTCGGTGGTGCGCACGACGACGGGCGAGCCGGTGCTGAGCGTGCCGGGGCTGGACGACGCGTTCTACCGGCTGGTGATGGTGCGCGCGCTGGCGATGGTGCGCGCCCTGAAGCGCACCGGCACCACGCCCCTGTTCTACCTGGACGAGCCGGGCCTCTACGCCTACGTGAAGATGAACCCGCAGCACCTGCTGGCGCAGCAGGAGTTGCGCCTGCTGGTGGTGGCCCTGCAGCGCGAGGGCGCGCTCGTGGGCATCCACTGCTGCGGCAACACGGACTGGGCCGTGCTCCTGGACGCGCAGGCGGACCTGGTGTCCCTGGACGTGCGGCTGTCGCTGGACGCGATGCTGGAGGAGCGCGAGGCGCTGGAGCGCTTCCTCGCGTCCGGTGCGACGTTGAGCCTGGGCGTCATCCCCACGGACCTGGCGTCCACGTATTCGGTGGAGGAGCTGGCGGACTCCGTGGAGGCGTCGCTCAAGGCGGCGCTGCCCCAGGGCATCGGCTTCGCGCAGGCGGTGTCCACGGTGCTGCTGACGCCCGCGTGCGGGCTCGCCATGCGCTCGGTGATGGACGCCGAACGCATCCTGGAGGAGCTGAAGCAGTCGCAGCGCCGGCTGAAGCGGGCACTCGAATTCGAGCGCCCGGCCCACCAGAATCCGACGCACGCGCACTGAAGCGCGGCTACTGACGGCCGAGCTTCAGCTCACGCTCGGCCTGGAACCAGTCCTGTTCGGAGCTGCCGTGGGTGCCGCCCCGGGCCTGGTAGATTTCGAAGGCGCGCCGGGCGACCTGCTCATTCGCGGGAGCGCTCGTGTTCGCGATCGGCTTCTCCTGGGTCCGCTCCGGCGTGGACTTCGGGGCCGGGGTCTGCGGCGTCTTCTGCGAATTCTGACGGGCCATGGGGACTCCTCCTGGGAAAGGCGGCCCGAAGCTTCAGGCGCCCCCTCGTGACACGGAAGTGACCCCGCGAGTCGGAGGTTGTCGGCGCGACACCGCACGTCGCCCTTTGTTGAGGGATGGACGGCCCGCGAGAGGGGAGAATTCTACGCGCGAAGCCCATCCGTACCGTCTGTCCGGGACGCGAAGTCGCCGGGCGGATCAGCCCCCGGTCGCCTTCCTGGTCGTGCGTCCCGGAGCCTTCTTCTTCGCGGGCGCGACGGGCGCATCTCCACCTGGCACTCCATGGCCCAACACCGCGTCGAGCGCGCGCTGCATCGCGGTGCTCATGCCCAGCGCCTCCGCCTCCTGCGGCGTGCACCAGCGCAGCTCCTGGAACGCGGGGGACTTCGTGGGGCGCGGGCCGCCGGATACGCGCAAGAGGCGCAGCGTGAGGTCGCGGTGGGTGAGCTGCCGGCGCACGCTGTCCAGCGTGCCCTCCAGCGTGAGCGTCGCGCCCAACGTCGATGACAGGCGCTGGACGGCTTCGGCCTCCGGCGTGTCTTCCTCCACCTCCACCGCGGGCAGCTCCCAGAGGCCGCCGAAGAGTCCCTTGTCCGCGCGCCGGGCGAAGAGGAGCGTGCCCGCGTGCGGCCACACCGCCAGCGCCAGGAACAGCTTCCGGGGCGCGGCGCGCACCTTGGCTGGGGGCAGCTCATGCACGCGGCCCTTGCGGTACGCGAAGCACCCGTCGCGCACGGGGCACAGCAGGCACAGCGGGGACTCCGGACGGCACGTCGTGGCGCCGTGCTCCATCAGCGCCTGGTTGAAGTCCCCGGGCCGCTCGCCCTTCGCCAGCTCCGAGGCCAGCGCCCACAGCGTGGCCTCGCGGTCGCGGTCCCCGGGCAGGCCCTCGACCTCGAACAGGCGCGACAGCACGCGGGCGACGTTGCCATCCACGATGGGCGCGGGCTCACCGAAGGCGATGGAGGCCACGGCCCCGGCGGTGTAGCGGCCGAAGCCGGGCAGGGTGATGAGCTGCTCCGCCGTCGGAGGGAACTTCCCGCCGAAGCGCTCCACCACCTCCTGGGCGGCGCGGTGCAGGTTGCGCGCGCGGGTGTAGTAGCCCAGGCCCTTCCACCCGGAGAGCACGTCGTCCAGGGGCGCCGCGGCCAGGGCCTTCACCGTGGGAAAGCGCGCGAGGAAGCGCTCCCAGTACGGGATGACGGTGGAGACCTGGGTCTGCTGGAGCATCACCTCGCTGAGCCAGATGGCGTACGGGTCGCGGGTGCGGCGCCAGGGCAGGTCGCGCTTGTTGCGGTCGTACCAGGAGAGCAGCGGACCTCTGAGGGCCGCGTGTCGCTCAGGGGAGACAGGAGGGGGAAGGGCGGCGGTGGCCGTGCGCTTGCGTGGGCTCATGTGATGGTTCGCGGTGGCTGTCGGACACCATACCCGTACGGTCGGGTGAGGCCGGGGTGTTTCCACATTCCAGGCGGTTGTCTCTCCGCTCGTCGGCCTTCTGGCGGGACGGGCGATCGTCTATAGGATGCGCCGAGTCCATGGCCCGTCCTCCCCTCCACAACGACTTCTCCTGGTCCAAGAGCCGCCACGAGAAGTTCTCCGAGTGCCTCCGGGCCTACTACCTCTACTACTACCGCTCCTGGGGCGGCTGGGAGGCGGAGGCCGCGCGGGACGTGCGCGAGCTGTACGTGCTCAAGAAGCTGTCCAACCGCTACACGTGGGCGGGCAGCATCGTGCACGAGGCCCTCAAGGACGTGCTGCTGGACTGGCGCGCCGGCCGCGAGGTGGACCCCAAGGCCGTGGAGGCCCGCGCGCACAAGCTGATGCAGGGCGACTTCCGGCACTCGCGCTCCAAGGCGTACTGGACGCAGAAGTACCGCAAGCCCTTCACCGGCCTCGCGGAGCACGAGTACTCGGAAGAAGTCCCCAACGAGGCGTGGAAGCAGAACTTCGAAACGGTGCGCTCGGCGCTCGCGTGGTTCTTCCAGTCGCGCTGGCCCGGCATCGCCAAGGGGCTCAAGACCGCGCAGTGGCTGGAGGTGGACGCGGGCTTCGAATTCGCGCACTTCATCCACGAGGGCGTGAAGGTCTTCGCCATCCCCGACCTCGCCTACATGGACGACGCGGGCTCGCTCGTGGTGGTGGACTGGAAGACGGGCCGCTCGCGTGAGGGCTACGACGAGCAGGTGCTGGGCTACGCGCTCTATGTCGCGCAGAAGTACCGTCACCCGCTGGAGAAGGTGCGCGCGTCGCTGGTGTACCTGAACGAGGGCCTGGAGCACGACGTGGCGGTGGATCCGTCCGCCATGGACTCGTTCCACCAGCACTTCGCGAAGAGCGTGGCGGGAATGCGGGCGCTGCTCGTGGATCCGGCCGCCAACACGCCGAAGGGGGCGGAGGCCTTCCCCCAGACGGACAACCTCACGGCCTGCGCGCGCTGTGTCTTCCGCCGCCCGTGTGGCCGTGAGGCGGCGGTGGCGGAAGTGCGTTCGCGCGTGGCCTGAGGGCGACTACCGCACTACCGCGCTGCGGCCAGCCTGCGCACCACCACGCCCGCGGCGTTCATGCCGAACGCGGAGGTGACGAACGCCACGCTGCCGTCAATCTGCGTGCGGTGGTCGCAGGTGTGGAACTCGTTGTCCTGAGGGCAGACGCACAGGAAGCCGTCGGTGGCGTCGTCGTAGTTGAGGGCGATGGGCTGGCGCCGCGTTTCAATCGAGTACACGGCGGTGATGCCCGTGTGGCGCTCCGTCTCCACGCCGTACTTGCGCTTGAGCAGCTTGCGGATGTCCTTGGCGAAGGGGTCCATGTGCGTCTCGCACAGGTCCTCCACGCGGATGGCCGTGGGGTCCAGGCGGCCCGCCGCGCCCATGGAGCTGACCACTGGCACGCCCAGCGTCACGCACCGGTGCAAGAGGTGCAGCTTCGCCTTCACGTTGTCGATGGCGTCCACCACGAAGTCGTAGCGGCCCGCGGGCAGCAGCGTCTCCGCCAGTTCCTCGCGGTAGAACTCGCGCAGGGCTTCCACCTTGGCCTGCGGGTTGATCTCCTGACAGCGCTGCGCCATCAGCTCCGCCTTGGACTTGCCCACCGCCTTCACCGTCGCGTGCAACTGGCGGTTGGTGTTGGTGACGCAGACGTCGTCGTGGTCCACCAGCGTCAGCCGGCCCACGCCGCTTCGCACCAGGCCCTCGGCGGTGAAGCTGCCTACGCCGCCCAGGCCGAACACCACCACGTGCGAGTTGGCCAGCCGCTCCATGGCGTTGTCGCCCAAGAGGCGCGCCGTCCGGTCGAAGCGCCTCGACAGCTTGAAGGGCTTCGCGAGCGACGGCTCGGCGACGGCGTTCGGAGCGGCCGAGGGGGCGGCGGGGAGCGCCTCGGCTTCGGCGGTGGCGGTGGGGACGGGCTGCGGGTTCATGAAGGCTCCTCTATCACGCGACGCTCGCCTACAGCGAAGGGGGCGGGAAAGCTTCCCGGAACAGGCGCCGGGCGTTCTCGGTCGTCCGCTGGGCGAGCACGTCCACGGGCTCCCCCAGCGCCTGGGCCATGCCCGCGAGGATGTGGGGCAGGTAGCCCGGCTCGGAGCGCTGGCCCCGGAAGGGCGTGGGGGCCTGGTCCGGCGAGTCCGTCTCCGCCACCAGCCGCTCCGGGGGAATCACCCGCAGGGCGTCCAGCGGCTTGCGCGCCTCCGCCCAGGTGACGGGGCCTGCGAAGGAGAAGTGGCAGCCCTTCTGGATGTAGAAGCGCGCCAGCTCCGCGCCGCCGCTGTAGCTGTGCATGAGGATGCCGGCGTCCGGCCATGTCTCCGTCTTCATCAATTCGATGAGCGCGGGGTGCAGCCGGTGGCAGTGCATCAGCACCGGCAGCCCGTGCTTGCGCGCCAGGGCCAGATGCCCGCGCAGCACGGCCACCTGCCGCTCCAACGAGGCTCCGGTGAGGGATGGGCCATCCAGGCCGCACTCGCCCACGGCCACCGCGCCGCCCTTCGCCAGCAGCGCGTCCAGCCGCTCCAGGTTCGGGCCGTCGCTTTCCGGCGGCAGGTCCGGCAGGAACTGGGGATGGATGCCCAGGCCCACCTGGATGCGCGCGTCCTGTCGGGGCAGAGCGAGCAGCGGCTCCCAGGTCTCCGGTCCCACGGCGGGAATGAGGATGCCGTGAAGGCCCGCGGCCCAGGCGCGCGCGACGACCTCCGGGCGGTCCGGGTCGAAGCGCGAAGCGTCCAGATGGCAGTGCGTGTCGATCATTGAGCACCCTTTTCCCAATCCCAGTTCAATCACGGACAGCCTCGGAGGACGTGCCCTTCAGGGCTTCCCGTACTCCGCGAACGGGAAGCTATGACGCGCGCCCCTGACTGAGGAGGCATGTGCATGACCAAGCGAGTGGTGTGGGGTGCGCTTTTCGGAGCGCTGGCGATGTTCGCGACGGGCTGTGGTGACGAATGCGTCGATCAGTTTGACTGCCGTGACAAGGGGACGCCCCCTGAGGGCCAGGTCTTCGCCTGCAACGCGGACAACAAGTGCGAGCTGCACACGCTGACCCCGGCCCCCGAGGAGGACGCGGGCACGGAGACGGACGCGGGCACGGAAGTCGATGCCGGAACGGACGCGGGCACCGACGTGGATGCGGGCACGGAGGTCGACGCCGGGACGGACGCGGGCATGACGGTGGGCAAGGGCGGCGCGTGCACCGCATCCGGGGACTGCATGGCGGGCCTGCGCTGCGAGGCCGCGACCTGTCAGTCGCTTCACATCGCCCTGACGGGCACCGACGGTGGCACCCGCGCCCTCGTGACCGAATTCGACGTGCCGGGCATGACGTCGCTCAGTGATGACGCCGTGGCCAGCGCCTACCCGCGCTTCGGCCCGGGCGGCGCCCAGGTGGCCTTCGTGCAGGGTGACGTCACCGGCCCCACGGGTGAACTCGCGGTGCGCGCCCTGCCGCTCGCGGCCGCGCCTACCGTGCTGACGGCGGGCGGCGGCACCCGCATCCGCTACACCGAATGGGAGCCGGGCAATGTGATTGTCTGGGTGCGCGGCTCGTCCGGCATCTCCACCATCCCCGCGACGGGCGGCACGGCGACGCAGGTCACCGCGACCGGCACGTTCCCGGACTTCGGGCCCAACGGTGTCGACTATGCGTACAGCGTCTCCGGTTCGGGCATCCAGGTCTCCACCGGTGGCGCCGCTCCGGCCCCGCTGGCGGGGACGCCCACGTCCGCTGAGCAGCCGCACTACAACCGCGTCACCTCGCAGCTGCTGTTCCTGGCCAACCCGGACGGCAAGACGGTGAACTTCGGCGCGGAGGCCACCCCGATCCTCAAGCTGTACTCGCTGCCCGTGACGGGCGGTGGCACCCCGACGCTGCTCGCGGACGCCACCTCCGTGGCCGCCGGCGCCGGCACCCTGGAGTCCTACATCGCGAACCCGAACTGGGCGCCGGATGGGAGCTGGGTCGCGTATGTGCGCGCCTACTACCAGCTCATCGGCACCGCGGCCACGCTCTGCGGCAACGTGGGCGCGACCCTGTGCGGAGACACCAAGGGCAATGTCCTCTTCATCCAGCGCGTGAACACCGCCACGGGCGCCACGGAGGGCGCGCCGCTGTCCTTCGAGGATGAGGCCACCCTGCCGTCGTTCTCGCCGGACGGTCACTTCCTGGCCTACGTGAAGGGCGGCCAGCTGTACGTGCAGCGCATCGACCCGGCCACCGGTTTGGACGTCGGCACCGTCATCTCCCACCCCAAGGACACGTACACGGTGCTGACGAACGAGGGTGACGATCACCGCCCGCGCTGGCAGCCCCGGTAGTCCTCTTCGGAGTTGAAAGCCCCGGCAACCGGGGCTTCCCGGCCCGCGTTCCCCGTTTCTACGGGAGAGCGCGGGCCGTTGTCCGTGCGGGTGCGAAGCGGTGAGCCCACCGGTGCGAAGTGACGAACGCGGTCAGTCGGTGTCGCGCTGAACCCGCTCACAGGGCCCGTGAGGCGTCCGAAGCGGTCCACGTGCCGGGACGCAAGGCGCGTCCGGACGTACGCAGGAGGCGCCCACCGGAGGCAGTCCGACGCGGGTTCGAAGGGGACTCGAAGTGGGTTCGGGAACGTCTGCGCCGTGGCGCCTTCGGACCCTGGAGTGGGCACCGGGAAGGGCCTGGACGTGCTTCGACAGGTTGAAGGGGGACAAGCACTCCACCCGCGCCAGCGGAAGCGGCACCTGGTGGCTTGAGGCTGACAGCCGTGTCGCGACGGTCCTTGCGCGCGCGCCCCTGTTTTCGGAGCACGGCCCGAGTGAGGACCGGGGGACTGCGTCAGCCTTCGACGACGATGCGGCGACCCAGCGCGCGGGTCATCTGCGGGGACGTCACGAGCTCCAGCACGCCGCTCATCTCACCGCCGGCCGTGTCGAACGCCGCGGCGATGACCTCTCCCAGGGTGAGCTGGGCCTTCTGGGCCACCACGCGCGCGCGCTTCGCCGTCCGCCGCAGCGCCGGCATCACCCGCCGACCCTGCCGCCGCACCGTCGTGACACCACTCGTCTTGCCTGCGGTCCGCTTCGCCATGGTTCCTCCCGCCACTTCCCACTGCGCGAGTGAGTACACCTTGGGTCTGACACCATGCAGGCAGGGTGCCAGGGCTCAGTCCCCCTGGCGGGTCCCAGAATCCGGGTGTTTCCCTGTCAAATAGGGGGTTTCCGTGGGGTAGGACGGCCCACCTTTTTCCAGTCCTCCAGGGTCATTCCTCGTTCTGTCGAGTTTTTCGTTCAGCCAGCGCGGTGATTTCCACAGGACGTTCAATGGCCCGCATCCCGGGGCGGGGCCCGTGGGAATCAGGGCGCGGGTCCGGTGTCACCCCCGGGCCACGCCCCCGTGGCTGGCGGGCCACGGGAGGCCAGGGTGGGGGCGTCCTGGGGGAGGCGAGCGGGGGCGGGGGATTTGGGATAGAGGGCGGACCGCCATGCGAGTCCAGGTCCTCTTCCACGACAACTGTTTCGACGGCGCGGCCAGCGCCGCGGTCTTCACCCGCTTCTACCGGGAGCGCGTGCGCGCGGACGCGACGTTCAGCTACCGGGGGCTGTCCCACAAGCCGGGGGCGGAGGGCATCGACCCGGCCGTCTTCACCGGGGACGAGAACGTCATCGTCGACTTCCGCTACAGCCAGGACGCGCGGCTCACCTGGTGGTTCGACCACCACGCCTCCGCCTTCCAGCAGCCGGGGGACGAGCCCCACTTCCAGCGCGACACCAGCGGGAAGAAATTCCACGACGCGCACCGCAAGAGCTGCACGCTGTACCTGGCGGACGTGGCGCGCGAGCGCTTCGGCTGGGACGCGTCCGCGCTGTCGGACCTGCTGCACTGGGCGGAGATCATCGACGGCGCGCAGTTCCCCAGCCCCCAGATGGCGGTGGCGCTGGAGGAGCCCGCGCTGCGCATCATGACGGTGCTGGAGTCCACGAAGGATGAGACGCTCATCCCGGAGGTCATCCGCCGCATGCAGTCCGAGTCGCTTTCGGACATCGCTGGTTCGCCCCTCATCTCCGCCCCGCTGGCGCCGCTGCTCTTCAAGCACCAGCGCAACATCGACCTGGTGCGCGAGAAGGCCCGCTACGAGAACGGCGTCGTCTTCTTCGACCTGGTGGACGAGGGCGTGGACAGCCTCAACAAGTTCATCGCCTACGCGCTCTATCCGGACGCGCGCTACACGCTTTGGGTGGGCCGGGGCGCGTCGCGCGCCAAGGTGTCGCTGGGCTCCAACCCCTGGCAGCCCCACACCCGCAAGCACGACCTGGCCGCCATCGCCGGCCGCTACGGCGGGGGCGGGCACCCGGTGGTGTCCGCGGTGAGCTTCAAGGCGGACCAGACGGACAAGGCCCGCGCCGCGTACAGCGAGATCCTGGCGGAGCTGTCCAGCGCGAGCTGAGAGGGCTTCACGGGCGGGTGAAGAACGCGAAGCCCGCCTGCCGCAACAGCCGCACCACCGACAGCATGGGCAGTCCCTGCACGTTGGTGCGGTCCCCCTCGAGCTTCGCGAGCAGCGCCTGCCCCTGGCCCTCCACGCGGTAGCTGCCCGCGCAGCCTTCCCACTCGGCGGTGTCCAGGTAGCGCTCCAGCTCCTCGGGCGGCAGGGGGAAGAACGTGAGGTGCGTGGTCTCCACGGCCTCCAGGAGGTGCCCGCCAGGGCCCACCAGACACACGCCGGTGTGGATGGCGTGGGTGTGGCCCAGCAGGCGCTGAAGCTGCGCGCGCGCGGCGTCCCGGTCGTGGGGCTTGCCCAGCGTCATGCCGCCCACCTCGACGAGCTGATCCGCGCCCAGGACCCAGGCGTCCGGGTGACGCTCCTGCACCGCGCGGGCCTTGCGCACCGCGAGCATCGCCACGGCCTCCATGGCGGAGAGCGTGGCGGGCACGTGCTCGTCCACGCCGGGGGCTTCGGTGCGGTAGGGCAGGGCCAGTCCGTCCATCAGGGCCTTGCGTGCGCTGGAGGTGGACGCCAGGAACAGGTCGCCGGGGTGGCCAGGGTTTTTCATGGGGTGGGGTGAGGGTAGTGCAGCCGGGGTGGGGAAGGGGCCCTTCGAGCGGGCAGGCACACCCCGCTTCCGGTGGATGGGGCGGATGCCATAGCCTCCCGGCCCATGTCGCGGCGCGGTCTGCTCGCTGTCTGTCTCCTGCTCGCCTCCTGCAAACGCTCTCCTCCGGCTGTCGCCGACGCGGGCACGGATGCGGGTGCGCAAGCCACCGTGAGCGCCGACGCGGGCGCGCTCGCCACGGCCTCCCTGGACGCGGGCCTCCTGGACGACGCGGGCCTCGCAGCCTCCGTGACGCCGCCGGAAGACGCCGTGGCGGAGGTGCACCCGCTGGCGGTGTGCGACGCGCGCGGGGATGCGCCCCTGGACGCGGCCCGCCGCTACTACGACGAGGGCCACTACGAGGAAGCGCTCTCCTGCGCCGCGCAGGCCGCCGCGCTGGAGCCGGACCTGGCCGCCGCCCACGCCGAGCGCGGCGCCGCCCTGGCCTACCTCCACCGCGAGCCCGAAGCGCAGCTCGCCTTCGCACGGGCGTTGGCCATCGACCCGGGGGACCCGGACGCGCTCCTGGGCGCCGCGCACCTGTACGCGGTGCAGATGCCCTCCACGCGCGAACGGGACGAACTGGGCGCGCTCTACGCCGAGCGCGGCCTGTCCCAGCCCTCCACGCCCCCGGAGCTCATCCCGTCCCTCGCGCTGGTGGCGGCCATGGCCTTCAACGACCTGGGGCAGGCGGACCAGGCGCTGGAGCGCGCGGCCATCGTGCTGGCCCGCGAGCCGGGCAACCTGGAGGCGAAGTACGAGAAGGCCCTGGCCCTCTTCGAGCTGTGCCGCTTCCGCGAGGCGAAGGCGGCCTTCGCGTCGCTCCTGACGGACAAGGAGCGCGCGGCGCACGCGCACCAGCACCTGGGATTGCTCCTGGAGCGCGAGGGCCGCTGGACGCAAGCCCAGG
Source organism: Corallococcus sp. bb12-1 (assembly GCF_026626765.1). Classification (NCBI taxonomy): domain Bacteria; kingdom Pseudomonadati; phylum Myxococcota; class Myxococcia; order Myxococcales; family Myxococcaceae; genus Corallococcus; species Corallococcus sp. bb12-1. The sequence continues at coordinate 620,036 of NZ_JAPNJZ010000027.1, read as the reverse complement.
CGCACTTCGACCGGGCCCGCACGCTGGAGCCCCAGGACTTCCCCCCGCCGCCCCTACCGACGCCGGACGAGTTCCGGGCCCAGGTGGCGAAGGCCCTGGCGGACCTGCCGGAGGACATGCGCAAGGACCTGGAGGGCGTGCCGGTGGCCACCGAGGAGATTCCCTCGGAGGACGACCTGCTCGCCAACCAGCCGCCCCTGTCACCCACCATCCTGGGCCTGTTCCGGGGCCCGTCCCTGGGCGAACCCTGCGACGGAACGGAGACGCCGTGCCGCTCCGTGGCCCTCTACCGGCGCAACCTGGCCCGGGCCGTGCGCTCGCCCGAGGAGCTGCGCGAACAGATTCGCGTGACACTGCTGCATGAAATCGGGCATCTGCGAGGGGAGGACGACGAGGAACTGGCCGCACGCGGCCTGGAGTGAGCCCCACATGCCTTCCCTACCCACTGCCCGTGTCAGCTTGAAGGGCGCCAAGACGCTGCGTCGAGGCACCCCCTGGCTGTACCGCACGGAGCTGATGGAGCCCCCCGTCACCGACTCGCCCGGCGAGGTGGTCGCGGTGGTGGACCCCCAGGGCAACCCCATCGGGCAGGCGCTCTACGCCCGCCGCTCCCCGCTCGCCATCCGCCTGCTCACGCGCAAGAGCCCCGCGGAAGAGAAGGTGGACGACGCCTTCTTCATCCGCCGCGTGGAGGCCGCCCTGGCCCGCCGCGCGGTGCTCCCCGGCCGCGACGGCCTGCGACTCGTGCACGGCGAAGCGGACCTGCTGCCCGGCTTCTTCGTGGACCGCTACGGCCCGGGCCTCACGATTCAAACGCTCTCCGAGGGCATGGACGCGCGCAAGGAGATGCTCGCCCGCGCGCTGGTGAAGCTGACGGGCGCCACCCACGTGGTGTGCCGCGACGACGCCTCCGGCCGCGACTTCGAGAGCCTGCCGCGCGAGGTGCGACTGCTGCACGGAGAAGGCGACGCGCGCTTCAGCTACCACGAGGGCGACAACCGCTTCGAAGTCGACCTGACAGGCGACATGAAGACGGGCGCGTTCCTGGACCAGGTGGACAACCACCTGCGCGCGGGTGAGCTGGGCCGGGGCGACGCGCTGGACTGCTTCAGCTACCACGGCGGGTTCGCGCTAGCGCTCGCGAAGCACTGCACGTCGGTGCTCGCGGTGGAGCAGGACGCGAAGGCGGCGGCGCGCGCGAAGGCGAACGCGGACGCCAACGGCCGCACCAACGTGAAGGTGGAGAACGCCAACGCGTTCGACGTGCTGCGCCGCTTCGACCAGGAAGGCCGCCGCTTCGACACCATCGTCCTGGACCCGCCGGGGCTCGCCAAGCGCCGCGAGGGCCTGGCCACCGCGCTGCGCGCCTACCACGAGCTCAACCTGCGCGCCCTGCGCTGCCTCAAGCCGGACGGCCTGCTGGTGACGTGCTCGTGCTCGGGGAAACTGGACCGCGAGGGCTTCGAGTCCATGGTGCTGGACGCCGCAGTGGACGCGAAGCGCCCGGTGCAGATTCTGGAGCGCCGGGGCGCCGGCCTGGACCACCCGGTGCTCGCGGGCCTCGCGGAGACGGAGTACCTCAAGGCCCTCTACGTGCGCGCCTTGTGAGTCGGTAGTGGCAAGGCGCGCGAGGGGCTACGGGATGGCCAGCTCCTTGCGCAGCCTGCCCACGACCTTGAAGTACTCGGTGCGGGAGAAGCCCACGTTGAGGATGTGGAAGTCCTTCTTGGACAGGCCCACGCAGCCGAAGCAGTAGTTGCAGTCCTGCAGGTTCTTGCTCAGCACCACGTACGCGCTGTTCGAGCAGTTCTCGCTCTGCACGCAGTACGCGCACGCGTGGCAGTTCTTGCACTCCACGCAGTGCGAACAGCTGGTGCACAGCTCGCAGCGCGTGCAGTGCGTGCACTGGTGGCAGCTGTCGCAGTCCTTGCAGAACATGCAGTTGGCGCAGCGCTGACAGCCCTCGCACGCGTAGGAGCCGGGGTTGCCGGGGTCCACCGCGTAGCTCTTGGACAGCTTCTGGAACTGGTCCATGAACTCGCGCTTGCCCAGGGACGAAACGCCCAGGCGCGCCGTCTTCTCCTGCTCCAACAACTCCTGGGCCGTCTGGGGTCGGGACCCCTTCTCCTTCACCGCCACGGACGCTCCTTGAATTGGAATCATTGCAGCCGGGCGAGCCCGGCGAGATCGATGCCACGCGCCACCCGCCGCACCTCCACGGTGCTGGGGAAACCACGGCTGGTGACGGCCACCACGAAGCGCTCACCCACCAGGAGGTTCGCCTCCGCCATGCCTTCTTCGGCGTCATAGCGCACGAAGCCCACGGCTTCCTTCCACTGGATGGGCGCCGTCGGGTCGCTGGCCGCCCGGCCCCGCGCCTTCTGCGCCGCTTCCCGGATGGCCTGCCCCAGCTTGAGCCCCAGGGTGGTGTCCACGATGCGCACCTTCACCTCCCGGTCCTCGCCGCGAGTGTAGGTGCGCTCCGCCTCCGACACGGACACGTCGCCGTACTTGCCCGTGGAGCCCCCGGTGGAGCCCACCGTGAAACCCTCCAATGAGTCCGGAAGGAAGGGCGCCAGGTCCTTGAAGTACACGCACGGCGCGGCGGTGGTCACCACATCGCGCGGGGTGGGAGAAGTCGTGCGTTCGTCGTCAAGGCATCCGCCGCCCACGCCGAGCGCGAGCGTCGCGGTGGCCAGCCGTAGGAAATAGTCGCGCACGAACGAATCAAAGGGTATCCCCGGCCTGCGCGCAATGGACCTTTCGAAGCTCAATCCTCCACAGCGTGAGGCGGTGCTGACGACCGAGGGTCCCCTGCTGGTGCTGGCGGGCGCCGGCAGCGGCAAGACGCGGGTCATCACCCACCGCATCGTCCACCTGCTCAACGAGCGGCCGGGCCACCTGCTGGCCCGCAACATCCTGGCCGTCACCTTCACGAACAAAGCCGCCACGGAGATGAAGGAGCGGCTCATCCACATGGCCGGTCCGCGGGCGCAGGGCGTCCTGGTGTGCACCTTCCACGCGTTCGGCGCGGAGATGCTGCGCGAGGACATCCACCGGCTGGGCTGGCCGAAGAAGTTCGCCATCGCGGACATGGGCGACCAGTTGTCCATCATCCGCCGCGCCATGCGCGAGAAGCGCATCGACGACCGCGCCTTCGACGTGCGCAAGGTCCTCAACCTCATCTCCAAGGCGAAGAACTCCGGAGAGGCGCCGCAGCCCAAGGCCGAAGGGCTGGGCGACGACTACGACCTCATCACCGCGATGGTGTTCGCGGACTACCAGCTCGCGCTCAAGGCGCAGGGCTCGGTGGACTTCGACGACCTCCTGGTGCTGCCCGCGCGCCTCCTGCGTGAACACCCGGACCTGCACCGCAAGTACACGCAGCGCTTCCGCTACCTGCTGGTGGACGAGTTCCAGGACACCAACCACGCCCAGTTGGACTTGCTCAAGCTGCTCGCGGGCGAGGCGCGCAACGTGTGCGCGGTGGGTGACGACGACCAGTGCATCTATTCGTGGCGAGGCGCGGAGGTGCGCAACATCCTCGACTTCGAGAAGCACTTCCCGGGAGGCAAGGAGGTGCGGTTGGAGCAGAACTACCGCTCCTCGCAGCGGGTGCTGGACGCGGCCAACGCCGTCATCGCGAAGAACCCCGAGCGCAAGGACAAGCGCATGTGGACCGACCGCCGGGGCGGAGAGCTGGTCAAGGTCGTGGCCTGTCCCAATGACGAAGAGGAGGCCCGCTTCGTCGCGCACGAAATCCAGAAGCACATCTCGCAGGGCGTCCCCGCGGACGACATCGCGGTGCTCTACCGCACCAACGGCCAGTCGCGTCCGGTGGAGGAGATGCTGCGCGAGAAGAACATCGCCTACGAAGTGGTGGGTGGCAGCGAGTTCTTCGACCGCAGCGAGGTGAAGGACGTCATCGCGTACTTCAAGGTGCTGGCGAACCGGCTGGACGAAATCAGCCTCATGCGCATCGTCAACGTGCCGGCGCGCGGCATTGGCGACGTGACGATGGAGCGCCTGCATGCGCACTCGCGAGCGGAGGGCGTGACGCTGTGGACGTCCATGCGCCGCGCGGACACCTATGAGGACCTGCCGGCCGGCGCGGGCGGCAAGGTGCTGGAGTTCGTGGAGATGGTGGAGCGCTACCGCGACGCCTTCCTCCACGCCCCGCGCCTCTCGGAGGCGACGCAGAAGCTGCTGGAGGAGATCGGCTTCCGCGAAGCCACGCGCGCCAAGGCCGTCTCCGGCACCGCCGCGGACAAGAAGCTCAAGAGCGTGGACCACGTGCTCGCGTCGCTGGAGAAGTTCGAGAAGCGCGAGGGCCCCAAGGCCAGCCTCCTCACGTACCTGAACCGCCTCAGCCTGGACACGCGCCAGGAGGAGGAGGAGGTCCCCGGCCAGAACCGCCGCGTGACGCTCATGTCGCTGCACGCCTCCAAGGGCCTGGAGTACCGGCTCGTCTTCTTCCTGGGCATGGAGGAGGACCTGATGCCCCACGGCGGCATGCAGGGCGAGGCGCAGAACCTCGAGGAGGAGCGGCGCCTCTGCTACGTGGGCATCACCCGCGCCAAGGAGCTGCTGTACCTCACGCGATCCATCGTGCGCGTGAAGCGCGGCAAGGAGGTGCCCCGCACGCCCTCGCGCTTCCTGGAGGACCTCCCCCCGGACGCCTTCGAGAACGTCGACATGGACGCGCCGCGTCAGGGTCCTCCGGATGAGAAGGAGAAGAACTTCTTCGCCAACCTGAAGGAGCGGTTCAAGAAGCCCCCGCCGGGGCCTCCTGGCGGCGGTCCCGGCCCGGGGACGCCCGGTCGGGTGCCCTAGGCGGCCGGATTTCCAGGCCATGTGCGCCCGACCTTGACTTGATCCCAGGGCCCCGATAGGAGGTTCGGCCTTTCCGGGCTTCTGTCGGAGTTCTGGCGGAGGACCCGCGGTTGGTTTCGCACGAGCACGCGACCCCTGGCATGCACCTGGGTGCCGCGCCGAAGTTTGGAGTGCACGAAATGTCGCAGAAGACCTACAGCGCCAAGGCCGCGGACATCAAGCGCCAGTGGCACGTCATTGACGTGTCCGACAAGGTGCTTGGCCGCGCCGCCAGTCAGATTGCTACCCTGCTGAAGGGCAAGCACAAGCCGACGTACACCCCGTCCATCGACACGGGCGACCACGTGATCGTCATCAACGCCGACAAGGTGAAGGTGACGGGCACCAAGGAGACCGACAAGCTGTACTACCGGCACCCGTACGCCGGTTTTCCGGGCGCCCTGAAGATCACCAACCTGCAGAAGCTCCGCGCCAAGCACCCCGAGGACGTGATCCTCAATGCCGTGCGTCGCATGCTTCCGCGCAGCGCCCTGGGCCGTCAGATGATGACCAAGCTCAAGGTGTATGCCGGTGATACCCATCCGCACACCGCCCAGAAGCCGGTGGCGTACAAGGTCGAGGCGTAAGGAACAGCCATGGCGATCAATCCCGAACTCGGTTTCTACGCCACCGGCCGCCGCAAGGAGGCCACCGCTCGCGTGTGGCTGCGTCCTGGCAATGGCCTCGTGGTCATCAACGGCCGCGACATCAATGAGTACTTCGGCCGTGAGACGTCGAAGATGGTGCTCCACCAGCCGCTGGAGATCCTGGAGCAGAAGGGCAAGCTCGACGTCACGGTCAACGTGCGCGGCGGCGGCCTCTCTGGTCAGGCCGGTGCCATCCGTCACGGCATCGCGCGCGCGCTGTGCGCCTTCAATCCGGAGTTCCGTCCGGCGCTGAAGAAGGCCGGCTTCCTCACCCGCGATGCTCGCGCGGTCGAGCGCAAGAAGTACGGCCAGCCCGGCGCCCGTCGTCGGTTCCAGTTCTCCAAGCGCTAATCCGCTTGCCGGCTCGTTGGAGCCGCTCCACGGCGGGGGTCCTCTCAAGGGACCTCCGCCGTTGTGCTTTGCGGGGTGACCCGCTGCCCCGTCGCGGCCGGCGCGGGCGTTCTGCTAGCATCCGGGCCCTCCCATGGAACTCAACGAAATCCTGCAGATCGCCCTGCGCGGCGGCGCCTCCGACATCCACCTGAAGGCGGGGCTGCCGCCCATGTTCCGCGTGGACGGTTCGCTGGTGCCGCTCAAGGACGGCCGCCGCCTGCCTCCGGAGGAGGTGGCGCGCATGGCGTTCGGCATCATGAACGAGTTCCAGAAGGAGAAGTTCAAGGTCACCAACGAGGTGGACCTGGCGTACGGAGTCCCCGGCCTGGGCCGCTTCCGCGTGAACGTCTTCCAGCAGCGCGGCACGGTGGGCGCGGTGCTGCGAGTCATCCCCTTCAAGGTGATGACGATGAAGGACCTGCTCCTGCCCCCGGTGCTGGAGAAGGTGTGCGGCGAGGAGCGCGGCCTGGTGCTGGTGACGGGCACCACGGGCTCCGGCAAGTCCACGACGTTGGCGGCGATGATCGACTACATCAACTCCAACGAAACCAACCACATCATGACCATCGAGGACCCCATCGAGTTCCTCATCCGCGACAAGCGCTCCATCGTGAATCAGCGCGAAGTGGGTGTGGACACGATGAGCTTCTCGCAGGCCCTCAAGAGCGCGCTGCGGCAGGATCCGGACGTCATCCTGGTGGGCGAAATGCGCGACCACGAGACCATTGAAACGGCGCTCCACGCCGCGGAGACGGGCCACCTCGTGATGTCCACGCTGCACACGCTGGACGCGACGGAGACCGTCAATCGCATCGTGTCCGCCTTCCCCCCGCACCAGCAGAAGCAGGTGCGTCTGCAGCTCTCCAGCGTGCTGCGTGGCGTGGTGAGCCAGCGACTCGTCCCGCGCGCGGATGGCAAGGGCCGTGTGGCGGCGGTGGAGGTGCTTCGCGTCACCACGCGCGTGCGGGAGCTCATCGAGGACAAGGACCGCACGAAGGAGATCCACGACGCCATCGCGCAGGGCACGGACTCCTACGGGATGCAGACCTTCGACCAGTCGTTGATGGGGCTGGTGCGCAACGGGCTCGTCACCTACGACGAGGCCCACCGTCAGGCCAGCAACCCGGACGACTTCGCGCTGCGCTTCTCCGGCATCAGCGGCACGTCCGACTCGAAGTGGGACAACTTCGACGCCAAGGCCGGCGAGGAGCGTCCCATCCCGGGCTCGGCGTCCTTCGCGCAGAAGGGCGCGCCCGCCGCGGCGCAGGCTCCCGCGGCGCCGCCTCCGCAGGCCCAGCGTCCCGCCGGTGCGCCGCCCATGGCCGCCCGTCCGATGACGCCGCCGCCCGGTGTGGCCGCCCCGCGTCCTCCTGGGGCGCCTCAGCCCGGCGTGGTCCAGGGCCGGCCCATGCCTCCGCAGGCGGCCCGTCCTCCCACGCCCGTCCCGGCACCCGCGCCCGCCCCGGCGGCCGGCGGCGACGACGACTTCCAGATCGAACGCTTCTGACGGCTTGAGCGCCGGGCGGCGCTTCGAATCCCCGACAGGGGAGGGGAGACCGCCCGGGCGCCAGCGTCATCCGCTCCGCGCGAAGCGGAGCACCCTGCTCAGGCGTCGTCATCCCCCAACTGCGCACGCAGCCGGGTGAGACGCAGCGGGCCCACCAGCCCCTGGTGCCCCAGGGTCTGCAGGAGCGACACGGTGGCTCGCACGCGCGCGTCCTGTACCTCGTCGGACTCCTGCACGACCTCGTTGTCGAGCAGCGTCTCCAGGTGCTCCGGGTTGATGGACGTGGGCCCTTCGGACCACGCGACTTCGAACAGGGCCCGGGCCATGTGCTCGCGGGCCTTGCGGTCCGCGTCGTTTTCCGACGCCTTGATGAACGCGAGGAACAGCGCGTCCACGGAGTCCTTGGACAGCGCGGCCAGGGCGGGCACCTCGCCCAGGGACTCCTTCACGTAGTCCGTGTCGAAGGAGTCCACCTCCTGTTCGTACCCGAACGCCTCCTCCAGGAGGATGGACGCGAGGAACGCATCCGTCTCCTCGTCGCTCGCGCCCTCTTCCTTGAGGGCCTCGCGCGCCTTCTGCGTGGCGGACGTCAGCGCGGGGTCCTCCGGCAGCGCGCGCGCGGCGGCGTGCGCGGCCAGCAGCACCAGGGAGGCCTGGGCGTCGGAGGACAGCGCGCGGCCGCTCACGCCCTGCAGCATCGCGCGCTGCTTGGGGTTCGCGTCGGCGGCGGCCACGAAGTGCTGCTCCTCCGGAGTCAGCGGTTCACCCGCCTTCTCCTTGCGAAGCGTCTCCTTGGCGGCATCGGCGGTGAGGAAGCGGGCGAGAACGGGGTGCATGGCGGGGCCTGTTACCACATGGTAGGGACTCCGCGATGGTTGAGGAGCCCGAAGGTCCGGAGGCTGTCCAGCGCGCCACCGACGCCTGCCTGCGTCTGCTCTCGGTGCGCGCCCGCAGCCGCCACGAGCTGACGCTCGCCCTGGAGCGCAAGGGCTACCCCGGCCCCGTGCGCGACGAGGTGCTCGCCCGGCTTGCCCAGTGGGGCTACCTGGACGACGCGAAGTTCGCCCGCGACCGCGCCACGTCCCTCCTGGGCAGGGGCAAGCTGGGCCCCCGCGCCGTCCTCCAGCGGCTCCAGGCCCACGGCCTGGAAGGCACCGTGGCCCGGCAGGCGCTGGCCTCCGCGAAGGACGCGGTGGGCTTCGACGCGCTGGAGGCCGCCCGGCAGGTGCTGGAGAAGCGGCGCCTGACCGGCCGCCCGCTGGATGCGAAGGAGCAGGCCCGCGCGGGGAGGCTCCTGCTCAGCCGTGGGTTCTCCCCGGACGTCGTCACCCGACTGGTGGGTGAACCTTCGCTGGACCCCTCCGGGCAGGACGAATAGCTTGGAGGCGTGATGCGCTCAGTCGTCCTGTGTGTGACCGTCCTCTTGCTCTCCGGCTGCGCGGCCCTGTCCCAGGGGCCCGCCGGCGAGCCCAACTACGCCTCCCAGGCCGCCGAAAACCTGGCGCTGGGCGACGTCGCCATGGAGGACAAGGATTTCCTCAAGGCGGAGAGGTACTACGACCATGTCCGCGCGAAGTACCCGTACCTGGAGGCGGCCCGCGAGGCGGAGCTGAAGCTGGGCGACCTGGACTTCGCCCGGGAGATGTACCCGGAGGCGCGCGAGAAGTTCGACTCCTTCATCAAGCTGCACCCCACGCACCCCAAGGTGGACTACGCCGCCTACCGCGGGGCCCTGTCCTACGTGGAGGAGTTCCCCTCGGAGTTCTTCGCCCTGCCGCCTTCGTACGAGAAGGAGCAGAAGCCCATGTACGACGCGCTCCGGGCGATGAACGTCTTCCTGCGCCAGTACCCGGATTCGCAGTACGCGAAGGACGCCAAGGTGCACGCGGATGACGCCCGCCAGCGGCTGGCGCGCCACGAGCTCTACGTCGCGTCCTTCTACGCCAAGCGCGAGCGCTGGAAGGCCGTGGCCCAGCGTCTGGAGGGGCTGCTCAAGGACTACCCGGGCACGCCGCTGGAAGAAGAGGCCCTCTTCGACCTGCACAACGCGTACGTGAAGCTCAACGAGCCCCAGCGCGCCCAGGACACCCTGCGCGAGGTCATCAAACGCCTGCCGGGCACGCCCGCCGCCCAGCGCGCCCAGAAGATGCTGGGGACGTGAGGCGGCTGGAGGACTGGGGACGGCTGGGCGGGCTCTTCATCGCGGGCCTCGCCGGACTCGTCGCCCTGGTGTTCCTGGGCCCGCGCCTGCTGGGCTTCGCGGCCGGACCCGAGGCGGAGATCGTCACCGCCCTCAAGGAAGCCGAACACGACGGCGTGTCGCTGTCCGTGCCCGGCTCCGCGCTGCCGCTGGTCTCCCGGAAACTCCAGTACGCCCGCATCTCCGTGTCGGTGGAGCCGGACGGAACCCGGGCGGAAGCCGCCGCGACGCTGGATTTCGAGGGGAAGCTGGGCACCACCGTCGTCAGCACCGCAGGCGTGGAGCTCGTGCCCTTCTCGCGCGAGTCCCGGCGGTGGAAGCCCACGCCCTCGGAAGCCCCCCGGCTGGTGGCGGTGGTGGCCGCCCTGGAGGCGCGTCGGCGGGCCCTGGAGCAGGGGCTGCCGGATGCCCTGACGCGGCTGATGGCCCCGGGCGGCGACGGTGGGGTGGGGCGGACGTGGGAGGAGATGGCCCCCTTGCGCAAGCGGCGCCTGACGGTGGAGGCCTGGTACGTGCGGCTGGAGCGGGACGAGGCCGTGGTGACGGAGCACTACCGGGTGGAGGGGGATCTCCCGTCACGCCCGGTGGACACCCGGGGGGAGCGCCCTCTTTTGCTGGTGCGCCAGGGCGATCAATTCTTGTTTTCGCCCAGCCTCATGTAGGCTACCCGAGGAGGAAGGGGCCCGCGCGGGGCCGAGTCATGGAAGAAGCCCTCAAGCAGCTACTGACCCTCGGGCGCGGCTCCTTCGAGAAGAAGCAGTACGCCCAGGCCGAGCAGTACCTGACGAAGGTGGTCGAGCAGAATCCGACCTTCGCCGACGTCTACAACATGCTCGGCATCATCTACCACGACCAGGGCCAGTTCGCCCGGGCGCAGCGTGCCTTCGAGTCCGCGTTGCGGCTCAACCCCGCGTACACCGAGGCCGCCCTCAACCTCGCGGTCATCTACAACGACATGGGGAAGTACGCGGAGGCGAAGGAGGTCTACCAGGCCGCCTTGTCCCGCCAGAAGGGAGCCCCCGGCGAGCTCGACCCCTACGTCATGAAGAAGGTGGCCAACATGTACGCCGACATCGGCGACGTGTTCGCCTCCAGCGGCGTGTGGGCCAAGGCGATTGAGGAGTACCGCCGCGCGCTGGCGCACTTCCCGGAGTTCGTGGACATCCGCCTCAAGCTGGGCAACGCCCTGCGGGATGCCGGGGACAACGCGTCCGCGCTCTCCGAGTACGAACAGGTCATCGCGCAGAATCCGTCGTACATTCCTGGACGGATCAATTACGGAATCGCACTGTACTCGGCGGGACGTCGTGACGAGGCGGTGAAGGTCTGGGAAGACGTGCTCGTGCGCAGTCCCGGCAACAAGAGCGCTCAGATGTACCTGAACCTGGTGAAGAGCCCGGGGAAGGCGGAAGTGACGGGTTGAGCACCATGGCAACTTCCATCATCGAGGTCGCGGCACCGTGAGCACTCCGAGCGGTACGGCGCAGTCGTTTGCCCTCAAGTTCATCTCCGGGAAGTACCAGGGCGGTGAGTTCCCGCTGAAGGCCGACAAGCAGATCGTCGTCGGACGGTCGAGCGAGTTGGACATGGTGCTCGTGGAGGACATGGTCTCGCGCAAGCACGCGAAGATCTTGTTCTCCGACGGGAAGATCACCATCGAGGACCTGGGCTCCACCAACGGCACCTTCGTCAACGGCGAGAAGGTGAAGCAGGCCCGGCTCAAGGAGGGGGACCGCATCCTCATCGGCACCTCCATCCTCAAGCTCGTGCACCAGGGCGCGGAGAGCGCCGCCGTGGACGAGAGCGTGGTGAAGCAGAAGCTGGAGGAGGCCGCCGTCGCCCAGGCCGCGCGGACCACCAAGGCCAGCTCCATGACGGGGAAGATTGAAGAAATCCCCCTCCCGGACCTGCTCCAGCTCTTCCACACGTCGAAGAAGAACGGCGTGCTCGTGGTGAACAACGCCCACGAGGGCCGCATCTACCTGCGCCAGGGCCGCGTGTACTACGCGGTCATCGACGACAACCACAACCTGGGTCCGCAGAAGAGCTTCAACCGCATCGTCACCTGGGAAGAGGGTGACTTCGAACTGCGTGCGGCGGACAGCCAGGAGTTCATGGTGGAGCTGGACTCCTCCACCGAAGCGCTCCTCATGGACGCGCTCCGGCAACTGGACGAGTTCAAGCGCCTGCAGCCGCAGCTGCCTCCCATGGCCACGGCGCTCCGGCTCGCGCAGCCGTTGACGCCTTCGCTCAAGGAGCTGACGCCGGAGCTGATGGACGTGCTCCAGCTTGTACACAACCACGGCTCGCTGGGCGGCGTGCTGGACCACTCGGACGGCGACGACGTGCTCACGGCCGAATCCGTGGTGCAGCTCATGAAGCGCGACTACGTGCGCGCGGAGTAGGGCGGGGACACACGATGGCGGGCGAGAAACCGGTGAAGGCCAGGCGCCTCACCGAGATGAGCCACTGCGCGGGCTGCGCGGCGAAGTTGAAGGCAGGGGACCTGGCGCGGGTGTTGGGCGGGCTGAAGACGGCCGCACCCCCGCAGGCCCTGGTGGGCTTCACCACCAGCGACGACGCGGCGGTGTACCAGCTGGCGCCGGGCATGGCGGTGGTGGAGACGGTGGACTTCTTCCCGCCGCTCGTGGACGACCCGTTCCAGTTCGGCGCCATCGCCGCGGCCAACGCGCTGTCGGACATCTGGGCCATGGGGGCGAAGCCCCTGTTCGCGCTGAACCTCGTCTGCTTCCCGGAGGAGCTGCCGCTCAAGGTGCTCCAGAAGATCCTCGCGGGTGGCCAGTCCAAGGCGGACGAAGCGGGCATCCCCATCCTGGGCGGCCACAGCATCCGCGACCCGGAGCCCAAGTACGGCATGGCCGTCACCGGCGTGGTGCACCCGAAGAAGGTGCTCACCAACGCGGGGGCGAAGCCGGGCGACGTGCTCATCCTCACCAAGCCCGTGGGCACCGGCATCGCCACCACCGCCATCAAGCGGGGCCTCGCGTCGAAGTCGCTCGTGAAGCGGGTGACGGTGCAGATGGCCACGCTCAACAAGGCGGCCGGTGAGGTGTTCGCGTCAGGCGCCTTCAAGGTGCACGCGCTCACGGACGTGACGGGCTTCGGGCTCCTGGGCCACCTGCTGGAGATGATGACCGGCTCGAAGGCGAAGGCGCTGCTGGACCTGGAGCGCATCCCGCTCATCGCCGAAGTGCCGGGGCTGGCGGAGGACGGCGTGGTGCCGGGCGGGACGAAGACGAACCTGGCGCACGTGAAGCCGAAGGTGCGTTTCCCGGAAGGGCTGCCGGAGCACATCCAGTGGCTCCTGGCGGATGCGCAGACCAACGGCGGCCTGCTGGCCAGCGTGCCCGCGCGCCATGCGCTCAAGGCAATGCAGGCGCTGGAGAAGGCGGGCGTGGACGCGGCCCTCATCGGCGAGGTCCAGGCGGGCCGGCCGGGCATCGACGTGGTGGGCTGAGTCGAAGGCTGAAGTGTTGACGGCTCGGGGCGGATTTCGCCTCCGGCCCGGGCCTCCGGTAGCATCCCGGAGCGAATGTCGCCGCGCCCCTCCCCCTTGAGTCTCCTCGCGCTGCTGTGCCTCCTTCCGGTCCTGTCCCAGGCCGGGGATCGCGGTGCGCGCATCGTCATCGACCCGGGACACGGTGGTGCGAAGGAGGGCGCGAAGGGGCCCGGAGAGCTCTGGGAGAAGGTGATTGCCCTCCAGATTGCCCAGCGCCTGCGCGACAAGCTGGAGGCGGCGGGCAGCGAGGTGTTCCTCACCCGCGACGAGGACACGCAGATGGCGCTGTCGGAGCGGGTGGAGTTCACCAACACCCAGCGGCCGGACCTCTTCCTCTCCATCCACGCCAACTCCATGCCCACGAAGCGGCTGCGCGAGCGCACCGAGGGCATCGAGACGTATTTCCTCTCCGCCAACGCTTCCGGCGAGGCCGCGCGAGCGGTGGCGGACCGCGAGAACGCGGAAGCGCCCACGGCCCGCTCCGGACGTGGACACTCCACGCTGGCCTTCATCCTGGATGACCTGGCGCGCACGGAGGCGCATTCGGATGCTTCCCGGCTGGCCTACGCCATCCACCCGCGAATGGTGTCGAAGAGCGGCGCGGCGGACCGGGGCGTGCAACAGGCGCCGTTCTTCGTGCTCACGGGTGTGGAGGCGCCGGCGGTGCTCATCGAGGTGGGGTTCATCTCCCACCCTCAGGAGGGCGCCCGGCTGGGGAAGGCCGCGTACCAGGAGGCCCTGGCGGAGGCCATCTCGGACGGGGTGCAGGCGTTCCTCCGGGAGACGCGTCGCAGGGACCACACCCCCTCCGCGCCGGTGGCTGGATCCACCGGGCCCTGATAAACGCGGGGCTTCAGTCCCCTCGCGTCAGGAGCTTTCCTCGTGCGTTCCTTCAACCGTGGTGCGCTGGATCTCCGGCCGGTCACCCTCACGCCCAACGTCAACCGCTACGCGGAGGGCTCCGTGCAGGTGGAGTTCGGCCACACCAAGGTGCTCGTCACCTGCTCGGTGGAGGACCGCGTCCCGCCGCACCTGATGGGCAAGGGCTCCGGCTGGGTGACGGCCGAGTACGGCATGCTCCCCCGCGCCACGCACACCCGCGGCGCGCGCGAGGCCGCCAAGGGCAAGCAGACCGGGCGCACCATGGAGATCCAACGGCTCATCGGCCGGGCCCTGCGCGCCTCGGTGGACCTGCCCTCGCTGGGGGTTCGCACCTTCACGCTGGACTGCGACGTCATCCAGGCGGACGGCGGCACGCGCACCGCGTCGATTACCGGCGCGTACGTGGCGCTGGTGCTGGCGATGCGCTCGCTCAACAAGCCGGGCATGTTGGCGAAGCTGACCCCGCTGGCCGCCGTGTCGGTGGGCGTGGTGAACGGCGAGGTGCGCGTGGACCTGGACTACGACGAGGACTCCACGGCTGACGTGGACCTGAACCTCGTGGCGACGTCGGATGGGCGCATCGTGGAGGTGCAGGGCACCGCCGAGCACAATCTCTTCGACCGCAAGGCGATGGACGCGATGCTGGACGGGGGCCTCGCCGCCATCCAGCAGCTCGCCGCCGCGCAGGCGAAGGTGCTGGGATGAAGCCCCGGCTGCTCTTCGCCACCGGGAACGCCGGCAAGCTGCGTGAGTTGCGCGTGCTGGTGGGCGACGCGGTGGAGGTGGTGTCCCTCAAGGACCTGCCCCCCGTGCCCGAACCGGAGGAGGACGGTGACACCTTCGAGGCGAACGCGGTGAAGAAGGCCCGGGAGTACTCGCTGGCCACCGGGCTGCCCGCGCTCGCGGACGACTCGGGGCTGTGCGTGGACGCGTTGGACGGGCGTCCCGGCGTGCTCTCCGCGCGCTATGCGCCCGGGGACGACCGGGCCCGGTACGAGAAGCTGCTGACGGAGCTGGCCGGCGTACCGGATGAGAAGCGCACGGCGTCCTTCCGCTGCGCCCTGGCGCTGGTGGTGGGCTCGGGCGAGCCCCGGGTGGAGGTGGGCCGCTGCGAGGGTCTCATCCTGCACGCCCCGAAGGGGACGAACGGCTTCGGCTACGACCCGGTGTTCCAGGTGGCGGGGGAGGGCGGTCGCGCCATGGCGGAGCTGACGCCGGAGGAGAAGGCGCGGGTGTCTCACCGGGCGCGGGCCTTCCAGTTGATGCGGGCCCACCTGTTGGCGCTTTGACCGGACGGGCGGGCGTCAGGAACAGCAAGCTTGCGCGTCCGTCCGCGTTGGGCGAAGAATGCGGCACTTCTCGGGGCGTAGCGCAGCCTGGTAGCGCACCTGCCTTGGGCGCAGGGGGTCGGAGGTTCGAATCCTCTCGCCCCGATTTGAAGTGCTGTTGTTGAGCAGTGCAGTGAGGGTTTTCCGGCAGGCTCCAGTAGCTCAGCTGGATAGAGCACCGACCTTCTAAGTCGGGGGTCGCAGGTTCGAGTCCTGCCTGGGGCGCCAACCTGCTTGGAAGGGTTGTTGATTTGGACCTTGAACGGTCCCGGTTTCCACGGTAGGAGACCGCCGCTTCAAAAGCCGTGATGTGGGTGAGTGACGGCGGACATAGCTCAACTGGTTAGAGCGCCGGACTGTGACTCCGGAGGTTGCCGGTTCGATCCCGGTTGTCCGCCCTTCTTTTTCGCTTCCCGCCGCGCCTATAGCTCAACTGGATAGAGCATCGGCCTTCGAAGCCGAGGGTTGGGGGTTCAAGTCCCTCTGGGCGCACTGTCTCAACCCCCTCGAAGCCGCGTTCGACGCTGGTTCTACCAGCTCCGCGCTCGTGGACCCGTACCCCGGTTCAGTTTGTCCGCCCACGGCCCCGCTCCAAGAGGGCACGTATGCGATTGCCTTCCCGGACAGCACCATGCCCGCGCCCCCATGACGGGGACGCGGGCGTCGTTTCATCCAACAGCGGTGCCTCAGGCCTGCGGGGGCGTCCCGGCACCGTCCTTCGCGGAGGGCACCCGGCACCTCAGCTCCGTCTCCGCCTCCAGCGCGGTGAGGTTCTCGCGCATCGCCTTCGCCCAGCGGGCCCGGGGCTGCTCCATCAGCTTCTCGTGTGCCAGGTCGATGGTCTCGCTCAGCTCGTCGTCGGACAGCTCCGCCGCCGTCTTCCCCTTGTGCGGACCGAACGCCACCACCACGGCGCTCGCCTTGGGGCGTTCGGGCGCCACGGGGACGGCGGCGGGGGCCACCGGGGCCAGGGGCACGTCGATGGAGAGCTGCTGCGTCTCCGCCTCCGCGGGACGGGCTTCCGCCGGGGCCGGCGCCGGAGCCAGGGTGGGGAAGGACGCCTTCATGGGGCCGGGCTTGGAGCCCAGCACCTCGTAGGAACCCGCTGGGGGCACGGGCTCGTCGTGAGCATGGCCGTGGGCGTCGAACTCCTCCGCCGGCATCTCCTCGCGCACGTACAGTCCGCCGAAGGCCTCCGGGTACGCCTTGCGCAGCGCCGCCACCCGGGCGCACTTTTCAATCATCGTCGTGGGGATTTTCGCCCACAGCGGCGTCTGCTGGACGTAGCCGGCGAAGTCCAGCCACACCACCACTGGCAGCTTCCCCTCGCGCACCACCCGCGACCAGGCGCCCACGAGCGCGCCCTTGCGCTTGGCCGGGTTGAAGCGGTGCACCACCTCGCCCTTGCCCTGGTCCACGACGATTTCGTCCTCGGCGAACACCGCGCTCGCCTGGATGCCCTTGAAGTCCGGGAAGCGCTCCGCCCGGGCCAGCATGCCGGCCTCCGAGGGCTGGAACTCGTATTTGGTCACCCAGTTGGGCCGCTCGCGGTTGCCCACGTTCTGCCGGCGCGCCACGCAGAAGGCTTCCTTGAGGAGCGGATCCAACCCGCTGCGCTTGCACTGCTCGATGAAGAGGGCGAACTCGTCCTCGCTGATTCCCCGGGGGCAGATGGTCCGTTTCACCAGGTCCACCCGCTCCCGGTTCCAGGCCGCGCCCTGTAGCGACGTCGTTCCGTCCGCCTTCACGTTGGCTTCCATCACTGTCATCTCCTGCATCCGCTCCACGAAAAGGACGGGCGACCCTCGCCCGCCCACCTGGTTGCCGCCGCGACGTCGCAGCCCACCCGTGCGGGCAGGGGCTCCCTCGGGCCGGTGCTACAGGCCTGAAGCGCGGATCGCGGCGTGGATCAACATGCAGGTGGGGCAGCGCCTTCGCATCGTCGCGGCGATCCATGAAGGGTCGGCAGCACGCCGGCCATCCGGTCGCCCCACGAAGAATCAAAGGGGGGTGCAGAAACGTTTTGACAGCGCGCGTGGCGACGGGTATTCACCGCCGCCATCGACGTCGCGCAGCCAACGCGTCGAGGCCAAGCAGTCGGGAGCGTAGCTCAATTGGCAGAGCAATGGACTCTTAATCCATAGGTTGTGGGTTCGATTCCCTCCGCTCTCACTCGCAGGGCCCCTTCAGGAATGAAGGGGCCCTGTTTCTTTTCCGGCGTCCTATGCGCCGGAAGGGCCCTGTCCCGCCCGGAAGTTTCGCGGTAGGACAGTTGCCTGTCGCGCCGGGCGGGTGGCGAAACTGGTAGACGCGCCAGACTTAGGATCTGGTACCGCAAGGTGTGAGGGTTCGAGTCCCTCCTCGCCCATTTCGCGTTGACCCGTTCGTGCCTATCCCCTAAAGCCGCACGTCCCACTTTCCGGTTGCCGCCCGGGCATCAAGACCCGTGGGTGGCGAGCGAGGCCCGCATGAAGGTCCAGGTCGAGGAGCTTTCTCCCATCGAGAAGAAGCTCTCCATCGAGGTCGACAACGCCCGCGTGGCGGAGGAACTCAACCGCGCGTATGCCGCGCTCAGCGGTCAGGTGAAGCTGCCTGGTTTCCGCCAGGGCAAGGTCCCCCGCCGCATCCTGGAGCAGCGCTACCGCGAGCAGGTGGAAGACGACGTCATCCAGCGCGTGGTGCAGAAGGCCTATCTGGAGGCCGTGCGCGAGCACAAGGTGGAGGCCGTCGCCTCGCCCCAGGTCACCAACTCCGGCATCAAGCCCAACGCCCCCTTCAACTTCGAGGCCCGCGTGGAGGTGAAGCCGCGCGTGGAGGCCAAGGACTTCGAAGGCGTGTCGCTCACGAAGATCGACGCCTCCATCTCCGATGAGGCGGTGAACGAGCAGATTGAGCGGATGCGCCAGAACGTCGGCCGCGTGGAGCCCATCACCGACCGCGACGTCGCGGCCTCCGGCGATCAGGTCACCATCGACTTCGAGGCGAAGGTGGACGGCAACGCGTTCCCCGGCAGCAAGGCGGACGGCATCGGCGTGCGCGTGCAGGCGGGCGAGCTCATCGAGGGCAACATCCCCCAGTTGGAGGGCGTGAAGGTCGGCGAGTCGAAGGGCGTCGAGTACACCTTTGGCCCGGACTACCAGGTGGAGGACATCCGCGGGAAGACGGCGACCTTCCACATCACCGTCAAGGAGCTGAAGAAGTCGGTGGTGCCGGAGCTGGACGACGCCTTCGCCAAGGAGTCCGGCGTCGCGCAGACGATGGACGAGCTGCGCGCGAAGATCCGCTCCGACCTGGAGAAGAACAAGAAGAACCAGACCCAGGTGGACGAGCGCGACGCGCTCATCAAGGCCCTGCTGGAGAAGAACCCGTTCGAGGTTCCCCGGGCCATGGTGGAGCGCGCCATCGACTCCATGATGGAGGGCGCCTTCCGCCAGATGCAGCGCCAGGGCATCGACCCGCGCCAGCTCAACCTGGACTTCAACCGGCTGCGCGAGGAGATGCGCGAGAAGGCCGTCCTGGAAGTGAAGGGCACGCTGCTGTTCGAGGCCATTGCCCAGCAGCAGAACATCCAGGCGTCCGACGAGGACGTGAAGAAGCGCATCGAGGACCTCGCCATCGAGGCCAACCAGCCCGTCGCCCAGGTGGAGAAGTACTTCAAGGGCCCGGATGAGCGGCTGGGGTTGTCTCTGCGACTCCGTGAGGAAAAGACGATTGAATTCCTCAAGGGTCGGGCGAAGTATTCTTGAGGCTTTTTTCCCAGTAAGGCTCAGGCGCTCCTTCTAGAGGTTCATCCGACATGCCCTTCATGCCCGTCCCCTACGTCATCGAGCAGACCCACCGGGGTGAGCGCTCGTACGACATCTACAGCCGGCTCCTGAAGGACCGCATCGTGATGCTGGGAACGGAGATCGACGACGATGTGGCCAACGCCATCGTCGCCCAGCTCCTGTTCCTGGAGTCCGAGGACCCGGACAAGGACATCAACCTCTACATCAACTCGCCGGGTGGCTCCGTCACGGCGGGCCTCGCCATCTATGACACGATGCAGTACGTCAAGGCGCCGGTGTCCACCATCTGCGTGGGCCAGGCGGCCTCCATGGGCGCGGTGCTGCTCCTGGCCGGGGCGAAGGGCAAGCGCTACTCCCTGCCCTCCAGCCGCATCATGATCCACCAGCCCCTGGGCGGCGCCCGCGGGCAGGCGACGGACATCGAAATCCAGGCCCGTGAAATCCTCCGGATGAAGGCGAAGCTCAACGAGCTCATCGTCAAGCACACCGGGCAGACGATCGAGCGCGTGGAGAAGGACACGGACCGCGACTACTTCATGAGCGCGCCCGAGGCGAAGGCCTACGGCATCCTGGATTCCATCCAGGACCCCCGCAAGGTCGCCGGCGTGAAGGTGGAAGAGAAGAAGTAGACAGAACGGACCGGGGTGACAGGGACTCGGCCGGCGGCCGGGGGTGCTGGGAATGGTTTCCCGCGCCTCCGGCCTTCTTCTTTCCGCGTCGCGGTTATTTTCTCCTTGTTAAGTACCCGGAAGGTGCGTGGACGTCCCCGATGGGGGCTGACTAGATTGGGCAGGGGCAGGGGACCGGACGCGAAGTCGGTTGGGGCCTTACAGGCAGCGAGGGATTTCATGGCGGGTAAGAACGTAGAGAAGCGAGACAACCAGACCCTCTGCTGCTCTTTCTGCGGAAAGTCGCAGAAGGAGGTCAAGAAGCTCATCGCGGGCCCGACGGTCTACATCTGCGACGAGTGCATCGGGCTGTGCAACGACATCATCGCGGAGGAGATCGACCGCGAGGAGACCAAGGACACCAAGCTGCGCATCCCCCGGCCCTCTGAAATCAAGGCCGTGCTGGACGAGTACGTGGTGGGCCAGGAGCGGGCGAAGAAGACGCTGTCGGTGGCGGTGCACAACCACTACAAGCGCATCGAGTCCAAGGTCGCCATGGACGACGTGGAGCTGCAGAAGAGCAACATCCTGCTGCTCGGCCCCACGGGCTCCGGCAAGACGCTGCTCGCGCAGACGCTCGCGCGCATCCTCAACGTCCCCTTCACCATCGCGGACGCCACGTGCCTCACGGAGGCCGGCTACGTGGGCGAGGACGTGGAGAACATCATCGTCAACCTGCTGCAGGCCGCCGACCACGACATCGAGCGCGCGCAGCGGGGAATCGTCTACATCGACGAAATCGACAAGATCGCCCGCAAGTCGGAGAACCCGTCCATCACCCGCGACGTGAGCGGTGAGGGCGTGCAGCAGGCCCTGCTGAAGATCATCGAAGGCACGGTGGCCAACGTCCCGCCCAAGGGCGGACGCAAGCACCCCCAGCAGGAGTTCCTGCAGGTGGACACCACCAACATCCTCTTCATCTGCGGCGGCGCGTTCGGCGGCCTGGAGCAGGTGATTGAGCGGCGCATGGGTGGCCGCAGCCTGGGCTTCGGCGCGGAGATTCAATCGCGCAAGCAGCGCAACCTGAGCGAGCTGCTGCGTCAGGTGGAGCCGGAGGACCTGCTCAAGTTCGGCATGATTCCGGAGTTCATCGGCCGTCTGCCCATCATCACCGCGCTGGAGGAACTGGACGAGGGCGCGCTGGTGAACATCCTGGGCGAGCCCAAGAACGCGCTCACCAAGCAGTACCGCAAGCTCTTCGAACTGGACGGCGTGTCGCTGAAGTTCACCGACGGCGCGCTCAAGGCCATCGCTTCAGAGGCCATCCGCCGCAAGGCCGGCGCCCGTGGCCTGCGCTCCATCCTGGAGACCGCCATGCTGGACGTGATGTACGAAATCCCGTCCCGCAAGACGGCCCGCGAGGTGCTCATCTCCGAGGAGGTCATCCTCAAGAAGAGCGAGCCCGTGGTGCTCCACTCCCAGGACAACAAGGAGACACCGGAGCCAAAGAAGGAATCCGCTTGAGCCCACGCGGCGGTTGAACGCCGCCGCAGGGACATGACGGGGCGCGTCACGGTACACCGCGAGCAGGCACGCGGCCCGGGACGCGCCCTTCGTCATTGCGGGGGGGACGCAGGCGGGAGGCCGAGCCCGCATTTTTTCCGGGCCGGGCGCGGGGCCTTCTTGTATCTGCTGTGCCCCATGAGAAAGCTGCTCGTGCCCGCCCTGCTGTCGCTCGCGGCCTGTGCCTCTTCGAAGGAGGCCACGCGCGAAGAGGTCCCCGCCTCCGCCTCCTCGGATGCACGGCCATCGACGCAAGGGGGCACCCGGGCCCAGGAGGGCTCCTCACGCATGGCATACCCGGCGACCCGTTCCGACGCAGTGGTGGACACGCTGCATGGCCAGCAGGTGGCGGATCCGTACCGCTGGCTGGAGGACGAGAAGTCCCCCGAGGTGCAGGCGTGGATGAAGGCGCAGGACGGCCTCGCCCGTTCCGCCATCGACGCGATGCCCGGCCGCGACGCGCTGGCGAAGCGCTTCAAGGACCTGTTCTACGTGGACTCGGTGTCCGCGCCCGCGCGGCGGGGCCAGCGCTACTTCTTCATGCGCACCCACAAGGACAAGGAGAAGGCCATCGTCTACTGGCGCGAAGGCGAGTCCGGCCAGGAGAAGGTGCTGCTCGACCCGAACGGGTGGAGCAAGGACGGCACCGTGTCCCTGGGCACGTGGGCGCCCTCGTGGGACGGCAAGCGCGTGGCCTTCGCGCAGAAACCCAACGCCGCGGACGAGGCCGTCCTCCACGTCATGGACGTGGCCTCCGGTGAGTGGTCCAAGGTGGACGTGATTGAGGGCGCCAAGTACGCGACGCCCCACTGGACCCCGGACGGCAAGGGCTTCTATTACGAGTGGCTGCCCACGGACGCCTCCATCCCCGTGGACGCGCGGCCGGGCTACACCACGCTCAAGTTCCACGTGCTGGGCCAGGATCCGAAGAACGACGTGGTGGTGCACGAGCGCACCGGCGACCCGACGACGTTCCTCCAGGGCGACCTGTCGCGGGACGGCAAGTACCTCTTCGCCTCCGTGCTGCGCGGCTGGAGCGAGAACGACGTCTACTGGAAGCACCCGGCGGACAAGGACTGGCGCCTGCTCGTGAAGGGCAAGGGGGCCAAGTACAACGTCATCCCCTGGAAGGACCGCTTCTACGTCGTCACCGACGAGGGCGCCCCGCGCCAGCGCGTGTTCGGCGTGGACCCGAAGAAGTCGGAGCGCGCGAACTGGAAGGAGCTGGTGCCGGAGGACCCGAAGGCGTCCCTGGAGGGCGTCTCCCTGGTGGGCGGCCACCTGGCGCTGGAGTACCTGAAGGACGCGACGACGGAGCTGCGGATCGCCACGCTGGAGGGCAAGCCCGTGCGCACGGTGACGCTGCCGGGAGTGGGCGCCGCCAGCAACCTGATGGGCTTGGAGGACCAGGACGACGCCTACTTCGCCTTCAGCTCCTTCACCACGCCCCGGCAGGTGTACCGGACGTCGGTGAAGAGCGGGAAGGTGGACCTGTGGGCGAAGGTGGAAGTGCCCATGGATCCGGACGCGTACACGGTGGAGCAGGTGTTCTACCCGTCCAAGGACGGAACGCGCGTGCCCATGTTCCTCGTCTACAAGAAGGGGCTGAAGAAGGACGGAAATGCGCCCACGCTGCTGTACGGCTACGGCGGCTTCTTCGTGAACATGCAGCCCACCTTCCGCGCGAGCATCCTGCCGTGGCTGGACGCGGGCGGCATCTACGCGGTGGCCAACCTGCGCGGCGGCGGCGAGTACGGCACCGCGTGGCATGACGCGGGCAAGGGCGCGAACAAGCAGAACGTGTTCGACGACTTCGCCGGCGCGGCCGAGTTCCTGGCGACGCAGAAGTACACGCAGGCCAGGAAGCTGGCCATCTACGGCGGCAGCAATGGTGGCCTGCTGGTGGGCGCGGCGATGACGCAGCGGCCGGAGCTGTACGGCGCGGTGGTGTGCGGCGTGCCCCTGCTGGACATGGTGCGCTACCACCTGTTCGGCAGCGGGCGGACGTGGGTGCCGGAGTACGGGTCCGCGGAGGACGCGGCGCAGTTCAAGACCCTGTACGCCTATTCGCCCTACCACCACGTGCGTCAGGACGTGAAGTACCCGGCGCTCCTGATGATGTCGTCGGACCACGACGACCGGGTGGACCCCATGCACGCGCGCAAGTTCGTCGCGGCGGTGCAGAACGCGAAGGGCAATTCCGCGCCCACGTTGCTACGAATCGAAGCGAACGCGGGCCACGGTGGGGCGGACCAGGTGGCCAAGGCCATTGAGTCCAGCGCGGACATGTACGCCTTCCTCTTCCAGGTCCTGGATGTGGCTCGCCCGGTGGGCGGGGTGGCGACCGAGGGCCCATAAACCCCCGGGAGGACACCCTCCCGTCTCCCGGTGTTCCCTTGAAGGCAGGGTGCGGACCCCCCATCTTGTGACGGGAACGGGGGCCGCGACCGGCGTGTTATAGAGCGGTGTTTCACCCTGCATGCGCGCTCGGCGGGCATGTGGGCAACTCTTGAAGGGCCTGCCCGTCTGGCAGGCCAGCGGGTGGCGGATACATGTTCTTCGGACGTGACGACAAGAAGGAAGCCCAGAAGCGGGGACTCACCATCCCGCTCTTGCCCCTTCGGGACATCATCGTGTTCCCGCACATGGTGGTGCCGCTGTTCGTCGGACGTGAGAAGTCGATCGCGGCCCTCAAGGACGCGATGGCCCACAAGGGGCCGGATGACAAGGCCGTCATCCTGCTGGCCGCCCAGAAGAAGGCCAAGACGAACGACCCCTCGCCGGACGACATCTTCCACTTCGGCACCATCGGTCACATCATCCAGCTCCTCCCGCTCCCCGACGGCACGCTGAAGGTGCTGGTGGAGGGCGTGCGCCGGGCCAAGGTGAAGAAGTTCCACCCGAACGACGCCTTCTTCATGGTCGAGGTGGATGAAGTCGAAGAGACGCAGGAGAAGAGCGTGGAGCTGGAGGCGCTGGTGCGCTCCGTCCACTCCGTCTTCGAAGCCTTCGTGAAGCTCAACAAGCGCATCCCGCCCGAGATGCTGATGCAGGTCGCCAGCATCGACGACCCGGCGCGTCTCGCGGACACCATCGTCGCGCACCTGTCGCTGAAGCTGAACGACAAGCAGGCGCTGCTCGAGACGGAGTCCCCGGCGAAGCGGCTGGAGAAGCTCTACGAACTCATGCAGGGCGAGATCGAGATTCTCCAGGTGGAGAAGAAGATCCGCACGCGCGTCAAGAAGCAGATGGAGAAGACCCAGAAGGAGTACTACCTGAATGAGCAGATGCAGGCCATTCAGAAGGAACTGGGTGAGCGCGACGAGTTCAAGAACGAGATCCAGGAGATTGAAGAGAAGCTGAAGAACAAGCGGATGAGCAAGGAGGCCACGCTCAAGGTCAAGAAGGAGCTGAAGAAGCTCCGGATGATGAGCCCGATGAGCGCCGAGGCCACGGTCGTCCGCAACTACATCGACTGGATCATCAGCCTGCCCTGGTACGACGAGACCCAGGACCGGCTGGACGTCACCGAAGCGGAGCGCGTGCTCAACGAGGACCACTACGGCTTGAAGAAGCCGAAGGAGCGCATCCTCGAGTACCTGGCCGTGCAGCAGTTGGTGAAGAAGTTGAAGGGCCCCGTGCTGTGCTTCGTCGGTCCCCCGGGCGTGGGCAAGACGTCGCTGGCGCGCAGCATCGCGCGGGCCACGGGCCGCAAGTTCGTGCGCCTGTCCCTGGGCGGCGTGCGTGACGAGGCCGAAATCCGCGGCCACCGCCGCACGTACATCGGCGCGATGCCGGGCAAGCTCATCCAGTCCTTGAAGAAGGCGGGCAGCAACAACCCCGTGTTCCTCCTGGATGAGATCGACAAGATGTCCACGGACTTCCGTGGCGACCCGAGCGCGGCGCTGCTGGAGGTGCTGGACCCGGAGCAGAACCACACCTTCAACGACCACTACCTGGACCTGGACTACGACCTGTCCAAGGTGATGTTCATCTGCACCGCGAACACGATGCACAACATCCCCGGTCCGCTGCAGGACCGCATGGAGGTGATTCGCATCGCGGGGTACACCGAGCCGGAGAAGCTCTCCATCGCGCGGCGCTACCTCATCCCGAAGGAGCAGGAGGCCAACGGGCTGGCGGACCTGAAGATCGACATCAGCCACGACGCGCTGAAGACCATCGTGCACCGGTACACGCGTGAGTCGGGCGTGCGTTCGCTGGAGCGTGAGATTGGCGGCGTGTTCCGCAAGATTGCCCGCGACGTGTTGAAGAACGGCAAGCGGGACCTCATCGAGGTGGACCGCAAGCAGGCGATGAAGTTCCTGGGCACGCCCCGCTTCCGCTACGGCATGGCGGAGAGCGAGGACCAGGTGGGCATCGTCACGGGCCTCGCGTGGACGGAGCTGGGCGGTGAGATCCTCACCACGGAAGCCACGTCGATGCCGGGCAAGGGCAAGCTCATCATCACGGGCAAGCTGGGCGAGGTGATGCAGGAGTCGGCGCAGGCGGCCATGTCCTACGTGCGCAGCCGCGCGGAGCGCTTCGGCATCGACCGCAAGGTGTTCGAGAACTACGACATCCACATCCACCTGCCGGAAGGCGCGATTCCCAAGGACGGTCCGTCCGCGGGTGTCACCATGGCCACGGCCCTGGTGAGCGCGCTCACCCGCGTCCCGGTCCGCCGCGACGTGGCGATGACGGGTGAAATCACGCTGCGCGGTCGCGTGCTGCCCATCGGCGGTCTGAAGGAGAAGACGTTGGCGGCGCACCGGGCGGGCATCAAGACGGTCCTCATCCCGAAGGCCAACAAGAAGGACCTGAAGGACATCCCGCTGAAGATCCGCAAGCAGCTGCGCATCGTCCCGGTGGAGTTCGTGGACGACGTGCTGCGCGAGGCGCTGCTCCTGGAGAAGCCGGAGGAGTTCGGCCGCAAGGGCGCGGGCGACAACCTCAAGGGCGGCCTGCCCATGACGGAAGTGGCCTCCTCGACCACGGCGGCCCCGACCTAGGGACTGAAGCCTCGGGCCCGTGAAGGGCCTTGAGGCGGGTGGTACCGAAGCCAGGATGCCGGCCGACCCTGCGTCGGTGGGCTTCCTGGCTTCTCTTTTTGCGGGCGGGTCGGGGTACAACGCGGGCGGTGGCTCCTCGCGCTCGAATCATTGGGTACTCCCTGGTGCTGGTGATGGTCGCGGCCTGCGGGCCGTGCGGCTTCCAGCCCGAGCCGGGCGTGAAGGTGGTGGTGCCGGCGATGCCCACCACGCTCGACTGGAGCCACTCGGATCCGATGAGCTGGGTGAACTACCCGGTGATGCTCGCCACGCAGAAGGGGCTCACCACGCTGGGCCCGGACCACTCCGTGCGGCCCGGTCTCGCGGAACGGTGGGAGCGCGTGGCCGACGCTTCCGGGCGCGAGGTCTACACCTTCCACCTGCGCGCGGATGTGAACTGGTCCGATGGTTCGCCTGTCACTGCGCGCGACTTCGTCTTCGGCTGGCACCGGGCGCTGGTGGGCCGCGAGCGCGGGGAGATGGCGGACCTGGAGGGCGCGGAGGAGGTGCTCGCGCTCCTGGAACGCGGGGCGCCGACGGCGGAGGTCCAGGCCGCGTTGTCCCGCGTGGGCGTGGAGGTCGTGGATGCGCGGACGCTGCGCGTGACGCTGGCGCGGCCCCGGAGCTACTTCCTGGCGCGGCTCGCGAACGTGTACCTGTTCTTTCCCGCGCCGTCGGTGGACCTGGAGGGGAAGTCGGATGAGGCGGTGCGCGACTACTTCGACCGGCCGCGCGACGGGCGTCCGCTGGCGGTGGGCCCCTATCGCGTCGAGCGCTGGGACCGCGCCGGGGAGCGCGTGCGGCTCGTGTACAACCCGCTGAGCGCGTTCCCTCCGCCCATGGCGCCGGGGGAGAAGCCGGCGCAGGTGCTGACGCTGATGAAGTCGGAGATCGGCCCGGCGCTGTATGAACGCGGGCGCGTGGACTTCGTCTTCGTGGACAGCGCGGCGGCGCTGCGGGGGATGCGGCCCGCGGACCTGAAGCGCGAGCCCCTGCTGTCCACGTACTTCCTGGGCTTCAACACGGAGCGGCCGCCGCTGGATCGGCCCGAGGTGCGCCAGGCGCTGGCGCGGGCGCTGGACCGCGAGGCGCTGCTCTCGGGGTTGTTGCCGGCGGCGCGCGCGACGAACGTGCTGCTGCCCCCGGAGTTGCCGGACGCGGCCACGCCCGAGCAGGCCGCGCGACTGCCCCACTTCGAACCGGAGCGCGCGAAGGCGGAGCTGGCGGGGGTGAAGGGCCTGGATCGGCCGCTGCGGCTGGTGGTGAAGGCGGGGGATTCGTTTGTGCCGGAGGAGGCGCTGGCGGAGCGCATCGCGGCGCAGCTCGCGCGGGTGGGCGTGCAGGTGGTGGTGGATTCGCGTTCGGACTTCTCCGCGGAGGTGGCGCGGCGCACGCCCCAGGGGGCTCGGGCGTATGACCTGTACCTGCGCCGGTTGGGCGCGGACTACGCGCATCCGAATACGTTCTTCACGCTCTTCGAACGGCAGGGCAATCACCAGACCGGCTGGGAGACGCAAGGCGGTGGTGAACCGATGCAGCGGTTCGAGCAATTGCTGGAAGCGGCGGACGGCGACGCGGATGCCGCGCACGCGCGCGAGCTGTACGCGAAGGCCCAGGAGGTACTGGTGGGCGAGCAGGCCGTCATCGCTCCGCTGTACCACCCGGACCGGTACTTCCGGGCGCGGGCGCGGCTGCACGGGCTGGACGTGGATCCGTTCAACTTCCTCGCGCTGCGCGCCCTGCGGCTGGGCCCGGATGAATCGCCCTCGGCCCGCGTGGAAGGGCAGGGGCCCTAGCGCATGCGCCTCATCGCGACGCGTCTCGTGCGGCAGCTCGTGCTCGTGCCGGTGGTGGCGGTGGCCTCGTACTACCTGATGGCCGCGCTGCCGCTCACCACGGAGAGCGACACCAAGCGGCAGGTGTCTCCTGAGCTGGCGGCGTCGTACCAGCGCGACCTGGGCATCGGAGAACCCCTCGGTTTCCTTCGCCCCTGGCAGAAGCTCTTCGCCGGGGAGCGGTTGGGCACCAGCGCGCAGGGCATCACCGGGGATGAGCTCCTGCAGAAGCTCTCCGGCAGCGTGGGCGTGGGCCTCGTCGCGTTGCCGCTGGCGCTCGGGTGGGCGCTGGTCTTCGCGCTCCTTCGCACGCGGTGGCGGCGCGGACGGTGGGCCGTGCTGGGCGATGCGCTTCCCGCCATCGCCTTTGGCACCCCGGTGTTCATCCCCGCGCTGCTGCTCGCCCCCTCCGTGGTGGAGCGTGGGCACCTGCTGCCGGAGCTGTGCGCGGCCATCGTCATCGCCATCTGGCCCGGCACCTTCCTGGGCACGCTCGTGGGCGACGCGCTGGAGACGGAGCTGTCGCGCGACTACGTGCGCACCGCGCTCAGCAAGGGGTTGGACCCTGGCACCGTGATGCGCCGCCATGTCCTTCCCAACGTGTGGCCGGCGCTCCTGGACGCGGTGACGCCCGTGGCCACCGCGCTGCTCGCGGGCTCGTTCGCCGCGGAGCGTGTCTTCGGCCTGCCCTACTTCGGTCAGCTCTACGTGCTCGCCGTCCTCAACAAGCAGGTCGCCGTCGTCGTCGTGTCCACCACCACCTTCGCCACCGTGCTCGTCGTCGTGAGCCTCACGGTGGAGCTGTTGCGCGTGCTCGTGGATCCGCGCGCCCGGGAGGCCCGCGCATGAAACGCGTTCCCCTGCGTGCCTGGGTGGGCCTTGTCCTGCTCGTGGGGCTGGGCGTCCTGAGCCTCGTGGCCGGCCGCCTGTTCCCCGAGTCCCTGGCGCGGACCTGCCCGCTTGGCTGGGACCTGAACCGCCCCGACCGCAGCGTGTGCGAGCTGGCCTTCGGTGGCTTGTGGGTGTCCCTGGCCGTGGGCCTGGCCGCGGGCGCGTTCTCCACCGTGCTGGGGCTGGGCGTCGCGGCGCTCGCGCGGCTGTCCGGCGGGGTGACGGAGCAGGTGCTGCTGCGCGCGGTGGATGCCGTGTTCGCGCTGCCGGATGTGCTCGTGGTGATGGTGCTGCAGCTCGCCGGCCAGTCGCTGATGGACGCGGGCCTGGGCGGGGGTCTGGGGCCCTTTGGCTTGATGGTGACGTCCCTGGCGCTGGTGGGCTGGGCCGGCCCCGCGCGCATGTTCCGGGACCGCCTGGCCACGCTGGAGGGCCAGGAGTACGTGGCCGCCGCGCGCGCCCTGGGCGGTGGTGGCGTGCACGTGCTTCGCGTGCACTTGTGGCCCCTGCTGCGGCCGTTCGTGCTGGCGGTGTTCTTGAGCCGCCTGCCCAGCGCCATCCTCACCGAGTCCACGGTGAGCTTCTTCGGCATCGCCCGCATGGAACCCATGTCCCTGGGGCGCTACCTGGGCACGTCCTACGCGGCGCTCATCTACGAGGGCGGCGGCCGCGTCGTTCTTCCCGCCTGGGGGCTGCTCGTCCTGCTGGTGCTTGGCGCCTCGCTCGCTTCCCAGGCGTTGGGGGGAGGTTCCCGTCGGCAAGTGTGAGGAATGCAGCACATGGACGCAAAGGTTCCCTACGAACGGAAACCCCTTTGCCCCTTGGTGAACACCATGTCCCTCCCCACGGAAGAAATCCCCCTCTCGCCCGCCCGTGACGAGCGTCCGCGCGACGACGGACTTCGGAAGGAAGCCGTTCGCCACTCCGTGCTGGTGGTGGAGGACGACGCCGCCCACCGCGAGCTGCTGGTGGAGATGGTGAGCCAGTGGGGCTACGACGCCATGCCCGTTGGCAGCGCGGAAGAGGCCGAGTTCGCCGTGCGCAACAAGCGCATGGACGCGGCCATCGTCGACGTGTTCCTGCCCGGCCGCAGCGGCACCACGCTCATGTCCAAGCTTCGCGAGCGCTTCCCGCAGGCGGTCCTCATCGGCGTGAGCGCGATGAGCGACGCGACCACCGCGCGCAAGTGCAAGAGCCTGGGCGCGGACCTCTTCATCGGCAAGCCGCTGAACCCGGAGAAGCTGGCCACGGCGCTCAAGTCCAAGCACCACAGCTGGCACTGACGCCGCGACGCTGAAACAGCGAGGGAGCGGGTTCCGGTTGCACGCCCTGGCCGGACGGTCGATGCTCCCCGTGTGAAGAACCTCGCTTCCGGCTTCCTGCTGGCCATGCCCCAGCTTGGAGACCCGAACTTCTACCGGTCGGTCATCCTGATGATCGAACACGGGGAGACGGGCTCCATGGGGCTCGTCGTGAACCGGGGAGCGCCCCTGACGCTCGGTGAGCTGGCGCGCGGTCAGTCGATGGAGATATCGGCCGACCGCGTGTCGCAATCGGTGTACGTGGGCGGCCCGGTGGAGCCCCAGCGGGGCTTCGTCCTGCACGACGACGCATCCGTGACGGAGAAGCACGCCGTCATGCCCGGCCTCTTTCTGAGCGTCACCCTGGACGCGCTGGGCCCCCTGCTGCAACGGACCGAGCCGCGCGTGCGCTTCTGCCTGGGGTACGCGGGCTGGGGTCCCCGGCAGTTGGAAAGCGAGATCGCCGCTGGCTCGTGGCTGTATGCCGACGCTACGGTGGACGCGGTGCTGGGGACAGAACCGTCGAAGCTGTGGGATGCCACCCTGCGCGGCCTGGGCGTGGACCCGGCCATGCTGGTGATGGGAAAGGGAATGAACTGATGCTCGACGCCGAGACGCTCCGCCGTTACCTCCTCGAGGCCCTGCCGGGCTCCGAGGTGGAGTTGAACGATACGACTGGCACGGGAGACCACTTCGAGGCGCGCGTGGTCAGCCCGGCATTCATGGGCAAGACGATGGTGGAACAGCACCAGCTCGTGTACGCGCCCCTGCAGTCGTGGTTGAAGTCCGGCGAGCTGCATGCGCTCGCGCTCAAGACCTATTCGCCCGAACAGTGGAAGAAGCTCGGGCCCCGCTGAAGCAAGGAGCAACGTTCCATGGATGAGACGCTCAAGGCCCATTTCGACCAGACGGTGAAGTCGCACCCCATCGTGCTCTTCATGAAGGGCAACGCCCTGTTCCCCCAGTGCGGCTTCTCCGCGCGGGCGCTCCAGATTCTGCAGCCCCTGGGGCCGGTGCACACGGTGGACGTGCTGGCGGACCCGCTGGTGCGCCAGGGCATCAAGGACTACTCCAACTGGCCCACGATTCCGCAGGTCTACATCCACGGTAAGTTCGTGGGCGGCTCGGACATCCTGGCGGAGCTGGCCGAGCGCGACGAGCTGCAAGGCCTGGTCGCCGCCGGCGGCAAGTAGGCGCATCACCCCGAAGCAGGGGGGCGTGCGGGCCCGGGGGAGACCCGGGCCCCGTCCCCCGCTTAGGATGGGCGGCGGTCGCCTAGAGGGGTTCCGCCGCCGTGCTCACCGTCACACCTCCTGATTCCAAGCCGCAGGACGAGTCCACCGAAGTGCCGGGAGTTCCGGTCGCGGGAGGTACGCCACCGCCCGCGGCGAACGTCGCCGTCGCCACGTCCGCCGCCGTCGTGGACCCGGACGACCTCGTCAGCACGGACAAGACGCCCACGCTGGTGGACCGCGTGCAGGCGTTCCGCGCCAAGTACGAGAAGCAGGAGATGGCCCTCTTCTTCTTCGCGGGCTTCCTCTACGACGTCCTCACGCTGAGCCCCATCGACGACAAGCAGACGGAGGTGCAGAACTTCGTCTACCTGGCGTTGCTCGCGGGCCTGCTGATGCTGGAGCAGCGCTACGCGGAGGGCGCGGAGCCGCCGAAGCTGCTCGCGAAGGTCTGGCGCTTCCGCGAGGACGCGCTGCACTTCCTCCTGGGCAGCCTGCTCAGCGCCTTCACGCTGTTCCTGTTCAAGAGTTCGTCGGGCCTCACGCCCCTGTTGTTCCTCGCGGGCATGTTCTCGCTGCTGGTGGCCAACGAGCTGCCGCGCTTCCGGCAGTTGGGGCCCGTCATCCGCGTGGCCCTCTTCAGCCTGTGCGTGACGCTCTACTTCGCGTCGCTGCTGCCCGTGCTGCTGGGCCGGGTGGGGTGGTGGATCTTCACGCTGTCCGTGGCGCTGGGCTCCGGCAGCATCTACGGCATGCTGCGCCTGCTGAAGCGCTGGCGTCCGGATGAGAAGGCGCTCCTGCGCACGGTGGCGGTGCCGGGCTTCGGCGCGCAGGCGGCGCTGCTCGCGTGCTACTTCCTGGGCGTGATTCCGCCGGTGCCCCTGGCGGTGCAGTACAGCGGCATCTACCACCAGGTGGAGCGGCTCCGGCCGGAGGAGTACGGCATGTCGGGCCTGTACCGCCTGACGTCGGAGGAGCGGCCGTGGTGGAAGGTCTGGACGCTGTGGCACCGCGGTGATCAGGACTTCACCGTGCGGCCCGGCGAGCAGCCCATGTACTTCTTCCGCATCTTCGCGCCCAAGGGCTTCGAGCGATACCGCGTGCGCGTGCGCTGGTACTTCGACCATCCGCAGAAGGGCTGGACGCAGCAGGGCAATGGCTTCCTGGCCACGGTGAGCAGCAACGGCACCGAGGGCGGTTATCGCTACTACGCGAAGCCGGGCACCACGCCGAAGCCGGGCGACTGGCGCGTGGTGCTGGAGACGGAGGACGGGCATGAAATCAACCGCCTGGGCTTCACCGTCACGCCCGACACGCGCACCGAGCCACGCCCGACGGTCCAGGACATCTCCGAGCTGAAGGTCATCAAGCCCGTCCGCCTGGAGGAGTTCGAGAAGGCCCATCCGCGCGCGGCTTCGAGCCCCTTGTCTGAACCGCCGCCTCCCGCGCCGGAGCCGGCTCCGCCCGAGGCGGCTTCGCAGTAGCGCTCCGTCGCGACGCGGGCGTGGGGGGCCACAAGGCCTCGCGACGCTCGCGGCTTCCGCCCCCCACTGTCCGCCTTTCGTCGTTACCCCTGTCTGGGGACGCGATGGCGTGCGCGGGGCGCCTGCCTACGATGGGGCGCACTCGCAACCGACAATGGGGGGCCTCATGCTCCGTACGTGGCGTCTCGCGGTCCTGGCCGCATGGGCCTTCACGGCGGCCGCCAGGGCACAGGCCCTGGACCCCGCGGTCTCCGGGCAGTGGTCGGCCGTGCAGACCTGGCCCTACTCCGCGGTGCACACCCACCTGCTGCCGACCGGCAAGGTGATGTGGTTCTCCGAGTTCGCGGACGGTGACAACCCGCACCTGTGGGATCCGCAGACCAACGCCCTGACGGCGCTCCCCAAGGCGGGCTTCAACATCTTCTGCGCGGGGCATGCCTTCCTCCCGGATGGCCGGTTGCTCGTCGCGGGGGGGCACATCGCGGACGACGCGGGGCTGCCCTACGCCACCCTCTTCAATCCCTTCACCAACACCTGGACCCGGCTGCCGAACATGAACGCCGGCCGCTGGTACCCCACCGTCACCACGCTGCCCAACGGGGAGCTGCTGGTCATCGGGGGCGCCAAGGAGGACACGAGCAAGAACCTGGTGCCCCAGGTCTGGCAGCCGTCGAAGAACGCGTGGCGCACGCTGAGCGGCGCCAGCCTGGAGCTCATGTACTACCCGTGGATGTTCGTGGCGCCCAACGGCAAGTCGTTCATGGCGGGGTACTGGAAGCCCTCGCGGTTCCTCACCACCGACGGCACGGGCGCGTGGACCTCCGGGCCCCGCACCCAATACGCGCACAGCCGCAACGCGGGGAGCGCGGCCCTGTATGAGCCGGGGAAGGTCGTCATCACCGGAGGCGACAATCCCCCCACGAACCACGTGGAGGTCATCGACCTCAACGCCGCGACGCCCGCCTGGCGCACGGTGGCCCCCATGCGCTACGTGCGCCGTCAGCACAACAACACGCTCCTGCCCGACGGGACGGTGCTCGTCACCGGTGGACACAGCGGCCCCGGGACCGACAACCCCCGGTTCCCCCGCTACGAAACCGAGCTGTGGAACCCCACCAGCGAGACCTGGACCGAGCTGGCCCCCATCTCGGCCTATCGCGGCTACCACTCCACGACCCTGCTCCTTCCGGATGGACGGGTGCTCTCCGCGGGCGGTCGCGGCGTGCGCACCCAGCAGGTGTTCTCTCCGCCCTATCTCTTCAAGGGGGCCAGGCCCACCATCTCCTCCGCGCCCACGTCGGTGGCCTACGGCGAGAACTTCCGGGTCACCACGCCGAACGCGGCGC
Source organism: Corallococcus sp. bb12-1 (assembly GCF_026626765.1). Lineage (NCBI taxonomy): Bacteria > Pseudomonadati > Myxococcota > Myxococcia > Myxococcales > Myxococcaceae > Corallococcus > Corallococcus sp. bb12-1. The sequence goes on along the minus strand of NZ_JAPNJZ010000027.1, from coordinate 585,588 downwards.
TCATCTCCAAGGTTTCATGGATCCGGCTGGGCTCGGTCACGCACGCCTTCGATGAGAACCAGCGCTTCCAGTGGCTGAAGTTCACGGCCAGCAGCGGCGCGCTCACCATCACCGCGCCCACCCAGGCGAACACGGCCCCACCGGGCCACTACCTGCTGTTCCTGCTCAACGCCAACCGGGTCCCCTCGGTGGCGAAGATCATCCGCATTGGTGGGACGTCCACGCAGCCGGACCCGGATCCTCCGCCCGGCACCGGCTACACCGCGGTGGCCTTCGGTGCGGAGTGGAAATACGAAGACGGCAACGTCGACCCGGGGGCTGGTTGGACGGCGCCCACCTTCAACGACGCCGCCTGGAAGAAGGGGCCGGCGCAGCTGGGCTATGGCGACGGCGACGAAGCGACAGCGCTGAGCGCGAGCACTCCGCGCCAGCCCAGCGTCTACTTCCGCCGCAAGTTCATGGTGCACGGCATGGTGGACCAGGCCCGGCTCAAGGTGCTGCACGACGATGGCTTCGTCGTATGGCTCAACGGCACCCAGGTGTTCTCCAAGCTGGTGAACAACACCGCGCACGGTGCCTATGCCCAGGGCTCCAGCAGCGACAACGCGATGGCCGAGGCCACCGTCCCGGGGGCCCGCTTCGTGATGGGGGAGAACACGCTGGCCGTCATGGTGAAGCAGGCCAACGCCACGTCCAGCGACCTCTCCTTCGACCTGGAACTCAAGGTCACCACCCAGGGCAACGCGCACTCCTCGCTCGTCCTCGAAAGCCCCAACGGGGGAGAGACGCTGCGCCCGGGAAACGTCCAGACGCTGCACTGGATGAGCCATGGCTCGGACTTCCACACCTTGCGGCTCCAGTTCTCACCCGACAACGGGGCGAACTGGACGACCGTCAAGACGGGCATCTCCGACACCGGTTTCTTCGATTGGACGGTGCCGTCCACGCCGACGTCGCAGGGCCTGCTGCGGGTCGGGGATGCGATGCGGCCGGACATCTTCGACCAGACCGACACCGCCTTCACCATCTCCACGAGCCCGAGGTTCCAGGCCGTGGGTTTCGGCGAGTACTGGACCTTCGATGACCGCGGCGTGGATCCGGGCAGCGCCTGGATGGCGCTCGGCTTCGACGACGGCGCGTGGCGGTCGGGCCCGGCCCCCCTGGGGTATGGGGCGGGTGACGAGCACACGGTGCTCGACAAGGCGAACCCCAGTCAGCCGAGCCTCTACTTCCGAAAGAAGCTCACCCTCGCGGAGGCCATCCGCTCCGCCAACCTCCGGGTGCTGCACGACGACGGCGTGGCCCTCTGGGTGAACGGAAAGCTCGTCTACTCCCGGTACATGGAGAACGGCTTCGCCCACGGCACCTTCGCGAGCGGCGTGCTGAAGGAGCCGGTGATCAGCACGGCCACCTTCGATGGCGGCCCCTTCGTGGTGGGCGAGAACATCCTCACGGTGATGGTGAAGCAGGCGAACGGGGCGTCCCATGACGCCGCGTTCGACCTGGAGCTGAACCTGGAGACGCGGTAGCAGGGGAGGGCGCGGCGTGGCTACGTGGGCGGCGCCTTGAGCAGCGTCACCTGACCCAGCAGCACCGGGACGGCCGTCTCCACGCGCAGGATGCGGGGGCCCAGGGAGAAGGGCTGGAAGCCGTGGGCCTCCAGCAGCTCCGCCTCGAAGGGCACCCAGCCTCCGTCCGGCCCGATGGCGAGCACCACCCGCCGCGCCTCGGCCACGCCCACCGCCTGCAACGGCTGCCGCGCAGGTGGGTGGGGGAGCAGGCGCAGCCCTTCGGTGCCGAAGACCGCGTCCAGCTCGTCCTCGACGAAGGGGCGGAAGCGCTCGCGCACCAGGACCTCCGGGGCGCGCGTGTCCCGGGCCTGCTCCAGGCCCTGGAGGAGCAATTCGCGCACGAAGGCCGCGTCCAGCACCTTGGAGTCGAAGTAGCTCTTCTCCACGCGGGCCGCGTTCACCAGCACCACCCGGTCCACGCCCAGGGACGCCACTGCGGGCAGCACCTTCTTGAGGGCCTTGGGGCGGGGGATGGCCAGCAGCAGGTCCACGCCGGCGCGGGGCGGTGGGGCGTCGGTGAGGGTGACGCGCAGGTGGAGCAGGCCGGGGGCGTTCTCCAGCACCTCTCCGGTGCCGGTGAGGCCGTCCAGGCGGCCCACGCGCAGGGATTCGCCGGCCTCGGCCTTGAGGACGTCGCGGGCGTGCTGGGCGCGGCGCCCGGTGAGCCGGGCGGTGCCATCCGGCTGGAAGTCCTCGTCCAGGAGCAGGAGCAGGTTCACGGTAGGCCTCATGTAGCCGTTCCCGGGCGGGCGGGGGAGGGGGCGCCCTGTCTGTCGGTGCTCGGGCCCTGGCCCCGGGCCGTCCGGGCGGAGGCGTGATAAAGGGCCGGCGTGCGTTCCTTCTGTGTCCGTTGCCTGCGTCCCGAGAGCGCGTGTTACTGCGCGCACGTTCCCCAACTGGAGACGCGCACGCGCGTGGTGTTTCTCCAGCATCCCCGGGAGCGGCGCGTGGCCATTGGCACGGCGCGCATGGCGCACCTGTCGCTGCCCAACTCCGAGCTGCACCGGGGCGTGGACTTCACCGGCCACGCCCGGCTGGAGGAGCTGGCCCGGCACCCGGAGCGCGTCGCGGTGCTCTTCCCCGGCGAGGACGCCATCTCCGTCGAGGATGCCCAGGCGAACCCGCCGGAGACGCTCATCGTCGTGGACGGCACGTGGCCCCAGGCGAAGAAGGTGGTGATGCGCAACCCGCTGCTCGCCAGCCTGCCGCGCATCGGCTTCGTGCCGCGCCGCCCGAGCAACTACCGCATCCGCGCCGAGCCCGCGGACCACTGCGTCTCCACCATCGAGGCGGTGGCGGAGATTCTGGGACAGCTCGAAGGCCGCCCGGAGCACTTCGACCGGATGCTGGGCGCGTTCGAGTTCATGGTGGACACGCAGTTGGAGCGGCAGGAGACGCGCGAGGGCCCGGGCCGCCGCCGCATCTACAAGGGCGAGTGGCGTCCGCCGCTGGAGCTGCGCTCGCTGGCGGAGGCCTCCGAGCGCCTGGTGCTCTTCTACGCGGAGGCCAACGCGCACCCGCTGGAGGCGGACATCCCGCCGGAGCTGGTGCACCTGGTCGCGTGCCGGCTCGCCACCGGGGAGCGCTTCGAAGCGGTCATCGCTCCGGAGCAGCCGCTGGCCTACAGCACGCCGCTGCACGTGGAGCTGTCGGAGGAAGCGCTGCGCGCCGGTGAGCCCCGCGCGGAGGCGCTCGCGCGCTTCGAGGCGTTCCTGCGTCCAGAGGACGAGCTGACGGTGTGGACCACCTTCGCGTTGGACTTGTTGTGGAGTGGCGGCCTGTCGCGCAAGGCGGCGCGCAACGTGCGGCTCGCCACGGCGCGGGCGCTCAAGGGCAAGGCGGGCGGGGTGGAGCAGGCGGTGGAGATGCTCGAGGCTCCGGCGGTGACGCCGTGGGCGCAGGGCCGCGCGGGCCGCCGCATCGCCGCGTTGGAGTCCGTGGTGCGGGAGCTGGTGGCGCGGGGACTGGCGACGCAGCCTCCCGCGCGTCTGCCTCGCACCGGCACGGAGGGCTGAGCCGTCGCTACTGGCCCAGGCGCGCGGTGCCCACGCGGGCGCCCAGCGTCGTCGAACCGGCGCGCCACGGACTGGCCTGCTCGCGCACCCACCGCCCCAGGCGGGCGATGAGGTAGCAGCCCACCAGCAACGCCACGGACACGCCCAGCGCCGCCGCGATGCCCAGCCGGGGCCCGATGCGCTGCGCGAGGCCGGCGATGTCCGCCCAGCCGTACACCACCGGCAGGTGCAGCACGTACAGCCACAATGACAGCCGCCCCAGCGGCGCCAGCAGCCCGCTCAGCCGCTGCGGCAGCAGGTTCACCACGCCCAGCACCAGCAGGCCCTGCGCCACCCGGTACATCACCATCGTGGGGCTGTTGGGCGTCCACTCGATGGGCACCTGGCGCGTGAGCGCCAAGAGCCCCCCGCCCAGTGCGAGGAGCGCGAGCCCCTGCGGCCAACCCGGCTTCAACAGGTGCAGCGCGTGCGCGGCGAAGGCGCCCGCGAAGAAGAAGCCCGCCCACGGGAAGAACGGGAAGCGGCTGCCCTCGCCATTGCCAATGAACTGCTGCAAGGGCACCGGCAGGTGCGCACCCGCATGCCACATCACCGCGCTCGCCAGGGGGATGCCCGCCGCCAGTCCGCCCAGGAGGAGCGCCCGCGCGCCCAGGTTCGGCGTCAGCACCAGCGCGAACGCGCCCAGCAGCAGCGAGGCCCCGATGCACTGGAGCGCGTCGAACTGGAACACCTTGGCCAGCATGGCGTCGGAGTAGCCCAGGTCGCGCACCGCGCCCCAGCCCGGCCAGTGCAGCAGGTACCCCAGGAACAGCAGCAGCAGCGCCCGGCGGAACCGCCGCCCGAACGAGTCCTTCGCCGCGCCGGGCCGGGTGCCCAGCGCCATCACCACCGCCCAGCCGCTCACCAGCAGGAACAGCGGCGCGGTGATGCCCCGAAGCTCCCAGTAGCGCTGGACCCACGGGTGGTCGCGGAGCGCGGGCGCGAGCAGCGCATCCAGCGTGTGTCCCATCACCATGGCAACGACAGCCAGACCCCGCGCACCATCGAGCGCGGGGTGTCGGGTTTGCCGGAAGCTGAGCGAGGGGCCGAGTCCGTTCAAAGCGCTCAAGAGCATATGCCCACCTGCGGGCCTCGTCTCCAAAACGCACCAACCGTGGGGGTTGGCAGGCTTCAAGCTCGCCCCGCATTTCACTCGGGGAGAAGGTCGCGCGTCCGCCGGGGAATGCTACAGGATGGATGCATGTCCCCGCGCACCGCCCTCGTCTCCGCCGTCGCGCTCCTCGTCGCCCCGGCCTCCGCTGTCGCCCAGGCGGGGGATGACTGGTTTGGCCCCGACAAACCCAAGCACTTCGCGGCGTGCTTCGCCGCCACCGGGGTGGGCTATGGCGCGGGCGCGCTTGTCTTCGACACACCGGGAGCGAGGGCGCTCACCGGCGTGGGAGTAGGGCTGGGCGTGGGGGTCGCCAAGGAGGTGTATGACCGCGCGCGCGGCAGCGTCTTCTCCGTGAAGGACCTGGCGTGGGACACCGCCGGCACGGCCACCGGTCTACTGGCCGCGTTCCTCGTGGACCGTTTCATCACCGAGGTGCTGCTGCCCCCGCCCCGGAGCGTCGCCGTCGTTCGCGGGAGCGGTGGGGGCTTGCGGCGCGTCGGCACGGGCGCGGCGCTCCACGAACTTCAGCAGCAGGTCGCGTTGCAGGCGCGGCTCCACCAGCAGCAGGCGGCCTTCGGGATCATCGGTGTCGGAGACGAGCACGGTGACCTGCTGGCGAGGGCACTGGTTCATGCACCCGGTGGGCGTGACGCGGACCTGCCCGGCGAGGCCGCGGCCAGCCAGCTCTCCCTGGAGCCAGCGCGGCAGGTCCTGCCCTCCACCCCGGGCGCACTTCGCCAGGCATTTGCGGCAGACGAGCACGTCCACCTCGCGCCCCTTGCCGCCCGCGTCGTCCTGCATCCGTCGTCCTCCCTGGCCTTCGCTTCCAGCCCGGACTTCCGCTTCCAGGCGGATGCCCCGGTCCGAGGTCCCGGCACTCCGCCAGGACCGTGGATGAAGTGAAGGGGTAGCAGCGTGGGGCTTGTTCCGCAGGGCCCGGGAGTCCCGCCCGCCGGGCCGCTGTCCAGGCAGGCTCTGGACTGATGGGAACGGGTAGCCCGGGTGCGGGGTGCGGCGTCTTGCCCCAGCGCGTCAGGTGCGCGGCGCTGCTACGGTGCGCCCGCGCTGTGTCGCTCGCGGAAGGCTCCCCCCACATGCTGCGAAATCGACTGCTCCCGTGGTTTACCCTGTCGGCCCTGGGCCTTGGCGCGCTCGCCGGTTGTGAGCGCTCCCCCGAAGCGCCCGTGGCGGCCCCGTCCGCGCCCGCCGTCGCCGCCGTGAAGCCGCCAGCCGTTCCGGATGCCACCGCGGTGGCGAAGCTGGCCTCGCACTTCTTCCAGGCCCCGCGCGGGGAAGCGCCGCTGCCCGCGGACACCGAGGCGCAGGTGGCCCTGGGCCGCATGCTCTTCCACGAGCCCCGGCTGTCGAAGAACCACGACGTGTCGTGCAACACCTGCCACGGGCTGGACACCTTCGGCGTGGACAACAAGGCGCTGTCGGACGGGCACCGGGGGCAGAAGGGCAGCCGCAACTCGCCCACCGTCTACAACGCCGCCCGCCACATCGCGCAGTTCTGGGACGGCCGCGCCGCCACGCTGGAGGCCCAGGCTGAAGGCCCGATGATGAACCCGGTGGAGATGGCCATGCCCGGCGCGAAGCACGTCGAGGCCACGCTGTCCTCCATGCCCGAGTACACCGCTCGCTTCCGCGCCGCCTTCCCCAAGGAGCGCAAGCCGGTGACGCTGTCGCACGCCGCCAAGGCCCTGGCCGCCTTCGAGCGCACGCTCACCACGCCGTCGCGCTTCGACCGTTTCCTCGCGGGCGAGCACGCGGCCCTCACCTCTTCCGAGCAGCGCGGCCTGGAGGCCTTCGTCACCACCGGCTGCACCACCTGCCACAACGGCCCGGCGGTGGGCGGCACGTCGTTCCAGAAGCTGGGGCTGGTGGAGGAGTACCCGAAGCTCACCGACGCGGGCCGCTTCGACGCGACGAAGAACGAGGATGACCGGGGCTACTTCCGCGTGCCCACCCTGCGCAACGTTGAGAAGACGGGGCCGTACCTGCACGACGGCAGCGTGCAGGACCTGCCCACCATGGTGCGGCTGATGGGGCGCTACCAGTTGGGGCGCACGCTGAAGGATGGCGAGGTGGACGATCTGGTGGCGTTCCTCAAGAGCCTCACCGGCGAGCTGCCCCCCGCCGAGCGCATCTCCGCGCCGCCCCTGCCCCCGAGCACCAAGCGCACCCCCAAGCCGGATCCGTCTTGAACGTCGCGTCCCGCCAGACGGGTGCTAAACCTCCCGGCCCATGACCTTCTTCTTCCATCTCCACTCGGGGCTTCGCTACCTGGTGCTGCTGTCCGGCGCCATCGCGCTCGCGTACTTCGCGTTCTGCGTCGCCACGAAGAAGCCGTTCGACAAGGTGGGGCGCATCATCGGCGCGTCCTACTCCGGCTTCCTCCAGCTCCAGTTGCTGGTGGGCATCGCGGTGCTCGTCACGCGCGGCTACTACCCGGCGCTCATCGGCCACATCGTGCTGATGGTGCTCGCGGTCGGCTCCATCCAGAGCCTGCTGTCGGTGAACCGCCGGCGCACGCCGCCGGGCTACGTGCTGCCGCTGGTGGGCACCGTGCTGTCCCTGGTGTTCGTCGCGGGCGGCGTCATGGCCATCGGGCGGAGCCTGTTCAAGTCCACCGCGTTCTGAAGCGAGCCACCGCCGGACCTGGACCCTGGCGGTCACTAGGTCCCAGCGGGGCAGGGGCCCTGGCTCCTGACGCCAACGGCCCACGAAGCTTCGTGGGCCACGCTCCTACTGCGCGAAGGCTCGCTAACGACGGGCTCGGCGGCGCAGGCTCAGCGGCACGAGCAGCGTGAGGAGCAGGGGCATCAGGCCCGGACTGGCGCTGCAGCCGCCGTCCTCTTCATCCTCCGGCAGCTCCTTCTCCGGACCGGAACCCGCATCCGCGCCGCCCGAGCCCGCGTCCGCGACGCCCGCGCCGGCATCCGTGCCGCCCGTGCCCGCGTCCGCCATGCCCGCGTCCGTGCCGCCCGTGCCCCCGTCAGTCGTGGTCGCCGCGCAGTCGCCCAGCGAATGTTCGAGCGCGCCCAGCGTGTACGCCGACGCGGCCGGCCGAGCCCGTGCGCAGAAGTCGTCCGGCACCGAGGCATTCCGCGCGGCGGCGCCGATGAGGGACGCCACATCACCCTTGAGCGTCAGGTCCCCCTTGAGCGGCGCCACGTACCAGGACGTCCATTTGGCAGTGTCCACGTTCGTCAGGTTCGTGCCCGCGGTGAAGGTGCCGCCCTCGCGGGGGCGGATGACCGACGACAGCACGTTGCCGTGGGCCTCGCCGGTGGTGGACGCGAAGCGGAAGTCCACGCCCGTGGTGCCGATGAACGTGTTGAACAGCACCCGCGTGTTCGCGGCCTTGTTCAGGTAGACGGCGACGTCGGAGCAGTTCGCGACGATGTTGTTGCGCATCACTCCGTCCGAGTGCTCCGGCGTGCACGGCACCGACGCATCGAAGGCCGGCGCGCAGAACGCCGCACCCGTCCCGCCCCCACCGAAGGACAGGCCGATGCTCGTGTCCGCCAGGGCGCGGTCCTTCGCGCAGATGACGCGGTTGCGCTCGAAGAGGCCCCGCTTGCCGCCGCTCTTCATGAAGGCGCCGTAGGAGATGCCACCGGCCTTGGAGAAGTCGTGCAGGTCGTTGTCGCGGACCACCCAATCCTCGCCCGTGTCGATGTTCAGCTTGGTGACGGGGGTCCCCGTCGCGCGGGCGTGCGTGTCGTAGATTTCGTTGCGCTCGATGAGCCCCCGGTGGGGTATCTCCCAGACGCCGGAGCCGTTCTTCGCCGCGTTCACCTTGAGCTGCGCGTTGAAGTCGCGTACGCGGCTGTTGCGCAGCACGAAGCCCTCCGCGTGGCCCGTCACATGGAACGCGTGCTCGCAATCCTGGTCGGCCGCGCAGGTGCCCTCCACGGTGAGCCCGTCGAAGGTCCAGTACCCGCCCGACACCTTGAAGCCCTCCACCGCATTGAAGCGCACGAGCGCCCCGTGGCGGCTCGCGGCGCGCACGGTGATGGGCAGGGCCTGGGTGCCCTCCGCCGCGCAGTTCACGTTCGCATTGAAGGCGTACGTGCCGTTGGCGAGGACGATCTCATCTCCGGCCTTCGCGGCGGCAAGCGCGGCCTGAAGCTCGGCCACGGTGGAGACGTTCTTCACCGCCGCGCCGCCGGTCAGCGGCAGCAGGAGCAGTGCGAGGGAGAGGGACCGCATGGGGGACTCCAGGGAAGGGGGACCGCGGGGACCCTACCGGATTTCCCCCCACGACCAGGCAGCCGGACGGGCGCAGGCCTTCCGGGCACTAGGGTTGCGGCACGCGCATGAGCACCTCCTACCCCATGGCATGTCATCCCAGGTTCTCGCGGCGGGGACGTTCAGCACTCACGGGTGCGGGCCTCGCCAGCGTGTTGCTGTTGGCCCCGGGCGCGCTCGCGCTGCCCCAGAAGGGAGAGCCGCTGCCCGCCTTCTCCGCGAACGACCTGACGGACGGCGCTCACGCGAGCGACGAGCTGAAGGGACGCCCCTCGCTGGTGGTCATCATCACCGACAAGGACGCGGGCGAAGCGATGCGCGGGTGGTTCAGCGCGGCGGATGCGCACGTGCCGGACACGGTGCACCGCCAGTCGCTCATCACCCTCAAGCTGCCGTTCATCGTCAGCGAGGGCGCGGCGCGGGGCAAGGCGAAGAAGCAGGTGCCGCAGGACTTCTGGAAGGACACCTGGCTGGACAAGAACGGCGGCATGGCGAAGTCGCTGGGACTTGCCTCCAGCCCCACGCCCTATGTCCTGGCGCTGGATGCGGAAGGTCGCGTGGTGGCCAGCGTCCACGCGACCGTGGACTCACCGGAAGCGCGGACCATCTGGTCCGCGCTCTCCCGGCGATGAGCCTCCGGGCCTAGTAACGCCCGTCCAGGATCTCCTGCAGCTTCTGCTTGTCCGCGGAGAAGGGGAACGCCTGGAACAGCTCGTAGCTGTTGTTCGAGTCCAGCAGCGAGGGCCGCATCACCCGGACCACCTCCAGCTTGTCGGTGGAGAAGGAGAACTGGTTGATGACGGTCATCACGTGCGACACGAGGAAGTGCTCGCGCGGGACGACCATCGACAGCACGCGCATCTTGTCGCGCGGGAAGGACTCCCGGGCCATCGCCTGGGTGAGGCTGCGGAACTGCGCGTCCGTGATGGGCCGCACCACCGGCAGCGGGACCGGCTGCGGCATCGGCTGCGGCTGCGGGTAGTTGCCCGGCGGCGGCAGGCCCGTGCCGTACGGCGCGGCGTCGTCGATGTACTCGCTCAGCTTGTCCAACTCCTCCATGGCGGCGCGGATGCTGTTGCGGCCCTGGTTGTCACGCGTGCGGGACATCGCGTCGCGCAGCGCGTTCTCCAGCTTGTCGATGCGGCGCTCCATCACCTCGCGGTCGATGACGGCCAGGTTGCGCACGGGCGGCGGCGGCGGAACCGGCTGCGGCGGGCGGGGCGTGGAGTGGCCCGGCGGAGGCGGGCGGCGCATCTCGGCGGCGGCATTGGCGGCCCCTTCCGTGCGCGGCGCGGTCTGGGCCAGCGAGGCGGCGGAGGAGAGCAGCAGGACAGCGAGGGTCAGGGCCTTCATGGTGTGCATCCTTGGGGGTGTTCGTCCTACGCCCCATCTGACGGGACGGAGGGCGCGGCATTCAACCCCCTCTTGGCGATGTCCTCCAGAGGGCCCCGGCCTTCGCCGCGAGGCGTCAGGGGGTGGCGCCGCGCTTGGAGACGACCTGGCCCTCGGTCGTGACGTCGTAGACGACGGGCACGCCGGTCGCCAGTTCCAGCGCCACCACGGCCTCGCCGGACAGCTTGTCCAGGCGCATCACCAGGGAGCGGTTGGAGTTGCCATGGGCCACGACGAGCACGTTCTTGCCCTGGCGCAGGTCGCCCGCGATGGCGCGGTCGTAGAAGGGCAGCACGCGCTTGGCCGTCATCTCCAGGGACTCGCCATTGGGGGGCGGCACGTCGAAGGAGCGGCGCCAGATGTGGACCTGCTTCTCGCCGAACTCCTTGGCCGCGTCCGCCTTGTTGAGGCCCTGCAGGTCACCGTAGTGGCGCTCGTTGAGGGCCGCGTCGCGGATGACGGGAGGGCGCTGGCCCAGCGTGTCCAGGAGGATGGCGAGCGTCTCCTGCGCGCGGCTCAGGGCGGAGGTGTAGGCGACGTCGAACTTCAGGCCCTTGAGTGCGTCAGCGGCCTTGCGGGCTTCGCCGCGGCCCTGCTCGGTGAGGGGCACGTCCACGAAGCCGGTGAAGCGGTTCTCGTGGTTCCAGAGGGACTGACCATGACGGACGAGGGCGAGGATGGGCATGGCCCCTCTGCTAGCCCAACCAGGGGGAGCGGGAAAAGGGGCAAGGTCCGTCCCCCCGTCCGTCCCGTCGGTTCCCGGCCACGCTGGGGCGCGCTCAGGTGCCCAGCGCCGCCAGGCCCCGGGGCCGCAGGGCGCGCGTGAGCGCCACGATGCCGAAGAAGAGCAGGGCGGCTCCCGCGGTGATGGGCCGCACGCCCAGCCGGTCGGACAGCATGCCCAGGCCCCACACGCCCACCATGTAGCCCAGGTTCACCAGCAGCAGGAACAGGCTGCTCACCCGCGCCTGGAGCTCCGGCGGCGTGCGCGCCTGACACACCGTCTTCAAGCCCGTGAAGGCCAGCAGGTACACCGCGCCCAGGAAGAACATCGCGACCAGGGCCGCCGGCAGCGTGGGGGACAGCCAGAAGAGCGCCGAGCACAGCCCCACGAGCAGCACGGACGCCTCCAGCATCCCCCGCCGTCCCATCCTCGCCACGAGCGCTCCCGTCGCGAAGGCCGCGAGGACCGCGCCCGTGCCCTGCGCCGTCAGCAGCAGCGACGTGGTGGCGGCGTCTCCACCCATCACCTTGAGGGCGAACACCGGCACCAGCCCCACGAACGGGGAGATGAGCAGGCCCACGAAGAACGACGTCCCCAGCGCCAACGCGATGCCCGGGTCCTCCCACGCCAGCTTCATGCCCCGGAGGATGCCGGCCCACAGCGCCTCCCGCTTCGGCAACACCGTCCGCACCGCGCCGCTCATCCGGGACAGCACCAGGAGCACCGCGAGGAACGACAGCGTGTTGAGGAACAGCGCCCCGGCGATGCCAGCCTTCGTCAACACGAGCGCCGCGACCACCGGCCCGATGATGCGGCCCAGGTTGAACTGCGCCGAGTCCAGGCTGAGCGCGTTGTGCAGGTCCTCCGACGGGACGACGGCCACCGTGAGCGCGGTGGCGCACGGAATCACGAGCGTGTTGAGGGCGCCGTTGAGCAGCGAGATGGCCGCCACCCACGGCACCGTGAGGTTTCCCGTCGCGGCCAGCACCGTGAGCAGCGCCGCGAGCAGCCCCTGCAGGCACACGCACACCGCCATGAACGAGCGCCGGTCGAAGCGGTCCGCGAGCGCTCCACCCAGGGGCGCGAGCAGGAGCGAGGGCAGGTGCGCGAGCGCGGCCACCCCGCCCGTCCACCCGGCCTTGCCCGTCACCTCCGTCACGTACACGCCCAGCGCGACGGTCTCCATCCACGTGCCGATGTTCGACACGAGCATGCCCGTCCACAGCCAGGCGAAGTCACGGTGAGACAGGGCCCGCAGGGAGGACGCGCGCGAAAGCAGGGAAGAGGCCACGGAGAGCCCGGTTCTACAGCGCTCCTTCGCCGCGTGCTCGGTGGGCGCACGCCTACACGTTGACTCCCTGCCTGCCTTGGGGGACGGGGGGAGTCATGACGCGGCACAAGGTCCTGGTGGTCCCCCGTGAGGTCGCAGGCGAGCGGTTGGATCGCTTCCTCACGAAGCATGTCCCCGGTCTCACCCCAGAGCGGGCCCGCGCGCTGCTGGACTCGGGGCGGGTGCGCATCCGGGGCAAGAAGGCACAAGCCACGCGCAAGCTGTGGGGCGGGGAAGAGCTGGAACTGGAGACGCCGGAGCCCCGGGCCTCCCCGGCCGCTTCGTTGGAGGGGCCTGAGCTGCCGGTGCTGCACGACGACGCGGCGTTGATCATCGTGGCCAAGCCGCCGGGGTTGGTGGTGGAGCCGGAGGGCCGCGCGCCTTCCGTGGTGGGGCTGCTCGCGGCCAGATGCCCTCCGTTCGACGTGGAGGGCGTGGCCCAGCCGGGCGTGGTGCACCGGTTGGACCGGGAGACGAGCGGCTGTCTGGCGCTGGCCCGGACGGATGACGCCGTGGCAGCGCTCCTGAAGGCGTTCCAGGACAAGCGCGTGGACAAGCGCTACCAGACGCTGGTGCTGGGACAGCCTCCGGACACCGGCCGGCTGGAGGGTCCGTATGCGCGCGACCCGAAGGACCCGCGCCGCTTCACCACCCGCGTGCCCTCCGCGCGCCGGGCGGCCCTGAGCTTCACCGTGCGCGAGCGGTTCCGGGACGGGGCCCTGCTGGACATCGACCTGGACACGGGCCGCACGCATCAGATCCGCGTGCAGCTGTCCGAAGCGGGCTTCCCCGTGCTGGGGGATGCCGTCTACGGCACGCAAGCCGCGCGCACGCACCCGGCCGCGCTCGCGGTGGGACGGCAGGCCCTGCACGCGTGGCGCCTGGAGGTGCCCACCTCCGCGACCGGAAGACTCATCCAGGTGGAGTCCCCGCTGCCCGACGACTTCCTGCGCGGGCTGGCGCTGCTGCGCGGTTGAGGGCGAAGCCTCCCCACCGGGGCGGGCTTGCTCAACCCCAGGACAGCCACCCGCCACGCGGGCTCCCGTCTCGTCCCGAAAATAAGATTTTTCTTATCATCCGGGCTGATCCGCCTATCTCTTGACATCTGGCATTGATGGATTTAGTACGTCCTGAAAATGAGAATGAGTATCATTTTCATTGTCGGATGTCTGTCTACAGACGTCCGGGCTGGATGACACGCCCTCCTTCCCCCGAAGCAGAAAGGCCATTTCCGATGAAGCATCCTGTTGCCTTCCCTTCCTTGCGACGCTCCGCCGCCATGCTGGCCCTGGCCCTGTTGACGGGTTGTGGTGACTCGGAGGAGCCGGGCACCGACGACAACGGGTCGCTGTATGCCATCACCACGCAGTTGCTCGTCGCGGACCCGGTGGAGAGCTACGTCGTCGTGACGACCCAGGCGGAGCAGACGGCTTCGCTGTCGTTGGACAACGCCATCAAGGTGTCGGGTCGGGCGCTGGGCGTGGGCATCCCCAAGTCCGGTTCGCTCTACGTGGTGAGTGATGAGAGCCCGGTGGTGACGCGCTACCGGCTCAACAGCGCCGGGAGCCTGGAGGCGGCGGGCACGGTGAGCTTCGCGAGCCAGGATGTGACGTCGCTCGGCGAGTACCAGGCCAACTTCCAGTTTGTCTCCGAGACGAAGGCGTACTTCTTCGACGGAGCGACTGCGCAGGTCGTCATCTGGAATCCCACGGCGATGACCGTGACGGGCACCATTCCGCTGAAGACGCTGGAAATCCCAGACACCGTGCTGGCCTTCTCGGGCGCGGTCGTGCACGTGGGCTCGCAGATCATCATGCCCGTGGGCTGGCGCCCGGTGTCGGGCGTGGGCATCACGAAGAAGGCGGGCGTGGTCTCCATCGACACGGCGACGGACACGGCCACCATCGCGACGGATGACCGGTGCGGCTACACGCACGACGCCGCGCTCGGCCTGGACGGCAAGGTGTACATCGCGACGGAGGCGTATGGCGCCGCGGTGTTCCGCGTGGTCGCGGACTCGCCGGAGCCGTGCCTGCTCAAGTTCGATCCCCAGACGCGTGCCTTTGATACGACCTTCTACCGTTCGCTCTCGGACCTGGTGGGCGGCGGCACCGCGGGCGCGCTCATCCCGGGAGCACCGGGAACGGCGTACGTGCGCGTGCTGGATGAGACCATCGCCCCGGTGGCCGAAGGCACGCATCCCCGCACGATGGCGAGCGGGACGGGTTGGCAGTGGTGGGAGCTGAAGCTGGACACGCTGACCGCGACGCGCAAGGCGGAGTTCGCCTCCACCTCCGGCAGCGTCTTCCTCTTCGAGTCAGAGAACCAGACGCTCTACACCGAGTTCGGCGCGGGCGCCGCGTCCACGACGTTCCGCGTGCTGGGTGAGGGTGGCAAGCCCACGGTGACCACGCAGGGGTTGTCCTTCTCCTTCGTCCAGCTGCGCTAGCACTGTCTCATTCACCGTAGCAATCCGGGCCCCCGGGCCCGATGGGCGAAAGCCTGTCGGGTTGGGGGCCCGGCGCGTAGGCCCCACCTGGTTTCACCTCCCCCTGGAGATTCGATGCGTCATCTGTTCCGTATCGCGGGCGTGTTCGCTGTTTCGTCGCTGTGGTCCACTTCGGCCTTCGCCACCAGCACGGGCATCACCGGCCAGTCCGGCAAGGACGGCGTGATGTGCAGCACGTGTCACAAGGGTGGGGAGGTTCCCACCGTGGTGTTGGAGGGCCCCACCACGCTGGAGCCGGGCGCCACCGGCCAGTACACCTTCATCATCCGGGGTGGAGCGGCGAAGACGGGTGGGGCGGACATCGCGGTGGACAGCGCGGGCGCGAAGCTCCAGGCCGGCACCGGGATGAAGCCGCTGGGTGCGGAGTTGGTCCATTCCGCGCCGCAGGCCTTCACGGGAACCGAGCTGCGCTTCAACTTCTCGCTCGTCGCGCCTTCGACGGATGTCACGCTCAAGCTCTTCGGGGCGGGCAACTCCTCCAACGCGGACCAGAAGAGTGACGGGGACCGGGCGGCGGCCACGACGCTGAGCGTGACGGTGGGCAAGGGCACGCCCGTCGTCGTGGATCCGAACCCGGAAGAGAACGAAAGCGGAGGCTGCTCGGCCGCGGGCAGCGCGCCCGTGTGGGGCTTGGCGCTGGCGGGGCTGGCCCTGCTGCGCCGCCGTCGGAGCTGAGGTTTCCCCATGCGGTGATGCTGTGAACGGTGCCGGCGTCGCCACCCTGACGACCGGCGCCGTGCTTGCGGTGGCGGAGGTTCAACCCGACACGGGCTCCAGCGCCGTGTCGAAGTTGGATGTTTGAATTCGAAGTCGAACAGGGGGGCCTCCTCAAACACAGTGCGGAGCCTGTCACGAGAGAAGCCGTGCCTCCCGGGCAACAAGAGCAACACTTCCTGTGGCCCCGCCAGCAACAGACGCCCGATGCCAGGGTGCACGCGCCAGCGTGTTTCAACCCCTTGCTTCCGAGTGCGGAGTGACTGCCACCGCCTCCAGTCGATTGCGCCCTTCCGCGCCGGAAACACGTTGGTACGGCTCGTGAAGTGAGCGGGACCACCCACGGGTCGCGGCGGTACTCGCGCGGCGTGGGAGGGGACGCCCCGGGGATGGGGCTTCCGACACTTCTGGAATGGAGGCAGGACCATGCAAAGCCGCAAATGGCGAGTCATCTCCCACGCAGGCGCCGCCGTCGTGACGCTCGGCCTGATGTCGGGCTCCGTGGCCGTGGGAGCCGATGCCCGGCCCGGTTCGGAGCAGGGCTCGGACATCCCGCCCAGCCGAGTCATCGCGGGCCGCAAGCTGCACCAGCCGCCGGAGTTGAGCGGGACGGGGACGGACGCTCGGAAGAGCGTGCAGGCGTTCGTCACCTGGGCCGGTCAATCCGTGGTGGAGGAGCAGAACGACGCGCGCAAGGTGCTGCGCACCGCTGCTGGGAACCCGGACGTCATCCAGGCGTTCACCGAGGAGATCCTGGAGTCGCACAAGTCCGGTGACTCCAGCCGCGCGCTGGTCGCGCTGGGCCTGCTCGGCGAGATGCGCACCTACGACGGCGCGAAGTTCCTCGCGGAGTTCGTGCGCATGCCGCTGCCCACGAAGGGCACCGTCATCGAAGGGGAACTCCAGGAAGAGGCCCAGCAGGCGCGCCTGCAGGCCAAGGCCGTCGCTGGCATCGCGTACCTGCGAGATGAGGAGTTCGACCGGGAGGTGCTCTACCAGGTGGGCGCGCACCCCTCCGTCATCGTCCGCGCGGAGGCCATCAGCGCCTTCCTGTGGAACCGGGGCGATTCGCTGGAGGCGCGCAAGACGGTGGAGCCGTTCGTCCGCCGCGAGGAGCTGCTGCTCCTGGAGCGCGTCCGGCGCGTCAGCGGCGAGAACGCGGAGACGTTCAACCGCAAGCTCAACGCCTACCTGAAGGCCCACCCGGAAGTGCAGGCGCCCAAGCCCGAGCCGAAGGAGCCCCGTCCGCCCGAGGAGAAGCCCTACACCTTCGACGTCACCCCTCCGAAGTTCTGACCTGACCTCACGACCGAGGAGCGAGAACGCCCATGAATTTCAAGCAAGGCATTGCCCTGATGTCGTCCCTTCTTGCCTTTGGCCTGGGAGCCGAGGCCGGTGCCGTCTGTGTCCAGACGGGTGCGAGCCAGGCGGACCGGGACCTCTGGAACACCCACGGCTGCTGGCAGGACTTCTTCCTGTGGCAGTACCAGGCCTATGGCCTGAAGTCCGGGGACTGGAGCAACCGTGGCTGGAGTGAAGCCTGCAACGTGTCGCTCGAATTCCCCAAGCACTGGAACGCGTCCTACCTGCTGACGTACGGCATGTTGGACAACTTCGCCCAGTCGTTCCACGGCACCGAGGACTACCGGGGCACGGCGGAGGCGCGCAGCAGCAACTTCCACGACAGCCTCTACCACGGCATCACCGACCGCACGGATGTCTTTGGCACCTTCACCCCCCGGTTCTGGCCGTGGGATACGGACAAGGTGGAGACCGCGTGCCCGCTCTACAACCCGAACGGCAGCAACTCCAACCCGGCCTCCCGCGCGGGTGACTACATGCACGAGGGCTGGCACGCCAACTTCGACAAGTACAACATCAACAATGGCAATACCGGTGGTCACCGGCCCGGGCCCCAGGGCTCCTGCACCATCAACGGCTGCGACTACTTCTACTTCCATGGCATCAGCAAGTATGCCTTTGGCGCCATGTGGGAGAACAACGGGACGGCCAGCCGCTTCCACTCGCCCAACCAGGTGCAGGTGGAGTTCCTCTGCGACGTGTCGGACCAGTCGCAGTGGTGGATTCCGTTGAGTGTGCGGCAGACGGCCGCGGCGGATGCCAACAGCCGCGCCGTGTCGCGCTTCATCAACGGCCCGGGGTATAGCTGCGGCAGCCCCCGTCCCTGGTAGACGCGAGGAACCCCGATGGCGCATTCGGAGCGTGAAGCCATGACGTCGTTTCGGATGCGCCTGTCCCCGGCCCTGTGTCTGCTCGCGCTGGTCTGCTGTTCCAGTCCCCAGCAGGGCGGGGCGGGGGAGCAGGGCACCTGGGAGTCCCTGAAGGCGGGGGCTGGCCCTGGCGCCGGCCTCCAACTGGCGACCGCCTTCGACGGGCAGGGGGTCCTGCTCTGGGGTGGGCTGGGGGGCTGTACCGTCAACGGGGTCTGCGGGGATGGGGCCCGGTTCGACGTGGCGGCCCGGAGTTGGAGCCCGCTGTCGTCGCTGAAGGCTCCCGCCGCGCGCACGTTGCACACGGCGGTGTGGACCGGCCAGCGGATGCTCGTCTGGGGCGGCGTGGGCTGTGGCGAGCGGCCCCAGCTTCCCTGCGGGGATGGGGCGGCCTACGCGCCGGACACGGACACCTGGAGCGCGCTTCCCACCCAGGGCGCGCCCTCCGCGCGCGGCTGGCACACGGCGGCGTGGACGGGGCAGGGGATGCTGGTGTGGGGCGGAGAGGAGCCCCAGCAGGCCCGCGTGCTGGGGGATGGGGCCCGGTATGACGTGGAGACCGGGACGTGGACGCCCCTGTCCGGCACCGGAGCACCTGTGGCACGTCGCTATCACTCCGCGGTGTGGACGGGGCAGGAGTGGCTTGTCTGGGGCGGCAGTGGCGGTGCGGCTGTAGATGTGGCGTTGCGGGATGGCGCGGCGTACTCGCCCGCGACGGACACCTGGCGGCCGCTGGCTTCGGCGGGGGCTCCCGAGGCCCGCTGGGCGCACACGGCGGTGTGGACCGGCACGGAGATGCTTGTCTTTGGCGGGCTGGGCTGCGGCGGCGACGGGCCGCGCTACTGCGAAGGCGGGGCCCGGTATGATCCCCGGCGTGATGCGTGGTCGCCCCTGTCGACGAAGGGGGCTCCCTCGCCCCGCACCGGGCATGTCGCGGTATGGACCGGGACGCGGATGCTCGTCTGGGGTGGCGCCGCCGCGAAGTGCGGCAACGGTGGCTCGGGCGCCTGCGCGGACGGCGCGGTGTATGACCCCGCCAGCGACACCTGGACGCCGCTGCGCACCGAGGGCGCGCCCTCCGCGCGGTCGGGGCACGCGGGCGTGTGGACGGGTCAATCCCTGTTCATCTGGGGCGGCCTGGGAGGCGCCGGGGCGGAGGTCGCCTTGTCGGATGGCGCCCTGCTGGTGCCCTGAGCGTGGCGCCGCCCATTTGATTCCTAACGCGGACCGTAGACAGGCAGGTCCGCGCCTGCCTCAAAGGCTCCCAGGTCCGGCGCCTGACCGGCGAAGCCCTCGTTGATGTTCGGCAGAGGCTGGCCCGCGTTCACCGCCGCCGAATCCGCGCGGATCCGCAGGTCGGGCTTCGCGTAGAGCGTCAGTGGCGCGGCGGGATACGCCACGGTGTTCGCGAACACCGTGAGGTCCACCTGCACGGCGTGCTGTTCGCTCGTGCCAGTGCGCAGGGTCTGGAGGTTGCTGAACGTGGTGGCGCCCAGGCGGCCCGTGACGGTGTCCGTTGTGGAGCCCACGCCGTCATGGTCGAGGCTGGAGCTTGCGACGTCCAGGTCGGGGACATGCAACACCCGTCCGGTGCCGCTGCTGTACCCGTTGAAGGTGCCTCCGGGTCCTCCCAGGAAGAGGTTGTTGCGCGCGTAGAGGTTCGCCACCGGGCGCCCGGCATAGATTCCGAACGCGTCGCCGTGCTTCACCACCGTGTTGTGCAGGAGCACGTCCCCGGTGCTGCCCCGGTAGAGTTTGAAGGCCACGTGCACCGCGTTGTAGATGGCGTTGCGGACGAAGTACGTGGGCCCGCCCAGCCCCGGCTGCGATGACACCGCGATGAAGTTGTTCGTCAGCCGGTTGCGGACGATGCGGCAGTTGTGGAAGCAGAAGTCCGCTTCGATGCCGTCATCCGCGTTGCCGGTCAGGTCATTGTTCAGGATGTCGATGCTGAACTGATCCACGGCTTCATCGTCCTCCAGGAGGGAGATGCCATCCCGGAACCCCGTCACGCGGTTGTGCAGGATGACGTGCCCCGGACCGTTGACCGCGATGCCCTCACCCAGGTTGTCCCCGCTGGCTCCGAGCGACGCCTCCACCCACTGCGTCAGGCCCGTCACCACATTGTCCGCGATGTATGCATTCTCCGCGCGGGTGAAGGTCACGATGCCGTCGCCGCCGTAGGTGCTGCTGGCGTTGATGGTGCAACGCTGGATGACCATGTGCTTCGAGCCGTTGAACCGGATGCGCCCGTTGACGGTGAGCCCCTCCAGGTGGACGTAGGCCTGGGCGAAGAGGTTGATGGCACCATTGATCACCACCCCGGCGGTCCCCCTCAGGACGATGGGCTTTCCTTCGGTGCCGCTGCGGGACCAATCAAAGCCAACATAGGTCCCCGCGCCCAGTTGGAGGATGTCCCCGGGCTGCGCGCTCGCGGCGACGCTGGCGAACGTGGCGGGCGTCACCGCCTTGATGGGAGCGCTTGCCATGGGGACGGGCAACGGACGCGTGGTGGCGTTCGTGGTGCGCGTGGTCGTCCCGCCGTCGGGGTCCGTGAGCGTCAGCTCCAACTCGTAGGTCGTTCCCGGCTGGAGGTCGAACACGCTGCCGGAATGACGGTTCGTCCAACTGAAGCCCTCGTTGCTGCCCGCGGCCACGCGGCGCAGCGGGAGAGCCTCGCGCCAGACGTTGGTGCCCCCGACCCGATAGCGGACCGTCACCACGCCATTGGCGTTGGCATCCCCGCTGAACGCCCACTCCACGGTCAGGTGGTGCAGCGTCGGGAAGGGCAGGCTCGTCGCGCCGGCCACCGTGGCATCGGGTCCGCCGCCTCCTCCCGCGTCGCCGCCTCCTCCCGCGTCGCTGCTTCCGCCATCGGTGACGTTGCCTCCATCCACCGGGTCCACGTCGTCCGGGGGATCGTCAGAGCAGGCCGCCGACGTCAGCAATCCAAGAACACAGGCCCAACGCGAGAATGAAGAGGTCATGGGGGTTTCCTTCAGCCAACCTTGGTCCGGCGCGGTACATGAGGGCAACGACCTGGGCGATTGTCCATGAACTCCCCAGATGGCTGACCGCGAGCTGTGATTTCGTGTTGAATGCGCCTCGTGCCCCCAAACCGACTCGACGCCCTGGGTGAAGCGACGACCCTCCTGGAGGTCCGAACACGCCTGGGGTCGCATCCGCGTGCGTCGGAACTCGATGTCTTCGAGCAGTCCCCCGGTGCCGTGCGGCTCCTCGACGCGGGCCTCGACGCTCCGGAAGGACTCGAAACAGGGGACGGTCCCTACGTCGTCCTCATTGAGGGCCCGCTCAGGACGACAGGCCACCTGCACCTGTGGACGGACGACTATCTGCCCGGCCTCGTGGTCGTCCGGGGCGACCTGGAAGCGCGGACCCTCTCGTTCGGTAACGGGGCGCGGGTCTTCGTCGAAGGCTCGGTGCGCGTCGAAGGGGAGCTCTTCGGCCAGTATGGGGACCGCAACGCCACCCTCGTGGCCTCGGGCGAAATCCGGGCGAGGGCGACCTTCCTGGCGACGACCGCCGGGATGTACGCCGAGGGCGGTGTCCAATCCCTGGTCTATGCACCGCTGGGCATTTGGGAATCACTCGCGCCAGACATCGAGAACGAAGGGGTCGGGGATGGAGTCCACAGCTTCAACCCGTCGGTGCTGGATGCCTATGGTGACCTTGACTTCCGCCGGGCCATCGTGGCCGCGCGTGAAGGGCGGCCCCTGTTCCTGCCCGGCGTCGAAGAGCGCTTTCCATCCCGACTGACACACCGCGCGACCCGGTAGCGCTCATCCCGTCCTGGCCCGTCCGTCTCGCGGTAGGCTGCGCCCATGTCCTATCAACGCCCCCCGGTGAAGGCCCCGCGTCTGTCAGGCGTGGCCCTCAAGGCCTTCGTCAACACCCTGGAGCGCGGCGGCGTCGGGCCCGCGCTGGTGGAGAAGTTGTTGCGGGACAGTGGCATCGACGCCTGGCGTGAGCTGTCCGCCGGAGATGCTCCGCCCATCCAATATCCGCTGCCTCCCGGTGCCCCGCCCACGGAATCGCAGACGTCGGAAGAACAGGCCGCGCGCGCTGTCGCCGCGTCCTCCCTGGAGCCGAAGCGGGAGACGGTCGCGGCCTTCGTGCGGGCCTACCGTGACGGCGGGACGGACCCTGTCACCGTCGTTCGAAAGCTCCACGAGGCCATCGAGCGCCTGGACGGCGGCGCGGACCGCCTGGGCCTCTTCATCGCGCGCAAGCCGGACGAGGTGCTGCGGGCCGCGGAGGCTGCGGCGGAGCGGCTGCGCGCGGGCCGGCCCTTGAGCGTGCTCGACGGCGTGCCCGTCGTCCTGAAGGACGAGGTGGACCTGGCCGGCTTCCCCACGACGCTGGGCACGACGTTCCGCAACGAGGTGGTGCCCGCCGACTCGACGGTGGCCGCGCGCCTGAAGGCCGCGGGTGCCCTCATCCTGGGCAAGGCCAACATGAATGAGATTGGCATCAACCCCATCGGGTTGAACCCTCACCACGGCGCCGCGCGCAACCCATGGAACCGGGGCCACATCACTGGCGGAAGCTCCAGCGCCTCGGGCGCCGTCGTGGCGGCGGGCCTGTGTCCGCTGAGCATTGGCGCCGACGGCGGCGGCTCCATCCGGATCCCCGCCGCGCTCTGCGGCATCGTCGGCCTCAAGGCCACGTGGGGCCGCATCCCGGAGACGGGCGTGCCCCCGCTGTGCTGGAACGTGGCGCACGTCGGGCCCATGGGCCTCACCGTCGACGACGTGGCGGCGATGTATGCGATTCTCTCCGGGCCGGACGGGCAGGACGTCGTCGCGCGGCAGCAACCCGCGCACCACCTGTCGGGCTACGAGGACGGCGCGCTGAAGGGCATCCGCCTGGGGCTCTGCACGCCCTACTTCGAGGATGCCGACCCGGACGTGGTGGCCCGGTGCCGGGAGTCGGTGCGGGCGCTCACCGACGCGGGGGCCACGGTGGTGGAGATTCCACCGCCCGACCTCAACACGATCCTCTGGACGCACAGCTGCATCATCCTGAGTGAGATGACGGAAGCGATGCTTCCCCAGTTGAAGGCGCGCGCGTCGGTGTTCGGCCTCGACTCGCGCACCAACCTGGCGCTCGGGCGTCGCTTCCGGGCCACCGACTTCGTCCATGCGCTGCGGCACCGGCACCGGATGACCCGCGAGCTGCTGTCCCTCATGGCGGGCGTGGATGTCATCATCACCCCGACGACGGCCACCACCGCTCCTGCGATTCCGGAATCCACGCTTCCCGACGGCGAGTCGAACCTGCCGGTGGTGGACGCGCTCATGCGCTTCATCCGCCTGGCGAACCTCACGGGTTGCCCCGCCCTGTCGGTGCCGGCGGGCTTCGACCGCGCGGGCCTTCCGGTGGGCGTGCACCTCATGGGGCGGCCGTTTGAAGAGCACCTGCTGTTGCGCCTGGGGCGCGTGGTGGAGCGCGCGGCGGAGCGACGCACGCCCGCGGTCCATGTGCGCGTCCTGAGCTGACGGCGCGGGCCCTCCCTGAACGTCGGGCCCTCCACACCCTGGGCTGGGCGTGGTGTCGCGGCCGAGCGGAAGCGCCCGCGCGGGGACCGCATTTGTTACCCTCGTCTTCGTCCCGCCAGGGTGGCGCGGACAGGAGGTGACACCGGGATGGATTCAACCGACGCGCGCATGGAGCGGCTGGAAGCCCGCATCCGGCGGTTGCAGGGACTCTCCTTCTCCGCGCTCGCCCTGGCCGTCCTCGGCCTGGGCGCCGCGGCCCTCCGAAGCCCGGCGCCCCAGGCCGGAGAAGTCGTCGCTTCCCGGTGGGTGCTCCAGGATGCGCAGGGCCGCACCCGCGCCACGCTGGACACCGACAAGGATGGCGCCGCGTCCCTGGTCCTTCGCGACAGCGCGGGCCGGCCCCGGGCGCTGCTGGGCGTGGGCTCGGATGACTCGCCCCGCCTCCGCTTCTCCACGGCGCAGGGTGAGTCGCTGGCCGAACTCATGGTGTTCTCGGACGAGGCCCCCCGCCTGTCATTGTCCAAGCCCGGCGGCGTGGACCTGTTCTCCGTGGGGCTCCAGGTGGATGGTTCGTCGCGGCTGGAGCTGGCGGATGAGCATGGGCGGCCCCGCGCCATCCTGGGCGCGGACGAGCACGGCATGCCCGGCTTGCGGCTGGTGGATCGCCGGGGGCAGACACGGGCGTCCCTGCGCGTGGGCAGCTCGGACGTGGGGAGCCTGGTGCTGGAAGGCAGCGACGGCGAGGTGTTCCGCGCCCCAGTCGTGCAGTGAGCTGGAGCTGAGCGGCGGGTGCCTGCCCTGTTTCGCACCCGCCCGCCTCGTCCTCAATCCCAGCCACGAAGCTGGACGCGCACGCGCCGCAGCAGGAACTCCCATTCCTGGCGCTTGATGGTCGCCATCACCCGGCCGCCCACGATGGTGAGCCCGGTGAGCGTCATCACCAGGAAGCCGATGCGGTGGTCACGCAGCCCCGCGTCGAGCAGGTTGGCCACCACGTCCAGCGTGAGGAACAGCGTGCCCAGCGCCAGATAGGCGCGGATCTGCAGGGCCATTCCCAGCGCCACGCCCAGCAGGCACACGGCGCCGAAGACGAGCGCATACGTCCCATCCTCCGACTCGCCCATCCGCATCGCCAGCTTCGCCGCCGCCGGCACGTACAGCAGCAGTCCCCCGAGGATGCGCACCGCGTTGCGGGCCGCCTGGGGCAGGCTGGACGTGAAGAGCTGTCCCATCATCAGGAACAGCAGGCCGAGCGGGGCCAGGTACACCTCCAGGCCCTCCAGGCCGAAGGCGAGCGCGGCGATGAGCAGCGCCAGATTGCAGGCGGCCGCCGCGAACGCGCCGAACATCCGGCTGCGCTCCACCGCGCCGAGCGCCGCGTACAGCAGGCCGGAGCCGCCCGCGAGCAGGGCCACCTCGCCCGTCGCGTCCCCGGGCAGCACCAGCGCCATGCCAATGGGCAGCAGCGCCGCGAACCGCCGCGTCGCGCGCTCCACGGGGTGCACGCCCGCCCTGCGCGCCAGCACCGTCACGCCCACCAGCACGAAGCCCAGGCACAGCGCGAAGAGCGCATCGTGTTCGGCTCGCAGGCCCTGCGCGTACAGGCCGCGCACCAGCGCGTAGACGCCCACCACCGACACCTGCACGAAGTACACGTGGCGTCCCGTGTGCTCGCGCCACGCGCAGTGCAGGGACACTCCGACCGCCAGCCCGATGGCCGCGAGCGCCAGGGGCAGCGCCTCCTCCGGCGCCCGGCCCTTCACGGCGACGATGGCGAGCAGCACCCCGGTCGCCACGAGCCAGAGGTCGCGCCCCCAGCCCATTCCGCTCGCGACGTCGCCCCTGCGCCGCGCCGTGGCGCGCTGAGCGATGTGCAGCGCGAGGGCACTGCCCGCGGCGGCCAGGGCCAGCGCCGCTCCGGAGACCGTGAAGAGGCTCCGGTAGCCCGGCACCCGACCGGATCCGCTCGCCTCCATCACGAGGCCGGTCATCAGCGCGCAGAGGACCGCGCTGCCCATCAGCACCGTCGCGGCGCTGGCGACGAAGCCCGCGAGCGCGCCCCGCCATTGGAACGCCGCCACCATCGCCGTCACGGCGATGAGCGCGAGCGTCACGGCGTAGGCCGGGGAGCCCATCCACGTCCCACCCAGGCCCAGGAGCATCCGCCACAGGAGGCCGGGGACGGCCAGCGTCGGCCACGTCTCTCCCGTCACGGCCAGCGCGTACGCCGTCGCCGCCAGGAGGTAGGGCAGCGCGGACAACTGCGTGCGCAGCCGCGTCTGGCTTGCGTCAACGCCCCTCCGCCGCGCGACCCACGGACCGAGCGTCACCACCGCGAGCCCCAGCAGCGCGAGCGTGGGACCGGGCCACGCCTCGAAGAAGGAGGCCCGGTGGGCCTGGGCATGGACGAGCAGGAGGAGGCCGAGGCCCAGGACGACGCGCCCTGCCTTGCGGGCACCGCCGCTGAACAGCACGGCCCCCGTGGCGAAGGCGAGCCCCGCGGACGGGAGGCCGGGCTGGAAGAACGCCGCCGCCGCCACGAGCGCCACGGCCGTGAGGGACCATTGGCGCAGGACCTGGAGGAAGGGCTCGGGGAGGTCCTGGGCGGTGGGCCAGAGGAGGCGACGCACGAAGGCGCGCGCCGCGCCCATGCCCGCCACCGCGATGGCGGCCCCGGCGTAGACGAGCCCGGCGGCGGCGATGCCCGCGAACGCGCGCTGCCAGGAGAAGAAGAGCGTGTCCCCGGGGGCAAGCCAGGTCGCGGGCTGGAGCCAGTCCAACTCATAGGGCCCCATGAGCTGCACGGGATGGGCGAGCACCCATTGTCCGTCGGGCGGTCGCAGCGCCATCAGCGGCGAGCCGAGCAGGCCCTTCTGCGCGGCCCAGAGCGCGGCGCCGGGCAGCCCCAACAGGAGGCCCAGGTGGGCCAGGGGCCGTGAACGGAAGGACGCCGCGAGCAACAGCCACAGCAACGCCGGGCCCAGCACCAGCAGCGGAGGCACCACGCCGAGCGCGAAGGACGGATCCGGCATCCCCACCACCAGGGCGGAGCGCATCAGGACGATGGCCAGCGCGGCCACGCCCACGTGGGGCACCGCATGGTAGAGCGGCCCGTGCCGGGGGTTCTCCAGGCGCCGTCCGAGCCACGGACCGAAGCGCCGCGTCGCCAGCGCGAGCAGCCACAGGGCGATGCCGATGAGCGGTATGCGCCAGGCACTCACGTCGGGCGAAAGCGGGCGGCCCGCGCGGTTGATGACCGCGGTGAGCGCGATGAAGGCTCCGCCCGTGGCGAGCGTCACCACCGAGCCGCGCAAGGCCAGCGCCACGAAGCCGCGCGACACGAACGCCAGGAGCGCGACGGCCGTGAGCAGCCCTCCCGCGAGCAGGAAATCGGGTCGCTCGGCGCTGACGGGCGCGGGGATCCAGTTCAGGAGGGTGAGGGTCGCGAAGGCGACCTGCACGAGCGCCGCCGCCGCGAAGCCATCCGTGAAGAGCGGCCATCCCCGCGCTCGAAACGGCAGGGGGATGACGTCCACCAGCCGGCGGCCCTTCGGCACCGGGCCTTCACCCGCGACCGGGCCGCGCCCGCGCAGGGCCGCGAGGAGCGCGAAGCCGCATGCCAGCGCCGAGGCCACGAGGGCGGCGCGTGGCGAGGTGAAGTCGGAGACCGTGCCCAGGCCCTGCGTCACCGTGACCGCGAGCCCCATGGCCGCGATGAAGGACACCAGCCGGCTGCCCTCCCTGCGCACGCGCAGCAGCAACACCGCCGTGGCCAGCGCCGTGGGCGCGCAGGCGAGCAGCGTACCGGCCGGGCCCACGAACGCCGCGAGTGCCTCCGGCAGGGCAGGGGTGACGCCCAGGGCCAGCACCACCCCCAGCGCGGCCGCTCCCAGCGAGACATCCTCCAGGGGCTTGAGCGAATCGCTCCGGCCGGTGCTCCGCGCCCACGCGTCCTGCGCGAGGCCCGCGAGGCTGTAGAGCCCCGCCGCGAGCGCGAAGACGGCGAGGTTCGCCGTGTTCGACGCGAGCCACGGCGTCCCCTCGACGAGCGCGACCCCTCCGAAGAGCGCGGCCACGCCCCCCAGATAGTGGAGCCCTCGCCATCTCCAGCCTCCCGCGACATGTGCCGCGACCGCGATGAGCAGGCCCGTCAGCGCCTTCGGCCAGGGGTTGCTCGGCCCGCTGTCCCACGACAGCACCGCGACGGCGGGCATCGTCGCCAGGGCCACGACGACGCCCCAGGCGAGCAGCCGGATGCGCAGGCCACTGGCCACGGTGGTGCGCGCCACGAGCAACAGCGCCGAGGCCACGGCCGCGACCCCGAAGCACCACCATGTGGACTCCAGGGGGGCCTGCGTGCGCGCGAGCAGGGCCCCCGCGAGCATCGAGGCCATGACGCCCGGGTGCACCAGCGCCCGGCGTCGCGGCTCCAGCATGAAGAAGAGCAGCGCGGCCAGCACGGGCGCGCTCGCGGACGCGACCTCCACCAGGCCGTCGTCCCCTGGCATGACTGAGAATGCGCCCAGCGCCCCCGCGAGCGCGCCACTGGCCACCACCGCGTGCGCCAGCGTTTCGAGCACCGGGCCCGCGCGCGGATGGGCCTCCCGGACCGACTCCGTAGAGGCGGCCATCGCCACCACGGCCGCGAGCGCCACCGCCCAGAGCGTGAGGCCCGCGAACAGGGGGCTGCCCGGCTCCAGCGCATCGAACCCGGAGGGCGCGCTCGCCACCGCGAAGACCGCCAGACAGAGCGCGCCGTACAGCGCGGCACCCGCGTTGACGAACGGCGCCTTGCCTGTCGCCGCCCGCGCGCGCCACGCCGTGGCCCCGAGCGCCACCACGCCCGCGCAAGCGCACAGCGCCCGCGGCCACGGGGCCTCGTCCCACCCCATCAACGGAAGCCCCGCGAGGAGCGACGGGAACAGCGCCACCGCGAGCGACGCGGCGGACGCGCCATGCAACAGCCGTCCCGCGATCCTCAACGGAATGATACCGACGGCCGCGACCCCGAGCGCGACGGGGACGCCCACCACTGGCGCCAGGGCCACCAGCGACGACAGCGCGACGAACACCACCGGAAGCAACGCGAGACCGATGCCCGCCAGGACGCGCCCGGCCGACAGCGAGCGCCGCGACAGGAACGCTCCCAGCCCGATGAAGGCCGCGTGGTAGCCGAAGAGCGCGCCCGTGACGATGAGCTGCCGGGGCACGCCTCCGAGCGCCCGCCACGCCTCGCGGACCCCCATGAGCGAGCCGCCCAGCACCAGCACCGCGCCGAGAAACCACCAGATGTACTCGTGGAGGCGGGGAGCGCCCTCGCCCTCATCGAGCGCGACCATGGCCTCCAGCCCGTTCCCCAGCGAGCCCAGATGCCCCTGGGAGAACAGCGCCCGTCCCGACCCCAGCGCCGAGCCCAGGTCGTCCTCGCTGGAGTCCCGGGAGCCCACCGACGCACGCCTCCGCGCCTCCTGCTCCCGCTCCGCCTTCGCCGCCGAGTCCAGGGAGTGCGCGAGCGCAGCCACCCAACCCGGACGCCATCCCCCCGCGCGCCGGAACGACGTGGCGACATCCTCCGCCCAGGCCTCCGCGCGAACCGACGAGTCGACAGGGGGGGCCACTGGCGGCGCAGGCATCGGCTCGGACACCGACGTGGCTGCTTCCGGTGGCGCGTCCAGCGAGGCGTCGAGCCGCTGCGCCGTGACGGAGTCGAGCAACCCGTCGAACCGCCAGCGCTCGATGCGCCGACGCAACAGGATCCGCACGAAGTCTTCAAGAGGCTGCCCGGTGGCGGGCACGAGCGTGGCGCCACACTCAGGACACGGAGCTCCGGATTCAGTGGCGCGGAGTTCCGCACAGGCTGGGCAGATCATGGAGCGCCAGCATAGCGAGGGGCCCCCCACTTGGGATGGGCCCCTTGGTGACACTGTCACTGGCGATCGGGGCTCGCCAAGGCTGGCGCCGCCATCAACCCTGTGAGGGGGAGGGCCCCCGGTGTCGGCCTGTCTGACGCGCCGCGTCGATGGTGTCGGGCTTTCAGTCGCAGTAGTACGTCGGGGCCAGCGCGAGGACGTGCTGCTCCGCCACGGGGGACAGCGCGCGCAGGCGTGAGAGGAAGAGGGGCGCCTTCATCCCCATTCCGATGAACCCCCAGACATACGAACGCTCCTGGGACGCGTTCAGCTCCTGGCGTTCGGCGTCCGTGAACGTGCGTCCCACCGCCTTCTCCAGCGTCTGGAGATCCAACGCGAGCTGGGCGACCAGGGTCCCCCGCAGGGCCTGGAGCAGCTCGGAGTACTCGGCCAGGGCCGCCTCCAGGGTCTCCGGCTGCTGGGCGAGGATCTTCTGCGCCTCCAGGAAGTCGAGCCGGGTGTGCTGCGCCTCCTCCAGCCAGTGGTGCTTGAGCAGGTTGCAGAACAGCGGATCCAACGTCTCCGTCTTGTTGCTGCGGACCGTCTCCAGGTAGTGCTGCTGGGTCATCAGCTCCAGGTGCAGGTTGAAGATCAGCACCCCCAGGTGCGACTTCGCCATGATGGCTCGGGCCACCTCGACCTGGTTGTCGAGCAGCGCCGGGGCGACCTTGAACCCCCGGGCGAACACGCCGGTGTAGCGCGAGAAGAGCTGCTGGTGCTTGAGCTCCTCCTCGGTGAAGCGCAGGAGCGCGCGCATGTGGATCGCGTTCCCGTGGAGCTCCAGGCCGGCGCGCTGCGACGCCAGGGCCACGGCGTACTCCTCCAGGAACAGGAACAGGTGGGCATAGCTGTTGGAGCGGATCTGGTTGAGCAGCAGCCGCTCCTCGGCGTTCAAGAAGCCGATGGCCTCCGTCCCGGTCAGCGCATCGGAGAGGAATCTCCGGCTGAAATCGAGCTCGGTGTCCCGGGGCAACAACTCATCCAGACGCCAGGACACCTTCTCGGAACTCTGGATGCAGGACTGGTACTCCAGGGTTTGATTTTGCATTCGCGAATCAAACGGCCGTTGCCCGCTGCCCGTCAATCATTGGCGGGATGAAAGGCGTTGCGCAGGGAGTCAGCCGCCCTGGGGTCGCAGCGCCCCCACCCTCCGGATGCGCTGTGCCCCCTGCGCCGCGAGGGACTTCTTTTCCCCTGACGGACAATCCGCCAGGGAGCCGCCGACGGATGGAGAAACACTGCGACGTCATCCTCCTGGAGGCCTGCGACCGCGTGGGCGGCCGGGGGGCGACTGTGCGGGACCGGACGGATGACGTGCCCCTGGAGCTGGTCGCGGAGTTCGTCCACGGCAGTCCTCCCACCCTGCTGCGGGACTTCTCCGAACAGCACGACGGCGTGACGGTCTATCTGGAGCCGGGCGAGGCCGCGATCCGCGAGACGGCGACGCTGGAGGTCACCGTCCTGAACCTCCTGGACAACGACAGGGCGCTGGCGATCGGATTACGGCGAGTACGTCAAAAGCCTCTCCTGAGCCCAAATGCGATGGACACCGCCGCCGTGGCCGCGTTGATCCGTGAGACAGGCGCGGAGATCGTCATCAACGTGGCATCGCCCTTCGTGAACGGGGCGGTGCTCGAATGGAAACGCCTTCACCAATGCGCGGCCCGGGGCGTGACGGTGCTCCTCGGCGTGGGCTTCGACCCCGGCGTCGTGAATGTCTATGTCAGACTTGTCGAGGATGAATATCTCGATACGGTCGAGGGCTGGCGGTGGAACGCGATGTTCGAGGTCGCAAGCGAATGGGACCTGCCCGTCGTGGGAAGACAGAATGCCTACCTGTCAGGCCATGACGAGGTGCATTCCCTGTCCATGCACCATCCCGCGGCGGACGTGCGCTTCTGGATGGGTTTCAGTGACCATTTACAACGTCTCCGACCACCAGGAGGCCTGCGCGTCCATGGGCAGCCAGGGGATTTCCTACACCGCGGGCATCCCCCCGGTCGCCGCCGCCACGACTCGGTTTGCCTACACGGGTACGGGAGGGGGCGGAGGGTTGCCCCTTCACTCCGTGAAACATGATTATTCAGGTAAAACAGATTGAGGGCGGCGGGGAGTCTTCAGCGCCCTGACCTGTACAGTCTGGTTTGCAGCGAGGACCGCCCTACCTGTTGATTCTGGTTGTGCGTGAAAAGTTGGGTGGCATTGTTTCTGGGGCACATTGTTGGTACTGTTGGTTTCTGGATTCATTCCTCTTCCGTGGTGGTCGGCCCACCCCATGGCAATGGCTCACATTGTGAGGACGGGGGGTTCGTGTGTCTGTACTCCCGAAGGGTTGTGGTCCCCACCCATTGTCGCGCTGAGTTCCCATGGCTTCCGCTCGAAAGCGGCTGACCCGGAAGTTCCCCCCAGACAACCCCGTAGGTGAACCGGCTCCGCCTCGTGCGGGAGCGGTGCGCTGACGATGGGCCCGGGGGATATGACGTCGGATGCAACCGTGGAGTGGGAAAAGGTGCTGGGCATCTTTTCGGACGAGGCCGAGGGCCTGGTCGCCTCCATGGAGGAGAACCTCATCGCGCTGGAGGTGGCTCCCGCGGACTCGCTGCTCCAGGCCATCCTGCGAGGAGCGCACACGCTGAAGGGCGCCGCTGGCTCGCTCGGCTTCCAGGCGGTGACGGATTACACGCACGGAGTGGAGGACCTCCTCCAGGCGCTGATCGACCGGCGCGTCGCGGTGGACGAGGAGCGGGTGTCGCTCCTGCTGGGCGCCGTGGACCACCTGCGGGACTTGAGCCGGGCGTCGCTCGCCGGCGTGGATTCGCTGGGCGCGGTCCACCTGGCCCACCTGGCCCGGCTGAAACAGGGCGCCGGCCTTCACCCTGCTCCGGAAGGGGCCGCCGCCCCGGTCCCGGCCAGCCTTCCGCGCATCCCGGAGACCCCGGGAGGCAAGCGGGGGCGCTCGCGGATGGACCTGGAGCGCCTGGACCGCATCGTCACGCTCACCGCGGAGCTGTCCGTCGCACGGGGCCGGATGACGCAATTCCTGACCCGCGCGGAGGACTCGGGCGCGAGCTGGGATGATGCGCTGTCATTGCAGCGGGAGATGGATCCGCTCTTCGAGGAGCTCCAGGAAGAGGTGATGAAGGTCCGGATGGTCCCCGTGGGGCCGCTGTTCCGCCAGCACCTGCGCACCGTGCGCGACCTCGCTCGCTCCCAGAGCAAGCAGGCGCTGTTGGAATTGGAGGGCGAGGACGCCACCCTGGACACCGCGGTGCTGGACGCGCTGCGCGACCCGCTGCTCCACCTGCTGCGCAACGCGCTGGACCACGGCATCGAGTCCCCCGACGAACGCCGGGCCGCGGGCAAGGATCCCCGGGGCCACCTGCGGCTGCGGGCCTTCCATGACGCGGGCAGCGTCGTCGTGGAGCTGTCCGACGACGGCCGGGGCATCCAGCGCGAACGGGTGCGCGAGCGCGCCCGGGAGAAGGGGCTGGTGGCTGCCCCGGAGCGCCTGCGCGACGACGAGCTCTTGCGCCTCATCTTCGAGCCCGGCTTCTCCACCGCCGCGACGGTGACGGAGCTGTCTGGCCGTGGCGTGGGCATGGACGTGGTGCGCCGGGACATCGAAGCGCTGCGCGGCTCCGTGTCCATCCAGAGCCAGGAGGGCCGGGGCACCACCCTGACCCTGCGCCTGCCCCTCACGCTCGCCGTCATCCAAGGCTTCGCCATGGGCGTGGGCGACCAGGTGTACGTCGTCCCCATCGAGGGCGTGCAGGAGTGCATGGAGGTCCCCGCCGAGGAGCGCACCTCCGATGCGTCCGGCGTCCTGTCGCTGCGCGGCCAGCCGCTGCCATACCTGCGGCTGCGTCAGGTCTTCGACCTGGGCGGTAGCTCGTCGACCCGGGAGAACGTCGTCGTGCTGAAGCACCCGGATGGCATGGTCGGCCTGGCGGTGGATGAACTCCAGGGGGAGGGCCAGCGGGTCATCCGACCCCTGGGCAAGCTCTTCCAGGGCATCCCCGGCATCTCCGGCTCCACCATCCTGGGCGACGGGCGCGTGGGCCTGCTCCTGGACACACCCTCGCTGGTGCGCAGGGCCATCCACCGCGCCAGCGAACACCCTGAAGCCTCCCATTCCCCGCAGGACCTCCTTCCCCCTACCGACGCGCCTCGTGCGCCGTCTCGGCCGTCCCCCCTTCCGGAGTAACCATGTTCAACAACCTGAGCATCACGGCGAAGCTGGTGTTCGCCTTCAGCGCGATGGTCGCCATCATCATCGGCATCGTGGGGATGACCTACTCGACGCTGGTCAGGGTCGCCGCCTCCGCCACCGGCGACACCGAAAGTCAGCACATGATGATCGCCGTGCGCACGTTGGAGGGGGACATGGCCGACCTGGCGATGGGCCAGCGTGGCTTCCTCATCACCGGCGACGACAAGTTCCTGGAGCCCTACAACCAGGCGCGCCTGAGCGTGTCCCAGAACCTGGACCGCATCCGTGAACTCACGCAGCGCGACCGCCGCCAGCAGGATCGCCAGCAGGAGATCCGCGAACTGATGCAGCAGTGGGTGACCCAGCACCTGGAGCCCCTCATCGCGCAGCGCCGGGACGTCAGCGCGGGCCGCGGGGAGATGGCGCAGGTCATCTCGGTGGAGCAGGCCGCGCGCGGAAAGGAGACGTCCGACCGCGTCCGGATGTTGCTCTCGAAGCTGGCGGACGACGAGGAGGTCCTCCTCAAGGAGCGCACCACCCGGACCGCCGACATGGCGCAGGACCTGTACGACGTCATCATCATGGGGGGCGTCCTGGGGGTGGCGCTCGCGGGGCTGCTGTCCTTCCTGCTCACCCGCAGCATCGTGCAGCCGCTCACGGAGGCCGTGAAGGTGACGACGCAGGTCACCGCTGGCGACCTCACGGCGAACATCACCGCCCGGGGGACCGACGAGACGGGCCGGATGATGAGCGGCATGCGGGACATGATCCAGCGGCTGTCGGGTGTCATCAGCGAGGTGCGGGGCGCGGCGGGTTCGCTGTCCTCCGCGTCGCTCCAGGTGGCCTCCGCGGCGCAGGGCCTGTCGCAGGGCACCAGCTCCCAGGCCGCCTCCGTGGAGGAGACCACCGCCAGCCTGGAGCAGCTCAACGTCAGCATCCGCCAGAACTCGGAGAACAGCCGGGAGATGGAGCAGACGGCCCTGAAGGGCGCCCGGGACGCGGAGGAGAGTGGCCGCGCGGTGAAGGAGACCGTGGAGGCGATGAACGCCATCGCGGAGCGCATCTCCATCGTGGAGGAGATCGCCTACCAGACGAACCTGCTCGCGCTGAACGCCGCCGTGGAGGCCGCGCGCGCCGGGGAGCACGGCCGGGGCTTCTCCGTCGTCGCCACCGAAGTGCGCAAGCTGGCCGAGCGCAGCCAGAAGGCCGCGAAGGAGATTGGCGGGCTGGCCACCTCCAGCGTGAAGGTCGCCGAGCGCAGCGGCCAGTTGCTGTCCGACCTGGTGCCCGCCATCCGCCGCACGTCGGAGCTGGTGCAGCAGGTGACCAACGCCTCGCGTGAGCAGTCCATTGGCGTGTCGCAGATGAACCGCGCCATGACGCAGGTGGATCAGGTGACCCAGCGCAACGCCTCCGCCGCGGAGGAGCTGTCCTCCACCGCGGAAGAGATGGCCACCCAGGCGGAGTCCCTCCTGCAGATGATGACGTTCTTCCGGCTGGTGGAGGGCTTCGGCTTCAACGTGCCCTCCAACCCGACGCGGCCCATGGCCCACCGGATGCCGGCCTCGCCCGCGCGCGGACTGCAGGCGGCGGCGCAGGGAACGTTCGGCGCGTCGTCGCCCCAGGTCTCGGCCCTGTCCCGGCTCCAGAACGGCGCGGAGTCCCCGGCCCATCAGGACTTCCAGCGGTTCTAGGGAGACAGCCCACCATGAACCATCTCATCGAACCGGGCAGCGGCGGCCGGTCCAGCTACCTGAGCTTCATGCTCGCGGGCGAGGAATACGCCGTGGGCCTCCTGCGGGTGCGGGAGATCATCGAATACCGCCCTGTCACCCGCGTGCCGGGCATGCCCGTCGCCGTGCAGGGCGTCATCAACCTGCGCGGCAGCGTGGTGCCCGTCGTGGACCTGGCCGTGAAGTTCGGCCTGTCGCCCCGGCCCATCACCCGCTGGTCCTGCTTCGTCATCGTGGAGGTGGCGCTCGACGGTCAGCAGACGGTGCTGGGCTTGCTCTGCGACACGGTGCGCGAGGTGCTGGAATTGGGGCCCGACGACATCGAGCCCCCACCGGCCTTCGGCACCCGCGTGCGGCTGGAGTTCCTGCGGGGCATGGGCCGTCATGGCGACGCGTTCATCCTGCTCTTGGACCTGGACCGGTTGCTGTCATTGGAGGAACTGCTGCGGCTGACGACCGCCGCCGACGAGGCCCCGGCCTCCGTGCTCTCCACCGCGCCCCAGCCGGAATCACCGGGCCACGGGTGAGGGGATGAACGGGCATGAGCCATGGGCGCAGGCGCTGCCGCCTTCGCTGTCGCACTCGGAGCTGATGCTGTTCCAGCACCTGGTGGAGGCGGAGACGGGCATGCACCTGTCCATGGCGAAGAACGCGCTGGTGGCGAACCGGCTGTCCCGGCGGTTGCGGGAGCTGGGCCTGGATTCGTTCGCCGCGTACTACACGTACGTCACCTCGCGGGGGAACGAAGCGGAGAAGGTGCGGATGCTCGACAGCCTCTGCACCCACGAGACGTCCTTCTTCCGCGAGTCCCGCCACTTCGACCTGCTGCGCGACCACGTCTTCCCGGAGTGGAGCGCGCAGGGTACGCAGGGCCGGCGTCCCCGGAGCCTCCGCGTCTGGAGCGCCGGGTGCTCCACCGGCGAGGAGCCGTACTCGCTGGCGATGGCGTTGCTGGAGTCGTTCCCCCAGGACTCCGGCTGGCATCTGGAGATTGTCGCCACGGACCTGTCCACCTGGGCCGTGCGGCGCGCGGAGGAGGGGCTCTGGAACCTGGAGCGCTCCCGGACCATCCCGCCGCTCTTGCTGCGCAAGTACATGCTGCGCGGCGTGCGCAGTCAGGAAGGGCTGATGATGGCGGGCCCGGAAGTGCGGCAGTTGCTGCGCTTCGCCCGCGCGAACCTGCATGACCCGGCCACGTGGCCTGTCGGGAAGTTCGACATCATCTTCTGCCGCAACGTGCTCATCTACTTCGGCGCGGAGGCCCGCGTGCGGGTCATCCAGGGGCTGCTCCAGCGCCTGCCGGAGACGGGGTACTTCTTCCTCGGACACGCGGAGAGCCTCATCGGCATCACCGCGGCGGCCCGCTCCGTGAGCGCCAATGTCTACACGCCCCGCCCGGGCCCCGCGGAGCTGTCCCGCGAATGAGCAGGCTCAGCGCCCCCCGATGCGCTTCAGGAGGCTGTCGACCACCGAGGTGACCCGGAACTGGTCCATCCAGTCATCGAGTTCGCTCAAGCCCGTGAATGCGGAGAACCTTCGCAGCGTGTCGGCGGCCTGGAAGCCGGTTTGGAGGCCGAGCAGTTCGAACAGGTGCGGCCGGCCCCGCTGATACAGCGCCGCGTCCAGGCGCTTCCAGGGCTCCAGCTCCGCGGGCTCCATGAGCGGCCAGATGTCCGCGCGGGACGCCCGGGAGCCCACCCGGTCCAGGATGGCATTGGCGGCCCGGCGGCCCCCTTCACACGCGCCTTCCATGGTGGCCAGGTCCGTGTGGGTGCGCACGTAGTCCCCCGCGAGGCACAGGTTGGGAATCGCGCTGGCCGCTTCGGGGCGCACCTCCCAGGAGCGCGGCGGGTGGACGAGCAGCCGCGACGGGTTGGTCGGCGGCAGGCCGGCGCTGTAATCCAGGTCGGCGTCCAGATGGAACGAGTGCAGCAGTTCGTCCGTCAGGACCTGCTCCACGACATCTCCGCCGTTGAGCGCCGCCTTGAGCTGTCCCCAGACCTCGGTCTTGATCTCCTCGGGGGTGCAGTCCTTGGCGCGCTTCGGCACGAAGGTGCCCGGCGTGTCCCAGTCCGAGATGTCGATGGAGAGCAGCCCGCCGACCTGCCCGTCTCCGAACTGGGTGCGGAACAGTCCCAGCTCGCGCCAGAACTGCGGCTGCGAGATGGACGTCAGTGCCCAGGGGGAGTCCGGGTAGAAGGTGTGGCCACGGACCAGGGGCACGTCTTCGTAGAGGAAGAACTGGATCCCCACCATCCACGCCACCAGTTCCTCCACGTTCGACTGGCGCAGGCGCGCCAGCGCGGGGTCCAGCGCGGCGAGCTCCGGGGTGATGAGCGCGTGGGCCGCCTCGACGGGCACCGCGAGCACGTAGTGGTCGGCGGTGCGCGGCCCGCCCTGGTCGAAGCGGGCCCGGGAGATGCGTCCTTCGGACACGTCGAACCCGGTGAAGCGCACGCCCGCGTGGAACTGGACGCCCAGGCCGCGCAGGTGGGTGACCCAGGGGTCCAGCCACATCTGGCTCGTGGGCCCGCCCATCGTCCGGTCGTTGTTCACCCCGCTCGACGCGAAGTCGAGGATCAACTGCATGGAGATGGTGCCAATGGTTCGCGCCGAGCCTCGGCGTGGATCCATCGCGACCATCGTGCGTGGCACCGCGCGCAGCTGGCGCTGGAACTTCGGGGAGTAGCGGTCGCCCTGCGTGTAGTCCCACCACGACAGCCTGTCGTACTGTCCCAGCCGGCGCTCGTCGCTGGATGAGAGGAATTGGAGCATCTTGAGGCCGAACAGGCTGCCGTCGGACGGTTCGAAGTCGAGCTTCTGGAAGAACAGCTCCAGCGCCTCCAGGACGTCATAGGGCTTGTCGAGCCGCCGTCGCGAGAAGCGAAACCACGTGTCTTCATCAATCAGGGCGATGGCGCTCTCGGTGGTCGCCTTGAGGTGCTGGTCGACGGTCCGGCCCGGCGCGCCAGCGGCGGGAGTCCGCTGCATCTGATCAATCACGTGGCGGTAGAAGCGGGGGTAGAAGCGGAAGCCGTGCTCGCCAGGCAGCGCGCGTCGGTTCTCCGTGCCGGTGCCGGGCACCGGCTGGGAGCGGGCCTTGCCGCCCCAGGTCGCCCGTGAATCGAAGACATGGACCTTGAAGCCACGTTCGACCAGTTCGTGCGCGGCCGTGAGGCCTGCGATACCGCCACCTACGACGATGACATCCGGCATGCAGCACCCCTGTTCCCGCGGTTGGTGCCAACGATGAAGTCGCCCACCATCTTCGCGACGCGTTCGCGGCACCTCCATGCGGCCACGCCGCCACTGTCTCGCGGCATGCGGATGGCCTCCTGGACAGGACAGAAGGTGGCCCCCCGGGGCGATGGACGTGCCGCGGGAGCGGGTGCGAGCGCATCCGCTCCCACGGGCGCGGGGGCTACTTCACGCAGTGCAGTGCGGGGCCGGTGGGGTGTGCATCCCATTGGCCCACGCTGAGGTTCGCGATGGAGGAGTTGTTGGATGTGATGGCCTCCAGGCAGCTCACCGGCCACAGCCGTCCGTCATCCAGCCGGAAGGCGGCGGGGCGTCCGGGTGCGCCGTAGACGGGCGCTCCCGAGGCCATGGAGGCCCCGTAGGGGATGCGGTGGAACACGTCCGATGAGACGGCGATGGCGTTGCGCGACAGGTTCTGCGCGGGCGCGGCCAGCGCGAACTGGAGCCGCACCCCGCCGCGCGCCAGCGTGAGCGGCAGTCCCGTGGCCTGGAGGAGATAGCCCTCGTACACGCGGCCGTGCGGCACCTGGTCGCAGGTGCGCCCCGTGAGCAGGTCCACGCCGCCGTGGGCCAGGTTCCAGGTGTCGGGCCCACCGGGGCCCACCGAGCGGAGGATGTCCACCGGCACCGTGCCGCAGGTGGAGGAGGCCAGGGCGTGCTTGTCCGGGCGGGACACGATGGCCGGGCCTTCGGTCCACGTGCCGCTGATGTCGAACTGGTCCACCTGCTGGCTCAGCGCGCTGTTGAAGAGGAAGACGCGGGTGGCGCTGGAGGTGGGGCCGTCCACCGCGATGGCGAAGGTGTCATTGGCATCCATGTACTGCCAGTCCACGGAGAACGCGGCGAGCAGCGAGTGGTGCGTGTGGTTCGCCGCCGTCCTGGGCGCGAAGCCGGTGGCGGTGAGCTCCTCGACGCCCGTCTGGAAGGTGGGGTCCGACGAGCGCAGCACGAACTGGCCGCCGCCGTTGCCGTCCACGGCGTACCCGGTGGAGTCGGTGAAGATGAGGTGGAACTTCCCGTTGACGTGCGTGACGCTCGGCTGACCCGCGCCGTACTTGTTGGGCAGGGGGCGGTAGTCCCGCGCGGGCACGATGATGGGATTGCCGCCGTTGAGGCGCGTCCAGTTGAGGCCGTCCGGGCTGGAGGCCACGCCAATCATCGTGGTGCCGGTGCCGTCGCCGTAGCCGCCGTAATACATGTAGTACGTGGCGTCGACGCGGATGACGGACGGATCGCACACGTGGATGCCGTCGAACTGCGCGGCGTTGCCCGTGGGACGGAACACGGTGTTGTAGCTGTTGGCCACCGTGGAGCCCCGCGCATGCCACGGGCCGCTCAGTGAGTTCGCTTCGGCGTAGAGGATGTAGTCGCCCGCGATGCCGCCGCACCACCACATGCGGTAGACGCCGTCCTTCATCACGCTGGGCACGTAGTCATACGAGGTGCGCGAATACACCGGCGTGTTGCCACCGCGATAACCGGTGACGGTCGCCGCCCGGGCCACGGGTGACAGCAGTCCGCTCGTCACTACCGCCAGGGCGAGTAGCAACGTTGCACGTCTGGACACAGGGAGTCCTTTCCTTGGGCGAGGCAGGGCGCCTTCGCTGGAAAGGAGATCTATCAGGTAATGCTTGAATTTGTATGGAGGCGAGGGATGGAGTGGCCTATCAGGCGAATTCTTCCACTCCATCCATGGCAACCACCTGGAAAGGGGGGGGACGGGCGCCTGCAATCGAGCCTCTCGGGGGGCTTTTCCACCCGTCGCAAGCGCTCATGTGCGACCGCGTCGTGCCCCCTGGGCCCTCTTGTTTCACGGTTGGAGTATGTTCGTGGACTCAAAGCTGTAAACCGATGGGGGATGCCGGGTGAGCAAGGTCCAGCCAGTGGTGATTTGCGCCAGTCTCAATGCGAAGTGGGATCCGAAGGAACTCGCGAAGGCCCTGGAGAAAGCCGTCGGGGATGTCGACAAGGATGCCTTGCCGGTGGTGCTCGGTCCGGAGTTCCTGTTCGCCAGTTTCAACGATCAAACCCGGAAGATTGTCCCGGCGGCCTATAACGACCCACGGCTTGAACTGCTCGGTTGGCTCAAGAAGCTGTCAGGCAACGCGCTGGTCGTGCCGGGGACCATCGTGGAGAAGCGGCTTGCGCAGCACTACAACTACGCGCCCGTGTTCTGGCAGGACGACCTCCTCCTGGAGATCCATAAGGGGACGAAGGGCGGCAACACCGAAGAGGCGTGGGACAAGGCGGGTCTGGGGATGGGGGCGGAGCACCCTGACACGTTCCTGCTCAGCTACTTCGAATCCTCAGAGACCCGGTTTGGTGTCGAGATCTGCAACGACATCGGGAACATGGGTCAGTTCCTCTCGAAGAAGAGCCTGGGGGTCTGGCCCGAGGTCTATCTCATGCCCTCGTTCGGGATGGCTACGGATCACATCTACTATTGTGGTCCCAAGGTGTCGGGATACATGTCGGTCACCAGCAAGGGGCAGGTCGAATATCTGGGGAAGAAGTATGTGATTGACTTGGAGGAGGTCAAGGGGACCAACATGGATGCCTTCGCGCTGCACCGCATCAAGCCCGGGCTGGTGGTGCAGAGTGATGGGCCTCGCTGCAGGGTCGCCTGCAAGCATCCCCTGAGCCTGCGGTTCACGCTCGTCCCCCCGCTGGGGTCGATCCCCATCAAGTCAGCGGGGCTCATGCCGTTGGACAAGGAGTTCGCTACCGCCGTGCACCTCTTCCCTTCATTCGACCTGAACCCCCTCAAGCCCTTCTGGGCATGAGCTGCCCCTGGCGGGGGCGCAAACGCTCTTCGAGAGCTATCGTCCTGGCGGCGTCTTGCGCTCGGACCGCCTTTGCTTCGGCTTCGGGGATGGGGGCGTCCAACTGCAACCGGGTGCGCAGCTCCGTGGGCAGGGCCTCCGGGCCCTTCATCACCAGCTCGCGCACCTGGGCGCGGGGCAGGTTGGCAGCGACGATGGGCAGTTGCGCTTCGAGGCCCGCGTTGAACACCGGGGCGTACAGGCTGAAGGCGGGCCAGCCGCTGTTGGCCCAGTCCAAGGCCTGTGCCAGCGCTTCGGCGTCACCCGGGTTCTTTTTCAGTGACGCGGCCACCGTGGACCATTGGGTGACATCCAGCATCTCGAACGCGAGCGCCGGCCTCCGGCCCGCGTACGTCGTTGCTCGCACCAGCTCCGCCTGGAGTCGGTGGTGGTCCGGATGATCGTGCCGCTCTCCCAGGAGGACGTACTGCGTGGAGACCACCGCCTGGCCGAAGGTGGGCTCCGCGACGGGCGTCACCTTCGTGGACCCGCTGCTTACCCGGAACGCGATGGGCGCCTACGTCTCGAAGCGGTTCCCGGCCCGGGGCGCGGTGATGCAGTGCCGCGCGCTGACGGCCGCTGACGTCGGACCCTCCAGCACCTACGCCTGCGACTGAGGGCCCCCAGGCTCCCGGCCTCCTCCTGCCCGCGCATCAGGGCTGGACGGGGTCCGGGGGCGTGCGGGTGGGCGGCGCGAGGAAGGCCAGCGCGGTGTGGCGGATCTCCCCGTTGGTGTCGTTGATGCCGGACCAGGTGAGCAGCTCCCGGGCCATGGGCACCTGCACGACGTTGGAGCCCAGCAGCCGCACGGCATCCATGCGGACCGCGTCCACCGAGTCCGTGCGCAGCACCTGCCCCAGTGACATCAGCAGGGGCCCGAGCGACCGGAAGCTCGCGGCGAAGATGGCCGAGCGTCGCACGTCGGGCGAGGTGTCCTTCACCAGCGACTCCGCGATGAGCTGATCCGCGAGCTGCGAGGGCAGCAGGCGCATCGCCTCCAGTGCGCTCTGCCGGATGAGCGGGAGCGGGTCGCGCAGACACTCCTGCAGGAAGGGCAGGATGCGCACGTCGGCGGTGTTGGACAGGGAGCTGATCCACAGGGCACGGGCCTGCGGCGTGGGCGCGGCGCGGGCCGCTTCCTGGAGTTCGCGCAGCAGGGCTTCGCCTTGAGACGCGGCCGGTCCGTCCATGTTGCGCGCCACGTTGCCCAGGGCCAGGGTCGCGGTGTTGCGCAGGTCCTCGTCCGCGCCGCGCGTCAGCTCGCGCAGGGCCTGGGTTCCCTCCGGCGTGGGGGACTCGGCCATGCCCAGCATGGCCGTCGCGTTGACCCGGGTGGTCGTGGGCGTCTGCGCATCCGTGGCCACCGACGCGAGCGCCTGCACC
Source organism: Corallococcus sp. bb12-1 (assembly GCF_026626765.1). NCBI lineage: Bacteria > Pseudomonadati > Myxococcota > Myxococcia > Myxococcales > Myxococcaceae > Corallococcus > Corallococcus sp. bb12-1. Next base: position 542,858 of record NZ_JAPNJZ010000027.1, on the reverse strand, counting down.
GCCTGCGGCGTGCTGGCGGACGACAAGGCCCCGAGCACGGGGCTGTAGGTGTCCCGGTCCTTCTCCTGCCTGAGCATGGACGGCACCTGGGCCGCGCTCTCCGGTTCCAACTGGAAGAGGGCGCGCATCCGGTTCATGAGCCGGGCCGTCTCCGGGCCACCGGACTTGCCGTCGCGGGGGACCGCGCGCAGCTCCTTGAGCAGGTCCGAAAGCTTCGCGCCGCCCACCAGCTTGCGCAGCTCCTCCTTCGGATCCGCGCGGGCGAAGACCTGGGTGGCGAGCGACGAGCGGACGAGCTGGGCCCGGCGCGCATCCAGCGCGCCGATGAGCATGGGGACGCTTCTCACCGACGTGCGCTTCAGGACGAGGCGTCCCTCACCCTGGACCGGGGGCATCCCCGAGTCCGCGGCCGTGGCCATGCGCTCGCTGCCGTCGATGTCCTGGGGCCAGCCCTCCGCGCCCAGCGCCACGGTCGTCTCCGACGAGACGGTGATGCGCAGGGAGGCGCCCAGGGGCTGGAGGCCCTGGGGCGAGGCGAGCCGCAGGTAGCGCTCCTTCTGCTTCGAATACGCACGCTCACCGGGCCCGGCGCGGTAGCGCGCGACGTACTGGCCCGTGGTGTCCAGTTCCTGCGTTTCCCATGTGGCCGGGGAGGGGGAGGGGGACACGAACTGCGTGGCGGACACCAGCGAGCGCAGGAGGTTCTGCTCCACCGGTCCCAGCTCGCGCTCGAAGTGCACGGAGAGCGCGGCGCCCTGTCGGTTGAGCGTCACGTAGAACGGGGCCTGGAGCGCGGCCAGCATCCTGGGGCGCGAGTCCGCGTCCAGCGCGTCCTGGCCGTCCGCCTCGAACAGGAACCGTGAGGGCATCACCTGGAACTGGACGTCCGCCTGCTCCGGACGGAGGCCCACCACCGTCTGGGTGAGGGTGCCTTCCAGCAGGAAGTGGAACGTGGCGTCGTCCTTCGACTCGGGCGCGCCCATCCGCAGGCGCTGCTCCAGCGACAGCGTGGACGCAAGCTGCAGGCCCGTCTCGAACGAGCGCGGCCGGGCCCCGGTCGCGGCCTGCGCCGCGGAGGGAAGGGGCGCGGAGGGAGGGGCCAGTGCGGCTGGCTCGGAAGGCGTCAGGGGCGCCCCGGACGCTGCGTGTCCGCGGTCCCGGAGGGCGAAGAAGGCCCCCGACCCGAGAAGGAGACCCAGCACTGCCACGGCCACGGGCCATCTGCGGTGATTCACGACGACACCTCGATACGGGAGAGACCGGGGGAAGACCGGGAGGCGGCGGCTCCGACATGGAGCCGCCCCCTCCCGGGACATTCAGTCAGCCTTCAGCGGACAGCACGGAGGGCCTAGTAGACCTCGCACTGCTCGATGGGCATCAGGCTCTCCGCGTCGTGGAGCCCACCCTGCTGGAAGCAGCCACCGCCACCGCCACCGCCGCCCCAGCCACCGCCACCGCCACCGCCGCCGCCGCCGCCACCGCCGGTGTCACCACCGCCGGTGCCCGTGGTGTCATTCACGTACGCCGCCAGCGGGCTGGCCGGAGGCGACAGCGTGCCCGCGCCGTCCTGCGGAGCTCCGTTGGAGCAGATGAAGGCGAACGGCACTCTGCCATTGGCGCTGAAGAGCACCCAGCTGTTGTCGGTGCCATGGAAGCTGCCATTCCACTTGGCGATGGTGAGCGACACCGTCTTCTTGAAGATGAAGAGCTTCACCTTCACGAAGGCCTCCAGCTTGCCCGCCAGCGTCTTCAGGTTGAAGCTGGAGCGCAGGTCCCAGTCCAGGCTGCCGCACGCGCTGGCGACCAACTGCGCGGAGGCAGGCAGCTTCGCCTCCACGAGGGTGAGGGTGCCGCGCACGCCGGCGCTCACGACCCAGATGTCCGCCGCCGCGGAGGCTTCCGCGTAGACGCCGCCTTCGGCGGCCGCCGCGAGCTTCACGGAGGTCGTCGTGGTGAGCGCCTTCACCGTGATGCCCGCCTTGCCATACGCCCGGGCCGTCACCTTCACGGGGATGAAGAAGATGGTGTAGCGGATGTCCGGCGCCTTGAAGAACTCCATGTCGTAGAGCGGCTTCTCATAGAGCTTGTGCTCGGTGGCACCGGCGCTCTCGACGTTCTTCTCCCAGAGCTTGTAGCCGACGACATACAGCGCCGTGCTCGCGGTCGACTTGTCGCCCTGCTTGCCCGTGGCCTTGGCGGTAGCGCGGATGACGTCGAACTTGAGGGAGTTGAACAGCTTCGCCCAGACCTTGCCTTCAGCGGAGGCCTCCAGCGTGTGGTCCACGCGGTTGCCCTTCAGCGACGCGTCCAGGGAGTACCCCGAACCGAACAGTCCGCTGCCGAAGCTGTCGTCCTTGTGGAACGTCTTCACGAACGGCTGGGTGGACGGGTCGGTGCCAGAGGGACCGACCTGGATGCCACCCGGCTCGGTGGTGGTGGACGCCTGGCCGTGGTCGCCCTCGTCCCCGACGATCAACGGATCCGGGTCCGCCGGGTCCGTCACCGCATAGCAATAGCCGATGCAGTTGGTCGTCGTCTCATAGACCAGCTCGTTGTAGGCCTGTTCCACGAACACGGGATCGCCGTAGAACGTGGTTCCATCGTCCAGCAGCACGCGGTCTTCCAGCATCTGGTGCGCTTCCACGGGGGTGGAGGTGCCCAGGCAGACCAATGCGCCCAGCGCGGCTGTCTTCAAAGACAGTCGTAGCATGAGTGCCTACTCTTTCTCGTCAACACGGGGTTTGGGGGAATGAACCAGCAAGGAGAGAAATGGCCCCTTCCCGGGCCGTCTCACCCCTCCTGATTTACCACCTCACCAGATGTTTCCTTGTTGTGTCAAATTCTCACCGGGAGTGAATAAAATATTCCTCATTGAGTGTCTTGATTCACGCCCGGTGTTACGTTCCATCCCGTTGGGAGACATGAAACATCCTGGACCGGACATGGGCCGTGGTTTTGCGAGCCAGGCCTATTGTGTCGGCGGGGCCTTGCGCTCCCGCAGTTGTTTGCACGGGTCGTCTTCCGGCATCGCGGGCGTGAACCAGACGTAGTCATAGGGCAGGGATGGAGCGTCCACGGACGCCGCGTAGTCCTGGGGCTTCAGGGCCTCCGGTGACACCTCCAGGATTGCCACGCTCAACACCTTCGCGTCCGGGTCCCGTCGCCGCAGGTGCGCGGGCACCGCCCGGTCCTTGCGCACGTGGCCGTTGCCAGTGATGAGCAGCGCGCCGTTGCCCACGGACAGGCCCAGCAGTTGGTCCGCCATCATCGCGTCGCGGGCCCGCTGTGCGAGCGCCATGGGCTCCAGCATCTCCTGGGGCAGGTGTCCGCAGTGGGAGCGGTCCAGCTCCTCGCGGACCGCCTTTGCTTCGGCTTCGGGGATGGGGGCGTCCAACTGCAACCGGGTGCGCAGCTCCGTAGGCAGGACCTCCGGGCCCTTCATCACCAGCTCGCGCACCTGCGTCCGGGGCAGGTTGGCGGCGACGATGGGCAGTTGCGCTTCGAGGCCCGCGTTGAACACCGGGGCGTAGAGACTGAAGGCGGGCCAGCCGCTGTTGGCCCAGTCCAGGGCCTGTGCCAGCGCTTCGGCGTCACCCGGGTTCTTCTTCAGGGACGCGGCCACCGTGGACCATTGGGTGACATCCAGCATCTCGAACGCGAGCGCCGGCCTCCGGCCCGCGTACGTCGTTGCTCGTACCAGCTCCGCCTGGAGTCGGTGGTGGTCCGGATGATCATGCCGCTCTCCCAGGAGGACGTACTGCGTGGAGACCACCGCCTTGCGCAGGGCCTCCTCGTCCACGAACCTTCCGCCCGCCACATCCCAGATGCGGCCCACCAGCGGGTGGTCCAGGTGCTGCGTGGCGGTCCAGGGGATGGAGGGGGCAGGAGGTGCGTCGTTCTTCACGGGGACCTGTTTGCTGGCACAGCCTGCGAACATCAGGAGGGCGGCGAGGAGGGAAGGAGTGCGCGTCATCCTTCCATCCAAGCCGGGATGCGCCGCGATTGCCTGTCCGAAACGCACAGTTGCCCTGGGAGTGACTCCCTGAAAACGACAGGGCCCGCGCTCCAGACAGAAGGAGGCGGGCCCGCGTGCTGCGATTGGCTGTCTGGGGGCGGCAGGGGCTACTTGGAGTCCACCACCAGCACCATCCACCGGTCGGTGCCGTGGTCGATGCGCACGTTGGAGGCGCCGGCCTCCTGGAGCTGCTGCACGATGCGCTCCAGGAACTGGAGGTGCTCCTGCGGCGCGTCCACGAACACGTTGCGCACGCCCGGGCCCTTGGCCTTGGGCTTCTTCGCTGGCGCCGCACCGTTGAGCAGCTCCGGCGTGGCCGCGGACTTCAGGAGCGCGCCAGCGTCCTCCACCGTCACCTCGGGCCGCTCGTCCTGGGCCTCGACCTCGGGCTCGGGCTCCTTGGGCGCGGGCGTGCTGGGGCTGGAAGACAGGTCCTTCTTCGCCTGCTCGCGCAGCTCGTTGAAGGTGCGCAGGTTGATGGTCGCGCCGAACCGGTCCTTGAAGCTCTCCAGGGCGTCCTGGCGGCTCAGGTCGGGCTGGGTGCGGAAGAGGTCGAGCAGGAACGCGTGGCGCTCCTGCGACTGCTCCTGGGAGGTCCTGGGCATGGGTGTGTGGCTCCGACGGTGTTGGGTGCTTGAAAGGCGGCGCACCCTATACCCGAGCCACTCCCCGAGCGAAAGCCGAGGGCTACTGCCGTCCGCGCGGGCCCGGACGCGGCGTGCGTCCTCCGCTGCGCCCCGACGGGCGCGGCTGCACCGGGCGGGGCCACGCATTCGTCGCGAGCCCCTGCTCCTCCCCGGCGCCATCCCCCGTGCGGCGCAGGCGCGCGGCCTCCGCTGCGGACTCCGGGGGCACCAGGGCATTGGGACCCCGGCCGATGAGGTCCGCGCGGCCGGCGAGCCGCAGCGCTTCGCGCGCCAGCGGCCAGTGCTCCGGGTTCCAGTAGAGCAGCAGCGCCTTCTGCAGCCGCTTCTCGCGCAGGCCCTTCGCCGTGTACACGGGCTCCATCTTCAGCGGGTCCAGGCCCGTGTAGTACATGGCCGTCGCCACCGACATGGGCGTGGGGATGAAGTCCTGCACCTGCCGGGGCCGCTTGCCCTTCTCCTTCAGCCACTGGGCCAGCATCACCATGTCCTCCAGCGTGGACCCGGGGTGCCCGCTGATGAAGTAGGCGATGTCGTACTGCTCCTTGCCCGCGTCCTCGCTCGCGCACGCGAACATGTGCTGGAAGCGCTCGAAGCTCTCGATGCCCGGCTTCTTCATCTTCTCCAGCACGCGCGGCGACACGTGCTCGGGCGCCACCGACAGTTGGCCGCCCACGTGGTGTGCCGCCAGCTCCTTCACGTACTCCGGCGAAAGCTCCGCCAGGTCGTACCGCACGCCGCTCGCGATGAAGACGTGCTTGATGCCTTCCTCCTTGCGCACCTGCCGCATCAGGTCGATGAGCGGCCCGTGGTCCGTCTGGAGGTTCTCGCAGACGCCCGGGTGCACGCACGACAGCTTGCGGCACTTGCTTTCGATGTCCTCGCTCTTGCACTTGAGCTTGTACATGTTGGCCGTGGGGCCCCCCAGGTCGGTGATGGTGCCCCGGAAGTCCCCCATGCGCCGCACGGCGCGCACTTCGCGCAGCACGCTCTGCGCGGAGCGGCTCTGGATGACGCGGCCCTCGTGTTCGGTGATGGAGCAGAAGGTGCAGCCGCCGAAGCAGCCGCGCATCAGCACCACCGAGTGCTTCACCGTCTCGTAGGCGGGGATGGGCTCGGAGTACATCGGGTGCGGCACGCGGTTGAGCTTCAGGTCGTACAGCTCATCCATCGCCACCGTGGCGGTGTCGCCGGGCTTCACGCCGGCGCCGTCCTCCAGCGGCCGGGCGGGCGGGTTCATGTAGATGGCCCGGTTGCCGTGGCGCTGCGCGATGGCGCGCGCGTTGCCGGGGTTGGTCTCCATCTGGAAGTCGCGGCTCATCACCGCGAAGGCGCGCGTGTCCGCCACCACCTCCTCATAGGAGGGCAGCACCACCACCTTCTCGCGGTCCGCGGCCCGCTTCGCCGGGTCCGCTTCCAGGAGCTTCATCGCCGCGTCGTTGATGAGGCGCGCGGTGCCCCGGATGTCCTTCAGGTCCTCGATGCGCTCGCCCCGGTTCAGCCGGTCCGCGATCTCCCAGATGGGCCGCTCGCCCATGCCGAACACCAGCAGGTCCGCCTTGGCGTCGAAGAGGATGGAGCGGCGCACCTTCTCGCTCCAGTAGTCGAAGTGCGCGATGCGGCGCAGGCTGGCCTCGATGCCGCCCAGCACCACGGGCGCGTCCGGGAAGGCCTCGCGGCAGCGCTGCGCGTAGACGATGGACGCGCGGTCCGGCCGGCAGTTGGTGCGCCCGCCCGGGCTGTACTGGTCCTCCGAGCGGTTCTTCTTCTGGGCCGTCAGCCGGTTGAGCATCGAGTCCAGGTTGCCCGCCGCCACCCCGAAGAAGAGCCGGGGCTTGCCCAGCGCCTTGAAGGGCTCCGCCGAGTGCCAGTCCGGCTGCGGGATGATGCCCACCTTGAAGCCCCGCCCCTCCAGGAAGCGCGCGATGAGCACCGGGCCGAACGCCGGGTGGTCCACGTAGGCGTCGCCGCTCACGATGATGATGTCGCACTGCTCCCACCCCCGTGCCTGCATGTCGGCGCGGGTGACGGGAAGGAACGGGTGGGCGTAGCGAGGGGTGACAGAGGCCATGGGGTCCTCCCCAACGAAGCGGGGCGGGGCCACCCAACCCCATCGGGCAGGGCTCTGTCCACTGTCGCGCCCGCCTGCCTCCCTGCTCCCCAGGCCCCCCCTGGGGGGTAGGTGCACCCGGAGTGACACCCAACGCCAGACATTCCGTGCAGGAATTCTCAATTCCTCGCAAAGACAGGTCATGGGTCATTTGGGCTCCAAGTGGGTGTCTGGGTACTTCATCCTTCAGTACAGTCTTTCGGGTATTGCTAGAAAATTACATCTGTGGCAAAGAATGTTCACGGGCCCTGGCTGTCAATGTCTGGCGTCAGGTCCGTACCCACCCGCAGGCTTCGCACCCTCTGGAGACAGACATGTCACTCCTTCGTCCGCTTTCACTTTTCGCCGCCCTCGTGACGCTCGGTGGCTGTGGTACCGAGTCCTTTGATGAGAGCCCGGTCGTGCGTCAGTCAGAGGCCGCGCTGACGGGCATCGACCTGAGCGTCTCCGAGCTGGGCGTGACGTGCGAGGGTCAGGTCCTGACGGTGACGGGGGCCATCCGCAACGAGGCGCCCACGGGCATCGACCCGTCGATCGCGGGCATCTACGCCGGGGACCCGACCCAGGGCGGCACGCTGCTGACGACGGTGAACGTGCCCTGGCTGGTGGGCAAGGAGCGCTATCCCTTCCAGGCGGTGGTGGAGGTGCCGGAGGGGACGCAGAAGCTGTTCGTGGTCGCGGACAACTTCGGCTTCTTCCCGGAGGACGACGAGCTGAACAACACCGCGTCGGTGACGCTGGCGGTCGGTGGTGGCTGCGTGGTGAACCAGCCGCCGGTGGCGCTCTGCAAGAACGTGACGGTGTCGGCGTGCGCCGCCCAGGCGTCCATCAACAACGGTTCGTACGACGTGGACCTCTTCCCGCAGGCGCTGAGCTTCTCGCAGAGCCCGGCCGGTCCCTACTCGCTGGGCACGACGCCGGTGACGCTGACGGTGTCGGACGGGATGGAGTCGAGCACGTGTTCGGCGACGGTGACGGTGACGAACCCGTCCGCGCCGGTGGCCGGGGCGAGCAAGGACCTGGTGCTGCCGTTCTCCGCCGCGGCGGAGTACAAGCAGGTGACGCTGGCGGACTGCGCGCAGCCGGCGACGGACAGCTGCGGCGGGGCGTTGAATCTGCAGCAGTCGGGCTCCATCGTCCGCATCGTGTCGGACGAGACGGAGGACGCGCTGTCCGGCCTGCGGCTGCTGGCGTGCAAGGACATCAAGCTGAGCGCGGACCGCAAGTCGGCGCAGCTGCGCGCGGAGTCCGGTCTGCTGGGCAACGGCCGCGTGTACACGATGGTCTATGAGGTGAAGGACGCGTTCGGCAACGCGACCACCAGCAGCTGCAAGGTGAAGGTGCCCAGCCTCCAGGGCATCCTCTCCGTGGGCCTGGGGCCGGTGTACTGCCAGGGCACGGCCTGCCCCGCGGGCACGGGCAGCGGGCTGCTCTGCTCGCTGCTGTAGTCCCAGCACGCACCGTCTGGCGGCCCGGGAGGCGCGGAGGTTCGCGCGGCCCGGGCCGTCGTGCGTGAAGGGGAGGGCAGCTTCACCGTCGGTGCAGGCGTGCGAGGGAGCCACGGCGTGCGTTGACGCAGATCGGAGCCTCCCCTAGCTTGGCCGGCTTCCCGGCGCCGCCGCTTCCGAGGGTGAGGAAGGGCCGTGTCGCGAACACCCCTCATGATGCGCAGGACGGAAGAGGATTCGGGTCAAGGGGAGGCGCCGCGGGACGAGCGTGCGCCGGATGGCCTCATGCCCGTGCTCCGCGTGGAGTACGACACGGACGTCGAGGCCGGTGGTCACGTGGCCCCCGTGCTCCGGGTGCGTCCGGCGTGGCCGCCGCCGGAGGACGGGGAGGGTTCCCTGGCGGGTGTCGCTCGCGACGTGAATCGCGGGCGCGAGGACTCCGCGCCTGACCTCGTTCGTGACGGAGTGGTGCCGAAGGCCGCGGGTTCGAGCTTCGCTCGCGGCACCGGGGCGGACTTCGTACGTGATGACGGGGCGCCGAAGCTCCCTGCTCCGAACCTTGCTCGTGAGCTTGCCTCGCGGGATGCCGAGGTGAGCCTCGGGCGTGACGATGCAGCCCCGAAGCCTCCCGCTCCGAGCCTCGCTCGCGAGGCCGCCACCCGGCCCGCCACGCTCGACCTGCTCCGCACCGCTGCCCTGCGGCTCTCCGCGCCGAAGCCCGCGCGGGAGGACGCCTCGAGGGCCACGGCCCGCGCCGCCTCCGCGCCAGAGTTCGTGCGCGTGGACGACGCCGCCGACGTCCGACCTCCCGAAGAAGTCCCGGCCCGGGACGTCTCCACCACCGGTGACGTCACCCCCGCCGAGCGCCAGGCCATGCAGGCCGCCGTGTCCTCCGGCCGCCGCAGGGAGCAGTGGGTCGCGCCCACCTATCTCCCCGAGGAGCTGCGCGACGCGCTCGTGGCGGAGCGCAGCCAGTACCGCGCGCAGCGGCTCCAGGAGGCCCGCGAGGTGGGGCTGGCCGGGCCTGGTGTGCTGGGACTCGTGCCGGTGCCCGCCGCGGATCCGGACTGGTCCGGTGGCTCGCTGCTCGGCTTCGTGGGCGAGGAGCTGGTGTTCGCCGGTGACATCGTCCACCTGGACTTCGAATCCGGCCGCGTCTTCGCGTCCTCGGACTCGGGAGAGGACCTGGACCGCCGTGTCCTCTCCTGCGAGCGCTGGTGCTACCGGCCCTACGACTTCGCCGAAGCCCTGTGCGCCGCGGCCTCCGCCTACGAGGAGCGTGTCCCAGCCCTCACCACCGCGCTGGCCCGGGCCCGTGGTGAATCCGCCGCGCCCCCGCCTTCCCCCCGCGACGCGGAGCTCATCCCCGTGGACCGGCTCTGGCGCCAGCCGTGGGGCTGTGTCTGGGGCCCTCCCGGCACCGGCAAGACGACCGCCGTCGCGGACCTCATCGCTCGGGCCCTGCGCACGTACCCGAACGAGCGCATCCTCGCGGTGGCGCCCACCAACCGCGCCGCGGACGAACTGGTGTTGCGCGTCAGCGCCCTCCTGGAGCGTGACCCCATCCCGCTGCGCCCGCTGGCCCGCAGCATCTTCCGGGGCGGCACCGGCGCGAGCGAGGCCCTGGCGAAGCTGCCCACCGTGGCCCTGGAGCAGAACAAGACGAGCAAGCTGCTCAACACCATCCAGGAGCGCGAACGCGAACTCACCCTGGAGCGCTCCCGGGGCGGCGCAGCGCCGGAGCTCGCCAAGATGCAGGCGGAGTTGCGCACGCTGCGCGGCCGCGTGAAGGACCCCACGCTGAAGGAGGCGGAGAAGGGCGACAGCCCCCTCATGGTGCTCACCGTGCACCGTGCGCTCCGGCTGGTGTCGGAGCTGGAAGGGGAGGAGACCTTCCAGCGGCTCGTCGTGGACGAGGCCGGCATGGTGACGCGCGCGGCGACCGCGCTGCTCGCCCCGTTGGCGAAGCAGGTGACGCTCGCGGGAGACCCCAAGCAGATTGGCCCCGTGAGCCGCGCGGCGGAAGGCGCGGGCGGCGGCGCGCAGACATGGCTGCGCGCCAGCGCCCTGTCCCACCTGGAGGACGCGGTGAAGGACGCGGAGCGGCCGGACGTGCTGCTCTTGCGCACCCAGCACCGCATGCACCCGGACATCGCCCGCGTGGTGAGCCACTTCTGCTACGGCGGCGCGCTGGAGGACGGCGACCTCGTGAAGGACCGGGCCCAACGGCCCGCGCCCGTGCCCGCCTTCCCTGCGCGCGCGATGTGGCTGGTGTTGGACGGCCTGAGCCGCGACAACCGCCGCCTCACGCACGGCCGCGGTGAGACGGGCTCCGGCTACCAGCGAGAACTGTCCGCCGAGCTGGCCGTCACCCTGGCCCGTCAGGCCGTGCGCCTGGGCCTCACCGTGCTGTGCGTGACGCCCTACCGCGCGCAGGCGGCCCTGCTGCGCAAGCTGGGCAACGCGGCGGGCCTGCGCCACGACATGTTCAGCGCCTCCACCATCCACCGTCAGCAGGGCACGCAGTACGACGTGGTGATGGTGGACACCGTGGCCGGTGGCCGTCCCTTCCCGCCGCACACGCTGGTGCCCATCCTCAACGTGGCCGCCAGCCGCGCGAAGGACTACCTGCTGGTGCTCGCCTCGCGCGCGGAGGCCGGCGCCTCGCCTGTACCCCGGCGCTTCCTGTCGCTCCTGCCCCCCGTGCGCGTGCACCCGGGCACACCGCCCCGGCTGGAGCTCATCGCCTCGCAGCCCCGTCCGCCTCCGCCCCCTCCGCCCCCGCTGGTGCCGGTGGGCCTGGGCGGCGAAATCGAGGGCAGCCGCGACGTGGGAGCGCTCTTCACCCAGGAGCAGGTGTCCCTCTTCGAGCGCCGCTTCGACGACGGCCACCACCTGGTGCGCGGCGTGGCCGGCAGCGGCAAGACGTATGTGCTGGCGCACTGGGCCGCGCGCTACCTGCTGGAGAACCCGCGCGCGCGGGTGCTGGTGTCCTTCTACAACCGCTCGCTCGCGCCGCTCGTGGACAAGCTCCTCGTCGAAGCGCTCACCGTGCGCGCGGGCGCGGAGAAGGTGCGGGTGCTCAAGGCCCAGGTGACGGTGAAGCACGTGGGCGCGCTCCGGCGCCTGGAGCCCCACGCCTTCGACGCCGTCTTCGTGGACGAGGCGCAGGACATGGATGCGAAAGCGCTGGCGTCCCTGCACGCACTGGTGCGCCCGAGCGTGGGGGAGGACGGCCGCGAGTCCCGCTGCTTCCAGTTGTTCATGGACGACTCGCAGAACGTCTACGGCCAGGCGCCCATCGACACGCTGAAGGAGCAGCTCCCCGAAGGGCTGTCCTTCCGGGGCCGCACCCGTGTGCTCAAGGAGACCTTCCGCGCCACGCGCGACATCCTGGATGTGGCCTTCAACGTGGTGCTGGATCCGTTGCGGCAGCACCGCGTCACCGACCCCGGCATGCGCGAATACATGAAGGCCGGAGAGCTGGCCCGCGAACGGCTCCTCTGGCTGCCGGAGGAGACGCTGGAGGGGCTCTACCGCGTGCAGTCCACCGAGCGCGGCGGCGTGCTGCCCCAGGTGAAGGCCTTCGCCTCCAGCAACAGCGAGGCGCGCTGGGTGGCGAAGGAGGTGGAGCGGCTGGTGCGCGAGGAGCACGTCCACCCCGGCGACATCCTGGTGGTGGCGCCCGTGATGCCCGCGTCGTTCACGGACGCGCTGCGCAAGGCGGGCGTGCCCGCGGAAGCCTACGGAGGCAAGGGCGGGCGGGACGTGGCGGACTTCCGGGTGAGCGGTGTGGACCACGTGCGCGCCACCACGGTGTTCTCCTGCAAGGGCCACGAGTGCCCCGTCGTCTTCTTCGCGGGCCTGGAGGCGCTGGACTCCATCGAGGCGTGGATGGCGGGTGCCCGCCAGCGCACCGAGCGCGAACACGAACGGATCCGCCGCGCGATGTTCTACGTGGGGGCCACCCGCGCCATGAAGCGCCAGTACCTCACCGGCGTGCGCGGAGGCCGCTTCCTTCAGGTGGCCGCGTCCTACGTGGAGACGCTGTCCGGCCACCGTCCGGCGCCCTGAAGCAGGGCGCCCGACAGCACTACATCCGCCAGCCCGTCACGCCCGCGCGCTTGCCGAACGCCGGCTGTCCGTACACCTCACGGAAGCGGGCGCGCAGCATGTCGAACGTCTGCTGCAGGTCCGGCGTCGCCGGCTTCGCGTCCGGCAGCTGGCCTCCCATCCGCGCGAAGCAGCGACCCATGGCACCGTCCAGCCACTGCGTCACCGTGGCGGTGTCCTGGTCCTGCAACCGCTCGAACACGGACAGGGCGCGCTCCAACGTCTCGCCCACCAGCTCCGTGGAATCGATGGTGCTGCCCCCGCACAGCTTCGCGGCCCGGACTTCCAGGGCCGGACGATGCGTGCGAACGAACTCCCCGAAGGCATGCAGATTCACGATCACCATTCTTAGACCTTCGCCCCCTCAATGTCAGAACGTCCGACAACAAAATCCTTGGCTCGCGGCTTTTATGCGTCGCGTGATGAAAAATGGTGGTGACGCTGACCCAGGGGTCACACGGAGTCTCAGGAGGCAAGACGGCGGGGGCACTTCCCTCTGGCTGGGGGGCCTGCGACCCTTCATGTGGGGTGGGCGGGCAGAGCCTGGGCGTCAGCGCTGTTCTCGGGCGCGCCTGGACAGGAGACGCGAATGCGCCGCGCGGTGGAACTGACGGACATCGGTGGAGGATGTGAGGAAGGGCCGCGCGTGCTGCTGCTGCCGGGACTGGGCGCCCGGGGCGCGGGCTTCCGGGCCCTGGCCGAGCGGCTGGCGGACGTGTCCCGTCCCGTCCTGGTCGAGTACCCGGAGGGCGAGCATGCTGCGTGCGGCGCGCGGGCGTTGGCGGAGCAGGTGCTCCGGGTGGCGGGGCCGGTGGACGCGGTGGTGGCCAGCTCCTTTGGCGGCATGGTGGCGGCGCACCTGGCCCTGGGCGGGGCGACGCGGGGCGTGGCGTTCCTGGGCTCGTTCACACGCACCGCGCATGTGGGGCCGCGTGGGCGGCTCATCGCGATGATGGGACCCATCGCGGTGTTGGGGCGTCCGGGACGCGTCGCGGCGTCGCTGGCGGCGTGGCGGCCGGTGCCCATCGCGGAGGTGGCGGACGTGGTGCCCACCACCTCGGTGGAGCGCCTGACGACGCTGCGACGCGCCTTCGCCATCCACTCCGAACCTCCGCCGGCGGATCTGCGGGCCTCGAAGGTGTCGTGCTTGTGCATCCAGGGGGACCGCGACGTGCTGGTGCCTCCCTCCACGTTGGGTCGGCTGGTGGCATCGTTGCCGGACGGAACGCCCCGGCACCTGCTGCGCGGCGCGGGCCACGTGCCCTACTTCTCGCACCCGGAGGAGTGCGCGCGGCTGCTCGGGCCGTGGCTCCAGACGCTCGTGCCCATGGGGCTCGGGGCGGCGGCGGGCGCGGGCGTGGGCTCCGCGGCCTGATGTCCTGCGGGGCTGTCGAAGCCTTGACGCGCGGGGCCGGGCCGGCGGATCCATCCTCCTCGCGGGGGGGTGTACTGACGCGCGCCCGGGAAGTAGTTTGCGACCGCCGATGTCGACCTGTTCTCTTCGCGCGCTCCTCCTCCTGGCGTCCCTGTCCACGGCGGCCCACGCCGCTTCGGAAGCTGTTCCCGGGCTGACAGCCTCGCCGGTGTTGCCTGCCGCCCCGACCCAGGAGGTGGCCCCCGCGCCGGCTCCCGGGCCTCGGCGCACGGTGCTGCTGCTGGGGGACAGCCTCATCGCCACGGGCTTCGGGGAGTACCTCCAGACGCAGCTCGCCGCGCACCCGCGCATCCGCTGCGAGCGCCGGGCGAAGTCGTCCACGGGGCTGTCCCGCCCGGACTTCTTCGACTGGCTGGAGGTGGGGCAGCAGGAGGTGCAGTTGCACCAGCCGGACGTCGTGGTGGTCATCCTGGGCGGCAACGACGGGCAGGCCCTGCACACCAAGGTGGGCCAGGCCACCGTCGCGTGGGGCAAGCCGGACTGGGAAGAGGGCTACCGGCAGCGCGTGCAGGAGTTCACCACCGCCATCTCCGCGCCGGGCCGGAAGATCATCTGGCTGGAGCTGCCTGCCACGGGACGTCCCCGCTTCGAACAGAAGCTCACGTTGATCCGTGGCCTCCAGCGCGAAGTCATCGCCGCCCGCGAGGACTCCGTGCACCTGGACACGCGCCCCTTCTTCACGGATGCGCGCGGCAAGGCGCTGCACAAGGCCGCCGTGGAGGGCTTCCGCAAGCCCATGCGCCTGCGCATGACGGACGGCGTGCACTTCACCGTGGCGGGGGGACGCTACTTCGCGAACAAGGTGTACCCGGAGGTGCTGGGCGTGCTGGGGCTGGAGCCCGAGCAGAAGCACACCGCAGTGCCTCCCGCAGCGCCCGCGAAGGGCCGGCAGGCCCGCGCCGCCGCGTCACCGTCGCGCTAGCGCCAGGGGTGCTTCCGCTTCAGGAGTGACCAGACCAGGAGGACTCGCTGCCCGGGGTCAGGCGCAGCTTGCGGACGGCGCGCAGCAGCAGCTCCTCGTCGCGCGGGTTGGCGAGGAAGCCCCGCGCGCCCAGCTTCCGCGCCCGGTCGAAGCCCTCGTCGTCCGACGTGCCGTGCACGATGAGCGAGCCTTCGATGTGCACTTCGCCCGCGAGCAGTCCCTCCATGGCCTGGAGGGGCGCGAGCACCACGTCGTTGTCGCGCGTGTGCAGCACCTCCAGCGGGGTGGCGACGCGCGACGTGATGCCGCTGCGGGCCAGCGTGCGCGAAATCAGCACCGCGGTGACGGGCGGCCAGCCGTAGAGCAGCAACGGCGGGCTGGGCACGACCGGACGGCTCGGTTCCGGCGCGGCGCTCCCCGTGTCGCGGATGCCATAGAGGGCGCTGAGGGCGCGGGACAACGCGCTGTCGGAGGCCAGGTGCGGCTCCACGCGCGCCTTGCCGGACACGGCGCGCACGTCGTCCACCGCGTCCAGGGACAGCGGCGCGGGCACGGCCAGGTGCAGGACTTCGCGGTCCTCGCGCTGCTCCAGCCCTAGCGGCACGACGCCGTACTGCCGGGCGATGCGCGCGGGCACCAGCGAGACGAGGGAGCGGTCGAGCGGGTGCCGGTCCAGGTCCACCGCGTCCACGTCGAACTGGACGGCGAGCCCGCGCAGGACATCCGCCTCCGTGCACACGCCTTCGCTCACCAGGGCGCGTCCCAGGGGGACCCGGACCTCGTGATGGTGCACGAGTCCCAGCCGGAGCTGGCCTTTGTCGACCACTCCGAGTTCCAGGAGGATTTCCCCCAACGGGCGTCTGGTGCCGAGTTCCATGCCCTCTCAACGTGGCAACCGGGCCCGCACGCGACGACGGTCAGCCGTGCGCTCGTCCGCCTGCCCGCCTTCAAGTCGCGTGAAGGCGGGGGTACGACGGGAGCAGGACCGCCCTGCTACCCGCGCGCGGGGAAGAGGGCTTCGTAGGACTCGGGCTTGAAGCCGACGGACACCGAGGTGGGGGTGACGAGCACGGGTCGCTTCACGAGCTTGCCGTCGGCGGCGAGCCACTCCACCAGCTCCGTGTCGGAGGCCGCGTCGACCTTCTCCTTGCCCAGCGCGCGGTAGCTCTGGCCGCTGGTGTTGAGCCACTTGCGGACGGACAGGCCGCTCAGGGCGATCCACAGGAGGAGTTCAGACACCGTGGGTGGCTGTTCGACGATGGGGCGCGTTCGGAAGGAGACGCCGCGCGCCTCCAGCCACTTCTGGGCCTTCTTGCAGGTGTCACACCCGGAGTACGCGAGCACGAGGACGTCATCGGACATGCGCGGCTTCTAGCAGAGCCGAAGCGTGTGGGACGCGCGTGCTAGCACCTCATGATTCAACACCGGGAAGAGTGCACATGAACCGCTCACGAAGCCGCTCCATCATCCTGCCCGTCCTCTGCGCGCTGCTCTGCGGGGTGGGGTGCGCGGGCGGTGAAGCCGAAATGGAAGCGGAGCTGCCTTCCGGGGTCGTGCCCGACAGCGGGGTGACGGGGCGCGACGATTCGGGAATCCCTGAGCGCGACGCGGGACCCTCCGAGGACCGGGACGCGGGCACGTCCGGTGACACCGATGCGGGCGCGGCGGACGCGGGAACCACCGATGCAGGCAGGGGCGACGCGGGTTCGCCTGAAAGCACGGATGCGGGAGGCCTCACCGATGGCGGCGCGCCGATTCCCGCCGACGGCGGCACGCAGGTCACCGGAACGATGCCCGCGCGCCTGACGCTGGCCGGCTCTCCGTACCGTGTCGTGGGCAACGCCCAGTATGTCGTCACCATCCCCGCGGGCCAGACGACGACGGTGGAGCCGGGCGTCGTCATCGACTTCAAGGGCAACCCGGACGTGACGAAGGCGGACGTGCGGGGGGGCGCGCAGGACGTGATGAACCACCAGAACGGCCGCGTGGAGCTGCGCGTGTACGGCCGCATCCTGGTGCAGGGCACCGCGCAGGCGCCGGTGACGCTCACCTCCACGAATCCCTACGGCTGGTGGGGCATGAACTTCTTCGGGGAGGCATCGAAGGGGACCGGGCATCCGTCCTTCGTGCACATGGTCTTCGAGAAGGTGCGCAAGAACGAATACAACGGCGACCGGGACCGCACGCGCGGCGCGCTCTGGGCGCACTACCCGGGGCCCGTCACCATCCAGCACTCGCTCTTCCGCGACAACGAAGCCTCCGGTAAGTGCGGCGCGCTGGACCTGATGTTCACCGACGGCTCGGTGGTGACGGACACCGTCTTCGAGAACAACCGCACGCTCGACATCGACCGCTTCGCCACCGGGAACGGGGCCACCTCCGGCGGCGGCGCGATGTGCGTTACCCACGGGCGCAACTCCGTCGTGCGCGGCAACACCTTCCGGAACAACACGCTGTCGGCCTTCCGGGGCAGCCAGTCCAACGCGCTCGTGGCGCGCACCTACGAGGTGTGGCCCAACGGCGCGAACCACTACGACCTGGGCGGCGGCGGGGCGCTGCACTACTTCCAGCCCGACAACGACCTCATCGAGAACAACCTCTTCGAGAACAACGCCGCCGTGGGCGGGCCCGGCGCGGCCCTCTACCTGGAGGACGTGCCCAACGCGGGCATCACCCTCAAGGGCAACCAGTTCCTCCGCAACCAGGCCGGCGCGGGGGGCGTCATCGTCTGCAATCGCGGTGGAGGCTCTGGCATCGAGCTGGTGCTGGGCGCGGGCAACACCTTCAGCAACAACACCGTCAAGGGCGCCGCGGCCCCACAGGTGTCCGGCGACTGCGCGCGCTAGCCGCGCGCCCGAAGCCCTGCCAGCCGACCCGGGCCCTGGACTTCCGCCCGGGGGGCCGGCGGACTGCCATGCCCCTTGACCTGCCCCGGCGTACGCCGACGCGCATCCTTCCGGAAACCCCGTCGCGCCGGAGGCAGCGAACGCATGGAGGACACCCGCTCGGAGCCCGTCCCCTCCCTGGAGGAGCCGCTGGATGTACCCGCGACGCGGCGGCGGGGCTGGTGGATTCCGGGCGCGCTGATGCTCGTCGCGCTGCTCGCCTTCATCTTCTCCCGGCACGCGGAGGAGAAGCAGTTCCTGGACCTCTTGCGGCAGGCCCGGCCCGCCTGGCTGCTGGTGGCCGCCCTGTGCCAGTTGGGCACGTACCTGTGCGTGGCGGGCATCTGGTGGATGGTCCTGCGCCGCTACCGGTTGCGCGCCTCGCTCTGGTCGCTGTCGCGGCTGTCGCTGATGAAGCTGGCGTTCGATCAGGTCATCCCCACCGGCGGCGTGGGCGGCTCGCTCCTTGTCGGACGCGGGCTTCGCCGGCATGGCGCGACCCCCGGCACCGCCGCGGGCGCGGTGCTGCTGACGGTGCTGTGCTTCTACGTCGCGCAGGCGCTGGGCGTGGGCGTGAGCCTCTTCTTCCTCTGGCGCAGGGCGGAACTGAACCCGTGGATCCAGTGGCTCGTCACCGGCTTCGGCGTGCTGGCGGTGGCCATCCCGGTCTGCATCCTCTGGGCGACGCGGCACCGCGAGTGGAAGCCGGGCCGCTTCGCGAAGCGCATCCCCGCGCTGGGCACGATGCTCAAGGCCATCGCGGAGGTGCCCCCCGGCATGTTGCTGGACCCCGGCCTGCTCGCGCGCGGCGTGGTCCTGCAACTGGGCGTCTACGTGCTGGATGCGGCCACGCTGGGCGCCATGCTGCGCGCGCTGGGCCAGGAGGCATCGTCAAGCACCGTGTTCGTCAGCTTCATGGTGGCCTCCATGGCGGAGACCGTGTCCATCATCCCGGGCGGGGTGGGCACCTACGAGGCCGCGTCGGTGGGCATGCTCAACCTCTTCGGCATCCCCGTGGAGGCCGCGCTCGCGGGCACGCTGCTCTTGCGCGGCTTCACCCTGTGGCTGCCGCTGCTGCCCGGGCTTTATCTGCTGCGCCACACCTTCAGCCGTGGCCCCACGCCCGGTCAGCAGCCGGGCTGACGTCGCTGATTCCCCGGCCTTCCCGGAAGTCGCTGCCCCCATCGCTGCCCGCTTCCCGTCGCCACCCGGGTGCGCGATGGTTCGCGTCCGTGGACACCGGAAGCGGAGACGCAGCGGAGATGAACCAGGGCTCGGCGTTGTTCCTTCATTCCGGGGTGAAGGTCCGGCCCTGCGAGTGGGGGATGGGCGTCTTCACCGATGCCTTCATCCCCGCAGGCGACCTCATCGAGGAGTGCCACTACCTCAAGGTCCCCCAGCGGCAGTTCCGGGGCGAACCGCTGGACGACTACGTCTTCGAGATCCGCTGGCATCGCCACGAGGAGCCCCGCGAGGGCGACTGGGTCGCGCTCGTGATGGGCTACGGGATGATCTACAACCACGCCACCGAACCGAACGCGTCCTTCAGCCGCGCCGTGGACCGCGATGTGTTCCGTTATCACGCACTGCGGGACATCCACCCCGGTGAGCAGATCTTCATCAGCTACGGCGAGAACTGGTGGACCGCGAGAGGCGAGGAAGTCCCTCCCTGAGTCGCGTCCGCACCGTGTGCGTACCTGACAGGTGCGTCCCCACCTCGAATCCCGTGGGGTGGTGAGATTCCTCTCAGGAATGGCGAAACGGGCGGAAATGAAATCCCCGCTGAAAGCGTCGGCGGCAAACAGTAGGATGAAGGCCGCCTGCGCGCCGGTCTTCAGGCCGTGCGGGTGCGAGGAATGCCAGACACCATGCCACTGCGTCGTTTCTACCTGTCCTCCGCTCTCGTGTTGTCCGCCTCCGCCTGCACCGGCAACATCGGTGGTCAGGATGAGTCGCCCGAGAGCGCGGCGGCTCCCGCACGCGTGCGCCGGCTGACGCGCGAGGAGTTCAACAAGTCCGCGACCTTCGTGCTGGGCACCCCTGTCGACATCGCCCAGGGCTTCGCGGCCGAGGACACCATCCTCGGCTTCTCCACCCACGAGCGTCTCCAGGTCACGTCGCTCCTGGCGGATCAGATCGACACCGCCGCGCTCACGCTGGCGGAAGAGGGCAAGTCGCAACTCAGTGACTTCTACACCTGCCCCAAGACGGTCACCGCGGATGACTGCGCGAAGTCCTTCATCCAGCGGGTGGGCCAGCGCGCCTTCCGCCGGCCGGTGACGGCGGAGGAGGAGGCGGACCTGCTCGCGCTCTTCAACGCGGGCAAGCAGGGCGGCAACATGAGCACGGGCGCGGAGCTGGTGCTCCAGGCGCTCTTCTCCTCCGCGTCGTTCCTGTACCGCACGGAGCTGGGCCCCGACACCGCCCGTAAGGGCCAGGTCGTGGAGCTGACCGCCTACGAGGTCGCCTCCGAACTGTCCTTCATGGTGACCGGCGGTCCCCCGGACGCCACGTTGCTCGCCGCCGCCCAGGCCGGGACGCTGTCCTCGCCCGACGAGCGCGAGAAGCACGCGCGCCGCCTGCTCCAGACGCCCGAAGCGCGCCTGAAGCTGCGCCAGTTCTTCATTGAATGGCTGGGCATCAACGGCCTGAACAAGGTCAACAAGAACAACCAAGTGTACCCGGACTACAGCGTGGAGTTCCGCGACTCCATGGTGCGCGAGCGCAACGCCTTCATCGACTCCATCGTGAAGGACCACGCGGGCTCCGTGGAGGAGCTGCTCACCGCGAACTACTCCTACGTGGATGAGACGCTGGCGAACTTCTACGGCGGGTTGGACCGCACCAACGTGGACGACGAGGGCATGGGCCGCGTCACGCTGCCGCCGGAGCGACTGGGCATCATCACCCAGGCGGGCGTGATGTCCACCTACGCCCACTTCGACTCGTCCTCGCCCATCAAGCGCGGCAAGTTCGTGCTCACGCGCCTCTTGTGCCGCACGGTGCCCGCTCCGCCCGCGAACGTGTCCACCATCCCTCCGGCGGTGTCGGAGAACGCCACAACCCGCGAGCTGTTCGCGGCGCACACCAGCAACCCGGCCTGCGCCAGTTGCCACAAGACCATCGACCCCATGGGCTTCGGCATGGAGGACTTCGACGGCCTGGGCCAGCACCGCACCGAGGAGAACGGCCGCACCGTGGACGCCTCCGGTGGCATCGTCGCCCCGGACGGAACGATGACCCAGCCCTTCACGGGCGGCGGGCAGTTGGGGCGCTACCTGGCGCAGAGCGACGAGCTGGCCAACTGCGTGCCCCTGCAACTGGTGCGCTACGCGATGGGACGTGACGAACACGCCTCCGACACGCAGCTGCTCGACGCCATGCGCACGGGCACCTATCGCCAGGACCATCTGAAAGTCACCGAGGCGCTCGTCGGCCTCGTGCGCTCGGCTTCCTTCACGCAGCGGCGTCTGCCCACCCGTTGAGCCAGAACCCCATGCCCCGCGACCTTTCCCGACGCAGCATCCTGAAGCTCCTGTCCGGCACGGCCATGGCAGCGCCCTTCGCGCACCTGCTCACCAGCTCCGTGGCCGAAGCGGCCGACGCCGCCCCCTTGCGCTTCATCGCCCTGTTCACCCCCCACGGCGTCCTGCCCGAGTACTGGACGCCCAAGGGCGGTGAGACGGACTTCAACATCGACTTCGAGAACTCCGTCCTCCAGCCCCTGCAGCGCCACCGCTCCAAGCTGCTGGTGCTGGACGG
Source organism: Corallococcus sp. bb12-1 (assembly GCF_026626765.1). Lineage (NCBI taxonomy): Bacteria > Pseudomonadati > Myxococcota > Myxococcia > Myxococcales > Myxococcaceae > Corallococcus > Corallococcus sp. bb12-1. The sequence goes on along the minus strand of NZ_JAPNJZ010000027.1, from coordinate 521,524 downwards.
CCTGGACTACCGCGTCCTCTACGAGCACGGCCGCACCGGCCACGAAGGCGGCCCCGTCACCTTCCTCACCGGCAGCGAGGTGGTGGTGGACAGCGGCGACGAGCTTCCCGGCGGTCCGTCCCTGGATCAGGTGATTGGCAACGCGGTGGGCGGCTCCACCCAGTTCCGCTCCCTGCAACTGCATGCCTTCGAGCAGTTCGGCGCCCAGCACGTCTACAACAGCATCAGCTTCACGGAGAACGGCTCGCGCGTGCCGTTCGAACTGAACCCCGCCAACGTCTACAAGCGGCTCTTCGGCAGCATGGGCGGCTCCAGCGCGGAGGCGCAGGCCATCCTCACCAAGCGCAAGAGCCTGATGGACTACCTCATCAAGGACACCACCCGGCTGAAGAAGCGGCTGGCGACCGCGGAGGGCCAGAAGCTGGACACGCACCTGGCGGCGCTGCGCGACATTGAACGGCGGCTCACCAACGTGGGCGCGCTGGGGTGCGTGAAGCCGGATGCGCCGCCGGACGAGCTGAGCGACCTGGGCAACCTGGACAACATGCCCGGCCTCACCCAACTGCACATGGACCTCATCGCCCGTGCGTTCGCGTGTGATTTGACGCGCGTGGTGACGATGACCATCCCCGGGCCGTCCATGCCGTGGATTGACATCCCGGAGGACATCCACAACGACATCGCGCACCGCACCGACACCCAGTCGCAGCCGGAGCGCACGGAGATCCGCCTGCGCATGGTGCGCGTGCAGCAGTGGTACTCCGAACAGCTGGCGCTCCTGATGGACTCGCTCGCGTCCATCCCGGAGGGCAGCGGCACCGTGCTCGACAACACCGTCATCCTCTGGGGCAACGAGCTGGGGGACGCGGCCGGCCACATGAACGTGTCCATCCCCACGGTGCTGGCGGGCGGGGCGGGCGGGAAGTTCCGCATGGGCCGCCACCTGTCCCTGCGCCCCAACAACCGCGACCCCCTGGGCAACTGGCAGGGCCCGGGCAACCCGCTGCCGGGCGCGGTGGAGCACAACAAGCTGCTCACCTCCATCGCCCAGGCCTTCGGCGTCAACGTGGACCGCTTCGGCCACCAGGACTACACCGGCACGCTGCCCGGCCTCACCTGAGGCCTTGAAGCTCGGAGCGCGCCTTCCAGGGCCCCTGGAAGCGGTGCCTTGAAAAGACAACGGGAGCGGGCCTGGATGCTGGCCCGCTCCCGCTTTCATTTCCGGAACACGTGAAGCGGTGGGACTACCCGCCGAGCGCGCCGTTGATGAGGGGGGCGAGGATGCTCATGCCCGCGTCCTCGTTGTTGTAGTTGTTGGCCGGCTCGTAGATGCGCACGCGCTGGTTGCCGTTGATGAAGCGGCTCAGGAACACGTCCATCGACACGAACTCGCTGTGGCAGGCGTAGGACTGCCAGGGGCTGGAGGCGTACTCGTACCAGTACTTCTTCTCCATCTTCTGGCAGGCGTGCGCGCCCACGAACGTGATGATGGTGCTGCAGTGGCTGGCGTTGATGGCGCGCTGGTGCGGGATGAAGTAGCTGAAGTTGTTGTACTTGTTCAGCTCCGCGACCAGGGCGTCCTGGTCCTGCTTCCAGTAGGCGTGGATGGACGCCTGGTCATTGGGCGTCTTGAAGCGCTCGTAGGAGTAGCGCGAGTAGTTGAAGTCCAGCGTGTAGCCCGTGTACGCGAGCTGGTCGTTCGGGAACTCGGTGGCCACCATGCGGTTGATGGTGCCCATGTCGTTGATGTTGAAGCTGGACGGCAGCAGGCCGAACACCGAGTCCAGGTTCCACGAAGAGCGGATCTTGTCGTGCAGGGGGCGCGACAGGGAGTTGCCGTTGGGCGCCATGAAGATGGGGCCGGAGTCGTTGAGCAGGTAGCCGCGCGCCGGGTTGATGGCCTTGCGGATGAAGTAGTAGCCGGCCGACGTGGACGTGCCGCCCGCGCTGTAGCCCGTCACCAGCAGCTTCTGCACGCTGGGGAAGTTCTGCTTGGCGTAGTTCGCCGCGGCGATGGTGTTGGTGTAGCCGGAGTGGTTCCACACGAGGGGCGCCTGGCCGCCGGTGGTGTCCGTGTACGTCTTCGTGTTGTTGCCGATGTGCACGTCGCCCGTGCAGTACGGCAGGTAGACGATGTTCCAGTCCTTCGTGGCGATGTCCTTGCGGTCACGGAAGGGCAGGCCCGGGTCCGCCCCGTTGACGATGGGGGACACGTACTTGGCCGTGAACTGCGTCATGTAGTCGTCGGGGATGCCGTTGGGGTTCGCCGCCCCCAGGATGCCCGTGCGGCCGCTACAGGAATCGTAGTCCCAGCACGCACCGCCTCCCTCCATCATGAACAGCAGGTTGGGCGACGACGTGCGGTGCACGAAGAACTTGTACTGCGAGCCATTGCCACACTTGGTGCCGGGCAGCGTCACCTTCTGCCAGTTGTAGGTGTTTCCGCCGTCCACCAACACGTCGACGATGCCTTCCACCAGCACCTCGGCGCGAGCGGAGCTCACGGGGGCGGCGAGGGCCAGAAGGCTCATCCAGAGAAAACTTCTCATGCGGCTTTCCTCCAAGGGGGGATTGGGTTGCGGCCGCGAATGATACGCTTTGTTTATCAGTCGGAACCATGGAAGCTGCGCATGAGCTGAAAATAGTGAACTTCATGGAGAGCGCAGGTTTCCAGTGGGAATGATAGGTTTTGCCAGCCTGCGTCAGGGATTGTGTGGGTTTTGATGCGTCGCGGCAAATCTTAAATGTATCATTTGCGCATTGCGTCGCCGTGTCTGCGTGAATGGGTTGCGGTGGGCGGCGAACGCGCGGTATGGCCTTGGGCATGAGCACGCGCGCGCGGTGGAAGCTGCCCCTGGGCACGGCGGGAGTCCTGGCCCTGGCGGGGGTGGGCTGGCTGACCTTCGGAGTCTCCCCGGCCGACAATGCCCAGGCGCCTGTTGCCACGCCGGCCGGGATGACGCCGGCGACGTCCCCTCCGCCTGTCTTCAACGCGGGGCCGGCGGTGCCGCGCTCGTCAGACGGTGGGCTGGACCTGGTGGGCGCGGCGGCGGCCCAGGTGCAGGCCCAGGCGCCCCAGGAGGAGCCCTCCGGGCCCTACCCGGTGGATCTGGAGGCGCTGCGCGCGAAGCTGCCGGACAACCTGTATTGGGAGACGGGTGTGCCCACGAAGGAGCCGGCGGAGCTGCGCCGGCGCGCGGAGGTGGAGGCGAAGTGGAACACCCTCTTCGGCCGCGTGCAGTCCAATGAGGCCACGGTGGAGGAGGTGCAGCGGCACTTCGAGCACCGCCGCAAGGTGTCCGAGGACGCCATCTCCTTCGCCACCACGATGCTTTCGGACTACGGCGACAAGCTGCCGTCGCAGGACCAGGGCCTCTTGGAGCTGAGTGTGCGCATGCACCGCACGCGGCTGGCGGAGCTTCCCCGGCAGCAGGAGGAAGCGCTCGCGCGCCGCGAGGCCCATGCGCAGCGGCAGCGCGAGTGGCGGGAGAGCGGCGGCCGTCAGCCCTGAAGCGGCTCCACCGCCCCGGGGAAGGTCCGGATGAGCGGGGAGCGCACGGCGGCGGAGGCCACCCACAGCTGGTGGGAGGAGCGGGTGACGGCGACGTGCAGGCGGCGGCGGGCTTCGTCGTCCGCGGGGTAGGCGCGGGCCGTCACGTCCGGCAGGACGACGTAGTCGAACTCCAGCCCCTTCACGTTGTCCACGTCCGTCACGTCCACGCCGGGCTCGAAGGAGAAGTCTCCCTCCAGCACCAGCCGCGCCCAGGGCATCTCCGCGATGACGCGGTGGAAGGATTGGGCGGCTTCCCGGCTGCTGGCGATGACGCCCACCGACGCGTGCGGCTCTCGCAGCACCAGGTCTCGAAGGGCGTCTCCCAGGAACAGCCAGGCCTGGGCCTCGTCGGGGAAGTGGTGGAAGCCCACGGGGGCACCCTCGCGGCCCGCCTTCGCGGGTGAAACCGGGGCCTGGGTGCCCAGCACGTGCTGCGCCAGCTCCACCACCGGGCGCGGGCAGCGGTAGGACACCTGGAGCCGGCAGGTGGCGGCGTCGCGGATGCCCAGCTCCTCCAGCGCGGCGTCCCAGCCGGCGAAGCCCGCGGTCGTCTGTTGCATCTCGTCGCCCGCGAGCGTGCAGCTGCGGCTGTCGCCCAACAACTGCCCCACCACGAAGAGCTCGAAGAGGGAGAAGTCCTCCGCCTCGTCCAGCACCACGTGCGCCAGCCGCTCCGCGCCCAGCGCGCCCTTCTGGGCCTTGAGGAACATCAGGATGGGCAGGTCGTCGAAGTCCAGCGTGCCCGCGAGCGCGTCCGGCGTGTCGGCTTCAATCGCCTTGCCGTCCATGGTGGCCAGCCGCTCCTCGTCGTAGTCCCGGTACTGGCGCTCCAGCGGCGTGGCCGTCTGGAGCTTGGCGTGCTCCACCGTCTCGGCCACCACCGTGCGGGGCAGCTCGCCCCGGGCTTCCGCCACCACGGACTCCAGGAAGGCGCGGTCCATGAACGCGTCCGCCAGCCGGATGCGCAGCCGCTCCAGCGTGAGGGGCTGCTGGGCCTTGGCCTTGGGCAGGCTCACGCGCTCCGCCAGCCGGCGGCGCAGCACGGGGTGGCGCTTGAGCCGTGAGACGAGCGCGGGCGTCTCCGGGGCCAGCTTGAGGCCCGGCACGCTGAAGGCGGAGCGCGCGGTGCTGAGCGACCAGGACTCCAGCGTCTCCACGGACACCTTGCCCAGGCCCAGGGGCGCGAGCAGCCGGCGCGTCAGCCGGGCCAGGCCCTCCTCGGGGACGACGACCTTGGTGCGCGCCTGCGGGAACTTCTTCGCGTCGTCGAAGGCGACCTTCGCCAGCCGGTGCAGGGCCACGGTCGTCTTGCCGCTGCCCGCGCTGCCCAGCACCAGCAGGGGCTGCTCCGGCCCGGTGCTGACGGCCGCGTACTGCTCCGCGTCCAGGAGCGCCGTCACGCCGAAGGCGTCCTCGACGTGGGTGGTGCCCCGGCCCACGCCCAGGGCTCCCGGGCGGGCGGCGGTGCCGGTGCCGCCGGAGAGCACGGAGGTCGCGTCGCGCCCTCGCGCGTGCCACCGGCCGTGCGCGTCGCGCTGGAGCAGGTGGGGCCCGGTGCTGATGCGGGTGAGGACGCCCTTCTCGATGATGACCAGCCGGCGCGCTTCCACTTCGCCTTCGGAGAGCCGTTCGCCGAAGTACTCCTCGTAGGAGTCGCCCTCCTCGTAGTTGTAGAAGACGCGGGCGACGGGGGCGAACCGCCAGTCGATGACGCGCACGCCGGCGGCGAGGTTGGCGAAGCTGGTGCGGCCGAGCAGGTAGTCACGCTCCCCTGTGGGGCCCTCGAGCCGCAGGTGGGCGAAGTAGGGGGCGTTGCTGTCCGGCAGGGGCACGACTTCCTGCCGCTCCAGCATGGCGCGCACTTCGTTCATCTGGGTGAAGACGTGCGGCAGGTCCGCCGCGTGCGCGGTGGTGGCGTCGTCGCGCAGCACCTGCAACTGCGCCATCAGCCCCTGGGTGTCCAGGGTCCGCTCCGCGGCCTGTCGGCGTGCTTCGGCGAGGGCCTCCTGGACGCGCGACAGCAGGGCTTCTTCCTCGGCGATGAGCGCGAGCGCCTCCGACGACAGCTCCTGCTCCGGGCCGGCCATGTTCCTTTCCTTTCGCGCCGCGCGAGGTGTCCGGCGTCGCGCCGGTTCCTTGTCGCTGCGTGCTGCGCGGCGCGTGCAAGTTGGCGTCTGGTTCAGCCCGGGTCAACCCGTTGGTTTTTCGGGCCGTCTTGCTAAGGTGAGGATCGTGGTCGAAGCGCCCGGTCCGGCCCTCCCACGTTGCTTTTGTTCCCCTTCGCCTTCCGCCGTGGCGGGTTGCCTCCCCGGGGGACGAGGCGGGTGTCCTCGACTGGTCGCTCCGGGTGACCGTCTGTCGGGTGGCGGCGCGCACCGGGGGCTGGTGGCTTCTAACGGAGCGCGGGGCTTGCTTGCGTCCGCATCCATCCCGAACACGGAGGAAGCACCGGATGAGCACGATGAACTCGCCGTTCCGCTGGACGCTGTCACTCGCCGTCGCGTTGGGGGTCGTCACGTCGGCGCAGGCACAGGACTCCGAGCCCCTGACGGAAACGGAGACGGAGACGCGCACGACGACCGTGACGACGGAGCAGGTGAAGCACGAGGGGCGCATCGGACCGGAGTTCGCGGTGAGCGGGAACGTGGGCTTTGGCGCGGGGTATGTCTACAAGGACGGCATGAGCCCCGCGGGCACGGTGGAGAGCCTGAAGATCACCGACTCCGCGAAGGTGTCCATTCCCGTCATCGTGGAGGTGGGCTTCCGCGCGACGCCGAAATTCTATCTGGGCGTGTGGGGCAGTTGGGAGAAGGTCTTCACCAAGGAGAATCCAGTGTCGTGCCCGACGGGCTTCGACTGCTCGACCTATCAGTGGCGCGTCGGGCCGGAGATCCGCTACCACCTGTCGCCGATGGGCCACTTCGACCCCTGGATTGGCCTGGGCGTGGGTCTGGAGTTCCTCAAGAGCCACGTGCAGGGCACCACGCAGGTCCCGGTGGCGCCGGGCGTCGTCCTTCCCGCGGAGGTGGACACGCGCGTCACCGACAGGGGCCCGACCTTCGCGCGCATCGCGTTGGGCGGCGACATCCGCCTCTCCCGCTCCTTCTCGGTGGGGCCCATCATCACCGCGTCGATTGGTAACTACACGGTGCGCACCGGAACCCAGACGCTGAACATCACCGGCGTGGGCGAACGCCCTGGGACGCTGGCCAACGTGGATGACGGCTTCCACGGGCTGTTCACCGTGGGCTTGCGGTTGGCCATCCTCCCGCTCTGAACGTCGGAAGGCCCGGCCTGTCACGGGCCGGGTCTTTGGGAGACGGGTAGAAAAGCGGGACGGCCCTGGAACCGGGGCCCCGGGTGAGGTGTCTTGGGGCGCGACCCCCACCTCCCCGGAGGGAGCATGTCTCGCAAGGTCTTGGCGGCGTTGGCCGGGCTGGTGCTCGTGCTGTCCCTGGTCTTCGTGTGGCTGCGCGCGGGCGTGCAGCCCGTGACCGTTCGCGAGGACTCCGCGACAGCGTCCACGCCAATAGGCGCTCCGGCGTCCGGTGGCCCGCGGGCCTCAAGGCAGGACGTGGCGACGGCCTCCGTGGAACAGCCGATGCGAGAGGCGGACGGACGCTTCGAATTGAAGGACCTGGCGCCGGTCGCGCACCGGCTCACCGCCTGGAGCCGGGGCAGGGAGCTGGTGGACCGCCAGGTGACGCTCGCCTCCGGCAAGACGCAGGCCCTGGGGGACTGGCGCCTGGGTCCTCAGCGCGTGGAGCCGGGGCGGCTGGGGCTCGGCTTCGCGATGACAGGCAAGGACGTCATCGTCAGCGCCATCCTGGAGGGCGCGCAGGTCGCGGGCCTCCAGGTGGGAGACGTGGTGCGCTCCATCGACGGGGCGGTGGTGCTGGACACGGGCGAGGCACGGCGGCGCGAACTGGGCGCACCGGGCAGCCCGGCGGTGCTGTCATTCCACCGGGCAGGTCAGCCACTGTCGCTCACCTTCACGCGCGCACGCTGAAATGGCCTGGGACTGCATGGAGGAGACGCACGTCGCGCGGGCCGTCGCGACGTGCATCTCCTCCATCGAAATGCGCAAGGGGACGCCGGGACGGCTCAGGCCGCCTTCTGCGTCTGCTGGGATTCCATCCACTCGGCCAGGTCCGCGGCGGTGCCCTTCTTCTCCATCGGCGGGACGATGGCCGTGCGCCGCGACACCTCCAGCTCCCAACTGGCGTTGAAGTAGGGGCCCACCTTGATTTCAGGCGCCAGGGCGATGCCCTTCTGCGTGTACGGCGTCGCCTTGAGGCTCACGTCCGCGTCCTTGCCCGCGGCCTTCAGCGAGCCCGGCACGTCGCCGGTGAGCAGACGGCCCAGGGCGCCGCTCTCCTGGAGCTTGCGCGAGTTGCCCTCGATGCTGACCTCCACCGCCACGCCCGCGCCGTTGCCCTGGTACGTGCCGGAGCCTTCCATCGACAGCGTGACCTTGCTCTTCTTGCCGGCCCCCATCTCCTCCTTCGCGGCGCCGAGCGTGCCCTTCGGATCCTCCAGGAGCTTGTCCACCGTCACGCCGGAGGGGATGGGATAGCGCGTCTCCATCTCCACCTTGCCGTTGACCTTGCCGCTGCCGCCCAGCGACACGCCGCCCTCGAAGGGCAGCTTCATGTTGTCCGGCCCCGTGAGCGTGCCCTTCGGACCCAGGCCCTTGCTCAGGCCGCCGCTGAGCTCCACCTGCATGTTCTCCTTCAGCACGAGCTCGGAGGGCTTTCCGTCCTTGTATTCGATGCGCAGCGACTTCTCCGCGCGGCCCTTGATGCCCCCGCTCACGGAGTCCGCCAGCGTCCCCTTGAGATCCAACTCCACGGCCACCTGCGCGACGCTGGCGCCACGCACCTCCAGGGCGGACATCTTGCTCTGGAGCCAGTCGAGCTCCTCGGCGGAGGGCTGCGGCCTGGGCGTGCCGGCGATGTTGCACTCCGCACCGGACTGCATGCGCCCCAGGATGTCCTGCGCCTTGGCCACGTCCTGCGGTGTGTCGAGCTTGTATTCGACCTTGCCTCCGCCACCACCCAGGGCCTTGAGGTCCAGCGCCTTGACCTTGCCGGGGCCAATCCCTCCCAGCACCTCCGCGTCCATGCTCAAGGTGTAGACAGGCTTCTTTTCCTTCACGCCCGTGTTCGGGTCTGTCTTTTCTTCCGCGTCGCAGCTGACCTCGTACTGCGCCTTCGTGTTCAGCCGGCCCATCTTGAAGCCACCGTCGAAGCCACCGGAGAGCGAGTACTTGTCGCCCGGCTTCATGGATTCGATCTGCTTCTGCGCGTCGAGCACCTCGGGCTTCGCGTTGCTCAGCGCCTTCAGCGTCCCGTCCACCTTGGACTCCAGCCAGGCGTAGCCGGGCAGGTTCTGGCGCGCGGACTCCTGCAACTGCTCCAGGACCCCCGGCGGCTCCGCGGAGGCCCCCACGCCCCCCGACGCCTGCAACCCGGGCAGGGCGGCCCCCTCAACGCCGCCCGCCACTCCCAGGCCCCCGTGCGCAGCCTCCACCCCACCCGCGACACCGCCACCGGCAAGGGGCCCCCCCGGTCCCCCTGCCTCGAACACATCCGCCGCGCGCCCGATGGCGGGCTGCTGCGCCGGACGGTTCGCGGGTCCCTGCGTCGGCGGCTCGGGCGGCCGACGCGGGGCGACCGGAACCATCGAAGGCTGCATGCGCGAGAGGAAGGTCATGGCCAGGCTCCTGGGCAGGGTGGAAGCTGCCTCACCCTTCCAGGACATCCGGGCCGGAATTCTTTTGCATTCCTGGCCGCATCTTCCGAAACCCCGGGACGTTTCCGGCCCGGGGCCCGGGTGCTACTTGCCCAGGAGTCCGCCGAGCATTCCGCCCAGCCCGCCCCCGCCCTGGGAGCCGCCCCCGCCCGCGAGCATGGGGGCCACGGCGAGGATCTTCCCCACGAGGCCCGGGTCCAGCCGGGACTTGAGGAAGTCGAGGAGGAGGGGGGCGACCAGGGTGGCCTTGCCCGCGTCCAGGTTGAAGCGCTGGAGGATGGCGACCACGCCGGCCACCTCGCCCGCGTGGGCCGCCGCGCCGCCCAGGGCGCCCATCAGGCCGCCGCCTCCGCCACCGCCCATGAGACCGCCCAGGGCGCCCATCAGGCCCCCGCCGTCGGCCGCGGGGGCCTGGGCCTCCGCCTTCTGCTGCCAGCCCTGCATCTCCGGGATGGCCTGGTCCATCTGCTTCGCCGCGTCCGGGCCGACCTTCTCCTGCACCGTGCCCTGCACCATCTTCAGGAGGGAGCCCGCGAGCCCCTGTGCCTGCGTGCCATCCACTCCAAGCTGCTGCGAGAGCTGTCCGATGAGGTCCATGCCGCGCTCCTTCGTGTCCGCGTGAGAGGCGGAGGTTGTAGCGGGCCGGAAGGGAAAGCTCGCGGGAATCCGTGAGGGGCGGTCGCGCGAGCGTTGGTCCGCGGACGGGCCCCAGGCCCTGCGTCCGGGCCGCTACAGTCGGGTGAAGGACCAGCTCACCGCGTGGCCGTTGGCGTAGGGCATGACGCCGTGGAAGGGGCGGGGGTCCGCGTCGAACACGAGCGGCAGGAAGTGCCGGTCCCCGTCCCAAAGCGACAGGGACAGGATGGACGACACCGGGACCCAGGACAGGGAGCCCTCGGGGTTCTTCTCCAGGGGCGTGCCCTCGAAGGCGTCGATGCGGAAGATGAAGCCCAGCCAGTCCTCGCCGTGCTTGCCGAAGCCGGGCCAGGACAGGGTGCCCCGGAGCACCATGCGCGTGCACTCGATGCCGGCCTCCTCACGGATCTCCCGGCGCATGCACGCGGCCATGTCCTCATCCCGGTCCAGCTTGCCGCCCAGCCCGTTGTACTTGCCGTAGTGGGCGTCCTCCGGCCGTGCGTTCCGGTGGATGAGCAGGACCTGCTGCCCGTCCGGCGACAGCACGTAGCCCAGCGTGGCGACGATGGGGGTGTAGGGCATGAGCGCGTCTCCTGGAGGAGGGGAAGGGACGCGCGGACATACCGCGACCGTGCCTGCCCGCAAGGTGGGAAAGCGGTCGTACGGACCGTCGGAGTGGGAAACACAATCGGTAACGCGAGGGACATTTTCGCGGCACATGCGCGGCGCACCATCTCGTCCTGTCAGCCCGGAAGCCCCGGGCCTCGGCGACACGGGCCTTCGTGGGGGGCAAACCCCTCCCAGTCGGCCCCCCACGGTGTCCACGTGCCGCCAGGCCCCGGCTTCCGGGTGCGGTCATCCCGCGCACCCCGCGCGAAACCATGGAGGAGCGTCACCATGAAGCGCCACCTGTTCATGTTGGGCCTGCTGCTGTCCGTTCCCGCCTTCGCCGAAGCCACCACCTCCACCACCCAGTCCGCGCCCCGGCCGCCCCACGAGCGCAAGTCCCAGGTCCAGATGCTGCTCGAGCACCGTCAGGACCTGGCCCTCACCGACACCCAGGCCGCGGGTCTGGAGCGGATCCAGTCGGCGCTGGACACGAAGAACGCGCCCCTGAAGCAGTCCCTCGAAGCGCTGAGGCCGCCCCGGCCACCCGGAGACGGGATGCGCCCCCAGGGCCCGCCGTCGGGAAGCGGCACGGACGACGCCACGCGCCGTGCGAACCGGGAGCAGGCCCAGGGCCTCTTCGACCAGCTGCGCACGAACGACACCCAGGCCTACCAGGAGGCCGAACAGCTCCTGAGCGATGCCCAGAAGACCCATGCCCGGACGCTCATCCAGGCGGAGATGGCGGCCCACCGGCCAGGGCATGGAGGCCGGGGCGGTCCTCCCCCTGGGGAGTAGCCCAGGAAGCGCGTGGCCTGACCTCCCGTCCGCCCGGAGGACCGGAAACCCGCCTGTTGGAACGTCGTTTCCTGAAAGTCACGAACTCCCCGTCAGGATGTCAGAGGGTCTGCGTATGTTTCCGGGAACATGGGGGCGCAGATGCAGACGATGTTGGTGTTCGTACCGGTGGTCCTGTTGGTGGGGGCCGTGTTGATGATTCCCCGCTCCCGTCGCCGCGTGCGGCGGTGGAAGGTGCGGGCCGGGTAGGGTGGATCCGGGGTCCGGATCCGACCCCCGAAAAGGGGGTGGAACGGAATGATCAGGGGGACGAAAACGTATGCTTGACTGAGGCGTACGGGCTCGGTACAAGCGGCCTCACTGAAGCAACGGCGGGCCGCCAAGGGCGGATAGCTCAGCGGTAGAGCGGCGCCTTTACAAGGCGATGGTCACAGGTTCAATCCCTGTTCCGCCCAAGAGATTTTGTGGGGAGTTAGTTCAGTTGGTTAGAACGCCGGCCTGTCACGCCGGAGGCCACGGGTTCAAGTCCCGTACTCCTCGTCACTGAAGGGCCCGGAACCGAAAGGTTCCGGGCCTTTCGTCTTTCTGCGCTTCCCCAGCGCGCCCCTCCGACGTGGCGCGTGGGCCCTCACCAATTACCGCGCAGCCGAAGCTCCGCGCACCCACGCAGGCGTGCGTCAGCGCACCCACGCGTAGGCTCCGCGTCCGACGCGCGGGCTCAGCGTGAGAGCCCACCCTCGGATGTTCCTTTGAAGTCTGCGGCCGACAGTCCGTGCCGCTTGAGCAGGTCGTAGAAGTCGCTCCGGTTGCGCCCGGCCATTCGAGCCGCGGCACTGACACTGCCGTTGCTGCGGCGCAGGGCCTCCTCGAGGTAGGCGCGCTCGAACGCATCGCGTGCTTCGCGCAGCGAGGGCAAGGCCGCTGTCCCGCCTGGAACGCCTGGCAGTTGCGCGCTCTCGGCTGGGGGGCGCTCCAGCGCCTGACCGAGGCGAGGCACATGTCGCGGTTGAAGTTCGTCCGTGCCGGCCAGGAGCACCGCGGCCTCCATCTCGTGGATGAGCTCCCGGACGTTGCCAGGCCAGCCATAGCGCTGCAGGAGCTCCACCGTCGCAGGCGCAAGGCGCGGCGGGCGCAGGCCATAGCGGTTCGCCGTGCGCTCTAGGAAGAGCTGCGCGAGCAAGGGGATGTCCTCGATCCGCTCGCGCAAGGGTGGCAGCTCGATGGGCACCACGTGCAGCCGGAAGTAGAGGTCCTGACGAAAGCGCTTCGCGGCCACCTCTTCCGCGAGGTCTCGGTTGGTGGCGGCGACCACCCGCACGTCCACGGGCTCTTCCACGTCCGCGCCCACGCGCGTGAGCCGCTGCTCCTGCAGCACGCGCAAGAGCTTCACCTGCACGGACGGGGACGCCTCGCCAATTTCATCCAAGAACAGCGTGCCGCCGTTGGCCGCGCCAAACAGGCCTTCGCGCTCGCGCACGGCCCCGGAGAACGCGCCCTTCACGTGTCCAAACAGCTCGCTCTCCAGCAGCTCTGGCGGAAGGGCGCCGCAGTTGACGGCGACGAAGCGCTTCGCGTTGCGGCGCGAAAGCACGTGGAGCATCCGCGCCGCCAGCTCCTTGCCGGTGCCACTCTCGCCGGTGAGCAGGACGGTGGCGTCGGTGGGGGCAATGCGGGCAATCACCTCGCGCACGCGCGAAGTGGCCTCGCTGATGCCCAGGAGCAGGGGCTCACCGTCTTCACCCATGCGCCGCCGCAGCTCGGCCACCTCCCGGCGCAGCCGCGAGCGCTCGAGCGCGTGCGTGAGCTTCTGCATGAGCTCGTGGTCGTGAAACGGCTTGGTGAGAAAGCCGTAGGCCCCCTCCTGCATTGCCTGCACCGCGGTTTCGATGGAGCCGTGCGCGGTGAGCATGATGACAGACAGCTCGGGAGCACGCTGTCGCGCGGCCCGGAGCACATCCATTCCATCCATGTCCTCCAGGCGCAGGTCGAGCACCATTGCGTCCACGCGCTCCTGCGCGAGCCTGCGCAGGGCGCCTTTGCCCTCGCTCTCCACGGTCACGTGGTAGCCGCGTGAAGTCATCCGGATGGACATGAGCTCCGCGAGCTGGAGGTCATCGTCCACCAGGAGCACATGGGGCTGCTGGACGGAGGGCTCATGTGTCAAGGCGGCTTCCAGGTGACGTAGGGTCTTCAAGGGGAATCCAGAAGGTGAAGGTGGCTCCAGGCCCGGACGTGTCCGCGAGCGACAGCTCGCCTCCGTGCGCGGTGATCATCTCGCGCGCGATGGCAAGGCCCAGGCCCGTGCTGCGGCGCCCGCCCACCTCGAGGCTCGCGAAGGACCGGAAGATCCACTCGCGCGCGTGCACGGGCACGCCTGGGCCCTGGTCCGCGACGGACAGCTGGACCGCGGGCATGGGGCTGGCGGCGCCAGGGCGCTTGCGGCTCACCAGCTCACACGTGATGCGCACCGTCTGGCCCGCGCTGGAGACCGCGATGGCGTTGCTCACCAGGTTGGACAGGGCGCGCTCGACAAGAGGGTCATCCATGGGCGCACGCACGGGCTTCGCGGCTGCGTCGTACACCAGCTGGACCTTGCGCTCATCCGCTTCAAAGACGAGGTCCTGAAGGACGTTCTGGACAATCTGGTCCACCGAGGCCCCGGCATTGCGCTGCAGCGGCTGGCCGGACTGCACGCGTGACAAATCCAACACGGAGGTCACCAGGCGGATCTCACGCTCGCACGCTGCCTGTGCGAGCTTCACCACGCGGGCCTGCTGCTGCGTCAGGGGGCCTGTGCTGCCATCGCCCAGGAGCGAGAGGGCTCCGCGCACGCGGGCCAGCGGCGTGCGCAGGTCGTGCGACACCGAGGCCACGAACGCGCTCTTGAGCTGGTCCAGCTCCGCCAGGCGCCCACGCATGCGGTCCAGATCCAGCGAGAGCGCGCGCAGCTCCTCGGGTCCGCGCAAGGGGGGCAGCGGGCTGAAGTCGCCCTGGCCAATGCGGCGCGCATGCGTGGAGAGCAGCGCCACCGAGTTCGACACCGCGCGCGCCTGGGCGAAGGCGAGCCCTCCCGCGGCGAGGATGCCCAGGAGGCCGAAGAGTCCGCCTGAGCGCAGCGCCGCCGAGGCGATGGAGCGCGCGCGGTCCTCCTTCGCCTGGATGGCCAGGCGCATGTCCCGCGTGCGCTCGGACCACACCGTGGTGAGGGCCTCATCCAGCTGCAGCCGCCGCTCACGCAGGGGAAACGACAGCATCGACTCACAGGTGCCGGCCTGCTCCAATTGCAGGGCGTACCGCACATAGTCCTGGGCGCTCGCGCGGATGCCCGCATCGAGCTGCATCGTGCCGGCGCCGAGCGCGGTCTGGAGCACCTGGCGTGAGCTGGCGACAGCGCGGTGCACGGTGGGCGCGCTGCTGTCGTGCTGCTCGCAGGCCACCACACCGCGCCGCACCGCCAATTCGAGCGCCCAGGCCGCGACGTACACACGCTGCTCTTGCTCGAAGGATGCGAGCTCCTGCTGGCGCAGGCTTGCCACCAGCTCGTGGGTGCGCATGAGGCCCACGGCCATCTGTGAGAACGCCGCCACCAGCAGCGCGGTGACCACCGCGTAGGACAACAGGAGCCGGGAGCGCAGTCGAAGCACCAACATGGCGCGCAATCTAACGCGCTTCCATGCGCGCGCCCCGTCACTTCGCATGGCCGTCTGTCGGCCCCGACAGTGTTGGTCTGAGCCGACAGGGGGTCTGCTGGGATGGACCGACAGCGGGGGCACGCTGCCCTCGGACACGGCCTTGGCACGACATCTGAAAGACGCCGTCGTCCATGCGTTCGACGACCGTTTTCTCCAAGCGACCTTTCTGGACCCAGCGTGCGGGCGAGCTCATCCACGGCTGGCGCGAGATGGTGCACCCAAGCAGCCTGCCAGCCGATGCGGCCGCCGGCTTGAGCGTGGCGTGCGTGGCACTTCCTCTCAATGTCGCGCTCGCGACCGCGGCGGGACTGCCCGCGAGCGTGGGGCTCGTCTCCGGCGTGGTGGCTGGAATCGTGGGCGGGCTGCTCGGTGGCAGCCGCTTCCAGGTCACGGGCCCGGAGGCGGCGCTGCTGCCCCTGGCCGCGGCCATCGTGGCGGCGCATGGGGCCGCGGGCCTAGCCATTGCCACGGTGCTCGCGGGCGCCATGCAGGTGGCGTTGGGGCTCGTGCGCGCCGGGCGGTTCGCGCGGCTCATCCCCCGTCCGGTGGTGATGGGCTTCACGGTGGGCATCGGGCTCTTGCTGCTCAACACGCAGTTGCCGCGGCTGTTCGCGGTGGAGGGCACGCACGCGGATGCCGTGGCGCTCGTGCTGCAGCGCACCTGGGGCGGGCACGTGGGCTGGCTCGGGGTTGCTGCCGGAGCCCTCACGGCGCTGGCCATGTTGACCCTGCCCCGGCTGCACAAGCGCATCCCCGCGGTGCTCGTGGGGCTGACGCTCGGCACCGGGCTCATGGTCTGGCTCGGGGCGGGCTACGACGCGGTGGGCGCCTTGCCGCGCTCGCTGCCCATGCCGACGCTGCCGTCCTTCGAAGGCGTGCACCTCGCGGGACTCCTGCCGGCGGCCTTGGGCCTCGCGCTGCTTGCGTCGCTCGGCTCGCTGCTCGCGACGAGCTCGCTCGATGCGCTCACGGGTGCGCGCACCCACAGTGACCTGGACCAGGACCTGGTCGCGCAAGGGCTGGCCAACGTCGCGGCCGGACTGTGCGGCGGCTTCCCGGTGATGGGCGCCATCGTGCGCGCCAGCGCGTCCATTCAAGCGGGCGCGCGCACCCGCGCCGCCTCCGTCATGCATGCACTGTGGCTCTTCGTGGCCATGGCGCTTCTCGCGCCGCTGGTGGCGCGCATCCCCATTGCCGCACTCACCGCCATCCTGCTCGTCGTGGGGGTGCGGCTGCTCAACCTGGAGGGCCTTGTTGCCATGTGGAATCAGTCCAAGTCGACGTTGAGCGTGGTGCTCGTCACCGCGCTGGGCATTGCGATGTTCAACGTGTTCGCCGGCATCGGTGCCGGGCTCGCGCTGGCGACCCTCCTCTACGTGCGGCGCCACGGCGCCCTGCGGCTGGAGGTGCAGCGGGTGACGGATGCGTCGCAGCTGCAGCGCAACCTGCACGTGCAATCCCCGGAAGCGCCCAACGCCCCCCAGGCGCTGGACCTCCTGGTTGCGCGCGTGGGCGGGCCCATCCTGTTCATCAACCACCTCAAGCTCTACGATCTCGTCGACGGCCCACCCTGGGCGAAGCTCGTGGTCATCGACCTGTCGCGTGTGTCGCTCGTGGACGCCGCCGGTGTGGCGACGCTCAAGTATCTGGCGGAGTTCCTCTCCGTGCGCAGCGCGCACCTGGCCCTGGTGAAGGTGCCGCCCCAGTTGGAGGCCGCGCTCGAGCCGCTTGCGCAACACCTGCTCGAAGCGCGGATGCACGGCTCCCTCGAGGAGGCGCTCTTGGGAGCAGGCCTCGTGCATCCAGCGCCCATGGAGCCCGCGCATGCGCATCGGCAGGAGATGGGCCATGTCCCTGTTGGAGGTGAGGGCTGGAGGGGCGGAGCCGAGGAGGCCCGCTGACGGGGCCGCCCGAGCAGTGAGCCCGGCCGGTGGAGCGGCCGGGCAGCCCCCTTGGGGTACATGCCGGCCCTGGCCACGCTCCCATGGGGTGCGTGGCAGAGGCCAGGCGCTCTTGGCTGTGACGGCTTGAGCCTCGACACCCCGGGGCTCGCGGGGGCTCTCTGGAGGCTACGGGACCGGATAGACGCAGACGGCGAGCGCGCCGCAGCCGAACTCGACCGCGAGCTTGTTGCAGCCCGGCTTGAAGTCCGACCGGTACATGGAGTGGGTCTGGGTCCGGCTGTAGGGCCCATTGACGCCCACGCCGCTGTAGCTGATGGACACGGTGAGGTCGCCGTTGTTCCCGGTGCCAGGAGGGATGAGCGTCGTGACGCTGCACGCGGTCTCCGCGCTCGCCTTCACCGGGATTCCTTCACCGCCAATCTTCACGCTGTTGATCTTCGTCTCCCCGCTGTTGTCGAAGACCACGTAGGCGGTGGCCGAGTTGTCGATGAGCTCGCCGTCCTTCAGCGTGAAGTCGCAGGCCCCGGGCGTCCAGGTGCCCTGCTGGTACTGGCCCAGGAACGTGTTGGTGCCGTTCTGGGGCTTGAAGCGCATGGTGGTGCCCTCGAACACGACCTCGTAGTCGGGCAGGTTGTGGTTCGCATCCCAGCGGATCATCCGCGGGCTGATGAGCCGGCCCTTGTAGAGGCCCGCGGAGGGGGAGCCGGGCAACTCGCACATGTACACCCGGTCCGACGACTGGCCCGCGATGCCGCCATACGCGATGTCGGTCTGATAGCCGAACTCGCTGCCCTAACGGCTCCAGATGCCGGTCACGACCATGTTGTCGCCGCCGGTGTCCGTGTCGTCATCGTCGGCGACGCTGGCGTCACAGGCGCTCAGGGAGGTGGACAGGACGCAGCCGAGGATGAGACGCGCGAGGGAGAGATTCACCGGAGTTCCTTCCGTGAGGGGAGGGTTCGCAGCACACCCCATACCGCTCAGGGCGACAAGGTACTGGCGAACTCCCGCAGGTCCTGCGCCAACGCGTCCGGCACCTCCCACGCGGGGAAGTGGTCGCCGTGCGTGAAGGCCCTCCAGTGGGTCACTTCGAGCGTAGAGGCGGGAGAGAAGCCATGTTGAGGGTGAAGGCTGGAGCGGAGGATCCGAGGAGGGCCGCAGACGGGGGCTGACAACGCCGTCCACGCCGAGGAGGCGGCCGCGCGGTACGCGGAGCCGGCCCGAGCGGTCGCCAGCGCAAAGAAGTCGCTGGCGGCCTTCGTGGGGGCGCGTGAGATCCGCTCCCAGGAGCCGGTCCCGAAGACCTGGCGACGCGCACTCGTCACGGGGGCGTGAGGGTGGGGTGGCTTGTCGTCAGACGGGAACCGTGCTCGGCGAGCACCGCGACATGAGGTCGCGGCGCGCGCCGCCTACCCCTTCAGTTCGCGCGTCAGCCTCGAATCCCACGGGCACCAGTGGCTGCCAGGGAGGAACGCGCCGCCGGCTTCGTCCAGGTGCTCCTCGACGTACATCATGTTGGCGTCGCACACCTCGATGGCCATCGCGAAGAACCGGATGGTCGAGGGGTCGATGTGGAACGAGAACTTCGGATTGTAGGGCGCGGTCCTCTTGATGATGCGCCCGTGGACATGAACCTCGTTCTTCTCCTCTCCGGCGAGAATGCGGCGCGCGTGGGAAATCGTCGACTCGTCAGTCAGCTCAATGACGAATTCGGCCCCAGGCGAGCTGGGCTGGGTGAAGACGAAGCGCGTGGAGGTTGCCATTGCGAGGCTCCTTTTGTGGTGGCCGCCCGGTGTAGATGATTGGGTTTTCTCTGGGAACTGGCTTTGGGGTGGATGGGTGTGTTTGGAACCTGCCAGTGCGATGCGTGGGGGCGCCCCTGCGCGCCGTGAGCGACTCGACGCGGGGCTCGACCCTGCACTGGCCCACAGGTGGGCGATTCGCTACTCCCACTCCGATTCGGTTGTCATCATCGCTCCAGCCTCGGCGCAGCTTGAGGAGACCCCGGGGGATGTCCCGGGAGCCGCTCTTCCAGGGACTCGGTCAGCACGCGGCGCAGGCGCTGCGCATCGTCGTCAACGAGCTGCTTCAGCTCGACCAGGTGCGAGAGCGCCGCGAGCACCGCCTTCTCGTCGACGCCGAAGTCGATGAAGCAGGCCGACTCATCAGCGCCGATCTCCACCATGGGCAGGCAGGAAGTGGGTGTGCCGATGAGCGCGTAGAGGCGGGAGAGAAGCCATGTCGAGGGTGAGGGCTGGAGCGGAGGATCCGAGGAGGGCCGCGGGCGGGGGCCGCCCGAGCAGTGAGCCCAGCCGGTGGAGAGGCCGCTTGAGCCCCCTTGGGGTACACGCCGGTCATGGCCACGCTCCCATGAGGTGCGCGGCAGGGGCCTGGTGCTCTTGGCTGTGGCGGCTTGAGCCTCGACAACCCCTCGGCCCGCGGGGGCACTCGCGTCGGGGCCAGGCGGGCCCCC
Organism: Corallococcus sp. bb12-1; assembly: GCF_026626765.1. Taxonomy (NCBI): domain Bacteria; kingdom Pseudomonadati; phylum Myxococcota; class Myxococcia; order Myxococcales; family Myxococcaceae; genus Corallococcus; species Corallococcus sp. bb12-1. Next base: position 502,108 of record NZ_JAPNJZ010000027.1, on the reverse strand, counting down.
CCCTCCTGGCGGGAAAGACTGTTCCCAGGAAGGAACCACCCCCGTCAAGGCTGGATGAGCATCGTGACGCTGCACGCGGTCTCCGCGCTCGCCTTCACTGGGATTTCCTCACCGCCAATATGCGCAGGAGCGCAGAAGGGTGGAAGGTCGCCATCCACGCCTTTGCCCAGGGCGTGTCGAAGGCCCGCCTGACCGGATGAAGGGCCTGCCCACCCGGTCCTCCTGGTCTTCCGGTTGCTCATCCACGACCATCAGCCGTGCCCCCGGCTGGTGTCGGTCGGACTGCTGGCGGGCTGTGGCGGCGCGGAAGAGATGGGCGAGGCGGCCAGCCGGACGAGCAGGGGCAGGTCAAGCACGGGGAGACACGCTGGGAGTGCGTCAATAGCCGTGACAAGGTGTATTGCCCGTGCCTCTACGCCCCCAGACGGGCCCGAAGCCTGCTCCAAAGTCCGTCTGTGGCAGTTGCCAGGCGTTCTGCCTCTCCCAGTGCCCTCCGTGAGCTGAGGACGACTGGGATTGCATCGGCGCGCTCGGCCGAGAAGAGGTCGAGCGCAGGGGGCAGATACTTCTCTGGGCAAGGGGCCATCAGAGGGTATGAGGAATGCCCATGAGCAATGAGCGCACGCCTGCCGAGCCCGAAGTCATGGAACCTACGTTCTGGCGGAAGAACGGCTGGACGGCCAGGGTCATCAAGAACGAGGAGGACGACGGCTGGGCCGTGGAAATTCACAAGCAGGGGCTTTCCGAGCCCGCCCTCATCAGTCCGTGGGTGATGGGCCGCGATAAGAAGAATCCCAAGCCCTTCGATGCGACGGCATTCGCGACCTTCGTGAAAACGGCCTCGGAGGTCCTGGACCGTTCCGCGCGACAGCGCGACCAGGCCATGACCAAGAAGCTCTCCATCGCCTGGGAGGGCCGCTGGTACGAGGTTCGGCTCGAGATCGTGGCCGATGAGTATGAGCCCCACGCGCTGCTCTCGGCCATCGACGACGCGGGCGCGACCGTCGCGAAGCATCGCGTGCCGGTGAACTTCAAGTTCACCCGAGACGTCGCCAACGAGTGGGTGCGCGGCGGCTTCCGCGAGCCCTGAGCGGGTTCTCCTCTGGCGCTCAAAAGCATCCCGCGCTCGGGGGGGCTTGTGTGGGCTTCCAGGTCCCAGCAGATTCAGCAGCCAGAACTGGGGCCTGTGGCCTGACATGCTCGCAGCCACGCCGGCCCTGGCCACGCTCCCATGAGGTGCGCGGCAGGGGCTTGGCGCTCTTGGCTGTGGCGGCTTGAGCCTCAACACCACGCGGCCTGCGGGGGCGCTCGCGTCGGGGCCAGACGCGCACCTGCCGTGGGCAATCCCAGGTGCTCCAGAATCGCGTGCACCCCTCTCGCTTCCTTGCTGATTGGCCGCGCGGGGCCCTCCTCCCAGGCCGCGGAAGTCACAGGGAGGGCCAGGGTAGGCTCCAACGATGGCCATGCCCCCCGACCAATACGCTCGCGCCGCGGTGGACGCGGCGCTGCACGTTCAAGTCGAGATTGAGCGCGTCGAGCTGCCGCCTGGAACATCGGGCGAAGCGGTGGTGATGGGACGGGTGGCGCGCGTGTTCCGAGGCCCTCCAGAGATGCTCTCCTCGCGCATCTCTTTCGAGGTGAGCTGCCTCCGCGAAGACGACGACTCCCCGCCGGGCGGCACGCTCTGGAAACGCGTGGAGGACCTGGAGCAGGCGAAGGTGATGGAGACCTACCTCGACCGGGACGGCCAGGGGCGCTTCCATGTCCCCCGGTGGCAATCCTTCATCATCGACGAGGTGACGGACACGCCGTTGTTCCTCGTCACCGAGGAGGAGGCCCGCAGGCTGGAGGACGCGTTCGGGCCTCCTCGGACGCGAGCGCGCCGACTCCTCTACGCGATGAACACGGTCCTGCTTGTCCATGGGCCGGTGTTCCTCCTGGGTCTCGGGGGGTTGGCCGCGATCATCTACTTTGTCTGGACGCTGGTGGAGTGGCAGCGCACGCCGTGACCCAGGCCGTCGGGGCGCAGCAAGATTGTGACGGTTCGGAGCCTCTGCATACGCTGCCGGCCATGCAAATCGCATTCACTTTGGAGGACATCGACCGGGCCCACGAAGGGGTGACCCAGGAAACGGTTCGGAAGTACCTGGCAGACCTGCACGGGCTGGGCGTTTTCACATACACGACGTATATTTCGGACGGGCACTCCGAGTACTTCGATATCAGGGGCAACAAGCTCTCATCCGCGCCCGTTCATGAAGCGTATGCGGTTTCGGACGGGGCAGATCGAGAAGCCATGCGGCGAGCCCTCGACGCGCATGGCCGAAGGGAGATGGACTACTTCACGTTCGTCAGGCAATTGGCTGCCGCAGGGGTGTGTACCTGGGTCATGAACCCGGTTGGAATGACTTGTTCGTACCATTCCAAATCTGGCGAGCTGCTGCGCTCCACGCGAAGGTCGGGCCGGTCGATGCCCAAGCCTCTCTCGAGGTCCTTCCGAACGCGACCCGCGAGAGGGTCGTCCTGAACTTCCAGCCTCCCGGGCCGCCGACGGTGGTGGGCTGGGCGGTGGCCGACGACTCGGCCTTCGACGCGACCCGAGGTTGGGGATGGCAGGACGCGGCCGGTCTCCAGACCCGAGGCGACCGCAGCGGCGCCCGCGATCCACGCCTCGCCAGCTTCGTGGTGACGACCGGAGGGAAATTCCGGCTCCAGGTTCCCGATGGCCGCTATCACGTTGCGGCGTCCGTGGGAGACAATGCGTTCGGCTCGGGCCTCGCGAGCGTGGAGTTCGCGGGCGCGGGCATCGTCTACGGTGTCGGCAAGGGCAACACGGCCCCTGTTGTCGCGGCGTGCGCTTCCCATTCCTCCTGCGCTGCGCTCCTGCTTCTACGGAGGACCCGCGGTGTTCGCTCAGGCTGTGACGCAGGCCGTCCGGCGGCTGCGCACTCGCGAACTCGACCGATGCATCATCGGCGGCATCGACACCTGTGTGCATGGCACTCCCCTGGCGGATGTCCATGCGCTGGGGTTGCTGCGCACGGAGCAGAAGCCTTCCGGGTTCTTCCCGGGAGAGGCAGCCGGATTCGTTCTGCTGGAGCGGGCGGATGCCGCGCGGGCGCGCGGTGCGCGGGCCGAGGCACTGCTGAGCGCCTCGGCGATGGCGGAGGAATCCTTCAACCGCTTTTCGGGGGGGCCCCCCCAGGGCGTCGCCCTGACGGCCGTCACCGAGGCCTGTCTCCGGGAGACCCAGGCGCGTCCGGGGCTTGTCATCGTCAACCTCAATGGTGACGAGTTCCGGGCCCGCGACTTCGGCACAGCGCTGGTGCGTCTGCGAGGAGCGGTGCTGACCGACGACTTCCGGCAGTGGTTTCCCCCCGTGTCGTTCGGGGAGACGGGCGCGGCCACAGGGGCAGCCGCCGTGTGCCTGGCTGTGCGAGGCTTCAGGCGGGACTACGCGGGCAGCCGTGCGGCCCTGGTGCTGCTCCTGGGAGACGACGAGGCGCGGGGCGCGGTGCTCGTCGAGGACCTGCTCTCATCACCCACTCAAACGAGGTAGAGCCATGGACCTGGGCGAAGCACTGCAGCGAGCAACGGCTCACTATTCCGAAGCGGCCACCAAGGGGCGCGAGGCCCAGGTCCTGGCGGAGCAGGCCCGCGAAAAGGCCGCCCAGGCCCAGCCAGACCTGGACAAGGCCCAGAAAAACCTCGCCAAAGCCGAGCAGGAGAAGAAAAGCCTGACCCAGGCCCGCAAGGAGCTCCGCGAGGCTGAGAAGCCCGGGAAGGCCGCCGAGAATGCCCAGAAGAAGGCGAACAAGGCGGAGAAGGACGCGCACATGGCGCAGCTCACGACCCTGGAGAGCCACCAGCCGGGGGAGGACAAGGGCTGCGTCACCCGCTGTGTCCGGGAGCAACGAGGTCCCGCGACGGGATGGAGACCCGGGCGGGCCATCTTCGATGGTCACGACCACAAGGAAAACGCCATCCGGTACCACGTCGCCAACGAGGCGTATTGGTACAACCTGCGCTTCCATCTGGAAGGCAGCAGGGAACGCAAGCGACTGTTGGCCGCGACCTCCTGGAAGTACAATTCCGACGACGACAGGCCCGCCAGTGAAACGGAAGCAGAAGGGAAGAAGCGGGTGGAGACGGGCAGGAAACGGCAGCTCAAGATGCGCCTGGCCTCGCGCGAGGATCGCAACAACCCCCTTGTCACCGCCGGGGCCTGGGACATGGGGTTGTCAGGCGAGAACTTCTGGTCAGACGGCAACAAGCCCTGGCACCATGAGGCTCACCACATCATCCCGACCAACGCCCTCGCCGAGGCGTTTGGGGTGGACATGGCGCTGTTGCAACAGCTCACATACAACATCAACAGGGGCATCAACATCATCATCCTGCCCACGCAGCACAAGATGGGCACGGTCTTCCTGCTGCCTGCCCACGTCAACAGCCATCCAGGCTACAGCAACACCCTCGAAGCCCGTATCCGCGCGGTGCGCAATGATGTTGGCGAGCAACAGGAGAAGCAGGAAGGGCACCCCGAACTGTCCGAGGCCGAGAGCAAGCCCTGGAAGGCGCGGCTGGAGAACATCTCCAAGTCGCTGCGCAAGCAGCTGCGCAAGACAGGCCTTCGCGAGGGGCTGTCCGGCAACGACGTGACGCTGGACCAAGTCTTCGCAGCGGCAGCCTCCGCCTAGGTGGAGCCCCGACGCGCCCCTTTTTTCCTCTTCTGGTACACCTCATGGCCCACGACTACTTCCTCCTCATTCCGGACCGTACGGACGAGAACTGCCTGGTCAACACGCTGCCCGGCGAGCTGAACAAGACCTCCTGGCCCGCGGCCAAGGGGGTGCCCATGGCGGACAAGTATCCCTCGGGCGTCCGGCTGGAAATGGCCGCGCGCCACCTTGGGCTCGTCGTCCCGGACTTCGTTCCCAACACCCTGCTGCTGTACCTTGTCTCCGGGCGGATGAAGACCCTGTTGGAGCAGGAAGCCGGGGTGGAGATCGAGTTCCTGCCTTTCGCGCTCCACGACCACAAGGGCCGCGCCGTCGCTCCGGACTGCTCCATCGCCAACGTCATTGGCAGCCAGGACTGCGCCGACCTGAAGAAGACCCGCGGGGAGAAAACCGTGGGTGCACCCGGGAAGTTCGAGGTCATCACCCAGCTCCAACTGGACCCGGTGAAAGTGTCCACGGAGCTGAAGCTCTTCCGCCTGGGGGCGATGCCACGCTTTCTCATCATCCGCGATGATTTGCGTGCCACCTTCGAGCAGAACGGCGTCACCGGGGTCCGTTATGTGGCCATGGGCGAGCGGGGCTACTTCGTCTGACCGCCGAGGCGCGCGCCATGGACCTGGAAACAATTCAAGACAACGCCTGGTTCGCCCTGGGCAACGCCCTGAAAAGCATCTCCGAAAAGACAGACGCGGAGCGCACCGGGAGGGCCCATGGCGTCGCCGCCTTCATGTACCACCGGCTGGCGTTGTGCGAGCTGCTGGCCGAGGCCCGCACGGACCGCTTCCAGGTGCTGCTCTGCAAGTCCGCGCTCGCACGAGTCTCCATGCTGCGCCTGGCCACGAGCAGGCGCTTCGAGCCCATCCTCCTCTGCGGAAGCAGGAACTTCTCCTTCGTGGACGCGGTCGCGGCCGGGCAGCTCGACGTGGCGGCGGAGTTGGCGCGGCTGTCTCCGGACCGCCACGAGCCCCGCTGCGAGTACGAGGATGACTTCCTCCTGCACCGATTCATGCAGAAGCGTTTGCTGCACCTGCACCTGCACATGGCGGAGGACCACGACTTCCAGGCGATGCTGGAGCGCTGGGCCCACGTGGTGGAGGGCGAGCACGCCCCGTACCTCGACGTGTGCCGGGCGCTGTTGCTCCGCGACGCCGAAACCTTCCACACCGCACTGCTCGCGTCGGGCGAGGAGCGTGCCCGCCTCTTCCGCAAGAAGGACGCCTACCCCGAGGACGCGCGCCGCACCGACGGGGCCGTGTTCATGAACGGGTTGGCCCTGCTGCGGCTGGCGGAGCTGAGCGGAATGCCCACGCAGCGCGAGTACCCCAACATCCCAGACATGGCGCGTCTGCCTGTCGGCACGCTGCCACTGCCACTCGACATCTGGATGCGTCCGGACGCGGGGCTTCCCACGTAAGGGCCCGCATCGTTCGCTCCACGGAAGGATAGGGGGGGCGCCCCGCTGACTCGCGGATGGGCGTGACTCGCGAATCCAAGACGAAGACCCACCGGGACTGGCTGGCACCACAGCCCCCGGCCCGTGATGGCTAACGATTGAAGAAAGACGCCTGCTGGAAGCGCATCCCGGCCAGGATCTGTCGCACCCGCTCGTCGGACAGCGTCCCGATGTATTCACCCAGCCGGGTCTTTTCGACTGACGACACCTGCGACACGACCAGGACGCTCTGCCGGGGCAGGTTGCCTTCGCCCACGTCGAGCAGCACGTTGCCGGGCTCGTTCGCCCGCTTCAGGTTCGAGGTCAATGCACAGACAACCACGGTGTGGATGCGGGAGCGGTTGAAGACATCCTCCTGGATCACCACGTGGGGGTGAGGGATGGCCGGAATCGACCCTCGTGACTCGTCCGACTCCATCCAGAAAAGGTCTCCTTGATGGATGTCGCCCGGTCCCCGGTCCGTGCGTGTGGCTGTCTTCGTCTCCATGCGAGCACCTGGCGGAATGTGACCCCTGCGCCAGGACTCCTACCCCAGCGCGGTGGACGGGCAAAGCCCCTGCTGCGGTGACGAGGGGCTCCGGGTCGCCGCGGCTCAGGGCTCCCAGCGGACGCGGTAGGAACAGGCGTGGCCGTCGAAGTCGAAGGGTTCGACCCGCAGGTTCCGGGCCCCGGCCTTCGTCAGCCCCGCCTCGATGATGCCCTGCAGGTAGCCCGGGTTCCCGTTGCACTCACTCACCCGGATGACGTGGTGCGCGGGGCCCTGGGTGTCGAGCTCGGTCTTCTGGTAGTTGTTCACGGTGGCGAAGCTCTCCCGGATCCGGACGACGACCCGCTCCGGACCGAAGATGGGCCACATCGACACGAGCGCTTTGCCCAGCATCGTCTGCTCCACGCCCTGGATGATACTGATGCCGAGCTGCCGGTAGCCCTCGGACACCTCCGCGTCCGGATGCAGATGCTGCGCGGTGATCCGCAGGACCTCGGCGAAGACCGTCCGGGGCGTGTTGCGGGGAATCTGGACGTCGAGGTCCAGCCCTGCGTCTCGCAGCTTGTTCTTGAGGTCTGGTGTGAGACGTCTGCCAATGGAACGGAAGAGTCCTTCAATCGTATGGCGATAGACGATCTCATCACTCATGTGACATCCCCCCGGTCACGGCGTCCCATTCCGCCGTGTGCACACAAGGGTAATGCATCCGCTCTGGGAACACGCAAGGCCGCACCCCGCGAAGCGTTCACTCCTTCTTGAATAACAGTGATACCTTGGAAGCCTTGAGCCATTCCCGTCCTGCTGCGACGCGCGGAAGGGAGCCCACTGCATCGTGTGCTTCGCACCGCATCCCGGGTTTCGCGTCTCCCGCCCGATGAATCCAGTGACGCGGTCTCTTTCCTGGAGCGCTCCCTCTACATCGTGGTGCGTCCAGGCAATGGCTGCTGGCCAATGGCTATTGCGAATCCTACCCCAGCGGTCGAGGACGGGCCCAGAGCACATCCCAGGTCCAGGCAGGGGGCGTGTGACCGGGCATGACGAATTGAGCGACGATCCGGGTGGCGGCGACCTGGGCCCTCTGTTGCCGCGCCTCGGCGAACAACTGCGCAAGCAGCGAATCGCCATCCACGTAGCTCGCGAACAGCAGGCCCGACTCCCCCACGGGGACGGCCGGTGCGTGGTCCGGGGTGCGTGAATCGAGCCCCCAGGCTACGAGGACGTCCTCGTAGAGCTCGTCCAGGTCGTACAGGGGTGCATGGAGGCCCCGTGCCCCACAGGGACAATTCCAGCCAAAGCCCCCTGCCAGCATGCCCTGGTGGAGCAGCTTGCCGCGCGACGGTGTTCCACAGAAGCCACACTTCACCGGGGGCAGGTCACCCACCAGCTTCTGCTGGGCGTCGAATTCGATGCGGATCTCGTCGGTGGGTTCAGGTGCCATGAGAGGCAATCACATCACCCGCACCCCCCGCCTGTCTCTCCCCGCGTCAGCCCTCGTCCCGGACCTGCCCCATGGCCAGCCTCACCGCCTCCAGGAGCGCGTGGAGGGTCCGTTCGTTGGTGGCGGGGGCCATGACGGTCGCGCGCGGCCAGCGCGTTCCCCCGACCCTGGAGGACGCCAGGTGGAAGCGGCCGTCGGCGATGAGCCGGTCTCGGAGCGCGACCTGCTTCGGGTCGCCCTGCGCATCGCGGTGGCGGAAGCAGACCACCCGTGCGCCTGTCCCGTCTGTCTTGATGACGCCAGTCTACATCCGGCCGGTGAAGATGACGATCGGAGTGCCCGCGCAGTAGCACGGGCCTGACAGGGTGGCGCTCCTTCGCGTTCTACCCCCCTTCAGGGAAGTTGCTTGAGGACGCGGTGCGCTGGGAACCGGCCTGCGTCCCGCGGGCAACCCGGCTCATACTATTTCGGACCAAGCGTCATGAGTACCTCAGCAACTCCGTCCGCGTGCTGCTGGTTCTCCTGGGCCGCCGTGCGGAAGCCACACTTCTCGAGGACGCGGATCGACCCGACGTTGTGGACAGCGGCCCACGCATGGAGCGGACGAATCGACTCAAGCACGAGGAACTCCGAGAGCGCCCGTGTCGCGATGCCCTTGCCCCAGTGCTCGCGACCCATCCAATAGGCGACGAGGCGCTTGCCGTCCTGTTCCCAACTGCCGATGTACCCAGCGACCAAGCCGCCAACGACGATCGTGCGGGTCACGTTCTCTGGGCGGAGAACCTTCGTGCGCCAGTGGGTCAGGAAGGCATCGCGCTCCCGCGACGGAAATGCGGCCATGCGCAGCGCGACTGCGTCCCGTTGGTGCTCGAAGAAGATCGGGAGGTCTTCATCTGTAACGTTGTGCAGGATCACCAAGAGAGCCGGTCTCCGCGAGCCGAGTGACGAGCCGACTCTAGCCCGCGTCCCACGCCGGGGTCGATGCTGCCGTGCCCCGCGCCACCGCTCCCGTCCTTCGCGACACCCTCTCTGCGCGACTCCCACCATCGTCTCCTGGCGCCCCGTCAACGCGCCCAGCGAATGGACGGCCCGGCTCCGCGAGCAGACGCAGTACGTTCGGGTGGAGGCCGAGGTCAACCCCTACTCGCTGGAGCCGTGACATGTTGAAGGTGCTCGCCTTTCTCACGAAGAAGCAGGGACTCGAGACGCAGGCTTTCATCGAGTACTACGAGAAGAACCACGTGCGGCTGGTCTGCGGCCTGGCGCCTCCGCCCATCGTCTACAAGCGCAACTTCCTGGTGCGAGGCGATGCGCTCAACATGGAGGACAGCTCGATCGATTTCGACGTCGTCACCGAGCTGGTGTTCCCCGACCGGGAGGCCTTCCATGCCTGGGGGGCCCTGCTCTTCGCTCCTTCCAACGGTGACGCGATCGCCAAGGACGAAGAGAATTTCCTCGAACGCTCACGGACCCGGGCCTACGTCGTCGAGGAGCACGTGACGACCTCCGGGTGACCGGTGGCCCCCTCCGTCTCATGAGCAGTCATCACGACCGCTCGGCCCCGGTGCGGAGCCGAGCGACGGGGGCGCTCAGCCTCCGGCGGGCATGTCGCACGTCCACGTATGCTGGTAGGTGCAGACGCAGTTGCTCGTGGTCTGCGCATCCAGGCAGCACTCTCGCCAGACATCAGGCGGTTTGTTTCACTGCCGCGCCGGGGTCCAGGGCGCTGGCGTCCGACGTGCCCGGCCCCCTCGCGGAGAGGGCGATGCAGAGCTGCGCGGCCCAGTACAGCAGCATGATGGCGTAGCCCGCGCCGGGCAGGGGACGCACGAACAGCTTGATGGACAGCAGGCCGTCACTGGCTGCGAACAGCAGCGCGCCCGCGAACGCCAGCCACTGCTCGCGCCGCGCCAGCCCCGGAGCTCCCATCAAGGCCCAGGCCCGCCAGCCCATCGTGCAGATGACGGCGACATAGGCCATCACCGGCAGCGCCATGCCTCCCAGCCCGGGCCCCAGGGCCACGCTGGCTCCCACGGCCAGGACCCCGAAGGGAAGCGCCCTGGCCAGATGCAGCCTTCGCGTCACGGTGAGGTACGCGGCCGCATAGCTGACATGCGCCAGCAGGAACGCGCCCAGCCCCGGCAGGAACAACTCCGGCCCCACGTCCAACAGCACGTCTCCGAGCAGCGAGAGCGCCAGCCCGGCGAAGATCCACCGCGAGTAGCGCCCCCGGGGCTCCCACAGCCACAGGAGCAGGCAGAGCATCGGCAGCGCCTTGGTGACCACGCGGATGTCCCGGCGCTCCAGGTCCAGGACCAACAGGAAGCCCACCGCACCCGCGAGGCCCACGCCCGCGAGGATCCTCGTTCCACCTGTCAGCTCCCGGCCCATGGCGGACACCTTACCCCGCCGGTGTACTTCAACCCCAGACAGATGCGTTCCCATCTCCCAGGACTTTTTCCGCCCCTGGAAAAAATGCTCGACCCTGGGCCTTGTGGCCTGCGGGGCGGGCTGTCACCATTTTGGGCGAAAAGCTGAATATGCCGGGATGGCGGATTTCGATATGGATGCCATTCGAATGGAGATCAGCGTGCAACAAACGGATGTAATCCGGCTCACCGACGGCCGCCTTCGGCATCACGAGCACTTCGGAGATTCGTCGCGGGTCGTGTTGCGCGTCAGCGAGCGCTACCAGGTTCGCCCTGGAGGTGCTGGCGCGGCGGGACGCGCGTCTTCGTGACGTCGCGGGCCGTGTCGAGGCGTTGGACGCCGCGACGGCGGAAACCGTGTTCGGCGACCTGCTCGTGCGTGCGGCGCTGGAAGCCGCGATCAGCCGACTGGAGACGTCAGGCGCGGACGGTGCCGCGGGCGAGGAGCTGCCCGGGTTGCTGGGGGAGGCCCTCGCCTGCGTCGCGCGAACGCCGGGCCAGTGCCTCTCCCGGTCGGCGATGGGACGCGACCTGTCCGTGGGCCCCGGGGGCAAGGTCTGGGTCTGGGATCTCCCGGAGGAGTCGACGCCCCTTCGCGACAGGCTGCGCGAGAGCATCCGCACGGGCTTCATGCCGGGCGCCGAAGGCAGCGTCGAAATCATCCGTCCCACCCCGGCCAGGGTCGCGGGACTGGAGCGCGCTTGCGCGCTGATCCAGCGGCTGGTGCCGGTCCATCGCCATCGCGAACATCCGAGGCACCCGGGGCCGGATGTTGACGGGCTCCGGAGGGGACGGCACCCCGTGCATGTTCTTCACCGACCCGCACGAAATGGAGAACCCCTGGGATACGGCGGGCCACATCCTGCATAAGGCGGTGCACCTCAAGCCCTCCGACCTGACCGCTTCGCCGGGACTCGGGGCCGAGCGCGCCTGGGCCCAGCTCGCGCCGACCCTCGAGGGACTCGTGTCGAGTGGAATGATCGAACCGGTCTCCGAAGGGCGGGTGTCGTGATGGGCGCTTCGGACGTCATCCACGCGGCGGACCGGGCCCTCATCGCGCAGCCCTCCTTCGGAGACTCGCCGAGGATCCTCGCGAAGGTCCTGACCCGCTATCGTTTCGGATTGGAGTTGTTCGCCGAACGGCTGCCTCCCTGGCGCGCGCGGTGACCACTGTTGCTGGACTCGCTCTACGACGAGCTGGGGGAGGAGGAGTTCGTCAAATCCTACGCGGAGGTCCGCAAGGCCTGGGCGTGACCCGCCTGCCTGCCTGCCCGACTCCGGGCGCCATGACAGAACCATGACAATCACGTGGCGGCCCCATGGCCACCCGGAGTCACCCCACCCGGTAGGTTGAGCACCGTCGCTGACCCCAGCCCCGGTGCCTCCACCATGCGTGTGCTGACCTCCGATCTCCTCGTGGCCGCAGTCACGGAACTCTCGAAGGGCTCAAGGCTTGTCAGGGCCAGGGATGTGGTCGCCTGGTGTGAGTACAACGGCGTGGACGCCCAGGGCGACGGGTTCAAGGACCAGGCGCTCTGGGAGGCGGACCACGACGAGGCCCGGGGCCGGCACCGGCTCCTGAAGTTCCGGAGCGGGGAGAGCCGGCAGTCCCGGATGGGATGGGCGCTCGTCGCTCACGGGGCCCGGGCGCGTGAAGCCGCGGCGCAGCTGGGCTGGGGCGAGCAGTGCTGGAGCGGAGAGGCCTGGGACTGGCTCAGCGGAGGCCCTCCTGTCCCGACGCGACGCTACGGGGCGGCGGCCCATGAAGAACAGGGCGGGTGCCCCACGACGGAAGGCACCTCGCCGGGTTGAGCCGCCTTCCCCGTGCCGTGGGCGCTACACGATGGGGCGGAAGATCTTCAGCCCGGAGCGGCCACCGGCCCCCAGCGTGTTGCGCTCGATGAAGTCGCTCACGGAGGAGCGGCCGTCGCCGGTGGTGATGGCCGTGTGGCCGTAGATGCTGCCCAGGCGCGACGACGTCTTCTCCCAGGTGAGGACGAGGCCCGGGGTCTTCAGCGCCTCCGCGAGCGACATGTTGACCTGCTTGAACTTGTCCTTCGGCAGGTTGTTGTCGATCTGGTTGCCATTGCCCCAGACCTTGACGCCAAAGGCGTTCTGGATGGCCCGGCTCACGCCCGTGGCGCACAGGCCCTGGCTGTTGTACCCGCCCATGCCCATCGCCGCCGCACGGCCCGCCGCCGCCAGCTTGCGCATCGCGGGCGTCGCGCCGCCTGAATTTCCGGCGCCAGCGCTCGAATCCACCTTGCCGCCACCCTTGGAGCCGCTGGGGGCCTTCGCGCCGCCAGAGCCCTTCGAGCCGCCCTTGGCCGGCTGGAAGCTGTCGCTCCCGCTGTGGCCGGGAACGCGCAGGGACGCGCCCGCGTAGATGAGGTTCGGGTTGGCGATCTTGTTGGTGCGCGCCAGCGCGGAAACGCTGGTCTTGAAGCGAGCGGCGAGGGCCGAGAGGGTGTCGCCTTGACGAATGCGGTAGTTGGACATGCGGATCTCCTGGACCGATTGTCGAAGCGACCTTTACGGAGTTGCGCGAGTTTCCCATGTTCTAGGAATCCGCTTGTCTTCCGTTGAGAGCGTTTCGGGGCGGATCCGCTGTCGCTGAAGAATGTCAGTCGCGGCGATAGCCGAAGCTCTTGCGCATCAGCGCGAGGTACTCGGCCTCGGAGGTTTCGCGGCGGGCCTTCACCAGCGCCTGGATTTGCGGCGTGGCGACGTAGCGGAGCTGATCCGTGCCGTCGGTTGCTGCGCCGAAGATGACCTCGGCCACATCGTCGGAGGTCGCGCCAGCCCGGGTGTTGCGCAGGCCCGCGAAGACCTCGTCGGCGTGCGCGAGGAACGGTGCGTAGTCCTCGATGCGCCCGGTCCGCGCCGCCTCGCTGCCGCTGCGCGAGACGAACTGGCTGTCGAGCACGCCGCCGGGTTCGATCAGCTTGACGGTGATGCCCATCCCGACGAGCTCGTAGCTCAGCGCTTCGGAGAAGCCCTCGACCGCGAACTTCGACGCGCAGTACAGCGAACTCATGGGCACGCCGAACACGCCGGCGCCCGACGTGATGTTGAGGATGACCCCGGACCTCTGGCGACGCATCTGGGGGAGCACGGCGCGCGTGACGTCCATCAGGCCAAAGAGGTTGACGTCGAACTGCTCCGCCACCTTCTCTCGCGGCGTGGATTCGAACACGCCATAGAGGCCGAAGCCCGCGTTGTTGATGAGCGCGTCGATGGCGCCGAACCGGGCGATGCCCGCCTCGACGGCGGAGGTGATGCTCGCGCCATCCTGGACATCGAGCCGGGTGACGAGCACGTTGTCGAGCCCGTGGAATTCACGCCCTGCTTCCGGCGTGCGCAGGGTGGCGATGACATTCCAGCCCGCGCGCGCGAAGCGGCGGACGGTGGCCCGGCCGAAGCCGGTGGAGCTGCCAGTGACAAGAGTGGTCTGGGGCATGGTCGGGATATAGCGACCGTGCCGTGGTGCTGGAACTGCACGAAGTGGCATGCACTGATGCAGGGAATCGCACAATGAGTCGGCTCTCGGAACTCCATGCCTTCGTCTCCGTCGCGCGGCACCGCAACTTCCGGGCGGCGGCGGCCGAGCTGCGGATGTCCCCCTCGGCGCTCAGCCACGCCATCGCCGCGCTCGAAGGGGAATTGGGCGTGAGGTTGTTCCATCGCACCACGCGCTCGGTCGCGCTCTCGGATGCCGGGGAGCACCTGCTCGCGCGCGTCGCACCGGCGCTTGAACAACTGACCCAGGCGGTGGAGACCCTGGATGATTTTCGTGCCACGCCTCGCGGCACGCTCCGGATCAACACGTCGCAGGTGGCGGCGCGCTGGGTGCTCATGCCGTTCGTGCGCGAGTACGTGAAGCGCTTCCCCGACGTCCATCTGGAGCTCGTCACCGAGGACCGGCTCGTGGACATCGTCGCGGAGGGCTTTGACGCCGGGGTGCGCACCACCGACCTCGTGCCGCGCGACATGGTGGCGGTCGAGTGCAGCCCGCGCATCCGCTACGTCATCGCCGGCGCGCCGTCGTACTTCGCCCGTCGGCCGCCGCCGAAGCGTCCGGACGACCTGCTCAAGCACGACTGCATCCGCTTCCGCATGTCGAACGGTCGCGTGTTTCACTGGGACCTGGAGCGACGGGGAGAGGTGCTGTCGCTGGAGGTCAACGGCCCGCTCACGGTCAGCAGCGATCAACTGGTGCACCAGGCCGCGCTCGATGGAATCGGCCTGGGCTACTTCACTGAGTTCGTGGTGGGGGAGGACCTGGCGGCGGGGCGGTTGGTGCCCGTACTCGAAAGCTGGGCCCCCGAAGACGACGCGCTCAATCTGTACTACCCGGGGCACCGGCACGTGCCCGCGAGCCTGCGTGCCTTCATCGACGTCATCAAGGAACTGCGCGGCCGTCGCTGAGCGTCGCGACGGCGCGCGCGGAGGCCCTCAGTTGATGGGGCAGCTTCCTCCCGAACAGTAGAAGCAGGCGCTGGTGCAGTTGGAGCCACTGCAAAGGGAGATGTCGGGGCCGTGGCAGGACGGCGACGAGATGTCCGTCATCGTGTAGTCGGTGTAGATGTCGCCGCAGGCAATCACCCGATCATCGGTGCCGCCATGGGTTTCCACCGACAGGCTGTTGCCCACGTACGTCGCGCCGCTCGCGGGCTTGCCCGTCTTCCACTGGCCATAGCTCACGAAGCTGGCGGCGTTCCCGGGAACGATCTCCGACCCCAACTTGACGTGGAGCATGCCGTTGAGCGGCACCTGGACGGTAGAGGTGCTGGCCGTGCCCCGCCTGTAGTTGAAGTCCACGGGCCCATTGCCGGTGCAGTTGGCGACACCGAAGTGGGCGAAGTGTCCCGGGTGATTGAAGTTGAGGTCACCCCAGTTCGTGGCGCGCAGGCGCACGACGGTCGCCTTTCCCTGGACGATGTCGCAGGAGCGAAGCTTGGGCTGGCACGTCCCCTTGTCATAGGCGCCGAGCGTGTAGTCGCAGCCGCTGGTGCAGTACGTATCGGTCGGACGGACGGTCCCGATGACCTCCTGGCTGGGGTCCCCGCACGTGGCATCGTCATAGACGTTGCCGACCCAGTCGCGGAAGGATTCCGAACAGCTTGCCGCGAGGGACTGACCTCCGGAATCGCTGGTCATGGGCAGGCTGGCGAGCGCGTCCGCGTTCTCCCGCTGGAGCTGCTCGCGCGTGTCGCGGTCCACCGCGAGGCGCGCGTTTCGTGCGAGTGCCGCAGGCAGCTCCTGGTGGGCGGGGGCCACCGCCAGGAACACCTCCGCCGCCGTGTGCGACTTGAGGAAGCGGGGGGCGATGAGGGGGCGCGACGGATAGGTCGCCGCGACCGCCACATCCACCTCGCCCTGGTCGTTCTCCAGGAAGAGGACATGGTTGCCGGGCGTCCCGCTGACCCGCGCGATTTCACGCGGCTCGGAGGACGCGGGCGGTGCCGCGTGGACGGGGGACGCGCCAATGAGCCAGCCAGCGCCGACGAGCGCCAGGGCGAAGGAAGTCGAGGACGGTTTCACGGGGGGATGCTCCAGGGGGAGGACGGCGTTCATTCGCCGTTCCCCCCCGGAACGTGGGTGCCCGGTTCTTCTCCTCACCCCTGGGTGCGATTTCCGGGGTGGGGCCCTACGGCGTGGTGACGCGCACGTCGTCGTAGGTCGCGACGCCGGTCGCGTAGAAGCCCACCTTGCCCGCCCCCAGGCCCGTGTCCGTTCCCTGCACGCGCAGGACGCCATCCACATAGCCCTGGAGGGACGTGCCCTGGACGACGAGCGTCAGCGTGTAGAACGCCGACGTGCTCGCGGTGAACGGCACCGACTGCACGGTCTGGGTGGTGCCCGCGACCTTCTTGTTCAGCACCAGGTTCCCGTTGTGCAGGATGAAGAAGTAGAAATTGTTCCCATCCACGTACCGCGCGACGAGGCCGGTGCGGAGGCCCGTCGCGCCCGTCTTCACCCGGGCCGACCAGGTGTAGTTCGTCCACGTGGGCTGGCCCGCAGTGACGATGTACGTCGCGGACGAAGAGGACTGCTGCTTCGCCGCCTTCGTCCCGTCCGTGACGAGCGCCCAGCTCCCGTTGCCGCTGGCGTTCGTCCAGCCTCCCGACGGGAAGCTGGTGGACGACTCAAAGGTGTCCGACAGCAGCACGGTCCCGGTGGACGCCTGCGTCGTCACGTTCACCGTGTTGCTCGCGGAGGAGGCATTGCCGGCCGCGTCGTAGGCCCGGACGGTGTAGCTGTACGTCGTTGACGGGCTCAGGCCCGTGTCACTGCACGCGCGCGCCGACACCGTGCACACGGGCGTGCTTCCACGGGACACCTTGTAGGACGTCACCCCGACGTTGTCCGTGCTCGCGCCCCAGGCCAGGTCCACGGTGCTTCTGGAGGACGCGGTCGCGGTCAGCCCCGCGGGCGCCGTGGGCGGGGTCGTGTCCTGGCCGCCGGTGCAGGGGGCTGTCGGCGTGCCCACCGAACTGCTGCCCGTCACCGGCGTCGCCGTCGAATCGAACGTATTGCCGCAGAAGGTGTCCTGCGGCGCGCTGTGGTCGTTGCGGATGAAGGCGCCCGTCGCCTGCCGGAAGGTGTTGTTCCGGGCGGAGTTGCCGCCCTTGTCGTAGGCGCCGGAGTCGGACTTCAGCTTGAGCGCGTAGCTGCGGCTGCCGGTGATGACGTTGGAGTCCAGCACGTTGTCGTGGCCCCGCAGCTCGATGAGGCTGCCGAGGAACTCCAGCGGCTCGTCGTTGTTGCGGCAGTCGTTCCTCGCGAACGTGTTGTCGTGCGCGTTCTCCTTCACGTTGAGGCACTCCGACCCGAACGTGTGGACGGTGTTGTCGTGGATGTCATTGAACGCGCTGGGGTCGTTGGCATACATCGGCTGGTCGGTCGACTTGGGGCTGGTGCCAATGTAGACGCCCTCGCCGTTGTGGTACTTGTAGCCGTCCACGTCGTCACCCTTGCCGTACATCCCGCACCACTGGATGACCGAGTTGGCGACTTCATTGTGGTGGGCGTTGCTGCGCATGCGGATGCACTCGCCGCCGGCCCCATTGAGGAACATGTCGCGAATCACCACGCCCGTGATGTCGCGCGAAGTCTCCGACGAACCGATGTAGATGAGCCGGCCGTCGGCGATAAGCCCCTGGTTCGCGTCCTTGAAGCTCCGCACGCTCGAAAGGGCCGTGGGCCAGGTCGCGTTGACGAGCTTCTCCTGCCCATCAATCGTGAAGCCCTCCAGCACGTAGTGGCTGTGGTCGATGTTGAAGATGCGCCCCGTGCCGAACAGCACCGCCTTGTAGCGCCCCGAGCGCGCCTTGCCGGTCTCCGGCCCCTTGAGGGTGATGGGCGCGGACGCCGTGCCCGCCCGCTTCGTCACCGGCCGCTCGCGGTAGATGCCCGCGGCGAGCTGGATCGTCGTGCCCGCGGTCGCCTTGTCCAGGGCCGCCTGGAGCGTCTTCAGCGGGGCCGTGGCGCTGCCAGCGTTCGAATCGGAGCCGCTGGGGCTGACGTAGAGCGGCGCGGCGCTGGCGGTGAGCGGCAGGGCCGTCAGCAGGGCCAGGAGCCGGGGAAGGAGGTGGCGCGGAGGAAAACGGAGGGGAGGGGAGGGGCTCAAGAAAGTTCCTCGAGGTGGGGGATGTCCTGCTTTCCGAGTTTATGCCCACGTTTCGGCCCATTGAACGCGGGAAGTCCATGGCCAACGGATGCGTCACGGGACGCACGCGAGGTGTCGCGAGGCGTGGTCTACCGGGAGCGACATGCCCTCTTCCCAAGCGTCGCGGTACGCCCTGCTCGGCCTTCTTCTCGTGTTCATGTCCGCCTGTGGTGACGACCCGGAGCCGGGGACGGGCGGTCCTTCCGACGCGGGCACCTCCCGGCCGGACGCGGGCCTGCCTCCGCCCGTAGTCGTCGCGATTCCCCGCACGCAGGTGACGCTCGGAGGGCGCGAGTACCGCGCCTACCAGCGGCCGGGCGACACCTTCCGCATCGTCTGCGAGGAGCCCTGTCCCATCGAGGAGACGTACGTCTTCGCGCGCTACGCGGGGTTCCTGGCGGTGAAGGAAGACCTGATCGCGGTGGCGGGGGTGGACGTCGCGCCGCGGATGGTGCCGGTGGACATCCATCTGGCGGGCGACAGCCTCTGTGGTCCGAAGGGGGCCGCGTCCGGCAGTTCGTTCATGAACCAGACCGGGCTCGAACCGGGACCGGGTTCGAATGTCTGCCTCTGGGAGCTGGAGGCTTCACGGGCGAAGCCGCCGGAAATCGCGCGGCCCCTGACGGTGGAGAACGCCGTGGCGCGCGCGAGCCAGGTGCTGGTGGCGCACGAGTACGCGCACATCGTGCTCTTCCTGAGACAAGAGCTGTCCCATGAGTGGCTCGTGCGGGCCATCTCGTACCGGGTGGGCGGACAGGCGAGCAGTCTCTGTGATGACATCAACCAGCAGTTCGCCCCCACCGCCTGGGAACTCTGCCAGCGCAACGGGCTGGACTACGCGCAACTGGCGGAGGGCTTGCGGAAGGTGGACACGCTGTGGTCGACGGACGGTGGCACCGTGGTGCTTCACGCAGGGGTGCCGCGCGCCACGTCGGTGTACCAGTACCGGCGCGTCCTGGATGGACTGGCGGGTGGTGACACGCTGGCCGCGTGCATCGCGGGCGGTGAGCTGAGGCCGAACCAGTGCGGAGACGCCTCGCTGTTCACGCCCGCGGGGGGCACCGTGTCCATGTACGAGGGGAGGGTGCGGTGGGAGCTGCCCGCTGGCGCGCTGACGGCGGAGGTGCGGGTCGAACCGGGGTCCTGGCGCTTGGGCATGGTCGTCCCGACGCAGTGGAACTCCTTCATGTTCGCGCACAACTACAGCTTCGAGCCCGCCTCCGGAGTGTTCAAGCAGCCGGTGCGGCTGACCGTGGCGTACGACCCGAAGCTCATCCCGGAGGGAGGCTCGGAGTCCTCGCTCACGCTGTACTGGAAGGCTGACGACGCGCCGGCCCAGGCAGTCTCCGGGGCCGGGGTCGACACGGAGGCGAACACCGTCAGCGGGGTCGTCTCCAAGCTGGGGCGCTACATGGTCGCGCCCCGCTGAAACCGCCAGGGCCCCCGCCTCACGGGCCGCGGGAGGAAGTTCCCCCGCGGCCCAGGGGCCGTCACTCAGTGCGGGACGCTGAGCCGCAGGCGCAGCAGGGTGGGCTCCACCCAGGTGCTCGCCTCGGGACCACCGGCGGCGGCCTGACCATCCAGGGACGCGTCGATGGTGGCCTTCAGCAGGTCGGCTCGCGACGTCACCGCCGGGTGCAGGTCCGCCAGGAGGTTGTGGGTCGGCGGCGTGGTGGCGACGCTGAACAGCGCGTACATGTCCATCACGTCGTTCATCACCGGCGTCACCTCCACGTCCTGGAGGGTGTCGTAGCCGGACATCACCCCGTCCTCGCCGTACAGTAACCCGCGCAGGTTCTCGTCGTGGTCCAGCGACAGGGGCAGCGCCAGCGCCACATAGGCCTGCCACAAGAGCCGCGTGCCCGTCATGCGCTTGGACTGGAGCTGCAACGCATCACCGCTCTGGTTCATCCGCGTGGCGATGGAGCCGTAGAACTGACGCTGCTGGTCCTTCAGCGCCTCCACCACCCGGGTGCGCACGGTGGCGCGGAGCGGGTTGGCCGCGGGGACGAGGTAGTCGGACGACGCGATGTTGCCCTGGACGTAGCCCCAGCGCTTCACCATCGTCTCGTTGGAGTTCTCCGCCGAGTTCGGGTTGTACGTGGGCCGGTCCACCCCTCGCACCAGGACGACGAGATCGTAGCCGCCGGTGAAGATGTGGGCGAACACCCGTTCGGACTTCACCGTGTTCGTGGCGGTGTCCCAGTAGGTGTAGCGGACGTAGATGTTGGACTGCAGCCGGTACTTGCGCTCGTAGTAGCCGCCGAAGCCCGTGGGGACTTCCGAGAAGAGCTGCCAACTGCCCTCGCCGCACAAATCGACGGCGGCGCTGTCCACGTTCATGTTGTCCGCGATGAGCAGCGGGCGCAGCACGTCATGGTTCCAGCGGGCGGGGTTCACATACATCTCGTCCGGCGCCCCGTCCGCGTTGTAGTCGCCCCAAGGGCCGCCCGCGCACGGCACGATGGGCTTGTCCCCCTGCTTGAGCACATGGGTCGCCGGCTCCTGCTCCGGAACGCCCCACAGGTCGATGCCGTGCAGCCCCCGGTTGGGGTCGTTGCGCCAGGTGGTCTCCGCGTTCTCGATGAGCGTCTTCAGCAGGCTCCAGTCCGCCTGGTAGCGCGCGTGGAGTTCGGCGAACAGCGGCTTGCCAATGTTGCGCAGCGCCGTGTCCAACTGCGTGCCGGCGGTGATGAGGTTGGTGTGCCGGGTGGCGAGCATGGCGCCGCCAAGGAGCGGCTGCTCCTCGAAGAGCTGCGCGTAGGCCTCCGAGCCCGCCATCCAGTCCTTCGGGCTGGAGATGCGCTCGGCGTGCAGCATCCCCAGGCCCAGTTGGAGGGGGAACTCGCGCAGGTAGTTGATGTTGTAGGTGAGCGGGTGCGAGGACAGCTCATCCGCGGGGCTGACGTCCGGGTTGGCGCCGCGCCCGTCGATGCCCGCGAGGATGGTGGAGAATCTCGCGTCCACCGCGCCCCACTTGGAGAACTGGTTCTCCGCGGGCACGAACTCCTCCTCATAGCGCATGGGGGTGGGGTGGCGTGAGTTCCAGCCCAGGTAGGACCACGCCGACAGTTCGAACGCGTCGTTCTTCGAATCGTTGAAGTATTCGTACATGCTCTGGTCCACGCGGCTCAGCCCCGCCTGCAGCGAGTGCAGCGACTGCTGGACCTCCTGCACGTTCTGGTTCACCAGGCCCAGGTTCCAGTCCACCAGCGCGAAGCGGTCTTGCATGTCCCGGTGGATGTCATTGAGCTTGTGGTCCACCCGGTCGAAGCGACTGACCATCCGTCCCTGCAGTTGTTCCACCAGTTGATGCAGCTTGCGGACCTCCAGGAGGATGGTCTGCTCGATGGGCGGCTCCGCCGGCTTGCCCAGAAGCGAGAAGATCTGGAAGACGGCGCTGATAAGCTGTCCGGTGAACACCGCGCTGCTGATGATCTCGAAGCCCTTGGCGCCCAGGTCCAGGAGGCCGCTGACCTTCTCCGCGATCTTGACGGAGCTCTCCGCGTACTTCGATACCGCCTCCAGGGTGGTGTTCAACGCCGCGCTGAACCTCACCAGGTCGTTGGCGAAGTCCTCCTCGCCGTCCCTCCGGAAGAGGTCCGCGACCAGCCCGAGTCCGCCGGTGACGCCTTCACGCACGCCGTTGAGTTGACCCTTCAGCTCCGTGCCCCGCACTCGCGCCGCGTCGATGGCCGTCCTCAGGGCGGTCTCCTCCGGCGTGGCGGTGGTCGTCGTCATCACGGCCTGCTCCCCGGTGCCGCCCGTCAGGGTCAGCGGGGTGGTGGGCTTCTTCAGCGCGATGGCGGCCCGGTACGCCTGCTCCGCCGTGTTCAGGGCATGGAGCATGTTGGAATACTGCTGCACGGCATCCAGGCCCTGGGTGCTCGCGGTGGCCATGAAGGAGCGCGCATCGTTTTGCGTGGCGGACAGGCTCCCGTCCGACGCGAGGCGGGGCAGGATGAAGCCCGCGAGGGGCCCCAGGGGATGCACCGCGAGCATCTGCGCGGCGTGCTGGGTGGTGTGGACGCCCATCGCGCTCCCGATGCCACCGCCATTCACGGCCGCCGCCAGCGCGGCGTTGCCCTGCGCCAGGTCGAACAGCTTGCCCCAGGTCTCCTCGGTGAAGGCCTCGGCCTCCGCGTAGCGCTCCACCTGGGAGTGGGCGGTGGCCAGCCCGCGCTCCAGGTCCAGGCCGTTGTGCATGCTGGCCAGCAGGGCGCGCGCGTGGGCACGCAGCGCCCGGCCGGGCGCCGTCGTGGTGGACATGGCCGGCTCGGCGCGGGCGAGCATGCGGAGCATCACCCGCATCAATGGACCGCTGCCGTCCTTCGCGGGGTCGAAGGGGTAGGCGTCCAGCGCGGTGGAGAGGGTGTTGATGCCCGCCGTCAGCTCGGCCTGCGTCAGCGACGGGTTGTCGCGAGCGAGGACGTACGCCGCACCCGCCAGCAGGTGCAGCTTGGGCGCCTTCTTGTACATGGCCACCGTCGCGTACACGCGCCGGTTCACCTCCTGCCGGCTCAGGGAGAAGCCGTCGCGGCACTCCGAGCAGATGATGGGCGCGTCATGGACGGGCGAACCCAGGCTTCCGGATGCGGCCCATTGCGCCGTGGCCTGGGCCTGCACCTGCGCGACCGTGGAGCCGCCAGCGGCCTGCCCGTCCACGAAGCCCGCGCCACAGTCGGCGTCCGGTGCGGTGCCGTGGCTGGCGTCACGGCAGGCGTTGTAGAGGGGCGAGACACTGCCGGAGCCGCACGTGCCCACCATCGTTCCGCACAACTGAGCGTCGGTGACCCAGGCGCCATTCACCTGGCACGTCTGGGGATTCACGCACGCCGCCGTACACGCCGACGCCACGGTGCCGCACTGGGGCCCGGTGCCCGTCCCGACGACCGGGAAGTTGGCGAAGGTGATGTAGCAGGCTTCCGGGCCCACGCTCGCGGCGGCCTTCCGGGACGCACCTCCCCCGCGCACGGATTCCTCGCCGCCCGGCACCGGCAGGTTGCCGATGTACCAGAGCCAGCTGATGCCTTGTTGCTGCGCGGGGGGCACATGCTGGCTCACGTAGCCGCGCGCCAGCGAGTCGCACGTGACGCCCGACAGGCTGTCGAAGGGCAGCACCGCGTCGTGGATCTGTCGCTGGTAGCCGAAGTCCTCGTGCTGGCACGTGGCGTAAGACGTACACGTCTTGGGGGTGGTGTCCTGGCCGCACACCGCGGAGGTCGTCCGCGCGTAGCACTCCAGGCTGTAGGTGAACTGGCCGGTGCACGTCCACTCACCGGTGGCGATGTCGTCGGCGGTGCAGGACAGGCCCTGCTCCACGTCCCGAAGGGCCGCGGGCGCTTCGGTGGGCTCCGCGACGGGCACGGCCTCGCCGCATCCCCAGAGCCCCAACGCGGCCACCACGCCCTGGAGCCAGCGCGGACGCCAGCCTCCTGTGCGCACAGGCGCCCCCGGTGGACGCACCCCTCCCAACAATGACGGTTCTTGAGACGTCTGCATGGTGGACTTTCCCCCCCCGGTAAGGACGCGCGACGCGGTCCGGGACGACGGTGGTCGCCCGGGAGCGATACGGAGGGAAGGCGCAATCCTGGTTCAGTCTCCGATAAGTAAAGACGCGACCGGGCGCCGAGGTCGGGCTGACGCACTGCGTATTGTGGCCCCCCTGCCCGGGGCCTAAACAAGACGCTGTTGTCACTGTGCCAATAAGCGATGGAGGCCGCGCCAATGAGATGGAGATGGAGCCGTGAGTGGGCGTTATCGAGTTCCCTGATGCTCACCCTGGTGGTTTCCAGGGCGAGCGCGGACCCCCTGCCGTTGCTGGAGACGACGGCACTTCGCTCGCCGTTTTCGGCGGCCTGCGCTGGCAAACCGGACGCCACGCCGCTGCCGGTGGACCCGCGCACCCTGGTCGTGCCGGGTGTCAACAAGCCGGGGGCGGCTGTGCAGTTCAATGCCTTCTGGGTGGACCTGCACACGCCGCCCGCGCCGTTCGTGTCGAACCTGGCCCCGAACCCACAGACCTGCGGCGAGTTCCGCGCGAGCGTCAACCGGGGGCGTTCGAACATCTCGACGAAGGGCTACTTCCAGCCGTTCAGCAACGCGCTGGCCTATTACAACATGTATCTGCTCTGGGGGTACCTCATCCGCCCCAGTGACTTCGACGAGCAGATCATCAATCGCTACGGGCTCGCGAAGGCCCCCTTTCGCAATCCCTACCCGCTGCCGTGGGAGAACCCCAACCTCACGCAGGGCGGCAGCGGCCAGCTGCCCATCGGGCTCGTGCAGGAGAGGGACGCGAACGGGCGCTACACGGGCAACATCGGTTCCAGCTGCTCGGGGTGCCATGACTCGCGGCTGGGGACGGAGCAGGAAGCCGGCTTCACGTGGGGCCGCTCCAGCGACGCCTCCGACTCCGGGTTGATCCAATCCGACCTCTTCCGCTCCACGGGCGTGGGCAACGTGCTCCAGCTCGCGCCCATCCCCTGGAGCGTGGGCCGGGGTTCGAGCGACGCCATTGGCATCGTGGACCTGCTGCCCGCGCTCTTCGACATGGACTCGCTCGCGCTGGCGCCCAGCCTGCTTGAATACTTCCCCACCCACGCGGGTGGCATGTCCCGCGCGCCCAACTGGTGGCAGCGTGCCTTCAAGACGCGGCAGTTCTGGGACGGGGCGCTCACGTCGGACAACGTCCGCTCGGAGATGGCCTTCGGTGTCGCGAACCTGGGGCTGTCGCCCACGCAGCGGCGGGGGCTGACCGCCGAGTTCGAGGACAATGACAACTTCTTCATCTCGCTCTCCCCGCCGCCCTATCCCACGACCCTCGACACCGTGCTCGCGGAGCAGGGCGCGGTGCTCTTCCACGAGCGCGACCTCTGGGCGAATGGCGCCAATGCCAACATCCCCAAGGCCGCGGGCAACGGCTCCTGTGCCAGTTGCCACGGCGTCTATTCGCCACGCTACGCGGCGAACCCGGCCTACCTGCCGGACCCGCGTCTCAAGGGCGTCGCGGGCGTCGTCACGCCCATTGAAACCATCCGGACGGACCCGGCGCGCAAGGAGTTGATGGCGGACGAGCGCAAGCGCAGGGCCTGGAACACGTCCATCCTCGCCTACAACGACCAGGCGCCCAACCACGGCCCCTTCTACGACGACCTCATCATGAGCGCGCTGCGCCGCGTGCCGCGCAGCGCCTATGACAACAGCAAGGGGCCAGTGTACTCCCCCGAGGGGCCGAACATCTGGCTCAAGCCGTTTGGCTATATCGCGCCGCCGCTCTACGGCGCCTGGGCCTCCGCTCCCTTCTTCCACAACGGCAGCGTGCCCACCCTCTGGGACGTGCTGAAGCCGTCGGACCGCCCCAAGGTGTGGAAGCGCAAGCAGACCGCCGCCAACGCGCTGGGCAGCAACGCGGGCTACGACATGAGCTACGCGGCCTATGACTTCGCGAAGCTGGGCTGGAAGGTGACGGCGCTGGCCTGCGGCGATGTGCCGTCCCGCGACCCGTTCATCCCGTGCAGCCAGGAGATGGCGACGCCGGACATCGTCTTCGCGAACATCGCCAACCTGGTCGCCAACTACAACTCCCTGGCCTACCAGTCGCCGCCGCCCATCACCCAGAAGCAGATCCGTTCACGAATGATCTTCAATTCGCACCTCTACGGACTGGGCAATGAGGGCCATGACTTCACCCAGTCGCTCACCGACAGCGAGCGCTGGGCCGTCATCGAATACATGAAGACGTTGTAGCCCCCCAGCGACGCGGAAAAGGCAGGTGGCGCCGGGGATGGAACCCGGCGCCACCTGCCTTCATTTCTGTCACATGAAGCGCTTGAACAGCCCGAGCTTCCCGGCGTAGGGCGGGTAGCGCAGCTTCATGTCGAGCGCGAAGGGCCGCTTCACCACGCTCTTCTTGTGGCTGAAGGCGTCGAAGCTGGACCGGCCGTGGTAGCCGCCGTTTCCCGACTCCCCCACGCCGCCAAAGGGCAACCCCTCCGCGGCGAAGTGGACGCAGACATCGTTGGTGACCGCGCCGCCGCTGGAGGTCTCCGCGAGGACGCGCTCGTTCACCGCCGCGTCCTTCGCGAAGCTGTAGAGGGCGAGCGGCTTCGGACGGGAGCGCACGAAGCGGATGGCCTCGTCGATGCTCGCGCAGTCGACGAGCGGGAGCAGGGGGCCGAAGATCTCCTCCTGCATCAGCGGACTCGACAGGGGCGCGTCCGTGATGACGGTGGGCGCGAAGTAGCGGCTGGCCGCGTCGCGCTCGCCGCCGAAGGCGACCTGTCCGTCGGCCGCGAGCGCGCTGATGCGCTCGAAGTGACGGGCATTGATGATGCGGCCGTAGTCGCTGCTCTCGCGAGCATCCGCGCCGTAGAAGTCCGTGACGGCCTGCCGCACCAGGCCAGCGAAGCGGCTCTTGAGGTCCGGGGGGATGAGCACGTAGTCCGGCGCGATGCAGGTCTGCCCGGCGTTGACGTACTTGCCCCAGGCGATGCGGCGCGCGGTGACCTCCAGGTCCGCGCTCCGGTCGATGATGCAGGGGCTCTTGCCCCCCAGCTCCAGCACGGTGGGCGTGAGGTGCCGGGCCGCGGCCTGGGCCACGATGCGTCCCACGCCGGGGCCCCCGGTGAAGAAGATGAGGTCCCAGCGCTCTTCCAGGAGCAGGCGGCTCTCCTCCGCCGCACCCTCCACCACCGAAACGACCTCCGGCGGAAAGGCCTGGGTCAGCATCCGCGCGAGGACGCGCGAGGTCGCGGGGGCGTGCTCACTGGGCTTCACCACTGCGGTGCAGCCCGCGGCGAGCGCCCCGATGAGCGGTGCGATGGACAACTGGTAGGGGTAGTTCCAGGGCGCGATGATGAGCGTGACGCCCAGCGGATCCGCGTACTGGTAGGCCCGCGCCGGCTGGATGACGAGCGGGGCGGAACCCCGCCGGGGCTCCATCCACGCCTTCACGTGCTTGAGCGCGTTCTTGATCTCCCCGTAGATGCTGCCGACCTCGGTGAGGTAGGCCTCCTCCGGGCTCTTCGACAGGTCGGAGCGGAGGGCATCGAGGATTTGTACCTCGTGCTGGCGCGCCGCCCGCTCCAACGCCCGCAACTGCTCCCGCCGCCATTCCAGCGGGAGCGTGACGCGGGTCTCGAAGTACGCACGCTGACGCGCGACGAGCGCCTTCGCGTCGAGCGGAGCCACTGCCTGGGACTCCTCCCTGTCGAGGGTGGCGGCTACGGTAGGCATTGGCCCTTCTCGGCCTTCTCGACGAGGGACGCGGGCGGCAGGAAGTGCTTGCCGTAGCGCTCCGCGAGCTGGCGCGCGCGGGTGACGAAGCCGCGCGGCCCGGTGCCGGCGGGCCCTTCATAACCGTTGATGTACTGCACCACGCCGCCCGTCCAGGCCGGGAAGCCGATGCCGAGGATGGAGCCCACGTTCGCGTCCGCAGCGGAGCGCAGCACACCCTCGTCGAAGCAGCGCACCGTGTCGATGGCCTCCGCGAACAGCATCCGCTCCTTCATGTCCTCGAAGGGGATGGTGTGGCCCGGCTTCGTGTAGTGCTGGGTGAGCCCCGGCCAGAGATTCGTGCGCTTGCCGTCCGCGTAGTCGTAGAAGCCGCCTCCGGTGGAGCGGCCCTTGCGCTGGTGCTGGTCGATCATCGCGTCCATCACCGCGTAGCTGCCGTGCACCTCCCACGTCTTGCCCTCCGCCTCGACGGCGGCCTGGGTCTCCTTGCGGATCTTCCGGGGCAGGGTGAGCGTCAATTCGTCCACCAACTGGAGCGGGGCGGCGGGGTAGCCCGCCTGAAGGCCCGCCTGTTCGATGGACGCAGGCGAGATGCCCTCACCCACCATGGCGATGGCCTCGTTGAGGAACGTGCCAATCACGCGGCTGGTGAAGAAGCCCCGGCTGTCGTTGACGACGATGGGCGTCTTGCCAATCTGCACCGCGATGTCGATGGCCTTCGCGAGCGCGGCGTCACTCGTCTGCTTGCCCGCGATGAGCTCCAGCAGCGGCATCTTGTCCACGGGGGAGAAGAAGTGCATGCCCACGAAGTCGGGCGGCCGCGTCACGCCTTCGGCCAGCAGGGTGATGGGCAGGGTGGAGGTGTTGGATGCCAGGAGCGCGTCCGGGGCCACCACGCCCTGAATCTCCTGGAAGACCTTGTGCTTGAGCTTCACGTCCTCGAAGACGGCTTCGATGACCAGGTCGCAGCCCGCGAGCGCGGCGGGGTCCGCGGCGGGGGTGATGCGCGCGAGCAGCGCGTCGCCCTTCTCCTTCGTGGAGGAGCCCTTCTGGATGGCCTTCTCCACCAGCTTCGCGGAGTACTGCTTGCCCTTCTCCGCGGACTCGAGGCTCACGTCCTTGAGCACCACGTCGATGCCGGCCTTGGCGCAAACGTAGGCGATGCCCGCGCCCATCATCCCGGCGCCCAGCACGCCGACCTTCTTCGCGGTGTGCTGCGGGAAGCCCTTGGGGCGGCCACCGCCGGAGTTGATGTGCTGCATGTCGAAGAAGAACGCCTGCATCATGTTCTTCGCGACCTGGCCCACGGCCAGCTCGGTGAAGTAGCGCGACTCGATGGTGAACGCGGTGTCGATGTCCACCTGCGTGCTTTCGACGGCCACCGCCATGATGGCGCGCGGCGCCGGCATGTTCGCGCCCTTGAGCTGCTTGCGCAGGTTGGCGGGGAACGCGGGCAGGTTCGCCGCGAGCGCCGGGGTGGACGGGGTGCCGCCCGGAATCTTGTAGCCCTTCTGGTCCCACGGCTGCTGCGCCTTCGGGTTCGCCTTCACCCAGGCCTTGGCCGCGGGCAGCAGCGCGTCCACGGACTCCACCACGTCGTGCACGAGCCCCAGCTCCTTGGCCTCCTGCGGGCGGTAGCGCTGGCCCTGGAGCAGCACCTTCATCAGCCCGTCCACGATGCCCAGCATGCGCACCACGCGCACCACGCCGCCGCCGCCGGGCAGGAGCCCGAGGGTGACTTCCGGCAGGCCAATCTGCGCGCCCTTGACGTCCGCGATGATGCGCCGGTGACAGGCCAGCGCGATCTCCAGCCCACCTCCCAGCGCCGCGCCGTTGAGCGCCGCGACCACGGGCCTACCGAAGGTCTCCAGCGTGCGCAGCTGCGACTTGATCTCCTCGCCCAGCTCGAAGACCTGCCGGGCCTCTTCCTTCTTCACGCGGCGCAGGTCGTTGAGGTCACCGCCCGCGAAGAAGGTCTTCTTCGCGGAGGTGAGGACGACGCCGGTGATGCTGTCCTTCTCCTGGACCAGCCGGTCCACCGCGGCGCGCATGGACTTCACATACGCGGCGTTCATGGTGTTGGCGGACTGGCTCGGGTCATCCAACGTCAAGACCACGATGCCGTCGGCGTCCTTGTCCCAGTGCAGGGTGTTCTGTTCGCTCATGGGTTCGCTCGAATGTTGTCGAAAGGAAGGGGGGAGGTTCAGACGCGCTCGACGAGGGTGGCCACACCCATTCCGCCGCCCACGCACAGGGTGACGACCGCACGGCGAGCCTTGCGCCGCTCCAGCTCGTCCACCACGATTCCGAGGATCATCGCGCCGGTGGCACCCAGCGGGTGGCCCATGGCGATGGAGCCGCCGTTGACGTTGAGCTTCTCGTCCGGGATGCCCAGGTCCTTCTGGTATTTGAGGACCACGGAGGCGAAGGCCTCGTTGAGCTCGAAGAGGTCGATGTCCTTCACCGTGAGGCCGGCGATGCCGAGCAGCTTCTTGGTGGCCGGGATGGGGCCGGTGAGCATGATGGTGGGGTCCGAACCGGACGTGGCCACGGCGGCGATGCGGGCGCGGGGCGTGAGGCCCAGCGCCTTGCCGACCTTCTCCGAGCCCACCAGCACGAGCGCCGCGCCGTCCACGATGCCGGAGGAGTTGCCCGGCGTGTGCACGTGGTGGATGCGCTCCACGGAGTGGTACTTCTGGAGCGCCACCGCGTCGAAGCCGCCGGCCTCGCCCATCACGCTGAAGGACGGGTTGAGCTGTCCCAGCGAGGCCACGGTGGAGTCCGGGCGCATGTGCTCGTCACGGTCCAGCACGGTGAGGCCGTTCTGGTCCAGCACCGGGACGACGGACTTCTTGAAGTAGCCGCCCGCCCAGGCCTTGGCGGCGAGCACCTGGGAGCGCGCGGCGTAGGCGTCCACGTCCTCGCGGGTGAAGCCCTCCATCGTCGCGATGAGGTCCGCGGAGATGCCCTGGGGCACGAAGTAGGTGTCGTAGTTGGTGGCGGGGTCCAGGGCCCAGGCGCCGCCGTCGGAGCCCATGGGCACGCGCGACATGCTCTCCACGCCGCCCGCGATGACCAGGTGCTCCCAGCCGGAGCGCACCTGCTGCGCGGCCAGGTTCACGGCCGTAAGGCCGGAGGCGCAGAAGCGGTTGAGCTGCACGCCGCCGGTGGTCTCCGGCAGGCCCGCCGCGAGCACCAGGGTCCGCGCGATGTCCGCGCCCTGGTCTCCCACGGGGGAGACGACGCCGAGCACCACGTCGTCGATGTGCTGGGGATCCAGGTTCGGGTTGCGCTGCTTGAGCGCGTCCACCAACCCGATGAGCAGCGACACCGGCTTGGTGCCGTGCAGCGCACCCTTCTTGCCCTTGCCGCGAGGAGTACGGACGGCGTCGAAGATGAAAGCTTCCTGGCTCACGGGGGAGCCTCCTTGGGAGACGGGTGATGGGGCTACAGGGAACGTGCGACGAGTTCTTTCATGACCTCGTTGGCGCCCGCGAGGATTCGCAGCACGCGGGTGTCCGCGAACAGGTGGGCGATGGGGTACTCCTTCATGTAACCGTACCCTCCAAACAGTTGAAGACAACGGTCCGCGACGATGCAGGACTGGTCCGTCACCCAGTATTTCGCCATGGCGGCCGTCGTCACGTCGAGCCTGCCCTCCAGGTGGGAGACGATGCAGTCGTCGATGAAGGTGCGACAGACGCGTCCCAGGGTCGCGCACTCCGCCAGTTCGAAGCGCGTGTTCTGCAGGGCGAAGAGCGGCTTGCCGAAGGCGTGGCGCTGCTTGGTGTACTCGACCGTCACCTCCACGGCGCGCTCCAGGCTGGCCATGGCGATGAGCGCCGTGCTCAGCCGCTCCTGGGGTAGCTGGCTCATCAACTGCCCGAAGCCCTTGCCCTCCTCGCCGCCCAGCAGGTTGACGGCGGGGACCTTCAAATCGTCGAAGAAGAGCTCGGTGGTGTCCTGTCCCTTGCCCCCCAGCTTGTCGAGGATGCGGCCCCGTTGGAAGCCGGGCGTCGAATCAGAGACTTCGGCGCACACCAGGGAGATGCCCGCGTGGCCCTTCTCGTCGCCGGTCCTGACGACGATGATGATGAAGTCGCACACGTGGCCGTTGGAGATGAACGTCTTGGAGCCGCTCACCCGGTAGAAGTCGCCGTCACGCACCGCGCGGGTGGTGATGGCCTGGAGGTCGGAGCCCGTCCCCGGTTCGGTCATGGCGATGGCGCCCACCCATTCCCCGCTGGCCAGCCGGGGCAGCCACTTCTGCTTCTGGGCCTCCGACGCGTAGGCGAGCAGGTAGTGCGCGACGATGGTGCAGTGCACCGCGAAGCCCATGGACGGGTCCCCGGCGCGCACCTGCTCCTCGATGAGGATGGCCTCGTGCGCGAACGTGCCCCCGCCGCCGCCGTAGGCCTCCGGGATGGACATGCACAAGAGGCCCAGCTCACCGGCCCTGCGGTAGAGCGCCTTGTCCGGATACCCCTGGGCCACGTGCTTGGGCACGTTGGGGAGGACCTCCTTCGTGAAGTAGGTCGCCGCGAGTCCGCGCACCTGTTCGAGTTCGTCCGAGCTCCACCGGGGCCGCGTCGTCATGTCTGTCTCCCTGCGCTCATGTCGCGCCCTACAGTCCGAACGTCTTGCCAATGATGTCGCGTTGGATCTCGCTCGTGCCGCCGTAGACGGTGGAGATGACCGTGGCGCGCAGGTGCGACTCCATGTCGTATTCGGTCGCGTAGCCGTAGCCGCCCAGCATCTGCATGCCTTCGAGCGCCACGCGCTTGGCCGTCTCTGTCGTCTTCAGCTTCGCCATCGAGGCCTCGCGGGGGAGGGTCCGCTCCGGGGCCTCGTCCGCCATGGCGGCCACGCGGTAGATGAGCAGCTCGCAGCAATCCAGTTCGGTGGCGAGGTCCGCGATCCGGTGTTTGATGGCCTGGAACGAACCGACGGGCTTGCCGAACTGCTTGCGCTCCTTCACGTAGGCGAGGGCGTCGTCGAACGCGCGACGACCGCGGCCGAGCATGGACGCCGCGAGGATGAGCCGCTCGCTGTTGAGGCCCGACATCAGTTGCGGCCACGCCCGGTCCACGATGCCCACCACGGCGTTCTCCGGCACGAAGCAGTCGGTGAAGAAGACGTCGTTGACCTCCTTGCCGCCCAGGGTGGGGATGCCGCGAATCTCCATTCCCGGCGTGCCTGCGGGAACGCAGAACATGGTGAGCCCTTCGTGCCGGGAGCTCAGGGCGTTCGTACGCGCCACGAGCAGCAGGTGGTCCGCGAAGTGCGCGTTGGAGCACCAGGTCTTCTGCCCGTTGATGACGAAGCCCCCGTGGACCCGGGTCGCGCGACAGGTGATGGCGGCGGCGTCCGAACCGGCCCCCGGTTCGGAGATGGAGATGGCCTCCACGCGGCCCCGGGCGATGCCTCCGAGGATCGTCTCGCGCTGGGCCTCGGTGCCGAACTTCGCGTAGGGGCCGGCGGCGACCGCGGTGGTGATGTAGCCGCCCACCGGGGCGAGCCCGTAGGAGGTCCGCTCCGCGAACAAGCAGATGTCGGACATGCCGCCGCCGGAGCCGCCGTGCTCCGTGGGCAGCCCCACGCCGAGCCAGCCGAGCTCCGCCATCTGGGCGTAGAGGGTAGGGCTGTGCGCCTCCGTGCCGTGGTGGGTCAGGGCGTCCCGCTGCGCGCGCGTCCCGGTCCTGTCGCGGCAGAACGCATCGATGGCGTCAGCGAACGCTGCTTGCTCCGGTGTTCTCACATGCATGGGGTTCTCTGGGGAGGTGGGGTGTCAGGCGTCCGCGTAGAGCGCGGCGATGCGCTCGGCGTACTGCGCGAGGAGGACGCGGCGCTTGAGCTTGAGGGTGACGGTGAGCTCGCCCGTCGCGGGCGACCACGTGTCGGGGACCACGTCGAAGCATTTGATCTGCTCCGCGCGGGACAGCCGGGCGTTGGCCGCGCCGACGAGCGCTTCGAGTTCGGTCCGGACCGCCGGCTCGCGCGCGAGGTCGGCGAGCGTCACCGACGCGAGTCCCTGGGACTTCGCCCAGAGCGGCGCGGCTTCCGGATCCAGCGCGACGAGCGCCGTGACGTAGGGCCGGGTGTCGCCAATGGCGATCGCCTGTCCCACGAGGGGGTGCGCGCGCAGCATGCCCTCAATCTTGGACGGGGCGATGTTCTTCCCGCTCGACGTGATGAGCAGTTCCTTCTTGCGGTCGGTGATGGTGAGGAACCCCTCCGCGTCGAGCGTGCCGATGTCGCCGGTGGCGAGCCAGCCGTCCGCGTCCAGCGCGCTGACGACCTGGCCCTCCGCGGAGAGGTAGCCGGAGAACAGGATGGGGCCCCGGACGAAGATCTCCCCGTCCCCGGCCAGCCGCAGTTGCAGCCCGGGGAGGGGACGGCCCACGGCGCCCACCCGGAAGTCGGTGGGCGTGTTGATGGTCGCGCAGCCGGTGGTCTCGCTCATGCCCCAGACCTCCAGCACCCGGATGCCGAAGCCGCCGAGGTACTCCAGAATCTCCACGGGGATGGGCGCCGAACCGCTGCTGGCCCATTCGAGTGCGTCCAGGCCCAGCGTCTTGCGCAGCGGTGCGAGGACCCGGGCGTCTGCCTCCGCGACCTGCTGCTGGAGTTCCGGAGGCACGGCGCGTCCGGAGCCCTGGAGTCGGAAGGCCTCCAGGGCCAGCGCATGGGCGGCGAGGATGGGGTCGCGCCGGGCGGGTTCGAGCGCGCCCAGCTTCACCTTCAGGCCCCCCGCGAGCTTCTCCCAGAGGCGTGGCACGCCGAAGAACGCCGGAGCGCGCGCCTTGGCCAGCAGCGGCACCACGCCCGTGGGGTCCGTGCAGATGTGCACGTGCAGCGCCTTGTAGAGCGCGCGGTAGAGGCCGAGCTCACGCTCCGCGACATGCGCCAGCGGGAGGTACGCGATGGACGGCACCCGCATCTGGACGGGGATGGCGGCGTCCACGGCGATCGCTTCATAGAAGGCGTTGCGGTGGCTCAGCACCACGCCCTTGGGGTCCCCGGTGGTGCCCGAGGTGTACATCATCGCGATCGGATCCTCGGGGCGGATGCCGCTCCAGCACTCCTCGAAGACGCGGGGCGCCGCCCGGTGTGCTTCGAGCCCTTGGGCCTCCACCTGCGAGAAGGAGATGAACCGAGAGTCTCCGGCTGGAATGGCCGCCGGGTCGACGACGATGATCCGCTTGAGGGCGCCGAGCGTTTCGAGCACCGGCCACCACCGGGCGACTTCGTCCTTGCTCTCCAGCACCACCACGGTGGCACCGCTGTGCCGTGCGACGTAGCCCACCTGTTCGGTGCTCAGGGTCTGGTACGCGGTACAGGGAATGGCGGAGAGGTGGACGGCGGCGAAGTCGACGACCCAGTGCTCCGGCCGGGCGGACATCATGATCATCATCCGCTCGCCCCGCTTCAGCCCCAGTGCGTCCAGGCCCCGGGTGAGCGCGGCGGTCCGCTCCCGCAACCGCGCCCAGGTGAGGGTCGTGTCTCCGGCGGTGAGGGCAGGGGCGCTCGCGTATTCCTCCGCGTTGCGTTTGAGCAGGAGCGGCAGCGTGAGTTTATCCGCCAGGGATTGGCACTGCGCTTCCATTTCCGCGCGCGACGGACCCATGGGCAACCGCCTCCGGTTCAATAGACAAACGGGCTGCTACGTTCCTCTTCAGGGATCGACGTAGAGGTCGAGCACGACGTCGGGGCCGCCCCCGTAGCGACTGAAGTCGGTGACACCTTCGGAGCGCAG
This sequence comes from Corallococcus sp. bb12-1, assembly GCF_026626765.1. Lineage (NCBI taxonomy): Bacteria > Pseudomonadati > Myxococcota > Myxococcia > Myxococcales > Myxococcaceae > Corallococcus > Corallococcus sp. bb12-1. The sequence goes on along the minus strand of NZ_JAPNJZ010000027.1, from coordinate 466,894 downwards.
GACGTCCTCGTCGATGAAGGTCTGCCCGGTGCATTCGTGTGGCGGGCGTTGGAGGAGGGCCACGGCCGCGTCCGCCATGATTTCCGGCGCGCGGGCCCGTTGCATGGAGGTATCGCCCCCGAGCAGGTTCTTCACTGCGGCGGTGGCGATGAGCGTCCGGGGCCAGAGCGCGTTCGCGCCAATGCCAGCCTCGGCCAGCTCCGCCGCCCAGCCGAGCGTGAGCAGCGTCATCCCATACTTGGCGAGCGTGTACGCCGGGTGCAGGCCCATCCAGTGCGGCGCCAGGTTGATGGGCGGCGAAAGCGACAGGATGTGGGCGTGGGAGGAGCGCCGCAGGTGGGGGATGGCTGCGCGCGTCAGCAGGAACGTGCCCCGAAGCTGGATCTGCTGCATCAGGTCGAAGCGTTTGACGGACAGCTCTTCGGTCTTGATCGGCGCGAGGGCGCTGGCGTTGTTGAGACAGAAGTCGATGCCGCCAAAGCGCGCCACGGTTTCATCCACCGCCCGCTGCACGTCCGCTTCGTCGCGCACGTCACCCACCACGGCGAGCGCCTGGCCTCCCGCGGCGGTGATCTCCGCGGCGGCCGTGTGCACCGTTCCGGGCAGCCGTGGGTCCGGCGTGTCTGTCTTCGCCAGGAGCGCGACGTTCGCGCCCAGCCGCCCCGCCGCGACCCCGACGGCCAGCCCGATACCCCGGCTGCCTCCGGACATCAACAGCGTGCGTCCCGCGAGCGGTCCCGGTGGCAACGTTGGGCCCGTCACCGCTTGGGCCCCGACTTTGGCGCCCGGGCCTCGCCGCGCGCGGGTGCGGGCTGCTGGGCCAGTTGGGGGAAGACGTCGCGCACGATGACGATGAGCGCTTCGCTCAGGAGCAGGTGCGCGTCTTCACGGGAGAGGGTTTCGCCGCGAATCCATTCGCGGATGGTGGCCTTCACCAGACCGCCGTAGGAGCGCATCATCGCGCGGTGGCGCGCGTCGCTGCCGACCTCGATCTTCAGGCCCAGGAACTCCAGCGTCCTCGCCGCGGCGACGTCATCCGCCTCGGAGATGATGCGCTCGACTTCTGGATCCGCCCCAATGCCTCCCATTCCGGTGACGGCCACGTACGTCTTGCCGTGGGTGGCCACCGTATCGAGGTACCACTCGACGCTCTTCTCCACCCGCTCCCGCAGGGTTCCGGTCATGGTCACGCTCGCTTCCAGGCCGGGCATGAGCAGCATCCTCTTCACGACCTTCAGATACAGGTCCCGCTTCTGCCCGAAGTAGTGGTTGAGCAATCCACGGGCGACACCCGCCTCCTTGGCGATGTCGGTGGTGGAGACCTCCGCGTACGGGCGCTCACCGAACAGCCGCGCGGCGCACTCGAGGATCTGCTCCCGGCGTTCGTCCGGTTCGAGCCGCTTCCAGCGGGGCGAGAGGGCGGGGCTCATGAGGTCTGCTCCCGCCATGGGAGGAACGCCGGCAGGTCCTGCTCCACCGTCCGGGAGAACTTCGCGGGTCGCTTTTGCATGAAGGCCATTATGCCCTCCAGTGCGTCAGCGCTGTCTCCCAGGCTCGCGATGAGCTGGCTGTCGAGTTCGAACGCGGGTTCGGGAGAGGGAAGGGCGCTCATCCGGTAGAGCGCCTGACGGATGACGGCCACGGAGACCGGCGCGGTGGTCTCCACCAGCTCGTGGGCGAGCGACAAGGCAGCGTCTAGCAGCGCTTCGGGTTCATGGAGGGAGCGGACCAGCCCCGCGCTCAGTGCCTCCTCCGCCTGAATCAACCGGCCGCTCACCATCCAGTCGAGCGCGCGTCCCATGCCGACGAGGCGCGGCAGGAACCAACTGGAGCCAGCTTCCGGATAGATGCCCCGGCGGCTGAAGACGAAGCCGAAGCGGCTGTTCTTCGCGGCGAGGCGGAAGTCCGCGGGGAGGATCATCGTCGAGCCGACGCCCACCGCGGCGCCCTGGATGGCGGCGATGACAGGCTTGCGCAGCGCGAACATCTGGCGGCTCACCCGCGTCGCCGGCTCCACCCAGGCGCCCTCGGGGACGCGGGTGCTCGTCACCTCGAGCGAGCTGCCGCTCAGGTCCGCGCCCACGCAGAAGTCCTTGCCGGCGCCGGAGAGGATGACCACGCGCACACCTTCGTCCGCATCCGCGGCGGACAGCGCGTGGGCAAGCTCATCCGCCATCATCACGGTGAAGCCATTGCGAGCTTCAGGACGGTGCAGTTCCAGGGTGGCGACCCGGTCCTCGACCGAAAACCGGATGTGCTGATAGCTCATGGTGAAGTCATGATGGTAGCTTGTTGGCGGAGCGTCAACAGCAAGAAGCATTGCCGGTGCTGTTTGGCTTTTCGACCTTTTGCGTCATTCCGTGGGAGTTCCCTCCATGCAGCCAACCTCCTTTCGTCTGGAGGGCCGTCGGGCCCTGATCACAGGCGCCTCCAGTGGTCTGGGACTGCACTTCGCCGGGGTGTTGGCGCGGGCGGGTGCTGAAGTCGTGTTGGCCGCCCGCCGCGTCGACGCGCTGGCCGCCGAAGTCGAGCGGCTGCGGGCCTCGGGTGCGCGGGCCCACTGTGTGGCATTGGATGTGACCCGCTCGGAGTCCGTGCAGGCGGCCGTGGCGGAGGCTGAAGCGCTCGCTGGGGGAGCGATGGAGGTGTTGGTGAACAACGCCGGGGTGTCTGGCGAGCATTTCTTCCTGGAGGTGGAGGAGGCCGAGTGGGACTCCGTGGTCGACACCAACCTCAAGGGCGCCTACCTGGTGGCGCGTGCGGTGGCCCGCCGTCTGGTGGAGCGGGGCCTGCCTGGAAGCCTCATCAATATCGCCTCCATCCTGGGGTTGCGGGTGGGCGGCGCGGTGTCACCCTACTGCGCTTCGAAGGCCGGGCTGATCCACCTCACCAAGGCGATGGCCTTCGAACTGGCGCGGCACAAGATTCGCGTCAACGCCCTGGCCCCCGGTTACATCGAAACGGATTTCAACCGCGGGTTCTTCGCCAGGGAGGCCGGCCAGAAGATGGTGGCGCGCATTCCCTTCCGGAGACTCGGCCTCATGCAGGAGTTGGACGGCCCGCTGCTGCTCCTGGCCTCGGAGGCCGGCAGCTACATGAGTGGCAGCGTGCTCGAAGTGGACGGCGCCCATCTCTGCTCGACCCTGTAGTCCTCCTGGAGTCCCTGATGGATTTCTCCCTCTCCCCCGAAGTGGAAGCCTGGCGGCTGCGCGTGCGTTCCTTCGTGGAGCAGCACGTGCTGCCGCTGGAAACCCAGCCGGAGCTCTTCGATACGCACGAGAACCTCCGCGAGGACGTGGTGGCCCGCGTCCGTGCCCAGGCCCGTGCTGAAGGGCTCTGGGCCTTCCAGATGCCGAAGTCGCGTGGAGGGCAGGGGCTGGGCGTGGTGGGCATGGCGGCCTGCTATGAGGAAGCCGCCCGGTCGCCCTTCGGTCCTGTGATGTTCAACGCCGCGCCTCCCGACGACGGCAACATGATCCTCCTGGAGAAGGTGCTGGAGACGGAGGCCCTGAAGCAGCGGTGGTTGCAGCCCATCATCGACGGGAAGGTGCGCTCCGCCTTCGCGATGACGGAGCCCGAGGGCTGCGGCTCCGACCCTTCGCTCACCTACACCCGGGCGGAGAAGTGGGGGGATGAGTGGATCATCACCGGCCGCAAGTGGTTCATCACCGGGGCGGAGGGAGCGCAGCACTTCATCCTGCTGGCGCGCACCTCCGACGATGAGCGCAAGGGGCTCTCCGCCTTCCTGTTCGACGCGAGCCAGCCCGGGTGGCGCATCGAGCGCCGCATTCCCATCATGGGACCGGAGGAGCATGGCGGCCATTGCGAGCTGGTCTTCGAGGGCTTGCGGATTCCGGATGCGCACCGCCTGCTGGGCATTGGCGATGGCCTGAAGGTCACGCAGATCCGTCTGGGCACCGCGCGCCTCACGCACTGCATGCGCTGGCTGGGATTGTCCAAGCGGTGTCTGGAGGAGGCGGGGGGCTACGTCACGCGGCGCATGAGCTTCGGGGAGACCCTGGCGAAGCATGAAGGAGTGCAGTGGATGCTGGGGGATGCGGCCAAGGACATCCATATCGGGAGGTTGCTCACGATGAGCGCCGCGTGGAAGCTGGACCAGGGCGACTTCGCCCGCACGGACATCTCCATCGCGAAGATCCACGTGGCGGACACCCTGCACAAGGCCGCCGACACGGCCATCCAGTTGATGGGTGCCCGCGGCTATTCGAAGGACACGCTTGTCGAATGGATCTACCGCTACGCCCGTCAGGCTCGGCTGGTGGATGGGGCCAGTGAAATCCACAAGATGGTGCTGTCACGCGCCTACCTGGCCGAAGGCCCGGAGTTCTTCACGTGGGGCGTGCCCGCCGCTTCCACGAAGAAGGGGTGAGGCATGCGGGAAGAACAGAAGCGGGCGCTGGAGCATTTCCTGGCTGGCAGGGCGGGTGCCAGCGCGGTGCGGATTGACGACGTGCACCTGCTGTCTGGAGGAGCCATCCAGGAGAACTGGTCGCTGACCGCCACCGTGATGGGAGGCCAGTACGAGGGCGTCCTGGAGTGCGTGCTGCGCTCCGATGCGCCCTCGGGTGTCGCCGTGTCGCACGGCCGCGCACAGGAGTTTGCCCTGCTCCAGGTGGCCTTCAATGCCGGCGTGACGGTGCCCGAGCCCTTGTGGTCCGGTGACGCCTCCGTGTTCGGCCGGGAGTTCTTCGTGATGCGCAGGGCCCGGGGGGCGGCCTCCGGTCATCGCCTCGTGAAGGAGCTGAACCTGGGCGGTGATCGGGAGCTGCTGGTGGAGCGTCTGGGGGAGGAGCTGGCGCGGCTGCATGCCATCCGCCCCCCGGTGGAAGGACTCGACTTCCTTCGTGCACCGACGCTGTCGCCAGCGCTCCAGGGCGTGAAGGACTTTCGGAACTTCCTGGATGGACACCCCAGGGCGTTTCCGGCGCTGGAGTGGGGCCTCCGCTGGTTGGAACGGCATGCACCGGCGACTCCCGAGCTGGTGCTGACACACCGTGATCTCCGCACCGGCAACTACCTGGTGGACGAAGCCGGGCTCACGGCCGTGTTGGATTGGGAGTTTGCTGCCTGGTCGGATCCGCTGGAGGACCTTGGCTGGCTCTGTGCGCGCTGTTGGCGCTTTGGACAGTTTGAAAAGGAAGCGGGGGGCATGGGGTCCCGCGAGGCGCTCTTTCGTGGCTATGAGCGCGTGAGTGGGCGGCGCCTGACGCGTGAGGCCGTGTTCTATTGGGAGGTCCATGCGCACGTGCGGTGGGCCGTGATTGCCTTGCAGCAGGGTGCCCGCCATGTCTCCGGACAGGAACCGTCCCTGGAGCTGGCGCTCACGGCGCATGTCGTTCCGGAACTGGAACTGGAGATCCTGAACATGACCGGAGGGCGGCATGCGTGAACCGCCAGAGGGGGCCGCGCTGCTGGCGATTGCCCGTGAGGTGCTGCGCAAGGAATTGCTGCCCCTGCTGCCAGGGGACAAGGTCTATGCGGCGCTGATGGTCGCCAATGCCATGGGCATCGCCGAGCGCCAGTTGCAGCAGGGCGAAGGCCCCCAGAGGGAAGAGCAGCAGGCGCTGGCTGCCCTTCTCAAGACCGAAGGGGCGCTGGAATCATTGAACCGTGAGTTCGCCACGCGGATCCGCCGTGGCGAATTTGATGAGGATGACGAAGCCCGCCGGCTGCTCTGGGAGTCCACCGTGCAGCGGGTCCGGGAGAGCGCACCGAAGGCCCTCCCTGCCTATGGGCTGAAATAGCCGCCGAGGTGTCCTCGGTGGGACTGGCGCCTGGCTGGCTCATACCCTGGGTGTGGTAGCTTTCGGGTCGGTCATGGCTCCCCTGCGTCTATCCATTACCGGGTTGGGAATGGTCAGCACCGTCGGATACGACGTCGTGTCGGCTTGTGCCGCGCTGCGAGCAGGCATCACCCGGCCCGCCCCGCTCGACTTCCAGGTGGCTTCCCGCGACGACCTCGCCGTCGAAGCCGTCATGGGCCATCCGCTGACCGGGGTGTCGGATGGCTTCTCGGGGCTTGGGCTCCATGTCCATCTGGCCTCGCTCGCGCTTCGCGACCTGCTTCACTACGGGAAGCTGGATGCCACGGACACAGGCTTCTGGCGGGACACGGCGCTGTGGGTGTGCACCTCCCTGCCTCGAATCGAGGAGGAGGCGGACGGAGAGGCACTCCAGCGACTCCTCGAGTCGCGTCTGTGCTCCGCGCTGGTCCACCGCGTGGGGCTGGCCATTCCTCCGGACCAGCAGCGATTCATGCCTCGGGGACACACGTCCGTTCTGGGCGGGGTGGCCGAGGCCTTCGAGGCCCTTTCCCACGGGCGCGTCCGTCGAGCCCTCGTGGTGGGGGTGGACAGCCTCGTAGGCGAGGAAGAGCTCCAGTGGTTCGCGTTCCATCGGCGGTTGAAGACGCCCGAACAGGCAGTAGGGCTGATGCCGGGAGAGGCCTCGGCGGCGCTCCTGCTGGAGTCCGAGGGGGAAGCCCGGCGTCGCCAGGCTGTCTCCTCGGGGCTCGTCAGCGCCGTGGAGGTACTGGAGCCCTCCTTGGACTCGCAGGACGTGCCGCCGGGGCTCTCGCTGGCCCGTGTCATCGAGGCCACGATGGCCCAGGCTTCCCGCATCCACACCGTCTACGGAGACCTCAATGGCGAGGAGTGGAAGGCGCGCCAGTGGGGCTCGGCCCTGGTTCGCCTCTCCTCCCGTCCACCCTTTCAGGCCATGCGGCAGTCCTGGCCCGCGATCTCGCTGGGCGACACGGGGGCCGCCAGCGGTGCCATCCAACTGGCGCTGGCGTGCCGGACCTTCCTCCGGAATCCCTCCAGCGGGGACACGGCCCTTGTCTGGTCCCAGTCGGATTCGGGGGCGGTGGCTTCGGCGCTCGTCCACCGGGCCCAGGCCAACACCCCTGTTTGAGGAGGCGACCGATGCCCGAAAACAGCACGCCACCGCCGCCGTCGCCGAATCCCCTGAAACGCAGAGGGCCTCCCGCGAAGAAGGGCAAGGTCATTCCGCCCGAAGCCAGGCCGGAGAAGAAGCAGAAGGCCGGGACCCAGGGTGACCATCTGGCCTGGGATGGGCCCTTCAACAACCACAAGGACAGCAAGGGCGGCCATGGCTGCATCTGGAGGCACCCCATCGAGACCCGGGGGTGGAGCGAGAATCCCTGCAACTATCCCCTCAATGGATTTCATGTCTCGTCGGATGAAGGCGGGAACCGCTATGCCCTTTACTCGGCGGACTTCCGCTCCCGGGCGGAGGCCCTGGGCTACGTGAAGGAGGGCGAATACCTGTCGGATGTGGTCCAGCAAAACATCCAGGCCGCCGGAGCGCGAATCATCGCGGAGGGATTGCGCAAGGAGGAGGGTTTCAACCTCAAGAAGTACGTCGATCTGGCCAAGACGGCTTTCTACTGGCTCAAGAGGGAGGATGGCTGGAAGATCAACGTCAGCTGTTCGGACTCTGCGCCAAAGCCTCATTCCGAGAGGTCATTCAAGAGGAACCAGCCCCACTTCCTGCCCCGGCAGGATAAGGAGCGCGGTGGGCATGGCGCCTGGTACCCGTATGAGCACAATTATCACCACCTCATCCCCATCGGAGCGGTGGAGGAATGGATTGTCGGCAGGGATGACAAGAGCGCCAACGTCATCCAGATCGTCCTGATGTCGGGCTGGAACATCCACAAGCGCCTGAACGTGATGCTGTTGCCGCAGCAGGAGGTCGTCGCCGAGGTAGTGGGTCTGCCAGCCCACTGTCCCTGGGGCGTTCCTTCTCACAAGGACTACCAGGACTCCCTCGCTGACAAGCTCAAGCAGATTCGCGACAAGATCATCAGGGCTGCCAAGGGTGGCAAGGAACACCCGGACCCAGAAAAGATCCAGTTCGAATTTGACGACATTTCCGAAATACTTTTTGAGAAGATCAAGGGAATGACAGCCGGCCGCAAGCTCGGCAAGGTAAGGTGGTGACTCATGGCATACAGCTATTTCACGGTTGCCCACAGCCCGGACGAACGCGCCATCCAGGTTCACGACCTCCCTGATAGGGTCGAGCATTACTACCGGCTGACGGACGCCGTCCCGGTAGGCAACTTGTTTCCTCCCGCCACGGTGCTCTCCGTCCACCCTCGGTCCGGGGACATGCTGACAGACTTCATCGACAACTCGGACGCGGTGCTCGAAGTCTCCGCGAATGCCCGCGAAGTGCTCATGGCCCAAGGCATGGGGGAGGGGAACGCTGAGTACCTTCCCTTCACCCTCCACGACAAGCAGGGCCGGGTGGTGAAGGAGCAGTACTTCGTCGTCAACCTGCTGCGAAGCGTTGCCTGCTTCGATCTGGAGAAGTCCAGATACAAGACCTATCCGAAGAATCCCGACGAAATCTACGGCATCCGGAGCGTCTATTTGCGCGAGGATCGGATCCCTCTGGACGCCAGGCTCTTCCGCCTCGCGGAATCCCTGCGGATCACCATCATCCGTTCCGATCTGGTGGAGGCCGTCGAGAAGGCGGGGCTCGTCGGATTGGCCGTCCTACCGCTCGGCGCGGACGTGAGCTGAGCGTTTCGGAGCCACCCATGGGACCCCGTCAGACAGAAACCCTTCAGGGCAATCTCGGCTACCTCGCGGCGAAGCGGTTGGAGGTTCTGGCGGAGCGCCCGGACGCGAAGCTCGCGCTGGAGGCCGCCGCCTTCATCCGGCAGACAGGGTGCAGCGAGTTGCTTTCCAACATGGACTCGCGGACCTTCTTCCAGGCCCTGCGCCAGAGCGCGGTCGTCTATCTGGACCTGTTGGAGCGGAGGGCGGATTGTCCTGCCCAGGATGCGTATTACCTGGCGCGAAGCAAGGCTGCCCCCTTCTTCGATGCCGTGGCTGCGCAGGCGAACGAGCTGGTGGATCGCATGCTTCCCTTGCTGACAAGGGATTGGATGCGTCGGATGGAGTCCGAGGAGCACTTCCACTACCACGGGGTGCTCTCCATCCTCGCGGGCGGCCCCGGAGTGCTGGAGGACGCAATGCAATCCTTCGAGCGCTCCCTGGATGGAGGCGAGTCCGCGCGCTTCGACGTGGCCCGGGCCCTGGTGACGGGCGACGCGGATGCCTTCAATGCAGCGCTTGAGGCCCTCATCACGCAACGCTGCAAGGCGCTCGAAGCGGAGCGGAAGTCGGGGCTCTTCGACCCCTACTTCCACCGGACCGAGGCGCATGTCTTCGTGGAGGGCATCTCCCTGGTGCGGCTCGCGAGGCAGCGGGGCCTGCACACGCTGCGCGCGTACCGAACCCTTCCCGAACCCTGTCTCGAAGATCAGGGCGATTGACCCTGACGCCCGTCACAGCTCGTTGAAAATGAGCAGTCCCCGTGAGGAGTCCGCGACGTAGACGTGGCCGTCGCTGGGCACGCGGACGCCGTAGGCACCCTCGAAGATGCTGTCGCCCCGGTAGGGGTCGCTTTCGCGGAAGGTGTTGTAGTGCGCCACCTGCGTGGGCTTCGTGGGGTTGGACACATCCAGCACGCGCAGGCCCTCGTGGTACCAGGCCACGTAGAGGCGGGTGCCGCGCAGGATGAGGTTGTGGATGGAGGTGATGGACCGCATGCGGAACTCGCCCAGCTTCACGATGCGGGCGGGGTCGGTGACGTCGAGCACCCGCAGGTGGGAGCTGCTGAACTCTCCTCCTTCGAACGCGAGCGTCCGGCCGGCGAAGGTCCCCACCGCGCTGTGATGCGAATAGGCGAGGTCCGGCCTGGGGTATTGGCCCAGGTGGCGCACGTCGTCCAGGTCGGTGACGTCCATCATAAGGAGCCCGGCTCGTTCGAGAGCTGACGGGGACCGCCTTCGCTTCGCACAGGCAGGCCAGGAGGCACCTGCCGACCCCAAGGCCGGGCGCGTGGGAAAAGGATTGCCCAGGCCCTGAACCCGAGGTCTCCGCCGCTGTCGGCCTTCTGGCAGCGAGCTGCCACCTCAGGGGGGGAAGTCGTCCAGGGCCCGGTGGTTAGCCTCCTCCATCCGGGGGCGGCTGCCTCCGGCCGGGAGGCAGCATGTCGCAGGTGAGGGATTGGGTGGGCGCCGTGGCCCTGGCGTCCGTGTTCATGGAGGGGGGCGCCGCGCAGGCAGAGGGCAACGCGGTCCAGTGTGGAGACACCCTCACCCAACACACGAGGCTCACGCGGGACCTGGTGTGTCCGGGCACGGAGGCCCCCGCGCTCCGGGTCGTCGGTGAAGGCATCGTCCTGGACCTGGGGGGCCACACCGTGCGCCGCTCCGGCCCGGCGATGGGGGACTCACAGGGCATCGTGGTCGAGGCCAACGGCACGGTCCGCAACGGGACGATCCGCGGGTTTCGTTGGGGCTACGTGCTCGACAGTGGCGCGGACAACGTGCGGCTGCATGAGCTGTCACTCGTCGACAATGGGACGGCCATCTACCACCGGGGCGGCTATGCGCGCTTCCTCATCACGAACTCCTCCCTGCGCGGCAATACCACCGGGATGAGCAGTGCGTTCGACGAGGCCACCGGTGAGTTCAACATCCGCTCCTCGTTCTTCACCGGCAACGGGCGCGTGATGTTCGTGGATGCTCACGACGTGGATGTGGTCGAGTCGACCTTCAACTCGAATGAGAACGTCATCGAGTGCTTCAATGGCAACATCCGCATCCGGTCCAGCACCCTGGCGATGAACACCGCCGTGGGCTCGCTGGCGTTCGACCCGGCCGGCGGCTTCGACTTCTGTGCGGAGCTGCGGTTCGAGGACACGATGATCGCCAACAACACCGCGCTGGCCCCTCCGGAAGCTCCGGTCTGGGGGCCGTTCCGGTTCGTGATGCGCAACTCGTGGGTCGTCAACAACGGCAGCGGGCTCCACGCCGGAAGCCGGACGGTCTACCTGGAGGGCAATACCTTCTGGGACAACGCGGGCGGCCTGACGCTGGCCGACCTGCCGGAGACCGTTCCGTACCCCCTCACGGGCATCGTTCGCGGCAATCACTTCCTGCGCAATGCCAGCGACGGCTTCCGGGTCCTGGCGCCCAGCACGCCCACGGTGGTGGGCAACACCGCGATGAACAACGTGGGCTGGGGCATCCACGCGCCGACCGCCTACGACGCGGGCGGGAACGTCGCGCGAGGCAATGGCGCGGGCAACTGCGAAGGTGTCGCCTGCTCCGCCTTCTGAGCACGCACCTGGGAGCGGGGACTTCGCGATAGAAGGCGGGGACCATGAAGACTCCCCGACTCCCCGTGAGCCCACCCCGCGCGGCGATGCGACTCCAGGGCCTGGAAGGCAAGGCCCTCGTTTTCTGGTCCTATGCGCAGCACGGCGAGCGACTGGACCTGCACCACGGCAAGCAGGGCACGGACGGCAAGCGCGAGTCGCGCACCTTCCCCTCCGCCGAGGCGGCCGCGGCCTTCGCGCGCAAGCAGGTCTGGGCCCGGGTGGACAAGGGCTGCTGGTCCAGCGACCTGGCCTTCGAGTCCACCTCCTGGGCGCAGGTGAAGGACTCGGTGCAGGTGCCCGGCAACTCCGAACAGGACGAGGACCGGGTCCTCGTGCTCACCGGGGATGTCGTCGTGCCCCATGACCTGTGGCTCGACTTCCGTCGCGGCATCTTCGCCCAGGACGACCCGGACGCGGAGCCCTTCACCGGGCTCCTGGTGCGAGGCAACCTCACTGTCGAAGGCTGTGTATTCAACGGGGAGAACGACTTCGGGCCGTTCCTCCAGGTGGACGGCAACCTCGTCGCGACGAGCATCGCCATCGGTGGTTCGCGGCTGCGCGTCAGGGGCGACGTCACGACCGGGGACTTCGTGGCGGTCTACAACCACGGCAGCGTCTCCGTGGGAGGCGGGCTCGTCGCACGCACCATCGCCTCGGATTACACCCTGAAGGTGGAGGGCCCCGTGGATGCGTACCGCTATCAGGGGCAGGGCTCGAAGGTGTTCGCGGTATCGGGTGGGGTGGAGGACACGCAGGACCCCTATGAGGTGAAGGGCGTCTTCCTGCCGGCGGTGGTGTCCAGCGAGCGCGTCCTGCTCGACAAGGCGCGCAAACAGCTGGCCGTCGGCAAGCCCATCTCCCGTCCTGAATTCACCAGCATCCGGGCCGCGTTCCGCCAGTTCGTCTCCAAGAAGATGGCGGAGCCCGACAAGGTGAAGAGCCTGACGCTGGACAGCAAGGGCCTCACGTCACTGCCGGACGACCTCTTCCTGTTCCGTCGCCTGGAGAAGCTCAGCCTCCGGAGCAATGAGCTGCGGACGCTCCCCGAAACCCTGGGGCAGCTCACGGAATTGCGCGAACTGGATCTGCGCAGCAATGGCCTGTTGGCGCTGCCCGAATCCATGGGGGCGCTGAAGAAGCTCCGGGTGTTGAATCTGGAGACCAACTGCCTCTGGCGGCTCCCGGACTCGCTGGCGGAATGCGTGGAGCTGCGCGAGGTGAACCTCGTCAACAACCCGTATGCCTACCTCCGGAGGGCCTTCGGTGCGTGGAGCAAGGTCCGGTTCATGTGGGAGCTTCCGGAGGTCCTCACGCGGCTGCCGAAGCTGGAGGTGTTGAAGTTCGAGGGCACGCCGCTGCGCTCGCTTCCGACACGCCGCTTCGACAGCACCGTCCTGAAGACCGCCACCGTGCGTCGGTCACTGGTCACGCAGGTGGATCCGGAGCTTCACGATCAGCTCGACGTGGACGTCGCGTCCAGCCCCCAGAACGCGGCCGCGTACATCGGCTACTGGTTCAAACCGGAGAACGTGCGCCTCGACCACATCCATGACGTGAAGACGGGCCGCTATGACTTCACGGAAGTCATCGCGCTGCTGGGGCTGCTCCTGCGCCTCAACATCCCCACGGCGGCGCCCTATGGCGGGGCGCTGGAGAAGTTCCGGCTACAGAGTGAGGACATCGCCTGGACCATGGACCGGGCAGGCTCCTCTGCCCACCATGTCCGTGCGCTCTTCGTCGCGCTGGGGGACGCGCTGGGGCCGCTGGGCGAGCCCCATCCCGGCAACGCGCTCATCGCCGGGCTGAGGGACATCTTCTCCGTCCATGCGCGCAGGGGCACCTGAGTGCTCAGGGCGCGGGCTTCGCCGCCTTGCTCAGGATGAGGTCTCGCACCGCTTCGGCCGTGCCGGTGGCGGACTGAGGGTTCTGTCCGGTGACGAGCCGGCCATCCACCACCACCTTGGCCGTCCAGTTGGCGGCGGGCTGGTGCTTCGCGCCGCGCTCCTTCAGCGTGGTGGCCAGGAGGAAGGGGACCGCCTTCTCCAGCTTCACCGCGCGCTCCTCGTCGTCGGTGAAGGCGCCCACCTGCTTGCCGGCGACCAGGTACTTGCCGTCGCTCAGCTTGACGTTCACCAGCGCCGCGGGCCCGTGGCAGACGGCGGCGACGACGCGGCCGGCTTCGTAGACTTCACGCGTCACCCGCTGCACCGCCGGGCTGCCGGGGAAGTCCCAGACGGCGCCGTGGCCGCCCGCGTAGAAGACGGCGGAGTAGCGGGCCACCTTCACGTCGTCCAACTTGAGGGTGGTGCGCAGCGACTGCCGGAACGCGGGGTCGTTCCAGTAGCGCGCGTTGGTGGCGTCCTTCAAATCCAGGCCATCCACCGGAGGCTCACCGCCCTGGATGGACGCGAACTCCACCGGGATGCCGGCGGCCTGGAACACGGCCAGCGGGTGGGTGACTTCGCCCAGGTAGAAGCCGGTGGGCTCGCCGGTGCTGCCCTTGGTGGCGTGGCTGGTCATCACGATGAGGACCGGGGCCGGCGCGGCCGGCTTGACGGTCGGCGCGGCGGCGGTGGCCATCCCGAGCAGGGAGGCGGCAAGGAGGGAGGACATGGTCAGGACTCCTGAGGGAAGGGCCTCGCGGGGGGGGGGCCGGTCTCGTCAGACAAACTATTGTCGCCGCCGTCGGCGATAAATGGGGATGAGGGCATGTCACTTTTGCTACGGAGGCATGAATGGGCCGTCGCTTCGACCATCTGAACGACGTGGAGGCCTTCATCGCGGCGGTGGAGCGAGGTTCGCTGACGGCCGCCGCCACCGCGCTGGGGACGACGCCGTCGGTGGTGAGCCGTGCGCTCGTCCGGCTGGAGCAACGGCTGGGGGCGCAGTTGCTGCGGCGGACCACCCGCAGCCTGGGGCTGACGGACGCGGGGCGGCTGTACCTGGAGCAGTCGCGCACCGCCTTCGGTCTGCTCGCGGAAGCCGAGCGCGCCATCCAGGGACAGGGCGGCGAACTCACCGGCAGCGTGCGCCTCAGTGTTCCCACGACCTACGGGCACTATCGCCTGCCCGCGAAGCTGCGGACCTTCGTGCGCCGCCATCCGCGCGTGCAGGTGGAGCTGAGCATCTCCAACCGCAACGTGGACCTGGTGGCGGAGGGCTTCGACCTGGCCATCCGTCAGGGAGAGCTTCGCGACAGCGGACTGGTGGCACGGCGGCTGGAGGATGCACCCCTGTGCCTGGTCGCCTCGAAGGCATACCTGAAGGAAGCCGGGACGCCCCGGTCGCTGGCGGACCTGTCAGGCCATACGTGCCTGACCTTCGTCATGCCCAGCACCGGACGCGTGCCGCCGTGGAGCCTGCGCGAGGACGGACGCGACGTTGACTGGACGCCCCCCGCCTCTCTGCGGGTGTCGGATGACGTGCTGGGGTTGGTGTCGCTCGCCGAGCAGGGCATGGGGTTGTGCCAGACGTATGACTTCATCGCCGCCGACCGTCTGCGCCGGGGCACCCTGGTGGAGGTGCTGCCGAAGCTGCGGGGCCGCTCGCGGCCGTTCTCCGTCATCTACGTTCCGCACCGCAGCCTGTCCGCGGCCTCGCGTGCGTTGATCTCCGTGTTGACGGAGGCGGCTTGAGGCAGGGCTGGGTTCAAAGCCCCTGTGCCGCCCGACACGTCTTCGTGTAGAGGTCCCGGAAGAGGTTGTCCGGGTCGGTGCGCTGCTTCACCGTTTGATAGGTCTCCCGGTTCCAGATGCTCCAGAAGGTCTCCTCGTCGTAGTAGTTGTACGAGATGAGTGTCTTGGTGCCGTTGACCCGTTGCAGTGCGTCCTCGAACTCCTTGTAGAGGTTGCGGCCGGGCGGCTGCGGGAGGTTGTAGACCGCGAGGTCCAGGAACAGCGGATCGCTCATTCCGGCCCACCACTTCGGCGTCAACCATTCATAGTCACGCGTCCTCCGGAAGGGCACGCACCACACCGGGTAGTGGCGCATCTCGCGGTGATACCAATCCATGAACTCGGCCGTGCGCGAGAAGGGGACGAACACGTCCACGATGACCGGTGGGTCCTTCTCTGGCAGCAGGAGGTTGTGGAAGCGGTTCGCGGCCCTCAACACGCTGTCGGAGTGGATGAACTTTCCGACCAGCGCCCGGGCCAGCAGGTTCTGGGGCCTCGCGTGCGTGACGCCCCGGTTGTAGCGGAAGAGGTAGTCGTATGTCGTGAGGTAGTCCTCGGCGCGGCGCGGGATGGTCTCGCAGTACGCCGTGAGCCATTCGTAGCGGCTCACGTACGGGGCCTTCTCCACGAAGTGCCCCACGCACAGCACGTGCTTCGTGGGGGAGAAGATCTGCCCGTCCAGGTAGTCCGTGCCCTCGGCGCTGAAGTGGCGCCAGATGGCCTGCTGGAAGGCTTCGAGCGTGGGGTACGTCTCATACGTCACGCGCACGTAGGGAGCCGCGCGCACGAGCTTGAAGCGGATGCGCGACAGGATGCCCAGCGTCCCGAACGAACCGTGGAGCATCTGGAACAGCAGCGGCTGCTCCGTGGGCGAGCAATGCAGGACCTCACCCTTCGCGGTGATGACCTCGTATTCCAGACAGGTGTCGTGGAAGCCGCCCTGACGGAACGACATGGACTCGATGGAGCACCCTGCGATGGCGCCCCCGAGCGTGATGGTCTTGTGCTCCGGGACGATGAACGGCACGAGCCCCAGGGGCAGCGTCGCGCGCACCACCTGGTCGAAGGTCACCGCGGGCTCGGCCGTGCAGGTCAGCCCCACCGGATCGATTTCGAGGATCTGATCCAGGTCCCCCAGGTCCACCTTCTCGTCGCCGCGCCGCGAGTCATTCCGCTTGGGCACCTGATGGGGCGGCGACTTCTTCTTGAAGGAAGCGGGCCCCGTACCCTTGCGCTGCCTCAGTTGCCTGGCGATGGCTTCGACCCTGGCCGAATGCAGCGCCTCCCGCAGTGAGGACTCCCCCGACCCCCGCACGCTGGAAACTGGCTCCGTGAGCATCCGTCCCTCCGTCCTTCGTTCATTGGAACGTGGGGACTGTACGGTGGCGGGTGGGCTTTGGCCTGACAGCCCTGGCCTCCCCTGGTTGGCTGCACGACGGGCGGGCGCGGCGGAGACATTGTCACGGCCACGCAACAAGTCAGCGGTTTTGCCGAGAATTCCGTTATTTGTCACAAGTCCGGGTCGCGTATGGCCTGGACTTCCCCCCACGTACGGAACTTCTCCCCTGATGACTCCCTCGGTTTCCCGAACGAACTGGCGCCACGCGCTCGTCGTGTTGCCCCTGTTGCTCACCCTGGCCTGCGGCGGCGAAATGCCTTCCGAGCCGCTGGCGCCCCAGGACCGCGCCAGTGCCGCCGCCCTGGGCGCGCCCATCACCGTGTCCTTCCAGGAGCAGGTGGCCCCGTCGACCGCGTACACCGGCGCGTCGGACGCCACGCTCCTGCAGAACACCCCCACCGTGAACCTGGGCGCGGACGTGCTCATCCGGTTGGACCGCGACTATCCGACGAGCTCCGGGAAGGTCAGCAACGGCCTGCTGCGCTTCGACCTGGGCGCCATCCCGGCGACCGCGACGGTGCAGTCCGTCCGCCTGACGGTCAACGTGAGGAACTCCACCACGGGCGAGGGCTACTTCGTCCACCCCGCCAGCCGTGCCTGGACGGAGTCGCAGGCCACCTGGAACAACGCGACCAGCACCACCGCCTGGGCCACCGGCGGCGCCAGCGGCGCTTCGGACCGGGGCGCCACGTCCTTCGCCACGCTCAACGCGGGGGCGACAGGCTCGTACGGCGTGGACCTCAACGCGGCGGGCATCGCGGCCGTGCAGGGCTGGGTGCAGAGCGCGGCCGGAAACCACGGCTTCGTGCTGGATGCCATCACCAACATGGACGGCCTGGAGTTGGACTCCTCGGAGGCCGCCATCGCCGCCAACCGTCCGAAGCTGACGGTGACCTATGCGCTGCCGGACGAGCCGGGCAACCCCGGCATCCCCGGCCTGGACAACACCGGCCAGACGATTCCAGACACCAACTACGCCATCCCCGCGGGCGCCATCTTCCTGGCGACGAACGGCAATGACAGCAACGCGGGGACGCAGGCCGCCCCGGTGGCCACGCTCAACCGCGCCATCACGCTGGTGCCCTCCACGGGCGGGACCATCGTGGTGCGCGGCGGCACCTACCGCGACTGGTTCAACAACGGCGCCGGCAACTACAAGGTCAACACCAAGCCCATCACCTTCCAGGCGTATCCGCACGAGCAGGCCTGGTTCGACGGCACGGACCTGAAGCCCGCCTCGGCCTGGACCTCCGACGGCGCCGGCCACTGGTCCATGGACTGGAGCACGCCCAGCTTCTGCAACGGCGGCTACTACAACTTCAAGTACGACGCCCAGCCGACGACGAACCAGGGCCCGTGCAGCCACTACGACATGTATGGCGATCCGGCGAACCCCGCCGCGGGCGACCCGCAGATGGTCTTCATCGACGGTGCGTACGTGCACGAGGTGAAGACGCTGGCGGAGGCCACGCCGGGCAACTTTTTCTACGACTGGGACAACCGCCGCATCTACATCGCGACCAACCCGTCGGGCCACACGGTGGAGGTGGCCGCGCGCCCCGTCGCCATGGTGCTGGGCACCACGGGCCACAAGGTGCGGGGGCTGGGGTTCCGGCGCTACGCGACGAATGAGTACAGCAACACCACGAACGCGGCGCTCTACATCGGCGCGACGAACTCCCTGGTGGAGAACTGCGTCTTCACCCAGATGGCGGCGGGGTCGCTCAGCATCAAACCCCAGGGCGGCGTGGTGCGCGGCTCGGTGTTCGCCAACAACGGCTTCACCGCCATCGGCTCCAACGGCTCCACCAACTCCGGCACGGTCGTCACCGACAGCTTCCTGCTGGAGGAGAGCGTCATCAACGCCAACAACACGGAGCGCTTCGGCACCAACTGCTCGCGCTCTTGCGCGCAGGCGGGCGTGAAGATCGCCCACATGAATGGCTTCACGGTGCGCAACAACGTCTTCGAGAACAACCTGAACGGCGCGGGCTTCTGGTGTGACGAGGACTGCCGCAACGGCGTGATGGTCTACAACATCTTCCGCAACAACAAGATTGGCATCTTCTACGAGGTCTCCGACACCGGCATCATCGCGTCCAACCTCATCTACGACAACACCTACGCCGGCATCCAGGCGTGCTCGTCGAACACGAAGATCTACAACAACACCCTGGTCAACAACGCGGCCATCAACATCTGGATCTACGACGATTCGCGCAACGAGCAGGACAAGCGGGGCTCGGACATCGGTCCGGACACGATGAACGTGGATGTGTCCAACAACATCCTGTCGGGCGGGAACATCACCACCCTCAAGGCGTCGCGTTCCGACAACAACTTCACCAACACCGGGCCGAACACCTTCTTCTCCAGCCTGGACTACAACAGCTACTACCGCTCCGGCGGCGGCACGAAGTCGCTGATCAACTGGGTGGACACGGGCGGCGTGAACTACACGTCGCTGGCCGCGGTCCGCACGGCTCGGGGCTGGGAGAACAATGGCCACGACCTCGCGTCGGGCGGGGACCCGTTCTTCGTGAACCAGGCGCTGCGCAACTACGTCGTGCGCTCCACCAGCGCCGCGTACAACAGCGGCAGGCCGTTGCCCGCGGACGTGGCGCAGGTGCTCGGGGTGCCCTCCGGCACGGTGACGAGCCGGGGCGCGTTGAACTGGCCGGGCCGGTAGCCCTGTCCGCGTGAAGGCAGACAGGGCCCGGAGCCGGGTGGTTCCGGGCCCTGTGTCCTTGCGCGCGGTGCCCTACGACGCGGGCGCTTCGAGTTGCTGGCGCAGTTCGGAGGTGCTCATGACCTGGGTGCCTTCACGGTCCAGCAACGCCTGCCCATCCTCGGAGTAGAGCGCCGGGCGCCGGTACAGCATGCGCAGGGCGCGCAGGTGGGGGTAGACGATGGAGGCGCGGGGGTTCATCTCCCGCAGGTGCTTGCGCAGGAGCGGCGCGTACTTCGGGCTCTGGGCCGGGAAGATGTGGTGTTCCTGGTGGTAGCTGAAGTTGAAGTGCAGCCAGTTCATCACCGGGTGCGTCGCCACGCTGGCGGTGTTCACGAAGGGGTTGTCCGTCTCCTCCGCCGCCGGCTGCATCCAGTGGTTGGTAGCGATGTAGATCATCAGCGTGACGTTGCCGATGAGCAGCGGGAGCACCAGCGCGTAGAACGCGGCCCGGGGTCCCAGCACCCAGCCCAGCGTGCCCCAGCCCACGGCGAGGAGCACCGTGAGCACCCGTTCCCGGACGTGGTGCATGTGCACGTGCCGGAAGGCGGGCAGCCGGCTGTGGTACCAGAGGAAGGCCTGGCCCTGGGCGGTGAAGAAGACGCTGAAGCTGATGAAGCTGAGCCACGTCCCCGACCCCGGGGAGATCAGGTGGAACAGCTTCGCGAACCCCTGGGTGCGCCAGTCCGTCCGCCGGGGAAGGATGTCCGGGTCGCGGACGTGGACGTTGGCGGCGCTGTGGTGCGCCTGGACGTGCCAGGCCCGCCAGTTGCCGGGCGTGACGAGGAAGGGCGCGAAGCCCGCCCAGCCGAGCACGCTCTCCAGGGTCCGGCTGTGGAACACCGAGTGGTGCAGCGCTTCGTGCGCGGCGAGGCCCACCGCGGTGACCATCTGCCCCAGCACGAGCGCGAGCAGGAGGCACGCCCAGTCGGGCAGGGGCTGACTGCCAATGAGCCAGATCAACGTCGCCATCACCGGCACGAGGCCGAGCGCGACGATGCCTCGCAGGGGCTGTCGCTCGAAGGCCTTGGGGGGCAGGACGCGGCGCAGTTCCGAACGCAGTCGCCTGGCGTCATCCGAAGGGATGGGAACCGGGGTCGGAGGAAGGTCGTTCATGGGTTCGTCCGGGGCAATGGGGCTTCAGGCCATGGGGCGGGCGATGCCACCTTCGATGAGCATGCGCAGCCGTCCCGCTTCGTCATGCGCCGCCGCGCTGCCGCAATGCAGCAGGTCTCCCTCCACGTGCGGCGCGAGGGCCCGCAGGGAGAGGTGGCGGGGCGCGCCGTCGTTCCGCGTGAGCAGGTCCCGGTCGAACGTGGCCCGCTGGACCTGGACGGGCGCGAACACGTCGTCCGACACGCCCTCCACGTGCATCGCGCTCAGCCGCAGGGCCGCGTCCAGGAGGAGCGCGGGCACGTATGTTCCCGCCTGCCGGGGTTCTTCCGGCAGCCCGAGCCGCGCGAAGCGGGCGGGCCCATCCAGGCGGATCTCCTCCAGGCAGTCGAACATCTTCCTCAGTTCGATGGGGGAGCCGGTGGCGCAGTGCGGGTCGTGCACGACCAGTCCGTTCCCCGACGCCGTGGCGGCGGCGAGCTGGGGCGTCGTCCGGGGAGGCTCCGCCGACAGCGTGAAGCGGGCCTCGGCGTAGACGAGGTCGCGTTCGAGCACCACGCCGGATGCATGGACGATGTCGCCGGTGAGCCGGACCTGGACGCTGTGACAGCCGGGGGCGTCGCTCAGCGGGGTGCACTCGGCGCGCAGGGCCTGCTGGCCTCCCGGCTTCACGCGGATGAAGCGGGAGAACCGCGCGTCCTCGATGGTGACGGTCCGCAGCTCCGGGCGGTTGTCGCCCAGCGCGCTCTGGAACATCAGGTCCAGGGCCCACGCGCCCGGCAGGGTGGGGGTGCCTCGTACGAGGTGGTCCTCCAGACAGGGCACGCTCGCGGCGTCGACCACGAGCTCCTTTCGCGTAGGCCGGGGCGGTTCGGGAGGCCGAGGGGGCGGGGTGAGCAGCTCCAGGGCGTAGAAGGCGCGCTCGCTTTCGGTGAGCTGCACGTTGATGGGCTGGCACGGCAGGCCGTCCACCAACTGGAGGAAGAGCGCTTCGCCCTCGTCGGCGCGGATGCCGCGCAGCTTGCGGCTGGCTCCGAGCACCCGATACTCCGAGCCTCGCGTCATGCCGATACCGTCCCAGGCGAGCCAGCCCACGCTGCACCACTGGACCTCCTGGCGCGAGTCGCTGACCCAGGCGCAGAGCCGGTCCAGGGCTTCGTTGGCCGCGCCGTAGTCCGCTTGTCCGTCATTGCCAATGAAGCTGAACGCGGACGTCAGGACATGAAAGGGCACCGGCTGTGCGAGGCGGCTCGCGCAGGCCTCGCGGAGGTTGCGCAGGCCGAGCAGCTTGGTGTCCAGCGTGCTCCGGAACTCCGACAGCTTCCGGCGGTTCAGCTTCTTGGACACCTGCGTTCCGGCGCCATGGACCACGAGGTCCAGCCTGCCGTGCTCCCGGAGCAGTTCCTCCACCACCCGGTCCACCTCCTCGGGTCGGGTGACATCCGCGGCCCGGTAGTGCATCTGGCCGGGAAGCCGCGTGAGTCCGTCGAGCGTGGTCCGCAGCTCGCGCACGGCCAGGTGTCGTTCGAAGCGCGCACGCAACGCCGGCATGCGCTGGGTGCGGTCGCGGGCCAGCTCGGCGGCGTAGAACTCCCGCTCCACGGTGCCCAGCTCCTCGTCGCGGGCCTGGAGCATGCGCTCAGGAGCGTCGGACGGATCGCTCCGGCCCAGGAGCACGACCTTGCACCCGTAGCGCTTGAGGAGCGCCCCGGCGAGGACCGCGGTCACGCCGCGGCCTCCTCCCGTGAGCAGCACCACCGAGCCGGAGTCGAGTCCGGTCGCGGGGCGGGCGGGCACCTCGGTGGGTTGAAGCAGCCGGACGCAGCGCAGTGCTCCATCGAAGCAGACCTCGACGGGGGCGCTGTCGTCCTCCGCGCCCAGTTCGGTGGCGACGCGGTCGAGCGCCGCTGGGAGCGGCAGCGGGGTCGTGGAGACGGCCCGGATGCTTCGCGCCGGAACCTCGCGACCCAGCGACTTGAGCAGGCCGGCGAACAGGCCCGTCATCGGATGCAGGGTCCGGTTCGGACCGACGCCCCCGATGCACAGGCTGGCCAGCTCCACCGTTCCGGCGCTCAGTCCGGCATAGGCACGCCGCGCGCACAGGAAGAGCAGCTCCAGGGCTTCATGGCGCAAGGCCGTGTCCGCGACCACCGAGGCTTCGGCCGAGACGGGCTCCATCCGGCAGACCGCGAGGATGACCTGCGGCTCGAAGCCGAGCGCATCCAGGCCGGCCTCCGCGGTCTCCTCCCGTGACAGGTCGATGCCGTGGAGCCGTGCTCCCGCATCCGACGCACCCGCATGCAGGATGCGGAAGTCGGGACCGCACACCCCCTGTGCGTGGGAGGCGAGCTCATGGGCCAGGGATTCGTCCTGCGCGATGAACAGCACCCGCCGGCCTTGCAGCCGTGACGGTCCGCTTGTCCGAGCCGGACGCTCGACCAGGACCGGCGCGTGGTAGTGGATGGGAGCCGAGTGGTCGAAGCCTTCGGACGCTTCCGGGTCCGAGGAGGCCGTGTCTGTCTTCACCCCCAGGGCTTCCGACGCCATGCTGGCGAATCCCGTGGATGTCCTTGGCGCGGCGGACCCGGGGAGGAGCTGAAGCTCCAGCCGGATTCCCGTCGCGACATCCGGATGGAAGCGCAGCGTGGTGGTGCGTCCCTCGGAGGCGGCGCGCACCGCCCGGAGGACTTCCAGGGATTCCCCGGCCGAATGGGGCGGCAGCGTGAGATGTGGCCCGGAGCCCGCGTGCCCGTCGGTGGACATCCGCAGGTGACACAGGGGCTTCAGGCCACGCTGCGCCGCCTTGGCGGCCGTGGTGACCGCCAGCATCGCCATGCCCTCTTCCGGCGTGGACGGTACAGGCCCCCCTCCTGGGAGACGCACGTGTGGGCTGCCCACGAGCACCAGGTCGAACCCGCTGGCCAGCAGGGCTCGCGAGGCCCGCAGCGACGCGGCCAGTGAGTGGGCCCCCGCGTCCACCACGAAGTTCGGCCCCTTGGTGTCGAGCACTCCCGCCATCCGTCCCGGGGTGACGTTGGGCATCATCCCCTGGAGGGTGTACGGCCCGGACGGGCGCAGCGTGCCCACCACCGCTTCATGGAGGCGCTCCGCCAGGGGCAGGACTTCCGGAGCGCGCCGGGCATGCTCGCGCAGCCTGCGCAGCGTGGACGCGGCCAGCACCCGCTGGGTGGCCTCCACGCCCCGGCGCGTCTTTCCCTCCAGCCCCAGGACTATGGCCGTCCCCGCACGCAGCGTGTCGAAGCCTTCGAGCTTCCGCACGAGCGAGCTCGCGACGATGAGCCCCAGGTGCTGCGTGAAGTCCATGTCCTCGGTGATGTCCGGCAGCAGCCGCACGGACGCGGGCAGACGGAGGGCTCCGGTGTCGAACCGCGCACCCGGTGCGTCCGGCACCCCTGTCACCGGGGCTCCGTGGGCATCCGGGAACACTCCTTCCGCGGCCACCACCACGAGCTCCTCACCCGCCGGGGCCGCGAGCCTGGGACGCGGTGCGAGCGCACCGTCCCGGTATTCCTCCAACACCAGGTGCGCGTTGGTGCCCCCGAAGCCAAAGCCATTCGTGGCCGCTCGGCGCGGATGGGCGCCGTTCTCTGGCCACGGCTGTTCGCGCGTGCTCACCTCGAAGTCCGGCCCGAGCGCGCGCAGCGCGGCGCCCGGACGGTCGAAGTGGGACTGCTTCGGGAAGCGCCGGTGCTCCAGCGCCTTGCACAGCTTGATGACCGACGCCGCGCCCGCGGCCCAGCCGACATGGCCAATCAACGCCTTGACGCTCGCAAGCTGGAAGCCCTTGCGCTTGCCCCCGAAGACACGGCCAATCGATTGCAGTTCGGTGGTGTCGCCGGCCGGCGTGGCCGTCCCGTGCGCCTCGATGTACTGGATGGAAGCGGGTTCGACCCGGGCCGCCGCGTAGCAGGCCTCCATCGCGGCCACCTGCCCGTCCGCGCGCGGGACATTCGCGGAGCTGCTACGCCCGTCGCTGGAGAGCCCCGCGCCACGGATGACGGCATGGACCTTCAATCCCGCCGTGACCGCATCCTCCAGGCGCATCAGGCCGACCACGCCCGCGCCTTCACCGAAGATGACGCCATCCGCGCGCTCATCGAACGGCCGGCTGCCGGTGGCGGACAGGCCCTTGAACTGGGAGAACAGGCAGCTGTTGCCCGGCCCCGGAGAGAAGACGCCGCCCGCGAGCACCAGGTCGGCCTCGCCGCGCTCCAGGGCCTTCATCCCCAGGGCGATGGCGTAGAGCGAGGAGGCACAGGCCGCGTCGAGCAGCATCGTGGACACGCCCGGGCCCATCACCTCCGTCACCACCGCCTGGAGGGTGGGGTGCGGTGCCAGCTCAGAGGCCTGTGCCTGGATGCCGAGGGCGGCCTTCGCCACGGCGTTCAGCGCGGCAAGCCCCGAGGCCTTCTCACCGCGAGCGCGAAGCAGGGCTTCTCCCGCCTCCAGGCACAGCGCGTCGTCGTATTCCGGGGACCCGTCTCCCGTGGAGCCGAGCAGGCACTGGATGCGTTCCGGTGCGCGCGGCCCGGTGGAGCGCAAGGCTTCCACTGCCTGCGTGAGAGCGATCGCCAGCAGCTTCTGCTCCCGGCCGTAGCGCTGGAAGCGGACCGCATCCATGCCGGGAGGCGGGACGAGGTCGGCGTCATGGACCCGCCCTGTGAGCAGCGTATACGTGCGGTCCGGGGTGCCCGCCGGGCCCACGAAGTCCGCCACCTGTTCCGGGTGGCGCACGCCCGTGTCGACGATGCCGCTGATGCCCTGCTGGATGTTCCTCCAGTAGGTCTCCGGATCCTTCGCCCCACCGGGAAGCATGCAGCCCAGGGACACCACCGCGATCTCCGGCACCCCGCCACCCACGGTGTCACGCGATGCCGGGGGCACTTCAGGCATGGCGTCGGGAAGCATTCCGTCCAGCGAGGCCAGGGCGACTTGCGATTCCGAAGGAAGGATCCGCTGGACGATGCGCGACAGCCGTCCTCCCGTCCCGCAGTCGACGAAGCGGGTGCACCCCGCCCGGACCAGCGTCTCCACCGTGCCGAGGAAGTCGAAGGGGCGCACCAGATGGGAGGCGAGTGCCCCGGCCAGCTCGGCCTGCCCGCCGGCATACACGCGCCGCTCAATGGGCGAATAGATGGGGCCTCGCGGCGGGTGCACCGTCAGGCCCGCGAGGCTTTCGCGAAACGCGGTGACGGCGGGCGCGAGTCCCCGGTGATGGAACGGATATCGGCTGGAGATGAAGGTGAGCCCCTTGCCCTGTCGCTCCAGGAAGGTGCGCAGCTGCTCCAGCTCCGCGCGCGGTCCCGCGACCACCGTCTGCCGCGCGTGGTTGCGGCCGGCGACCTCCAGACCCCGGGCCCCGCAGTCCTTCAGGGCCTGGACGGTCTCCGGTTCGGAGAGCGCGATCGCCGCGAGCGTGCCCAGCTCCTCCGGGACCCGCTGGAGCGCCCGGATGCGCAGGCACACCACCTCCGCCCCCGTGCGCAGGTCCAGCGCCCCGGCCGCCGTCAGCGCGGCGATCTCCCCGAAGCTGTGGCCCACGAACACGTCCGGCCGCACGCCCTGACGCTGCATCCACCGGGCGCCGAGCACCCCGGACAGGAAGATGCCGAGCTGATCCAACAACGGCGCCCGCTCCAGCGCCCGGGTGACCGAGGCGACGTCCTCCGCCGCGAGCAGGGGCGTGAGGTCCATGCCCAGCGACCGGCACGTCTCCGAAACGGTCGCCAGCTCCTCGCGCAGCTCCGGCTGGAGCGCCTTCAAGCGCAGGAAGCGGTCCGGTTCGAACGTGCCCTGTCCCGCGAACAGGAACGCCGTGGCCCCGGCGGGCAGTTGGGGCTCCCGCGCCGGCTCCGGCGCGGAAGGCGGAAGGGTGACGCGCCGGGAGACGCCTCGCGCTTCGGAGTCCGCCAGCAGCAACCTGACCAACTGTCGGACAGGTTCCGGGAACAGCGCCTGGAGGGCGCCGCCGCCCTGGAGCGCTCGGTCCCGGAAGCTCTTCGGACCTTCGGGCTCGTGGATGCTGGCCAGGGAGTCGAAGCTGCGCTGGAAGGACTCCGGGAAGGAGCGCAGGGTGCCCTGCGCCTTGTCCGCGCAGAGCACGGTCTGGTAGCCGCAAGCCACCGGGGTGCCATCGCTCTTCAGCGTCCGGAAGCAGAAGCGCAGGGAGACCTCGCCCCGCTCCTCCAACGACGTCAGCACCACCAGCCGGTCCCCCAGGGCCGCCGGGGCCAGGTTGCGCGAATAGCCCTCGTAGGTGAGCAGCAGCACCTGGTCGAAGTCGCGCCGGAACTCCGGCACCTCGAAGGCGTGCGGACTGAAGAGCAGGTGCTCCCGGCCCGCGCACTGGAACTTGAAGTTGGTGAGGAAGTGATGGCTCCCGTAGGCCATCGTGTCATCGAAGTGGATGTCGTACGGGACGGCGAAGAAGTCCATGGCAGGGGCTCCCGGTGCGAGGTTCAGGAAGGACGGGCGGCCGGCAGCAGCCCGTCGACGGTTCCAGACAGGCCGGCGTCCACCACCCAGATGGCGCCATTCACCCGCTGGGTCTTCGGCCCCAGCAGCAGCTCGGTCACGTCGGCGACGTCGTCCGCCGTGCACAGCCGTCCCCCGGGCGTGGCCGCCTCCCAGCGCGCCACGCGGTCCGGCGCGTCAGGGAACATCCCCAGGAGGTCCCCGTGCACGGGGCCCGCGGACACGCAGTTGGTGCGGATGCCGTCCGGCGCCAGCTCCGCGGCCAGATAGCGCGTGAGCGACTCCACGCCCGCCTTCACCACGCCCTGGCATCCCAGGTCGTGCATGTACCGCTGGGACATGGAGGTGGACATCGTGACGATGCCGCCGCCCCCGCGCGCGGCCATCAACGGACGCGCGCGCATCGCGCACTCGTACGTGCCGGTGATGCAGGTGCGGAACGCCTTGTCCCAGTCACGCGGGGAGATGCGGTCGAACGGGCCGATGAGGCCGTTGGACGCGTTGCACACGAGGAAGTCGAGTCCCCCCAGCTTCTCCCCCAGCGTGGAGAACATCCGCTCCAGGTGCTCCTCGTTCGCGACGGAGCCCCACAGGTGCAGCGCCTTCCCGCCGCTCTCGACGATGTCGCGCGCCGTCTTCTCCCCGTCGTCCCGGGAATGGAACGAGTTCACGACCACGGTCGCTCCCGCCCGGGCCAGCCGGGTGGCGATGACCTTGCCGATGCCCTTTCCCGAGCCCGTGACGAGCGCGACCTTCCCCGCGAAGGGCAGGTCCAGCCGTGACGGGAGCGGCGCGGCCACGACGTGCACGGGACGGCCCACCGGAGCGCTGGTGACGGACTCGGCGGAAGGCAGCAGGGCGCGCGCGGCCTCGCAGATGGCGGCCATCGTCCGGAGGCGCTGGGCCGGCTTCGGTCCTTCGGAGAGCCCCAGCTCCTTCATGAGCACGGCCATCACCTCCGCCTGCTTCACGGAGTCGATGCCCAGCTCGTCCTCCAGATCCGCGTGCAACGTCAGCAGGTCCTCGGGGTAGCGGGTCACCCGCGCGAACACGGCGCGAACGCGCGACTCCAACTCCACCCCGGTGCTCGCGCGAGCATTCATCTCCATCCCAATGCGCACGGGCGCCGCGACGGGAGGGGTGGGGGCTACGGGCAGGGCCGCGGGCACTCCGACGGGCGCGGAGGGTGCGACCGCCACGGGAGCGGGGACCGCGGGCGATTCGCCCAGCACCTGGGTCACCAGCCCGGCGATCGCGCCGAGTGTCGGTGCCTTCCCCCCGCGCGGCAGCCGGTCGGGGGGCAGGTTGAATTCGCGCGCGACGACCGCGGCGATCTCCGCGAGCTTCACGGAGTCGATGCCCAGTTCGTCCTCGAGCTGCGCATCCCGGGTGAGGATGTCGAGCGGATAGCGGGTGACGGACGCGGCGCAGTGGCGCACCCGCTCGAAGGTGTTCGAAGGCGCTCCGGCGCCCTGCTGCGATGGATGTGCGGACATGCTGACCCCTGGCTGTTCAAGGCTTGAGGGGGCGCAATGTGCAGCGGGGGTCTGACACGCACCGCGAAGCAGCCCGACAGGCGCGAGGTGATTCA
This sequence comes from Corallococcus sp. bb12-1, assembly GCF_026626765.1. Lineage (NCBI taxonomy): Bacteria > Pseudomonadati > Myxococcota > Myxococcia > Myxococcales > Myxococcaceae > Corallococcus > Corallococcus sp. bb12-1. The sequence goes on along the minus strand of NZ_JAPNJZ010000027.1, from coordinate 438,668 downwards.
CGCGCAGTGCGTTCGCGGAATAATCAGCGCGGCTGAGGGGACTCCGCTCGCGGATCCACTGGGGGCTCCGTGGGGACCGCCACGGCCGCGCGCCGCCACCCCAGCCACAGGGCCATCAACAGGGCCGGCAGCGTCAACAGATCCGTGACATCCACCGTATGCAAGGTCGGTTGGATGCGGGGAAGGGGCGCACCCGCGAGCACCGCCCCGAGCACGCGGAAGGGCCATTGCAGCCCGCCCAGGGCCCAGCGCCACGCATTCCCCGCGCCTTCCGAAAGCTTCGTCGCGGAGAAGCACAGCCCCGTGAGCACCACCGCGCCCGTCACCACCGCGCGCGAAGGATGGAAGTCCCGCGCACGGTGCCGCGACAGTTGTTCCCAGAGCGCCTGGAGCAGCAGGGGGAACATGGCGAGCCCCGCGACGTCGGAGAGCTTCCCCGTCCACCACGACGGCCAGCGCGCCTTGAAGACGTGGTCGTTGAGCAGGAGCAGGACCACGGCCCCCAGGACGCAGGGGTGCAGGAGGCCGCTGCCGGGGAAGGGTTTCTGGTGGCGCACGGGCACGCGCTACAACGCTTCGAGCGTCACGGTGAAGCCCCGAGGTGTCTCTTTCTGCCTCGCGGACATCCGGGCCCTCGCATCCACCATCACGTCGACCGTGCCCGGCGGAGCGTCCGCCGCGATTTCGAGATGGAGGTCCACGCGCCACTCACACGCCTTGCCGGCCTTGAGTTCGCATTCGGCCGCGAAGCTCTCCGTCATGTCGTGGCCCACCGGCTTGCCTGGCTCGGTCAGGGGCAGGGACGGGCCCGGGCCCGGGACGGCTCCCTCCCGGGTCAGCGAAGGCCGGAACCACGGGCCGGTCGTCCGCGCCGGATCCACGGGCTTCCAATCCGCGGTGACGGCGACATGGACATGCCCATCAAGGAGCTGGGAGGACTGCTCCGCGGTGACCCGGATGAGGAAGGGCTTCGTGGCCCTGGGCGTCTGTGCCGACAGGCGCACGGGGCCCATGGAGAGCCGCTCCGAACTGACGGGGGGCATGGCCGCCTTCGACGTGGCCACCGAGCCGGCGCAGGCCACCAGCAAGGCCAGGCGCGCGGCCCAACGTCGCGGGCGGGAAGGGGACTGGGTCGTTCCACTCATGGCTTCGAACGGTCTTTCTCCCGGGTGTCCCGGCCACGCCCAGGAAGGGGTTCGCGATGCGAGGCCCCGCCCCAGAGTAAGCAGGATGCGATGTCCGTCCAAGAGGAGGGCTGCGTCCCCGGACGCTCGGTGCCAGGGCCCACGCACGACATGGCTGTCACATCCGCGCGCCCGTGCCGCCGCTGGGGCATAAGACGTCCAGGCTGCACCGGTCCGAACGCGGAGGGACGATGTTCCAGCGAGTGACGCTGTTGCTGTTGTGCCTGACGGCCTGCGGAGGAAAGCGGCTGCCCACGGGGCCGGGCTCTCCGCCGGACCGCACCGATGATGGCTGGGAGGTGGCCTCCTTCGAGGACCAGGGCCTCCAGCGCTCGTGGTTCGACTGGCTGGAGCACGACGTGGCGGAGGCCACGGTGGAGACGCCGGACGCGGTGGTCGTCGCGCGCAACGGCCGGCTCGTCTACGAGCGCTACTGGAACGGCTTCGCGCGGGAGGACGCGCACGACCTGCGCTCGGCCACCAAGAGCCTCACGTCACTGCTGGTGGGCATGGCGCACGAGCGCGGAATCCTCCCGGACCTGGACGCGCCCGTGCTGTCGCTCCTGCCGCACCTGCTGCCGGTCCGGAACCCGGACCCCCGCAAGGAGCGCATCACCCTGCGCCACCTGCTCCAGATGCGCACGGGGCTGGCGTGTGACGACTGGAACCCGGATTCGCCCGGCAACGAGGAGCGGATGGCGGACACCGACGACTGGGTCCGCTTCATCGTGGATGTCCCCATGAAGGACGAGCCGGGGACGGTGACGCGCTACTGCACGGGCGGCGTGGTGTTGCTCGGCGCGGCCCTGGAGCACGCCAGCGGCCGGTCCGTCGCGGACCTCTCCCGCGAGTGGCTGTTCGCGCCGCTGAAGGTCCAGGACTTCGCCTGGCAGCCCGCCGGCAAGCAGGGCACGGACACGGGAGGCCACCTGCGCCTGCGGCCCCGCGACTTCCTGAAGGCAGGCCAGCTGGTCCTGGAGGGCGGCGTGTGGCAGGGCGAACGCCTCGTGTCCGGTGAGTGGGTGGCGGAGTCCGGCAAGGCCCTGGGGCCGCTGGGGGACGCGGGCTATGGGCTCCTGTGGTGGAGCACCCGCTTCGTCATCCAGGGCGTCCCGGTGGAGGTGACCTTCGCGCGGGGCAACGGCGGGCAATACGTCTTCGTCGCGCCCTCGCTGGGCCTCACCGCGGCCTTCACCGCCAGCCACTACAACGGGGCCGGTTCGTCGCTGCCGCTGGAGCTGTTCGGACGGTACGTGCTGCCGGCGGCGCTCGGGCTGGAGCGGCCGGGCCCGGAGGCCGTGGGCCGGAAGTAGAAGAGGGGGGCCGCGACTGGAGCCGCGGCAGGTGTTCGAGGAGGCGGACTTCGGCGGTAGGCTCACACTGCGCACGCGGAAGTGCGAGCTGCGCACCTCACGCCACGGCAGGCCGCCCTTGGTGGGGCACAAGGCCCCCGGCCCAAAGAGAGCCTTCAATGGCTGCCAGGTTCTCCCGCGGTCCAGAGCACTTCCGCTTCTATCCGGGAAAACCGCCACCCCTGCGGCGTGCGGATCGCCTGGAAGCGGTGGGCGATTCCCGCATCGAGATGCGATTGGGGCCTGCCTTCCTGGTGGACGTGGACGGAGAAGCGGTTCGCCAGGACCGTGGCCCGGTCACCCTCCAGCTCGATGAGGATGTTCGTGCTGGAGTGCTGGGTGCGCCAGAACTTCGTCATCCGCTGGCGTGCGAAGCCCGCCAGCACGTCAACACCCTGCACCCGGCCCACGCTCATCGGGAAGTCAGCGACCACATCCTCCGTGTAGACGGACCGCAGGTCGTCGAAGCGCTTCGCGTCCAGGAGCAGGTCGAGGCGACCGACCAGCTCCGTGAGCGCCTGGCGATCCGTGAGTGCCTGGAGTTGATGGGCCAGCGACGGGGTGACTCCCTCTGCGTTCAGTGTGCTCATTGCTGCACCTCGTGGGTGTTTCCAACGTTGGTGTTGCCAATGATACTGGCGAATCGTTGGCCGCGCCAATGAATTCTGCGAGGCTGACGCCATGACGATGTCCACCGACCTGGCCCCCTCGAGGTTGCGCAGGTTGCCAAGCTGGATGCTGAACCAGACCGCGGCGCTGGCCCACCGGTTGGTGACCGAAGGGCTCGGCGCGGTCGGCTTCCACCGCTACCACTACGCCTTGATGTCGACGCTGGAGGAGTTCGGCCCCACGAGCCAGGCGGACCTGGGGCGCCGTTCCGGGCTGGATCGCAGCGACGTCGTGGCGGTGCTCGACGTGCTGGCCGAGCGGAAGCTCATTGAACGTACGCCGGATGTGTCGGACCGCCGACGCAACACCATCACGCTCACGTCCGTCGGGGTGCGACAGCTGCAACAGCTGGATGGCGAGCTGGCGCGGGCCCAGGATGCGCTGCTCGCCGCGCTTTCATCTTCCGAGCGTGAGCAACTGGCGCGACTCCTCGACCGTGTCCTGGTCTCCCACGCGCCCTCGCCCGAGGCCGCCAGCGAACCTCGCCAGAAGGGCCCGTGACCGCCGTGTCTCCTTCCGGACGGTGGACGGGAGCGCGCATCGGGATTCCGACGTGATGCCCGCGTGGGGAGTGACCTCACGGAGGCGGGTGGGCAACTTCCGCTCCGGCATGGCTCCTCCGAAAACGTCCCGCACCCGAAAGACCCCCGATCTCGCCGGCTTCGTGCGCGTGCGCGGGGCCCGTGAACACAACCTCAAGCACGTGGATGTGGACCTCCCGCGCGATGCGCTGGTGGTCTTCACCGGGGTGTCCGGCTCCGGCAAGTCGTCCCTGGCGTTCGGGACGCTGTATGCCGAAGCGCAGCGGCGCTACTTCGAGTCCGTGGCCCCGTATGCCCGACGCCTGATTGATCAGGTGGGCGTGCCGGAGGTGGACTCCATCGACGGGCTGCCTCCAGCGGTGGCGCTCCAGCAGCACCGGGGCGCTCCCAGTTCGCGCTCGTCGGTGGGCAGCGTGACGACGCTGTCGAACTCCGTGCGCATGCTGTACTCGCGCGCCGGGACGTACCCTCCGAAGCTGGGCCGGCTGGACTCCGACGCGTTCTCGCCGAACACGCCCGCGGGCGCCTGTCCGCAGTGTCACGGCATCGGCCGGGTGTTCGAGGTGACCGAGCGCTCGATGGTTCCCGACGACAGCCTGAGCATCCGTGAGCGCGCCGTCGCCGCGTGGCCGCCCGCGTGGCATGGACAGAACCTGCGCGACATCCTGGTGACGCTCGGGTACGACATCGATAAACCCTGGCGTGAATTGTCGAAGAAGGACCGGCAGTGGATCCTCTTCACCGACGAGCAGCCCAGCGTCCCCGTCTACGCGGGCTTCACGTCCGCGGAGGTGAAGCGGGCCCTGGCTCGCAAGGAGCCGCCCAGCTACATGGGCACGTTCACCGGCGCGAAGCGCTACGTGATGACGACGTTCGCGACCACCGAGAGCGCGATGATGAAGAAGCGCGTCGCCCGGTACATGGTGAGCAGTGATTGCCAGTTGTGCCACGGCAAGCGCCTGCGCCGCGAGTCGCTGTCGGTGAAGTTCGCGGGCCTGGACATCGGAGAGTTGTCGCGGCTGCCATTGGATCAGGTCGCGGACCTGCTGCGCCCCACGGCCGAGGGGAGGGCGGAGGGCGCGGAGGCGATGGCCCGCGAACATCCGGAGAAGGTCCTCGTCGCCGAGCGCATCACGAAGGATCTGCTGGCGCGCATCCAGGTGCTGACGGACCTGGGACTGGGCTACCTGTCGCTGGAGCGCACGACGCCCACGCTGTCGCCGGGAGAGCTGCAACGGCTGCGGCTCGCCACGCAGATCCGCTCCAACCTCTTCGGCGTGGTGTACGTGATGGATGAACCGTCCGCCGGCCTGCACCCTGCCGACACGGAGGCGCTGCTGACGGCGCTGGACAGGTTGAAGGACGCGGGCAATTCGCTGTTCGTGGTGGAGCACGAGGTGGATGTCATCCGCCACGCGGATTGGATCGTGGACGTGGGCCCTGCTGCTGGTGAGCACGGCGGGCGCGTGCTCTACAGCGGGCCGCCGGAGGGGCTGGCGAAGGTGGAGGCGTCGCGGACGCGGCGCTACCTGTTCGAAGAAGAGGCCCTGCGCCGCCGCTCGCCCCGGAAGGCCACGGGACGTCTGCGATTGGAGGGCGTGAAGCGCAACAACCTGCGCGGGCTGGACGTGGACTTCCCGCTGGGCGTCTTCACGACCGTCACGGGCGTGTCCGGCTCCGGCAAGTCGAGCCTCGTGAGCCAGGCACTGGTGGAGCTGGTGGCCGCGCGGCTGGGGCAGACGCTGGCGCCGGAAGAGGAGGAGGGCGAGCCGTTGGATCGCGAGCCGACGGTGGCCAGCGAAGGTGACATCGCGGAAGGGATGCACGCGCTCAAGCGGCTGGTGACGGTGGACCAGAAGCCCATTGGCCGCACGCCGCGCTCAAACCTCGCGACGTACACGGGCCTGTTCGACCACGTGCGCAAGCTGTTCGCGGCGACGCCCCTGGCGAAGTCGCGCAAGTACAGCGCGGGCCGCTTCTCGTTCAACACGGCGGGAGGCCGCTGCGAGACGTGCGAGGGCGAAGGCTTCGTCAGCGTGGAGTTGCTCTTCCTGCCCAGCGTGTACGCGCCGTGCCCCACGTGTCACGGCACCCGCTACGACCCGAAGACGCTGGAGGTGAAGTACCGCGAGCGGAACATCGCGGACGTGCTGGGGATGACGGTGGACGCCGCCTTCGACTTCTTCGTGCAGGAGCCGTCCCTCTTGCGCGTCCTCAAGGTGCTGAAGGACGTGGGCCTGGGCTACCTGCGGCTGGGACAGCCCGCGACGGAGCTGTCCGGCGGGGAAGCGCAGCGCATCAAGCTGGCCACGGAGCTGCAACGCACCCAGCACGGCGACACGCTCTATGTGCTGGATGAGCCCACCACCGGCCTGCACCCGGCGGACGTGGACAAGCTGATGGCGCAGTTGGAGGGGCTGGTGGACGCGGGCAACACGGTCATCGTCGTGGAGCACGACCTGCGCGTCGTCGCCGCCAGCGACCACGTCATCGACGTGGGGCCCGGCGCGGGGAACGCCGGGGGCAGGGTGGTGGCGCAGGGCACGCCCCAGGAGGTGGCGAAGGTGAAGGCCAGTCGCACCGCGCCCTATCTGGCGCGCGTCCTCGGGTGACGGAGGCGGGGCTCAGTCCTTTTCGCCGCCGTGGTCGTCGTCGGAGTCCTCGCCGCCGTTCTTGTCGTCGTCGTCGAAGGCATCGATGGAGCGGTGAAGGTTGTTTTCAATCTCCGAACGGGCGCTGCTCTCGCGCGGATCCAGGCGCTTGCCGCCCTCGCCGGTGAACCAGCCGCTGGGGTCGATGTTGATGGTGACGTTCTGGTCGGAGCCATCCGCCACCACGAAGGTCGCCTCGCGCTCCTGTTCCACGCGCACGCTCGACACGAACTGGAAGGGCGTCCCGTCGATGAGCCCATCGACGACGATGGAGGCGCCCAACTGCGCCAGCTCCTTCAGCGCTGCGTTGTCGCCGGCCTCGGTGACGGAGACCTTGCCGATGTCGAATTCAATCTCGTCGTAGGTGCCCGCCTCCGCCGTCACGTCCCGCAGGCGGACCACCTGGCCCTCCAGCGCGGCTCCGGACAGGTCGATGAGGAAGGCGCCCGTGCGCTGCTTGTGCTCGCCCTTGTCATCGACGCTCGTGCCCGCGTCGTCGTCGGAGGAATCGTCGTCGTCATGGTGGCCCTCGCGCTTGAGCTCCAACTCGCGGACCGACAGCCGCACTCGCTCCACGGTGATGCCGTTGGGGAGGGCCAGTCGCTGCTCGGACTGACGGAGGAGTCCGGCGCCGGAGACGGCGGAACCCATCCGCGTGCTCAGCCCCACCGAAGAGGCACCATTGCCACACGCGGACAGCAACATGATGGACGCGAACAGACCGGTGAAACGCATGGCGTGTGTCTCCTGGAAGAAGGAGGGAGCCCGTGCCTCGTGACCGGCCGCTCCCTGCCCGTTGAAGGGAAGGAGCACGGCCGCGAAAAACGGCCACGGGGGGATTTTCGCGGTGCATTTCCGGGGCGGCTTCCACGTGCCGTATGGGTCGCAGCGACCGGGCGAACGATGGAATGTGGCCGGAAAAGCCCCCCGTGACTCCTTCCCTCCTGACGGAGTACGCAACAGGAGCCATGGCTTGCATCCTCATCCCTGGAACGACCTTCGCTTCCGGAGGTCGTTCCGCAGGCGACGCCTCCTGGACGGGGCCGGTCCTTCCATGGCCCGCGGAGCTGCTCGCCGGGACCGTGCGTCCACGGGCGCGCGAGCACGGGGTGTGTGGCGGGGAAGGGAGGGCGGCGTGGTGACGGAGCAGGAACTGGCGGAGTGCATCCGCCGCGCCGTCCGGGGTGAGCAGCCCGCGTGCGGTGAGCTGTACCAGCGCTTTCATGCCTCGGTGCGCCGCGTGGCGCAGGGATACGCGGAGCTGGGGACCGCGGAGGTGGAGGACGTGGTGCAGGAGACCTTCGTGCGTGCGTTTCGCGAACTGCCCCGGCTCCAGCACCCGCGCGCGTTCAGCGGCTGGCTGCTGACCATCGCCCGGCACCATGCCTTCGCGCTCAGCCGGGGCGCTCGGGCCCGGGAGCGCGTGGCGGAGGGCCTCGCGCGCGAGGCGGAGGTCTCCGCGCCCGCGCTGCCTCCCTCGCTGACGTTGGAGCGCCGCGTGGCGGTGGTGCGCGCGCTCATCGAAGGGCTGCCCGAGGGCCCGGAGAAGGAGACGGCCCGCCTCTTCTATCTGGAGGGGGAATTGAGCGCGCGGGAGATCGCCGAGCGCCTGGGACTGGGCAAGAGCGCGGTGACGATGCGACTGGAGCGCTTCCGCGCCCGGGTGAAGCGCGAATTGATGGCACGGCTGCTGGCAGCGGAGGTGGGGTGAACCATGAGCGAGACCGGCAGACACCTGGACGCCGAGGCCCAACGGGCGCTCCAACAGCGGGACCCGGAGACCCTGCGGTACTTCGCCGCGCATCTGGCCCAGCCGTGTGAGACGTGCGAGGCGTTCCTCTCCGAGGACGACGAGGCTCCCGACGACGCCTTCGGTCTGGACGCGCTGGCGGATGAAGCCCTCCTGGAGGTCTCCGCAAGGCCCGTGCGGGAGGACGCGGTCGGCTGGGCGAGGGTGCGTCGCCGGCTGGGTTCCCCGAAGCGTGTCTGGCTGTCGCGAGGGTTGGCCGCCGTGGCCGCGGTCCTCCTGGCCATCCTGGTGCGCCCGGGGGCGGGGACCCTTCCCGAGCGCCCGTCCACGCAGCGCCTCAAGGGAGGCGCCCCGCTGGCCCTGGAGCTGACGGCGGCGGCGCGGTGGCCGGACGGCCAGGTGCGCGCGGTGCCCGAGGACGCGGTGCTTCCCCCCGAGGCGGTGGTGCTCCTGCGCTACCACGCCGGCGATGCCGCCGACGCCCTGGTGGTGCGCGAGGCCCCTGGTGTCCCTCCGCAGGTGCTGGGGCGTCATGTGCTGGGGCCGGGCACGCACGACCTGCGGGACGGCGAGGACCTGGCGGGCGTGTCGCTGGAGGGGGAGCAGGGTCTGGTGACGCTGGTGCTGGTCGCCTGGCCGAAGGGCGCGGACGCCTCCGCGCTGGAGGCGGTGGTGGCCGGTGGGCAGGTGCCTCCGGACGCGGCCCAGGCCCGGCTTCGCCTGAAGGTGGAGTCGGGGCATGCTGCGCCCTGAGGAGTCGCGCGTGTCCCGCCTGTCGCTCATCCCCCTGGTGCTCGCGCTGGTGTGGCTCGGCGCGTGTCGTACCGTGGAGACCCCGGGCGAGAAGGGCCGCGCGGTGCGCGTGCGCCTGGAGGAGGGGGCGCTGGCCACGGCCCAGGCGGGGGAGCGGCACGCGCTGCTCATCGGCATCTCCGCGTACGCGGACCCCTCCTGGAACGGCCTGCGCTACGCGGCCAAGGACGCGGACGACCTGGGCCGCGTGCTGGCGGATCCCTCCCGGGGCGGCTTCCAGTCGGTGACGGTGCTGACGCGGCCCGAGCAGACGACGCGCGCTGGCGTGCTCGCCGCGCTCCAGGCGTTGGAGGCCCGGCCGTGGCGTCCGCAGGACGTCGTGGTCGTCTATGTGTCCGGGCACGGTTCGCTGGCGCGCGATGTCCGGGGCGATTTGCAGCGCTACCTGGTGACGTCGGATGCGCGCTACCGGGACGTGGCCGGGACGGGGCTGGACATGGCCTCGCTGGAGCAGGCGTTGGAGCGGTTGGGCTCACGGCGCCGGGTGCTGGTGCTGGCCACCTGTCACAGCGGCACGGGCAAGTCGTTGCTGCCGCCCGAGGTGCGCGACGAGCTGGCGCACACCAAGGCGCCCTTCCTGCCGCAACCGTTGGAGGCGGCGAGCCGCGCCTCGCTGGTGCTGTCCGCCAGCGATTGGGGCGAGGCCGCGCGAGAAGACGACGCGCTGGCCAATGACATCTACACGCACTTCCTCATCCAGGCGTTGGATGGCAGGGGAGACCGCAACCGCGACGGTGCGGTGAGCGCCACCGAGGCCCACGACTGGGCCCGACGCAACACCTGGGCCTATACGGAAGGCCGCCAGCGCCCGAGTGCGCAGATCTTGGAGGTGGGCGCGGATCCGGTGCTGCTGTCCGGAACGCTGGAGCGCCCCGGCCAGCCGGAGGTCTTCTCCTACAGCGCCAGGCTGGAAGGCTTCACGCTCAAGGTGGACGGGCAGGACGCGGGCGAGCTTCCCGGCGGCGTGGTGGTGCCCGAAGGGCGACGGCGTCTGGAGTTGCGCAAGGGCGGGCAGGTGTTGTGGGAGGACACCGTGGCGCTGCGCTCCGGCGAGCGGCGGGAACTGGAAGCGATGCTGCGGCCGCTCGCGGACGGGCCCCGGCGCACGGTGTCGCTGGGCGCGGGCGTGCTCGGGTTCCTCGACGGGCGCAGCCGCGAACAGGTGTTGCCGGCGTCGGCGCTGGCGGGCGTGGGCCTGGGCTGGGAGGGCGTGCTCCTGGACGGCAGGTTGGACCTCTGGGTGGATGTGGCGGCGGGGCAGGGGCGGCAGTCCTTGCGCCTGGATCCCGGCGGGTTCGTGCCGGTGCGACACCGCACGGTGCTGGTGGGCGTGGCCCTGGGACCGACCTGGACGTGGGGGCGGCTGGGACTTTCCACGGGGCCGCGTGTGGCCGCGTTGTGGTTGGAGCGCTCCTTCCAACTGGACCTGCTGCGTCGGGATGAGCGCTACCTCACGGCGTGGCCCGGCTGGATGGCTGCGGTGTCGTGGCGCTTCGGTCCGGCGTGGGTCGTGGAAGCGCGCACGCAGTTGCTCTGGGCCTATGTCCCGGTGGACGGGCAGACGCGCACGGTGGGCTTTGGGGGCCTGATGCTGGCCGGAGGGTACCGCTTCTGATGCGAACCAAGAGATGCGGGCAGGCCCTCTGGGCCCTGGCATTGGCGCTGGCCGGCTGTGGCGGTTTCGAGAACGGCCCGTTGCAGACGGGCACGGTGCGGGGGCGCATCCTCGGGGTGGAGGCCGACGTGGCGCGCGTCAGCGTCATGGGCCGCTCCGAGCTGCGCGCTTCGGTGGACGCGGACGGACGCTTCGAATTGAGCGACGTGCCCGCGACATCGCTGGAGTTGTTCGTGGTGGCCTCCCGCACGCGAGCGACCCGCAAGGCCGTGGTGGCGCGGGGCGCCCGGGTCACCGACGTGGGGGACATCGCGTCCGCGCCCGGAGCCTTCATCATCGTGCGCGTGTCGGATGAGACAGGCTCGGTGCCCTCCGACGTGGAGGTGGAGGTCGAGGGCACAGGGTTCGACAGTCTCAAGGTCGAACCGGGCAACGGCGAGGTTCGCGTGGGCCCGCTACCGGCCGGTTGCTACTCGCTGGAGGTGAAGGCTCGGGACCTGGAGGATGTGGAGCTGGAGGTCTGCGTTCGCGAAGGAGAGGAATTGGTCCGGGCCATCACGCTGCCCTCGGATGACGACGGCGGCGATGATGATGGCGGAGACGACCACGGCGGGGGCCGGGACGGCGGCTGAGCGCACGGCCCCTCGTTTTCAGGCAATGATTGGCACCTTCACCCCGTCGAATGAGAGCAACAACGGGCTCGCCATCGGGTTCACCGTGGTTTCGTAGGTGCTGGCGCTGCTTGCTGGGTGAGCATCAGCGAGTCGAGGAACATTTCTCCTTCGGGAAACGGGTCGTCTTCCAGTGAGATGACCTGAAGGAAGAGGAGGTTGGTCCCGACGACAATCCAGCGGTCGCGGATCAGCTCTCCACCACTGGTGGGTCTTTCATCCTCCGGGCCAAGCCACTCGCGGACTTTTTCGCGCCATTCCCAACCGGCCAAGGGGGCGGGTAGCCTCGTGAGGCGGTCTCCAGGAATGCCCTGAATGAGATTCAATCGGAGTCGTTCGAGGTTTTCGTCTACCAATGCCTGTGTCTCGAAAGTGTTGACGTACCAGTCCAGGCGGAATTGCCTGCTGAGGTCCTGGTGACTCCACGAGCAGAAGTAGGCGCCACCGCTATAGGGCCACGTGCCGGTATCCGGGGTCGTCGCTGGGTTGCATCGGGCGACGGTCGAGGAGGGACTGACCGGCGTGCCACGTGGGGAAGTGGGAGGAGCCAGCAAGCTGATGCCAGGAACAGGCTCCCAGCGGGTGAACTCGCCAGGCAGGGGCCAGACCGGCACTGCGGGCGTCACGGTCCGCCCCGTCGCACAGGCCGTGCCCAGGAAGGCCGCGAGGCATGGAATGTAGAGGCGAGGTTTCAGCATGGAGATAGGGTACATCCAGGGCCCGTGAAGCCCGTGACTCCCTCTCGCCCCTCGAAGGTGATGACGTGAACGACCGACTCCTGCGCACGGCGCGCCGCCAGCCCACCGACACCACCCCCGTGTGGCTGATGCGTCAGGCGGGCCGCTACCTGCCCGAGTACCGCGCCATCCGCGGCAACATCGCGTTCCTGGACCTCTGCAAGAATCCGGACCTGGCCGCCGAAGTCACCGTGCAGCCCGTCACCCGGCTGGGCGTGGACGCGGCCATCATCTTCTCCGACATCCTCATCCCCGTGGAGGCCATGGGCATCCACCTGGAGCTCGGGGACAAGGGGCCGCACTTCCCCAACCCCCTGCGCACCGCCGCGGACATCGACAAGCTGGGCATCCCCGACCCCGTCGAGGGCACCGGCTTCGTCGCCGAGGCCATCCGCCGCACGCGCAAGGCCCTCAATGACTCCGTGCCCGTCATCGGCTTCGCCGGCGCGCCCTTCACCCTGGCCGCGTACATGGTCGAGGGCGGCGGCTCCAAGAGCTACATTGTCATCAAGCGCCTGCTCTTCGAGCAGCCAGCGCTGGCCCACCGCCTGTTCCAGAAGCTCACCGACACCCTCATCCCGTACCTCAAGATGCAGGTGGAGGCCGGCGCCAGCATCGTGCAGATCTTCGACTCCTGGGGCGGCGAGCTGTCCCCCTACGACTTCGAACGCTTCAGCCTGCCGTACCTCACCCGCATGGTGCAGGAGCTCAAGGCCACGGGCGTGCCCGTCATCCTCTTCGGCACCAACATGACCCCGCACCTGCCGCTCCTGAAGCGCACGGGCGCGGACGTCATCGGCCTGGACTGGCGCGTGAACGTGGACGAGGGCCGCCGCATCCTGGGCCCGGACGTCGCCACGCAGGGCAACCTGGACCCGCTGCACCTGTTCCTCCCCCGCGAGGAGCTGGATGCGCGCGTGAAGGACATCCTCGGTCGCGCGGGCCCCGTCGGGCACATCTTCAACCTGGGCCACGGCATCCTTCCGCCCAGCGACCCGGACGCCGCGAAGTTCCTCGTGGACGCCGTGCACCGCCACGGTGTCGCCCTCCGTCAGGGCATCGCGCTGCGCTGAAGGCCTGTGTAGGCGGGCACCCCCGCTCGCCCGCCCGCCTGACCGGCAATTGACTCTTGAGTCAATCCGGCGTTGACGCGGCGCATTGTCGGTCGTTAGAAGCGCCTCACTCGTCGCACAGAGGGTGAGGCACACATGGCAAGCGAGAAGCGCAACGGCCACCGTCGGGTGGCCATCGTTCGCGGATTGCGGACGCCGTTCGCGAAGGCAGGCACCGTCTTCGCGGGGCTGACGGCGCTGGACCTGGGCCGGATGGTGGTCCAGGAGCTGGTGCAGCGCAGCGACCTGGATCCTAACGAAATCAACCAGGTCGTCTTCGGCCAGGTCATCCCCACGCTGACCGCGCCGTCCATCGCGCGCGAAGTCGTGCTGGCGGCGGGTCTGCCCAAGCGCATCGACGCCTTCACGGTGGCGCGCGCCTGTGCCACGTCCATCCAGGCGCTCGTGGCGGGAGCCAACGCCATCGCGCTGGGGGACGCGGACGTCATCATCGCGGGCGGCACCGAGTCCCTATCGGACGCGCCCATCTTCACCAGCCGCCCCCTGGCGCACGCGCTGGCCGCGTCGTCCAAGGGCAAGAGCCTGCCGGACAAGCTGCGCCCCTTCCAGAAGCTCAAGGGCAAGGACCTGCTGCCCGTGCCCCCCGCCATCGCCGAGTACTCCACGGGCGAGACGATGGGTGAGAGCGCGGAGAAGATGGCCAAGGAGAACGGCATCAGCCGCGAGGAGCAGGACCTCATCGCCTTCAACTCGCACCAGAACGCGGCGAAGGCGTGGAAGGAGGGCTACTTCGCCGACGAGGTGATGCACATCCTCGTGCCGCCCAAGTACGAGCAGTCCGCCACGAAGGACAACATCGTGCGCGAGGACACCAGCCTGGAGGCCCTCTCCAAGCTCAAGCCGGTGTTCGACCGCCGCTATGGCAGCGTCACCGCGGGCAACGCGTCCCCGCTCACCGACGGCGCCGCGGCGCTGCTCTTGATGAGCGAGGAGAAGGCGAAGGCGCTGGGCTACGAGCCGCTGGGCTTTCTGCGCTCGCACGCGTTCGCGGCGACGGACCCGGGCGACCAGTTGCTCCAGGGGCCGGCGTACGCGGCGCCCGTGGCGCTCAAGCGCGCGGGGATGAAGCTGTCGGACATCGACCTCGTGGAGATGCATGAAGCGTTCGCCGCGCAGGTGGCGAGCAACATCCAGGCGCTGGCGTCCAAGGAGTTCGCGAAGAAGGCGGGCTTCAGCGGGCCGGTGGGTGAAATCGACCGGTCGCTCTTGAACGTGACGGGCGGTTCCATCTCACTGGGCCATCCGTTCGGTGCCACCGGAGCGCGCATCGTCACGCAGGCCCTGAACGAGCTGAAGCGTCGGAACAAGAACACGGTGCTGTGCACCGTCTGCGCCGCGGGTGGGCTGGGCGCCGCGGTCATCCTGGAGCGTGCGTGATGGCGACCAAGCATGAAGAGGTCGAGGCGAAGCAGGGCTTGAGCTACGGCGTCACCGACGGCGTCGCGCTCATCACGGTGGACCTGCCGGGCGCGGCCGTGAACACGCTGTCCCCGGAAGTGGGCGCCGAGTTCACGCAGCTCCTGCTGCAGGCGGAGCGCGACCCGGAGGTGAAGGCCGTCGTGTTCATCTCCGGCAAGAAGGACAACTTCGTCGCCGGCGCGAACATCGACTTCCTCCAGACCCTCAAGTCCGCGGACGAAGTCGTCGCCATCAGCCGCGCCGCACACGCGGAGTTCGAACGGCTGGAGGAGTTCTCCAAGCCCGTGGTCGCGGCCATCCACGGCGCGTGCCTGGGCGGCGGCCTGGAGTGGGCGCTCGCGTGCCACTACCGCATCGCCACCGACAGCCCCAAGACGAGCCTGGGCCTGCCGGAGACGCAGCTGGGCCTCATCCCCGGCGCGGGCGGCACGCAGCGGCTGCCCGAGCTCATTGGCGCGCAGGCGGCCCTGGACCTCATCCTCACGGGCAAGAACGTGAAGGCGTCCAAGGCGAAGAAGCTGGGCATCGTGGACGAAGTGGTCCCCGTGCCCATGCTCAAGCGCATCGCGTTGCAGCGCGCGGCGGAGCTGGCGGCGGGCACGCTCAAGGTGGAGCGCGCGCACCAGGGCTTCAAGGCCGTGGCGGCGAGCGGCAAGAAGAAGGGCATCGCGGGCATCTTCCAGGGCCTCATCAGCAAGGACCTGTGGGCGGAGGCCGCGCTGGAGGACAACCCGCTCGGCCGCAAGGTGCTCTTCGACCAGGCGAAGAAGGCGCTCCTGAAGAAGACGCGCGGCAAGTACCCGGCGCAGGAGAAGGCGCTCCAGGTCATCCGCGTGGGCCTGGAGTCCGGGCGCAAGGCGGGCCTGGAGGCCGAGGCGAAGGCGTTCGGAGAGCTGGTGTTCACGGACGTGTCGCGGCGGCTGGTGGAGATCTTCTTCGCCACCACGGCGCTGAAGAAGGAGAACGGCACCGCCAACGCCAACGTGAAGCCGCGCGAGGTGAAGAAGGTGGGCGTGCTGGGCGGCGGGCTGATGGGCGGCGGCATCGCCTACGTGGCGGGCGTGCTCCAGGGCGTGCCGGTGCGCGTGAAGGACAAGGACGACGCGGGCGCGGGCCGCGCGCTCAAGCAGGCGCAGTCGGTGCTGGACGAGCGCGTGAAGCGCCGCTCCCTCACCCACCGCGAGTCGTCCGCGAAGATGTCGAACATCACCGCGGGCACCGACTACAGCGGCTTCAAGTCGGTGGACCTGGTCATCGAGGCGGTGTTCGAGGACCTGAAGCTCAAGCACAAGGTCATCGCGGAGGTGGAGGCCGTCACCGGCCCGGACACCATCTTCGCGTCCAACACCTCCAGCCTGCCCATCACGGAGCTGGCCAAGGGCAGCAAGCGGCCTTCGCAAGTCATCGGGATGCATTACTTCAGCCCGGTCCACAAGATGCCGCTCCTGGAGATCATCACGCACCCGGGCACCGCGGAGTGGGTGACGGCGACGTGCGTGGACGTGGGCCGCAAGCAGGGCAAGACGGTCATCGTCGTCAACGACGGTCCGGGCTTCTACACGTCGCGCATCCTCGCGCCGTACATGAACGAGGCGGCGCACCTGCTGGCGGAGGGCGCGGACATCGTCCAGTTGGACAAGGCGCTCGTGGACTTCGGCTTCCCGGTGGGCCCCATCACGCTCTTGGATGAGGTGGGCATCGACGTGGCCCAGAAGGTGGGCCCCATCATGGAGGCCGCGTTCGGCAAGCGGATGGCGGCGCCCAAGGCGTTGGACGGCGTCATCTCCGACGGTCGCCTGGGCCGCAAGACGCAGAAGGGCTTCTACCTGTACGAGGACGGGAAGAAGAAGGAGGTGGACCCGGCCGTCTACCTGCTCCTGCCGCACGGCAAGGACCGCAAGTCGTTGGACCCCGCGGAGATGGCGGAGCGCTGTGCCTTGCAGATGGTGAACGAGGCCATCCGCTGCCTGGGTGAGGGCATCCTGCGCAGCCCCCGCGACGGCGACGTGGGCGCCATCTTCGGCCTGGGCTTCCCGCCGTTCCTGGGTGGCCCGCTGCGTTACGCGGACAGCCTTGGGCCGGCGCACCTGCTGCGCAAGCTGGAGCACTACCAGGACAAGTACGGCGAGCGCTTCACGCCCGCGCCGTTGCTGGTGGAGAAGGTGCGGACCGGCAAGGGCTTCTACGACGCGTGATGTCGTGACGGACCGGGCAGGGGAGGGGGCCCCGAAGGCCTCCCCCTGTCTTGGAGCCTGGGGCCCGGCTTGACGGCGGGTGCGGTTCTGGACCAAGGGGCATGCCCTCCATGGTCCGCTCCGCTCCCCGCGCCGTCCTGTCCGCTGGCCTCGCAGCCCTGGTGGTGTGCACCGTGCTGGTGACGGTGTCCGCGCTCGCGTTCCCCCTGGGCTACAGCCCCGCGCGGCCCACGTGGCCCGGGGCTCCCACGCTGCTGGGCTGGGCGCACTTCGACGCTGGCTGGTACGCGCACATCGCGACGCAGGGCTACAGCTACACGCCCGGCCAGCAGAGCCCGGTGGCGTTCTTCCCGCTGTACCCGCTGGTGCTGAGAGGCCTGGGCCTCCTGCACGTGGACACGTTCCTCGCGGGGATGCTCGTCACGATGTTGTGCGGGCTGGGGGCGCTGTACGTCTTCACGCAGTGGGCGCGCACGCGGGCGGATGAGGACGCGGCGCGAAACGCGGGCCTGCTCCTGGCGTTCTACCCGTTCGCGTTCTTCCTCTACGGGGCGATGTATTCGGACGCGCTGTTCCTGCTGCTCGTCATCGCGGCGTTCCTGCTGCTGGAGCGGGGACAGTTGGGGTTCGCGGTGCTGCTGGCCGCCGTGGCGACCGCGGCGCGGCCGGTGGCGCCCGCGCTGGTGGTGGGGTTGCTCGCGCGGCGGCTGGAGTGGAAGCACGAGCGCGGCCAGAAGTGGACCCTCGTGGACCTGCTGCCGGTGTGCGCGGCGGCGGGCTTCGTGCTGTACGTGCTGTACCAGTGGAAGGCCTTCGGTGAGCCCTTCGCGTTCGTGAAGGTGCAGTCCGCGCCGGGGTGGGATCAGCAGCCGGGCTGGCGCACGTGGGCGAAGCTGCGCTGGTTCCAGGGCTTCAGCCGGGACATGTCGCTGTCGGACGGCCTGCGGTTGGTGGGGCACGCTGGCGTCACCCTGGGGGCGCTCGCGCTGGTGTGGCCGTGCGCGAAGCGGCTGGGGTGGGGCTATGGCGTGTACACGCTGGCCATCGTGGGATTGCCCGCCATGTCGAGCAAGGACTTCATGGGCATGGGGCGCTACCTGCTGGCCGCCTTCCCATTGTTCCTCACGCTGGCGCTGCTGCTGCGCGAGCGTCCCAGGTTGAGGTGGGGTGTGCTCGCGACGAGCGTGGGGTTGATGCTGGTGCTGACGGTGGCATTCGGTGCCGCGGAGTACGTGTCATGAGCGGGCTCATGGCCCAGGCGCTGGAGCGGTACGCGGGGCTGCCCGCGAGCGAGCGCTTCCATGTGCACGCGCGCGCGTCGTCGGCGCCGCTGATGGCGGTGGCGTCACGGCTGCCGGCGGGGACGGTGGCGGACATCGGCTGTGGGCACGGGTTGTTGTCCGCGCTGATGGCGCTCGCGACGCCGGAGCGCCGGGTGCTGGGCGTGGACCTGGATGCGCGCAAGGTGCGCTGGGCGCAGGAGGCGCTGGCGGGGCTGCCCAACGTGACGCTGTCCGTGGGGTCGGTGGAGCAACTGGCTGCGGAGCATCCCGGGACGCTCGACGCGGCGGTGGTGTGCGACGTGCTGTACCTGTTGCCGGAGGCGCAGTGGCTGGGGTTCCTCAAGGCCGTGCGGGGCCTGCTCAAGCCCGGCGGGCGCTTCCTGTTGAAGGAGGTGGAGGGGGACCGCTCCTGGAAGCACGCCAAGGCGCTCGCGCAGGAGTGGGTGATGGTGTCGCTCTTGGGGCGCACGAAGGCCAGCGGCGGCATGGTGCTCCGGCCGCGCGTGGACGGCGTGCGGATGCTGCTCGACGCGGGCTTCGAGGTGCGCGAGGTGGTGGGGCTGGGCGAGGGCTACACGACGCCCCACCTGCTCTACGACGCCGAGGCGCGCTGACGGGGCTTCAGCCCAACGCGCCGTAGTTCGCGAGCACGATGTCGCGCTCCACGAGCTTCGCCTTCACCCGGGGGCTCGTGAGCGCCGCCAGCTCCGCGTCCCAGCCGTAGCGCCACGCCGGATCCTCCGGCACATGCGGCGCGCCTTCTCCCGGATGACACCCCAGCTCGAAGTCCCCCGCCGGCAGTGCATCCAGCACCGCCAGCAGCGCGGACTCATCCAGCCGGCCCGCCTCGAACACGCCCCCGGCGCTCACCCGGCGCACGCCCGTCCTTGCCCGGGGCGCCGTGCGTGCCAGCACCGCGAGCACCGTCGTCTTCAACGCCGGCCCGGGAGCGCGAAGCCACGACGCACGCGGTAGCGCATCCGGCCACCTGAGGGGCAGTCCCTCCCGTGCGGCGATGCCCTCCACCACCGAACGCACCCCTGGCAAGAGGTGCAGGTGCTGGTGCCCATCCAGGTGGTCCACCCTGGCGCCCAGCTCCCGCGCGCGGGACAGCTGCGCGGACAACTCCCGCTCCAACTCCTCGCGCCGAACCTTCCCGGTGAGCCACGCCCGGGCGAAGTCCGCCCAGCTCGCCCGGAGCCGCCCGTCCGGCGCCACCGTCCGCACCGACTCCGCGGGCGCGGCGCACCGAAGCCGCGTGGACAGCGCCAGGTGCACGCCCACCGCCAGCCCCTGCGCCTTCGCGAGCCCCACGGCCTCCACCGCCGAAGGCCCCATGGCCAGGAGCGTGGCGCTGGTGACGATGCCGTCGCGGTGGGCCTTCAGGATGCCCGCGTCCAGCGACGGGTGCAGGCCCAGGTCATCCGCGTTGACGATGAGGCGCGTGCGCGGCGACATGCCGTGCCTACCCGCGCCCCGTGGTGCCCGTCACCACGGGCCGCAGCGGCTGCACCGACGGCGGCAGGCGCACCGGCTGCACCGGCGGGGTCGGCGTGCGCGTCTCCGGGTACAGGCTCACCAGCTCCTTCACCATCTTCACGATGACCGACGGAGAGGCCAGCGTGGAGATGCCGCGCGTGCGCGGGAAGTAGTCCACGCCCATCTGGAACACGCGGAAGCCCTTGCGGATGGCCTTCACCACCAGCTCCGCGTCGATGAACGAGCCCTGGCTCTTGAGCTCCATCGACTCCAGCACCCGGCGGTGCATCAGCTTGAAGCTGAAGTTCACGTCCTTGATCTGGATGTCGAACAACGCCCGGATGAGCAGGTTGTAGACGAAGGAGTACACGATGCGCTTCGGGCCCTCGCTCGTGCGGTCGAACCGGAAGGCGCAGATCATGTCCGCCTCCAGGTACTCCATCAGGTGCAGCGCCCGCTCCACCTCCCGCATGTCGAACGGCAGGTCGATGTCCGAGTACAGCACCAGGTCCTTCGTGCTCGCCGTCAGCCCCGTGCGCATCGCCCCGCCCAGCTTCAGGTTCACCGGGTGGGTGATGACCCTGAGCTGAGGCACCTTCGCCGCCAGCGCTTCGCAGACCTCCTGGGTCCGGTCCGTGGAGGCGTCGTTGACGACGATGATCTCGAAGTCGTCCGTGAGCTTCGGCAGCACTTCGAGTGCGCGACTCACCGCGCGCTCCACGTAGTCCTCCTCGTTCCAGGCGGGGAAGAACAGGCTGATGCTCGGGTACTTGGCCACGGTCGTCATCTCGCGTCGTTCCGTCAGAAAGGAAACGGCGCTCGGTACCAGAGGGTGTGGTTCCGAGGCAAACCCCATGGCCTTCCCCGTGACAAACCCCTAGAGTACCGTCTAGTCATCATTTTACGGGGACACGGTGAAAACCAAGCCCTTCACGCTGCTGGTCGTCGACGATTCGCAGGCGCTGCTGCCCCAACTGGTCCGCACGCTCGGCCCCGAGGACTTCGCTCTCCGGGTGGCGCGCACGGGCCCGGAGGCCCTGGGTCTGACCCAGGAGGTAGATGGCGTCCTGCTCTGCCCCGGCGAAACGAACCCCAAGGAAGCCCAGGCGCTCCTGGAGGCACTCACCCCACCTGTCCCCACTTCGTCCCGGCCTCCCGTCCTGGTCATCGCCCCACCGGAAGACAAGGCCCTGAGGCTCGCCGCGCTTCGCAGAGGGGCTGAGTTGATTTTGACCCCATGGGACGAGGAAGAACTGCGAATCCGGCTTTACCGGAGCCTCGAAACGCACCGAAAGTGGACGGAACTCCACTCCCAGGTGGAGGAACTGCGGCGACTGGCCGTCACGGACGGCCTCACCCAGGTGCACAACCACCGCTACTTCCAGGAGCGGCTTCGCGAGGAGTTCCGCCGCGCGCAGCGCTACGACGAGAGCCTGTCGCTCATCCTGGTGGACCTGGACCACTTCAAGAACATCAACGACGCCCACGGCCACAGCGCCGGGGACCGGGTGCTGCGGGAGGTGGCCGCCTCGCTCCAGCACAGCGTGCGCGAAACCGACCTGGTGGCCCGCTACGGGGGCGAGGAGTTCGCCATCCTCCTTCCCTGTACCCACCTGCCAGGAGCCCTCACCGTCGCGGAGCGCGTGCGCAGGGGCGTTTCCGACCTGCATGCGGGCCCGGAGGGGGCCCTGCGCGTCACGGCGTCCCTGGGGGTCTCCAGCTTCCCCCACCGCGCCATCCTCACCCCGGAACAGCTCCTGCTGACCGCCGACGAGGCCCTCTACCGCGCCAAGGGCGAGGGCCGCGACCGCATCTGCCTGCACCCGCCCGCACCCCTGTTTTCGGCACCCCCTTCCCGGGTTGGATGACCCGGGAGGGTCATGCACCCAGGGTCGGCCTTGACCCGTTTGGGTATGGTGGGTCTATGATGACCTTGCCCCTTTTTGTCAGGTCCTGGAAAATGGGCGTGATTCCCGGGGCTTATCCAAATCTCGGGTTTGGCAAGGCCATTGCAAATGTCGGAACCCGGAAACTTCATGGGAACCCTGGTGGCACAGGCACAAGCGCAGGACCCAGTCGCCCGAGGGCGGCTGCTGCTCGTGGACGACGAGGAGAACATCCTCAAGTCCATCCGGCGGGTGCTGCGGCGAGGTGAGTGGGACATCGAGACGGCGACGGACGCGGAAGCGGGCCTGCGCACGCTGGAGCGGTTCCACCCGGAGGTCGTCATCTCCGACTTCCGCATGCCGGGGATGAACGGGGTGGAGTTCCTCACCCAGGTGAAGCAGCAGGAGCCCCGGGCCCAGCGCATCATGTTGACGGGGCAGGCGGATCAGCAGGCCATCGAAGAGGCCATCAACCGCTCCGAAATCTTCCGCTTCATCTCCAAGCCCTGGAACGACAGCCACCTGGTGCTCACCGTCAAGAGCGCCTTCGAGCAGCACGCGCTCCAGACGGAGAACGACCGGCTCTACCGCGTCACGCAGGAGCAGAACGCGGAGTTGAAGCGCCTCAACGCGGACCTGGAGGAGCGCGTCGCGGTCCGCACGCGCCTGCTGTCCGCCGCGAAGCGCGAGTGGGAGCTGTCCTTCGACTGCATGGAGACGCCGCTCGCGGTGGTGCGCGCGCGGGACTTCGCGGTGCGCCGCGCGAACGTGGCCTACGCGCAGGTGGCCCGCCGCTCCATCGAGGAAGTGCCTTCCGACGTGCCGTGCCACCAGTACCTCTTCGGCCGGGACACGCCGTGCACGGGCTGCCCGCTGCCCTCCGCGATGGAGAGCGGCAAGGGCGCGCGCGGGCAAGTGCAGCAGGGCGGGCGCAGCTACGTGGTGGCGGCCTATCCGTTCGCGGGCGACGACCGCGCGGTGTGCACCTACCGCGACGTCACCGAGGAGCAGGCGATGACGCGCCGGCTCATCGAGACGGAGAAGATGGCGGCGGTGGGGCAGCTGGCGGGCGGCGTGGCGCATGAAATCAACAACCCGCTGGGCGGCATCCTGGCCTTCGCGCAGCTCATGTCGCGCGACGCGGGGCGCAGTGGCAACGACCTGGAGTCGCTGAAGCTGATTGAAGAGAGCGCGCTGCGGTGCAAGCGCATCGTGGAGAGCCTGCTGAAGTTCAGCCGGCACAGCCGCGTGGAGGACCGCCGCCTCTTCGACGTGTCCAAGTGCGTGGAGGACGCCGCGGTGCTCTTCCGCGCGCAGCTCAAGTCCATGCCCCGGGTGGAGCTGAAGCTGGGCCTGAAGGACGCGCTGCCCACGGTGTACGGCGACGCGGGCCAGCTCGCGCAGGTGGTGCTCAACCTGCTGCAGAACGGCCTGTACGCGCTGCCCGAAGGCAAGGGGCGCCTGTCCCTGGAGACGGGCCGCGAGGGCGACCGGTGCTTCTTCGCGGTGGCGGACACCGGGACGGGCATTGAAGAGCGCCACCTGCCGCGCATCTTCGAGCCGTCCTTCACCACCAAGCCTCCGGGCGAAGGGACGGGCCTGGGCCTGTCCATCGCCTACCGCATCGTCCAGGACCACGGGGGCACCTTCCAGGTGGACACCCACGTTGGCACTGGCTCCCGCTTCACCGTCTTCCTGCCCATTCCCCTGCAGCTCGAGAGGTTGCCGTGAACCAAGTCAAGCGCGCCAAGGTCCTCGTCGTCGATGACGACTCCGTCGTCCTCAAGGCCGTCACCCAGATCCTCCAGAGGGAGGGGCACCCCGTCGTGGCCATCGACGACGCGGTGGAGGGGCTCGCGGCGGCGAAGGATCCGTCCATCGACGTGGTCGTGCTCGACATCAAGATGCCGCACCTGTCCGGCATGGACCTGTTGCGCGCCATCAAGGCGGACCGCCCGGACGTGGAGGTCATCATGATGACGGCCTTCGCCACCGTGGAGACGGCGGTGGAGGCGGTGAAGGCGGGCGCGTACGACTACCTCACCAAGCCCTTCGAGAACATCGACGAGGTGAGCCTCACGGTGGCCAAGGCCGCCGAGCGCAAGTCCCTCAAGGACCGCACGCGCGCGCTGGAGGAGGCGCTCACCGCGCGCAGCCAGTTCGAGGACCTCATCGGGCAGTCGTCGCAGATGCGCGCCGTGTTCAAGCTGGTGGAGACGGTCAGCCACTCCACCGCCACGGTCCTCATCCAGGGTGAGAGCGGCACGGGCAAGGAACTTGTCGCCCGCGCCATCCACTACCGCAGCGCCCGCCGTGACAAGCCCTTCGTGGCCGTCAACTGTTCGGCGCTGTCGGAGACGCTGCTGGAAAGCGAGCTGTTCGGCCACGTGAAGGGCAGCTTCACCGGCGCCACCGGCAACAAGAAGGGCCTCTTCGAGGCGGCCGACGGCGGCACCATCTTCCTGGACGAGATTGGCGACGTGCCCCCGGCCACCCAGGTGCGCCTGCTGCGCGTCCTCCAGGAAGGTGAAGTCAAGCGCGTGGGCGCCAACGAGCCCGTGAAGGTGGACGTGCGCGTCATCGCCGCCACGCACGTGGACCTGTCGCGCGCCAAGGAGCAGGGCAAGTTCCGCGAGGACCTGTTCTACCGGCTCAACGTCATCACCATCGACCTGCCGCCCCTGCGCGACCGCCCGGAGGACGTGCCGCTGCTCGCGCACCACTTCCTCAAGGTCTACACCGGCAAGGCGGACAAGAAGGTCAACGGCATCAGCCCCCGCGCCATGGAGGCCCTCACCTGCAACCGGTGGACGGGCAACGTGCGCGAGCTGGAGAACGTCATCGAGCGCGCGGTGGTGCTCACCGCCAACGAAGCCATCGACGTGGAGGACCTGCCGCCCGGCTTCCAGGCCGCGCCCCAGGCCGACTCGGCGGTGGAGGTGTTCAGCCTGGCGCACCTGCCGTACGCCCAGGCCAAGCGCCTGGCCATGCGCGCCTTCGAGCGCCGCTACCTGTCCGCGCTCCTGGAGAAGAACAACCACAACGTGTCCAGCGCGGCGCGCGCGGCCGGCGTGGACCGCTCCAACTTCCGCCGCCTGCTCAAGCAGTACGAGGTGGCCGGCCGGAGCATGAAGCCGCGCCAGGGTAAGGGGCCGGACGCGGACACCGGGCCGGGTGTGCCCGCGCTCGAAGCCGTGTCTTGAGGCTGAAGTCCCCGCGCGGGAGGACGGCGCTTCAGCCGTCCTCCCCGGGCTCCCGCTCGCCGGAGGCTTCACGCCGGGCGGCGAGCTGCTGCTGGATGGTCTCGTAGCGCTCGGACAGCTCCGCCTCGAAGCCATTGCGCGTCGGGGTGTAGAAGCAGCGGGCGCGCAGCGCTTCGGGCAGGTAGTCCTCCGGGACATAGTTGCCCTCGAAGTTGTGCGGGTACTTGTACCCGCCGCCGTAGCCCAACGACTTCATCAGCTTCGTGGGCGCGTTTCTCAGGTGCATGGGCACCGGCAGCGCGCCCTCCTTCGTCACGGCCTCGCGCACGGCGGCGTAGGCGGCGATGACGGCGTTCGACTTGGGCGCCAGCGCCAGGTACGTCACGGCCTGGGTGAGGGGCAGGGTGCCTTCGGGCAGGCCCATCAACTGGAAGGCCCGGAGCGCGTCCACCGCCACGCCCAACGCGCGCGGGTCCGCGTTGCCCACGTCCTCCGACGCGAAGATGACCATGCGGCGGAAGATGAAGACCGGGTCTTCTCCCGCCTCCAGCATGCGCGTCATCCAGTACAGCGCCGCATCCACGTCGCTGCCGCGCATGGATTTGATGAAGGCGCTGACGACGTTGTAGTGCTCCTCGCCGCCCTTGTCGTAGAGCAGCAGCTTCTGCTGGAGCGCCTCCTCCGCCACCTTGCGGTCCACCACCGCGCCGCCATGGGCCGCGGCGGCCTCCAGCGCGGTGAGGGCCTTGCGCGCATCGCCTCCGGCCGCGTCCGCGATGAAGTCCAGCGCGGCGTCGTCCACCGTCACCTTGCCGCCCAGGCCCTTGGGGTCCGCCACCGCGCGGCGCATCACCGCCACCAGCTCCTCCTGCTCCAGGCCGCGCAGGGTGATGACGCGGCAGCGGGACAGGAGGGCGGCGTTCACTTCGAAGGACGGGTTCTCCGTGGTGGCGCCAATGAGGGTGACGGTGCCCTTCTCCACGTGGGGCAGCAGCGCGTCCTGCTGGGATTTGTTGAAGCGGTGGATTTCGTCGATGAAGAGCAGCGTGCGCTGGCGGTGGAGCTTCCAGCGGTCCTGGGCGCGGGCCACCGTCTCGCGGATGTCCTTCACGCCCGCGAGCACGGCGGACATCGTCTCGAAGGCGGCGCCGGTGGAGCGCGCGACGAGCTGGGCGAGCGTCGTCTTGCCCGTGCCCGGCGGGCCCCAGAGGATGAGGCTGGGCACCTGGTCCGCCTCCAGGGCGCGGCGCAGGAAGCGGCCCTCGCCGGTGAGGTGCTCCTGGCCCAGGTATTCGGAGAGGGTGGTCGGCCGCATGCGCTCGGCGAGCGGCGCCAGGGAGGCCGTTTCCTTCTGGCTGGCGTGGTCGAACAGGTCCATGTCGTCCCTGACCCTAGCGTCCCAGCGGCTCCCGCGCCCTCCTGATGTCCCCGCGGGGATGTCCGGCGGCGGGCAGGTGCGTCAATTCCCTTGCACCTCTGGCTGGCCGCCTGGACTAGAACCCGGGGGGCGTGCAGACCCTGGTCATCGTCGCGAAGCGAGACACCCCGCAGGCCGTGGCTCTGGCGGCGGAGATCCATGAGCGCTACCCGCACCTGACGGTGCTGGCGGACCGTGCCCTGGCACATGCGCTGAACTGGCCGCGCGTGGAGGACCGGGAGCTGGCGGCGCGCGCGGAAGCGGTGGTGGTACTGGGAGGCGACGGCACCCTCATCTACGCGGCGCGGCTGTTGGGGGGCCGCAACGTGCCCATCATCGGCGTGAACCTGGGCAGCCTGGGCTTCATGACCGAGGTGCCGGTGGAGGAGCTGTTCACCCGGCTGGCGGACGTGCTGGCGGGCGACTTCCACGTGGACTCGCGGATGAAGCTGTCGTGCCGCCTGATGCGCGGGGGCAAGGTCCTCATCGAGGACGAAGTCCTCAACGACGTGGTCATCAACAAGGGCGCGCTGGCGCGCATCGCGGACCACGAGACGTCCATCGATGGCGTGCCCATCACCACGTACAAGTCGGACGGAATCATCCTGGCCACGCCGACAGGCTCCACCGCGTATTCGCTGTCCGCGGGCGGGCCCATCGTGCACCCGTCGGTGGACTGCACCATCCTGTCGCCCATCTGTTCGCACGCGCTGACCCAGCGGGCCATCGTGGTGCCGGCGGACCGGACCATCCGCATCACGCTGAAGAGCGAGACGGCGGACACGTACCTGACGCTGGACGGACAGACGGGCCACTCGCTGCAGACGGGTGACTGCATTGAAGTCGTGCGTTCGCCCAACCGCGTGGGCCTGGTGCGCAACCCCCGCGTGGCCTTCTTCACCATCCTCCGGCAGAAGCTCCACTGGGGCGAGCGTTGAGCCACGCCGCCGGGTGTGGGGCTCCCCTCGTGGCGCGAGGGTAGGGTACCCTCCGCCCCCGTGACGACGGGTTCCCACACGACGCGGTTCGGGAAGTACGAATTGCAGCAGCGCCTGGGGGCGGGCGGGATGGCCGTGGTGCACCGCGCGCGCTTCACGCTGGCGCCGGGCGTGTCCCGCTCCGTGGTCATCAAGCGCGTGAGGGACCCGTACGCGCAGGACCCGGCCTTCGTGAAGATGTTCCTCAACGAAGCGCGCATCTCCATGGGCCTGAGCCACGGCAACATCGTGCAGGTCTTCGACTTCGGCGAGGTGGAGGGCGAGTTCTTCCTCGCGATGGAGTGGGTGGACGGGCAGCCGCTGTCGCACGTGCTCAAGCGCTCGAAGCTGAAGGGGCTTGCGCACCTGCCCGCGCCGCTGGCGGTGGGGCTGGTGCTGGAGGTCTGCAAGGGCCTGCACCACGCGCACACGCGCCGCGACGAGGAGGGCCGTCCGCTGGGGCTGGTGCACCGCGACGTGTCGCCGGACAACGTGCTCGTCAGCTACGAGGGCGAGGTGAAGCTGTCCGACTTCGGCATCGCGAAGGCGCAGTTGTCGGACCGGCCGGAGACGGAAGCCGGCGTGGTGCGCGGCAAGTACATCTACCTGTCGCCGGAGCAGACGCGCGCGGAGGTGCTGGATGCGCGCTCGGATGTGTACACGACGGGCGTGGTGCTCTTCGAGCTGCTCACCGGGCGCCGGCCGGTGGAGGGGGATGCGCACGCGGTGATGGAGCGCATCGCCAAGGGGATGCTGACGCCCGCGCACCAGTACGTGCCGGAGCTGGACGCTTCGCTCGTGGCGTTGGTGTCGCGGGCGCTTGCGCTGCGGCGCGATGACCGCTTCACGAGCGCGGAGGACTTCCAGCGGGCCCTGGCGGAGTGGCTCGCGTATCGGGCGCCCCTGTTCCCCGCCACCACGCTGCGCCACCTGATGGGCTGGCTGTTCGAGGAGGAGCTCAAGCTCGCGGGGCATGAGCCGCGCATTCCCGCATCCTTCCTGCGCCAGGTGGCCATCTGGACGGGGGAGGATGGCCCGGGGGGCCTGGGGGAGCCGGCGACGGCGTCCTCGGTGTATCGCGCGCTGGACTCGGCGTATCCGGAGGAGCGGGCGACGGACGTTCCCCTGGAGGCTGGAGCCGGGGGGAGGGAGCCCCTGCCCATGTGGATATGGGGGGCGCTCGTGGCGGTGGTCGTGGGGTTGTTCGTCTGGCGGGCGGTGGTCCCCGAGGTGTTGGCCCCCACCCTGCGAAAGCTCCCGGTGGTGACGAATCCTCCGGGCGCGGAGGTGCGTTGGGACGGTGCGCCGGTCGGGACGACGCCAGCCTTGCTGGAGGTCGACCCTGGGGACGCGACCCACCAACTGGAGTTGCGGTTCGTGGGCTACAAGCCCTGGTCGACGACCGTGTCCGAGTCGGCCGTGCCCGAGCGCGTGCAGGTGGCGTTGGAGCGGTTGGTGCCGGAGACGCCGAAGTCCGCACCCGCCCAGGGCCAGCAGGAGGACTCGCGGTCACCGACGGGCGCGCGCGCGAACAAGCCGGCCGCACCCACGCCTCGGGGCATGAAGGGGTTCGTCTACTACTGGAAGGACCGTCGCCCGGAGGCGAGCGCGTCGTACCTCGTGGGCGTGGATCATCTCCGGGGAGGCAACGTGATGCAGGCGCAATCGGAATTCCGGCGATGCCTGGAGGTGGATGCGGCCTCCGTGCTGTGTCACCTGGAGCTGGGGCGGATGGGCGCGCGGCAGGGGAAGGCCCGGGAGGCCCGGGAGCACTACCAGCGCTACCTGGACCTGGAGCCCCAGGGCGACGACGCGGCCGAGGCGCGCAAGTACCTGTCCGGCGGACGCAAGGGCAGGTAGCCCGGCCCCCCGCGATGTTCCTCGTCCTCTCCAAGCTGTTGGACCTGCTGCTCTCCCCGCTCACCTGGGCGCTGCTCCTGGGCGTGGGCAGCCTGTTGTGGCGCCGTCGCGCGCGCGTGTCGGTGGGGCTCCAACTCGCGGCGCTCGCGGTGCTGTACGCCTTCTCCATCGAGCCGGTGGTGGCGCTGCTCACGCGGGCGACGGAGGGCGGCGCGGTGAGCACCTTCCGGAAGGACACCGTCTACGACGCGGTCATCCTGCTGGGCGGAGGGTTGGACGCGGCGGCCACGGAGCGTTCGGGCCAGCCGGAGTACAACGCGGCGCCGGAGCGGATCATGCGGGGCTTCGAGCTGCTGCGGGACGGACGCGCGAAGCAGGTGCTGCTGACGGGCGGCAACCTGGACGCGAGGCCGGAGGCGGTGGTGGAGGCGGACGTGCTGGCCGGGCAGTTGGAGCACTGGGGCATCGCGCCCGAGCGCATCGTGAAGGAGGGCCGCAGCCGCAACACCCGCGAGAACGCGCTCAACTCCGAGCCCCTGATTCGTGAGCACGGCTGGAAGTCGCTGCTCCTGGTGACGAGCGCCGCGCACCTGCCGAGGGCGGCGGGCTGTTTCGCGGCGGTGGGGATACGCGCGGACACGCTCGCGGTGGACGTGCGCTCCTCGCCGATACCGCCGGCCCGTCTGAGCTGGCTGCCGCGCGCGGGAGGGCTCAGCCAGAGCACGGACATGCTGCGCGAGCTGGCCGGGCGCGTGGTGTACCGGCTGCGCGGATGGACCGCGCCGTAGGGTTGCCCGCGCTACTTCATCGTCGGGGGGGGATGCAGGCCGCCCGAGGGCGCGCCCACCAGGGCGATGCGGCCCTGGGGCTTCGCGCGAGGCGCGGGCTTGCCGGTGCTGAACGCGCCGCTGAGCGCATCCCACGGAGAGGGAAGGTCCTTGCTCGCCGGCAGCAGGGGCAGCTCCTTGAGCATCGTGTAGCCGTCATTGCCCGCGGCGATGAAGCTCAGCGTGGCCAGCCGGTACACCGCCGCGTCGTCCAGCGTCCGGCCGCGCACCTCCACCTTCGTGACGCGCGCTCCCGGCGGCTTGCGCAGGTCATAGGTGAAGCGCATGCCGGACACCTGCGGGAAGCGGCCGGGCGGCTTGCCGTCCACGCTGCTCAGGCTGACGCCATTCTCCAGCGCCGCGCGCAGCGTCGCCCCCGTCACCTCCAGCATCACCAGCTCGTTGCGGTAGGGCATGAGCGAGTACAGCTCCCGCCGAGTCATCTTCCCCGCGGGCAGCACCCGGTCCGCGCGGACGGCGCCTCCGTTGACGAGCGCCACGTCCGCGCCCGTCGCCTCGCGGAACGTGTCCGCCAGGAACGAGCCCAGGTTCGTCTCGCCCACCCGGTTCTGCGCGCTCCGGGCATCCAGGGCCACCGGGGAGCGGCCAATGCGTTCGGCCAGCGTGGCGAGCAGCGGCGCGTAGGACTTCATCTGCTCGTTGAAGGCCGCGTCGTCCGGAGTCTTCGCGGTGATGGGCAGCACCTTCCACGCCAGCTTCTTCACAGCGCCCGTCTTCGCGTCCAGGTCCAGCGTGAGCCGGCCCAGGTCCACCGCGTCCTCGTCCAGCTTGAAGATGGGCGTGCCCGCGACGGTCTCCTCCACGCGGTCGTGGTCGTGCCCGCCGATGATGACGTCCACGCGCACGCACTTCGCCAGCTCCCGGTCCTGCTCCACCGCCAGGTGCGTGAGCGCCACGACGAACTGGGCCCCGGCCGCGCGCACCGCGTCCACGGAGTGCTTCGCCGCCTCGCAGTATGGCGTGATGCGCGTGTCCTTGCCCGGCTTGGATGAGTTCTGCGTCTCCGGTAGCACCACGCCGAAGATGCCGACCTTCACGCCGCCCACGTCGCGCACGTCCCACGCCTTCATCCCGTCGAACACCTGGCCCGACTTCACGCTCATCACGTTGGCGCCCAGCCACGGGAAGCGCGACTGCTGGATGCGCGCGCGCAGCACGTCGTCCCCGAAGTCGAACTCGTGGTTGCCCACGACCGAGTAGTCCACGCCGAGCGCGTTCCACGCGTCGATCATCTGCCGGCCCTTGAGCGCCTCGCCCTCCACCTCCGCCGACGACTCCACCGACGGGGAGAGGGTGTCACCCGCCATCAGCGTGAGGACGTGCGGGGACTCCTTCAGCGCCTGCTTTCGCAGCGTGGCCACGCGCGACAGGCCGCCCCGGTTCTGGGCCGTGGGTTGGAACTGGTACACGTCGTTGAGGTGCAGGATCGTGAGGCGGACGGTCTCCCCCACCGGAGCTGGCGTCGGCGCGGCGGCCCCGGCGGAGTGGGCGGCCAGCACCAGCGTGAGCGGCAGGAGCGCGGCCCGGGTGCGCACGGTCATCTTCGTCATCAGGGGTCGTTCTCTTGCGGGGGCACGGGGGAGCGCCAATCCCATTCGGCGTAGCGCACTCGGCGCATGAAGGCGAGCGGACCGGATTTGGCGCAACGCGCAAGGTGCGCGTCCAACTTCCCGGAGGAAGAAGGGCGTCCAGCCGACCGCGTGCTTCCCCGTCAGACGGTGTAGCGCCGGCCCTGCACCAGCGGCTCGATGACGCTCGTGCTCGCGTCGAAACCGTCCGGGTAGTGGATGAGGCGCATCTTCGCTCGCGTGGTCTCCGGCAGCGCGGCGAGCTTCTCGTAGGGCGTGTGCACGCCGTAGTTGGTCTCGTGGATGACGAGGTCCGCCTCCGACAGCCAGGCGATGAGGCCCTCATCGAACGCGGTGTCCGCGCTGTAGCCCAGGCACCGGCCCCCGGCGCGGATGCGGAACGCGGTGGTGGGCACGTGGTGGTAGGTGAAGCGGCACTCGATTTCGAACGGCCCGTGGCGCACCGAGCGCTCCAGGTGCAGCGGCGTGTGCGTGAAGTAGTCCTCGAAGTGCTTGTGGCTGGGGTCCGCGCCCTGCTGTTCGATGAGGCACTCCATGCCTGCCGCGAGGTGCCCTTCCCACAGCCGACGCGTGACGCTCGGGTGCGCGAGCAGCTCCATCTTCCGCTGCAGCACGAAGAAGGAGAAGTACGCGAGGCTCTCCAGGCCGGAGGCGTGGTCCGCGTGCAGGTGCGTGAGGGCCACGGCGCTGACGCGGTCCACGTCCAGCGCCACGCCGGAGGATTCGGACGCTTCGCGCATCATCTTGCGGATGGGGTGCGGGCAATCCAGCAGCAGCACCTGGCCTTCCGCCTCCAGCGCGAGACACGACGAGTAGTACAGCGCGGAGAACGCATCACCGACGCCGAGGGGAACGAAGGACAGGCTCATGGGTGGCTCCGGAGGGAAGACGTCAGCCGCTCGCGCAGCATCGCGGCGACGGCGGGAGGGCAGTAGGCGGACACGTCCTCGCCGCGCGCGATGCGCTCCTTGAGGGCGCTGCTGGACACCTCGGCCAGGTGCGCCTCGGCGGGCAGGAAGAGGGTGGAGAGTTCAGGCGCGAGCGCGCGGTTCATCTGCGCGAGCTCCGTCTCGAACTGGGCATCGGTGGCGCCTCGCACGCCGCGCAGCAGCACGCTCGCGCCAATCTCCCGCGCCAGCTCCACGATGAGCCCTTCGGTGTGCGTGACGGTGACGTTGGGATGTCGGGCCACCGCGTCGCGAACCAGCGCCACGCGCTCCGAAGCGGTCAGCAGCGTGTGCTTGTTCGGGTTGACCGCCACCACGACGACGACGTGGCTGAAGAGGCGCGCCGCCTGACGCACCACCGACAAGTGCCCCGCGGTGACAGGGTCGAAGCTGCCGGCATAGAGCGCGATGGTCATCACGACACCCCACGAACAGTCCCGGCCCTGGGGGCCCGGATGGAAGGAAACCGCCACGACATCCGAAAGGCACCGGAGCGCTTCATGCGTCGTCCCGGGCGTGGGGCTCCGCCGCGTCCAGCAGTCCCGCCGCCATGCGCTTCACGGTGCCCGCCGCCGAACCCGGGGGCACGAGCCCGGGCGCGCTCGCGGAGAGCACGAAGTAGCCCTGCATCGCGGCGAACAACCCCGCGGCCAGCGGACGCGCCCGGCGCTTGCCCACCACCGCCGCGACGAGTGACTCCAACTGCTCCAGGTCCGCGCGCACCACCTCTTCGTAGGCGACGCGCACCTCCGGCTGACGGATGGCCTCCGCGCTGATGGTGACCCAGCCCGCGACGGCCGCCACGTCCGCGTCCGGCCCGGTGGCGAGGAACGCGTCCACGAACGCCTCCACCCGCCCCCGCGCATCGTCCAGCGCGAGCCGCGACACCCGGGTGGTGAAGCGCTGCCGTGCGAGCGAGGCCAGCGAGCGCACCAGGGTCAGGAGGATCTCCTGCTTGTCCTTGAAGTGGTAGTGCACCAGCCCCGCGCTCAGGTGCGCCGCCTTCGCGATCTCCGCGACCGACGCGCCCTCGTAGCCGCGCTCGGCCATGGCCTTGAGCAGCCCGGCGACAATCTGTTCACGGCGCGCTTCGGTGTTGGAGGGGCGGGGCATGGGCGATTTGTTTCTAGGTTGTGTGACCAACTTATAAACAGCGCCAGCGCGGACGTCAACCCGACCCGGGGGACGGGTGGGCGGCCGTCGGGGCGGGGGAGGCCTAGAACGACAGGAGGGACGTCACCTTGTCGGGCCCCAGCCGCTTCGCGCCCTCCAGGAAGTCGAGCGTGATGAGGAAGCTGAAGCCGACGAGCTGTCCGCCCAGCCTTTGGACGAGCCGGGCGGTGGCGTCCGCGGTGCCGCCGGTGGCGAGCACGTCATCCACGACGAGGGTGCGCTCGTCCTTGAGGAGGGCGTCCTCGTGCATCTCCACGCCGTCCGAGCCGTACTCCAGGGAGTAGCGCTCGATGATGCGGCGGTGGGGGAGCTTGCCGGGCTTGCGGGCGGGGACGAAGCCCGCGTCCAGCGCCAGCGCGATGGGGGCGCCCAGCAGGAAGCCGCGCGACTCCACGCCTACGACCTTGGTGATGTGCTGGCCCCGGAAGGGCGCGGCCATGGCGTTGACGACGCGGCCGAAGAGGCGCGGGTCGGCCAGCATGGG
This sequence comes from Corallococcus sp. bb12-1, assembly GCF_026626765.1. Classification (NCBI taxonomy): domain Bacteria; kingdom Pseudomonadati; phylum Myxococcota; class Myxococcia; order Myxococcales; family Myxococcaceae; genus Corallococcus; species Corallococcus sp. bb12-1. The sequence continues at coordinate 404,791 of NZ_JAPNJZ010000027.1, read as the reverse complement.
GGTGATGTCCTTGAAGACGATGCCGGGCTTGGGGAAGTCCGGCACGTCGCGCAGGACGGCCTGGAGGTCGGAGACGAGCGTGGGGTCGAAGGACATGGACGGTGGCTCCGGAGCAACGACGGTCCGTGCGGGTGACGGCGTTCGTGGGGTCCCATGGGCTCCAGGTCGAGCCCAATCCCAGCGGCGGCCGACCGGGCGTGCCCCTGGACGGGGGCGCCTGGGGGGAGGGGCCGGAGGGCGGGGGCTCTGGGACGGGACCAGGACATGGCGGACGTTGATGATCTCACAGCTTCGCTCGGGCGGATGGCTCCGCCGGCGAACGCCCTGTTTTTTACCGCGCGCGGGGAAGCCTTCGCTGTGTTAAGCGAGGCGGTTCCCCCCGACCAAGGCCAAGGAGTCTGGGGCATTGCAAGCCGTGCAAACCACCGCCGACACCCGAGACCCTCTCTCCCCGCAAGACGGACTGTGGCTTCGCGCCCTCAAGGCCGAGGTCCAGCCCCCCACGTTCAAGAAAGGTCGAGAGGTGGCCGAGGGCCGCCGCGTATTCGGCCTGACTCGTGAACCCGAACGCATCCGCGCGCAGGTCGCGGCTCCGACGGGCGAGCGCTATGACGTGGTCCTGATGCCGGCAGAGGGGAAGGTCGTTTCTTCCTGCACCTGCCCGGTGTGGAACACCACCGGCCCGCACTGCGAGCACGTCGTCGCCGTGGCGCTCATCTACGCCGCGCGCTTCCGGCCGCCTCCGCCGCCGCAGAAGGTCGCGCCGCCGCCCCCTCCGATGCCGGAGGACGACGGGATGCACGCGGACGACGAGGTGGAAATCCCCAGCGACGCGCCGGGGATGGAAGGCGTCACCCTGCCCGCGCTCGCGAAGGTGGAGAGCTGGCTGGGCCTGTCGTCGCTGCCGGACTACGAGTTCCTCTACCGGCTCACCCCCGCCAACACGAGCACCGGGGGCTCCACCGGCCGTCACTGGGTGGTGGATGTCCGCCGCCAGGACGCGCAGACCAAGGGCCCGGTCCACGTGAAGCGCCTGCTCCAGACGGGCAGCCGCATCGCGCCCCCGGACGAGCGCATCTTCATGGTGCTGGCGCGCCACGAGCAGCGCTACGACTCGCGCATCGTGCTGTCCGACGAGGACCTGGTCGAAGTGCTGGAACTCCTGCGCCAGCGCCGGGTCATCTACCGGGGCACGCCGCTCGTCTACATGGACGCGCCCGTGCGGCCGCAGATCCACCTGGAATCGCGCACGGACGGCGCCACCGCGCAGATTGAATTGCTGTTCCCGGACGGCGTGGGCTACCCGCTCAAGGACATCATCGTGCTGGCGGGTCGGCGCACCTGGGTCATCCAGGCGCAGAACCTCCACCCGGTGGAGCCGGACTTCCCGCCGCGCCTCTTGCGCAAGTGGTTGCTGGAGCCGTCCATGGCCTTCCCGGCCGGACAACTGGACCGGGTGCTGACGTTCTTCGCCGCGCACCTGCCGCGCTTCCGCATGTCGTTGAAGGCGGACGACATCGAGGTCGACGAGGCGGTGGAGCCGCGCTTCGTCGTCACGCTGGAAGGCGCCGCCGAGCGCGTGAAGGTGCAGTTGGCCGCGCGCTACGGTCAGACGACGGTGGCGGTGTCCCCCACCGCGACCCATCTGGGCTACGCGAGCGGCGTCGGCGAGGACAGCCGCAAGCTGTACCGCCGCCGTGACGAGGTGGAGCGCTCCGCGGGCAAGCTGCTCATGGACCAGGGGATGCGCTTCGATGTGCCCTCGCTGTCCTTCGAGGCCACGGGCGACGCGGCCCTGGAGTTCTGGGCGCGGGGGCTCGCGAGCCTGCCGGAGGAGTGGGAGCGCTACGGCGTCACCGCCCCCAAGGTGCGGTTGCGTCCGAAGCTCAAGCCGCGCATCCGCGTGGGCATGAGCGGCGTGCAGTGGTTCGACCTGGACGCGGAGTTCGTCACCGACGATCAGGCCGTGGACCTGGGCGCCATCCGCATGTGGCTGGACTCGGGGCGCAAGTTCGTGCCCCTCAAGGACGGCTCCTTCGCGGAAGCGGACACCGCGGAGATCAAGCGCGTGGCGGACCTCCTGGAGGAGGCCGGCGCGATGCCGGGCCGCACGCGCACGCGGCTGCCGCTGCACCAGGCGGTGGCGTTGGACCTGCTCGCGGACCTGGGCGAGTTCACCGAGGTGGAGGCCAAGGCGCGGCAGGCGATGCTCGCGCTGCGCGAGACGTCGGGCGTGCCGAAGGTGGCCGCGCCGGAAGGACTCCAGGCCACGCTGCGCCACTACCAGGAATCAGGCCTCTCCTGGCTCTGGTTCCTGCGCCGGCACGGGCTGTCCGGCATCCTCGCGGACGACATGGGTCTGGGAAAAACCATCCAGTCCCTGAGCCTGATGCAGAAGGTGGCCAACGAAGAGGGTCACAAGCCGTCGCTGGTGGTCGCGCCCACGAGCGTGCTCGCCAACTGGGAGCGCGAGGCGGAGCGCTTCACCCCGGGCCTCAAGGCCATGGTGTGGCACGGGCAGGACCGGCGCGAGCGGGCCGAGGACCTGAAGGGCATGGACCTGGTGCTCACGTCGTACGCGCTGGTGCGCCGCGACCTGGAGCAGCTGTCCCAGGTGGGCTTCCGCTACGTCATCCTGGACGAAGCGCAGAACATCAAGAACGCGGACAGCGCCACCGCGCAGGCGTGCAAGTCGCTGCCCAGCGAGACGCGCCTGGCGCTCACCGGTACGCCGCTGGAGAACCGGCTGTCGGAGCTCTGGAGCATCTTCGACTTCCTGATGCCCGGCTTCCTGGGCAGCGCGGAAGGCTTCAGCGACCGCTACGAGCAGCCCATCCAGGTGGCCAACGACCCGACCGCGAAGGACCGGCTGCGCCGTCGCATCCAGCCCTTCATCATGCGCCGGCTCAAGACGGAGGTGGCCAAGGACCTGCCGCCGAAGACGGAGAGCGTCGCGTGGTGCGAGATGGAGCCCGGCCAGGCCGCGCTCTACCGCGAGGTGCTGGAGGAGAGCCGCCGCAAGGTGAACGACTCCATCGAGAAGGTGGGCTTCAAGCGCAGCCGCGTGTCCATCCTCGCCGCGCTGATGCGCCTGCGGCAGGTGTGCTGCGATCCCCGCCTGCTCAAGATGCCGCCCGGCACGCTGTTGCCCTCCAGCGCGAAGCTCGAGCGCTTCATGCAACTCGTGGAGGACCTCATCGCCGAAGGCCACCGCGCGCTCGTCTTCAGCCAGTTCACGGAGATGCTGGAGCTGCTGAAGCAGGAGGCGGACAAGAAGGGGATCACGTACCTGTACCTGGACGGTCGCACCAAGGACCGCATGGGCAAGGTGGACGAGTACAACCGTCCGGACGGTCCGCCGCTGTTCTTCATCAGCCTCAAGGCGGGCGGCACCGGCTTGAACCTCACTGCGGCCGACTACGTCATCCACTTCGACCCGTGGTGGAACCCGGCCGTGGAAGACCAGGCCACGGACCGTACGCACCGCATCGGTCAGACGCGCGCGGTCATCAGCTACAAGCTGATCACCCGCGGCACGGTGGAGGAGAAGATCCTCAGCCTCCAGCGTCGCAAGCGTGAACTCGCCGCTGGCGTGCTCGGCACGGACGGGGACGACATGGGCCGCACGCTCACGGAGCAGGACATCCAGGAGCTGTTCACCGAAATCTGATGGGCCCCAGGAGGTGGGGAAGGGTTGGGGGCCCAACGGCTCTGCCCCTCCCCCCGCCCTCCCTGCGTGCACCCGACCCGAACACCTGTGCAGTGTCATCGAGACCTGCTAGGGTGTTCAGGTGTTGGGGCGACGTACGGACCGCGGAGGGCGCGCGTGCTGCTGGGACTTCGGATTTCGAACGTAGCGGTGATTGAGGAGGTGGAGGTGGCGTTTGGCGCCGGCCTTACCGTCCTCACGGGTGAGACAGGGGCCGGCAAGTCCATCTTGGTGGACGCGTTGGGTCTGCTGCTCGGTGGGAGGGCGGATGCGGACGTCATCCGGGCAGGCTGCGAGGACGCGGCGGTGGAGGGCGTGTTCGCCCGGACACCGGCGCTGGCCTCCCGGCTGGAGGAACTGGGGCTTCCAGACCTGGGAGATGAGGTGCTGGTGCGCCGCGTGTTGGGGCGCACCGGGCGCGGCAAGGTCTACGTCAACGGCGCGCTGGTGACACTGGGGGTCCTGGGGAAGCTCACCCGGGGCGCGGTGGACATCGCCGGCCAGCACGAACACGTGAGCCTCTTCGACTCCGGCCTGCACCGGGTGCTGCTCGACAAGTACGGGCGCCTGGAGGACACGCTGGCCGCGTACGGCCGCGAGTGGGCGAACCTGCGCGAGGTGGAGTCGCGCATGGACGCGCTCGGTGGCGACGACGCCAAGGTGCGCGAGCGCGCGGAGTTCCTGCGCTTCCAACTGGACGAAATCACGCGCCTGGAGCCGGAGGCCGGCGAGGACGTGAAGCTGGACGCGGAGCGCCGCCGGCTGGGCAGCGCGCAGAAGCTCAAGCGCTACGGCGCGGAGGCGGAGCTGCTGGTGGCGGGCGATGCGCCCTCGGCGGTGGAGATCGTCGGCCGGGCGCTGGGGCTCGTGCACGAGGGCGTCAAGTGCGACGCGACCCTCGCGCCGGTGGCCCAGTCGCTCAGCACCGCGCTGTCGGAGCTGGAAGAGGCGGCGCGCCGGCTCAACCGCTACGTGGAGGGGTTGGAATCCGACCCCGGGCGGCTGGGCGAGGTGGAGGAGCGGCTGGACGCGCTCAAGCGGCTGTGCCGCAAGCACGGCGTGACGCTGGACGGCGTCCTGCTGAAGCGCGGCGAGCTGGAGACCGAACTGGGCACGTTGGAGAACCGGCGCGAAATCCTGGAGGAGCTGAACCAGGAGAAGAAGCGCGTGGAGGAGCGGGCGCGCAAGGCGGCGCTGTCCCTGTCCAAGGCGCGCAAGGCGAGCGCGGGGGCCTTCTCCCAGCAGGTGCGGGAGGGCCTGGGCGGGCTGGCCATGGGCAAGGCCGCCTTCGAGGTGCGGGTGACGGCCGGGGAGTCGCTGCGCCCGGACGGCCTGGACGAGGTGGAGTTCTACTTCAGCGCCAACCCGGGCGAACCAGCGCGCGCGCTGGCCAAGGTGGCCTCGGGCGGCGAGGCGAGCCGGCTGCTCCTGGCCCTCAAACGTGCACTGGCGGACAGCGACGCCTGCGGCTGCTACGTGCTGGATGAGGCGGACGCGGGGGTGAGCGGCGCCATCGCGGACGTGGTGGGGCGGATGATTCGCGAGGTCAGCTCCCACCGGCAGGTGCTGTGCATCACGCACCTTCCCCAGGTGGCGGCCTACGCGGACGCGCACCTGCTCATCCGCAAGAGCGTCCGGGGCGAGCGCACCGTGTCCCAGGTGGTGCCTCTGGCGGCGGGGGCCGAGCGCACGCAGGAGCTGGCGCGGATGATGTCCGGCGTGGAGGTGACGCGGGAGGCGCTGGGGGCGGCCGAGGCCCTGGTCCGTTCTGCCCACCGCTCCCCCCGGGCACGCCGGGAATCGGGTCCGGAGGGCACCAGCCCCCGGGGCCGGCTGCGGCGGACGGCCTGAAATCAGGCCCCGAAGGTAGGTGTGACCCAGGGGGGAGGGCATGACGCACCGTGAGTTTTCGTCCGCGTCCTTGCCCCCTCATTGGGGCTCACATAGCATCCGGCGCGTGTCCAGCACCGCAGGGCAGACCGCGGCCCCCCGCCATAAAGTCATCTCCGCTGGCCTGACGGACGTCGGGCGCAAGCGCAATCACAACGAGGACAGTTTCCTCATTGACGATGAGCTCCAGCTCTACGTCGTGGCGGACGGAATGGGTGGGCACGCGGGTGGTGGTACCGCGTCGCGCATCGCCGTCGAGACCATCGACAAGGAGTTGAGGCGCGCGCGCGAAGGGCGAGACAACCCCTTCGTCAGTGTTCCCAACCTCCAGGAGTCGCCCATTCCAGAGGCGCTTCGTTCCGCGGTGGAGAAGGCCTGTCAGGCCATCTACCTCACCGCCCAGGACGACGCGCGACTCTCCGGGATGGGAACGACCGTCATCTCCCTGGTGGTCCGCGACGAGCACGCCTTCTTCGCCCACGTGGGCGACAGTCGCGCGTACCTCATCCGCGGCGACCTCATCCAGCAGATCAGCGAGGACCATTCCCTGGTCAACGAGCAGATCAAGGCCGGGATGATCACCCCCGAGGAGGCGAAGCACTCCCGCTACAAGAACATCATCACCCGCTCCGTCGGTTTCGAGGAGGAGGTGCAGGTGGACGTCATGGGACTCGTGTCCGAGCCCGGTGACGTGTTCCTGCTCTGCTCCGACGGTCTGGCCAACATGCTGGAGGACCGGGAGATCCACGAAGCCGTGGCCCGTTCCGGCAGCTTCGAAGAGGTGCCCAAGCACCTCATCGACCTGGCCAACGAGCGCGGCGGCGACGACAACATCAGCGTCATTGTCGTGCGCATGGGCGGCTGAAGTCCGCCCTTGACCCGGGTGCGGTGGGGCGCGCCCGGCCTCTGTTGACCTTGACACTCTTCAAAGACGGATGATAGCTGCCCCAACCTTTCCACTCATGGCAAATCGCCAATGGGTGACGGTGTGTGGGGGGCGGTTGGCGGGGGAGGTGTTGCGAGCGCGCGGAGCGACTTAGGTTCTGCCGCCGGAAGTCCCACGTAAGAGCAGGGTTTCTCCAGGAGTGGTCCGTGGCCAAAAAGTCCTTCACGCTGATGGTCATCCCGGACCACGACGCTCCGGTGAAGCGCTACACCATCCAGCGCTCCTGGCTGGTGCAGGTGGGGATGGGCCTGATGCTGGTGGCGGGACTGGGCGCGGGTGCGAGCATCCACTACCTGCAGGTCGCCGCGGACGCCTCGGAGAACCGCATTCTGCGTGAGGAGAACCTCACGCTGCGCTCCCAGCTCAAGTCGGTGCGTGAGCGCATCGAACACATTGGCTCCACGTTGGACCGGGTGGAGCGCTTCGACCAGAAGCTGCGCGCGGTGACGCTCCTGTCGGACCCGCAGCGCAACCTGGCCATGGGCCCCACGGAGCCGGAAGTCGGCACCACGGCGCCCACGACGGACACCCAGTTCACCCAGCTGACCACCACGGAGACGCCCAAGGTGCTGCTGGGCCGCCTGGACCGGCTCTCCGCGGAGGCCACCCGTCAGGAGCTGAGCCTCCAGGACCTGCAGGCGTACTTCCAGGACCAGAAGTCGCTCTTGGCCTCCACGCCGTCGGTGTGGCCGGCGCGCGGTTGGGTGACCAGCGACTTCGGTCAGCGGTTGGACCCGTACACGGCGGACCGGGTGACGCACGCGGGCCTGGACATCGCGGCGCCGCACGGCAAGGAAGTCACCGCGCCGTCGGACGGTACGGTGGTGTTCGCGGGTCTGGAGGGCGGGTACGGCAACGTGCTCGTCATCGACCACGGCTACGGCATCAAGACGCGCTATGGCCACCTGTCCAAGATTCTGGTGAAGGCCGGCGACCGCGTGAAGCGCGGCGTCCCCGTGGCGGCGGTGGGCAACACCGGCCGCTCCACCGGTCCCCACCTGCACTACGAGGTGCGCGTGAACGGCGTGCCGCAGAACCCGCGCAAGTTCATCCTCGAGGAGTAGCTCGAGGGATTCCGGGGAGCAGGGTCCGGGGCTTCATGTTGGCGAGCCCCGTTGATCCGCCCCGACGCTTCAGGTTCCTTCCGGCTCCGGAAGGAACGCATCCAGGCGAAGGTGCCGGCGCTGCAGGCCGTGCGTCCGTCCGGTGCGCTCCATGATGTAGGCCCGCTCCACTTCCGCCCACAACAGCGGCCCCAGCACCTGCCAGTGCGACGGCTGGTGCACCGTCAGCTCCAGCAGCGCCACGGTGAAGCCCGGCACGTCGGTGGCCGCAGCGCCCGGGGGCAGGGTGGGGCGCAGCTCTTCCGTCAGCCGCGCCCGCGTGGTGTCCGCGCTGTCCTCGCGCACGGTGAGCTGGGACGTGGGCACGAGCAACACCGCGAAGCCGTCCGGCTGGAAGCGCACGATGCGCGCACCGGGGTACTGCGCCGCGAGCGACGCGACGAGGGCCTTGAGCAGCGCGTCCCCCGCCGGGAAGCCGAAGCGCGCGTTGAAGTGGATCATCTCCTTCACGTCCACCATCACCGCGCCCACGGTCCAGCCGTCATGGTGGGCGTGCGTGGACAGGTCGAACTGCTCCTTGAGGAGCGTTCCCTGCGTCAGCGCGAGCACGTGCAGCGCGCCGGTGGCATCCGGCTGGCCGCGACGGCGCTGCTCGGTGGCGATGAGCTCCAGGGCGGCCGCTTGCGGCGCCTCGTTCGCATGCCCGGGCCGGGCGGCCCGGGGGTGGAGTGCGACGAGGGCGGTGGCGGTGGGATCGTCGATGGAATAGGGCATCGTACCCGGGTGTGTAGCGCGGACAGCACCCGGGCGCAGGCTGCTTTCAGCGCATGCGTCGCGCCGTCACCGTGACCTCATCCCGGTCATGGTAGAGCTGGCGGACGGTGAGGCCGTCCCAGCCCCCGTCGTCCACGAGGATCTGCTTCACGCGCAGGAGCAGCGGGTTCTTGTCCTTCATGGGCAGCTTGATGTTGGCCACCAGGTTGCGGGCCCAGCGTCGGCGCCCCCACTTGGCCAGCAGCTGCGCCACCTCCAGGGGTCGCCACGCCATGTCGCAGAAGAGCCAGTCGGCGGGCTCCTCCGGAGCGTAGGCGAAGGCGCTCTCCTGCACGTGCTGCACGCGGGGGTTCTTCGTGAGCTCCGGCATCAGCTTCGCCGGGTCCACCGCCACCACCCGCGCCCCGCGCGCCACCAGCCGCTGCGTCCAGCCTCCCGGCGCCGCGCCCAGGTCCACGCAGACGTCGCCGCGCCCTGGCTCATCGGCCAGGCCGTCCAGGGCCTCCTCCAGCTTCATCGCCGCGCGGGACGGGGACTCGCCCGCGCGCTTCATCCGCCGCCGTCCGCCCGGGGCCAGCGACAGGGCCTCGCGGGCGCTGATTGCGCCCAGGATGAGCACGCCGTCCGGAGCCACACACAGGCCCACCAATAGGGCCCCCGATTCGCGCGCCCGGTTGTCGTCCTCCAGCAGGCGGTTGGGGTGCAGGGCCGAGCGCACCGCGGCCTCCAGGGCCTCGGCGCGTCCGGCCTGCGTGTTGCCGCGCTCGCTGTCCGGCGTGAAGGCGCGCAGGAGCCAGGGCACACGGGTGGGCAGCTCGGACAGGGCGTCCACGATGTCCTCCACGGGCACCTGCGCCCCGCCGGCGGGGGCCCAGGTGGCGATGACCTTCTCCGCGGCCCGGCCGAAGGCGGGGGGCACATCCGGCCGGTGCTCGGACTCCACCAGGGCGGGGCCCAGGATGCGGGGGTTGGCATGGGCCCACACCAGCTCTTCGAACAGGTGTGCTTCGAAGCCCTCCCGGCACGTCCACAGCCAGCGCCCCGGCTGGGCGGCGAGCGTCTGTGCGGGGATGGAAGGAACACGCGCCCGAGGTGGGATGCGCGGCGCCGGAGAGGCGGTGGGGGCGGGGGCGGAACGGCCCAGGCCTCCCGCGCGGGGCTTGGTCCCCGCGTTGGGGCCGGATTTGGCGCCGGGCCGGCCAGGACCCGCATTGGGGCCGGGCTTGGGACCGGATCTGCCGGGACCCGCGCTGGCGCCAGGCCGGCCGGCACCTGGACCGGTGCCGGGCCGGGACCCGGGTCGGGCACCTGCCTTGGGGCCGGGCCTGCCGCTGGACCGGGCATCCCCGGACCTGGCATCGGCCTTGGGGTGGGTTTTGGCCCCGGGCTTGAAGCCGGAAGAGGGTGGACCGGACCGGGACGGCTTGCCGGGACGGGAGGGGGCGCCTGGTCGGCGGGGGCCCGGGGAGGAGCGGCCGTGAGAAGTCTTCGCGGCGCGGGGACGTTGAATCTGCTTAGGGGACATTGCGTGGACTCGGTTCCGCTTTACTCTGGGCCACCGCGCGCCGGGCGGCCAGCCGAGAGGAAGTTTCGGGGGGCGCGCGTGGTTTTGGTCTGGTTCTCCCTTACATCTCCTGGGAATTCCCTTCACTCGCCGCCTTCCTTCGAGGATTCTCCGGCGAGAGAGCCAACATGATTGAATGGACGCTAAAGAAGCTCATCGGGACGAAGAATGAGCGCGAGCTCAAGAAGGCCCGACTGAAGATTGCTCGCATCAACGAGCTGGAACCCCGCATGAAGGCCCTCAAGGACGAGGACTTCGCGCGCGAGACCGCCCGGATGAAGCAGGAGATCCAGAACGGCCGTCCCCTGGACGAGCTGCTCTTCGAGGCCTTCGCGCTCACTCGCGAGGCGTCGAGCCGGGTCATCGGCCAGCGCCACTATGACGTCCAGTTGGTGGGCGGCGTCTTCCTGCACGAGGGCTGCATCGCGGAGATGCGCACCGGTGAAGGCAAGACGCTCACCGCGACGCTGCCCTCCTACCTCAACGCGCTGTCCGGCCGGGGCGTCCACGTCGTCACCGTGAACGACTACCTGGCCCGCCGCGACGCCGAGTGGATGGGCCGCGTCTACAAGTTCTTGGGCATGACGACGGGCTGCGTGCTCCACGAGCTGTCCGACAAGCAGCGGCAGGAGTCGTACCGCTCGGACATCACCTACGGGCAGAACAACGAGTTCGGCTTCGACTACCTGCGCGACAACATGAAGTTCCGTCTGCAGGACTACGTCCAGCGGGAGCTCAACTACGCCATCGTCGACGAAGTGGACTCCATCCTCATCGACGAGGCCCGCACGCCGCTCATCATCTCCGGGCCCACCGAGGACAGCACCGACAAGTACTACCGGGTGGATCAGGTCATCCCGGGCCTTGTTCCGGACCAGGACTACACCCTGGATGAGAAGCACCGCGCGGTGGCCCTCACCGACGACGGCATCGACAAGCTCCAGAAGCGCCTGAGCGTCGGCAACCTCTACGACCCGGGCGAAATCGAAACCCTCCACCACGTCGAACAGGCCCTGCGCGCGCACACGCTCTACAAGCGCGACAAGGACTACGTGGTGAAGGACGGCGAGGTGCAGATCGTCGACGAGTTCACCGGCCGCCTCATGCCGGGCCGGCGCTGGTCGGACGGTCTCCACCAGGCCATCGAGGCCAAGGAGGGCGTGAAGATTGAAAACGAGAACCAGACGCTCGCCACGGTCTCGTTCCAGAACTACTTCCGCATGTACTCCAAGCTGTCCGGCATGACGGGCACCGCGGACACGGAAGCCGAAGAGTTTGCGAAGATCTACAACCTGGACGTGCGCGTCATCCCGACCAACCGGCCGGCGGTGCGTCTGGACCAGCAGGACGTGGTCTACAAGACGGAGCGCGAGAAGTTCGAGGCCGTCGCCGCGCAGATTGAAGAGCTGCACAAGGCCGGCCAGCCGGTGCTCGTGGGCACGGTGTCCATCGCCAAGAGCGAAGTGGTCGCCAACTTCCTCAAGAAGCGCGGCGTGCCGCACAACGTCCTCAACGCCAAGGCCCACCAGCGCGAAGCCGACATCGTCGCGCAGGCCGGCCGCAAGGGCGCGGTCACCATCTCCACCAACATGGCCGGCCGAGGCACGGACATCCTCCTGGGCGGCAACCCCGAGGTGATGACCAAGAGCGCCATGGGCTCGCCGCCGGAAGTCCCCGAGTCGTCGGACGGCCAGCCGGTGGACATGACCGCCTACCAGGCCGCCCAGGCGGACTGGGAAGCGCGCTTCGCCGAGACCAAGGCGAAGAACGAGGAGCTGACGAAGCAGGAGCGCGCGGACGTCATGGCCGCGGGCGGCCTCTTCATCATCGGCACCGAGCGCCACGAGTCCCGCCGCGTCGACAACCAGCTGCGTGGCCGCGCCGGCCGCCAGGGTGACCCGGGCGGCAGCCGCTTCTTCCTGTCGCTCGAAGACGACCTGATGCGCATCTTCGGGTCCGAGCGCATCCAGACGCTGATGGAGCGCCTGGGCATGGAAGAGGGCGAGGTCATCGAGCACATCTGGCTGTCGCGGGCCATCGAGGGCGCGCAGAAGCGGGTCGAAGGTCACAACTTCGACCAGCGCAAGAACCTGCTCGAGTACGACGACGTGATGAACCAGCAGCGGCGCACCATCTACAAGCTGCGCCGTCAGGTGCTGGCTTCCGGTGCCGGCATGCCGCTGGTGGAGTACGAGGAGGACCTGAAGACTCGCGTCAAGACGCGCTCCGAGCGCGTCATCACCTGGGCGGACTTCCGGGAGATGGTGCTGGACGCGGTGGAGGACGTCGTCGTGTCCCTGACGGACACCTACGCCCCCACGCGCAGCTCCGACACCTGGGACATCGCCTCGCTGTCCGCGGCGGTGAAGGAGTCCTTCAACCTGGAGATGAGCTTCGAGGGCACGGGCAACCGCGACGAACTCCAGGATCAGATCTACGCGGCGGCGGAGAAGGTCTTCACCGCCCGCGAGCAGGAGTTCAGCGAAGACTTCATGCGCTTCCTGCAGTACCGGTACCTGGCCACCATCGACCAGCTCTGGAAGGACCACCTGCTGGCCATGGACCACCTGCGTCAGGGCATCGGCCTGCGCGGCTACGGCCAGAAGGACCCGAAGCAGGAGTACAAGAAGGAGGGCTACCAGGGCTTCATCCAGATGCTCTCCGCCATCAAGACGCAGTTCGTCAGCCAGATGATGCGCGTCCAGGCCCGCTCCGCCTCCAGCGCGGCGGAGGAGACCGCTCGCATCCAGCGGCAGCTCGCCCAGCAGCAGCAGAAGGCCGTGGAAGGCCGCGCGGACGCGGAAGGGAAGATCGAGGAGGCCACCGCCACGCCCGTCGCCCAGCGCGCGGCCGCCGCGGCCTCCTCCGATGCCCCCCGTGTGGGCCGCAACGACCCCTGCCCCTGCGGCAGCGGCCGCAAGTACAAGAAGTGCCACGGCGCCAACGAGGCCAACGCCTAGTTTCCGCCTGAAGCCCTGACGTGCCCTCCGGCGCGGTCGCCCTCCCTGCCAAGGGGAGCGGAGGCCGCGCCGGTCGCTTTCCCGGACGGCCGCAGGGGAGGGGAGCGGGCTTGGACCCGGAGAACCCGGAAGGGCGGAGTGCTGAAGCTTGCGCCCCTCTTGAGCGTTCTGCTAAGGACCCCGCGCCCTGTTATGTAGGGGCCGGGCCGTACGCCCGAAGGCAGTCGAAGCACCCACTACTCACACGTGCGTGCCGGTCTCCGGTGCCCCTCCAGGTGGAAGGGCCAGGGCCGGGAACTCCACAACGCGCGTGGCGGAACACAACCGGAAGGTACACGCACCATGGAAACCCAGCAGGATACGCAGACGCAGGCCCAGGCGATGGCCGCCGCGAGCGGCATCACGATGCGCCAGCTGCTCGAGGCCGGCGTCCACTTCGGCCACCAGACCAAGCGCTGGAACCCGAAGATGAAGCCCTACATCTTCGGTGCCCGTAACGGCATCTACATCATCGACCTGCAGAAGACCGTGACGATGGCCCGGTCGGCCTTCCGCTTCGTCGCGGACATCACGGCCCGTGGCGGGTCGGTGCTCTTCGTCGGCACCAAGAAGCAGGCGCAGGACGTCATCCGCGAGGAGGCCGCGCGCGCCGGTCAGTTCTTCGTCACCAGCCGCTGGCTGGGTGGCACGCTGACGAACTTCAAGACCATCAAGCAGGGCATCGACCGCCTCAAGATGCTGGAGAAGATGGCCGAGGACGGCACCTTCGAGCGCCTGCCCAAGAAGGAAGTCGCCCAGCTCGACCGTGAGCGCGAGAAGCTGGAGAAGAACCTGGGCGGCGTGAAGGACATGGCGAAGCTGCCCCGCTGCGTCTTCATCATCGACCCGAAGAAGGAGCACATCGCCATCCACGAGGCCACCCGCCTGGGCATCCCGTTGATTGGTCTGGTGGACACGAACTGCGATCCGGACGGCATCGACTTCGTCATCCCGGGCAACGACGACGCCATCCGCTCCATCAAGCTCTTCACGTCGAAGATCGCGGACGCGTGCCTTGAGGGTGCGGCGCGCTACCGTGCGTCCGGCGCCGCCGAGCGCGACGAGCAGGAGGAGCGTGAGGGCCGTGACGACCGCCGCGACCGCGATGATCGCCGGGGTCCCCGCCGCAACGACCGCCGCGACCGCGATGACCGCCGGGGTGGTGGTGGTGACCGTGGCGGCGAGCGCCGTGGCCCCCTCGTGGAGATGAAGGGCGCTGCCGCCCCCGTCGCCGTCGAGCAGCCCGCCGCTGCCCCCGCCGAGGGTGGCGAGACGCCGTCGGCCGAGTAGTCGCCGCGTCCTCGCTTCCCACGCAGCTTCCGGAGTCGGCCGGGCGGCACCTTCCAAGGCCCGCTGTCCGGCCGTCTCCGTTTTTTCGTTCCAGCGGTACCCCCTGAACTCATGGCTTCCGCCCACGGCGCACGCCGCCGTGCTCGGAGCAAAGATAGAGAGAGACGCACATGGCTGAGATCAGCGCCCAGATGGTGAAGGACCTCCGCGAGCGGACCGGCGCGGGCTTGATGGACTGCAAGAAGGCCCTGTCGGAGTCGGCGGGTGACTTCGTGAAGGCCGAGGAATGGCTGCGCAAGAAGGGCATCTCGCGCGCCGCCGGCAAGGAAGGCCGCGTCGCCGCCGAAGGCATCGTCACCAGCTACATCCACGGCGGCCGTATCGGCGTCATCGTGGAGGTCAACTGCGAGACGGACTTCGTCGCGCGCAACACCGACTTCCAGGAACTGGCGAAGGACGTGGCCATGCAGATCGCCGCGGCCAGCCCCAAGTTCGTGCGCCGCGAGGAAGTGCCGCAGGACGCGATGGACAAGGAGAAGGAGATCCAGCGCGAGCTGCTCAAGCAGCAGGGCAAGCCCGAGGCGATGCTGGAGAAGATCCTCGTGGGCAAGATGGAGAAGTACTACGAGGGCGTCTGCCTGGTGGATCAGATCTGGGTGAAGGACGACAAGAAGAAGGTCGGTGAGATGATCACCGAGCGCGCCGCGAAGATTGGCGAGAAGGTCTCCGTGCGCCGCTTCGTCCGCTACGAAGTGGGCGAGGGCATTGAGAAGAAGAAGGACGACCTCGCCGCCGAGGTCGCCAAGACGCTGGGCCAGGCCTAAGCGCGCTTCGCCGTCCTGCCGCACCCGGGGCCGCGTGCTCGGGGTTTCCCCTCACAGGGAAGCTCCGGGGGCGCGGCCCTCGGTATTCCTGGACCCCACTCCAGGGCGTCCGGACGCCCGGCATCGGACGGTGCGGCCCTGGGCACGACTTCCGTCGTTGATCGGGCGCGGGGCGGGGGATAGAAGCGGTCGCGTATGTCCGAATCCACCTCTCCCTACAAGCGCATCCTCCTCAAACTTTCGGGCGAAGCCCTGATGGGCGAGGGGAAGTACGGCATCCACCCCCCCACCCTCACGCGCATCGCTGAAGAAATCGCCGAGCTGTCCCGGGCGGGAATCGAGCTGGCCGTCGTCATTGGCGGAGGCAATATCTTCCGCGGCGTGGCCGGTGCGACGGAAGGCATGGACCGCGCGAGCGCCGACTACATGGGCATGCTCGCCACCTGCATCAACTCCATGGCGATGCAGGACGCGCTGGAGAAGCAGGGCCTGAAGACGCGCGTGCAGTCCGCCATCAAGATGGAGCAGATCGCCGAGCCCTACATCCGCCGGCGCGCGGTGCGCCACCTGGAGAAGGGCCGCGTCGTCATCTTCGCCGCGGGCACGGGCAACCCGTACTTCACCACCGACACGGCCGCGTCGCTGCGCGCGATGGAAATCAACGCGCAGGTCATCCTCAAGGCTACCAAGGTGGATGGCGTCTACAACGCCGACCCGAAGAAGGACCCCACGGCGCGGCGCTACCGGACGCTGACGTACATGGACGTGCTCAAGCAGAACCTCAGCGTGATGGACTCCACGGCCATCTCGCTGTGCATGGACAACAAGCTGCCCATCATCGTGTTCGACCTGGGCACGCGCGGGAACATCCACCGCGCCGTCATGGGCAAGCAGGGTGAGTTTGGCACCGTCGTCGGGGCCACCGAGACGGTCTGGGCCTGAAACCCCGAACAGGGCTGACACAAGCTTCTGGAGGAGACTGCAATGGCTGACACCGTCGCGGAACTGAAGCCTCGTATCGACAAGACGCTGGAAGACCTCAAGCGGGAGCTCACCAAGGTGCGCACCGGCCGCGCGAGCACCGCCATCCTCGACAACATCCGGGTGGACCAGTACGGCACGCTGACGCCGCTGGCGGGCGTGGCCAGCATCAACGCGCCCGAGCCCCGGCTCATCACCATCAAGCCCTGGGACAAGAGCGTCCTGAAGGACATCGAGAAGGCCCTGCGTCAGTCGGACCTGGGCATCAACCCGATGAACGACGGCGAAATGATCCGTCTGCCCTTCCCGCCGCTCACCGAGGAGCGCCGCAAGGAGATCGTCAAGCAGGTGAAGACCAAGGCGGAGGACCACAAGGTGGCCATCCGCAACCACCGGCGCGACATCCTGGAGGCCCTCAAGGGCCAGCAGAAGGACAAGAAGATCACCGAGGACGACCTCAAGCGCTTCACCAAGGACGTGGAGGACAAGACGGCCGCGGGCATCAAGGAGGTCGACAAGATCTACGCGGCCAAGGAAGCAGAGGTCATGAAGGTCTGATGGCCACCGTCCTCCTGGCCGAACCGTCCGCTCCCGTCGCCAGCGCCCTGCGCCGGTTCCTGGAGGGCGTCGGCCACGAGGTGGCCTGGGTGGGCAGCGCCGCGGAAGCGCGCCGCCTGCTGGAAGACCGTCCGCCGGGAGTGCTCGTGGCGTCCGCGAGCCTTCCCGTGGACGGGGAAGCCCTCTGCCAGGAGCTGCGTCAGAAGGGCTCCCGGCTGCCTGTCCTGCTGGTGTACCCGCCGGACGAGGAGCACGCGGACACCCGCGCCGCCGAAGCCGGGGCGGAAGGGTGCCTGGTGGGGCCCCTCAAGCGCGGCACCGTCGTGACGTGCGTGAGCCTGGTGCTGCGCCTGGCGGAGGCAGGGACGCGTCCTGTGGCCCCGGAGGCCGCTGCCGCCGCTTCGGCCGTCGCCATCCCGGCCCGTCCCGGAGGCCTTCCGGAGCGGCGGGCCTCCCGCACGGACCTGTTCGCGGTGAGCTCCTCCCCGGACTTCGACTTCCTCAAGCGCCTCTTGCTGATGGAGGTGAAGCGCAGCCGGCGCTACCGCTACCCCATCTCCCTGCTGCTGGTGGAGGTGGACCGCTTCACCGAACACACCCTGAGCCTTGCCCCGCAGGCGCGCACCGCGTTGCTCGCGGAGGCGCTGGGGCTCCTGACGGCGGGGGTGCGGGACATCGACGTGGTGGTGCCCTTCGCGGACAGCCGCTTCGTGGTGTTCCTGCCCCATACGCCGCGCTCTGGAGCCCGGGTGGTGGCGGAGCGGCTGCTCGAACGGATGCACGCCCTGAAGGCCTTGCCGGGCGCCACGGCGTCCGTGGGCGTGGCGGTGTCCGAACCCCCGGCGGGGGGCACCAAGGCGCTCACGCAGGGCGCGGGCCTCAGCTTCGGAGGGCTCTTGAAGGAAGCAGGGGATGCGCTGCGCCGGGCCCAGGCGGGCGGGGGCGACAGCGTGGTGGTGGCCCAGGCGGGCCCCGGCACTCAGGAGGGGTAGGCGAGATCCTGGCCGGTGAGGTGCTTCACGACGCCCGCGACGAAGGCGAACAGCTCCAGCCCCTTGCCCTTGTCGTCCTTCCAGGTGCGCGAGGCTTCGTCGTAGTCGAAGTGGATGCCCTGGCCCTGGCCGGCCACCCAGAGCTGCCGGACGGCGCGCTGGGTGTTGATGATGCACTTCTCACGGGAGGCGGCCGTCAGCGTCACCATGTCGCCGGTGACGTCGGCTTCCAGCACGTCCGGATCGAAGGCATCCGCCGCCGCCAGGATGCGCTTGAACGCAGCGGCGACGAGCGGGTTGTAGCGGACTTCGTCCATCATGGCCGGGTTCCCGACGTCACTGGATGACGTCGAGGACCTGCTGGCCAGGGGCGGCGTAGAACAGGAACTTCAGGTGCTGGGCGGGGGGGTTCTCACCCTTCTCGCCGGGGACCTGGTCCTCGGTGCTGGTGGGCGTCTCCGGCCACTCCATCGCGATGACCGTACCCGGGTTCACCGGCTTGGGGAACGACTGCATCCCCAGGAGGTGCGCCGCCAACGCGCCCATGGAGGGCTGATGGCCGACGAGGACGAGGTTCTCGTCGTTGTACTCCTTGAGCACCGGCTCCACGGCGCCCACCGGCATGTCCGGCAGCAGGCTGCGGTGCACGCGCAGGAGTCCGTCATGCTTCGTCGAGAAGGAGAGGATCTGCGCCGTCTGAACGGTGCGCACCAGCGGGCTGGTGAGGATGAGGTTGATGGGCCCCATGCGCTCCGACAGCGACGCGAAGTGCTGAGCAATGTTCGCACGGGCCTTCGCGGTCAGCGCGCGCGCCTCGTCGCCGAGACCCTCGGGGCTCTCCGCGTCCGCTTCGCCGTGCCTTACCAGGAAAATCCTCAAAGTCCCTCCACTGAACGCGACAAGCCCGCGGTTCGTACATGACCGTGGCCCGGTAGGTCAAAGGTAATGAGGCGAATGTTCAGTGGCCGGAACAGGCGACGGGGAGTCGGCGTTCGGCAACCGGCGCTCGCGGAGGCCCGTCGAAGCATACACTGCCCCACGCCGGTGGCGGTCCCTGGAGGTGGCATGCGCAAGCTGTGGTGGTGGTTGCCCGTGGTCGTCATGCTCTCCGCGTGTCGCAAGGATACGGTCGGAGAGGGCCCGGAGGCTGGCACCGAAGGAGGGCAGACGGTCGCCCGCCTGGAGGGCGAGGCAGTCGCAGGCCCTGACGGGGACGGTCCCTACACGGTGACGAAGGCCAAGCTGGATGCGTACGTGGGCTACCAGCGCAAGATGCTGGAGGTCTACGGCTCGCTGATGCGGGGCCTGCAGGACATGGGGCCGCTGATGGACGCGGGCACGCCCAAGGCGCTGGAGGCGGCCCGCTCCGGCCTGAAGCTCATCGAGCGCAAGGCCCAGGCGGAGACCGACGCACGCACCGCCGCGGGGCTCACCACCGACGAGGTCAACCGCATCGCGGAGGTCGTCACGACCGTCATCAGCCAGCGGCAGATGGGCCGCACGCTCCAGTACGAGGAGGAGCTCAAGAAGCTGGAGGCGCTCCAGGCCCGCATGCCCGCCGAACAGCAGCAGGAGCTGGCGCCGCAGGTGGAGTCCATGCGGCGCGAGGTGGACGCCTTCCAGATGCTCCCGGAGGCGCGCCGCGAGTTCGGCGACGCCAACGTGGACGTGGTGCTCACCCGCGAAGCCGACCTGACGAAGAACTATCAGGACATGCTCAAGGCCTTCGCGGGCGTGCGGCACTGACTCACACGCGCTTGAGGTGCGGGGCCTTCTTCAACAGCTGCGCGAGGAAGGTGTCGCCCATCTTCTCCAGCACCGTGTTGCCGCGCAGGCGCTGGTTCAGGTTGACGAAGTCCACGTGGTCCAACCGCTGGTCCTGGTTGTAGCAGGAGAACACCCACGTCTCCTTGCCGGTGAGCGGGTCCACGTGCCGCTGGAGACACTGGGCGCAGATCTCCTTCATCATGCACTGCATCGGTGAGTTGATGGACCCGATGGCCTCGTGCCCGGGCTTCAGGTACGGCTGGAGGATGCCGTGCCGCGCCTCGGCCACCGCGCGCATCATCCGGTCCGAGCCGATGGCGATGATGCGGTCCACCTCGCTCAGCGAAATCACCGGCGCCACGCCCAGTTTGCCTTCGGCGTAGGCCACCATCGCCTGCACCACGTTGCCCCGGAAGGCCGCGTCCTGGGGACGCCGGACGTCCAGCAGCTCCCCACCGTCCACGGACCAGATGACCTGGTCGGTGCCCAGTTCAATCTCCTCCTGCTTGAACGAGTCCGCCTTCATCCGGTAGCCGGCGAAGTAGACGACGCGGCAGCCCGCGGCCTTGAGCGAGCGCGCGATGGAGAAGAGCACCGCGTTGCCCAGGCCGCCGCCCACCAGCACCACCGTCTCGTTGTGGCCGATTTCGGTGGGCGCGCCCGTGGGGCCCATCAGCACGACGGGCTCGCCGGGCTTGAGCGCGGCGCACAGGCGGGACGAGGAGCCCATCTCCAGCACGATGGTGCCCATCAGCCCCTTCTCCTTGTCCACCCACGCGCCCGTGAGGGCCAGGCCCTCCATGGTGAGGCGCACGCCATCCACGACGGGGGCGCTCCGCTCGAAGTTCTGCAGGCGGTAGAACTGGCCGGGCAGGAAGTGGCTCGCCGCGAAGGGCGCGCGCACCACCACCTCCACGATGGTCGGCGTCAGGCGGTTCACCGCGACGACGGTGGCGAGGAAGGCCTCGTCCAGCTTCGCGAAGTGCTCCGTGCGCTTCGCCTCGCGCGCCGCCTGGGCGCCCTCGTCGGTGAAGTCCAGGCCCGCCACTTCCTTCGCGAACAGGCGCGCCACCTGCGGGTGCCCGTCCTTCGCGCTGGCCATGGCCTTCACCACGTTGCCCGCGTAGCTCGGGTGGTTGTCGCCGTAGAAGGACACGAAGCGGCCGTCCTTCTCGTAGGACGTGAAGAAGCCCACCTTCGCCTCCGGGTCCTCCGAGGCCGGCACCGACTGGAGCGTGAAGCGGTCCGGCGTACCGTCCGTGGCCTCCACCAGCTCGTGGCCCTGGAAGTACTCCTTGCGCTTGTCGAGCTGGAAGGTGCCCGGGTATTCCTTCTCGTACGTGACGTTGGGGGACGTGCCCGCGGCCACGCACACCGTCTTCGCGGGCAGCTCGAAGAACTGGCCGCTGCCCTTGAGCTTGCCGTCCACCGTCACCATGCGCTCGAACTTGAGGGCGCGCACCGCTCCGGAGTCGTCCTGCAACGCCTCCACGGGGCTCATCCGTTCGATGAACCGGATGCCCTCCTCCAGCGCCTTGGTCACCTCCTCGTGGTTGAGGCGGTAGGCGGGGGACTCGGTGAGGCCGCGGCGGTAGCAGAGGCTCACGCCGCCCCACGAACGCACCAGGTGGATGAAGTCCGGCGAGCGGCCTTCGGCCTGGGCCTTCTGGCGTTCGGCGCGGACCGCGCGGCCGTGCTCCAGGAAGGTCTGGTAGGTGGCGCGCTCCTCGGTGTCCAGGCGCGCGACGACGCCTTCCTCGCCCAGGTCCGCCACCAGCTTCTCGTGGCGCTCCAGCGTCTTCTCCACCTGCACCGGGTAATACGCCATCAGCTCCGTGGCGGTGTCGATGCCGGTGAGGCCGCCGCCGATGACGATGGCCGGCAGCTGCACCTGGAGGTTCGCCAGCGAGTCGCGCTTGAAGGCGCCCGTGAGCTGGAGCGCCATCAGGAAGTCGGAGGCCTTGCGGATGCCCCGGATGAGGTTGTTCTTCATCCCGATGATGGTGGGACGGCCCGCGCCCGCGGCGATGGCCACGTGGTCGAAGCCCAGCGCCCACGCGTCGTCCATGGTCAACGTGCCGCCGAAGCGGATGCCGCCGTAGATGCGCAGACCCTCGCGGCGCGCGAGCGTCAGGTGGATGAGCGTGAGGAAGTTCTTGTCCCAGCGCACGGTGATTCCGTACTCGGACACGCCGCCGAAGCCCTCCAGCACGCGCTCGTCCAGCTCTCGCGTGAGCCCTCGCCAGTCGCGGATGGGCGCCAGCTTGTGGCCGCCACGGCCCACCAGTTCGTCGGGGAAGGGTTCAATCTTGAGGCCGTCCACGCCGGTGACGGCGAAGCCTTCATTGAGCAGGTAGTGCGACAGCGTGTAGCCGGCGGGGCCCAGGCCCACCACCATCACGTTGCGGCCCACGTAGGGCAGGGCGTACGGACGGCGGATGTTGAGCGGGTTCCAGCGCGTGAGCAGGCCGTAGATTTCAAAGCCCCACGGCAGCTCCAGCACGTCGGTGAGCGTGGCCGTCTCCGCCAGCGGGATGTTCACTGGCTCCTGCTTCTGGAAGATGCACGCCTTCATGCAGTCGTTGCAGATGCGGTGGCCGGTGCCCGGGCACATCGGATTGTCCAGCGTCACCATGGCCAGCGCCGCCACGGAGTCACCCTCGCGCTTGAGCGCGTGCGCTTCGGAGATGCGCTCGTCCAGCGGGCAGCCGGTGAGCGGGATGCCCAGGGGGTTCTTCTTGAACGAGTGCCCCTCCGCCACGGGGTCCTTCGCGGGGAAGCCCTTGGAGCACGAGTCCTTCTGCCGCTCGTGGCAGATGACGCAGTAGTCCACCTCGTTCATCACGTCGCGCGACGTGCCCCGGCGGTCGGTGAGCTTGAAGCCGTCGCGGTGGCGCAGGTGGTGCTCCAGCCCTTCGGTCTTCTCCTCCAGGTCCGCGTCCGGGCGCTGCAACTGCACCAACTGGTCGAACACCAGGGGCTTGGGCAGCCGCAGCGTGGGCCAGGTGTGGAAGAGCGCCTTCGTTTCCGGGTGCAGGGCGCGGGCGTACGTCCACCGGTCCGCCAGGGACAGGAGCGCGCGCACGGCCTGGAGCTCCGCCGCGTCGTCGCCCTTCGTCACCAGGCTGGAGCCGAAGGCGTCCGCACCCTCGGGGGCGGCGGTGAGCGCGACGCGCAGGGCGGCCCACTGCTCACGCAGGGCGGGGGCGCGCTCCGCTTGCGCGGGGGGAAGGTTGCCGGAGAAGAGCCGCTCGATGTCGAGCAGCGTCAGGATGGACTCCGCGAGGCCGCGCTCCAGGTCGCCGTGCGCGAGCGCGTCCGGGAAGCCCAGTTGCATGAGCAGGCGCATGCGGCCGTCGAGCGCCGGGAACTCCGCGAGCGCCGGACGGTCCTGGGCGCCCTTCTTGAAGACGCGGCGCGTGATGAATTCGCGCTTGAAGTCGAAAAGGGGCAGCTCCCCGCGCAGGTGACGGGCCAGCCGCTCGGACTCCGTGCCGATGCCGAACAGGGTGGCGACGAAGCGCGACACGTGGCGGGCCACCTGGATGAGCAGGTCGGACTCGGCCGGGCCGGACGGGGTGGTGCCTCCGGACTTGCGGTAGGCGTCGAAGGCCTGGAACAGGTCCGGGGCGTCGCCCTGGAGCTGCGCGTCGAAGCGCTCCGCCAGCCGGCGCAGGCCGCTGGGGCGGTACAGGTCCTCGAAGGAGAAACCCGGCAGGCCCAGGTGGAGGGTGGGAGCAGGGGCGGAGGCGGGTTCGTTCAAGGCGCGCATGTCACGGGACGGGGGAGGTGAACCTGGGACAACGATTCCGGAAGGGGGCCTATTTCGCGGCGTGTCGTCCGGAAAGCAAGGGGGCTTACGGGCAAGGATGGGTCCAGGCGATGGGCGCCAGTGCCCCCGCTTGTCCCCATCCGACGTGTTGAGGCGGCCCTGCCTTGGGATTACGGTGCGCCGCCATGATGGACAACGCAGCTCGCCGCACCGCCGAACCGCACCTGGCCCCTGTGCCGGACGCCTGTTACCTGTGCAAGGGAGGGCGCCTGCGGCTGCGTCACCGGGCGCGCGTCGCCGGAACCCAACCCGAGGGGGCGGCTGCCTACAACTGCACCTCCTTCGGGCACCGCAGCCACCCGCCCATCTGGGGCTGCGAGGACTGCGGGATGATGTTCCAGTGGCCCATCCAGTCGCCGGATGCCCTGCTGCAGGCGTACCAGGACGTGGAGGATCCGCTCTACGTCGCGGAGAAGGACAACCGCTACCACACCTTCCGCCGCGTGCTGCGCGAGCTGGGCCCGGCCCAGGGGCGCACGCTGCTGGATGTGGGCGCCTACTGCGGCTACTTCCTGGACGTGGCGCGGGACGCGGGCTTCCGCCCGGAGGGGTTGGAGCTGTCGCGCTGGGCGGGCAACAACGCGCGCGGCCTGGGCTTCACCGTGCACGGCGTGCCCTTGAAGGAGCTGGCGGCGAAGGGGCTCCAGTACGACGTGGTGACGCTGTGGGACGTGGTGGAGCACTTCGCGGATCCGCGCGAGGAGCTGAAGGCCGCGCTGAAGCTGGTGCGCCCCGGGGGCCGCATCTACCTGTCCACCATCGACGTGGGCAGCCTGCTGGCGCGCGTGATGGGCGGGCAGTGGCCGTGGCTGATGGACATGCACCTCTTCTATTTCGGCCGCCGCACCCTGGCGATGCTGCTGGAGGAGGTGGGCTTCCACGTCACGGATGCCCGGACGTACACGCACATCATCTCCGCGGACTACCTGCTGCGGAAGGTGGGGGCGAGCTTCACGCCCGCGGCGCCGGTGCTGGAGCTGGTGCGGCGGGGCGTGCCGTCCAGCTGGTCCATCCCGTTCAACCTGGGTGACAACATGCTGATGGCCGCCGAGCGGCCTCTCTGAGTCCCCCGGCGACCATGTCCCTCCCCATGTCCCGCTGGATGCGGTGGGCGCTCCACCCGCTGGCGCTGGCGGTGTCCTTCCTGCTGTCGGCGTTCCACACCTGGCCGCTCGTGTCCCAGATGAAGGGGTACGTGCTGGGCGGCCGGGAAGACGTCTACATGAACATGTGGCACTTCTGGTGGATGCGGCAGTCCCTCTGGGTGCAGCCGCAGAACCCCTTCTTCGCGCCCTTGCTGCACTGGCCGCTGGGGGCGGAGCTGTACTGGCACACGCTGGCGCCCGCGAAGACGCTCTGGGGCGTGGTGCTGCTGCCGTGGATGCCGGTGGAGACGGCGTACAACATCGTGATCTTCGGCTCGTTCGTGCTGACGGGCTACACGTCGTGGCTGCTCTTGCGCTACCTGCTGGAGCGCGCGGGCCACGGGCCATGGCTTGCGGCGGCGGCGGCGCTGGCGGGCGCGTGCGTGTTCAACTTCTCGCGCTACCACCTGGCGCACGCGATGGCGCACCTGAACCTCTCCGCGCTGGAGGGGCTGCCCCTCTACCTCTACTTCTTCTTCCGGTGGCTGGACGAGGGGAAGCGGCGGTGGCTGGTGGGGCTGGCGGTCTCCGCGTTGTACGTGTTGCTGTGTGACTACTACTACCTCGTCTACATCGCGCTGTTCTCGCTCTTGTGGGTGGTGGCGGAGCGGTGGAAGCGGGGGCCGCTGCTGGCGCTGGACACGTGGAAGGACCCGCTCATGCGCCGCGCGGCGGTGGCGGGGCTGGCCGCGGGGCTCGCGTGCGTGCCGCCCATCGTGCCGCTGCTCCTGCATGCGTTCCCCGCGCCGCTGCAGATCCACCACGGGGACTCCGACTACTTCACGGACCTCTATGCGTTCTTCATCCCGGACACGCGCTCGGCGTGGATGACGTCGCTGCCGGACAAGGCGCGTGAGTTCTCCGTGGAGTTGGTGCGGACGAAGATGGCCACCAACGCGGAGGAGTCGGGCACGTTCCTGGGCTGGCTGACGCCGCTGCTGGCCGTCTTCGCGTTGTGGCGGGGCGTGCCGGAGGGGCGCCGGTGGCTGGGGCTGGGGCTGGGCTTCGCGGTGTTGTCGATGGGGACGGTGCTCAACATCGGGTTGGAGGACCGGCTGTCCCCGGTGGTGCTGCTCTTCATCATCGGGCTCGTCGTGGCGCTGGTGCCGTCGTGGCGCGAGCGCGTGTGGCGGCGGGACGTGGTGCTGTTCCTGGCGCTCGCGGTCTGGCTGTCGTGGTCTGAACCGCTGACGGCGTTCGGCCAGCCGCTCAAGGTGCAGATTCCGATGCCCTACGTGGTCTTCAAGCACGTGGTGCCGCTGTTCTCACGCGGCGGCATGCCGGTGCGCTTCATGCTGCTCACGTTCCTGGCGCTGTCGGTGCTGGTGGCGTTCGCGGCGGCGCACGCGGGGGCCCTGGCGTCGCGGCGCGATGCGCGGCTGGGCGTGGCGGTGGCGCTCGCGGTGGCCCTGGTTCCCAACGTGGAGTACCGGGGCCTGGCGATGCTCATGCCCGAGGTGCCCCGGTTGCCACCGGTGTTCGAGGAGATCCGTCAGGCGCCCATGCCGGTGGCGGTGCTGACGGACAACATCCTGGGTCAGTGGGAGCAGATCTTCCACGGCAAGCCGGTGTCCTTCGCGCGGCTGTCGCGGCTGCCGGTGCGCGAGCAGGGCCTGGTGGACTCGCGGTTGATCCGCGCGGCGGAGGGGATGCGCTCCGCCTTCGCCCCCGTCACGCCCGAGGAGCGCGCGGAGATGCGGCGCTTCCTCAAGGAGCACCACTTCCGGTGGTACGTGACCCATTACTTCCACCCGGTCCGTCACCGGTTCATCGAGGAGGAGCTGGGTGGAGAGCTGGTGCACCGGGACGGCTACGTCACCGTCTACCGGTTCCCCTGAGGGCGCTCAGTCGCATTCGGCGAACTGCTCGTTCTGGCGCTTCGGTTCGCTGGCGGAGACGGTGCTTCCGTTCACCTTCACGGTGACGACCTCGTCCCCGGACACCAAGGCGCCGCACTCGCCGCCTGCCGCGCCACAGCTGCGGGTGAAGAGGAAGGTGCCGTCCTTGGACGCTTCCAGTTTCGTGGTGTCGCAGGTGTAGACCAGGGGGCCATCGCCCGTGTTCCGGTCGGCATCCTCCTCGCCCACGGCGTCCGCCGAGCCGAGCACCTCGCCGTCCGTGCCGAAGAGGACGAAGTGGTACCGGGTCCGCGAGCTGCGGTCCCACTGCCCTTCATGTTCTTCTTCGTTCTCGCGCTCCTGTCGGGTGAACGCGTGCAGGGTTGCGCCGGAAGGCAGCTTAAAGGATTCCTCCCGGGCCTCCAGGGCGGCGCCTTCGTGCTGGGGGCAGGACCACTTCTTCGCGGGGACCTTCACCTCGCGGGAGTAGGTCTCCGGGGAGAGCAGCTTGATGTGCTCGACGATGGAGGGGGCCTTGTCGGGGGCGCAGACGCCCATGAGCCACACCCAGAAGCCGGGCTTGAGACCGGGCACGGTCTTGCTCTGGACGAGCTTGGGATAGCCGTCCTCGAGCTTCAGGCCCGTCTTTTCGAGCACGTTGCCGAGGTCACCCCAGTAGTTCTTCTCGGCCTCGGCGTCGGCCTGGGTCTTGGCGCCCTTCCAGATGATCGCGACGGCATTGCCGGCGGCCCCGGCCGGCGAGGACCCGAGCAGGGTCAGCAGGCCCAGGGCGATGATGCATGAACGCACGAGGATTCCCCCTTCGACTGCGATGGATACGCCGTCCGCGAGGCTAATTCTTCTTCGGGCCGCCGCGCTTCGCCCGGGAGCGGCGCGCGGGGGGACGCTTCGCGGGGGCGGGCTCGGTGGGGCTGGCTGCACCCTCGGGGCGGGGAGGCACTTCGCGGGCGGGGCGCGGAGGCTTCGCGGGCCGCTTCTGCTGGGCGCGGACGGGCCGCGTGGCGGCGGTGCGGGGCTTGTCCTGCGGGCCCTGTGCGCGAGCTTGCCGTGACGGACGCTGGGGCTTGGAGGGACGTCCCGCATCGCCGCGGGATGGCGGAGTGGGGGCCGCCGGGGTACCCGAAGCCGGGACGTGCGCGGGTGGCCCTTCGGTGGGAGCGGTCTGTTCCCGCGGCCCAGGGGTGGGGGCCGGACGACCGTAGTCGATGGCGGGCGGGGGCTTCGGCGGCCGGGTGGTCGCGGCGGCGGATGGTTTCGGCGGACGGCTGTTCCCGTCGTGCGCGGGCATGGAGGGGTGGCCGTATTCGATGTCCGGGGGCGGCTTCGGGTGCCGGCTGGAGTCGAACCCGGGCGCCCTGGCCGGACGTGCGCCTTCCGCCTGCTGGGCCCGGGCGGCCTGGGCGCGCAGCGTGTCCACTTCACGGCGCAGCCGGATGACCTCCGCGGAGAGCTGGGCGTACGAGTCGCGCACCAGCCCGTTGAACACGCGCTGCCTGCCCAGCGTTTCGTTGATCAACACCTGGCACGACTTGCGGAAGGCCCACTTGGCCAGGAGGACCACCTGGCCCGCGCCTCCACGGTGCGTGTGCAGGGGCAGGGCGCGCGTGGTGTCCGCGTTCTCCTCCAGCGCGTGCATGTTGAAGGACAGCGGATCCACGCGCGGCTCGACGCCGTCCTCCGGCACCTCCGCCTTCTGCGACGTGGGCAGGCCGCGCGTGCGCAGCCGCTCTTCGATGCGGGCCACCAGGGCCCCCGTGGGAATGTCCCGTCCGAGCAGCTTCATCGGTGTGTCTCCTCGACGATGCGCGCCATTTCTTCCCGGTACGCCGCGACCACCTGGGGCCACGTGTGTCCCTGCGCGTAGGTGCGGGCCCGCTTGCCCAGCGCGTCGCGGGCCTCGCCCACTTCGCGCAGTCCTTCGATGAACGACGCCAGCCCCCGGTACACCCGGCCCGCGCCACTGCGCTCCACCTGTCCCACCAGCACGTCCGAGTACCCGTTCACCAGCACCGGCGTCCCGTGCGCGAACGCCTCCAGCGTCAGGAGCGACAGGCTCTCGAACTTCGAAGGCACCACCACCGCCAGTGCCCCGGCGAGCGCATCGTGCTTGTCCTGCTCCGCGATGCGCCCCACGTGCCGCACGCCTTCACCGTGCAGCTCCATGTGCGCCTCACCCGCGAGCACCAGCTCCGGCGCGTCCGCGTAGCGCTCCCGCAGCTTGCGGTAGAACGTCAGCAGCTCCGGTACGCCCTTGCCCGGCTCCAGCCGGCCCACGTAGAGCAGGTAGCGGCCGTGCACGCCGTGCTTCTCCCGGAAGCGCTCGGGTGCCGCCGGCAGGGCCTGCACCCCCACGCCCACCACCCGTGCCCGCGCGTGCTCCGGATGGAAGCGCCCGAACATGGCGACCTCCTCTGGCGTGTTGCACATCAGCACCCGGGGCCGGTTGAACACGTCGCCGTAGACGCCGAAGCGGATGGGCGGCTCGTCGTGCGCGGTGGGCACCAGCATCGCGCGGTCCGCCACCAGCGGCAGCCCCATCACCGTGGGCGCGTAGAGGTACGTGAAGAACAGGTAGCCGTCGTACGTGTCCTGCGTGGTGGCGAGATGGTCGATGAGGCCCGGGCTCAGCGGGCCCTGCTCCGCCACCCACTGCTCCTCGCGCAGCCGCTCGTTGCTCCGGTCGAACACCTGGCCCGACAGGCCGTTGAACGCGGGCATGTTGCGCGTGCGCGTCACCGGGAAGCGCAGGACCTTCACCCGGCCCATGCGCTCCTCGCCCGGCGGGAAGACGTTCTCCCACGTCAGGTGGTTCTTCGCGCAGGTGGTGAGCACCGTGATGTCCCAGTGCGGCGCCAGTCGCTCCGCGACCTGGGCCGCGTGGCTCTCCGCGCCGCCCGTCACCTCTCCGTAGCGTTGCACCACCAGCGCCACGCGAGGCCGCTTCGGGGTCCGGCGGGGTCTCGGCGGTGGGGGCACCACGCCCGCGAGCGCCTTCTCCAGCGACACCTGCGTGGCGGCGGGGGAGAAGTGCTGGAGCCGGCGCGTCTGGCCTTCGATGACGGACTGGCGCAGCGCGAGGTCCTCGCTCAGGTCCACCGCCAGCTCCGCGAGGAACGCGAAGCGCTTCTGGTCGAACCCGATGCCCGCGCCGCCCATCGTCTCCGGCACGGCCGCCGCCGCGTACGCCATCACCGGCACCTGCGAGGCCATGGCCTCGATGATGGGCACGCTGAAGCCCTCGTGCTCGCTCATGGAGACGAACACGGACGCGGAGCGGTACACGGACACCAACTGCGCATGCGTCAGGCGGCCCAGGAACTCCACCCCGCCCAGGGCCTTCGCCTCTTTCTGGAGCCCCTTGAAGTAGCGGCTGCCCGCTTCGTACCCGCCGACGAGCAGCAGGCGCGCCTGTGGGCGGATCCGCAGGAGTTCGCGGTGCAGCGCGAGCAGATCCTCGAAGCGCTTGTGCGGCATCACCCGGCTCACCGACACCAGGGTGGGGCCGGGACCCGACAGGCCCGCGAGCATCTCCGCGTCCGCGCCGGAGGCAGCGAAGCGCTCCGGTTCGATGAAGAGCTGCACGGTGTGCACGTTGCGGTGGCCCGCGACGCGCAGCTCCGCGCAGTTGTAGTCCGAGTCCCCGATGGACACGTCCAGGAAGGGCGCCATCGCGGCGACCTGCGCGCGGCCCGCGACCAGCGCGTGCTCCAGCGGCGTGCCCGGGTAGAAGCGCGCGGGGCTGATGTTGTGGAACACCACGCCGCGCTTGCAGTCCATGTGCATCAGACGTCCGCTCAAGGGGGACGCGATGCCATGGTGGTACAGGACGAGGTCGTCCGGTTTCGGGCGCAGCGCGAAGACGTGGCGGGCCATGCCCTCCAGGCCCGCGCCGACCTCCTCCGCGTAGATGTCGCCCGCGTGCCCCATGCGGCGCAGCAGGAGTTGAAGGTGCAGCGCGGCCTGCCCGGAGGCATCGCCGGGGCCGAAGCTCGGGATCAACTGGTGGACCGCCATGCGGGCCCGTGTCTAGCACAGGGGCATGGTATGAGGCGGCCCCGTGTCGACCCTCGGACCCATCGCCCTCGACGCCACCCTCTGGGACGAACCCACCACGGGCATCGGCCTGTACACCCGCTGCCTCGCCGACGCGTTGGAGGCCCAGGGCGTCGCACTGGACCGGATGGGCGCGCGCACGTCGGGCGAGCACCCCCGGGGCGTCCAGAAGCGGACGGCGTGGACGCTGGGCACGCTGCCCAAGGTGCTGCGGGAGTCTCCGCCGCCCGTCTACCACGCGCTCGGCAACTTCAACCTGCCGCTGCGGCGCGTGCCGGGCACGGCCTACGTGCTCACCGTGCACGACCTCGTGCCCCTGGACCTGCCGGACACGGTGTCCACGCCGTACCGCTGGCAGTTCCGGCTGTGGCTCGCGCGCAGCCTGACGACCGCGGATCGGCTGGTGTGCATCAGTGAGCGCACGCGCGATGACCTCCTGCGCCGCTTTCCGCAGGTGGAGCCGCGCACCGTGGTGGTGCCCAACGGCGTGGACCACGTGAACGTGCCGGAGCTGGACGCGGAGGGGGAGGACTTCCTGCGCGCGCTGACCCTGCCGAAGGACTACGTGCTCTACGCGGGCTCGCTCGATGTCCGCAAGAACGTGGACCTGGTGCTGGATGCGCAGGAGCGGCTCGCTGGGCAGGGCAAGCCCTTCACGCTGGTGCTCGCCGGACAGGGCTGGTTCGGCTCCGGCAAGGTGGAGACGCGCATCGCGCGGCTTCGCTCCGAAGGGTTGGACATCCGGGCCCTGGGCTACCAGCCGCCCTCCATCTTCTACGCGCTGATGCGCCGCGCGGCGCTGTTCGTCTTCCCCTCGCGCTACGAGGGCTTCGGCCTGCCGCCCCTGGAGGCCATGCGCCTGGGGACGCCCACCGTGGTGTCCACCGCGGGCTCGCTGCCGGAGGTGTGCGGCGCCGCCGCGCCCGCGGTGGATCCGGACGACGCGGAGGGACTGGCGGCGGTCATCCACCGACTGCTGGGCTCTCCCGGGGAGCGCCGTGCGCTCTCGGAGTCGGGCATCCATCAGGCCGCGAAGTTCACCTGGGCCCGCACCGCGGAACTGACGCGGGCCGCTTACGATGCGGCGCTCCGTCACCGCCGGTAGTCCACCGGTCGGAAGAAGACGGCGCCCGCCAACCGGCCCGCGAGGGCCCCTCTGGGAGGAACATGCGACTGCTCGTGTGGAGTGGAATCGTCTGCGGAATGCTGCTCGGGTGCGCCAGCTCGAACACCGCGCGCAAGGCGGATGAGGCGCAGGAGCCCCAGCCCACCGCGCCCGTGGAGCAGGAAGCCCCGCCCACCCCCGTGACGCCTCCGGAGCAGAAGGCCCCGTCGCCGGCGGAGGCCGCGGAGGTCAAGGAGGCGGAGGAGGTGTTGCCGCTGGAGGTCACCGAGACGCCCGCGCCTCGCGACCCCATCGCCATCGAATCGCAGAGAGTCCAGGGCAACATCCTGAAGCTCGGCGTGCGGCATGGCGGCGGCTGCAAGGTGCACCGCTACGGCCTCGCGTGGGACGGTCGGTTCACGAAGACGGCGAAGGGCGAGCCTCGCGCGGAGCTGACCGTGCTGCACGACTCGAACAGCGATCGGTGCAAGGCGCTCGTCTACAAGGACCTGTCGTTCGACCTCTCG
This sequence comes from Corallococcus sp. bb12-1, assembly GCF_026626765.1. Classification (NCBI taxonomy): domain Bacteria; kingdom Pseudomonadati; phylum Myxococcota; class Myxococcia; order Myxococcales; family Myxococcaceae; genus Corallococcus; species Corallococcus sp. bb12-1. The sequence continues at coordinate 372,912 of NZ_JAPNJZ010000027.1, read as the reverse complement.
CTCCTGAAGCAGGAGTGGAGCGAGAAGGGCCACGGCGACCGCGGGACGCTGCACCTGGACTTCAACGGCATGCCGGAGCAGTCCGCGCAGTTCAAGTTCTGACGGACGCGTCTGGAGGACGGAAGGGGACCCCGCTCGAACGAGGTCCCCTTGCGTTCCTCAGTGCTGCCGGACGGGCGTGTGTCCCTGCGCGATGAGGTCCTCGCGCAAGCGGGTGAGCACCTTGCCCAGCAGGTTCATCCCCCTCCAGGTGGCGGGGTCCTGGATGCGAGGGTCCTCCGCGCTCAAGCCCACGCCCCAGATGCGATCCATGGGACTGGCCTCCACCAGCTCCGTGCCCGCGGTGGCGAGCAGTGCATTCAGCAGCGACGGATGCTGCGTGAACTTCGCGTGGTTGCCCTCGTAGACGATGCGCTCCCGTTCGCGCTCCCACAGCCCCGCGTCGAACGGACTCACCTTGCGGCCCAGCGCCTTGTGCTGCTTGGGCGTGGCGGCGCGCAGCACCTGCTCCAGCACGCGCGTGTCCCCGAAGAGGCGCGCCTTGCCAGCCATCATGTACTGCTCAGCGCAGGTGTAGCGCACACCCTCCACTTCGAACACGCAGGGGTGCCACTGCGAGAACGGCGAGCCCTGCTGCCAGAAGAACGTGAACCGCGATTGCGTCCCCATCGCTGCCTCCCCAGGTCTTGGTGTGGTTTGTACACGAACGCATGGCGATGGAGGAACCTGACGGGGCCTCCTACAATGCCCGTCCGCCCGCCATGCGACTTCAAGAAGCCCAGAAGCTGTTGGACCGTTGTTTCACCGGCACCCGGGAGGGCGCATCCCGCCTCCACGAGCCCTCCGACCCGCGCTTCTCCGGACGCGGGGGCGCGGTGTGGCTGGAGTATCGCTGGTACGTGCGCGAGCGCGGCATGGCGGAGGTGTTCCTCAAGTGGGATCGGGTGCCCTCCGGCGCCGAGAAGACGGCCGAGGCCACGGTGCTGCGCACGCACCTGATGGGCCAGTCCCCCATGCTGTCGCAGCGCGCGCAGCGCACGGTGGAGGGCGGCACGCCGGCCCCGGAGCGTCTCCTGGACGTGCTGAAAGGGGACGGCATCCGCCGCGAGTGCGTCGCCAAGGGCCGCACCACCGTCACGGTGGAGCACTGGGACAGCACGCGTCCCACCGCGCTCCTGGATGTAGCGAAGTTCGAGGAGCTGGCCGCGCCCCTGGAGGCGGAGGACTCCACGCCGGAGTCGCGTCACGAAGCGGTGCAGCGGCTGTCGGCCGCGGAGCGCAGCCCTCGCGTGGTGGACGTGCTGCTGCGGATGGTGGCGCGCAAGCCGTCGCTGATGGCGCTGCGCATCCTGTCCGAGTGGGGCGAAGTCCAGGCCCGCCAGTACCTCCAGCGCGACCTGGCCGCCCTGACGCCGGGCAACGCGGCGGACCTGTGGGCCCTCACCGCGCTGGACCGGAGATTCGAAGCCTGGGAGGCCCTGGCGCGCCCCGTGTGAGGCACGCCAGGCCGGACGCTGCCGTCAGTGCGACGGAGCGCCGCCCACCCGGGGGCCCAGCACGTCGCGCAGCGCATCCGCGACGGAGAGCTTCGGGGACCAGCCCAGCGCGCGCAGCTTGTCCGCCGAACCCACGAGGCTGGGGATGTCGGAGGGGCGCAGCCGCGCGGGGTCCAACTCGATGCGCGCCTGCACACCGGCCAGATGGAGCATCTCCTCCAGCAGGCCGCGGATGGTGCGGCCCTCGCCGCTGCACACGTTGTACGCCTGCCCCGGCTCGCCCTTCGCGAGCAGAAGCCGGTACGCGTCCACCACGTCCTTCACGTGGGAGAAGTCGCGGATGGCGTCCAGGTTGCCGGTGCGCAGGACGGGGTCCACCGTGCCCAGCGCGATGGCGCGAATCTGGGCGGCGAACGACGGCACGACGAAGGTGGGGTCCTGCCCCGAGCCCAGGTGGTTGAAGGGCCGGGCGAGGATGACCTCCATGCCGTAGCTGCGGAAGAACTGTTCCCCGGCCAGCTCCGCGGCGGACTTCGACGCCGAGTACGGGCTCAGGGGCACGTGCGGGTGCGACTCCGTCGCGAGGGTGCCTTCCGCGACGGGGCCATAGACTTCACCCGAGCCCACCACCAGCACGCGCGCCTTGGGGGCGTTCTCGCGCAGGGCGGTGAGCAGGTGCAGCACGCCCATGGTGTTCACCGCGAAGACGCGCGCGGGGTTCTGGTGGCTCTTGGCCACCGAGCTGAAGCCGGCCAGGTGCAGCACGGCTTCCGGCTTCACCTCGGCGACCGCCGCCTTGACCTTCGCCTCGTCGGCGATGTCGAAATGCAGGGCGGTGCTGCTGATGCCCTCGCCTCGGGGCCCATGCACCTCCACCACTTCGTCGCCGGCCGCCCGAAGGGCGTGACAGGCATGCCGGCCGACGAAGCCATCCGCTCCCGTGACGAGGACGCGCATCTTACCGCTGCCCTGCCTTCACGCGCTCCATGTCGGCGTCGACCATCATCTCCACCAGCTCCTGGAAGCGGACGGTGGGCTCCCAGCCGAGCTTCTTCTTGGCCTTGGCCGCGTCGCCGATGAGCAGGTCCACTTCCGCCGGGCGCACGAACGCCGGGTCGGTGAAGACGTACTTCGTATAGTCCAGGCCCACGCGCGCGAAGGCGATCTCCACCAGCTCCTTCACGGTGTGCGTCTCGTTGGTGGAGACGACGTAGTCGTCCGGCTCGTCCTGCTGGAGCATGCGCCACATGGCGTCCACGTAGTCGCCCGCGAAGCCCCAGTCGCGCTTCGCGTCCAGGTTGCCCATGGGCAGCTTGTCCTGGAGGCCGTGCTTGATGCGCGCCACGTTGTACGTGACCTTGCGCGTGACGAACTCCAGACCACGGCGGGGCGACTCGTGGTTGAAGAGGATGCCGCTCACCGCGAAGAGCTTGAAGGACTCGCGGTAGTTCACCGTGATGTGGTGGCCGTACGCCTTCGCCACGCCGTACGGGCTGCGCGGGTAGAAGGGCGTGTCCTCCGTCTGCGGCACTTCCAGCACCTTGCCGAACATCTCGCTGGAGGACGCCTGGTAGAAGCGCACCTGGGGCCGCGTGTGGCGGATGGCCTCCAGCATCTTCGTCACGCCCAGCGCCGTGAACTCACCGGTGAGCACCGGCTGGTTCCAGCTCGTGGGCACGAAGGACTGCGCCGCCAGGTTGTAGACCTCGTCCGGCTGCGTGAGGCTCAAGAGCGCCGCCAGCGAGAACTGGTCCAGCAGGTCTCCCTGGTGGAGCGTCACCTTCCCCTGGAGGTGGGCGATGCGCTCGAACTTCTCCTCGGAAGAGCGGCGCACCATGCCGTGCACCTCGTAGCCCTTCTTGAGCAGCAGCTCCGCCAGATAGCTGCCGTCCTGCCCGGTGATGCCCGTAATGAGTGCGCGCTTGGCCATGGCCCTTGTCTGTTCGCTGGGAGACCTGTTCGTTGTACCCGAGCCTTTCGCCGTCTGCCAACCGTTCCAGGGTTCCTGGAACTTGTACCGGCCCCTGCCCATGGCTAGGTAGGGAGCGACCTGCCCAGGAGCTGCCCATGCGACGTGCCTCCATTCCCGCCGTGACGGCCCTCTTCGTGAGTCTGGCCGCGGGGGCGCAGACGCCTCCGGTCGTGGTGCCCTACCAGTCCCAGACCCAGCCCGGGGCCCGCTCCGGGGGCGGCACTGTCGACGATGTGGCGTTGTGGGTGAATGCCTCCAACCCTGGAGCCAGCCGACTCCTCACGTCGGACCGGAACAACGGCCTCTTCGCCTACACGCTGGACGGCACGGAGGTGCAGGCCATCACGGAGGGCACGTCGGCGAGCGTGGACGTGGTGTACGGCTTCCCGGTGGGCGACGGCGTGACGCAGGCGCTGGTGCTCAGCGCGAACCCCACGCTGTCGGGCCTGGTGCCCTACGTGGTGGATTCCACGCCCGACGCGGGCGGGGGGCTGACCCGACTGGCGCCGACGGCGGCCACGCTGGATGTGGGCGTCTCCTACGGGACGGTGCGTCTGTCCCGGGGGGCGGATGGGACGTTCCAGGCCTTTGGAGGGCTCGCGGGCGGGGGCTTGCGGCAGCTTGAGCTGACCCCCACGGATGGTGGCATCACGGCCACGCTGGTGCGTGAAATCAACACTGGCTTCGTGACGGGCCTCGCGGTGGACCCGTCCCAGCGCGCCGTCTACGTGTCGCAGCAGGGGCAGGGCCTCTACCGCTACGGCGCGGACGCGGACGCCGGCATCGAGGGCCAGCAGGTGGCGCCCCTGGGCGACGCGGGCCTGACGTCGGTCGGCAGGCTGTCGCTGTACGAGGCCTCCGGCGTGGACGGCTACCTCGTGGTCTCGGATCCGAACGCGAACGCCTTCGTCGTCTTCGACCGGCGCACGCTGAGCCGGGTGGGTTCGTTCCAGGTGGTGCAGGACGGTGGCACCGACGGCGTGGAGCAGTCGCGTGGCGTGGTGGCGTACTCGGGCCGTTTGGGCGCGGGCTTCCCGGAGGGGCTCTTCGTCGCGCATGACGGCCAGAGCAGCAGCACGTTGAGCGACAACCTGAAGCTCGCCTCGTGGGGCAGCGTGGCCCGGGCGTTCACTCCGCCCCTGGCCATCGCGCAGCAGGTGGATGGCGGCACCGCGGGCGATGGCGGCACTGGCACCGGAGACGGTGGGACGACGCAGGATGGTGGCTCGATCATCATCCCGGGCCCCGGCAACCCGGGCGGGAGCGGCAACGACACGGACGACAGCGGCTGTAGCTGCTCCAGCACGTCGGTGCCCGCCGCCGCGATGCTGGGCCTGCTGGCGATGGCGCTGTGGGGCCGGCGCCGCCGAAGCTGAGCAGGGAAGCGCGAAGCAGGTTGAAAGCGCAGGGGGCGCGGGATGAAGTGCGCGCCCCATGCGCACCTTCCGTCTCACCGCCCTGGCGCTCGCGGCGCTCATCTCCGCCTGCCGGGGTGGGCCCCAGCCCGTCGCCGCCGTCACGCCCTCCGCTCCGCCCGCCGTCGTGGAGCCCGTGCGGCTCACGTTGGTGGGGACCAACGACTTCCACGGCTGGGTGATGCCCCACCGCGCCGCGCTGCCGGACGGGCAGAAGGTGGAGCAGGGGGGCGCGGCGCTCTTCGCGTCCTACGTGGCGCGGCTGCGCGAGGACAACCCCGGCGGCGTGCTGCTGGTGGACGGAGGCGACCTGTTCCAGGGCACGCTGGCGTCCAACCTGGGCGAGGGCGCCATCGTGGTCGACGTGTACAACCTGCTCGGGTACACGGCGGTCGCCGTCGGCAACCACGAGTTCGACTACGGGCCGGTGGGTCCGGGGCCCGTGGCCACGCGCCCGGACGAGGATCCGCTGGGCGCGCTCAAGGCTCGCGTCGCGCAGGCGACGTTCCCCTTCCTGTCCACCAACGTGCGCGAGAAGGACGGCTCGCACCCGGCCTGGCTGGGCAACGACGGCACCACGGTCGTCACGGTGAAGGGCGTGAAGGTGGGGCTGCTGGGCCTGTCCACGCTCCAGACGCCGGACACGACCAACCCCGCGAACGTGGTGGGCCTGAAGTTCGAATCGCTCGCCCAGTCCGCGCTGGAGGCCACCCGGACCTTGCGCGAGCAGGGCGCGGAGGTCGTCATCGCCGTCGCGCACGCGGGAGGCAAGTGCTCGGACCTGTCGAACCCGCGCGACAACTCCGGGTGCTCGCGGGACGACGGTGAAATCTACGCGGTGCTGGACACGCTGCCGCCGGGCTCCGTGGACGCGGTGGTGGCGGGCCACACGCATCAGACCATGGGTCACTTCTTCGGTGACGTGCCGGTCATCGAGACGACGGGCCTGGCCCGCTCGTTCGGCGTGGTGGAGCTCTACGTGGATCCGGTGAAGCGCCGCGTGCTGCCCGAGCGCACCCGCATCCAGGCCGCCCTCCCGGTATGCGGTGCCGTGGACGCCACGCTCAACACGTGTAATCCGCTACTCCTGCGCGACGCGAAGAGCGTGCGGATGGTGCCGGCCACCTTCATGGGCGCGCCGGTGACGCCGGATGCACGGGTGGAGGCGCTGGTGGCCCCGGCGGAGGAGCGCGTGGAGGTGGAGCAGCGCCGTCCGGTGGGGGTGGAGAGCAATGCCCGCATGCCCAAGGTGCACGAAGCCGAGAACGCGCTGGGAAACCTGATCGCGGACGCGATGCGCAAGGAGGCCCGCTCCGACGCGGCGGTGATGAACGCGGGCGGCATCCGCGCGGACCTTCCTCTGGGCCCGCTCACGTTCGGGAAGCTCTACGAGGTCCTGCCCTTCGACAACACGCTGGCGGTGTTGGATCTCACGGCGGAGGAGCTGCGCCGCTTCCTCGCGCTGGCCTACGGTGGCCGCATGGGCGTCTTCTCGGTGTCCGGGCTGGAGGTCACGCTTGCAGCCTGCATGGGGCCAGAGCGGTTCAAGGGCGTGACGCTGCCGGGAGGCGCGCCGCTGAAGGCGAAGGGAACCTACCGGGTCGCCGTGCCGGACTTCCTGTCGCACGGTGGAGACGGGGTGGGGCCGCTGACGTCCACGCTGCCACAGGGTCGGATCAGCCTGTTGCAGGGACAGGACCTGCGGGAGGTGCTGATCGCGTACGGCCGCGCGCAGGGAAATGCCCTGAAGCCACCGGCACTTGGACGCGTTCACGTGGTGAAGAGCGAGGCTCCCTGCGCCGACGCGAAGCCCTGAACGCCAGGGGCCCTGCGGTTGGAAATTTTCTACCTCCGCTGATCCGCTGGCACTGAACGGACGCGCAACCCAGCGAAAGATCAGCGAAAGGCGCCCGGGCCGAATTTTCGGCCTGGGATCAGTTTCCAACAGGCGGAAACCTCCCTACTCTAAGGTACGCGAGATCCCTTGCAGGCCGGGCCCTGAGCCAGCGTGTGCAAGCAGGAGTTCGTGCGTGGGAGGGACGAGAGATGCTCTACAAAGTGACCCCGATGATGGTCCCGGTGGTGCCCGAGAAGGACAAGGGCCGTGAGCCGGGGCAGCCGCGCAAGCGGCGCAAGTCCTCCGTCTACGACGCGGACGGCCACGAGGTGCTCATCTCGCTGATGTGTCTGAAGTGCAAGACGCTCAGGCCGCTGGCGCAGTTCGGGCTGCGGAAGATGGCGGACGGCGCCATCCGCAATCAGCCGTGGTGCCGGGGTTGCCGCTCGGGCGCGGGCACGAAGAAGCCCAAGAAGGGCGAGGCCCAGGCTACCACCACGGTCGTGGCGGCGGTCCCCGTGGAGGCGGTCCTCCAGGTCGTCGTCCCTGGCGTGCCGCTCGACGCGGCTCCGGTGGAGCCGACGCTGGTCGAGCTGACCCCGGCGGTCCAGGCCAAGGCCGACGACACCGACGTGACGGCCACCGCCCCGGTCTGAGCCTCGGGCCGTGGGATGTTCCGCCTGAAGTGGGGTGCGCGCTCAACGCTCGCGCCCCACACGGAATGGATCCGCCCGACAGGGTGGTTCCGGCGACCCACGAGCTGCCGACCCACCTGGTTGATCCGTCCCTGATCCACCCGGGGTACGCCTTTAGCGCCAGCCTTGCGACCCCGCTGGAGCGGATCCGCGCGGGTTTCCCAAGAGGGGTCACGCGGTGAGGCGGATGCCCGCGAACTTTCGATGCGACCTGGGACGTCGGCCCTCGTTCAGTCCTTGAGGGCGTCGTCCTCGTTGCAGCCAGCGCCCCGCGCCAAGGCGTCGGGGCATTTCGTACCCGCCCGGATCAGGACAACCGCAGGCCCGCCGGCAGGGTATCGCCGAGCGCCCGGGCCTCATCCGCGGCCTCCAACGCCACGACCTCGCGCACCATCCTCACCCAGGTATCGGACGCCTTCGCCGCGACGAGTGCCTGGGCCGTGCGCTCCCGCAGCTCCGGATCCAGGTCGCGCGTGCGATCGCCGGTGAGGCGCGCGAGCTGGGCGGCGGCGAAGGGCGCCCCGTCCACCTTGCGCAGGTCCAGCATGAGGAGCAGTTCCAGCCACGTCTCCGCGGTCTCCACGTCCACGACCTTGTGGCTGCTGCCATAGAGCGGCACGCGTGCGCCCAGCCGGCCCAGGGCCCACGCCCACGGGCCTCCGGAGCGGGACTCGACCCGAAGGCGCGAGGCGATCCACCGGCCGGCTTCCGTCTTGTCGCCCGGGGACAGGTGCTCCAGCGACGCCACGGTGCGGACCATCTCGTCCAGGCCCTCGGGCTGGATGCCCTTGATCTTCCCGGCCGGGACGGGCGCCTCCAGCGGGATGCGCCGGGCCAGGTGGGGCTGGAGATAGGTGAAGAGCTTCTGCTGCTGCGCTTCGGTGAGGCCGCCCGCGATGCGGCGCCACATCACCCAGAACTCCGTCCACACCGCCTTGTCCTGGTGGTGCTGCACCAGCGCGTCGAAAAGGCTGAAGGTCTGCTCCGCGCGCCAGCCGTCCAGCGGGTAGCCGAAGCCGGGGCGCAGGCAGAAGCCGGTGAGGCTGTAGAAGACGCGCTCGTGATCATCCGTGCGGCGGCGCTTGCTGGCCCCCGCGTACAGCGTGCTCCACAGCTCGCGCAGCACCGGCACGCGCCACGTGTCGCGCGGGCCCAGCACCTTCTCCAGCGTGCGGGACAGCTGCTTCACGTCCTTGGGCCCCAGCGGCAGCGGCTTGTTGCCGTAGACGCGCTCCACGTTGTCCTTCGCCTCGGCGAAGCGCGCGGGCATGGACTCCGTGACGGTCAGCTCGTGCGAGCCGCCAGTGCCGCGCAGCTCGAACTCCAGGCGCCAGCGCTCGTCCGCCACGTCGGACACGCAGAACAGCTCCAGCGTCCCAATCTCCGTGAGCGCCGCCTGCAGGTGCACCGGCACCTCCGCCACCTTGCCCGACGCGCCCTTGAGCAGCGTGTGGATGGGCGGCAGCGGCTTCAGGTCGTCCGCCAGGGGCACCAGGTCCCCCGGCTTGTCGATGCGGTCGCTCGTCGTGGAGTAGAGCGCGAACTGCACCGGACGGCCCAGGGTGAGCGTGAAGGGGCGCTCGCCCAGGTCCACCTTCTGGCCCTCCTCGAAGCCGCGCGGAATGAGGCAGAGCGTGGGCTGCTCCTCGCTCTCCGCGCCGCGCTGCAGGCCCACGTAGTACGCCCGCGCCGCGCCACCGCCGATGCGCAGGCCGTGCCCCCGGCGCACCAGCCCGTAGTATGCCGCGCCCCGGGCGACGGCCAGCTCCAGCGACTCATGCTTCAACAGCGGGATGCGCGGCGCCTGCGGCCACCACGCGGACAGCGCGTCCACCAGCCGCGCCGAAATCTGGGGCGAGTTGAACACGCCACCGTTGAGCAGGATGGCGTCGGGGCGGGGCAGGGCGCCCTCGGTCGCGGGCGTCTCTCCCAGCGCCGCGAAGCCCGCCGCCGCGTGCTGCGCGAGGAAGGCCGCCAGGTGCCGGGTGACGGCCGGATCCTGCACGTACGGAAGCCCCAGCTCCTGGAGCGCCATGCGCGCCGTGCGACGGGGACGTTCCTCCGGAGGCGACAGCGGGAAGAAGCCGTCCAGCACCAGCGCGTGCGCCTCCTCGCGCCCCAGCTCCGTGGACAGCGTGCCGCCCAGGAGCCGGCTGCCCTCGCTGATCAACGACAGGCCGTACTTCTCCGGAGGCTCGCGGCCGAGCAGCTCCTCCTTCGCGGTGCGAGCGGCCTGGATGGCCTGCGTCCACTGCGTCGCGGACAGGCGTCGGCCGTCCTTGGAGAGCTTCTCTTCCATGCGCCGGGCGAGCGCCGCGTCCATGTTGTCGCCGCCCAGCATCAGGTGGTCGCCCACCGCCAGCCGCCGCAGCATGGGCCCTTCCGGTGACACGCCCGCGTGCACCAGCGTGAAGTCGGTGGTGCCGCCGCCCACGTCCACCACCAGCACCAGCCGCACCTGGGACAGCGTCTGCTCCAGGCCGGAGCGGTGCCGCGCGGTGTAGTCGTAGAAGGCCGCCTGCGGCTCCTCCAACAGCGTGAACTTCTCCAGCCCGGCCTTGCGCGCCGCGCTCACGGTGAGGGCGCGCGCCGCCTCGTCGAACGAGGCCGGGACGGTGATGACCACCTCCTGCTTCGCGAGCGGTTCGTCCGGATGGGCGTGGTCCCACGCGCGGGCCATGTGCGTGAGCAGCAGGGCGGACGCGTCCACCGGGGACAGCTTCTGCACGTCCGCGGGTGCGCCCCACGGTAGGATGGGCGCGGAGCGGTCCACGCCCGGATGGCACAGCCAGCTCTTGGCGCTGGCGATGAGCCGGCCAGGAACGCGAGCCCCCTGCCAGCGGGCCAGCTCGCCCACCACCCACGGCCCGCCGTCGTCGCCCCAGGGCAGGCGCAGCGACTCCGGGGCCAGCTCATGGCCGCCGGGGACGTAGACGGTGGACGGCAGGAGTGCGCGCGGGGCCACCTCGCCCTGACGGACGAGCTGGGGCAGGGGGAAGTCCTCGACGGGCGCCCCCGCCCCCTTGCCTGGATCCACGGAAGCCACCGCGCAATGGGTGGTGCCCAGGTCGATGCCGACGATTCGCATACGCCTCCGGTGTACGGGGCCTCTTCTACTCCTTCATGCGCACGTTGAGTTCCAGCTTCCAGCGTCCGGGGCCATCCTTCTCCAGGCACCGCAGCTCCAACGTGCCCACCTCCGTCACCGCCGCCTGGAGGTTCACCGGCGTCAGGTCCCCGAAGGGCGTGGCCTGTCCGGGCAGGGTCGTCTCGACGGGGGCCACCTCTTCCAGCCCCCCGGACGCCAGCTCCGAGTCCACGTCGTCCAGGAGCACGCCCACCCGGTCATCGCGCCGCACCGACGACGCGAAGAAGCGGAAGCTCGTGGGCTCCCCGGTGACGAGGCCGAACTCCTGCGGCGGCACGTCCGCCTGCGTCCCTTCCTCCATGCCGAAGGGGGCCACGCACAGCGCCTTCACGGGCGGCTCCATGCCCGGCACCGCCGGCATCGCCGTCTCCACGCCCACGTAGTACGCGCGCGCCGTGCCACCGCGGATGCGCAGGCCATGCCCCTGGCGCACCCAGCCGTAGTACGCCGCGCCCCGCGCCACCGCGAGGTCCAGGTCCGCCCCCTCCAGCTCCTTGGCCGGGGGCGCGCCTTCCGCCGAAAGCCACGCGTTGAGGACCTCCATCACGCGGCCCTTGAGCGGTCCCGCCTTGAAGACGCCGCCGTTGAAGAGCACCGCGGTGGGGTGCAGGAAGCCCTTGCCCGCCACGTCCACCGGCGAATCCGTGCTGGCCGCGAGCGCCTGCGCCTGCCGGGTGAGGAACGCCGCCAGGTGCTTCGTCACCGCCGCGTCCTGCGCGTACGGCAGCGCCATCTGCGCCAGGCCCGTGCGCCGGGTGGTGCGGGGCAGGTCCGTGACGGGGGACACCGGGAAGAAGCCGTCCGTGAGGACGCGGTCCAGCTCCTCGCGCGTCAGCTCCGTGCGCAGCGTGCCGCCGATGAGCGACGAGCCCCGACCCGGGATGGCGATGGGAACGCGGTCCACGGACGGATCCGCGTACAGCGTCTCCTTCGCGTGACGGCACCCGTAGGTGAGGCCGTTGAACTGCCACGCGTCCAACTTGCGGCCCTCGGCGGCCATGCGCTGGTTGAGCGTGTGCGCCAGGGCGAGGTCCATGTTGTCGCCGCCCAGCAGGATGTGGTCGCCCACCGCCACGCGCAGCAGCTCCAGCTCGCCCGCGCGGTCCTTCACGGTGATGACGGAGAAGTCGGACGTACCGCCGCCCACGTCGACGACGAGGATGACCTCGCCGGGCTGCACCTGCCGGCGGAAGTTCTCCCCCATCGCCTCCAGCCACGCGTACAGCGCGGCCTGAGGCTCCTCCAACAGGGTGATGTGCGCGATGCCCGCCGCCTTCGCCGCCTCCAGCGTCAGGTCGCGCGCCGCCGCGTCGAAGGACGCGGGGACGGTGACGATGACCTCCTGCTCGGACAGGGCATTGCCGGACTCCTCCTGCGCGCGGGCGAAGGTGTGGTCCCACGCCTCCTTCAGGTGGCGCAGGTAGCGCGCGGAGGCATCCAGCGGGGACACGCGCTGGACCTCCTCCGGGGCCTGCCAGGGCAGGAGCGCCGCCCGCCGGTCCACGCCCGGGTGCGACAGCCAGCTCTTCGCGGAGGACACCAGCCGCGTGGGCACCTTGGCCCCGTGCGAGCGGGCGAAGTCGCCCACGATGACGCCCGGCTCCGGGTTCCACGGCAGCCCCAGGCTGCCTTCGGGGAACTCCTGCGCGCTGGGGAGGTACAGGAAGGAGGGCAGCAGCGGGCGCGCTTCCACGGTGCCGGGCGCGGTGACCTGCGGCACGGGCAGCATGGACTGCGAGGGGCCGCGCGGCTTGCCGTCCTCGAGGTTGAAGTAGGACACCGCGGAGTGCGTGGTGCCCAGGTCGATGCCGATTGCGTATCGGGCCATATCGGTCAGGAACCCCTCATGAGGGGTTCCTGAATCCTTTCACCTGGAAGGGAAGGGGACTTCACGTCAACAGCGCTGCCTTGCGGCCCGGAAGGGCGTCAGGCGAGTTCGACCTCCGCTGGGGCCAGCACCCGGGGCTCCATGGCCGGGCTCACGGACGGGAACTTCACCTCCGTGGTCACCCAGCCGTGGTGTCGGAGCGTGCCCCCATAGGGGGGCTGTCCCGCGACATTGCCCGTCAACCGGATGCGCTGGGCATCGAAACCGGCGGGGACCGTCACCTTGTCGCCTTCTCCCTGCGGCAACACCGGCTGGAGCGTCAGGTACTGGTGGACCACCTTGCGGCAGCCCTCATGGACGATGCGGGCCGCCGCGCCCACGTCCGCGTCCGGGAAGGCCGCCACGTTCTCCTGCACGAAGTCCAGGAAGCGACCCTCGCGCTGGAGCATGGCGAGCAGCGACAGGGCGCTGGCGTGCTCGCGCTCCGGCGCCAGGGGAGGGGGCGGGGCCACCGGGACAGGGGGGGCCTGGACGGCGGGCACCTTCGCGGGCGGCGGGGGGGCCACGTCTCCGGCCGGAAGCTCCTTGAGCTGACCGGCATCGTAGGCGCGGCTGGTCGGCAACACGGCCTGCGCGAACTCGCGGGACACGAGGCAGCGCCAGAAGCACAGCCAGGCGAGCCAGAAGCGGGCGAAGAACGACAGGGAGGCGGACGGGTCGGTCATCGGCCCCGGATAACAAAGCCCGACGCCTTTGCAATTCGGCAACGACCGGAAGTGCTTGAAATGCAAAGGGCCTCACGGTTTCCCGTGAGGCCCTCTGTTTTCTTCATGGTGGAGGCGGACGGGATCGAACCGACGACCTTCGCATTGCGAACGCGACGCTCTCCCAACTGAGCTACGCCCCCAAAATGGACCACGACTGCCTGCCCTGCGCCCCGGCGGTGTTGGGACCGGCGAGGTGATGGGGCTAGTACCGAAGCCTGACCTTGCTGTCAAGCAGCTCGTTTTCGCCAGCAACCCTGCGATTGACGTGCCGCGCAGCGGATGCCATAAAAACCGCCTTTCAGTACCGCATCCTTCCCGGACCCCCGGGCTTCCATCTGGTTCATGTCCACCTCTCCTTCAAAGACGTTGAGCCCCACCGAGCTCGCGAAGCTTGAGCATTCGTTCGCTTCCGATCCCTCGTCAGATGCGTACAAGCCCCTGGCGGAGGCGTACCTCGACCTGGGGCGCTTCATGGAGGCCATGGTCGTCTGCAAGAAGGGCGTGAAGGCCCATCCAACAGCGGCCGAGCCACGCCTCCTCCTGGCCCGTGTCTACGCGGCGCAGAACAAGGACAAGAAGGCCCTGGAAGAAGTCCAGGGGGCCCTCCAGGTCCAGCCCGAGGACAAGGCCGCCCTGCGCATGGCGGGTGTGCTGCAGATCAAGGGAGGCGAGTCGGAGACCGGCCGCGCCAACCTGCTCAAGGCCTACCAGGCGGATCCCGGCGACCCGGAGACCGTCACGCTCCTCCAGCAGTACAAGGTGGAGATTCCGCGTCCCGTGGCTCCCACGCCGGTGCTCGCGCCCGTGGCCACGCCGCCGCCCGCCGCCGTGGAGGCTCCCGCCGCCGCGACCGTTCCGGTGGCGAGCCCGCCTGTTTCCAGCATGCCCGTGGGCCGCGTCAGCACGCCCGGGCAGTCCCGCCCCGGCCCGTCCGGTGCCTCCCGTCCGGCGGAGGTCGGCACGCGTCCGCCCTCCCAGCGCCGCCCGCAGATCGTGGTGGAAGAGGTGGACGAGGACGAGGACGAGCCCTCGTCGCGTCGCAAGGCTCCGGCTGGCGGCAACCGCAGCAAGACGCTGTCGCTGGTGCTGCTGCTGCTCATCCCGTTGTTCGCGGGTGGCTACGGCTGGTACTCGGCGCAGGCGAAGAAGCGCGGCCGCGAGCTGAAGAAGAACCTGGACGTCGCCACCGAGCAGCTCAAGCACGACTCGTTCGTCAGCTACAAGAAGGCATGCGAGGCGGCGGACCTGGCGCTGGAGGTGGATCCGGATTCCACCGCCGCCCACGGCTACCTCGCGTACGCCTACGCCATCCGCTGGGGTGAGCACGGCGGCGGCGACGACGCCCGTCGGCAGGCCGAGGAGCACCTGGCGGCGGCCCAGAAGACCCAGGAGCTCTCCAGCCACCTCATCGCGGCGCAGGCCCTGGTGAAGACCTACAGCGGCAAGGGCAAGGAAGCCCTCACCGAGCTGGATGCGCAGGTCAAGGACCTCAACGACAAGAACAAGGCGTCCTCGCTCCTGTACCTCACGCTGGGCCTCATCCAGATGAACGCCGGAGACCTGGAGCGCTCGCGCGACAGCCTGGAGCGCGCGCAGACGCTGGCTCCGGATGATCCGCGCGTCTACGCGAGCCTGGGCGCCGTGTACCGCCGGCTGGGCCAGGACAACACCGCCTGGAAGAACTACGACTTCGCGCTGCGCTACGAGAAGGACCACCCGGAGTCGCTGCTGGGCCGGTCGCTGCTGATGCTGGATCAGGACGAGCCCAACTACGAGCTGGTCAACCAGATGATCAAGAAGCTGCTGGAGGTGGATCCGCCTCCCAGCCCGCGTCAGCTCGCCGCCGCGCAGCTCGCTCGCTCGCTGCTCATCGCCCGCGTGTCGCTGGCCATGCCTGGCCTCAAGCCGGACGTGCAGCAGAAGCTGTCCGAGGCGACGGGCGTGCCGGTGGATGCGGCGAAGGCGAAGGCGGAGGTGCTCAAGGCGGAGGAGACCGGCTTCGCGCTCGACAAGCAGAACCCGGAGCTGAACCTCATCAAGGGCCGACGCCTGTTCGCCGAGGGCAACTTCGACGCGGCCGCGGAGGAGATCCGCAAGGCCATCAAGGTGGACTCCAGCCGCGCCCAATTCCACGTGGAGCTGGCCAAGGCCCTCATGGGCAAGCCGGGCGGCGAGAAGGAAGCCTCCGAGGCGCTGACGACGGCGCTCAAGACGATGGGCGACAGCCCCAAGCTGGTGGTGATGCTGGGCAACGCCTACCGCCGCCAGAACAAGCTGGACGACGCGCTCACGCAGTACCTGCGCGCGGTGAAGGACCCGAAGGCGAAGAACCCCGAGGCCCGCCTCGCCATGGGCACCATCTACCGGGAGCGCTCGGAGTGGGACAAGGCGAAGGAGCAACTGGAGAAGGCCAGCCAGGAGTTCTTCGGTCAGCCGGACCGCGTCGCCATGACGCTCACCGAGCTGGGCCGCGTCTACCAGGGCCAGGGCAACGCGGCCAAGGCGGACGAGTCCTACCAGCGCGCGCTCAGCTCCGACGAGGGCTACTCGCCGGTGTACTACTTCTACGCCTCGCTGCTCGCCAAGGACCCCAAGCAGACGGCCAAGGTCCGCACGCTGGCGCAGGAGTACGTGAAGCGCGAGCCCAAGGGCGAGTACCTCACCGACGCGCAGAAACTCGCGGGCAATTGACTGGGCATGTAACGCGCGCCCGGTAGCGCCCCCAGCTGTCCCTGAGCGCCGCGAATCCCGAAGAGGGGTTCGCGGCGCTTCATTTTTGACGGAGGGCGACAGGCAGGCTGATGTGCCAGGGTGGCTCCGCCTTGCCACCCCCGCCGGGTGACGGTATGGGAGGGGCCACCCACGTCCCCTCGGCCGGAAGCGAACACGCGGTCCGGGGCCACCTGTTGGAGTCTGCGTGAGCGCGCGTGCCCTGTCCCAGTCGACCACCGCGTCCGACCTGCTCTCCCTCACCAAGCCGAGCCTGTCGTCCCTGGTGCTCATCACGGCGGCGGGCGGCATGTTCCTGGCGCCGGGACCGCTGGGCCCGGTGCGCTCGCTGGTGACGCTGCTGGCGACCGCGGGCACGGTGGGCGCGGCGAACGCGTTCAACTGCTACATGGAGCGCCACAGCGACCAGTTCATGGCGCGCACGCGCAACCGGCCGCTGCCCGCCGGGCGCATGGATCCGTCCACGGCGCTGTGGTTCGGCCTGTCGCTGGCGGCGGTGTCGTTGCCGGCGCTGGTGCTGGGCGCGAACCTGCTCACGGGTGTGCTGGGGCTCGTCGCGCTGTTGAGCTACGTGCTGGCCTACACGCCGCTCAAGGCCCGCACGTCCGCGGCGATGCTGGTGGGCGCCGTTCCGGGCGCGCTGCCTCCGCTGATGGGCTGGACGGCGGTGACGGGCACGGTGGACGCGGGCGGCTTCGCGCTGTTCGCCATCATGTTCCTCTGGCAGATGCCGCACTTCATCGCCATCGCGCTGTACCGCAAGGAGGAGTACGCGGCGGCGGGCCTCAAGTCGGTGCCCATCGAGCGGGGCGACGAGTCCAGCCGCGCGCAGGTGGTGCTGTACCTGGTGGCGCTGGTGCCGATGACGCTGCTCCCCTTCCAGTTGCACATCGCCGGCACGTGGTACCTGGCGGCGGCGGTGGTGCTGGGGCTGAGCTTCCTTGGAATGGGAGCGTGGGGCTTCTTCAAGCACCTGGGGAAGCCCTGGGCGCGCCAGACGTTCTTGTTCTCGCTCGTGTATCTCACCGGTCTGTTCGCCGCGATGACGCTGGACCGCGTCCCCCGCGGCTAGCGGGCCCGCGCGGCGTCCGTGTCGCGCGAGGACGCCCTTCATGCCCGACACCTCGGTTGCCACTCCGCCCCCTCCGCTCCTGCGCATCGAGGGGCTCACGCGTCGCTTCGGCGGGCGCACCGCCGTGGATGGCCTGTCGCTGTCCGTGCAGCCGGGTGAAATCCTGGGCCTGCTGGGGCCCAACGGCGCCGGCAAGTCCACCACCTTCCAACTGCTCGCGGGCCTGCTCGCGCCGGACGCGGGGCAGGTGCACTTCGCCGGCCGCGTGCTGGCGCTGAGCGACCCCGCGCTGCGCCGGCGGATGGGCGTCATCTTCCAGAAGGGCAGCCTGGATGACCTGCTGACCGCCCGGGAGAACCTGCTGCTGGGGGCCAGGCTGTACGGCCTCACCGGCGCGGACGCGAAGGCGCGCGTGGAGACGATGCTGTCGCTCATCGGCCTGTTGGAGCGGGGCGACGAGCGGGTGGGCACCTGGTCGGGCGGCATGCGCCGGAGGCTGGAGCTGGCGCGGGCGCTGGTGCACCAGCCGCGCGTGGTGCTGATGGACGAACCCACGCAGGGGCTGGACGAAGCGGCCTTCCGCACGTTCTGGACGCACCTCAAGCGGCTGCGCGACGCGCAGGGCGTCACGGTGCTGCTCACCACGCACCGCGCGGACGAGGCGGAAGGGTGCGACCGGCTGGCGGTGCTGGATGCCGGGAAGCTGGTGGCGTGTGACACGCCCCGGGCGCTGGCCTCGCGCATGGGCGGCGACATCCTCACGCTGGAAGGGCCGGAGCCGGAAGCGCTCGCCGCGCAGGTGACCCAGAAGCTGGGGCTGGAGGCGAAGGTGGTGGAGGGGCGCGTGCAGGTGGAGGCCGCGCAAGGACATGCGCTGGTGCCGCGACTGGTGGAGGCCTTCCCTCCGGGGCGGTTCGCCTCCGTGTCGCTGCGCCGGCCCACGCTGGCGGACGTGTTCCTCCAGCTCACCGGGAAGGCGTTGGGGGCGGATGCTCCCGCGCCCGTGCCCGCGCCGAGGAAACGCCGATGAGCGCCGACATCCCCGTGCCTGTTCCCTCGCCGATGGACGTTCCGGAGCAGGCCCCGGAGGCCTCGCCCGTGGCACCGGCCTCGCGCCGTGAGCCGGGCACGCTCGCGTTGCAGTGGGCCACGGTGCGGGTGCTGCTCGTGCGCGACGTGGTGCGCTTCTTCCGTCAGCCCAGCCGCGTGGTTGGCGCGCTGGCGCAGCCCATCCTGTTCTGGTTCGTCATCGGTTCGGGGTTCGCGGGCTCGTTCCGCGTGGAGGGCGCGCAGGGGCTGGGCTACCAGCAGTTCTTCTTCCCGGGCGTCGTCACGATGGTGGTGCTCTTCAGCGCCATCTTCGCGACCATCACCGTCATCGAGGACCGCAAGGAGGGCTTCCTCCAGGCGGTGCTGGCGGGGCCGGGGTCGCGGCTGGCGGTGGTGCTGGGCAAGGCGCTGGGGTCGTCCACCATCGCGCTGATGCAGGCGTCCCTGTTCCTGCTGTTCGCGCCGCTGGCGGGCGTGGACGTGCGGGCGGTGGACTACCCGCTGCTCGCGGCGGTGATGGTGTTGTCGGCGCTGGCGCTCACCGGGATGGGGATGGCGCTGGCGTGGTGGGTGCGCTCCAGCGCGGGCTACCACGCGGTGATGAGCCTGGTGATGCTGCCCATGTGGGTGCTGTCCGGCGCGATGTTCCCGGTGAAGGGCGCGGGGCCGGTGCTGTCGTGGGTGATGCTGCTCAACCCGATGCGCTTCTCGGTGGAGGGCGTGCGCCGCGCGTTGTACGGGACGCAGGCGTCGCTGGCGGTGGGCTCGGCGGGCGGCGGTGGGGTGGGGTGGGAGGTGCCGGCGCTCCTGGCGTTCGCGGCGGTATTCGTGGGGCTGGCCGCGTTCAGCGTGAGCCGTCGCGAGTAGCCCGCTTCAGGGGTTGGACTTGCCCGGGGCCTTCCACTACGACGGCGGGCACCGCAACACGGATCCACTGCGAGGAGACTGCCTCATGAAGCTGCGTTCGCCTGGCTTGTCGATGGTCGCCGTCGTGGGGCTCTTGGCCCTGCCCGCGTGCAAGAAGGAAGAGGCGCCCGCGCCTGTCGCCGAGGCCCCCTCCCGCGCGACGCCTCCCACGCAGCAGCCGCTGCCCCCCGCGGCGGGCGCGGGCGCGGGAGAGGGCGCGGCGGTGGCCCCGGCCCCCGCGGGCAACGGCGTGGTGAAGGGGTCGGTGTCCTTCACGGGCACGGCGCCGGTGATGGCGGACCTGGCGCCCAGCGTGGATCCCGCGTGTGACGGCCGGCCGGAGAAGGAGCAGTCCGTGCTGGTGAAGGACGGCAAGCTCAAGAACGTGCTGGTGCGCGTGCGCGGCACGGTGGCGGGAGCGCCCGCGGCGCCGTCCACGCCCGTGGTGGTGGACCAGTCCAAGTGCACGTACGTGCCGCGCGTGCAGGGCGCGATGGCGGGCCAGCAGGTGGTGTTCAAGAACAGCGACGGCACGCTGCACAACGTGCGCGGCGTGGTGGGCACGAAGCCCGTGTTCAACGTGGCGCAGCCGCCGTCGGGCGCGCCGGTGCAGAAGCCCCTGCCGGCGGACGCGGAGGTGCTGCGCCTCAAGTGCGACGTGCACCCGTGGATGACGGCGTATGTGGTGAGCAACGCCAACCCGTACTTCGCCACCACCGGGGATGACGGCACCTTCACCCTGACGGGCCTTCCGGCGGGCACGTACACGGTGGAAGCGTGGCACGAGACGCTGGGCACGAAGACGGCGGAGGTCACCGTGAAGGACGGCGCCCCGGCGGATGCGTCGTTCACGTTCGCCGCGACGGACGCGCCCGCGAAGCCGTAACGCGGACGGCATGGAGGGAAGGGGACTGCTTGAAGTCCCTTCCCGTCCAGGGGCGCGCGGCCGGAAGGGGCTGGGCCGACGCGCCACGCCTCCCGCCGAGGACGCCCCGGCCTTCGCTACGCCTGCGCGGGCTCCGCCACCGGAGCGGGAGGCCCCGCCTTGCGGATCGTAAAGCCCACCCGCGCGCCCCCACCGGGCCGGTTCTCCGCGAACGCCTCGCCCCCGTGGGCCCGGGCAATCCGCTGCACCAGCGCGAGCCCCAGTCCCAGCGAGCCCGCCTCACGCGCCTCGCCACCCCGGTCCTTCCGGTAGAACGGCAGGAAGATGCGCGTCTCCTCGCCGGGCAGGAGTCCCGGGCCCCGGTCCTCCACCCAGAAGCACAGGTGTTCGGTGCCGTGGTCCTGGATCCGGAGTGCTTCCACCCCCGCCCCATGTCGGCGCGCGTTGTCGAGCAGGTTCACCAGCGCCCGTCCCAGCAGCGTCGCATCCGCCAGCAGCATCACGTCGTCCGTCTCCGGCTGCAGCAGCGTGGCGGACAGCCCCGAACGCTCCAGCGCCTGGGCCGCAAGCACGCCCGCCTCCAGCGCCTTGGGCGTGAGCTGGCCGAAGTCCAGACGCGAACTCGCGAGCAGTTCACCCACCAGTGCATCCAGCTCCACCACCTCGCGGTCCACCTGATCCAACGTGCGCGGGTTGCCGCCTCCGTCGCGCAAGAGCTCCGTCAGCACCCGCAGCCGCGCCAGCGGCGTGCGCAGCTCATGGGACACCGCGGCCAGCAGCTCGCGTTGATCCGCCATCTGCTTCTCGATGCGCGCGGCCATGTCGTTGAACGACTCGGCCAGCACGGCGAACTCGCCCGTGGCGTGGCGGTGGAGACTTGCCCGCGTCCCCATCTTGCCCGCGCCCAGCTCCTGCGTGGCCTTCACCAGCGTGTCCACCGGTCGCGCCAGTCGGTATGAAATGCCGCCCGCCGCCGTCCACAGCACCAGCACCGCGATGCCCAGCGGCAACACGCTCCGGATGGGATTCCGGTTTCGCATGCGCATGTAGCAGGACTGGACCGTCCCCAGCGGCATCCCGTCGCGTGTCACCGGGAGCGTGATGTCCGGCTCCGTGCACGGGGACCCTCCGCGTGCGACCACCGCGCCGGACATGTCCGTCAGCTCCACGTCCACCGCCAGGTCGCGGGAGATGTCCCGCACCAGCGCCGCGCGCTCGGCGGGCGTGTCCCAGACCTCCGCGAAGCGGTGGCCCACGAAGGAGCGCACGCGCTCCGTCTCCTGATGCCACGCAGTGCCGCCCACCAGGTGCATCACCCCGGACACCACCAGCACCGTCACCAGGATGGTGAGCCCGAACAGGACGAACAGCCGCCGACGCAGTCGCGCCTGCACGAAGGACCCCAGCCGTCCCAGGTGCCAGGGGGGCCGGTGGTGTTCGTGGCCCCTCCGGTGTCGGCCGAAGCCACGGACATGGGGCGGGATGCACGGGTCCTCGGGGGGCTCCCAGCGGTGCCAGCCCATCACGTGCCTTCCTTGGCGAAGACGTAGCCCACGCCGCGCACCGTCTTGATGAGGCGCGTGCCCACGTCTCCCAGCTTCTGGCGCAGGTGGGAGATGTGCACGTCCACCGTGCGCTCGCTCACCACCGTGTCACTGCGCCCCGCCTCGCCCAGGAGCGCGTCGCGGGGAATCACCCGGCCCGCTCGCCGCACCAGCGCGAGCAGCAGGTCGAACTCCAGGCCCGTCAGGTCCACCGCGCGCCCCTCCACCCGCACCTCGCGCCCGGACACGTCGATGGACACACCGCTCGACTCCAGTCGGTCCGCCACCGACGACGGCTGTGCCCGCCGCAACACCGCGCGCAGGCGGGCGAGCAGCTCCCGGGGACCGAAGGGCTTGGGCAGGTAGTCGTCCGCGCCCAACTCCAGCCCCACCACCCGGTCCGTCTCGTCCCCCTTGGCGGTGAGCATCAGCACGGGGATGCGGCTCTTGGCCCGGATTCGCTTGCACACCTCCAGCCCGTCCATGCCCGGCATCATCACGTCCAGGAGCACGGCGTCGAAGGCGTTCGCCTCCAGCGCCGCCAGCCCCCGTCCGCCGTCGGGCGCGTGGCTGACGGTGATGCCGTTCTGCCCGAGGTACTCCGCGAGCAGCTCGAACATCCGGGTGTCGTCATCGATGAGCAGGACGCGGGTGGGCATGGTCGGCGTGAATCCTAACGCGCTCCCGGTGCATCAGCGGCTTCCGACGACGCGGCCGGAGCCCGCTGGGCGTGCCAGTCCCAGTACGGCGGCGCTCCATTGCGGTAGGCGGGCCCGCCCCAGTTCCCGGAGTGGCAGGGGGCGCGGTGGTGGCGGGAGAGGCTCGCGAAGCCGGAGGCATAGCCTCCGATGGCACCCGCGGCGAGAAGGACGACGAGCAAGCGGTGTCTCATGGTGTGTCTCCAGAAAGGGGATGCGGAAGGAGGCGGGCTTCAGACCATCGAGGGGGGAGCGTCATCGTTGTGGGGACCGCCGCCCCAGCGTCCGCGACCCCGTCCGCCGCAGCCCCGGCCGTGCCAGCCCCGGCCCTCGCCCCGCCAGCCGTAGCCCCAGCCGTGCTCGATGATGTCCGCGAGCTCCCGGCGCTGACCGGGTTCCAGCGCTTCGTGCACCTGGGACAGGCCGTCCTTCACGGCGCTGCGCAGCGTCTCCAGCGCCACGTCGTGGCGGCTGAACAGCTCGCGCAGCATCGCGCCGTCGAAGTGCTCACTCCGGAGCGAACCCGCGACCGACGTGCGGCTGGGGCCCCACTGGTCCTTCACCTTGGCGAAGGCCTCGCGCGCGTCCTCCACCGCCTTCACGATGACCTTCTCCTGGCCGGGCGACGTCTCCAGCCGCTCGAACAGCCAGCGCAGCCGGGGCCGCGCGCTCCAGCGGCCCCCGTGGCCGTAGGCGTAGTGGCCGTGGCGGTGGCCGTGGCGTCCCCGGCGCAAGGTGACGAAGAGACCGGCGAGGCAGGCGGTACCGAAGATGAATCCGAACATGGGTGTGGCTCCTGGAAGCAGGCGGGGGCCGCTCAAGCGGTCCCGCGCCGTGTCTGACGGAGCACAAGGTAGAAAACGGGTGTGAAGCCCACGCCCGGGCACGGTGAAGAAGTATGAAGGCGGGGCCGGAACCCGTCGGGAATGTCCGGGGCGGGGTGGCCTGTTCAATCGCCGGGACTCACCTACATCCGGTTTGTCGGATGAAGGACGCCTGCTCACACGATTCCTTCCTCTGGAGTGGTGTTCGCGTGGGAAGCAGGTAGAGTACCCGGCGTGCCGCAGCGATGTGCGTTTCGGTACGGGTGGCTGGCGCGAGCCGGTCACAGCTCAAAGCAGAGAAAGAGAAGAGACTCACAATGGCACTCGGTACTGTGAAGTGGTTCAACGACGCGAAGGGTTTCGGCTTCATCGCGCAGGACAATGGCGAAGACGTTTTCTGCCATCACACCGCCATCAACATGGATGGCTTCCGCACTCTGGCCGAGGGCCAGAAGGTGGAGTTCGAAGTCACCAAGGGCCCCAAGGGCCTTCAGGCGCAGAACGTTCGCGCCGCGAGCTGAGCGAAACCCCGACTCTCCGCGACCGGTGAGTCACCGAAGCCCAGTCTCCCCAAGGGAGGCTGGGCTTTCGTCTTTCTGGACGAAGGGCAGGCAGGCGGCCTGCGCGACGCGCCCCGCCAATGCCCGGGGTCTTCCCTACCTTCTCTTCCAGGAGCGCGGCGCCTCACGCCGCCCCCAAGGAGAGGCGAACATGGGCGACACCAGCGTGAAGAAGGTCGAAAGCCGCCATTCCCCCAAGGGGGAGATGGGCCAGAAGTACCTGGCGTCCGGCGTCCGCGTGGCCATGCGGCTGTGGGAGGACGAACCGCCCGCCGAGGCCAAGCCCGCCAGCACCCGCGACTACGAGACCGTGGGCTACGTGCTCAAGGGCCGCGCGGAGCTGCACCTGGAGGGGCAGATCATCCTGCTCAACCCCGGCGACTCGTGGCTCGTACCGCGCGGCTCCAGCCACACGTACAAGGTCCTGGAGACCTTCTCCGCCGTGGAGGCGACCAGCCCTTCGTCCGCCGCGCACGGTCGGGACGAACACGAAGCCGCGAAGAAGCCCGCCAAGGCCTGAGCGGGCGCAGGAGGCGCGGGCACGCTCCTGGAGGAAGAGGGCCCAACCCTCCCGGAGCACCTGCCTTACGAAGCGTGAGGAAGCACGGTCGCGGGAGGCCCCTGTCGGTCCGGCGTCGCGGGAGGAACCGCGTCCACGGGACCGGGCACCTGCGGCGTGGACGGCGGCGTCTTCGGCGCGGCCTCTGGCTCCAGCTCCGACGGCGGCGGCGGAGCCACGGTGCCCGTCGACACCGGCACGCCGCGGAGGAACGCCTCCAGCGCGGTGTTGAACGGCTCCGGGCAGTCGAGCTGCACGGTATGGCCGCACCCCTCCAGGCCCACGAGCTTCGAGCCTGCGATGTGCGCGTGGCCGTACTCGAAGATGTCTCGCGGGAAGCCGCCGTGCATGAACGGGTTGGGGATCAGGCGGTCCGACTCACCGAAGAGGATGACGGTGGGGGCGGTGATGCGGTGGAGGTTGTCGCGCACGAAGTCGTCGTGGGCGAGCCCCGTCACCGAGCGCACGTTGGCATAGGCATACGCGTCGAACTCGGGCGACTTCGCCAGCCGCACGCGCTCCTCGATGAGCCACTCCAGCTCCGGCCGCCAGTTCTGGAAGTTGGCCTGCCGCACGCTGCCCCAGATGCCGTACTCCGGCGCGGATTTGATCAGCTCCGTGCTCATCACCCGCGTGAACCAGGCCTTCTCCTTCGGGGAGAACTTCTCGAAGCCCGCGGGCGACACCAGCACCAGCGCGGCGGGCTCGCTCGGGTAGCGGATGGCGTACGACAGCGCCGTCTGCCCGCCCATGGAGTGGCCGACGAGGATGGGGTGCTCGACGCCCAGTCCCTGCGTCAGCTCTCGCACGGCGTCCGCCATGGCCTCCATGGTGTACGGGAAGGAGCCCGGCTTGTCGGACTTGCCGTAGCCCGGAAGGTCCACCGCGATGACGTGGTAGCCGGCGCGGCTGAGCGTGTCGATCTGCGCCCGCCAGAACTTCAGGTAGCTGCCCAGCCCATGGATGAGGACCACCGTGCGCGCACCGGGCGCGGCGGGCATCTCCACGAAGGCCACTTCCGGCACGCGCGTCATGCCGTAGGTGGCGGCCGTCTTCGGCAGGGCCATGCGCTTCACCGGCCACGGCGTCTTCGCCCCGGCCGACGAGTAGTCCAGGTCCTGGAATGCCAGCGGCGGCGCGCTCGCATACGAGCGCACGCAGCCGGAGGAGGAAGCGAGCCCCGCCACGAGCAGCAGGGCCTTGAGGGCGCGGGAGGTGCTCATGGTCAGAACGCGTACCAGGTGAAGGTGGTGAAGGCAGCGAAGGGGTTGCCCTTCACCGTCGTGGAACCGTCGTAGAAGCTGCCGCGGAACAGGTAGCCGGCGTGCACGCCCACCGTCATCAGGTAGCGGAGGGTGTAGCGGACCTCCGCGTTCACCTCGGCGCCAATGAAGCGTCCCCGCCGCACGGCCGGATCCCAGCGCGGCGGCGAGGCCCCGGCGTTGGCCAGCCCCGTGGCCACCTTGAGGTTGAGCTTGTTGGGGACGATGTCCCACGCCGCGCTCGCGATGCCGGTGCGCAGGCCGTAGCCCTGGTTGGAGATGTCCGTCACCGCGCCCGTGTAGTTGTTCACGGTGCTGGTGAAGGGGAACAGCAGCATCATCTTGTGGTTGAACCACACCGAACCGGGCAGGCCGTACTGGTTGAGGGTGAAGGCGCCGGTGTAGCGGTCGTCATCGAGGTTGCTGTCGCCGGTGGTGAACATCCCCTCCAGCGTCACCAGGTCCGAAGGGCCACGGCCCCACTGGTAGAGCACCTCCAGGTTGGCGGACAGGCCGGAGATGTCGACCTTCTTGTTGAACGTGGTGTCCGCGCGGTCGCTCGTGTAGCTGCCGCCGTTGTACATGACGAAGCCGGAGGCCCCGAGGCGCCCGGCGCGGAAGTCGATGTTGTGGTGGAAGTTGGCGCCCAGCCAGAAGACGTTGCCGGTGGGCCGCTCGATGTTGAAACGGGGCGTGCCCACGAACGGACTGAGGCCGGAGGAGGACGGACCGCTCTTCACGATGCCCTCGAAGGCATACGCGTCGCCCTTGGTGTCGTCGCGCAGGTACCACGCGGACAGGCCCACGTTCGTCCCGGGCTGCACCGGATACGCGTAGTCCGCCGTGAGCAGGTAGATGAACTTCAGGCGAGGGTCATCCCGCGTCGCCTTGTCCGCCTGCGCGCTGCCCAGCGGCAGCAGGCTCAGCTTGGACAGGCCCTTGTAGTTGCTGAAGAGCGTCAGGCCGGTGGCGTCGCTGCCCAGGAACGCCAGCTTGTAGCCCGTGCGGATGATGTCGTTGAGCGGCGTGCGCGTCGGGTCGAAGATGGAGTCATAGACGGGCTGCGTGCCGATGAGCAGCGACAGCCGGCCCGGGTTGCGCGTGGGGTAGAGCGCGACGTTGATGTTCTTCGTCTGGATGTTGACCTGGTCGGCGTTGAAGCCGCCGCCCTCGTTCTGCTGCGAGGCATTGGCGGCGCGGCCCCAGAGGTAGTCCACCTCGAACTGGGCGCGGAAGGACGCCAGCCCGTCCACGAAGGAGGGGCTGTACTCCAGGACGGGAATCCATCGCTGCTCGACGTAGAACGCCGAGCGCCCCGGCTCCACCCGCACGGAGCTGCCGGACAGCGAACCGATGGGCCCCAGCGACACGCCCTTGAGGCCCGCGGGGTCGCCCACGCTGTTGGTCAGCGACAGGCGGGTGAAGAAGTAGTTGATGAGGATGAACTCGCGAGGCTTCGCATCCTCGTCACGGTCCTCCTCGTCGAACCAGTCGCCGTAATACAGCCCCGGCACCGTCGTGGTCTGCGCCGCCGCGGGCAGCGACAGCCCGACCAGGCTGAGCGCGAGCATCGCCGCACCCCAGCGCATCACCTTGCCTGCCTCACCCAACCACCCTCCCGACATACGCACCTCGACCCCTCGCGCGGGGGACACCCGGGCCCGGATGCGGGCCGTTCAGCTGGATTGCCGGAAAGAGGGCCAGGGGGCATTCCCACCCGGCCCATGGAAGGGCGGTGGGCGCGGCGTGCGCCCACCGTCACCGTGCGACTAGCCGCTGATCGCGTAGACCTGCACCGCGTTGCCGGTGAAGGGCTGGCCGGAAGCGCTGACGGTCTTGGCTCCCACCGCGCCGTCGGCGCAGTGCCAGCCCGTGGCCTTGGCCTCGAAGTACAGCTCCATGGAGAGCGTCTTCGTGTCCTCGGAGAACTTCGCGCGGCCTTCCTGCTTGAAGCTGCCGTAGTCGACGAGGACTTCGAAACAGCTTCCATCCGCCGCGATGTTGCTCAGGGTGACGGCCTTGGAGTCGAACACCAGCGCGTTCTGCGCAGTGGCGTGGTCACAGGTGCTGCCGGGCTGGCCGACACCGGCGGAGTTGAGGATGGTGCCGGGGACACTGCTCACGTGGAAGTTGTTGCCGCCCACGGCGATGGAGACCTTCTGGAAACACTGGCTGGCCGAGCCCCAGTTGATGTCCTCGTCCAGCGACAGCGGGTGGCTGGGGATGTTGTCCCCCTCCATCACGAGCGTCTTGCCCTCCAGGAACGCGAGGATGTTCGACTGGGTGTCCAGCTTGGGCTGGTTGTCCAGGGGCGGCTCCGTCGTGTCGTCCCCACAACCGGAGAGCCCCAGCGTGCACAGCATCATCGCGGACCAAAGCGTCTTCTTCATGTGAGTGCTCCTTTTCCCTTCCGGCGACAGCGCCGGGACGACGACACGACAAAGCTTCGGACTCAGCGCGAGGGCCTTCGTGTCTGGCTTCACCCGCACCCAGGCCGTCCAGCGGTAGGGCGCGGAGGCCCTGCGAGCCCGTCGCGGGTGGAAGGCATGGCGGGGCCGGATCCGTCGCCCCCATGACCCGGCGCATCCCCAGGAAGGCGCCAACGCACCGCCCATCTCCGCTGGCCTCGCGGAGCGACCGGGACCCACCCTTGGGAAGATGAAGGCCGATTCATGTTTCAGCTACCGGTAGCACCCGCCTGACAGCCTTGTCAAAAGACAGACGATGGCCTCGCGCGTCAAAGCGCAACATCAACGCAGAGCGTCAGCACGCTGCGCGTGAGGCGCGGTGGTGCGGCCGCCAGGAGGTCCAGCACTCCGCGCTGTCGCAGCCCGAGTGTCGTGATCTCGGGGGCGGGCTCACCTGCCCATGCCGTGGCTCGACTCGAACCACGGAAACGAGGGCTTCAGGGACAGCCGCATCGCCTTCGCCGACCCGGGCAGCGGCGTGGTGATGAGCGCCAGAGGGGTGGAGGTTGGAAAGTGGCGCGATGTCAGCCCTCCCTTCTAGGGTGGCCCGCACCTTGATTCTCACCACCTCGCTGTTGTTGCTCGCCCTTTCATCCACCCCTGCCGCGCCGAGCGCGCCGGCCACGAAGCCCGCGGCCCCGGCCGAGAAGAAGTTCGAGTTCGACAAGCACTACCTGGTCCTGCTCAAGCGCACGCCCAACGCCCCCAAGATGGAGCCTGCCGCCCTCCAGAAGCTGCAGGCCGAGCACCTGGCGCACCTCACGCGCATGGGGGAGAGCGGGAAGATGGTGCTCGCGGGCCCCTTCGACGAACAGGACGACGTGGGCATGCGCGGCGCGTGTATCTACCGCACGGCCACGAAGGAGGAGGCGCGGCAACTCGCCGAGCAGGACCCGATGGTGAAGGCGGGCCGGCTCCAGGTGGAGGTGCTCGCCTGGTACACCGAGAAGGGCTACCTCGCCTTCCCCAAGGCGCCGCCTGCGGACGCGCCGCAGCCCGCGCGGAAGTAGCCGCCCCCGGGCGCGACCGTGGGTGTAGCCGCGCCGAGCACCCACGTGCGTGAGCACTGCGCCTTGGAGCCAGACCGCGCAAGCAGGCGACAGGCTGCGGGGACGCGGAAAGTCGAGCGGCGCTGTGACTGCGGGGCTCAGTGCGAGCGACCGCGGCCCGCTCGCACTGGCAGGTCGGGCTTGAACTCCACCTCCGCCTCGTCCCGGTGCAGCAGCGGCGCGCTCTGCCACGAGCGCTCCATGTCGAACTCAAGTCCGCTGGGCTCGGGGGCCGAGTCCGGGCGCTCCGGCGAGGGGGCCAGGTCCGGGCGATCCGGTTGCGCAGGCGCAGCGTGCCTGTGCGGCTCAGCCTCCGGCGTCGCGTTGACGCCGAGCGCGAGCAGCCAGTGACGCGTGAGGCGCTCGTCGAGCGCGGCGGCGCCGAGCGCCTCGTAGGCCGGGCGCGCATCCGTGACGGGGCTGGAGGGCAGGCCCGTGAGCGCCGCGATGCGCAGCGCGGTCGGCGGATGGGTGAGGCCGCCCAGCTCCAGCGGGTCTCCCTCGATCTTCACCGCGAGCTGCCTGCGCATCGCCGGTGGAAGCGCGGCAGCGAGCGCCGCCGAGGTCTCGCACAGGCGTGGCGTCGGTACCGCGTGCGCCTGCCGCAGCACCTCGTCCAGGGCGAACTCGTACGCGGGCGCTCCATCCCGCACCGCGCGCAGCGCCGCGACCATGTGGTTCGCGCCCACCACCTGGGCGGAGATACGGTCTGCCTGGAATTCGCGCTCCCGCGACCACGGGAAGTACACGGCCGAGAGCACCTCGTGGGCCACCCAGCTTCCCCAGCGCGCGGGGTTCCAGGCGCCGAAGCGCAGTTGGGCGTCGAGGACCATCCGCATGCAGTGGTGCACCCAGCGTCCGATGCGCGGGTGGCCTGCGCGCGCGTGCCCGAGCTCGTGCGCGAGCGCCGCAGCGAGCTGATCCATCGACAGTTGCAGCAGCAGACCGAGTCCCACGTAGAGCACCCGCTCCGAGCGCTTGCCCGCGTGCACCACGGCGATGCCCAGCGCGGTGTCCGGGCTCAGCTCGAAAGCGTCCACGGGCGCGGTGCCCGTCGCCGTCGCCACCTGCTGCTGCAGTCGGTGCAGTGCGAGGAACTGTGCGGGCTTCAGCCGCACGGAGAGGGTGGGCAGGGGGCAGTCCACGAGCTGCCGCTCCTCCACCTCGCGCAGGGGAGAGAGCACGCAGCGGGCGAACACGCCCAGGTACTGCCACGCGGCGCCCATTCCCTTGAACCCTGCGAGCATCGCGCGGGCCGCCAGCACGGGCCGCATCGAGGCCACCGCCGCCGCCCCCAAGCCGAACAGCACGAGCGGCAGGAGCAGCGAGAGCGCCACCGAGGCGAGCGCGGTGAGCCCGAAGGTGAGGACGCCCAGGAGGGCGAGCAGGGGAAAGAGGATGCGACGCACGGACCCCGCATTCGTACCATCCGCTCGTCGCGGCCGACAAACCCACCCCCTTCGGGCCCCGAAGCGGAGCTGCCCCCGACCCGGCAGCGGCTCCTCGCCCTGCGCCCGCTGCTCCTACCGCGCGCCCCTGCCCGTCAAACCCGAGGCTGGATGGGAGCCCGGTAGCGTCGCCCCCAGAAGACGAAGAGCGACAGCGCGACGAGCAGGAAGTTGAAGGGGGTATTCGCTGCCTCTCCGCGCGAGAAGTGGAAGACGATCGCACTGACCTGAAGCGCGGCGCAGCCCAGCGCGGCGAGGACGGTCAAGCCCGGTTTGATCCGCGTGAAGGAGGGCAGGACGATGCCCAGCCCGCCGCAGAGATCGATCACCGCCGTCGCTTGTAGGAACGCCTCCGGAACCTGTCCCGCCCACGGAATCATCGCGGCGAGCTGTGGGGCCGGCGTCATGAGCTTCCAGAAGCCCGTCCCGACGAAGACGAGCCCCAGGAGCGCCTGGACGACCCACAGGCTGACGGGAAGGGCTTTGGACGGTGTCGCGCTGCTGGCGATCGCAGGAGTCATGGCGTTCCTCTCGGTTCCTTGGTTACTTTCATGTGCCTGGTTACGGAAAGTGACCTTGGTTGTTTCGCATGCCGTGCGGGCACCGGGAAGGAGGCACATTGAAGTCACTAGGGAACGGAAAGATGACCCGGCGCTACGACGAGGATTGCGTCGCGACGCGTGAGATCCTGAGCCTGGTGGGGGACAAGTGGAGCGTGATGGTCATCGTCAACCTCGCCGGAGGTGCGATGCGCTTCAGCGACCTCAAGCGGGCCATCGAAGGCATCTCGCAGCGCATGCTGACCCTCACGCTGCGCGGACTGGAGCAGGACGGGCTCGTGAAGCGGACCGTCTTCCCAACGACTCCGCCGCGCGTGGACTACGAACTCACGCGGCTCGGACAAACGCTGATCGAGCCGGTGAGCGCGCTCGCGATCTGGGCGCAAACCCACCGGCCGGAGATTGAGCGCGCCCGCGAAGCCTTCCAACGCGCTGCCGGATCGAAGTAGATGCGCCGCGCGTCCAACTGCTAGAGCACGCATGCATGCGAATCGCCGTCACCGGGACTCATCGCGCGGGGAAGTCCACGCTCATCGACGAGTTGTCCGACCTCCTCCCTGACCATGTGACGGTGGATGAGCCGTATCACCAGATGGAAGAAGAGGGTTACGTGTTCGCGGAGTCCCCGTCGGTCGAGGACTTCGAAGCGCAGCTTACGCGGTCCCTCGCGAACCTGGAGGAAGGACCCGGCGACGTGGTGTTCGACCGATGTCCGGTGGACTTCATCGGATACCTGTTGGCCCATGAGGACCGCGACGCGTTCGACCTTGAAGCGTGGCTCCCGCGCGTCCGCGCCGCCCTGCGGAAGATCGATCTGATCGTCCTGGTCGGGCTTGAGCGACCGGACCGGATCTCGCTCTCTGCCTCGGACGACGAGGAGCTACGCTTGGCTGTCGACGAGAAGCTGAAGGAGCTCCTCCTCGAGGATCCTCACGCCTTTGAAGTGGAGGTGCTCGAGGTTGAAGGTTCTCCGCGAGCGCGTGCGAAGCAGGTTCTCGCGCACCTTGCGGACGCATCCCGGTAAGGGGAGGAGCGCGCAGCGCCCGGGGGCTCACGCGCGTTTCGTGCCCTGGCGCGCGGCGTCGACACTCCAGATGCCCGAGCCGTGCGCGGCGATGAAGAGGAACACGAAGCAATAGAGCGCCGCGAGCTCGCCCTGGTTCGCGATGGGGATGAGGTTGCCCTTCGCGGGAATCACGTGTCCGAGAAAGAAGGCGAACGCCATCGTGCCGCTCGCGATGAACGCCGCGGGGCCGGTCAAAAATCCGATCGCGACGAGCGCGCCGCCCACGAACTCGATGATGCCCGCGCCGTAGACGACGAACGCCGGCGCCCCGGCGGGCACGCCTCCGAACATGCCGAAGAGCTTCTGCAGCCCATGCTGCATGAACATCAGTCCCGCCATGATTCGGAGCAGCGCGTAGATGCGTTCGGCGTGGGGTCGCAGGAATCCCATGTGGTTCTCCGGTCGTGAGGCGCGGCAGTGTACGGCGGCCTCCTCCTGACCGTGGTCGCTGGCGGAGGATGCTCGACGCGCGGACCGTCCTGGCGTCCGCACGTGAACAGACCTCTTCCGGTTGGGAAGCCCAGGGATGGCGCAATGCGCAAAGGCTCTCATCCGCAGAAGTTGATGCATGATTCAGGAATCATCTGGGCGTCTTCACTCAAGGTGATACCTTGCGCCCTTCTTCAAGGGAGGCTTTCCATGCAGGGCCAGCGCTTTGGACGTCTTTGCTGTGGGCTCCTCGCGGTGACGGTCCTGGGGTGCGGCCCCCTGGGGAGTCCGGCGGATGAGTCTTCCGGGGAAGCCTCGGGAATCGTCGAGGTCCAGAGCGCGCTGACGCAGGTCACCAGCTTCGGTACCAACCCCGGCGGCCTGAGGATGTGGACGCACGTGCCGGCCAGCATGCCCGCCAACGCGCCCCTGATCGTCGCGCTGCATGGCTGTACCCAGTCGGCGGCAGCCTACGCGTCCACCGGATGGAACGCGCTGGGCGACACGCTCAAGTTCTACGTCGTCTATCCGGAGCAGGTGAGCGGCAACAACTCGACCAACTGCTTCAACTGGTTCGAGCCTGGGGACACCGCACGCGGCCAGGGCGAGGCGCTCTCCATCAAGCAGATGGTGGACCAGATGAAGGCCACCTACTCCATTGATCCGAGCCGCGTGTTCGTCACCGGCCTGTCGGCCGGCGGCGCGATGACGCACGTGATGGCCGCCACCTACCCGGATGTCTTCTCCGGCGCGGCGGTGATGGCGGGCATTCCATACAAGTGCGCCACTTCGATGACGCAAGGCTTCAGTTGCATGAGCCCGGGCGTGGACAAGACGCCCACCGCCTGGAGGGACTTGGTGCGGGGCGCCTTCCCTTCCTATACGGGCGCTTACCCGCGCATCTCCATCTGGCACGGCACCTCCGACTTCACCGTGAAGAACTCCAACCTCACCGAGGGGGTGGAGCAATGGACGGCGGTGCACGGCATCGACCTGCAGGAGGACCTCAGCGAGACGGTCGCCGGCTACCCCCACAAGGTCTACAGGGACGCTGCGGGCAAGGCGCTGGTGGAGACCTACTCCCTCACCGGCATGGGGCATGGGACGCCCATTGATCCGGCGTTCAAGTTCCCCGGGACCACCGTGGCCTGCGGCACGGCGGGCGCCTACGTGCTGGACACGGACATCTGCTCCACGTGGTACGTGGCGAAGTTCTTCGGCCTGGACAACACCGACTCGGTCATCCCCACCGTGAGTCTCTCTGCGCCGGGCCAGGGCTCCACCGTGAGCGGAACGGTGCAGGTGACCGCCACCGCTTCGGACAACGTGGGCGTCGCGCGGGTCGAGTTCTTCATCGACAACGCGCTGGTCGGCACCGACCCGACCGCGCCCTACGCGTTCACCTGGAACAGCGCCACGGCGACCAATGGCCCCCACGTGCTGATGGCCAGGGCCTACGACGCGGCGGGCAACACCGCCGCCTCCAGCACCGTCACGGTCACCGTCACCGGGGGCGCCTCCGACACGACCGCCCCCACCGTGAGCTTCACCTCTCCCACGGGCGGCGCCACCCTCTCGGGAACGGTCACCCTGAGCGCCAACGCGGCGGATGACCGGGGCGTGACGAAGGTGGACTTCCTCGTCGATGGCGCGGTGGTGGGGCAGGGGACGGCGCGGCAGGCCGGGCTCTTCGATTTCAACTGGGACACCACGTCCTACGCCACCGGGACGCACACGCTCCAGGCGCGTGCCTACGACGCGGCGGGCAACTCGGCTGCCTCCGCTTCGGTGCAGGTGACGGTGGCCCCGGCGGCGGTGGGCTTCACCGAAAGCTTCTCGACCAACGGGCCGGACAACGCGGGCTGGAGCCTCACCGGGTGGGCGCTGGACGCCAGCGACCAGACGGGCAGCACCGCCAGCAAGTCCATCCTCGGAGCGGCCACCGCGGCCTTCAACACCGTCACCCGGACGGCCAGCATCAGCGTGGCGCTGCCGGCCAACCCCCGGCTGACCTACTGGCGCAAGTTGGACCTGTCCGGCGCCAACATCTCCGCCTCGGCTGCCTTCCGCGTCATCGTCAATGTTGGCGGCGTGGACACCGTGGTGGACTCGGCGGTGAAGAGCGGCCTGGGCACCCTCACCGAGGCCAACTGGACGCAGCGTGCGGACCTCGACCTGTCGGCGTTCGCGAACAAGAACGTCACCCTCAAGTTCGTCGTCACCGTCACGGACACCAGCACCAACAACCTCAGCCGGGCCAAGGCGTGGGTGGACAGCATCCGTGTGGGGCCGTAGCTCGGCTGCTCCACGGTGAGGGCCTGGGCGGAATCACTCCCGGTGGGTAGGGCGCGGCGCGGTGGAAGCCGCGCATCCTGGCTGGAGGGCTGAGCACCTCCAGCGCTCACCCCGCGACGGCCCGTCTCGTGGCGGGGCGCTTCGTGTGGCGCATGACGTAGTCGGTGAGCCGAGGGTATTTCTCAAGCAGCTTCAGCGTGTTCGCCAGGTGGAGGACCGACGCCAGGCTCAGGTCGGCGGTGGTGAAGGCGTTGCCCACGGCGAACTCCCTGCCTCCGAGCCGGTTGTCGATGACCGTGAGCACTTCGTCGAGCCGGGCATGCTGCTTTTCCAGGTGCGTCTTCTGCTCCGCGGGTAGCTGCGCGTTGCGGTGGTGCTCCATCACCACGGGCTCGAGCGTCACCTCTGCGAAGAGCACCCACTGGAGGTAGGGGCCGCGCTCGGGCGAACCCGGATGAGGCGCCAGGTGCTTCTCCGGAAAGCGGTCGGCCAGATGCAGGAGGATCGCCGACGACTCGAAGAGCGTCACGTCCCCATCCACCAGGACGGGGACTTCGCCGAAGGGGTTCAGCGCCAGGTAGTCCGGCGTTCTGTTTTCCTGCTTCGCCAGGTCGAGCTTCACCAGCTCGTAGGGCACTTCAAGCTCCTCGAGCAGCCAGCGATGACGGGTCGCCCGGGTCCTGGGGGCGAAGTAGAGCTTCATGTGAGCACTCCTGGAAGTGGGTCCAGCCGCGACAACCCTGCGGTCCTTGGCGCCGCCAGACAATGGGGCGCCGCACGAACTCATTGTCAGGGTAGCCTTGACGGTCATGATCTCACCCGCCGACATGGTCCTCTTCGCGACGGTCGTCCGAGAAGGCAGCTTCACCCGAGCGGCGCGACAGCTCGGCATCACCAAGCAGACCATCAGCGAGCGGATCAGCAAGCTGGAGGATCAGCTCGGGGTGCGACTCCTGGAGCGGACGACGCGGCGGCTGCGGGTGACGGGGGCGGGAGCGACCTACTCCGACCGTTGCGCCGCCATCGCCGCGCAGATCGACGAGGCCAACAGCGAGGTGCAGCAGCAGGAGGCGGAACCGGTCGGCCTGCTGCGGGTGTCCTCGCCGATGCTCTACGGACGCCGCTACCTGGCTCCTGTTGTCGCTGAGTTCCTGGGCCGCTACCCCAAGGCGAGGGTCGAACTGGTGCTGGCGGATCGCCGCATCAACCTCATCGAGGAGGGGCTGGATCTCGCGCTCCACATGGGCACGCTCGACGACTCGTCGCTCGTCGCGCGCAAGCTGGGCGAGGGACCCGTGTACTTCGTCGCGAGCCCCGGGTTCCTGGCGAAGTACGGGACGCCGAGCGCCAGGGAACTCCAAGCCTCACGTTGCATTGGCTTCAGTGCTTTCGAGACGTGGAGGGTCGAGGGCTTGAAGGTGCGAATCGATCCGGTGTTGACCGTGAATGACCTGGAGGTGGCGTGCGAGGCGGCGCTCGCCGGGGTCGGCGTCGCATGCGTTCCGGCGCTCCTCTGCCGTGACGCGGTCCGTGACGGTCGGCTCAAGGTCCTCTTCGGCCCCAAGCCCGCGATGCTGCGGGCCGCTCACGTCGTCTACCCGAGCCGGCTGAACCTTCCGACCAAGGTCCGGCTCTTCGTCGAGACGCTGGCCACCCGGGTCGCGCCGATGCTGCCATTGCATGCAGGGGCGCGACGCAGGCGCTCGTGACGGGGTGAATCTCCCGGGTCCGGTCAGCTCACCGGTGCTGGGCTCGACCTATGGCGTGCCGCAGGCCAGGCAGTCCGGGGAACAACTGTCGTAGGTCTTGTCCGTGCCGCATGACTCGGTGAACTGACAGATGCCATCCCCGCACGTGTAGATGTCCTGGGGGCGCAGGTAGGTGGTGACGGGCACGTAGGAGACGCCATTGACGACGCAGCTCTTCCAGAAGGCGTTCGTCGCATCGCGGGTGCAGACGCTGGCACACGGGCCCATGTGCACGATGGGAGGACACTCCGTGTTCTCGCCCTTCGCCTTGGAGGACAATCCGCAGGCCCGAGCGGTGCTCTCCTTCTTCTTGAGGACGCGGTCGCTGCCAGCGAAGACACCCTCGCCGGTGAACAGGTTGCCGAAGAAACAGGCCTCCGGCTCCGAGTAGGCGGCGGCCTCGCTGGACGTCACGGTGAGGGTGGCTCCCGCCGAATCACGGCCCCGCACCGAGATGGGAACCGAAACGCCGAACTTGTTGACGTGCGCGGCGAGGCAGGCGGAGAGCCGCTGTTGCTCCGCCACGGTGGCGAGGCTGCCATTGGTCCAGGCGGTGGCCAGGCCCAGGTGGCCCGCCCAGGAATGGCGGGCGCCCGTGACAGGATTGGTCCAGGTGCGCGTCTGGCCGGAGGGCAGGGCGCAGGCAACGACATACTTCATCACCCTGTCGGAGTATGCGACGGACTCATTGCCGTTGAACCAGTCCACGAACGAAACGGCGGACAGTCCATTCGTGGAGAGCCCATTCGTGGACAGGCCGTTCGTGGACAGTCCATTCGTGGACAGGCCATTCGTGGACAACCCATTCGTGGACAGTCCGTTGGTCGCGAGGGTCTCCTGGGCAATCCAGCCTCGCTCCAGGGGAGGCGATTCGTCCAGCGCGTCTCCGACGCAGCCTCCCGCGCCCAGAAGCAGCCCCAGGCACACGCCGGCAACGACCCATTCCAGGTGCGACGTCTGTGTTTTCATTGAAGCCCCCCACATATGACATCCAGTGGACCGGGCCCGCGGCAGCCGCAGGCCAGGATTCACCGAAGCCTAGCGAGCGCGGCTCA
This sequence comes from Corallococcus sp. bb12-1, assembly GCF_026626765.1. Lineage (NCBI taxonomy): Bacteria > Pseudomonadati > Myxococcota > Myxococcia > Myxococcales > Myxococcaceae > Corallococcus > Corallococcus sp. bb12-1. The sequence goes on along the minus strand of NZ_JAPNJZ010000027.1, from coordinate 335,545 downwards.
TGAAAACTTCCACCCTCGCGTGAGGGGTTGGACTGACCTGGCCCCGGGCTTCCCGCCCGCCGGGCTCGCCTGCCAATCAATTCCTACCCAGGAAGGAGGGTCGTGGGGTGGTGCCTCCTCGCGGCCACTCAGCGAACGGTCATAGGTGGAGGTCATCGCCGAGAACCGATTCGTGGACATCGTGGCGAAGGGCTACGACGCGGGCGTGCGCCTGCACGAGGCCCTTGAGCGCGACAGGGTGCAGGTGCGCCTGACCGGCGGTTTCCGCTTCGTCGTGGTGGGTGCCCCCTCGTATCTCAAGCGACACGGCACGCCCCAGCGTCCCGAGGACCTGCTGCGCCACGAGTGCTTCACCCTCCGCATGCCTTCGAGCGGCGGGCTCTACGCCTGGGAGTTGGAGCGTGGGCGCAGGAACTGGCGGGTGCCGGTGCGAGGCGGCGTGCTCACCAACAACCGCGAGCTGACGCTGGCCCTTGTGGAGCAGGGCCTGGGGCTGGCGTACGCCTTCGAGCCGGCGGTGAAGGAGCAGCTGCGCACGGGGCCGCTGCGCCTCTTCATCGAGGTGGCCAAGGAGTTCGCCGTGAAGACAGTGTGATGCCAGCCCTCTGGCGCGCCCGGCGTCGCCAGACCTGGAGCGTGGCCAGGAGGCCGAACGCCGTGAGACCTCCGCCGGACTGCGAGCACCCCTCAGGCACGGGTTTCTCGGGTTCGGGTTCGCACACGGGCTCTTCTTTCGGGCACGTCAGCTCGAAGGAGATCTCCAGGGAGGGCAGCGGCGTGCCTGACTGTTCGAGCACCGGACTCAGCGTGGCCACGTGCCTTCCGGGGGGAAGTCCCTGGTCCGTGGGAGGAGGCTGCTCCGGCAGGACCTCGCAGACCGAATAGAGGGTCAGCAGATCATGCGGGGCCTTGGAGCGGTCCTGGAGCCTGACGGTGCCCGCTGAATCCACCGAGCCGTGCGGCGCCGTGGCCCACGTCTGTCCATCCACCACCAGCGTCCAGTGCACCCACGGCAGGAAGGGCACCAGCTCAGGCCTGGGCGTGAAGTCCAGCGTCACCGTGCTGCCCTTCACGCCCACAGAGCAGGACCCGCCGCCCCAGACCTGGAAGGCGCCGTACTGCTCCGGCCTGGCAAGCAAGTACCCCGACGTCGCCGGAAGCGCGACCGCCGGGCCCGCCGTGAAGGCCGTCGCCACGGTGTCCCATTCCTCTGAATCGCCCTGGCACGGGCTGCTGCCCTCCAGGCGATAGCCGGTTCCTGGCACGAGTGGAGCGGCCGGAACGAGGAGCCCGCTTCCGTGGGGTCCCGGCAGGAGGCTCGCCTCCACGTCGGCGCCTTGCTCCGTGCGCAGACGCAGGCTTCCGGCGTCGAAGGTGTTCAGAAGCGGTGGCACCACCACCAACGCCGGTACGTTCGCGGGCACGACCGCGTCCGGGGGCAGCGGGAAGCGGATCATCTGTGGGTCGCACGCGATGCTGCTGCAGGCCTCCGCGGAAGGGGGCAGCGTAACCCCCCATCCGAGCAACAACGTCCCTGCGCCCAGGGCCTTTCACCCGCGCGTCGTCATGGCCTTGAGACACGCGAGCCCGGTGCGTTGGGACATGGCGCTTTCGAAATGAGGAGGCGCGCGGGGACGACCGTCTCCATGCGCCAGACCGCCGCCATGTCGGGTCCTCCAAGCAGGCGCGGTGGAGAGGGGAGCGCGGGGCTTGAGGCAGCGGCCAGGAAGGCGCTGCCGCCACGAGGGGCCTTTCGCGGAGGTTCCCAGTGGTCCTGGTGGACGGCTGACACTTCGAGGTGGATCGCCCGGTCTTGGCTTCTTCCGCTCGGACTCGGGCCGCGTCTCCCATGCGTAGTCACCCCTGGGGGAGACGCCCAGGTGACGACAGAGGCCCGCGGTGGGATGGAGTCCAGGACCCGGGCGTGAGCCCCGAGGCCGACGGCATCCGGGCCGTGGCTTCCTGAAGCCATCCTCCCTCCTTGGAGGGATATGCACCCGAAGCGCATTCCGGCATCATTTCGCCTGCGGGCCTGGGCATTGGCGCGCTCGTCTACAACTACGACGGTGCCGTCTACGCCTCCGACGAAGGTCGGATGCTGGCGGAGATGGGCGACCTGTCCTTCCTGTTTGGCCACGTGGACAGCGATGACCACGCCGCCCTCCTGACGCCCGAAACCCTGTTTGCCCACTTGAGCGACACGATGCTGGAGAGGGCGCCCATGTGCAGCGACTGTGCGTTCCTCCCGTTGTGTGGCGCGGATCCGGTCTTCCACCGCGCGACACAGGGGGATGCCTTGGGGCACAAGGCCTTCAGCGCCTTCAGCGCCTTCTGCAAGAAGCAGATGGCGGTGCTCCGGCACCTCATCACCCTGCTGGAGGACGACCCGTCGGCCCGCGAGACGCTGCTCGGGTGGTTGTGAGCCATGATGCCTTCCTTGTCAGCACCGGGCCTCCGTCCCCTGTCCCGCCCGTCTCCCCATCCGTTCCTCGGTCGGATCCGCGTGGGAGCCCAGGCTGTGCCGGATGGCGAGGCGCCGGAAATCCTGCTCGTGCGTGAGTCGCGGGGACCCTTGCCCCCGGGCTTCCGGGCGTACCTGCTGGAGGCCGAGTCCCCGGACGTGAATGTCCCCGATGCCTACGTGATGCCCCCGGGCCTGTTGGCGCTCGCGGAAGGGGACGTGGTGCGGGTGGAGCCTTCGCAGGGAAGGGTGAGCGCGCTCTATCGGAAGGAGTCGTTGTCCAACAGCCTGCTGGTCACGGAGCGATGCGACAACTACTGCCTGATGTGTTCGCAGCCGCCGCGCTAGCACGATGACACCTGGCTGCTGGAGGAGCTGATGGAACTCATCCCGCTCATCTCCCGGGAGACCCGTGAACTGGGCATCACGGGAGGAGAGCCCGGGCTGCTGGGGGGAGGGGCTGCTGCGGCTCGTGGATCGGTTGAAGACGCACCTGCCGGCGACGGCGGTCCACATGCTCTCCAATGGCTGGCGCTTCTCGGAGGAGGGCTTCGCCCAGGGGCTGGGCCGGTTGCGGCATTGGGGCCTGATGGTGGGCATCCCGCTGTACTCCGGCCTGCCCGAGGAGCACGACCACGTCGTGCAGGCACGGGGCGCGTACGACGACACCCTTCGTGGCATCTTGAACCTGAAGCGGGTGGGCGTCCGGGTGGAGTTCCGGGTCGTCATCCATGCGCTCACCCACGAGCGTCTTCCGGAACTGGCGCGCTTCATCGCCCGGAACCTGCTCTTCGTGGACCACGTCGCGCTGATGGGACTAGAGCTGATGGGCTTCGCGAAGACGAACCTGCCGAAGCTCTGGGTGGATCCGCTCGACTACCGGGAGCCCCTGCGCGCGGCGGTGCGGGTCCTGGACCGGGCAGGCGTCAGCACCTCCCTCTACAACCATCCGTTCTGCGTTCTGCCCACGGACCTCCACCCCTTCGTGCGGAAGAGCATCTCCGACTGGAAGAACATCTACTTCCGCGAGTGCGAAGGCTGTTCCCTGAAAGAAGCCTGTGGCGGGTTCTTCGCCTCGTCGTCGCTCAGGCGCAGCCGGGGCATCGCGCCTGGGCGCCCGTGACGCGGCTGGGGCCTACTGGGGCTTGGGCTTGGGCCCTGGAGTGGGCTCCGGGGGCGGCTTAGCGTCGTCTCCAACGACCGCCGCCACCGCGAACATCACCAGTCCCACGAAGCCCGCCAGCGCGAGCAACTCTCCCCATCCTGAAGAGGCCTTGGGCTGGTTGGTCACCGCCTCCGCCGCCCGCTGCGCGCGCTTCATCGCGTCGAGGACCTGGGCATTCAGTTGCTGCACGTCGAGCCCGAATGCCTGGGCAATCTGGTTGAAGTGGTACGCGTCCGGCTGCTTCCCGCTCTCGATCTTCGACAGCATCGACTGGGAGATGCCCAGCCGATGGGCCAGCTCCGCCTGGGTCATGTTCCCGTGCTGCTTCCGGAGCTGGGCAATCACCTGACCCAGCACCAGTCCGTAGGCCTCGCCCTCCTTGGAGTCCGGACCGCCAGGGCCGTTGTGCGCACGCGTCATGACCCCTCGTTCATAAACCGCGGGCCGGGACGCTTCCAGGTCAAAGGAGTGGGTCTGGGTAAAATGGAATAAAATTCCCATGTCAGCTTGCCATCTATAATCCGTGGGTTAATTCAGGAAGCCCTCGTATGCCAGCCTGGTGGTCTACTCCGCCAGTCCCCCCTGGCATGAGGCATCTGGGAGAGAAAACCATGAAAATTCAAGGACATATCACGGTGCTGCAGGAACTCACGGGCGGTGGCCTGGGGAAGCTCCTGAAGTGTCGGGACGAGGCGGGACAGTTGTTTGTCGTCAAAGCTCCGAAGGACGCCTCGCCGGAGAACCAGCAACTCATCGACGACGAGGTCCGGCGGTTCCAGCGGCACCAGGGACGCTACGTCGTGCGGTATTTCGAGCCCGTGTTGGTGGATGGGCGCCGGGGCTTCGCGATGGAGTTGATGGATGGGGACCTCACGCTCCTGGTCCGGCAGCGGCTGTCCGTGGAGCGGGTGTTGGGCTACCTGTTCACGGTGGTCCAGGGGCTGGAGGAGGTTCACGCCTCCGCGCGGGGCGCGTTCCACGGGGACCTCAAGACCGGGAACATCCTGCACAAGGACGGGGTCGCGAAGCTCGCGGACTTCGGCCTCGCCCGGGGTGGCCTGGGACAGACGGTCATGCTCGGCCAGCACAACGGTGGAACCCCGGGCTACATGCCTCCGGAGGGGCTGGCGTCCCCGTTCGGAGACATCTACTCGCTGGGGGCGGTGGCGTTCGCGCTCCTCGTGGGCCGGGAGCCCCATGCCCACGAGGTGTTGCGGATCCAGATTTCGGGAGCGCCCGACCTGGAGCAGCTCATCAACCAGATGCTTGCGATCCAGCCGGGCATGCGGCCCAGCATCCGTCAGATCCGGGTGCGGATCGAAGCGCTGCGGGGCCAAGCGCTGGCCCCGGTGCAGCATTTCCTTCCGAAGCGCAATGTGCTCCGGACCCCGCTCGCTCCGCTTCCGCCTCCTGCCCCGGCTCCGGCCCCTTCTTCGTCGGGTTCTGGCGTAGGGATCGCGGTGGCCCTGGCTGCGGTCGTGGGCTTCGGCTTCCTCCTGGCGGCGAGCAAGGACTGACCATGGCCGAGTCACGCGCGCATCAGAGGGCGAAGTTCCGCTCCGCAGGCTTCGGTGGCCAGATCGAAGTCCCGCTACCCAGCGGCAGGCGGCTGGACGCTCTATCGTGGAATGGCGTCTGGGCAACGGAGGTGGAGACGTCCGGCTCCTTCGGGCGACTCCAACTCGCGGTGGAACGGCTCCTGGAGAGTGGGGCCCGCCAGCGGGTGCTCAAGGTTCCCTATCGCCACATGCGGCTCGCGGCTGCGGTACTCCGGAGCATGGACGTTTCCGCCTGGGTGCGGAACATGGACGGGTCGGAGGAACTCTTCGTCCGGATCTGAGCGGGTGGTGAGGCGCTCCGGGAGACTGGCTCCTGGAGATCCCCCCATCATGAGCGGAGCAGGGGAGCAGAGCGCCCCGGGCAGGGGAGACGCAGGAGCGGATGCAGGAGCTAATGTCGCGAGTGGACTTTCCGGCTTACGCCGTCGTACCGCGTCCTCGCGCCGGATCTCTTCGGGTTCGGACAGAGCGACCGGCCCGGCGACTGGCGCACGTACTTCCTGCCCTGGCACGTGGAGAACCTGTGATCCTGGTTCGAGCAGGTGCGGCCCGGCCGTTTCCACCTCGTCGTGCATGATTTCGGCGGCCCCATCGCGTTGCCGCTTGCCCTCGCGGCCCCGGAGCAGGTGCTCAGCCTCACGGTGATCCAACGCTAGCTCTGGGACCTGAAGGCCCCGAACATCGACAACGCGCTGATGCGGTGGCTGTATCTCTCCGGGAACTTTTCTGCGCGGATGATGGTGAAGCTGTCCTGGGGCCGCCGGTTGAAGCTGACTCGGGAGCTGCACCGCTCCTTCCTCTCCCAGTTCCCGGACCGGGCTTCGCGAATGGGTACCTGGGGCTTCGCGCGCTCCGCGTCTCAAGAGGGGCTGTGGCTGGACGCTCAGGGCCAGTCCCTGGGCCGGCTCGCGGACCTGCCGACCCTGCTCGTCTGGGGCAAGGCTGATGCACTGGTCAAGCCCGAGCACCTGCTCCGGTGGAAGCAGGCGCTTCCGCAAGCGAAGGTGCTCGAGTTCGATGACGTGGGCCACTTCCCGCAACTGGAAGCGCCGGAGGAGCAGGGTTCCGCGCTGCTCGAACACCTGGCGTCCGCCGCCAGCCCGGGAAGGCGACCTCGACGGAATTGACCTTGCACCGCTGAGCAAGCCTGGTCCTCGGAGTGGCTGCTCACCTGTACTGGCGTGCCGGGCTCCTGCGGGGCCCCGCGAGGAGGGCGCGGCAAAGTGCCATTCCAGGAGGGGCGATTTGCGGCGGTCCCCGGGGGCCAGGGGAACTTCGCCTCTGTGGGGGAACGGTTGGCCCGGGCCTTGCGTTGTGGGGACTCCCTCCCGTCCCATGCACCGCCTCCTCGCCCCCCTCCTCCTGCTCATCCTCGCCCTGGCCCTCGTGACGGGCGGGGCCGTGAGTTTCATCCAGCGCGACCGGCAGGCGCTCGTGGATCAATTCGCGAGGGATCGTCAGGCCCAGCTCGAGGAGGCCGCCAGTGGCGTCGCCCGCTCCCTCGAGGACCTGGGGGACAACCTGCGCTTCGCGAGCGAGCTGCTCGCCCAGCCGGGCTCCACCGGGGACCACCACAACGAGCTGCGTGCCCTGCTGGAGTCGGTGGGCCAGTACCGGGCCATCGCGGTCCACGGCCCGGATGGCGCCGAGCGCCTCTTCCTGGTGGACCGCAAATCGCGCCACCTGCCGAGGGAGTCCGTCCATCCACCGGCCCTGGCGGACACCGCGCGACAGGCGCGCGAGGCCCCCGCGGGCTACGTCATCCCCTCGTACCCCATCGAGGGCGCACCCTCCGGCTCCGGATGGATGCGCGTCTTCGCGACCCGCATCGACTCCGAGGCGCCCGGGGGCGGAGGCACCGTCGCCATCCTCGTGGACACCGAGCCGCTCTTCGCGCCGCTGCGCATGGTGACGGTGGACGGGAACACCCGGCTGCTGTTGCTGGGGGCCCACGGCATGCCCGCTCCCATGAGCGACCCGGGCCTGGTGGCGTGGCACCGACGCATGCAGGAGCCGGCGGGAGCGCTCGTGTCGGGCCTGCTCGCACTGGAGGAACGCATGCGCGCGGGCGCCTCCGGAACGCTGCGGATCCCCGAAGCCGAGGCGCAGCGGCTGGGCCTGGGGCTGGCGGACGCGGTGGCCACCTTCCGCCCGCTGCGCATGCGCGGCGAGGCCTCCTGGTCCGTGGCGACGTTGTCCTCCACCAGCGCGCTGCGCTCCCATGAGCGCACCCTGGTGCTGCGCCTGTCGCTGGCGGCGCTCCTCATCGCGGTGTTCCTGGTGGCGTTCGGAACCTACGTGGTGCTGGCCAACCGCCGGGCCGTGGCGCTCAGCGAGAGCCGCCGCCACGCCGCCCGCTTCGCCCACCTGCATGAGAAGACGCAGAAGATCCTCGACCACATCCCCACGGGCATCCTCGCCCTGAGCCACGAGGGCCGCATCAGCGGAGTGAATCAGGCCCTGCGCTCCCGCCTGCCGCCCAGCGCGGTGGGCAGCACCCTCCCGGAGGCCTTCCCCACCGCCCCCGCCGCCGCGGTGCAACGGCTGGTCGCGCTGGTGGCCTCCGCGCGCGCCCTGGGTGTCGTGCGCAGCCTGCACGGTGAGCCGCTCAGCCTCTTCACGGAGAAGGACCAGTACAACGTCCACTCCGTTCCGTTGGAGCACGGAGACGGTGAGGTCAGCACGCTGCTGGTGCTGGAGGATTTGAGCAACGTGCGCATGCTGGAGGACCAGCTCCTGCGGGCGGAGAAGCTGGCCACGGTGGGCGTGCTCGCGGCGGGTGTGGCCCACGAGATTGGCACCCCGCTGGGCATCATCCGCGGCCATGCGGAGTACATGCTCAAGAAGGTGGGCGGCGTGGAGCACCCGCAGGGCAGGGGCCTCAACGCCATCGTCACGCAGATCGACCGGGTGAGCCGCATCATCCGCCAGTTGTTGGACCTCTCGCGGCTCCAGCCCGCCCGCGCCGCGGCCGTCCCGCTCGTCCCCGTGGTGCGGGGCCTCCAGGAGCTGCTCGACGTGGAGGCCGAGCGACGGCACCTCGACTTCGAACTGGACGTGCCCGAACGGCTGCCCTGCCTCGCGGCGGACGCGGATCAACTCCAGCAGGTGTTGCTCAACCTCACCCTCAACGCCTGTGACGCGTGCAGCGCCGGAGGCCGGGTGAAGCTGAGCGCGGCGGCCTTCGCGGGGTCGGGCGCCCAGGCGCTGGAGATGGTGGAGATCCGCATCCAGGACGACGGCCGGGGTATCGCGCCGGAGCATCTGCACCAGGTGTTCGACCCGTTCTTCACCACCAAGAAGCGGGGCCAGGGCACGGGCCTGGGCTTGAGCGTGGTGGCGCAGATCGTCCGCAACCACGGTGGCCAGATCGGGGTCGACAGCGAGCCCGGCCGGGGCACCGTCGTCACGCTGCGGTGGCCGGTGGCCGCCGCCCCCAATTGGGAGGAACGACATGCCGTCTAGCGCGCACATCCTCGTGGTGGATGACCATGAAGAGATGGGACAGATGTTGAAGGAGCCGCTCACGGACGCCGGCTATCGCGTGGACCTCTCCTCGAGCGGCGCGGACGCCATCGTCCAGTTGCGCTCGCGCCTCTACGACGTCGTCCTGTGCGACCTGCGCATGGAGGACGTGGACGGAATGGACGTGCTCGCGGCGGCGAGGAAGCACGACCCGGAGCTGCCCGTCCTGCTGATGACCGCGTTCGGAGCGGTGGAGAGCGCGGTGGAGGCCATGAAGCGCGGCGCCTACCACTACCTCACCAAGCCCTTCCGGCTGGACGAGGTGTTGCTCCACGTGGGACGGGCGCTGGAGGCCCGGCGCCTGCGCGCCGAACACCGCGACCTCAAGCGCCAGGTGGCCCAGCGCAGCGGCTTGGGGTCCCTGCTGGGCCACAGCATGCCCATGCGCACGCTGTACGAACTCATCGAGCGCGTGGCCAGTTCGGAGGCCCCGGTGTTGATCCGGGGGGAGAGCGGTAGCGGCAAGGAGCTGGTGGCGCGGGCGCTCCACTCCGAGGGGGCGCGCAGCCAGCAGCCCTTCGTGGCGGTCAACTGCACGGCGCTGCCCCACGCCCTGTTGGAGAGCGAATTGTTCGGCCACCTCAAGGGGGCCTTCAGCGGCGCCACCACCACGCGCCGGGGCCTCTTCGTCGAGGCGGACGGCGGCACGCTCTTCCTGGATGAAATCGGGGACATGCCTCCGGAGCTCCAGGCGAAGCTGCTGCGAGTCCTGCAGGACGGCGAGGTGCGGGCCGTGGGGGCGGACGGTTCCCGCCGGGTGGACGTGCGCATCCTCGCCGCCACGCACCAGGACCTGGAGGCACAGGTGAAGGAGGGGCGCTTCCGGGCGGACCTCTTCTACCGGCTCAACGTCGTCTCGCTGCGCATTCCGCCGCTGCGTGAGCGCACGGAGGACATCCCGAAGCTCGCGGAGCACTTCGTGGCGCAGGCGCGCCTGCGCAATCCGCGCTCGCCGGTGGGCGCGTTGGCCCCGGAGGTCGTGGCCGCGCTCACGCGCATGCCCTGGCCCGGCAACGTCCGCGAATTGGAGAACCTGATGGAGCGCCTGGTGGTGCTGGGCGCGCAGCCCACCGTGGACCTGTCCATGCTGCGGCTGAACTGCGTGGACGTCGCGGCACCGGAAGTCCACCCGCTGGCCGCGGCCCACGGGCAGGTGGTGCCGTTGCGGCAGCTCGAAGGTGAATACATCGCCTGGGTGGTCGCACGCTGTGGAGGCAACAAGACGCGCGCCGCGGAGCTGCTGGGGATTGATGTCTCCACCATCCACCGCAGGGAGCGGACCGACAGCGGCATTTCGCAACGTTAGAACGCCGCGCTTTGCCAGCCGTGGCGCCGCACGGTGCGCGGCTCCAGACGAGAAGACAGCGGCACAGCCCTTGCTCATGTGCAAGGGCATGAACCGAACCCTCCTCCTCCTTCTCCTTACGACCGTTGGACTCACGGGGTGCGCGAGGCGCGCCGCCAATCCGAGCACCGCTGACGCCGCGGCCCGGCCGCCACCGACCGTCGCGAGGGATCGCGACGCCGCCGCACCGCCCGCGCTTGATGACACGGAGCAGGCGCTGGCGGCGCTCAGGGCCGCGCCCATCTACTTCACGCTCGACTCGTCCAGTCTCCCGCCCGAAGCAGGCGATGAGCTGACGCGGATTGCACAGGCATTGCGCCAGCGCTCCATCGCGAAGGTGACGGTGTCAGGCCATACGTGTGAGCTGGGAACCACGGAATACAACGTCGCCTTGGGACAGCGTCGCGCCGCCAGCGTGCGCGCGTACCTGATGCGGTTGGGGGTCGAACCCGAGCGCATCTCCGTCGTCTCCTACGGTGAGGAGCGGCCCGCGGACGTGGACGCTCCCGCGAAGAACCGGCGCGCCGAGTTCTCCTTCCGCCTGTCCGAACAAGCCCATGCGGGCGAGCTGTAGTTCCTTCTCCACGGACTGGATCCCCTCCCCATGAGCCCCACCGACAACGCCCCCGTCCCGCCGTCCTCTCCTCGTTCCCTGCGCTGGCCCCTGGGCATCGCCGTCCTGGTTTCGCTCCTGGGCGGGGCTGGCATCTTCTTCTTCCTGCGCACGCCGGAGCCGCCGCCCGCGCCCACGCCCGCGTTCGCGGAGTCCCCGCCGCCGGCCCCGCCCCCGCCGCCCGCGGTGCAGCTCTCCGGCACGGACCCTCGCGTACGCGAGCTCTTGAAGGGGCTCTCCAGTGACGCGGACTTCGCCCGCTGGCTGGCCGCGGAGGACCTGGTCCGCCGCTTCGCCGCCGCGACGAACCTGGTCGCCGAAGGTCAGAGCCCGCGAATGCCGCTGTCGTTCATGGCGCCCGCCGGAGGCTTCCAGGTCACGAAGCGCAAAGGCCGTACCCTGATGGCGCCGGAGAGCACCGCCCGCTACGATATCCCGGCGCGGGTCATCGCGTCCCTGGATGTGAAGGCCGTGCAGCGGGTGTATCAGGAGCTCAAGCCCCTGCTGGACGCGGCCCACGCGGAGCTGGCCCCGCCGGGACGCGGTCTGGACCCGACGCTGTCACAGGCCATCGCCCGGCTCACCCGCGTCCCGGTCCCACGAGCACCGGTGGAGCTCACGCCCAAGGGTGCGCTCTACGTGTACGCGGATCCGAACCTGGAGGCGCTGGGCGCGGCGGAGAAGCACCTGCTGCGCATGGGCCCGGACAACATGCGCAAGGTGCAGGCGAAGCTCACCGAACTCGCGACCGCGCTGGGCCTGCCGTCGACGGAGCAGGCCCGCCAGCCGTAGCGGGTGAACGGGGCCAACGCGTCCATGCCCCCGAAGGCACGGCCGTGCGACCCGCAGAGGAAACGGGGGCGAAGTGGCTGACAGCACTCCGGGGCCTGGGGGGCGGATGGCCGAGGGAAGGGGAGGTGCCAGCTTCCCGCCTCTTGCCATCCTCCCACCCAAGGGACGCTTTCATGCTGTCATTGCGACGCTGTCTGCCTTGCCTCACGGTCCTTCTCCAGCTCTGTCTGGGATGGGGGGCACCGGCAGTGGCCCAGCCCAGGGCCCCCCTCGCCCTGCCCGGAGGCTTCTCCTCCGAGCTCGTGGTCGCCGGCCTGCACTACCCGACGACGTTCGCGTCCCTTCCCGATGGGCGCCTGCTCATCGCGGAGAAGGAAGGGGTGGTCCGGCTCTTCAAGGACGGCTTGCTCCAGCCTGTGCCCTTCATCGACATCCGTGGGCGGGTGAACTCGCACCATGATCGCGGGCTGCTAGGGCTCGCGGTGGATCCGGACTTCGCCACCAATGGCTTCATCTACCTGCTCTACGCCTACGACGACGATGACACGGATGACTCCGGGCCGAAGACGTCGCGGCTGGCGCGCTACACCACCGAAGGGGACATGGCTTCGCCCGCGAGTGAGGTCGTGCTGCTCGGCACCGCGGTGGGTAACTCCTGCAATGACCTTCCCGAGGGGGCCGACTGCATCCCCTCCGACAGTCCTTCGCACTCCGTGGGCACTGTCCGGTTCGCGCCGGACGGCACCCTCTTCGTGACGTCAGGAGATGGCGCCAGCTTCGACGCGGTCGACGACGACGCGCTGCGGGCGCAGCGCCTGGACTCACTCGCGGGCAAGGTCCTGCGCATCACCCGCTCGGGCGAGGGCGTGGCCTCGAACCCGTTCTGGAACGGGGATGCCGGGGCCAACCGCTCCAAGGTGTGGGCGCTGGGGCTGCGCAATCCCTATCGCTTCAGCCTGCGCCCGGGCACCTCCACGCCCTACCTGGGCGACGTCGGCTGGGGCAACTACGAGGAGATCAACGTCGCGCTCCCGGGGGCGAACCTGGGCTGGCCCTGCTACGAGGGGGCCTTCCGCCAGAGCGGCTACGAACCCAAGGCCCTCTGCCAGGCGCTCTATGCACGAGGGCCCGACGCGGTGCGAGCTCCGCTGTACGTCTGGGACCACGGCGTCGGCCAGACGGCCACGGGCGGCGCCTTCTACACGGGCTCCGCGTACCCGGAGACGTGGCGGGGCACCTACTTCTTCGGCGACTACAGCCAGCAATGGATCCGCTCCCTGCGGGTGGATGCGGATGATCAGCTCGTGCCCGACAGCGTGACGCTGTTCGCGACCGGGGTGGGTGGGCTGGTCGAGCTCGGCATCGGGCCGGACTCCAACCTCTTCTTCGTGGACATCTTCGCGGGCGAGCTGCGCCGCATCCGCTACACGGTGGGGAACACGCCGCCCGTCGCGGTGGCCTCGGCGATGCCGATAGAGGGGGCGCCTGCCCTGCTCGTGCGCTTCTCCAGCGCGGGCTCCAGCGACGCGGACGGTGACACGCTCCAGTACCAGTGGGACTTCGGGGACGGCTCCCCCGTGTCGGCGCTGCCCTCTCCGGAGCACACGTATGTCGCGGCCGGCACCTACGTGGCCCGGCTGACCGTCAGCGATGGACGCGGCGGCAGCCATTCCGCCACCGTGAGCATCTCCGTGGGCAACCTGGCGCCCGTCGTGGCCATCCACTCACCCTCGGAGGCGTTCCGTTTCAAGGTCGGCGACGTGGTGGCCTATTCGGGTTCGGCGAGCGACGCCGAGGACGGCCCCATTCCCGATGACCGGCTGGCGTGGACCGTCACCTTGCGCCACTGCACGGCGGGGGCCTGTCATTCCCATCCGTACTCCACGAGCACGGGTGCGGCCGGGTCGTTCACCGTCCCGGACCACGGAGACGAGGTGCACTTCGAACTCACGCTGACCGCGACCGATTCAGCGGGGCTGATGGGCAGCCGGACGATCACGGTGCAGCCGCAGCTCGTGCAGGTGACGCTCCGGACGTCACCGCCGGGGCTGGAGCTGGTGTTCGACGGCACGAGCGCGACGGAGCCCCGGGTCCGCCAGGTCATCGTCGGCTCCACGCACACCGTCATCGCGCCGTCGCCGCAAGGCGTCTTCGAGTTCCGCGAGTGGTCGGACGGCGGGGCCGCGGAGCACGTCATCCAGGTCGGTCCGAGCGACGCCAGCTACACGGCCTACTTCGAATCCGTCACCCCCGCAGAGTGCCCGCTCGGACAGTATCGGGCGGAGTACTTCGGCAACCGGTACCTGGCGGACTCCCCCGCGCGGGTGCGCTGCGAGGGGGCGCCGCTCGCGCGTGTCTGGGGCACGGGCAGCCCCGTGCCGGAAGTCGGGCCCGACGACTTTTCCGTGCGCTGGACGGGACGGTTCTACTTCGTGTCAGGCATGCACTACTTCATCGCCCAGGCGGATGACGGCATCCGCGTGTTCGTGGACGGCGTCCGCATCATCAACGGGTGGAGGGACCAGTCGACCACGAGCTTCTTCGTGGGACGCTGGATGCGCGCTGGCGAGCACACGGTGGTCATCGAGTACTACGAGCACGGGGGAGATGCCGTGGCCGGGCTCCGCTGGATTCGCTGAGCCCGGCGCCGCGGTTTCACCTGCGCGGCGCCAGGCCCACTGACGGCCTCAGCGCGGCGCGGAGGTCGTGATGATGTCGTTGATCATCGCCGCCATCTCCATCGATGCGCCGACATCGAACTTGTCGATGGACATGAAGAGTCCAATCCCGCGAGCGGGCGAGAACGCGGCGAAGCTGAACACGCCATTCGTGCCCCCGGCCTTTTGAAGGATGAACGGCCGGTCGCCACCGGGCATCATCACGACCCAGCCGAGCCCCATCGCATCCATGTGGCCGGACTCGTCCAGACCGAAGACGGGCTTCAGCCCGTCACGCTGGACGTAGGCGGCGTGGTCCAGAAGCCGCGTCTCCGCATCGAGCCGCTCCGGGTCCCCGAGGGACTGCAGGTGCCACGCGAGCCAACCGAGGATGTCCTCGGGAGTCGAGTACAGGCCGCTGGCACCCCGAGGCGTGGGGTCGTGCCGCTGTGGCCAGGGCTTGCCGTCGGAATCGTAGCCGCCGAACAGGTTCTGGGTGCGGTCGTCGGGACTTCCCGCCTTCCAGGGAGGCGTGTCGAACGAGGTGTGGTCCAGGTGGAGAGGGGACAGCAGCTCTCGCTTCAACAGGTCGTAGTAGGAGGTGTCGCCCGGCTGCTGGCACCTGGCGTACAGCGTTCGGGAGAGGGCGTTGAAGCCGACGTTCGAGTAGAGCGCGCCTGTTCCGGGCGGGAACAGGACGGACGGCAGATCGTCCTTCGGTGCCTTGAAGTCGATGTTGGGCTCCACCTCGCGGGGCAGGCCGCTCGTGTGCGTGACCAGGTCGATGAAGCGGATCGCGGGATTTTCTCCGAGCGGCTCCGTGAAGTGGGCCGCTTTCTTCGCGACCATCCTGGCGAGCAGGTGTCCCGTGAACGCCTTGGTGATGGAGCCGATCGGCACGAGCGTGTGCTCGTCAGGCACGAGGAAGCCCTGTTCATTCCCCCACCCCTGCACCGTGCTCGCGAACGTCCCATCCGCGGCTCGGACAACGGCTCCAAGCACCATCTTGGGGAGTTTGTATTTGAGGAAGAAGATATCACCCGCGAACGTGGCGCCCTCCACGATGGGCAGGAGCCGCGCATGGGCCGCCGAGAACGGGAACATCTTGTTGAACTGATATTGGCAGATGAGCTGGCCGCCCGCGTCATGGAAGGACTCCATGGCGAACCCATACTGTTTGTCGAGAGGCTCGGGCACGATGCCATTCCCGCTATAGAGCCCGAGGACGCCCGTGATTTTCTCACCTTCCTTCAGGAGGTAGCACGTGAAGTCCCGGCTGGCGCGGCTGAGTCCGAGGTAGACCATGGCCTGGAGCGGGGCCGTCTGCCCATTCCACGGAAGCTGCGCGACGTCCGAGTACTGCTCTGGACCGGGCACGAGCCGGCTCCCCACCTGGACGCTGATATCCTCCGGGGCAACCCCATCATGCCCGGTCACATAGAGCGTCTGTCTTACGTCAGTCATGATGCGAATGATGGGATTGTCAATGACGGAATTGCCCACGATGTCCTCCCTTGCTTGCAGCGAGCGTGCCGCACCATCTGACACAGAGAGTTTAATCGAAGCAAGCACTTGCGTCGCTGTTCATGGGTTCGCATGCCGCGGATGGAGTCGCTTGCGGATCCTCAATTCTCCTGTCTGGCCATCAATGGTTTGCAAGGTGTTGCCGCCAGGGTCCTCGCGGTGCGGGGCGTCCGGCTTCACGAGAAGCGGTGGAACCGATGCAGGGTCGCCTGTCGACCGCCACGACGGTCTCTCCGCCCTCTCTGCAGGCGTCAACGCGGCCTGCTCAACAGGCTGCAGCGCAGGGGCCAGCGCAGCAGGCGTGGTGTTGAGCCCCAAGTCGCAACGCGTGTTCGACAGCGTGGGCAGGGACGACCGCGCCCGCGCGGTGGCCTTCTGGTTCCTGGCAATGGGCGGAGCGCTGCTCCTCGCCAGGGGCCTGTGCCGCTGGCTGGAGCGCGAACTGGACCGGCCGCCCCCGACCGGCTTCGGGTGGGGGCTGCTCGCGCTGGGCCTCTTCTGCGTGGTGCCCATGCCCATCACCGGAGCGTGGGTGCTCTTCCCGCTGGGACTGGGCGTGCTCTTCCAGTCCCGGACGCCCTCGCCGCTGCCAGAGGTGCTGCGCCCCTTCGCGGAGGGCGCGGACCACATGGACGTGAAGACAGTGGAGTCGGAAGCCACGCTGCGCGAATTCCTCGCGGCGCTGCTGTCGTACCAGCCCGCGTGGCTCACGGCCCTGTATGGGGTGCGAGGTGTCTTCGTCCGGCTGCTGGGGATGCGTCAGCACGGCGTGCCCCGGCCCCAGCACCTGCGCCCCGAGGACGTCCCCATGGCCCCTGGCAGCGCGGCCTCGTTCTTTACGGTGCGCCACGCGGAGGATGAGCACGTCTGGGTGGTGGCCGCGACGGACAAGCACCTGGAGGCCACCCTCGCTGTCGTCGCGGAGCCGGCGCCGGGCGATGGGGTCCGGCGCCGCTTCCACGTCGTCACGCTGGTGCACTACCGGAACTGGGCCGGGCCCGTGTACTTCAACGTCATCCGGCCCTTCCACCACCTCGTTGTCGGAGGCATGGCGCGCACCGCGGCAAAGGCAGTCACCGCAGCTTGTTCGACCAATGCTCCGCCTCGGAGATGAGCCTGCCCGGGCGTCGCCCGGACGCGGGCCGGGACTAGAAATGGAGCTGCATGCGCACGCCGGGCTGGATCCAGGCGTGCACCCTCCGACCGTCGCTGGAGAATTCATGGGAACCGGCCCGTCTGTACTGGCCCAGCGACGCGGAGAGGTAGGGACCCACCGCCACCGTGCGATTGAGCCGCAGGTCCACGCCAACATGCGCGTGCCCCAGGTCGAAGCCCTTATACGGTAGGGAGCCGGACCCTGGCGCTTCGGCCTCGAACTCCACCGTGGCGTCTTCGAAGCCCAATCCCACGCCAACCCAGGGCGACACGAACGCGCCCGGCTGGAAGTGGTAGTCCAGGTCGATGCCGTACCGCCTCACAGTGGAGCCGCACAGGGCCTCGAAGCACGCATCGTGCGCTCTTCCAAAGCCAAGCTGGAAGTAGACGCCCAGCGAGAGCCGCGAGTTGAAGAAGTACGCGAGCTCCACCTGCGGTGCCACCGTCTCGCCGATGAGGTCCGCCATCTTCGCGTTCCCGACCGTATTCCCCAACGGGATGCCATAGGCCGCGCGAAAGCCCAGCGCGAACCCCGCGCCCTTGGGCTCGAGCGGCTGCGCCTCCACCGGCGCGGCCCACAGCAGGAAGAGGGACACCATCAACGAAGAGAAGAAAGGACGAGCAGTCATGTCGTTCACGCGAATCGCCGGCCGGTGGGGGGCTGTGACGGCGCCGCGCATTGCAAGGCCGCAGCCAGACCGCCGCCCCAGCCGCGTCCCAGACGAGGACTTGTCTTGGGCATGGCCGGAATGCCCTGCCATTCACGACATGGATGTCGGGCCTGCGGGTTGCCGCGTTCGGCCACCCTTCGCCGGACACGGACTGCGCCTGCAAGGTGGTCCACTGCGCCTGCGCGTCGACAACGGTCACCCCGTCTTCAACCTAGGCGGGGAGGGCCTTGTACCAAAGCTCCCCAAGTGGGAGCGGAGCCGAAGCCGCAAGAGGTGAGCCGTCATTGAGGCAGCGGCGAAGGCGGAACGGAAGAAGGAGCGGAGACAGCGACGGGATGGGGCCGTGCTGCTGCGCAGGACGCTCACGCTCGACGTCTTCGCCTGTGCTTGGTGTGGAGGGCGGCGCTGGGTGCTGGCGTCCCTGACGGCACCCGAAGGGGGACGCGGCATTCCGCGCTCACGGGCGCCTGCGCGTGAGCACGGGCGCGGGACGTGCCTACTCCCCGCCGTTCCGGACGGTGGGGGCCCGCGAGGGTGCGATGAAGCCCGAGTAGGCCATCCGGTTCGGTGAGCAGTGCCCGGGGTTGGCCACCTTGTCCGGCGTGGCGTTGCCCGTCATTGCGGTGCTGACCTCCTGCGGCGCGGAGGCGGGATGGGCCTCCAGGAAGAGCGCGATGACGCCGGTGACATGCGGGGTGGCCATGGACGTGCCGCTCAGCAGTCGGGTCGCCGTGTCATCGCTGGCCCAGGCCGAGAGGATGCCCTCGCCGGGCGCGAAGACGTCCACACAGTCGCCGTAGTTGGAGAAGGACGCCCGCCGGTCCACGCTGGTGGTGGCACCCACGGTAATGGCTTCGGCGGTGCGCGCGGGAGAGCGCTTGCACGCGTCCTGGTTCTCGTTGCCCGCCGCCAGCACATACGTCACGCCCGACGCGATGGAGCGGCGCACGGCATCGTCGAGCGCCGCGTCCTCCCCGCCGCCCAGGCTCATGTTGGCCACCGCCGGGGACTGGTGGTGCTCGGTCACCCAGTCCACGCCCGCCACCACGCCCGCGGTCGTCCCGGAGCCCTCGCAGTCCAGCACGCGCACGGCGTGCAGCGACGCGCTCTTGGCAATGCCATACATGTTGCCGCCCACCGTGGCGGACACGTGGGTGCCGTGGCCGTTGCAGTCCACGCCGTTGCGACCGTCATCGACGGCATCAAAGGCGATGTTCGCCCGCCCGGCGAACTCCTGGTGCGTGGGGCGCAGGCCCGTGTCGATGACGTACACGTGCACGCCCCGGCCCTGCGTCTGGTACAGGTAGAGCTGATTGAGCGGCAGGTCGCGCTGGTCGATGCGGTCAATCCCCCACGTCGCATCGGACTGGCTCTCGTCGAGCGTCACCACGCCATTCTGTTGCACGTACTCCACCTCGGGCGCGGCGGACATGGCACGCGCTTGCTTCTCGCTCATGCGCGCGGCGAAGCCCCGCAGCGCGTGCGCGTACACGTGGAAGGCCTTGCCGCCGAAGCGCTCGGTGAGGCTCCGCGCGCCCACCACCGGCGCCAGCGCGGCGTCCCCTTCCCGGGGATCCTTGAGCACGACGACGTACTCACCGGGGACCGGCTTCGCGACGGTGAGGAACTTCTCGCGCACCGGTGTCTGCACGGACGCGGTGCCACGGCAGGGTGTGTCATCGGGTGGCGGTATGGGATTGCCCGCGCTCCGGCACGCCGACAGCAGGAACAGCACGCAGGCGGACGCGACCGTCCGCGACAGGAGCTTCAGCGACATGGGTTCCCCCGGGGTGGCACTTCCAGCTTCGGCCGGAAGCCGGGAAAGCAACGCTGACGCGGCCTTCCCGATGAAGTAACGCCTTCTGACTCAAAGTGGTCCCTGCCCCGCGGAGCCGCGAAACGTCCGAAACCCCACCCGTGAAACATGATGCGTTGCTTGGGCTTCAGGCCTCGCGCGTGTGACGGGTTCCCAACAACCCGGGGCCGAGGCGCAAGCCACGGGCCCTACGCCGCGACTCGCTGAACACTCGGGCGGATCGTGCTTGTGGCTCCAGGCCCGAGCCACGTTCCCCGCGTCGCAGATCGTCGAAGCGGAGGGTTGCTGACGGGTGCCACGAGGGCTGTGCGCCTCGCCTCCTCCGTACCTGCTTGGGGGAACGCCCGATGACCGAAGCTGCCACCTGGCTGCCCACGGTCATCGTCAGAGCCCGGGAGGGCCTGCGGAACACGTGAGGCTACGGCTGCTGGAGGTAGACCCGCACCGAGGGCCCGCCGTTGGCACGCCAGTAGCCGCCTTGTCTGGCACAGCGGTCGTGCATCAGAATTGCCGCAAGTGCAGCGCATGCGCCCTCGTGCTCACCGCTTGGCTGGCATTCCTTGCGTGGCCCAATGGGCGTCCTCTACTACTGTAGGCGTATGCGAACCGTGGATGAATGGAAGGCAACGCTGCGTGCCGCGCTGAAAGACGCACTGCGCACTCGAAATGCACCTGCCTCGGCGGTCCTTCGGGAAACGCTCGCCGCCATCGACAATGCCGAAGCGCCCGACATGAGCGTCGCGCCTGCATCGGTCGGTGGCGGCATCGCCGGCAGCGCGGGGGGACTCGGGAGTGGTGAAGTGGCTCGACTGCTCTTGTCCCCGGAGGCGGTGGACGCGCTCATCCAGCGCGAAATCCAGGAGCGTCGCGACGCGGTGGCGCTCTACCTCCAGCTCGGCAGGCCCGAAGAGGCCCGCGTGCTGAGTGCGCAAGTGGATGTGCTCCTGGCGCTTTGAGAAGAAACCCGGCCCTCTCTTATCGGAGCGCAGTGCCAGCGAATGCTGGCTGCCCGCGACCAGGGCGACCACTCCGTCCAGGCCAGACACCTGGCCCGGTCGACGTCGAGCTAGGCGGCGGTCGCCTGCTGGATGCGGGCCTCGGTCTCGGCCGGGTTGGCAATCCAGGGCCAGAAGCGCTGCGGCTCTCCGAAGTTGTCGAAGAAGGTGTCGCCCAGTGCCGGCACCTTCGAGGCGGCCCCGAGGTACTGCATCACGTGCGGCGGAGGCGGCTGGAGCAGCATGTTCGTGAACCCGGTGATGTACTGGCCCTCGGTCCGCCAGAAGTGCTCGAAGGTCTGCTCCATCCAGTCCGGGGTGAAGGGCTGGTCACCGTGCGCGAGGATGGCCTGGGTCACGGCGTGGGCCTGCTTCGACGCGCTGTTGAGGCCCTGGCCCGCGATGGGGTCGTTGAGCATCACGACGTCCCCCAGCCCCATCACGGCCCGGCCCGAGGGGAGCCGTCCCACCGGCTTGCGCACCGTGGGCGTGAACGCGCCGGTGAGCCAGGACGACTCGTCCACGATGGCGGCGTCCTTCAGCCGGTCCTCCACCCACGGTGAGAAGTCGTGCATGACGTCCTTCATCCGCGCCATCGCGTCCCGGGCGGTGGTGAGGCCGCGGAAGCGATCCAACCCCTGGCCGGGGATGGCCTCCAACAGGATGCATTGCAGGGGGCCGCGGATGCTGTCGAAGTACGGCATGGAGAAGTATTCGCCATGGCCCGCGGCCAGGATGAACTTGAGCGCGGGGTAGGGCGTCTCGTGCAGCGGCTTCATGCCGGTGACAATCATTGCCATGAGGTTGCGCTGCGGCTGCGTATGGGGGCTGCGCCCGGCATCCCGCTCGAACAGCGACATGAAGCTGTTGCGGCCCGCGGTCACGAGCACCAGGTCATGCCGGGGGGCGAGCGCCTCCAGGGCCTCCACGTCCACGTCGCGCACCACCACGGTGCCGCCGCGCCGCTCGAACTCCGCGAGCCAGCGCGAGTACTTCGCCCGCAGGTCCAGGGCCTTGCCCGCGTTGAGGATGCGTCCCCGCACGTTGAGCGCGCGCTGCCCGGGGGCCATGCAGATGTCGAGCTCGCCGCCCTGGGCGTACTCCCCCGGGCCCGTCCAGAAGTCGAGCCCCAGCTCCTGCTCGTACTGGTAGGCGCGGCCAAAGAGGTAGGTGGTGGCGGCGAGCCGGGCGTTGAAGAGCTGCTCAGCAGTGCGGTCCGAGTAGACGGTGACAGGGTAGCCCTTCGCGAGCAGGCCGAAGGCAAGCTGCAGGCCCGCCTGGCCCGCTCCAATGATGCCGATGTTCCTCATGGTCCCCCCCTGGGGTTGATGCGTGGGCATGACGCCCTCCCGGAACACTACGCAGTGGGGGCGCGGTCCTGGCAATCCGTACCGCGGGATGTGGGGAGGTCGCGCCTGCTTCGCTCCTGGGACATCGAGGCCCCGGGGGCCCTTGCGAACCGTCCAGTCCATGGGAGCCCTTGCATGCAGCCATTCCCAGCAGACCCGCCAGGGCTCCGGCTAGCGCCCGCAGCGACTGAGCTTGGAGACGGTCAGCGTCAGGGCATTGGCGAAGCCGTGGGCGTAACAGCTCTCGTGCCAGGACTGGGCGATCAGCGGATCATTGATCTGGGTGGGCACGCGGGTCATCTGGAAGAACGACCGGAGCTCGCCGCCCTGGAGTTGGGGACCATCGCGATCCTCGTAGTTGCGGGCGTAGTTCTCGAAGGTGATGCGGTCCGCTCCGCTCTCCGCGACCACCCCGCCCCAGTGGTACTCCCACACCGGTGCACTGTAGACAGGCGGCGGAATGGGCACCACCGGACGGGGAGCCACCTCGTCCCGCATCCGCATCCAGTTGCGGTGCTGGGCATCCTGATAGCGCTCCATGGCGCCCACCGAGTATGTCTGGAACGCATCGCCCACCCGTGGGTCCGCATAGGCATTGATGCCCAGCCGGAAGAGGATCTGCTCGTAACGTGTGGCGAGCGTGTTGCCGTTGAGGTTCACGCCGTTGATCGTCATGGGCGCATGGGCACGGACCCGGTTCACCATCCGGCCATAGTTGCGGCCGATGGGGCCGTAGTAGCCCGCGAGTGCCGCCATCTGGGCATTGGGGGTATTGGCACCCACCAGCGCGTTCTGTAGTCCCACCTGGTAATCGTTGACCGCGTGTTGCCGGGCCGCGGCGGCGTTAGGCCCCTCTCCCTGTCCATGGAAGAGGAACGTGGTGATGAGTACCGCCAGCCGGAAGGCAATGTCGCCATGGGCCGGGTAGGCAGGGGCCCACCCTCCGAGTTGCCAGCGCGGCAGATTGAGGAAGAGCTGATTGCCGGACTGCTTGAGCCTCACGGTGCGCTGCGCGTCCCGCTGCTCCCCCATGACCTTGCCGGAGATCTCATTGCAGTTCTGCGAGACGGGGGGCTCGAACAGCCCGTTCTCGGACATCGCCACCTGGAACAGTCGCTTGGGTCCCGGGCCGTTCAGGAACGGCAGACAGCCCGGCTGAGCGGGGGGGCCGATCTCGAGGTAGCGCGGCCCGGGGACCTTGGCGATCCGATAGCTGGAGCCCGCGGACCTCAACGCGCGGTTGCACCGACCGATGGCGCTGTCCGTGGCGAAGAAGTACTTGGTCTGTTCGTGGTGGGGATCGGTGTCCTCGATGGCGAGCTCGTTGTCATCCGAGACCCGGAGATTGACCTGGTTGTGCGGCCGCACCATGACGTTCGCCGACCCAGCGTCGATGAGGAAGCTGTCCCCGTGCGTCTTCGGGTGGGGGAGGGGCCGCACTCCGTCCCGCTGCGTCTCGAAGACGGCGTTGTGGAGATTGACGTCCTGGGCGCCGAACTGGGCGTTTGGGATGACGTGGTACGCCTGAAGCGCTGGGGTGGGCGAAGCCCACCGGCCCCGGCCCGCCCCCGGAGCCGCGAAGTGCGCCCGCTCACCCGAGAGGGCACGTACCGCCAGGGCCTCGGCCTCGGCCTCCAGGGCCCCATCCACGAGCAGCCCGGCCCCGCCGTTCCCATGAGGTACGCGCCCCGCGCGCTGTTGCAGCACATGCACCAGCTCATGCGCGAGGATCCGGGTCCCGTGAGCCGAGTCCAGCTCCAGTGCCCCCGGAGCGAAGAGGATCTGCTCTCCCCAGCACAGGGCCTCCGCCCCCAACCTCGCGACCAGGGGATGCTCGTGCAGGCGCACACCGCTCAGCTCGGCCCCGAAGGCGCGCTCGAACCGGACACGCAACTGCTTCGGGAGTGCCCAGCCCCGAGCGCAGGCCTGCTCCAGGAGCGAAGGGGAGATCCAACGGTGCCGAGCATCCAAGATCAGTGTTCCCAGGCTATCGGGTCATTTCCCGTGAGGGACGAATCCTACACCCGGGGGCTCCCAGCTCACGCGAGCGCCTGAAGACGGACCGCACCTCCGACCCGGCTTGCAGCAGGCGTCAGGCGGGGGAGAGGAAGGTGGGCCCTCCTGGATTCGAACCAGGGACCAATCGGTTATGAGCCGACAGCTCTAACCGCTGAGCTAAGGGCCCTCGCGTCTCTCCCGCCCGTCGTGAGCGGAAGGCCTCACGCGGCGGCGGGCCGACTATCTCCCCGCGCCCGCGCGCGTGGCAAGGCCCGCCGTCAGTCGTCGCGGGCCTTGTCGAGCACCACGCGGAACACCTGTCCGCGCTCGTTCACGGTGACGCCCTCCAGGCGCAGCCGGCGTGCCTGCTCGTGGGCCACCGGCGGCGCCAGCGTCCCGTCCGAACGGATGACGCGCCACCAGGGCACCTGCGTGGCCTGTCCCGGAAGGTGTTTCAACTCCCGGCCCACGCCGCGCGCCGCGCCGGGCCGTCCCGCGTAGAGCGCCACCTGCGCGTACGAGCGCACCTCACCCCGGGGGATGGCGCGCACCTGGCGCATCACGGTTTCGGAGAAGGGCAGGGGTTCAGCGGGCTTCTTCGGAGGCACGAGAGAGCTCGGGGTGAAAATGAGAAGGCCCCCAGTCCACGACGAGCGGGAGCGGGGGCCTTCAATCCATCAGGTCAGCGGACCTCGCGTCAGCTCTCGACGAACGAGCGCAGGCGCTTGGAGCGGCTGGGGTGGCGCAGCTTGCGCAGCGCCTTGGCTTCAATCTGGCGGATGCGCTCGCGCGTCACCTCGAAGTCCTGGCCCACCTCTTCCAGCGTGTGGTCGCTCTTCTCGCCAATGCCGAAGCGCATGCGCAGGACCTTCTCCTCGCGCGGCGTGAGCGTGGCGAGCACCTTCCGCGTCTGCTCGGCCAGGTTCATGTTGATGACCGCGTCCGCGGGCGACACGAGGCTCTTGTCCTCGATGAAGTCGCCCAGGTGGCTGTCCTCTTCCTCGCCAATGGGCGTCTCCAGGGAGATGGGCTCCTTGGCGATCTTCAGGACCTTGCGCACCTTGTCGAGCGGCAGCTCCATCTTCTCCGCGATCTCTTCGGGCGTCGGCTCGCGGCCAATCTCCTGCACGAGGTAGCGGCTCGTGCGGATGAGCTTGTTGATGGTCTCGATCATGTGCACCGGGATGCGGATGGTGCGGGCCTGATCCGCGATGGCGCGGGTGATGGCCTGACGGATCCACCAGGTGGCGTACGTCGAGAACTTGTAGCCGCGCTTGTACTCGAACTTGTCCACCGCCTTCATCAGGCCGATGTTGCCCTCCTGGATGAGGTCCAGGAACTGCAGGCCGCGGTTCGTGTACTTCTTCGCGATGGAGACCACGAGGCGCAGGTTCGCCTCCACCAGCTCGCTCTTCGCGCGCTCCGCCCGCTTCTCACCCAGCCGGATGGCGTCGTAGTTGCGGCGCAGGGCGTCCACGGGGAGGTTGGCTTCCTCCTCCACGCGCTTGATCTTCCGCACCGCGGTGCGCACGTCGCGGTCCAGGACCTCGAGCTGCTCGGCGGTGAAGTTGAGCTGCTTCTGGAGCTTCTTCGCGATGTTCGGGTTCTCGCGAGACTCCTTCAGCTGCGGGCGCAGGTCCTTCATGGAGACGCTGTAGCGACGCTCCAGGTCGCCCAGCTCCTCCTCGGCCTTCTCCACGCGCTCGATGAGGCCCTTGAGGTTCACGACGATGCGGTCCACCTGCTTCTTGTTCAGCCGCATCTCCTCCAGGACCTCCATCATCTTGGTCCGAAGGTCCTTCACCTCCTGCTTCAGCTCCTTCTTGCGCACCTCCGTGAGCTTCTTCTTGCCGGAGAGTTCCTCCTCCAGCACTTCGCAGTCCTTGGCGAACTTGCGGAAACGCTCGATCTGCTTGGAGATCTGCTCGATCTTGTTCAGCTCGCTCTGCGCGAGCTGCGCGGGAGCCTCGGCCTCGGAGACCTCTTCGACGGCCTCCTCCGCGTTCTCCGACTGGGCCTCTTCGGGCGCGTCCTTGATGACGTCGCGCACGCGCAGCTTGCCCGTCTTCAGGCGGTTGCTGATGTCCAGGATGTCCGCCACGGCGACGCGGCAGGCGAGCAGGGCGCGCAGGACTTCCTTCTCTCCCTCCTCGATGCGCTTGGCGATCTCCACCTCGCCCTCGCGGGTGAGGAGGCTGACGCTGCCCATCTTGCGCAGGTAGAGGCGGACGGGGTCGTTGGACTTGCCACCCGGCTCGTCGTCCTCGTCCTTCTCGTCCTCGTCCTGGTCTTCCTTCTCTTCTTCGACGGCGACGGTGGGCTTGATCTCGTTGGACTGCGCGGCCTTCTGCGCGTCGACGATCTCAATGTCGTTGTCGCCGAACATGCTCATCACGTCGTCGATTTGATCGGACGACACGATGTCGGCGGGCAGGGCGTCATTCACCTCGTCGTAGGTGAGGAAGCCCTTCTCGCGGCCGGCGGCGAGCAGGTCCTTCACTTCCTTGCGCTCGGCGACCGGGTCCTCCTCCACGTCGTCCTCGACGGCGTCGGGGTCGACCTGGACGGCGGCGGCGGCCTCTTCAGCGGCCTCCTCCGGGTCCACGTCGTCGGCGAGGGCGGCCACGCCCTTCTTCTTCTTGATCTTCTCGGGTGCCTCGGCGGTGGCGTCCTTCGCCACCAGCTCCTTCTCCTCGGCATCCGCAGCCTTCGTCACCTTCGCCACAGGGCTGTCCGGTGCCTTCTTCTTGCGGATCACCGGATCCACCTTCTTCTTGGTGGGCTTCACGGATGCCTTGGAGGGCTTCTGCGTCGGCATTCGGGTACTTCTCCTTAAGAAAATCAGGTGCTTTGGCCTGGGCGAGCCGGCCGATCTACCGCAAAGTCGAGCTTTCTTACAAACGCGAACTCAAACCGGTTGCATTGGTGCCTTTGTTCCCGTTCCCGAGGAGGCGGGTCTGAGCTCGTCCAGGACGCGCTTGCGGAGCGCCAGCAGCTCCTTGCGCTCGGACAGCAACTGCCGCGTCTCCTCTGTCAAATCAAAAGCCCCCGGCGTCTGTTCCGTCGCCCGCTTTATATAAACGAGCCGCTCGTCGATCCGCCGCACCATGATGTCGCGGCACACCTGGACGAACTCCCCCTCCAGCTCCGACCCCCCGGGGGAGAGCCGGCGACCAGCCTCCAGGAGCGCTCGTTTCACCACCTCGGTGGCCTCGAAGAGCGCTTCCTCCACCCCCTGTCCAGAGGTGGTCTGGGCCAGCACCATCCGCAGGCCCATGTGTGACAACTCATCACACACGCGGAAGACATCCCGGGTGAGCAGCCGGGGCTCCCGGAGCACGGCGGCCACGTAGAGGCACTCGGATTCCGGGGGAGGGCGCTCCGCCTGGGGCTTGGGGACCGGGCGGGGGACGTCCTGGGACCCCATGGGAAAGCCGCCGGGCCCGGCCACGGGCTTGGGCGTGGGGGGCGCCTTGTATTGCAGCGATGTTTCAATCTGCGCCGGCATCCAGCCGAAGTGCCCGGCCAGCGCGCTGATGAGCGTGGAGCGCGTCAGGCCCGGGGGCACCTGGGCGGTGACGGGCTTGAGCCGCTCCAGGGCGGCCATCTTCTCCTCGAAGCTCGCCTGCTTGCCCGTGGGCAGCAGGGTGGCGAAGAGGTAGGCGGTGAGGGGCTGGGCGCCCTCCAGCAGCTTCTCCACGCCGTCGGTGCCTTCCCGGCGGGCGAACACGTCCGGGTCGTCTCCCTGCGGCAGGAGCGCCACCCGGGTGGGGGCGCCCGCGGCGAGCAGGGGACCGGCCAGGCGCTCCACGGCGGCGAGCCCCGCCGAGTCCCCGTCCAGCAGCAGCACCAGGTCGCGGGCCTCCGCGCGCTTGAGGCCCTGGAGGTGGCCGGCGGTGAGGTTGGTGGAGCACAGGGCCACCGCGTGGCGCACGCCCACCTGGTGCAGGCCGATGCAGTCGAAGTAGCCCTCCACGAGCACCGCCGTCTTGCGCTTGTGGATTTCGTCGCGCGCCTGGTCCATGCCGAAGAGCGTCTCGCTCTTGTTGTAGAGCCGGGACTCGCGCGAGTTGAGGTACTTGGGCCCGTCCTCGGCCGCCACCAGCCGCCCGCCAAAGGCGATGGGCCGCCCTTCCGGCGCGCGGATGGGCACCATCAACCGGCTGCGGAAGAAGTCGATGCAGCCATCGCCGCTGTTGCGCTTCGTGATGAGGCCCGCCTTGAGGCCCCAATCCATCATCCCGTTCTTCTGGAGGCGGTCGGCGAGCAGGCTCCACTCCGCGGGCGCCCAGCCCAGGCCGAAGCCCTGGGCCACCTCGTCGGTGACGCCCCGGCTCGCGAGGTAGGCCCGCGCGGAGCGGCCCCCGTCCTCCCACAGGAGGGAGCGGAAGTGTTCGGCGGCGAAGTCCGTGGCCTCCTTGACCTGCTGGCGCTCCTTGAGGCCCGGGTCCTGCGCGGCCTCCAGGTCGATGCCCACCTCCTGCGCCAGGTCCCTCACCGCGTCCTGGAACGTCTTGCCCAGGTAGCGCTGGATGAAGGACACGGCGTCGCCGCTCGCACGGCAGCCGTGGCAGAAATAGAAGCGCTTCTCTGGCACCACGTAGAACGAGGGCGTCTTCTCCTGGTGGAACGGGCAGCGGCCCTTGAATTCGCGGCCGGCCTTCTTCAGCTCCACGTGGCGGGACACCAGCGTCACGATGTCCACGCGGTCGAGGACCTCCTGGATCTTGTGTTCTGGAATCACGACGCCCCTCCCTGCATCCGCATGAGCGCGGCCATCCGCCTGCCATCCTGACCGCAGGGCCTGACACGTCCGGGCCAGTGGCTTCCCTGCTTGCCCGCCCTCCTGGGTGGGGGGCGCGGGCGGGGGGAGGACACCGGAAACGGACGACTTGAGGATCAGCAGTTAGCGGCGAGCGGGCGAGGGATCAAAAAATCCGCTCCAGAGCCCGGTGGATTGGGAGGGCGCCTGGAGGAAATCCTCCGGCGCCCGCTCCCGGGGTGCGGCCGTGGTTCAGGACAGCTTGGACAACTGGGCCTTCACTTCATCGGAGACGGCCCGGCCTTCCGCGCGCCCCTGGATCTTGGGGTTCACGTTCTTCATGACCGCGCCCATGTCCTTGGGACCCTGGGCTCCGGACTCGGAGATGGCGGCCGTGACGAGGGCAGAGAGCTCCTCGGCGGAGAGCTGCTGGGGCAGGTACTTCTGCAGGACGGCGATCTCCTGCTCTTCCTTCTCCGCAAGCTCGGGGCGGCCTCCGGCCTTGAACTGGTCGACGGATTCGCGGCGCTGCTTGATGAGGGTGTTGATGACCTTCTGCACGGCGTCGTCGTCCAGGGCGGAGCCACCCGGCTCGACTTCCTTGTACGTCACGGCGCTCTTGAGCATCCGCAGCACGCTCAGGGTCAGCTCGTTCTTCGCCCGCATCGCGTCCTTCAGGTCCGCGGCGATGCGCTCTTTCAGGGTGGCCATGTCGGGGTTCCTCACAGGCGGCGAAGGGGTTCGCCAAGCCAAGGGGATGGGACGGCAAGAGCCAGGGCACCTGACATCTCAGGGGCGCCCCGGCTCCTTTACTGCGGGCCTGCTAGTACGACTTGCGGGCCTTCTTCACAGCGCGCTTCTTGGCGGCGAGAGCCTTCTTCTTCCGCTTCACGGAAGGCTTCTCGTAATGCTCGCGCTTGCGGATCTCGGAAAGGATTCCGGCCTTCTCGGTGGCCTTCTTGAAGCGCTTGAGGGCGCTCTCGATGGATTCACCTTCCTTCACTCGAATACCGGGCATGCAGTCACCTCCTTCCGCCTAGCTGGATGCGATCTGAAAATTTTCAAAAGGGCCGGGGGTATGGCGCAGCAGGGCGCAAAAGGCAAGGAGACCCGCACGGAAAGGATGGGGGCGGGGTGCGCTACAGTGTCCACCGCGTGCGTTGCCTCCTTCTCCTGGTGCTCCTGCTGGCAGCCAGTCCCTCCCGGGCCGGGACGGTGGCTTCCGAGTGCTGGTCCTCCTGTCGTCGCCATGTCACCGACCCGTCCCTGCGGGCCCGGACCTGCCCGGTGTGCGTCACCGGCGGGCGGGTGGACAGCTGGGTTGCTGGCCTGGGGGCCGGCGGTCCGGAGGCCCAGGTCGCCCTGGCCTCCGCGCTCAAGGACCCCAGTTGGCGGGTGCGCTGGGCGGCGGTCCGCGCCGGGGCCCGAAGTCGGGGGCTGACGGACCGGCGGGCCCTGGCGGACTGGATCACGGAGACCCCTCCGGAGGCGGACCTGGGGCCGTGCCTCACCGCCGTACGCGCCGCGGCCGACGCCGGGAAGTCCACGGCGGACTTCCTCCATGACGCCGGGGCGCGGGGGCCGTCCGCCGCCGCGCGGGTGTGGGAGCGCAAGGAGGGCATCCGGCAGGTGCTCTTCCTGGAGATGTTCGCGCAGGAGCCCTCGGTGAGGATGCCCGCCCTTCTGCACCTGGCCACGTTCCAGGGCCGGTCGGCGACGCGGGTGGTGCTGGACGCGGTGGCGTCGCGGCCCGTGGCGGGGGATGAGGTCATGGCCTCGCTCCTGTTCGCCGTCGCCGAGCGGCAGCGTGCCTCCGTGGGCCGGCTGCTGCTCGCGGAGGCGAAGCCCCCGGACGAGGCCGCCGTCAACCGGCTCTTCGCCGTGTACTCGCGTGAAATCGACGCGCTGCGACCGGATCTGGGGTCGGGCGATGCGCAGCGTCGGCGCACGGCGGCGGCGGGCCTGCGCCGCTACGGTCCCCTGGCGAGCCGCGAGTTGGAGGCGGCCCTGGGCGATGGGGATGCCCGCGTGCGCGAGCATGCGGCGCGGGGCCTGGCGGAAGCCGGCGGCAAACCCCTTCGCGAAGTCTCGCTCCAGGGCGTGAAGGCGGCCGAGACGGCGGAGGCCGCCCGGCCGTGGCTGGAGGCGATGGCCCATGAGAAGGGGTGCGCGGCCTTCCTCCGGGACGTGGCGGACGGGCGCAACGCGCGGACGCCGGAGATCCAGGGCGAGGCGGTGGCGGTGATGGGGGACTGCACGGAAGGCGGGAGCCCCATGCGCCGTCTGGCCCCCTATGCATCCTCGAAGGTGCCCTCGGTGCGGGCGGGGGCGGTGCGCGCGCTGGGCGCGCTGCCTCGCAACCCGGAAGCGTTGGAGCTGGCGGCGACGGCGCTGGAGGACGGGGAACCGGAGGTGGTGGCCGCGGCGCTGGACGTGCTGGCCGCGTACCGGCAGCCGTCGCGCGGGGATGACGCCGCGGGCCTGCTGGGGTCGGATCATCCGGCGGTGCGGGCGGCGGCGGCGCGCGCGCTGGAGTTCGTGGGCCGCGCTCCACACGTGCGGGTGCTGGCCGAACGCCTGCTCACGGATCCGGTGGCGGAGGTGCGCGTCGCGGCGGCGCGGACGCTGACAGTGCTGGGCGGGCCGCAGGCGGTGGCGGCGTTGAGCGAAGCGGCGGCACGGGACGCGGACTCACACGTGAAGCACGTGTCGCAGGAGGGTCTGCGCCGGCTGGGCTTCGGTCCCTGAGCTCGCGCGGGTCTTTACGGCGTAAAGACCGAGCCGAGACGCAGGGCCGCGACGGAACTCATGGGGCCACGTCCCCGGACGGCGTGAGGCCCGTTGATCCGGGCCTCATCGTGGATCCACTCACGCGCCGCTGACGGCCTTGGCGTCCACGCGGTTCCTGCCCGCGTGCTTGGCGCGGTAGAGGTACTTGTCCGCGGCGGAGATGAGGTCCTCCGGCTGGGAGAAGTCCGAATCCAGCAGCGTCGCCACGCCCAGGCTGATGGTCACCTTGATGGGCGTGCCGCTGAAGATGAAGTCGGCGCGGTCCACCGCCACGCGGCAGCGCTCCGCGCACGCCAGGGCCGCGTCCTCGGCGGACTCGCGCAGCATCAGCGCGAACTCCTCGCCGCCGTAGCGCGCGAGCAGGTCCTCGGTGCGCACCGTGTCCGTCACCCGCTGCGCGATGCGCGTGAGCACGAAGTCCCCGGCCGGGTGGCCGTACACGTCGTTGATGCGCTTGAAGTGGTCCACGTCGAAGAGCACCAGCGACAGCGGCACGCGGTGGCGCAGGCAGTACGCGAACTCCTTGCGCACCGTCTCCATGAAGTACTTCTTGTTGTAGACGCGGGTGAGGCCGTCGCGCGTGGCGGACTCGTAGATGCTGCGCTGGTACTGCTCCTCCAGCGCGTCCTGGATGCTGAACTTCAGCACCGTGTTGGAGCCGATTTGAATCTTGTCGCCGTCGTACAGCGGCGCCGCGCTCACCTTCAGCCCGTTCAGGTACGTGCCGTTGGTGCTGCCCAGGTCCACCAACTGGAAGCGACCATCCCCGATGGCAACCACCTTGGCGTGCTTGCGGGAGATGCCGTCGTCCTCCACCTGGAACTGGGCCTCGGAGCTTCGGCCCAGAATCACTTCCGAGCGGTCCAGCTTGAACATCCGCCCGATGCCGGCGGCGGACTTCGCGCTGATGACGATCAGGTACGCGCTCTGCTGCTGGGCACTGCCCAGCAGGTCCGAAATGGAATGGACGGAAGTTTTCTCCTCGGACATCGCGCCTCCCATCTTACGGGCCGCCTTTTCATGGCGGCAAGCACACCCACACGCCTTTCACACACCCGGTGTCAGCCGACCCGCCCCACCCGGGCCGGCCGGCGCCGTTTCTTGACGGGCCTGGGAACTGTCGGACGCCCGACGGACAGCTCTCCAGCCACCGGAGTCCGCAGGAAGCGCGCCAGGGCCTGGCCCCCCCGAGGGTGCTCGGCCAGCCCCTGCATCAGCTTCACCAGCGCCGCCGACGGGGTCATGTCCGCACCGCCCACCGCGCCCTGTTCCAGGGCCATGGCCCCGGACTCATAGAGCGTGAGGTCCACTCCGTTGCGGTAGGCTTGGCTCACCACCAGCACCGGGATGCCCCGCTCCCGGGCCTCCACGAAGAGCGGCTGGAAGGAGCGCCCCAGCTCCTTCGCCATCGGCACGTTGCCCGCCCCATACGCCTCCAGCACCAGCCCCTTCACGTGGGGCAACAGCTGCAGGGGCAGGGCGGGATCCAACCCCGGGTATACCTTCAGGAGGAAGACGCGCGGATCCAGCTCCGCGTGCAGCCGGAAGGGGCCCTTTGCTTTCAAGCCCTCCTCGAAGGTGGCGTCCACGCCCAAGGTGCCGAGCACGGGGAAGTTGGGGCTCTCGAAGGCGTCGTACTCGGCCACCTTCACCTTGCGCGTGCGGTTGCCGCGGTACAGGTGCGAGTCGAAGCAGATGGTGACCTCGCGCGGCCCCTGGATGGCGGAGAGCACCGCGTCGATGAGGTTGAGCCGCGCATCCGAGCGGATCTCCCCCAGCGGCCGCTGCGAACCCGTCAGCACCACGGGGCAGGGCGGGTTGCGCAACATGAAGGACAGCGCACTGGCCGTATAGGCGAGCGTATCCGTGCCATGGGTCACCACCGCCCCGTCGAAGTCAGGTAGCCGACGGTGGAGGTGGGCGGCCATCCGGCTCCAGAGCTCGGGCTGCATCTCGGAGCTGTCGAGGTTGGAGAACAGCTCCAGCTCGATGTCCGCGAGCTGGAACAGCTCCGGGACGCGCTTGCGGAGGGTCTGGAAGAAGGCCGCCGGACGCAGGGCGGAGGGGCGGCCGCCGGCCATTCCGAGCGTGCCTCCGGTGTGCAGCAGCAGGACTCTGGGCATGGTTGGGAGGCCTCCCTGCCAAAGGCCGCCTTGCTTTACAAGCCCTGCGCGCGTGGCTAAGACCCGCGGCCGTGCTCCTCTCTTGTTGGAAGCGTGTTGCTCCCGTGCTGGCCGCGGTGACCCTGCTGGGGGTCGGCTGTACCAAGAGCGCTGAGATTCCGGCCGCCCCCGCCCCCAGGGCGGCGCCTCCCGCCGCCCCGGCCCCCACGTCGGCTCCGAGCCCCGCCGCCGAGGCGCCCTCCGCGGATCCGGCCCAGATGCTCACCGGCATCCCGGGCATGGACTTCTCCGCGTTGCCCCCGGCCGCCAAGCGCGAGCTGGCCACGGTGTTCAGCGACGAGTTCTGCTACTGCGGCTGCCCCCATGCGCTGGGCGCGTGCCTCAAGCAGCACACGGGCTGCAAGCACGCCAAGCGGATGGCCCGGCTGTCCGCCCGCATGGTGAACGAAGGTGGCCCCGCCAGCGAGGTCATCGTCGCGCTCTCCAAGTACTACGGCTCCTTCCGCGAGCCCCGCGCGCCGCTCAAGGTGGACCCGCGCATGTGCCAGGGCGACGCCAACGCGCCCGTGACGGTGACGGAGTTCTCCGACTTCGAGTGCCCCTTCTGCGGCAAGGCCCGGCCCATCCTGGAGGGCTTCGCGAAGAAGCACCCCACCGAGGTGCGCTTCTGCTACCTGCCGTTCCCGCTGTCCATCCACGCCAACGCCATCCCCGCCGCGCAGGCGGTGCTGTGGGCGCGCGACCAGGGGAAGTTCTGGCAGATGCACGACGCGCTCTTCGGCCAGCAGGAGAACCTCAAAAAGGAGGCGCTCCCCGCGCTGGCGAAGTCGGTGGGCCTGGACGGGGACAAGCTGGCCGCCGTGCTGAAGACGGAGCAGTACAAGGACGAGATCGACGGATTCCTCGCGCAGGGGCGCATGGCGGCCATCACCGCCACCCCTTCCGTCTTCTTCAATGGGCGGGCGTACGACCTGGGCTTCCAGGAAGGGCTGCTCGAGCACAGCATGGAGGACGAAGTGGAGTGGCGCGCGAACAACAACGCGTGGGCCGCGGACTGACACCGGGATGAGCCAACGCTTCCGCATCGATGGCGCCGCGCAGCTGGTCCCCGAGGACCGCACCGGCATCCCCGCGCTCGCGGGACGCTCGGGCACGTACGCGCTGATGCCCACGGCGCCCGACCTGCTCGTCTTCTCGCGCCAGCCTCCGGAAGGGGGCTCCATCCCCACGCCCCGCGTGGTGCTGGCGGGCGACGCGGGGGGCTTCCCGCTGTCGGACCTCATCGCGTTCCTGAGCCAGTCACGCTGGAGCGGCGTCGTCCGGGTGCATACGCCGGGTGGCGAGCGCTCGCTGATGATCCGCGAGGGCGAGGTGCGTGGCGCCGCGTCCGAGGAGCCCTCGGACCGGCTGGGCGAGGTGCTGGTGCGGCTGGGGTACGTGGACCGGGCCCAGGTGGAGGCGGTGCTGCGCGAGCAGTCGCCGTCGAAGATTGGCCGGGCGCTGGTGGAGAAGGGTCTGCTGCAGGCGCACGACCTGTTCAAGTGCGTCACCCACCAGGTGAGTGAGATCTTCCACGCCATCGTGCTGTGCCGAGAGGGGGCGTTCTTCCTCATCGACCAGCCGCTGGACGAGAAGACGGGACACTCCATCCAGCTGTCCACGCAGAGCCTGCTGATGGACAGCATCCGGAAGATCGACGAGCAGGCGCACTTCCGCAAGCGCATCCCCCACGGCCGCATGTACGTGGCGCGCAAGCGTCCGTCCGACGGCAAGCTGGAGGAGGACGAGGACCGGGTGCTGGCGATGCTGGACGGACGGCGCACGGTGCTGGAGCTGGGGCACGCGGCGCGGCTGTCCGAGTTCGACGTCACCAAGGTCGTCTTCCGGCTGCTCGAAGGCGGGTTCGCCGGGCTGTCGGACAAGCCCGTGGGCGCACCCGTCGCCGCGCCTCCGGAGAAGGCGGCCGCGCAGCGTGCACGCCCCGTGGCGCGCGCCGTGGCGCCGGTGGATGCCCGCCCGGTGGCGCGCGTCTTCAACTTCATCTTCCGGGAGATCCGCGACGAGGTGTCCCGGCAGGGCATGGACCCCGCGTTCATCGCCGCGGCCAACGCGGCGCTCTCCGGACAGGCCCTGTCGTCGTCGCCGGTGCTGGAGGGGCTCGCGTTCGCGGCGGACGGCAGCCTCCCCGAGGGCCGGCTGATGGAGTCCTTCGAGAAGCACCGCGCCCAACTGGGCAGTGAGCCCCTGGCCTCGTTCCGTCAGGCGCTGAGTGACGTGATGTTCTTCCTGCTGTTCCAGGCAGGGGAGTTGCTGGAATCGCGCGCGGATGAGGACCTGGCCCGGCGCGTGAAGGAACTCCTGGCCACACTCGAGGCACCGTGACGGACGCTGGTTCTGGTTTTCCCCGGCTGACGGCCGACGTGCCCGGATGTGGGGGCGCCTTCAAGCTCACGCCCGACGACTTCGAGGTGGAGGAGCTGCCCGCGTACCTGCCGTCTGGTGAGGGCACGCACCTGTACCTCTGGGTGGAGAAGCGCGGCCGGGACACGCGTGAAGTGGTGCGCGCGCTGGCCGCCGCGATGGGCGTGCGCGAGGACGACATCGGCGTGGCGGGGATGAAGGACCGGCAGGCCGTGACGCGGCAGTGGCTGTCCGTGCCCGCGATCGCCGAGCCGCGCCTTGGGGAGTTCTCGCTCGACGGCGTGAGCGTCCTGGAGTCGAAGCGGCACGGCAACAAGCTGCGCACCGGGCACCTGAAGGGAAACCGTTTCCGGCTGCGGATGCGTGGCATCCGGGACGTGGGCGCGGCGCGTGAGACCTTCGCCCGGTTGTCCGCGCAGGGCGTGCCCAACTACTTCGGGGAGCAGCGCTTCGGCCGGGCCGGGGACAACGCGGACCTGGGCCGGCTCCTGCTCCTGGGCCAGCGCCTGCCGAAGCGGCCGGATCGCTTCCAGCGCAAGCTGTACCTGTCCGCCTTCCAGTCCCGCCTCTTCAACCAGGCGCTGGTGCAGCGGCTGGAGGCGGGGACGTTCGCCACGGCGCTCCTGGGCGACGTGCTGCGCAAGGAGGAGACGGGTGGCCTCTTCGTGTGCGAGGCGCCGGAGGTGGACAACCCCCGCGTCGCCGCGTTCGAGGTGAGCCCGGCGGGACCGATGTTCGGCCCGAAGATGACCGCCACGCGGGGCGAGGTGGCGGAGCTCGAGGCGAAGCTGCTCGTCGAAGCGGGCGTCACGCCGAGCGACTTCGTGCGCGGTGGGGATGAGACGGAAGGCACGCGCCGCCCGTACCGCGTGCGGCTGGGCGCGCCGGACCTCACGGTGGATGGCGAGGACGCGGTGCTCACGTTCGAGCTGCCACGCGGCGCCTACGCCACCGAAGTGCTGCACGAACTGCTCAAGGACGGCTGACGTTCGCACCGTCGCCGGGCCGCCAGCCTGGAGGCGCTGCTGCTCCAGGACGGTGGGCGTTCGCCCCGTCATGCCTGAAACGACCACGCCTCCCAGGGCGTGAAGCCCAGGGAGGCGCGGGGTGCTCCGGTTCCCGCTCCGTCATGGCGGAGCGGGGTGGGGCGGGCGTTACTGCCGGACGACGTTGAACTCCGTGCGGCGGTTGAGCGCGCGCCCGGCCTTGGTGGTGTTCGGCGCCACCGGCTGGGCCTCACCGAAGCCCACGGCCTCCAGACGGCCCGGGTCGATGCCTCGCTTCAGCAACTGGGCCAGCACCGCGTCTGCGCGCTTCTGCGACAGCTTCAGGTTGGACGTGTCGTTGCCCATCGAGTCGGTGTGTCCCTCGATGCGCACCTTGCGGATCCACGACGCGTCCTTCAGCGCCTGCGCCACGTCGTCCAGGATGGTCGTGCTCTGCTTGCCGATGATCTTCGCGGAGCCGGACCCGAAGAGGATCTGCTTCTTGATCTCGATCCGGTCCTTCTTGACGATGACCATCTTGTACTGCTTGGCGCAGCCACGCTCCTCCTTCACGCCCGGGTCGTCGGGGCACGCGTCCAGCCGGTCCACGATGCCGTCGCCGTCCTTGTCCGGATCCGGGCAGCCGCCATTCTCCTGGGGCCCCGACTCCAGCGGGCACCGGTCCTGCGCGTCCGGGACGCCGTCGCTGTCGTTGTCCAGGTCCGGGCAGCCGTCCTCGTCCTGGAAGCCGTCCTTGTCCTCCGGCTCGTCCGGGCACTTGTCCTTGTCGTCGTTGATGCCGTCCCCGTCCTTGTCGACGATGGGGCAGCCCAGGTTCTGCAGCGGGCCGGGCTCGTTGGGGCACTTGTCCGTGCCGTCCACGATGCCGTCCAGGTCGTTGTCCAGCTCCGGGCAGCCGTCCTCGTCCTGGAAGCCGTCCTTGTCCTCGGGCTGGTCCGGGCACTTGTCCACGTTGTCCAGGACGCCGTCGCCGTCCTTGTCCTTCGGGGCCTCCGCCGGGCAGCCGTTGTTCTCCGCCACGCCGGGGATGAGCGGGCACTTGTCCTGGGCGTCCAGCACGCCGTCGCCGTCGTTGTCCGGGTCCGGGCAGCCGTCCTGGTCCTGGAAGCCGTCCACGTCCTCGGCCTGGTCGGGGCAGGGGTCGTCCTTGTCGAGCACGCCGTCGCCGTCGCCGTCCGTCTCCTCGATGCTCACCACCACCTGCTGCTGGGGCTGTTGCGGCTGTTGCGGCTGGTCGGGCTGCTGCGGCTGCGGCGTCTCCGGGCGGTCGCGCACCAGCACCTGGCGCGGGGCGCAGTTCTTCGACAGCTCCAGGGCGCGCTTCACGGCGCCGTCGGCGGTGCGCACGTGCTGGGCGGCCCGGGTGCTGTTGCCCTGGCTCAGTTCGCCTCGGGCGAAGTCGAGGTTGGCCTCGGCGGCGGCCAGTTCGGCGGGCGCGCAACGCAGGGCACCGCCCCGGCGGGCGCGCTCCATGTCGGCGGTGAGGACCTCCGTGTCAGCGCGGATCTTGTTGCCGCTGACACAGGCGGTGGTGGCCAACAGCAGGGTGAGCAGCGCGGACTGGGACAGACGCTTCATCGGGGAGCGCTCGGGCGTCACGGGTTCTGGGGCCGACCCTGGGAGTCAGCGTTGGCGGCGGACATGGCCTTCTCGCGCGCCTCGTTGGCGAAGCGGGAGGCCTTCACCGCGAAGTCCACGCCGGCCTGGTAGTCCGAATAGCCGACCTCCTCGCGGGCCTTCTGGAGGTAGAGGTTGGCGGCCGTCCACTCGTACGGGGCTTCCTTCTCGGCGCCGGCCGTGCGCGCGGCCTGGATCTGCACCTCCGCGTCGAGGATGTTGGACGTCGATTTCACGGGGCCACATGCGGTCAGCACGCCCGCAACCGCCATCAGGAGCGACTGCTTCGTCATCACATGGGCCTCGGTCATCCAGAGGGAAAGGGGACTTGAGTCGGTCGTATCAATCGCCCTCGGGGGGGTCAAGAATCGGGCGGTTGGCGTGAAGCAGGGAGCCGGGCGGAGGGGGGGACTTTGACGGCAGGCGCCGCGCTTGCCATCGTCCCACCCCCGTGCGTTCCCCGTCCGCGTCGCTGCTCCTCCTCGTGGTCCTGTTCCCCCTGGTCGGCCTCGCCGCCGGTTCCGCGGCCGCTTCCAAGCGCGCCCAGAGCCGGGCGGAGGCGGACGCCGTGCTCGCCCAGGTGTCCCAGGGAGGTCCCGTGCCGGCCGCCGCGTCGCGCCTGCGCTACCTGCGCGAGGAGCCCTACGCGGCCGAGCGGATCGGCCCCATCCTGCGCGAAACCTTCGAGGAGCGCATCCGCCGCAACCTCGTCTCGCTCCTGGCCTCGCTCGGCGCGCGCCAGGGCGAATCCACGCTCGCGAAGCTCGCCGGGGATGGTGACAGCACCGTGCGCATGTACGCGGCGCAGGGGCTGGCGAAGCTGGGCAGCCGCAACACCGCCGCCGTCCTCCCGCTCTTGAACGACAAGAGCGCTGGCGTGCGCCGCGAGGCCGCGCGGGCCCTGGGCGCGTCGCGCAACCCCAAGATGGGCAAGCGCCTGATGGCGGCCGCCAAGGCGGAGCAGGACCTGGAGGTGCGCGCGGCGCTGCTGGAGGCCGCGGGCACGTCCGGTGACGCGAAGCAGAAGCCAGGGCTCAAGGCGTACCTGGACAGCGATTCGGAGAGCACGCGCTTCGCCGCGGCCCGGGGGCTGTGCCGGCTGGGGGCTCCGGAGGGCTTCGGCTTCGCGCAGAAGCTGCTGGGCAGCCCGGACAAGTTCGTGCGCCGCCAGGGCCTCGCGCTCTTCGAGGGCGTGCCGGCCAAGAAGGCCAGCCCCGTGCTGTCGCCGCTCCTGAAGGACGCGGACCGCGCCCTCGCCGCCTCCTCCGCGCGCATGCTGCACCAGGGCGGGGATGCGGGCGCCCTGGACTGGCTGGTGCTGGCGTCCTGGAACGCGAAGGGCGAGGAGAAGCTCACCTACGAGAAGGAGCTGGAGACGCTCCAGCTCGCGGACGACCGGCGCAAGGCCATCCTGCGCAAGGCCGGGGTGGCGCCGTGAGCTTCGCGGGCGTGTGCGCGCTCGCGCTGCTGGCCCAGGTCTCACCTCCCGCCGCGTCCCCGACTCCGGCTGCGCCCGTGCCTCCGGCGCGCGCGGTGCCCGCGTCGCTCAGTGCTCCGGCGCATCCCCTGGCCCCCTCGCTGCCGGCGCCCGTGCGGGAGAACGGCTGGAAGCCGCTGACGCCGGAGCAGCGCGCGGCCCTCATCGCGGATCAGGCCCAGACGCCGCTCGCCGAACGGTTGCTGGGCATGAGCGAGCGCTTCCTCAACACCCCCTATGTGCTGTCGCCGCTGGGCGAGGGCCAGGGCGTGGATCCCGACCCCACCTTCCGCCTGGACGCGGTGGACTGCCTCACCTTCGTGGAGGAGACGCTGGCCCTGGGCATGGCGCAGGGCGAGCCGGAGGTGCCGGCGCTGCTGGAGCGGATCCGCTACGCGAGCACGCCCTCCTATGAGGACCGCAACCACCTGATGGAAGCGCAGTGGCTGCCCAACAACATCAAGAAGGGCCTGTTGGTGGACGTGACGCGGCGCTACGCGAAGGACGACGCCGTCGCCGTCACCAAGACGCTCACCGCGCACACGTGGCAGTCCAAGTCGTCCCAGGCCCTGCAACTGCCGCGCGAGCGCCAGCCCGTGGGCACCTTCGGCCTCACCATGATTCCGTTGGACAAGGTGCTCACGCACGCGCGCGACGTGGCGTCCGGCACCATCCTCGTCGTGCTGCGCGAGGACCTGCCGCTCAAGGCCACGCGCATCACCCACCTGGGCTTCGTGGTGCAGAAGAAGAAGCGCACGTACCTGCGCCATGCGTCCCGGGGCGGCTACAACCGCGTGGTGGACGAGGACCTGGAGACGTTCCTCGCCCGCAACGCGCGCTACGACAAGTGGAAGGTGACGGGCGTGAGCCTCTTCGAGGCCCGGCGTCCGCCTCCCACGCTCGTCGCGCAGCCCGCTCAGGCCGCGGGCAGCGCGGCCGTTGGCGCTCCGTGACCCACTTCCTCGCCTAGAGGGCGGGGGGCGCGGCGTGCTCCTGGGCGCGTGCCAGCTCGCCCTCGCGCTCCTCTTCCTCGGCGGCGCGTCCGGCTTCGTCCGCCGTGGCCAGCCCCTGGATCTTCACCTGCTCCAGGAGGGCGGCGGCCCGCGTCTGGTCCTTGTCCGGGACGAGGAATTCCCACCAGGGCAGCAGGTTGCCGGTGGTCAGCTCGTCCACCACGCCCGAGCGTCCGGGACGCACGATGGTCGGGATGCGCTGTTCGTTCAGCACGTCCTCGAAGATCTGCGCCGTCACGGGGTCCTCCGCGAGGCCCGCCTTCACGAACCGGTGCTGATCCAGCTCATGGGGAAGGGGTAGGCCCCGGTCCCGCATCTCGTCCGACGAGACGAGCGGTGGGTGGGTGGGGCAATCCGTGCAGTTCACGACACTGTCCTGATACTCCGAGCCACACCGTGAGCAGTACCTCATGAGGCCCTCCTGGGCGATGGCTGGAATGTTAGGAACGCTTCGCGCGAATGGCAGGCGGCCCCCTGTGCGAATTCCTCAGTGCTTCGTCTCTTCGCCCAGCTTGCACACCATCTTGCTGAGCCCCTCCACGTCGATGGGCTTGCGCATCACGACGTCGCAGTACCCGGCGCCGTCCACCTGCGCGTAGCCGGACACGAGCACGACGCGGGCGTTGGGTTCGCGCTCCTTCACCTGTTGGGCCAGCTCCGTGCCGTTCATGCCCGGCAGGGACTCGTCCGTCACCACGACGTCCGGGTGGATTTCCTCGAAGGCCCGGAGGCCCGACACGCCGTCCGCGGCGGTGGTGACGTCGAAGTCGTCCTCCAGGAGCTCCGCCAGGAGTTCACGGCTGTCACCGTCATCCTCGACCAACAAGACCTTGATTCGCTCGCCATCCATGCGCCTAGAGCAACCCGGTGGGCCGGGATATTCATTCGTCCGGGCCGTCCCGTGCGCGTCGACGGTCGGCTGGCTGCTTCGGGGGAGGGCAGGCGGGAAGGCTTGCGAAAACCCCTCACGGAAGTGCCGGGGACTGCCCATGTTTGTTCCCGGAGGTGAATCCATGAAGGTGTTGTTGCGTGGAGTGCATCTGAAGCTGTCGGACAACCTCAAGGCGTACACGGATGAGCACCTGGTCGCTCACATCGAGCGGTTCGCCGAGGACGAAGCGTCGGAGATCGACATCGCGCTCGTGGACATCAACGGACCCAACAAGGGAGGCGTGGACAAGGAGTGCCGGGTGACGGTGCGCATGCCCGGGATGGAGGCGGTGCACGTGACGGAGACGGCGGAGACGCTGTTCCAGGCCATCGACGCAACGCGTGACCGGTTGGAGAAGACCATCAAACGCGCGGTGGAGCGGCGTCGCAGTGTGGCGACGAATGGCCTGCCGTACGACCTCAACGCGGACGCGGCGAGCAACCTCTAGCCGTCCGGTTTCGTCGCACGTTCGGTGTTGAGTAGAGGAAGGGCCCGGGAATTCCGGATGCCAGCCAGGCATCCGGCCCCCGGGTTCCTTCGGGCCAGTTCCTTGCTGGGGTCGGAAGGTGGACGCTATAAGCGGATCCCCTCACCCTTGGGCTAAAGGACGGCGATGGTCCGCCTCAAGTTCCTGCTGTTCGCACTCCTGGTCCTCGGACTGGGCCTGGCTCACCTCCCGACGCTGTCGGCGCCTCAGCGTGCGCGCGCGGTGGAAGGCGCTGGGCTCCAGGCCGCCTCGGGCGCCAGTGAAGTGTCGCGTCGCGTGGATGCGCGTCGCTCCGAGATCCAATCCCTGGCGCTGAAGCTGGCCGCCAGCCCCGACATGGCCGCCGCCGTGCACGCCCTGCGACCCGCCCCCGTGGCGAAGTCGCCGCGCGACCGCAACGCCGCGAAGGATGCGGAGGAGCCAGGGCCGCTTTCGCCGCTGACGGCCGAGCGCTTCGGGGCCTTGCGCGCCGCCGCGGAAGCGGCGCTGCCCAAGGAGTTGCAGGGCGCCGTGGTGGCGGTGGTGTCCGGTGACGCGAGCTTCCATGTGCGCGCCGGGGCCGAGCCGTCCTCCGACGCCGCCGCCCTGGATGTCCCGGCGCTCGCGAAGGCGGGCACGTCCGTGGTGGACGCCTTCGGGGCGCCGCATGTCTTCGCGTCCGTGCCGCTCGTGTGGACCGGCACGGGGGCCCAGGCTCCCGCGTTGACGCTGGTGGTGGGTGCGCCGCTGGTGGCGGACACCGCGCTGCAGGGCGCGCTGGACGCGTCGGGCGTGGCCGCGCTGGGGCTCGTGCAGGGTGACAAGGTGGTGGGCGGTGTCGGGGCGGAGAAGGCGCGGCTGGATGGCGCGCTGCCCCGGCTCCCCGCGGGGGCGAAGGACACGGTGCTGGAGACTGGATCGCTCCAGGCGCTGGGCCCGGTGCAACTGCCGGCGTTCACGAACGGCGATGCGATGGGCGGACAGGCCCCGTTGTTCGTGGGGGCCCGCCGGGCGCTGGAAGGCACGCCGTACGAAGTGGTGGCCATCGCGGGCACGGCGGCGGCGCTGGCCC
This sequence comes from Corallococcus sp. bb12-1, assembly GCF_026626765.1. NCBI lineage: Bacteria > Pseudomonadati > Myxococcota > Myxococcia > Myxococcales > Myxococcaceae > Corallococcus > Corallococcus sp. bb12-1. Next base: position 292,241 of record NZ_JAPNJZ010000027.1, on the reverse strand, counting down.
CGCTGGCCGCGTATCAGCACACCGCGCTGCTGGGGCTCGCGGGGCTCCTCCTGTTGAGCCTCGTGTGGACGGCGCTGATGGGCGGGGGACGCCGCGCGTCTTCCGACGAGGCCGCCGCGACGGGCAATGGGGACACGCTGGGTTGGTCGGCTGCGATGGCCGCGCAGACCACGCCGTCCGCGGCGCCGGCCGCCGTGGTGCCTGCTCCCGCTGCTCCCGCGCCGCTGGCGGATCCTTTCGGGGCGCCGATGTCCGCGGAGCCGGTGTCGAATCCGTTCGCTTCGGCCATGTCGTCGGAGCCGGTGTCGAATCCGTTCGCTTCGGCGGCCCCTCCGCCCGTGAGTCCGGCGGCGGATCTGTTTGGAAGCGCGGACGCGTTCCCGTTCCCGTCGTCGCCCGCGGATCCGTTCGCGATGCCGCCCCCGGCCGCCGCGCCCCTTCCGCTGTCGAATCCGTACGGCGCGCCGCCTCCGGTGGCGACGTCCGCGCCGCTGGCGGATCCGTTCGCGGGGGTGGAGTCGTTCCCCTTCCCGTCGCCGCCCTCGGCCTACCCGCCGCCCGCGGCGGAGCCGTTCACGCCGCCTCCGGCGTACGCGCATGGGGCGCCGATGCCCTTCGAGCATTCGGCTCCGTCGAACGAGCCCATCGCGCAGGCGGCCCCTCGCCACGGTGCGTTCGCCTTCGAGGACCAGCCCACGGCGGCGTATTCGCTCCAGCAGGCGGCCAACCCGTTCGCGCTGGCGGCGGCGCAGTCGCCGGATCCGGATTCCAATCCGGAGACGACGCGCGTGGCGGCGATTCCCCGCGAGCTGCTCCAGGCGAGCACCCGGCCCACGTCCGAAGCCATCCCGATGCCGCCCCCGCGCAACAGCGGGCTCCAGGCGATTCCGCTGCCGGGCGCGAGCAACACGGCCGCCGCGGCGGCGCTGTCGGAGGAGCAGCACTTCCAGGACGTCTTCCGTGAGTTCGTCACCACGCGCGAGCGCTGCGGCGAGCTGGCGGACGGCCTGACGTACGACAAGTTCGTGCAGAAGCTGCGCAAGAACAAGGAGCAGCTCGTCACGAAGTACGCGTGCAAGACGGTGCGCTTCCAGGTCTACGTGAAGGAGGGCAAGGCCGCCCTCAAGGCCACGCCCGTCAAGGACTGACGTCCGGCGGTCGTCTCGAGTCGTTCCCGAAGGCCCGGAACCTCCTCGCGAGGTGCCGGGCCTTCTCGTTGCGGGCGCGAGGGTTCGTTCCGGTGGCCCGTTTGAACTTCAGCTCGCGCGGGGGAGCACGACGCTGAAGCGGGCGCCCTGGCCCGGCTCTCCGCCCACTTCCAGCCGGCCGCCGTGCTCCTGGAGGATGCGCGCGGCGATGGCCAGTCCCAGGCCGGTGCCGCCATCCTTGGTGGTGAAGTAGGGCTCGAAGATGCGGGCGCGGTGTTCCGCGGGGATGCCGGGACCGTCGTCCTCCACCTCGATGACGGCGTCCGCGTCGGTGCCCTTCACGCGCACGCGCAGCGAACCTCCCTTGCCCGTCATCGCCTCCTCGGCGTTCTTCACCAGGTTGACGAGCACCTGCGTGAGCTGGTCTCGGTCCGCGCGGGCCACCACGCCCGTCTGGAGCGCGGGCAGCAACTGGATGCCTTCCGGGGGGGCGGCGTAGAGCGCGAGCACGCCCTGGGCCAGCTCTCCCAGGTCCACCGGGGCGAGCTGGGGCTTGGGCAGGCGCGCGAAGCGGCTGAACTCGTCCACGATGCGCCGCAGTCGCTCCACCTCCTCCAGGATGACGCCCGCGCTCTCCTTGAAGAGGTGGGGGAAGCTGGGGTGGCGGGCGTCGTGCGCGGCCAGCAGCGTCTCCAGCGACATGCGGATGGGGGTGAGCGGGTTCTTGATTTCGTGCGCCAGCCGCCGCGCCACTTCCTGCCAGGCGGCGATGCGCTCGGTGGCCATCAGCCGTTCGGTGGTGGCCTTCAGCTCGGACGTCATGTGGTTGAACGTCCGGACCAGTTCGCCCACCTCGCCGGAGGCCCGCGCCGCCACCTGGACGTCCAGCGCGCCCTCGGCCACGCGGCGGGCGCCGGAGGTGAGGGCCTCCACCGGCCGCGTCATCCACCGGGACACCATCAAACCCAGCAGCGCCGCGAAGGCGAGCCCCAGGCCCGCGAGCAGGAGGAACGCGCGCATGACGCCTTCTTCCGCCTCCCGCGCGGCGGCGCGGCTGAAGGTCAGGCGCACCGAGGCCGCGTTGCCCAGGGGGAGCACGCGCGCCACGGTGGGCGGGTTCGCGCTGCCCGCGTGCGCCACCGTCGCTTCGCCGGACAGGAGCGTCACGTCCGCCTGGGTGAGGCGCGCCAGGTGCTGCGCGAGGCCATCGTCCAGCACCACGCCGCCCACGGCCCAGAGGCGCACGTCGCCGTAGTCCACGGGCCTCGCGGTGACGAGCGCGAGCACCTGTCGCAGGCCCGCGTTGCCTCGCACGTCCACGCGCACCGGCACGGGCCGGGGGGACTTCTCCTTCGTCACCGCGAAGAGCACGGCGTCCGGGTCGCCGCGCCGGGCGGGCAGGTGGCCGGAGGACAGCACCGTGCCGTTGCGGTCGAACAGCGTGAGCACCGTGAGGCCCCGGCTCTTCATGAGCCCTTCGGCGGTGCCGGCCTGGATGGCGCGCATGGGGCGGTCGCGGGCTTCGCGCACCAGGTCCTCCATCGCGGGGCTCTCCACCAGCTCCTCCACGGCGCGGCGCGCGTTGGAGGCGGAGCGCTCCAGGGACTCCTGCGCGGAGGCGGTGGCGGCCGTCATGCGCGCGTCCAGTTCGCGCGACAACGTGTCACGCAGGCGCGTCAGCGTCAGGGGCACCACCACCGCCAACGGCACCAGCGCCAGCAGGGCGAAGGCGAGCGCGAGCCGGGTCCTCAGGCGCATGCGGTGGCTTCCTTCGCCGTGGCGCGGCTCACTGGCGGCCCCCGCCACCGGAGGCTTCCACGGGCGACAACCACGCGCCCTCCAGCACGGGCAGGCCCTGCGCATCCAGCACCAGGTTCGACACCTCGGGGGCCGCGCGCAGTCCCAGCCCCTGGGCGTACAGCGGGATGAGTGGCACCGAGGGCGCCAACGCCAGCGCTCGCTCGCGACCGCGTGCATCCCGGGCGCCTGCATCCGCGAGCGCGCCGATGGGCGGCAGCTCCACGCCGAGCAGATCGCGCCGTCCGCCTGCCTCCAGCACCACCGCCAGCGCGGGGCCCGGGATGGGCGGAAGCAACAGGGCGCTCAGCATCAATTCGAAGTCGCCCCGGGCCTGACGCCCCCGGAGGGCCGAGCGTGACTGGGGCTCCAGCGCGACGGTGTAGCCCTGCTCGTGCAGTTTCACCTGGATGCGCTCGGCCACCGCGCGTTGATCCGCCAGCGCCGCGTCATAGGCGAGCGTCACCTTGCGCGTCGTGCCCATGGGGGGCGCAGCGGGCCTCGTCCGGGGCGCCTGGGGCAACAGCGCGGGGGGCAACAGGTTCGGCATGGGCACCGCGGGCCCCTTCACGAACAGACGCGTGAGGTCGTCGCGGTCGATGGCGCTCTCGAAGGCCTGCCGGAAGTCCGTGGGCACCTTCCGGGGCGAATACGCCAGGTACGTCGCGTACAGGGCCGCGCCCGTGAGGGTGTCGTTGTCCGGGGGCGTGCCCAGCTCCACCTGCACCTGCCGCGCGGACCACAGCCGCGTCAGGCCCCGTTCGTCCGTGGCGGTGAGCGCCAGGCGGTCCAGGTACGGCCGACCTTCCGGCCACGCGGGCTGCGCCTCCAGCACGCCCCGGCCCGAGGCGCTGAAGGGCCCTGACGCCGGTGACGGCGGCGGTGCGAGCGCGGGATGGCAGAGCGAGCGCTCCAGGTCCGGCCACGGGAAGGCCAGCGCCAGCTCCAGCGTGGCGCCCGAGGACGTCACCTGCCGACCCTCGCCCCGCAGCGGGTACAAGAGCGCGCGGTACGGAGACGGCGCGTCGGGCGACGACAGCCGCGTCCATGCCCGGGCGACGGCGGTGGCACTGGCGGAGGAAGGCAGCGCGACCCGGAGGGCCTGGGGCACCGGGCGCGTCAGCTCTCGCGCCAGCGTCGGTTGGAGGCGTCCGTCGGAGTCCACGCGGCACACGGGGCGCGTCAGCAGACCCAGGAGCGCGGCCTCCATCGGCGTGTCGGCGAGGGCGGGCTCTCCAATCTCGGGAGGTCCCGCGTGGGCCGCGCGCAGCTCCCCTCCGTAGCGGGGACGGCTGGCCGCGAGCGTCGGGGCGGAGGCGAGGAGGACGAGGCCCGCGAGGGCGGAGCGGATCATCACGGTGCACCCTGGCGCAGGAGGAACAGCTCGCTCGTGCCGTCCGGCTTCCACGACCCCACGACGACCTCCCGGCGCTTGTCGCCATCCAGGTCCGCCGTCACCACGAACAGCGCGCGGCCCGGTGGAAGGGCCCCCTGCCACAGCGGCTCATGCGCCATGGGCGCATCGGGTGTCAGCGACAACACGCGCAGTGCATCCGGTGAGGGCTGGAGCAGCGGCGAGGTGGTGATCAGCTCCGGGGCTCCATCCCCATCCAGGTCTCCCAGCGCGCTGCCCACCCCCAGTCCCGACAGCCGCGAGGGCGCGGACGCGGGCCTCGCATAGAGCGACGCCGTGCCGTCCGCGTGGACGAACAGCATGCGCGGGGACGCGAAGCTCGCGGCCCCGAACGGCGCGGGCACCGTGATGGCGCGCCCATCCGCGAGCCGGACCTCCGGGGCGAACACCGTCTGCCCGGGCACGAACGTCCCTCGCTCCAGGGTCCCCAGCGGCGCCGCGTCCAGCGCTCCTGCGGCGCGCAGCGTCCCCTTCGCCTTGTCCAGCGTGAGCAGCTCGCCCTTCGCGTACCGGGTGCTCCACGCGGCCAGGCGCGGAGGCCCCGTCAGCACCGCCAGCGCTCCGAAAGGCTCCCGCGTCGTCGCCGTCGCGGGCGCGCCTTCCAGCTCCCGCCGCGCCAGCAGCCGTCCATCCGCGGCGAAAACGAACACCTCGCGCGCGGTGAGCGCGGCCACCTCGTCGCGACCGTCGCCGTCCAGGTCGCCCGTGGCCAGCGCGGCCAGCGGCGTCTCCAGCCGAGCGAACACCGCGCCCAGCAGTCGCACCGGACGCTTCTGCTGCGGCCCGGGGCCCGGCGTCCCGTTGTTGGAAGGCATCCCCACCGAGGCCAGGGCCAGCACCGCGGCATCCGCCTCCACGCCCTCGGCCACGGCGGCGGCGGGCTTCGGCGGACGCGTGGGCGTGCGGCCGGACCAGAAGTTCACCCACGTGCCCAGCACGTCGCCCCGTGCCACCAGTTCGCCGCCCTCCACGTCCAGCGTGAGCCGCACCAGCGAGCGGGCACCCTGTTCGCGGGCGGTGGCCTCGGCGCGCTCGGGGGGCACCTCCAGCACCACGGGCCCCAGCTGCTGGGCCGCGAGCCGGGAGGCCAAAAGCGTCCCGAAGGCGCGGCGCAATTCCGCGGAGCTTCCGGACAGGGACACCGCGACGGGCGCTTCGGCGGGCGCGGCGCGGATCGCCTCCGCCACGGCCACGGCAAGTCGGGCCGTGGCGGGGGGATCGCCTTCCGCCGCGAAGGCCCCGGAGGGCAAGGCGGAGGCGAGTGCCAGGAACAGGGACAGGAGGAAGCGACTCACAGGCCCTTCTTGCCACCTTCCTCGATGAAGAAGTTGTCCGGCGTCACCTGTCCGGGCGGCGGGGCCTCGGCGGTGGGCTGGGTGCCCTCCAGGAAGGGCTCCAGGCGGCCCGGAACCGAGCTGCCCGCGAGCAGCCCCGTCGCCGGGTCGATGCGCACCTGCGTGACGCCCGGAGGCACCTCGAAGTCGCGCGCGGGCAGGCCCTCCTCCGCCACGCGCATGAAGTTGAGCCAGATGGGCAGCGCGGCCCGGCCACCCGTCTCGCTGCTGCCCAGGGGCGAGTTGTCATCGAAGCCCACCCACGCGCTGGCCACCCAGTCCATCGTGTAGCCGGAGAACCACGTGTCCTTGGACTCGTTGGTGGTGCCCGTCTTGCCCGCGGCTGGCCGGTTCAATTCACGCACCGCCCGCGCCGTGCCCTCCTCCACCACGCTGCGCATGAGCGACGTCGCCAGGTACGCCACCGCCGGGGGCAGCGTTTCCTCGAAGGCGGGCTGGTGCTCCTCCAAAATGGTGCCGTTCGCGTCGCGCACGCGCAGCAGTTGCAGGGGCTCCGCGTAGCGGCCGTTGGCCTGGAGCGTGGCATACGCGTTGACGGCCTCCAGCATCGTCACCTCGCCAGTGCCCAGCGCCAGCGTGAGGTTCTCCGGCAGCGCGGAGCGGATGCCCGCCCGCCGCGCGAAGTCGATGGCGGTCGCCGGGGTGATGGCCTCGATGAGCCGCACGGACACCGTGTTCTTCGACTTGGTGAGCGCCGTGCGCATCGACATGGGGCCTTCGAACTGGCCGTCGAAGTTCTTCGGCTTCCAGGCCTTGCCCGTGTACGGGTCGCGAATGGTCTCCGGCGCGTCGTTCACCGTGGACAGCGGCGTGAAGCGGCCAGAAGCCAGCGCGGCGGCGTAGATGAAGGGCTTGAAGGACGAGCCCGGCTGGCGCCTGGCCTGCGTGGCGCGGTTGAACGACGAGCGCTCCGCGTCGTAGCCGCCCACCATCGCCACCACGTTGCGGTTGGCCGGGTTGATGACCACGAGCCCACCCTGCACCAGCGGCACCTGATCCAACGTGGCCTCCACGAAGGCCGGCGCGGGCGGTGCCTTGAGCACGCGCACGAACACCAGCTCCCCGGGCGTGAACACGTCCGCGATGCCCTTGGGCGCCTTCTTGCCCTTCTGCCGCGCCCACCCGACGGACGCGAAGGACACCTCCGCGGTGCGGCCCACCAGGTCCACGCGGGCCACGTCGCGCTTGGGGTCCACCTCCGTGACGTAGCCCGTGAGGCGCAGGCCCTCCTCCATCGGCTTGAGCAAGACGCGCCCGGCGCGCTCGCGCTCGGGGGACTGGGGCGCTTCTTCCTCCTCGACCTCGGCGGCCAGCTCCGGGGGCGCCTGCTCCTCCGCGCCGTCGACCTCCGGCACGGTCGGTTTCACCTGCGGCGTGGGCGGGGCGGCGGGGGCCTGGACGAGCGGCGCCAGGTCCGCGACATAGCCCTGGTCCTTCTGCCGACGGCCGGCCTCCTCGATGCGCTGGGTGATGAGCGCGCGGTAGCGGGCCCACGCGTCCGCGTCCAGCTTGCCCGGAGCACCCCGGTAGCCCTGGCGCCGGTCCACTGCCTCCAGGCCCTCGCGCACGGCCTTCTCCGCGACGGACTGGAGCCGGGGCACGAGCGCGATGTCCACGCGCAGGCCGCCCTCCATCACCTTCTTCTCGCCGTAGCGCTCCACGAGCGTGCGGCGGATCTCCTCCGCGTAGTAGGCGCCCGCCGTGGGCGCCTTGCGCGGCGCGAGCACGATGGGCTTCTCCTTCTCCGCGTCCACCACCGCGCGCGCCACGAAGCCCTGGCCGGCCATCTGCTCCAGCACGTAGCGCTGGCGCTGCTTGGCGCGGGTGATGTTCGTCACCGGGTTGATGCGGTGGGGCTGCTGCACGGTGCCCGCGAGCACGGCGGCCTCGCCCACGGACAGGTCCTTCGCGTGCTTGCCGAAGTAGAAGAGCGCGGCCTCCTCCAGCCCGTAGCGGCGCTGACCGAAGTACACGCCGTTGATGTAGAGGTTGAGGATCTGATCCTTGGTGAGGGCCTGCTCCAGGCGCGGGGTGAGGATCCACTCGCGGATCTTGCGGCCCAGGCTGCGCTCGGGCGTGAGCAGCATGTTCTTCACGACCTGCTGCGTGAGCGTGGAAGCGCCGGACTTGCGGCTGCCGGGGATGAGGTTCTTCACGCCCGCGCGCAGGATGCCGAAGGGGTCCAGGCCCTCGTGCTTGTAGAAGTCCGCGTCCTCGGCGGCGAGGAAGGCGTTGCGCACGTGGACGGGCAGGTCCTCGATGCGGATGAGCGTGCGGCGCTCCAGCGCGAACTCCGCGCACAGGGTGCCGTCCGCGCACGTCACCTTCGTCACCTGTGGCGGCAGGTAGACGCGCAGCGACTCCACCGAGGGCAGGTCGCGGCTGTAGTAGGCGTACGTGGCCACGCCCAGGGCGACGAGCAGCACGAGCCCCACGACGCCCAGCACCATCAGCCGCTTCGCCCAGCGCCACAGCGTGGCGCCGAAGCCGCGCCTTGGGGGCGGCGGTGCCCCGGTCGGGGCCGGCGGGAGGGGCTCTGGAGGAAGGGGCATCGGTCGGGCCGGAGTCATGACGCTCGGAAGAGGGAAGAAGGGTGCACGTTAGACCGGGGGGCGGGCGGGGTGAACCCACGCGGACCGCCCCCGGGTCGAAGAGGGCGTCCCAGGTCGGCTTCCTGGCCGCCCGCCCTACGGAGCGGCGGGCGGAGGGGCCTGGGGCAGGGCCAGGCCAGGGTCGGCCCGGGCCACGCGCTCGGCGTTGACCCGGGCCTGCACGTAGCGGGGCGACAGCCGGGTGGCGGCGGCGTACGCGGCGCGGGCCTCCTCCAGGCGTCCCAGGCGCTCGCAGGCGACGCCCAGGTTGTTCTGCACGTAGGCCACGTGGGGCAGGAGGGTCGCGGCCTGGGTGAGGACCTCCACGGCGCGGGCGTTGTCGCTGGCGCGCAGGTAGGCGAACCCCAGGTTGTTGAGAGCATGGCCGTGCTCCGGATCCAGGTGCACCGCCTGCTGGAAGCGCAGGATGGCGGAGCCAAGCTCATTGGCGCCCAGGTGGGCGCGGCCGAGCACCTGGTACACCTCCGCGTCCTCGGGATTGCGAAGGAGGGCCTCCTCACCCACGGGGACCGCGTCGGCGAAGCGCCCCTGCGCCACCATGAGCCGTGCCTGCTGCACCAGGGCCCCCGCGTCGGTGGGTTCCGCCTGGGCCAGCCGGGCGTAGGCGTCCAGGGCCATCGCCGTGTCCCCGGAGAGCCGCGCCGTGCGCGCGAGCTGCGCCAGGGCGTCGGTTGCGCCCGGGTCGTCATGCAGCGCGCGGCGCAGCTCCGTCACGGCGCCGGACAGGTCACCCAGCTCGCGAAGGCCCTGGGCGCGGGCCACGTGGTCCACCCGGCGGGCGTGCACGTGCGGCAGGGCGAGCGCGTCACCCGGGGGCAGAGCCTCCGCCGGGGCGGCCTCTTCGTGCGGGTCGATGAGGCGCGGCGCGGTGGCGAGCGAGGGCTCCTCGGCGAGCGGCGCCGTCGGCAGGGAGGGGGCCTGGGGCGCGCGGGCCTCCACGGCGTGGGCGAGCCAGGGCTTGAGCAGGCGGGGCAGGGGGACGTCCTCCCACGCGGCGAGGCCCAGGGCGGCGAGGGCGGCGGGCACGAGCACCTTGCGAAGCGCGGGCGGAACGGTGAAGCGCCGGGAGGAGGAAGCGGGGTGGCGGGTCCGGGTGCGCGTCTTCGGGTTCATGGCAATCCCCTCGGGGCTGCTCTGGCCTGCGGCGGGGCGCCTGGAGTGGTGCACCGGGGCCGCGCTGTGGCGGCCCGACACGCTCTATTGCGACCGGTGTGCCAACGGTTCTTCCCTCTGGGGACGGAGGAGGGTGTGTCCCTGGGGCCACGGGGGCGGGGGAAAAGCGTGGCAGGGGGCGTGGGCCGCGTGCGACGGTCGGCGGCGATGCGAATCGCGACCTGGAACGTGAACTCGGTGAGGGCCCGGCAGCAGCGGCTGGTTGACTGGTTGAAGAAGCACCAGCCAGACGCGCTCTGCCTTCAGGAACTCAAGTGCACCGATACGGATTTCCCCTTCGATGCGGTGAAGGAGGCGGGCTACTTCGCCGCCGTGCACGGGCAGAAGACGTACAACGGCGTGGCCATCCTGGCGAAGCAGGAGCCCACGGACGTGGTGCGCGGCCTGTCGGACGGGGTGGATGACACGCACGCGCGCTTCATCGCGGCGACGGTGGGGGGCGTGCGGGTGGTGAGCGCGTACGCGCCCAACGGGCAGCAGGTGGACTCGGACGCGTATGTGTACAAGCTGGAGTGGTTCCACCGGCTCAAGCGCTACCTGGAGACGCGCCACAAGCCGGACGAACCGCTGGTGCTGGGCGGGGACTGGAACATCGCCCCGGACCCCATCGACGTGTACGACCCGGCGCAGTGGGAAGGGCAGACGCTGTTCACGTTGCGCGAGCGTGACGTGTTGCAGCAGGTGCGCGCGTTCGGGCTGACGGATGCGTTCCGGCACCTGTACCCGACGGAGCAGAAGTTCTCCTGGTGGGATTACCGGATGCTGGCGTTCCCGAAGAACAAGGGCGTGCGCATCGACCACCTGTACCTCACGGCGCCGCTGGTGCCCCGTTTGACGGCGTGCGACGTGGACCGCGAGGAGCGCAAGGGGCAGCAGCCGTCGGACCACGCGCCGGTATGGCTGGAGTTGAAGGACTGAGTAGAGTCGGGGGCCATGTCCGTCCTCCGATTGGATTGCACGAAGTGTGACCGGACGTATGCGCCGGGCTTGGTGTGGAACCTGTGCACGGCGTGTCAGGCGCCGCTGTTCGCGCGCTACGACCTGGAGCGCGCGGCCCGCACGCTGAGGCCCGAAGCGCTGGCCGGGCGCGAGCGTTCGATGTGGCGCTACCACGAGGTGCTGCCGGTGGAAGACCCGGCGCACCGGCTGAGCCTGGGGGAGGGCTTCACGCCGCTGCTGCAAGCGCCCCGGCTCGCGGGATGGCTGGGATTGAAGCGCGTGCTCGTGAAGGACGAGAGCGGCAATCCCACCGGCTCCTTCAAGGCGCGAGGCCTGTCCGCGGCGGTGTCGATGGCGAAGGTGTTGGGGGCGCAGGCGGTGTGTCTGCCTTCAGCGGGGAACGCGGGCAGCGCGCTGGCGGCGTACGCGGCCCGGGGCGGGATGGAGGCGCACGTCTTCGTGCCGAAGGACATCGCGTCGTTGTTCCTGATGGAGACGCGGGCCTACGGCGCGCATGTTGAGACGGTGGAGGGGCTCATCTCCGACGCGGGGCGGGTGTGCGCGGGGCTGGCGAAGGAGCACGGCTGGTACGAGTGCGCGACGCTGAAGGAGCCCTACCGGGTCGAGGGCAAGAAGACGATGGGCTACGAGCTGGCGGAGCAGCTCGGGTGGATGCTGCCGGACGTCATCCTGTACCCGACGGGCGGGGGGACGGGGCTCATCGGGATGTGGAAGGCCTTCGAGGAGCTGGAGGCGATGGGGCTCATCGGTTCGAAGCGGCCCCGGATGGTGGCGGTGCAGGCGCAGGGGTGCGCGCCCATCGTGAAGGCGCACGCGGAAGGCAAGCCTGATGCGCCGATGTGGCTGGGGGCGACGACGCACGCGCACGGCCTGCGGGTGCCCAAGGCGCTGGGCGACTTCCTCATCCTTCGCGCGGTGAAGGACAGCCACGGGACGGCGGTGTCGGTGACGGAGGAGGAGATTGTGCAGGGCACGAAGGACATCGCCTCCGCGGAAGGCCTGTTCGTGGCGCCCGAGGGCGGCGCGTGCGTGGCGGCGCTCAAGAAGCTGCACGCCGCCGGGGACGTGACGCCGGAGGAGTCCGTGGTCGTGTTCAACACGGGCACGGGGTTCAAGTACGTGGAGAACATGGCGCCGCTGTGGTGAGGTGTGAATGTCTTGGATTGCGCATGGCGGGTTCTCAAGGGTTCGGGATTCGAGGATGAAAGACATGCACTACGTCCAGGTTGAGTTTGATCACAGGCGGGCCGCCACGGGTTTCAACCGGTCGGTGTTGGAGAACAAGCTTTCGCAGGCGGTGAACGTCCAGATCGTGATGAAGAACTTCATTTCGGAATTTCAACTGGTGGAGTCCGAAAACGTCGTGCTGACCTTCAAGACGGATCGACTGGAAGAAGTCCTGTCGTCCCTCCAGGAGCCGACGTTCAAGAGCGGGAGCGCGGTGTACTGGGAAGTGAAGGGCCTGTTTCCTGCGGAGTCGTGATCATGAGCAATTCCTCGAAGGTTCCTCCCCGTCCTCCTGGCATGCCGGAGGTGCCCGAACCCGAGCCCGCAAGTCCCGTGGGGTCGGCACACCTGCGGCTGGATGGAGTGCTGGAGTTGAGGATGGGGGCTTCGGCTCCGGGTGGGATCGTGGGTCATGCCCTGTTCATCATCAAACCGGGGGATGCGCGTTACGAATCCGTGCTTGAGCACCTGGGCCCGATTGAGCCGGGTGGCTACGCACCGGTGTTGCCGTTCCTTTCGGGCACGTTCTGACGCGAGGGTTGTGCGCTGATATGAAAGGGGCGTGATGAGACGCCCCCTCGCGCTGCTCCTGCTTCTGACGACGGCCCTGATGGGGTGCGCGTCAACGCGTCTTGCCCTTGATCACTGGGATGAGGCGGCGTCGGTAGGGGAGGATGATTGCGGAGAGGACGACAAGTGCGTGGCGCTCGTCTGCGCCGACGACTTGTGCGGGCTCTACCACTGCGAGGACACCGGGACGCTGCTGGCGCGGGGAGGCGGGGTCCGGCCTCCAGCAGCGGCCTCGGCACCGGGCTTTGGACCTCGCCGGTATCGGGGGGCTGCTCAGCCTCTACCGGGTGACCGCGAAGCCATCTTCGTCATCCGTTGGTATGATCATCCCACGCCCCCAGCTCCATCAGATGGGAGGAGACCTTCAGGCTCTGGATGGGTCCGCCACCATCTCTACCCCCAAGAGGACCGCCTCGCTGAATACTTCAAACGACGAGCAAACATTGATGTTCATGCATTCACGATGGTGATTCCGCGAGCTGAACACGTGAGATTGCATGCTGCGGCAGGACGAGGAGGCCCCTGGAATCAAGCGTGGCGCGACTTTGCCAACACCCACCGGAACGCGACCCCGAAGCAGATTCAGGAACAACTGGGCCGAATGATCGTTGAGTTCAACATCATGGGGCCCATTGTTCCCTACTACAGGTTTCGATGAGCCTCAGGAGGAATACGTGAAGTTCTTCCAGCTTCTCCCCGAAGAGGGTTCACGCTTCACCGGCTTCCTCAATGGTGTGCATCAATGGGGGCTTCCTGGGGGGCTGTGTCCCGTATGTGAAGCCAGTCCCGGGGGGCTCGGTGAGGCATACCCGTCCGTTGACCTCTCCGGATGGTCACTTCGTCATGAACTTGCGGAGGCGAGGCAGGTACCGCTCGAAGAGTATGAGCGGTTGCGAGACCTGCTGCGACCACATACGCCCCCAGGCGCTCTTCTTCTTCCTGATTCAGAGTTCGGGCTACTCAGAGCAAAGGCTACGGGACGGTGGGGGGCGTTGCATCTGCCGTACGCCTGGTTGCTTGTGATTCAGCGTCAGGCGCTGGAGCGGCTTCGCGAAGAAGCGGGCATCGAACTCAGTACGAGCAAGATGGACCTGCACTTCAGGGAGAGAACCCCTCCTGAGTTGCTTGAAGTCGAGCTTCATCCTTTTGGCCGCCTTCACGACAGTTGTTTCCTGGGTGGACGCGAGCGCCCGTGTGAACGATGCGGTCGTCAGGGAGACATCCTCCCCGATATTCCAATCCTGGATGGAAGCACGCTGCCAGTAGGACAAATCCTGTTCCGGTTGGCGGACTTCACGACCCTCATCATCGCCACCGAGCGATTCGTCGAGGCCGTCAACCGCCTCGGGCTGGAAGGGGTCGTGTTCAAGGAAGTGCCTGTGACCTGACGCTGCACTACGGCTCGACCACCAGCCGTGTCCAGTCCGCCGCCACCCGAAGCTCCAGCACGCCCTCCTCGAATCGGTGTGCCTGCGCCCCCGTCACCTGCCGCACCGAACCCAATCCATACACCTGCACCGTCTCCTCCGACCGTGCCCGTGCCAGCGTCCCCGTCTCGCTCCGCTCCAATCGCAGCACTCCGTCCACCACCCCGCCACCCAGCACCGTGAGCCGCGACGCCCCATACCCATCCCCCGCGTCCTCGTAGAGCCGCCCGCGCACCTCCGGCGCCGCGTGCACATGCCACTCCAGGTGCTTCCAGTTCGCGTCCGTGGTGTGCATCGCCGGCTGAGTCAGCGCCACCGCTCCACCGGCCCGCAGCCACACCGGCACCGTGTCCATCGGCCCGTCCGCGATGACGTACTGTCCTCCCTCCCGTACCCGTCCCACGCGCTCCAGGCCCGGCCACTCCAGCCACGCCCCCGCCGGGAGCCACGCCAGCCGCTTCGTCTGTCCCGGTCTCACCACCGGCGCCACCATCAGGTCCTGTCCGAACAGGAATTGATCGAACGCCCCCGCCGCCTCCGCGTCCCCGGGCGCTTCCATCAACAGCGGCCTCAAGGGCGCAATCCCTGTCTTTGATGCTTCGTGCATCAGCGTGTACAGCGTGGGCAGCAGCCTGTATCGCCGCTCCAGCGTCGCGCGGGCCAGCGTCAGGTACGGCTCCCCGTACCGCCAGGGCTCCTGCGGTGGCGTTCCCTTGCCCGCGTGGTTGCGCATCAGCGGATAGAACGTGCCGGTCTGCATCCAGCGCACCAGCAGCTCACCGTTCGCCCGACCCACGAAGCCCGGGATGTCCGTCCCCGTGAAGGCCACCGCCGCCAGACCCATTCCCACCAGCATCGGGATGGAGGTCTCCAATTGCGTCCAGTGGCTGGAGTTGTCCCCCGTCCACACCGCCGCATAACGCTGGATGCCCGCGCTTCCCGCGCGCGTCAGCAGGAACGGCCTTGCCTCCGGGCGCAGTTCGCGCAGCGCTTCGTACGCTCCCTTCGCCATGCCCAGCGCGTAGACGTTGTGCACCTCGATGTGCCGCTTGTCCCCGTGCCTCGCGTCATACGGCAGCGTCGGGCCCTCCACCTTGCCAACGCCCTCCGCTCGCTGGCTCGTCACCGTGAGGATTCCCAGGTCCGGTTGCACCGCGAAGCACGACGGTTCGTTCATGTCGTTCCAGAACCCCGCGATGCCCAACTCCACGAAGTCGCGGTGCAGCCCGCCCCACCAGCGCTGCACCTCCGGCCGCGTCATGTCCGGGAACACCGCGGGCCGGGGCCACACCTCGCCCACCAGCACGCCGCCCCGGTCGTAGCGCACCAGATAATCGAGCGCCCGCGCCTCCTCGTACGGCGCCCAGCCCGCTTCCTGCTTCAACGCCGGATCCACGATGGGAACCAGCCGCACGCCTTCTGCCGCCGCCTCCCGCACCAGCCCGGCGGGATCCGGATAGCGCGCCCCGTCCCAGGTCCAGACCTTGTACCCATCCATGTAATCGATATCGAGATACACGACGTCCAAAGGCAGACCCCGTTGCCGGTAACCCTGGATGACGCCCCGGATGTCGTTCGCGTTCTCGTAGCCCCAGCGGCTCTGCTGCGCGCCCAGGCTCCACAGCGGGGGCAGGGGAGGGCAGCCCGTCAGCGCCGCATAGCCTCGCACCACGTCCGCGATCCCCGGCCCGTTGAACAGGTAGCAGTCCAGCTCCGGCCCCCACGACTCCCACGCCACCCGCGACGCGTCCGTCAGCGCCACGTCCACCTCCGAGCGCCATGACTCGTCCAGGTAGAACCCCCACGCCACGCCCTCGCGCAGGCCCACGAAGAAGGGAATGGACTGGTAGAGCGGATCCGTGTCCGGGTGGTGCGGCATCACGTCCGTGTTCCAGAACGTGAAGTGCATCCCCCGCTTGTCCAGCGGCCCCACCTTCTCGCCGAAGCCCAGGTAACGCTCGTCCGGCGGCGCCCGGAGCTTCAGCCGGGAGCGATGGCGGCTCATCGGATATTCGGCCTGCACCTCACCGGACACACTCACGCTGCGCGCCAGCTCCCGCCCGGACGCATCCCGGAAGCTCCACGTCCCAGACTCCACGGAGATCTCCAGCGACACGCCGCCTGTCTTCACATGCATGCGCTCCGCGTCGCTCCGGATCTCCAGGAGCTGGGGCTTCTCTTGCGTCACCACCGCCCAGGACCGCTTGTCGGGCAGCTCGGGATGGAGGAATCCGACCTCCGACGACACGGGCGCATGCCGCACCCGCAGCACGCCGGGCAGGGGACTCGACACCTCCAGGACGGCATGACGTCCGGACAGGCGCAGCCGGTAGGGTTCGACGCGGGCTTCATCGACGTGCATGCCTTGCAATCTAGGAAGCACTCCGAAACCCACACCCCGATTTTCTCCACCTCCGTGCGATGCTGGCCACTCCATGACGCCCCCCGAGCCCCTGCCCTTTCCGGACAGCCTCTGCCACCGCTGCGCAGCGCCCCCGAAGTATGTCCAGACGCGGACCTCCACCTTCATCCTCTGTCCGCTGCTGCCCCAGAAGTACGCTCCCCAGCCGGTGCGCGCGTGTTCGTTGTTCCGCCCCCGCGCGCCGGGGACGGAGCCCGGATAGCGCCTGACAGGAGGGCAGGCGGTAGGGCCCGGTCCCGCGCTCCACGGCAGGCATCCGTACCTTTGCTCCAAACGCAGGAGCCTCCATGCCCACCCGTCGCAAGGCCCACGCCGCCCCCACCCGGAGCACCCGTCGCAAGCACACGGCCGCGGCCCCCGCGAAGCGCACCGTGAAGAAGAGCCCCGCGTCCGCGAAGGGGCGCTACAGCGACCCCGCGCTTCGCGAGCGCCTCAAGAAGCGCATCATGAAAAGCGACAAGGGCGGACGGCCCGGCCAGTGGAGCGCCCGCAAGGCGCAGCTGCTCGCCAGTGAGTACAAGAAGGCTGGTGGCGGCTACTCGGGGGCTCGCGCGACGGCGCAGCGCCACCTGTCCTCCTGGACGCGGGAAGCGTGGCAGACCCAGGACGGTGGCACCCGCGCCCGTCACGGTCGCACCACCTCGCGCTACCTTCCGAAGGAGGCCTGGGCCCACCTGAGCCCGGCCCAGAAGAAGGCCACCGAACGCCGCAAGCGCACGGGCTCCCGCGCCGGCCGGCAGTTCGTCGCCAACACCCCCGCCGCGCGCCGGGCGAGGAAGCAGGCCACGAAGCGCTAGGCCCTCGTCCCCATCCCTCCGGGGCCGTGCGTCACGTCCCAGCGGACCGCCCGCGCCGTTGGCATAGAGTGCGGACCTCCTGGGGGAGCGGCACCGCCCCGGGTGGAGGACGTCATGGACTGCGACTGGCTCATCATCGGCTCGGGGTTTGGCGGCAGCGTCAGCGCGTTGCGGCTCGTCGAGAAGGGCTACCGCGTCGTCATGCTGGAGAAGGGCCGCCGCCTCCAGGGCCAGGACTTCCCCAAGTCGAACTGGAACCTGAAGCGCTGGCTGTGGATGCCCCAGCTCGGGTGGCGCGGCCTGTTCAAGATGACCTTCTTCCGCCATGTCACCGTGCTGTCCGGCGTCGGCGTGGGCGGCGGCTCGCTCGTCTACGCCAACACGCTGCCCGTGCCGAAGGAAGACTTCTTCGAGGCCAGCTCCTGGGGTCACCTGGCGCCGTGGAAGGAAGAGCTCGCGCCGCACTACGTGACGGCCCGCCGCATGCTGGGCGCCACCGTCAACCCGCTCACCACCTTCCCGGATCAGGTGCTCAAGGCCGTGGGCGAGGACCTGGGCCGCCCCGACTTCCAGCCCACCACCGTGGCCGTCTACTTCGGCGAGCCCGGCGTCACCGTGAAGGACCCCTACTTCAACGGCGAGGGCCCGGAGCGCACCGGCTGCAACGCGTGCGGCGGCTGCATGCTGGGCTGCCGCAACAACGCCAAGAACACGCTCGACAAGAACTACCTCTACCTGGCGGAGAAGCGCGGCCTCACGCTCCACGCCGACACGGAGGTCACCTGGGTGCGCCCCCTGCCCGACGGTGACGGCTACGAAGTCACCGCGAAGGAGGGCACGGGCTTCTTCAAGAAGACGCGCCGCTTCACCGCGAAGCACGTCATCTTCGCCGGCGGGGTGCTGGGCACCCTGGACCTGCTCCTCAAGCTCAAGGAGCGGCCGGACGGACTGCCCAAGCTGTCCCCGCGCGTGGGCGACGGGGTGCGCACCAACTCCGAGGCCCTCATCGGCATCGTCAGCGGGAAGAAGGACCAGGACCTGTCCAAGGGCATCGCCATCGGGTCCATCCTCCACACCGACGCGCACTCGCACCTGGAGCCGGTGCGCTACCCCGCGGGCTCCGGCTTCTTCCGCCTGCTGATGGCACCCCACGTCCCCGGCGCCACCCTGGTGACCCGCCTGGCCCGCCTCGTGGGCATCATCGCCCGGCGCCCGGTGCGCTTCCTCCAGGCGATGTTCGTCCCGGACTTCGCGCGCCGCACGATGATCCTCCTCTACATGCGCACCATGGAGGGCCACCTGCGCATGCGGCGCGGACGCGCCCCGGGCACCGGCTTCCGCACCGGCCTCACCACCGGCCTGCAGGAAGGTCCCGCGCCCACGGTCAACATGCCGGAGGCCTTCGACCTCGCGAAGCGCGTCTCCGACAAGCTGGACGGCTACCCCATGACCATGGTCAGCGAAACCATCCTGGGCATTCCCACCACCGCGCACATCCTGGGCGGTGCGTGCATGGGCGACTCGCCCGCCACCGGTGCCATTGATTCACGACACCGCTTGTATGGTTATGACGGGCTGTATGTGGTGGACGGCGCGGCCATCTCCGCCAACCCGGGCGTCAATCCCTCGCTCACCATCACCGCCCTGGCCGAGCGCGCCATGACCTTCATTCCCGCCGCCCGGGAGCTGCCCCGGGGCGACACCGACGCCACGCTCGAGCTGCCTTCGCCCCGGACCCTCTCCGCATTGCCCTGAAGGGCTGTCAGGCATTGCCCTCCAGGGCTTGCAGGGAGAGGTGCGCGCCCGGGCGACGTGTGCGCTCCTGCTCGTCCAGACGTCTCTCATTGACAGATGTCTTCGACAGACCTGGACTGGGGTCCCAGATGCGCTTTTCATGCTGAAAGCAGCGTAGAAGTACCGTCGGGGCGAATGCGGGGGACTGGCGCGGCCTTGCGTCAGGACCACCCCACACCGCCGGGCAGAGGGGGACGGCAGTGTTCATACGCGACCAATCAATGTGCCCTGAAGCAGCATGGTTGATTCATTGGTTTGCGCGTAGTTCATATTTTACAGGATTAATCGCTTCCGCCACCATCATGGTCGGGTGAAGAGATGTCTTTGCACATGTCCGCCTCCTTCCCTCATGTTCCGGCGTATGTCTCTCAATGTCTGGAAGGGCGGGCGGAGGCCCTGCTGGCGCGGCAGTTGCGTGACTCTCGCGGGCGGGTGGACGCGCTGTTCACCTGGCTGATGTTGGGGCAGTGGGCGAGCGCCATCCTGGTGTCGGTGTTCTTCTCGCCCTACGGCTGGGAGGGCCGGGTGCGCGGGGTGCACCTGCACGTGCAGACCGCGGTGCTGCTGGGTGGGGCCTTGAGCCTGTTTCCGGTGCTGCTCACGCGCCTGCGGCCGGGCGAAGCGCTGACGCGTCACGCGGTGGCGCTGAGCCAGATGCTGTGGTCCGCGCTGCTCATCCATCTGACGGGGGGGCGCATCGAAACGCACTTCCACATCTTCGGTTCGCTGGCGGTGCTGTCCTTCTACCGGGACCCGAAGGTGTTGCTCACCGCGAGCGGCGCCATCGTCGTGGACCACTGTTTGCGGGGCGCGCTGTGGCCGGAGTCCATCTATGGGCAGCTCAATCCGGAGTGGTGGCGCTTCCTGGAGCACGCCTTCTGGGTGGCCATCATCGACGCGGTGCTCCTCGTCGCCTGCCGGGACGCGGTGCGCGAGCTTCGTGAGAAGGCCGAACGCCAGGCCCACGCGGAACAGGCGAGCGAGCGGGAGCTGGCGTTGCGCGCGGGCCAGTTGGACGCGGCCGTGCGGGAGGTGCTCGCCTTTCGCGACCACGCGGGCCGGCTGGAGCGGCTTGCGTCGCTGGGGCAGCTCACCGCCAGCGTCAGCCACGAATTGCGCAACCCCCTGGCCGCCGCGCGCACCGCGCACGCGTTCGTCCTGCGCCGCATGCTGAAGACGGACGCGGGCACCACCGACCCTCGCATCCCGCGCTTCCTGGACATCATCGACCGGGAGCTCCAGGCGTGCACGGTCATCATCTCCGACCTGCTGGACTACGCGAAGGGGCGGCCTCCCAGCTTCATGCCATGCCCGCTCAAGCCGCTGGTGGAAGAAGCCATCAGCGTGGTGCCGGTGCGCGAGGGCGTGCGCGTGAACAACCAGGTGCCGGACGGACTGCCGGTGCCCCACCTGGATCGCGAACAGTTCCGGCAGGTGCTGGTCAACCTCATCCAGAACGCGGTGGAGGCCATTGCTCCGGAGCGCACGGGTGAGGTGTGTGTCCATGCCGACCAGTCAGTGGACGGCGGCTGGAGCCTGCGCGTGACGGACGACGGGCCGGGCATCCCCGCGCCGCTGCTGGAGCGCATCTTCGAGCCCATGTTCACCACGAAGCTGCGTGGCACCGGCCTGGGGCTCGCCATCGTGAAGAGCCTGGTGCAGGGGCATGGCGCCCGCATCCAGGCTGAGAGCGACTTCGGTCACGGCTCCCGCTTCACCGTCCTGTTTCCCGACGCGCGCGTGCCGGATGTCGCGGTGCCGGTGCATCCGTAGTCGCACCCGCGGGACGCACCCGGGACGTTGCCTTCATTCAGTGTGGCGCGCAGCTCCACGTACGTGGTCAGGGAGGTGGCATGCAGGCACAGGCGAAGCCGTCGAGGGAGACCGGTCAGGTGGATGCGGACTGGGCGGTCCGACGCATGGCGGCCACGGAGCAGGACACCGCGCGCGGTATGTTCTTCCTGGGGGTGTTGGAGACGGTGCGCAGCGGCATGGGTGACGACGCGGTGGTGACCTGCCGTGCCGCGACGGAGGAGCGCCGGTTCGTGGGCTTCTTCAACTACCCGGTGTCCAGCTTCTTGAAGATGGCGCAGGTGGCGTCGCGCGTGCTGGCGCCCCGGTGGGGTGGGGCGGACGAAGCGCTGCGGCAGATGGGAATGCAGGCCACGCGCAGCTTCCTGGAGTCCGCGGTGGGGCGCACCTTCCTGCTGCTGGCCGCGGGCGACACGCGCAAGCTCGTGGCCAACCTGCCCTCCGGCTACCAGATGGCGGTGAGCTACGGGGACCGCTCCGTGGAGTGGAAGGGGGAGTCAGAGGCGCTGTTCGTCATGCGGCGCGACTTCATGCCGGCGCCCTACCATGAGGGCGTGCTGCGCGAGGTGCTCTCCATGGTGGGCGCCCGCAACCCGCGCATCCAGGGCCGCAAGCTGGGCCTGCTGGACACCGAGTACCACATCACCTGGGAGGCGCCGATCTCGGTGCGGCCGTCAACGTCGGCCCCGACCTCGCCGTGGCGGGTGTTCCAGTAGCGCTTCGTACGGGCCGGGGGCCGGAAGACGCGCGCGCGCGTTCCGGCCCTGGCCTGTGTCAGAAGGCGATGCCCGTCTGGATGAGCGGCGTGAAGCTGAAGCCGCTGTCGCCCGGCGTGCCGGTGATGAAGAAGGGCAGGTCCAGCTCCACGAACCACTTCAGGCGTTCGGTGATGGGGAAGCCCTTGTTGATGATGGGCACGAGGCCCAGGTTGAACGGCACGCCTTCGCCCACCTGCACGGCGGTGCGCAGCCCTCCGGAGAAGCTGCCGAAGTCGTAGACGACGCCCGGGTCCACCACGATGCTGGTGCTGGCGCGCGCGGGCGTCCCGTTGTCGGAGTACTGCCAGCGGCTGAAGGCGATGAACTCGAAGTCCACGGCCCACTTCTCGTTGAGCTTCACCGTGATGCCCGGCGCGATGCCTATCTGGAAGAAGTCCGCGAAGATGCCCGTGGTGCCTTCGTCGGTGAAGCTCACCAGCGGCACCGCGAGCCCCCAGTGCCCGCCAATCTTGGGCCAGGACGCGTCGTCGCCCGAACCGCCCGTGCCCTCTTCCTTCTTTTCATGGTGCCGGGCGTGGTGCTTTGCGTGATGGCTGTCGAGCAGCCGGACGCCGGGGCGCTCTTCCGGATCCGTCTCCGCATCCGCCTTCGCCACCTGGGGCGTCACGGCCGCCAGCAGGGCGACGAATCCCCCCAGCCCGAGCTTCCCCCTCCACCTGTCACCACACCCCATGTCGGTTCCCCCTCATGTCAGGCCGTGCGGGCGTCGTCCCCGCACGGCATCGCGGCTGCATGGACGGTGGGGGGCGTGGGAACTCACGCCAACCCTGACCGGACCCGGGGGCCGGCACGCGTCGGTTTGTGGATGGGATGAAGGAGGTGCGGGCGCCCGGCGCGGGAACTTGCGCGGACGGTGTGGGGGAGCACGATGGCGGCGCTTTCCCGCACCGTGAGGCCCCTTCGTGAGCAGCCGCAGCGACAGTCAGGACCGGACAGAACGTTGGCGGCGGTTCCTGTCGGACACCCGCGTGGGGTCGGAGCCTCGCGCCACGCCTCGCGAGGAGCGCGCGGCGGATCCGCAGTTGGACGAGCGCACCGACTACAACCGGGACTACGACCGCATCGTCTTCTCCAGCGAGTTCCGCTGCCTGCATGACAAGACGCAGGTGTTTCCGCTGTCGACGAGCGACTACACGCGCACGCGCCTCACGCACAGCATCGAGGCGTCGTGTGTCGGGCGCTCGCTGGGGCATCAGGCCGGACTGAAGCTGCTGGCCCAGGGGGTGAAGCTGGCGCCCTCGGACCTGGGCACCATCGTGGCGGCGGCGTGCCTGGCGCACGACATCGGCAATCCGCCCTTCGGTCACTCGGGGGAGGATGCCATCCAGCACTGGGTGGAGCAGCGGCTGTCTCCGCCCGGTGAAGGCAAGAAGAGCCCCTTCGCGACGGAAGCGGAATGGAAGGACCTGCGCGACTTCGAAGGCAACGCGCAGGGCTTCCGCATCCTCAACCGGCTCCAGTCGCGCGAGCGTCGGGGCGGGCTGCGCTACACGGCCGCCACGCTGGGCGCGATGAGCAAGTACCCGCGCCCGTCGGTGCTGCCGGGCTCGCGCCCGAAGGTGAAGGGCCGCGTGTCGGAGAAGAAGTTCGGTTACTTCCAGGACGACGTCGCTCTGGCGCTGGAGGCCTACCGCGCCACGGGCTTGCAAGAGCGTGAGACGGGCGTCTTCTCCCGCCACCCGCTGGCCTTCCTCGTCGAGGCGGCGGACGACATCTGCTACGCGGTCATCGACCTGGAGGACTCCGCGAAGCTGGGACTGGTCCCCATGCTGCGCGCCTGTGAATTGCTGGAGGCGGTGCTGCCGGAGCCCGGACGCCGCAAGCCGCCCCGCCACCTGGAGACGCGCATGGCGCAGGCGCGCGCGGTGGCCATCGGCAAGCTCATCCCGCAGTGTGTCGGGGCCTTCATGGATCAGGTGCACGCGCTGGAGGAGGGGACGGCGGAGACGTCACTCACGTCCCTGCGTCCCGACGTGGAGTCGGCGCTGGACGCCATCACCGACTTCACCAGCGAGTTCGGCTACCGCAGCGAGCGCGTGCTCCAGATTGAGAGCGCGGGCTTCAAGACGCTGGGCGGCCTGCTGGACATGTTCGCCACGGCGGTGGTGACGGACGCGCCCAACCGCGAGGAGAAGAAGCTGCGGCAGTTGATGCCGATGGAGTGCTTCCAGCGTCCGGAGTTCGCGGCCGCGGACGAGGAGCAGCCACCGAAGCGCGACGAGGCCATCCTGCGCCTCACCCCGTACCAGCGGCTGCTGTGCGTGACGGACTACATCTCCGGCCTGTCGGACAGCCGCGCGGTGGAGCTCTTCCAGCGCCTGTCCGGCATCAAGCTGCCTACGTAGTCGGGGCTGCTCCGCCGGTCGCCCCCCGGGCAGTCGCCGGGAACGTGCGAGCCCGTCCTCCGGGCGCTACGCTTGGCGCCATGTGTGGCCGAGTCACCGTCCGGACCTCTCCCGCCCAGCTCGTCGCCGAGCTGGAGCTCGCGGGCGCGCGCGCGACGCTGGAGCGCGAGCGTTTCAACCTGTGTCCCACGCAGTTGCTGCCCGTGGTGCCGAACGACGGCTCGCGGCTGTTGGACGTGTTCCGCTGGGGGCTCATCCCCTCGTGGGCGAAGGACGCGTCCATCGGGAACAAGCTCATCAACGCGCGCGGTGAGACGGTGGCGGAGAAGCCCAGCTTCCGCTCGGCGCTGAAGCGACGCCGGTGCCTGGTGGTGGTGGACGGCTGGTACGAATGGAAGCAGACCACGAAGCCCAAGACGCCGTACCTCTTCCACCGCCGCGACGGAAAGCCGCTGGCGCTGGCGGGCCTCTGGGAGGAGTGGACGGCGCCGGACACGGGCGAGGTGCTGCGCACGTGCACCATCATCACCACCGGCCCCAACGCGCTGATGGCACCCATCCATGACCGGATGCCCGTCATCCTGTCGCAGGAGGCCCAGGCCGTGTGGCTGCGCCCGGAGCCGCAGGAGGCCGCGGACCTGCTGCCGCTCCTCGTCCCCGCGCAGGACGCGGCCCTGGAGGCCTATGAAGTGGCGCGCGTGGTGAACTCGCCCGCCAACGACGGGCCGGAGTGCGTGGAGCGCGTGGCGGCCTGAGACAGGTGTCTCTAGTGCGTTGAGGCAGAAGCCCCTGGAAGCGTGAACGCGAAGGTGCTGCCGTGGCCGGGCTGACTTTCGGCCCAGATCCGTCCACCGTGCGCTTCCACGATGCCTCGGGAGATGTAGAGCCCGAGCCCCGATCCCCTCCGGTCTTCGCCGCGGGCCTGCCAGAACCGCTCGAATACCTGCTCCAGTTGGTGGCTCGGGATTCCGGCGCCGGTGTCCTTCACCGAGAAGCGGATGTACTGGCCCACCGGCTCCACCTGAAGCGAAATCCTGCCGCCTGCCGCGGTGAACTTGAGGGCATTGGACAGCAGGTTGGCGAGCACCTGGAGGATGCGCTCCGGGTCGAACTTCGCCATCAGCGTGTCCCCGCGAATCTCCACGTCGAGCATGAGGTCCTGCGCGGAGGCCTGGGCCTGGAACGCGTCGACGGATTCCCTCAAGAGCGGGGTCGCGTCTTGCAACTCCGGGGTGATCCGGAGCCTGCCCGCTTCGATGCTGGCCACATCCACCAGGTCCCCAATCAGCCGGTTCATCCTCGCGGTGAAGCGCTGGATCTTCTCAGCGGCCTGGGCCGTCCTCTGGCCTGCCTCGTCGTCGGAGGCATGCCGCTTGAGCAGGGTCGACTGCAAGGCGATGCCCCCGAGGAGCGTGCGCAGGTCGTGGCTGACCATGCCCAGGAACTCATCGCGCGTCGCCAACCCCGTGTCGGCGTGAGCCCGCTCGCCCAGCAGCCGCGTGTCGGTTTCGATTCGCTCCAGGTGGAGGAGCGCGGACAAGGCGCGCATCCGCTCCTCGCGTTCATCTCTCAGCTCGGCATCCGCGGTCGCACGCTCTCCCCGTAAGGTCGCGTCCTCGTCCTTCCGCTCCTGGAGGACAGTGGCGTTCGCCGCGGGCGCCTCATGCCGCGCCAGGCGTGCATCCGCGCTGTCCCGGGCCGCGCGCAGGGCCTCATCCGCCTGGCCCCGGGCTTTATCGATGGCGGCATCCGAACCCTCCTCGAGCGCGGTCTGCCTCCTGGCGTATTCGCGATCAGACTTCTCCCGCTCCACGCGCAGGCCATCATCCGTGTGCTTGCGCTCGGGTTGCGGTTTCAGGTTCTTGTTTGTCATGCATCCGTCCTCATGAGGCGCCATCTACAAGGATACGTAGCGATTCAGGAACGGCCTGCCTGGATGCCTGCTCCCTCCCGTGGGGGTGGCCTGACTCAAGCCTTCTTGCGGCGCAGCAGCGCGTCCAGGCTGAACGGACCGCCGCCGATGAGGAGCGCCGCGACCATCACCGTCAGGAAGAGGATGGACATCTCCATCTTCCCGAACGGATCCGCGCGGTGCCGGAAGAGGGCCACCAGCATGGTGAACCCGGCGAACAGCGCCGCGGGCCGGGTCAACAACCCCAGCGCCACGGCGATGCCGCCCAGGAACTCCGCGAGCGCCGCGCACCAGGCGAAGAACATCGGTGCGGGGAAGCCAATCTTCGCCACCCCTTCAGCGAAGCCGGAGATGTCCCCCGTCACCTTGCCCAGGCCATGTCCGAAGGCCAGCGTCAGCCCGAACACCACCCGCACCAATGTCCAACCCACCGCGCCGCGCCCCGTCATGATCCGTGTCCTCTCAAGGACGCTTCTTGATGACGCATCCTGGCACGGGCCCTGTCCGGGGGGGCCCTATTGCGGCGCTCCCGCGTAGAGCTTGATGCCCTCGTCCGTCCAGCCGCTGGCCACGAGCGACGCCCGCTCCGTCTGCGAGGTCGTGAAGGTGTGTCGGGACGCGGCCGCGCGCACCAGCCGGTACACCGGCACCAGGCAGGGACCGGACGCGGTGGCCGCGTGGAACCCGATGCCCTCGTCCTGCGTGTAGCCATAGCTGGACTGCGCGCTCTGCTTCTCCGCCGCGTCAATGGTCCAGAAATGCTCCAGCACCGTCGGGCTGTAGAGCCGGTACACCGGCGACAGCCCCGTCGCGGCGGTGGTGGACGCCAGGGTCAGCACATTCGTCGCGGCGTCGTAGAGGTACTGCCCGCTGGAGAGCGGCGCGCCCGGCGCCACCCGTCTCAGCGGAATGCCCGCGCGCGTGACGGCGAACGGCGTCTCCGAACCGTAATCGCGCACGGCCTGTCCCAGGAGCACCGTGTCCGCGCAGTCCGCCTCCACCGGCGTGGGATCAAACCCGGTGAGCGTCTTCAGTGTAGGGCCCGCTGCCGCTGAACCCCGTCACCTCCACGCTGCCCCGCAGCGACACGACGTCGCTCTTGTAGCGCTGCACCGTGACGCGGGCCCGGCTCACCGTGAGCTCGCCCTCGCGGTAGGTGCCCGCCTTGAGCACCACCGTCCACGTCGTCGCGTCCGCGGGCTTCGCGTTGACGACCTGGAGCGCCCGGCCCAACGTCTGGTACGGCTGCGCCTCCGTGCCCGTGCCGGTGGAGTCGTTGCCACCCGGCGCCACGAAGATGGCGTTGGCGGCCGGTGGCTCGTACCAGGCCGTGGGCACCGGGGGCCGTGAATACACGTGCGCCACCAGGGGCTGATTGGCCGTGGCGAGATCCATCCCCTCTGTCTCATCCCCCAACTCAGCAGGTGTGAGACACGCGGGGAGCAACGGGAGGAGGCCGAGCAGCGCCAGTGTCCTAGTTTGGCTTGGAATTCTCGTCTTCGTTCGGAAGCGGACAATACGGTGCTACAGCTTCCAGCAGTACCTCCATGTGCAGGGGCTTCTGCAGCAGGCCCACCGCGCCCGCCATCAGCTCCGTGGTGAAGCTGGCGGTGAGCACGAAGACGGGCAGTCCGCAGAGGGTCGCATCATCGTGCACCCGTCGCAGGAAGCCGTAGCCGTCCATCACCGGCATCATCAGGTCCAGCAGGACGATGCACGGCTTGCGACAGGAGGCCAGCGCTACCAACCCCTCCTCGCCGTTGGTGGCCGTCAGGACGGAATAGCCTTCGAGTTCGAGGTAGCGGGCCAGCACTTCCAGCTCCGGCTCGTCGTCGATGATGAGAATGAGGGGCGTGGCGTTCGCGTGGGACACGACTCTCTCTTCCGTGGGGTCAATTGAAAGCTAGGTCGCCCGACCGCCGCACCGCCCAGGGACGGCCGCTCATTCCGGGTCGCCTGCGAGGATGGAAGACAGCAGGGGAGGGGGTTGCTTGGCCGGCTGCCCTGAAGGGGTGGCGCTTCGCGGCGGGCGACTTGCTGGGTGCTCCTGGGGAAGGCCCCTAGACTTCCGGGAATGACGTCCTCAGGCAGGGCTCCCCGGTTCCGCGCGCTGCGCATCGCCGGGGTGTGTTTCGCGGTGTTCCTCGGGCTGGCGGGGCTGGCCTTCGTAGCGGCGGACTCCTGGTTCCGCGGCAAGTACGAGCCCGCGTTGGAACAGCAGCGGGCGGAGCTCACCGCGAACGTGGATGACTACTGCGCGCAGGAGGCGGCACTGGGGGCGGACCCCTGGTTCCACGAAGCGCGCACGGAAGGCAACGCGGGCCCCCTGCTCAACGCGTGGCTGCCCTGGCCGCCCGGGCACAAGGACGTGCCTCCCGGCTCGCCGCTCGCCCTGCCCGAAGCCCTGCGGGAGGACGCCGTGGATTTGAAGCAGGGCAAGTGGCTCACCGCGAACATCGACGTGTCCGGGCTGGATTACGGGTGGATGGCGCGACTGCTGGCCTATGACCGCTGGGACCTGCTCCAGGACAGTCCGCTGGGGAAGGGGCCGCGCATCAACTGGGCCGCCGGCGACATGCCCGACTACATCCTCCTCACCCGCTGGGCGAAGCTCCGGCTGCGGAACGGCCTGGTGACGGGCCACCCGGTGGAGGCCGCCCAGGAGGTGCGCCACCTCGCGTGGTTGAGCCTGAGCACGGAGACGGCCCTGGGCGGCGTCATCGCCGCCAACCTGCTCGAGTTCGAGCGCATGGCCCATGACTCCCTGGCCTCCCCGCCCGCGGACTGGACGCCCATGTCCGCCGAGCAGACGGACCGCCTGTCCGCGCTGGCGGTGACGGGGCTGGTCTTCTCCTCGCTGGCCTCGCCCCCGGACGTGGCCCGCAAGGCGCGCCACTGCGCGACCGCGACCAGCCGCTGCCTCGCCCTGACGGAGGCGGCCTTCTTCGCCAGCATGCTGGAGCCCTTCGCGAAGCATCCCTTCCAGGCCGCCTACGCCGCGCTCGACCAGGACCTCGCGGACCTCGCCTGTCCTACCGCGACCGCACGTGGGGTGAGGGCAAGGGGGCTCAACCTGCTGGATGCGGACTCCGGAATGATGACCGCCGAGCAGGCCCTGTGGATCCAACGCGCCCCCGGGCACTGGCTGACCTCCCGCATCGCCAGCGTCGTCGTCGCCATGCCGGTGGGGAATCTCCAGCCGCTGCGCGACTTCCACACGAAATACCCGTCCACCCCGCAGGCGGAGCAAGCGCCCTAACCCCCTGAACCCCCGTGCTCGCGGGACAACAGAAGCATCCCGGCGCCTGCCCACCTCCACGGTTTTCATGGTTGGCGTGGAACTGGCGCCTCGACTGACCTACAGTTCTTGAACGGAGGGGGAAGGTTGCCCGAACTGCCACCCAGCGCGTATCCGGCCTTGTTCGAGCACATGCGCGACGGTGCGCTCGTGCTCGACCCGACCCTGCGGGTCGTGGCCGTGAACCGCGCCGCGGAGGGCCTCCTGGGTCCCCGCGACGTGCTGGTGGGCATGCCCGTGGACCGCGTGCTGCCGGGCTGGACGCCGCCGGAGATCCCGGAAGGCGGAGGCCCTCCCGTGGAGAGGGATTGGCAGGCGGGCCCGGCGCACACCGTGCGGGTGCTGGCCCTGCCGCAGCCGGGTGACGGCGGCTGGGTGCTGATGTTGAGGGGCCCGGATGGCACGCAGGCGGCGGAGTCCATCCTCCGGCAGCAGAAGGAGTTCTTCGAGGCGGTGGTGGACCACAGTCCGGTGGCCATCGTGACCATCAGCCGCGCCTTCGAAGTGCTCACCTGGAACCCCGCGGCGGAGCGGCTGTTCGGCTACACGCATGAGGAGGCGATGGGCCGCAACATCCTCAAGCTCGTGGCCAACGTGGACGACATCCGTCCGGAGGCCGAGGAGACGTCGCGCGAGGTGCTGCGCATGGACCGCGTGCACGTCGTGACGAAGCGCGTGCGCAAGGACGGCACGGTGGTGGACGTGGAGCTGCGCGCCCTGCCGGTGATGGTGGCCGGCCAGTCGCTGGGCTTCATCGCCATCTACCACGACGTCACCGACCTCCAGCGGGCGCGCCAGGCCGCCGAGGACGCCAACCAGGCCAAGAGCCTGTTCCTGGCCACGGTGAGCCACGAAATCCGCACGCCGATGAACGCCATCATCGGCATGGCGGGGCTCTTGATGGACACGGCGCTGACGCCCGAGCAGCGCGACTTCGCGTCCACCATCCGCCAGAGCGGCGACGCGCTGTTGGGGCTGCTCAACGACATGCTGGACTTCTCCAAGATCGAAGCAGGCCGGGTCGAACTGGAGGAGAAGCCCTTCAACCTGCGCCAGTGCGTGGAGTCCGTGATGGACCTGCTGGCGGTGCGCGCCAGCGAGAAGTCCCTGGACCTGGGCTACCACGTCAGCAACGAGACGCCGGTCAACGTGGTGGGTGACTCCGCGCGGCTCAGGCAGGTGCTGCTCAACCTCGTGGGCAACGCGGTGAAGTTCACCGAGCGCGGCGGCGTGTCCATCTCCGTGGACGCGCCCCGGCCGCCCCTGGCCCCGGGCGCGTCGTTCGAACTGCACTTCGCGGTGCAGGACACCGGCCTGGGCATCGCCGAGTCCGCGCGCGGGGGGCTGTTCCAGCCCTTCAACCAGTTGAACGAATCGGTGTCCCGGCGCTTCGGCGGCACGGGCCTGGGGCTCGCCATCTGCAAGCGGCTGGTGGAGGCGATGGGCGGGCGGTTGTGGATGGAGAGCGAGGGCGTGCCCGGTAGGGGCGCCACGTTCCACTTTACCTTCCAGGCGCGCGAGGCCCCGCGCAGCGGCAATGCCCTGCGCCCGGATCCGCTGAAGCTCCAGGGCCGGCGCGTGCTGGTGGTGGACGACAACGCCATCAACCGCAAGCTGCTGGGCCGTCAGCTCTCCGCGTGGGGAATGGACATCGTGGAGGTGGGCTCCGGGGCGGAAGCGCTCACGCGCCTGGAGTCGGGGGCCCGGTTCGACCTGGCCATCCTGGACCACCGCATGCCGCTGATGGACGGCCCGACGCTGGCGGGGCTCATCCGTCATCAGCGCGACGCGCGCGAGCTGCCGCTGCTGCTGCTCACGTCGTTCGACCAGCGCGACGCGCAGCCTCCGGGCATGTTCACCGCCGTGCTGCCCCGGCCGGTGAAGGCGTCGCAGTTGCACGACGCGCTGATGACGTGTCTGGCGCAGGACCTCATCTCCGCGAAGCTGGTGCCGCCAGTGCCCGCGCTCGCCACCCGGGAGCGCTCGGTGTTCAACGCGCGCCCCGGCGACCAGATGTCCTTGCGCATCCTGCTGGTGGAGGACAACCCCACCAACCAGAAGCTGGCGCTGCTCGTGTTGGACCGGCTGGGCTACCCGGCGGACACGGCGTCCAACGGCCGCGAGGGCCTGCACGCCCTGGCGCGCACGCGCTACGACGTCGTGCTGATGGACGTGCAGATGCCGGAGATGGACGGCCTGGAGACCACGCGCCATTTGCGCACGGAGGTGCCGGTCAGCGAGCAGCCCTGGGTCATCGCGATGACGGCCAACGCGATGACGGCGGACCGGCGGGAATGCCTGGACGCGGGCATGGACGACTTCCTCAGCAAGCCCATCCGCGTGGAGGAGCTCATCGCCGCGCTGCGCCGCGCCTGGGAGCGCCTGCCGCGCGAGCCCGGAGCCGCGACCTCCACCCACGCGCGCGTCACGGAAGTGCCCCGCGTGGGCACGCCGCGCATCCGGGGGTTGGAGGCCTCCGCGCTCGAGCGGCTGTGGCAGTCGTTGGACGGACAGGTGGAGCGGATGCTCCCGGAGCTCATCGACACGGCGCTGGAGAGCATGCCCCGGCTGATGGATGACGCGCGCACGGCGCTGGCCCAGGGGGAGATGGAGAACCTGGCCCGCGCGGCCCACACGCTCAAGTCCAACGCGGCCTACTTCGGGGCGGCCACCCTGGAGTCGCTGTGCTGGGACATCGAGCAGCGCGCGGACGCCCGGGTGGTGGAAGGCCTGGAGCCGCTGGTGGCCCACTGCGCGGATGCGCTGGAGGAGTGCCGCCGGCTCCTGGAGCAGCTCCGGGGCACGGTGACGTCCCGGGCCACCGGCTGACCTGCCGGCTGCGTCAGAGTCGCAGGGGCGCGTTCGGGTCGGTGATGGTCAGCGGCTGACGCTGGCCATCCGGCGCGACGAGGCTGGCGGCGAGGGAGAAGTCCGGCGCCATGCGCAGCTCCAGCGTGGTGGGCCCGGGGTGGGCCACGCGCCAGTCCGGCTCGATGCGCACGGTGCCCAGCAGCTCTCGCTCCACGGTGGTGCGGTCCAGCGCCTCGAAGAGGGCCACGGGTACGGGGCCGGCCCACTGCGGCAGCTCCAGCACCACGGAGCGCGTGCCGGGCACGGGGGTGTTGGCGGGGAGAACCTCGTGCTGGGCGCCGCCGGGCACCATGGCGCCAATGGGCATGGGCACCACGTCCGACAGGCCGCTGATGCCACGCGCCAGGTTGCGTCCCAGGATGGCCGCGCCCACGGCCACGCCCAGCTCCGGGTGGACCTCCTTGTCGGACGACAGCTTGCGGAAGTGGCCCAGGCGCTTGCGGATGGCGGGCATGCGCGTCTGGCCGCCCACCATCACCAATTCGTCGATGGAGTCCGCCTTCATGCCCGCCTTCTCCAGCACGTCGTCGCACGCGGCGGCGGTGCGTTCAATGAGCTGGAAGACGATGGACTCCACCTGCTCGCGGGTGAGCGTGTAGTTGAAGTCCACGAAGGCGCCGTCCTTCTGGGTGATGCACGGCACGCGCAGCGGGACGGACGTGGCGTTGCTCAGCGCCATCTTCGCGGATTCGGCGGCGAAGACGAGCCGCTGCATGACGACCTTGTTGTCGCGCAGGTCGATGCCGTGCTTCTTCCGGAAGTCGTCCACGAGCGCTTCGACAATCGCCTCGTCGAAGTTGGCGCCGCCCAGGAACGCGTCGCCGCCGGTGGCCAGCACCTTCACCACGCGGTTGTGCACCGCCATGAGGGTGACGTCGAAGGTGCCGCCGCCCAGGTCGAACACCATCACCGTCTGCTCGGGGTTGCGCAGGTTGGCGTAGTAGAGCGCCGCGGCGGTGGGCTCGTTGACGATGGCGCGCACGCGCAGGCCGGCCTTCTCCGCGGCGTGGCGGATGGCTTCGCGCTGGCGGATGTTGGCGTGCGCCGGGACGGTGAGCACGCACTCCTCGAAGCGAGCGCCGGCCGCGTGCGTGGCCAGCGTGTTGATGTGCTTGAGGATGAAGTGCGCCACGTCGATGAGCGGCGTCACCTTGCCGTACACCTCCACGGCGGTGTAGCCGTCCGGGCCCTCCACCAGTTCGAAGGCGAAGCGGCCCCGGTGGCGCGCCACGTATTCGGACTGGAAGCGGCGGCCCAGGAAGCGCTTGGCGCCGAAGATGGTGTGGCGCGGATCATCGATGATCTGCCGCCGGGCCGCGGGGCCGACGATGGCCTTGTCGCCCGCGTGGAACCACGCGATGGAGGGCAGCGTGAGGCTCTTCTCCGCGATGGGCACCACCCGCAGCTTTCCTGCCTTGTCGAAGAAGGCCGCCGCGGTGTTGGTGGTCCCGAAGTCGATGCCGAGGATGGGGGCGGCGCTCGTGCTCATGAGGTCCGCCCATCCTCGCACGTCCTGGCGCGTCGAGGCACCACCCCCACCGGGATGTAGGCTTGGGTCCCGCGGCGCTCAGGGCCTGGGCGGCGTGTTGTAGCCGGCGTCGCCGTAGGGCTTCAGGCGCTCCAGCCACATCTCCTCCAGCACCTTCAATTCCTCCACGGGCGGGGTGGGGCCGGGCTCGTCCAGGGGCTTGAGCTGGTCCAACACCTCGAAGGAGAAGGCCGCTTCGCCAAGCCGTTCCCAATCCGCCTGGAGTTCGGGGACGCGGTGCATGCGCTGGGCGAACTCGAAGCGAATGCGATTGAACATCGCGGGCAGGTTGAGGCTGTGGCCCACGAACACCTTGCCATTGACGAGGTTGCGGATGGCGTAGATGCCCATGGGGGCCACGGCTTCCTTGTAGGCGCGCTTGCGTTCGGCGCGGGATGCGCGCGAGTCATCAACCGGCGACATGCTGGCCTCCGTATCCGAGCGCCACGAGCTTCGCTTCCAGCCGGGCCTTCGCGGCGGGGTCGCGGGGGCGCACCCAGTCGTGGCCCATCCGTTCCCAGTCCGGATCCTTCACGTCGATGCCCAACGCGCGCAGGAAGCCGGCCTCGCAGACGAAGTACTGGCTGCGGAAGGGGAAGAGGAAGCCGCCCTGCGCCAAGAGGGACGCCGCCGCTTCCTCGTACGTGGCGCACCAGCGATTGAGGAAGACTCCCTGGTTCTTCTGGAAGAACACGCGCGTGTCCAACCCCGGCGCGGGCACGGCCTCCAGGGCCTGCTTCAACTGCGTCCAGGTGGCATGGCCTGCTTCCCGGGCGATGACGGTGAGCCCGTGCTTGTGCTTCACGGTGTCGCGGCGCGAGAGGACCTCGCCCAGGGACAGGCCGGCGAAGAAGGGCAGGGCGCGCATGCGCTCGGCTGCGCGCAGGGAGCGGGTGGTGTCGGGAGAGTCCAGGTCCTTGAGCAGGAGCGATGCCCGGACCTTGCATTCATGAAGCGTGAGCGTGGCGGTGCTGCCGGTTCCCATGACGATTCCTTCGGTGGCGGCCCTCACCCGCTGGTGGACCGTGGAAGGACTTCATCGGGAGCATGTCGGCTGCGGGTGAAGCGAGGGTGACGTCGTCTTTTCGGGCACAGGCGCCCCTCAGCGCCCTGCGGACCAATAGACCAGACGCCGCGCATGGACGTCAATGCGTTCCCGGGCACCCGACCGGACGGGGGGGGCTCGGGCCCCGTGAGGAGCTCATGCCCGGTGTGTCATGTCGACCCGCACCGGAGTCCTCCAGCAGCCTGCTGGCTGCTGAGCGCAGCCCGGGTTGCCATTGGAAACCCTGGCACCTTCACCTTGCCTGTTGCCGCCAATGTCACAAACGAAGGTGAAGTGTGACATTTCTTGTCATTCCTGGCGAAAGCCGCATTCGCGGCTTTAAGTACGAAGCCGGTGGCATGCCTCATGCTTGATGCGTGGGCTCACTTCCCGGTCTGCCCTGTGAACAGGGCTTCACCGGCTATCTGAAGGAAATACAGATGAAGAAGTCCCTCGGAATCTTTGTGGGCGCCTGCCTCGTTGCTGGTTTCGCCGCGACTGTTCATGCAGCCGTCAATGGGGCGATCCCAGGGGCGGGGGGAGGGGTCGTCACCATCTACGGTGGTGGGACCAGCACCAATCCCAACCCGATCTTCTACGGCAACTGTATGGCCTATCTGCAGTTGTGGCCCGTCGTCGTGACTACTCAAACGCTACCGATCAACTGGATGACGGTGGCCGCGTCCTCTCCTGGCGCGTGCAGCGCGCTCGTCAACTCCTACGTCAACGACCCCAATACAAACTGGCTGGTCAACACGAACCTCCCCCAATGCGCCTGCATCTCGCAGAGCATGGGTCGGGCTATCGATCTCGGCGCTGGCACCGTCTCCTGGACGCAGGAGCAGGAGATGTCCTTGAACGCCGAGTTGCTCCAGTTGAAGGAGGAGTACCGCGTTGATGAGTACCATGAGCGAGTTGAGCAGCTCGTGGAGGAGCGGATCCAGTAGTCCTGCTGCTTCCGCAATCCCATTCCATGACGGCCTCCCGGTGTAGCGCCGGGAGGCTTCGTGCCTGGAGCACAGCCAGGCGCTGGTGCCGGACGGATGGGGCTGGCGCGGCGCGAGGCCCACGCTCCACCGGGAAGGCTCGCTTCTGTCAGAGGATGAAGGGAGTCAGGAACCGCAATGCAGGCACCTACGAGTCGGACTGTCCGCGCCGCAGGCCCAGGGCCTTCATCTTCTTGTAGAAGTGACCCCGCTCCAGATCGAGGATCCGCGCCGCTTCCGTCACGTTGTCATGCGTGTGGGCGAGCACGTGCTGGATGATCTCCCGCTCCGCGTCCTCCACCTGCTCACGGAATGTCTGATCCACGCGAGGCCGCCAGCCAACGGGGCCTGAGGTCACGGGCGCGGTGGCGACGGCCGCCACCGGAGCCAGGGGCGCGTCTCCACCCACGGTGGCCGCGGGCATCGGGGGCAGGGGCCGGCCCCGGGGCAGCAATTCCAGCGCGTCCGTGCGCGAGACGACCGGGCCTTCACACAGGATGGCCAGCCGCTCCACCAGGTTGCGCAATTCGCGCACGTTGCCCGGGTAGTCGTAGGCGCTCATCACCGCGAGTGCGTCCGGCGACAGCATCAGCGGCCGGCGGCCGTTCTTCGCGCACGCCTCGCTCAGGAAGGTGTTGATGAGGTCCGGCAGGTCCTCCGCCCGCTCGCGCAGCGGGGGCGAATGAATCTGCACCACGTTGATGCGGTAGTAGAGGTCCTCGCGGAACCGCCCGGCGGCGATCTCCTTCTCCAGGTTCTTGTTCGTCGCCGCGAACACGCGCACGTCCACCTTGAGCGTCTCCGCGCCGCCCACGCGCTCCAGCTCCCCCTCCTGGAGCACGCGCAAGAGCTTCGACTGCATCGCGGGCGGCATGTCGCCGATCTCATCCAGGAAGAGGGTGCCCTCGTGCGCCAGCTCGAACTTGCCGCGCCGCACGCTCACCGCGCCGGTGAAGGCGCCCTTCTCATGGCCGAACAGCTCACTCTCGATGAGATCGTGCGGCACCGCCGCGCAGTTGAGCTTCACGAACGGCCCGCCCTTGCGCTTGGAGTGCTGATGCAGCGCTCTCGCGATGAGCTCCTTGCCGGTGCCGTTCTCTCCGGTGATGAGGACGCGGCCCTCGCTGGGCGCCGCGCGCTGGATGAGGGAGAAGATGCGCTGCATGGCCGGACCGCCGCCCACCATGTCGAAGCGGCCCAGCTGCGCGCGCAGCTCCTGCAACTCCTCCATCGCCGCCTGGTGCGTGAGCACGTTGCGCAGCGCCACCAGCAGCTTGTCCCGCGCCAGGGGCTTCTCCAGGAAGTCCCGCGCCCCCAGCTGCGTCGCCTTCACCGCCGTGTCGATGGTGCCGTGGCCCGACATCATGATGACGGGCAGCTCCGGCTTGAGCTCCGTGAGCCGCGCCAGCACCGTGAGGCCGTCCATGTCCGGCATCTTCACGTCCATGAGCACCGCGTCCACCGGGCGCGCGCTCACCACGTCCAGCGCCACCTGACCGCTGCTGGCCAGCTCCGTGCGGTAGCCAGCCAGTTGGAGCGACTGGCTCAGGGTCAGGAGGATGTTCTTTTCGTCATCGACGATGAGGACGGCGGCGGGCATGGGCAAACCGGTCACACTCTCACGGAAATAATCGGGGCATCAAGCGACTCGTTCGGCCCCGAAGGACGAGTCCAGGACAAATCTTTTGACTCACGCCGGGGTGTGCGACTACACGCGACAGTCTTGACCCGCGAGCTAGCGGGTCTCCTTTTCCCGAGAATGCTGTACGGAGGAATGATGCGTCGGATTTCGCTTTGGGCGGGGTTGGCCCTCGCCGTGGCCGTGCTGACCGGGTGCCCGCCCACCTATCCCAAGTGCAACGACGACGAGGCCTGTAAGGAGAAGGGCGAAGTCTGCGTCCAGGGTCAGTGCCAGGAGTGCGCCACGGACGCCAACTGCCGTGAGGGCTTCACCTGCCAGGCGAACAAGTGCGCCCCCAAGCCCCCTGAGTGCACCACGGACGCGGCCTGTGGCTCCGGCCGCATCTGCGAGGCCGGCAAGTGCGCCGAGGCGCAGTGCAAGGACGACTCCGCGTGCAACGGTGGCAAGTGCCAGGCCGGCCGCTGCCAGGCCCCCAAGGACACCTGCACCGCCGCCACCGACTGCGGTGAGGGTCAGGACTGCCAGGGCGGCCGCTGCGTGACGGCCTCGGCCGACTCCCGCTGCGACTACTCGGCGGTGCGCTTCGGCTTCAACGAGTCCACCCTGGACTCCAGCGCGCAGTCGCGCCTGGGCGACCTGGCCGCCTGCATCAAGGCGAGCACGGGGAAGATCACCCTGGGCGGCCACGCGGACGACCGTGGCACGGAGGAGTACAACCTCCAGCTGTCCAACCGCCGCGCCGCGGCGGTCAAGCGCTACCTGACCGACCTGGGCGTGCCGTCCAACCGTCTGACGACGGTGGGCTACGGCGAGACGCGCCCTGTCGCCAACGCCGCCACCGAGGAAGCGTGGGCGGAGAACCGCCGCGTGGAGTTCCAGCGCTAGTTCTGGGGTAGGCTCTGGCGCGAAATGGCCGCCCTCGAGTCGGAAACGCGTCAGTCCTACCTGGTCTTCGCCTGTGGAAGCAGTTGGTACGCGGTACCCGCGGAAGCCGCGGCGGAGGTGGTCACCTTCCCCGAGCTGACGCGGGTACCGGGTTCCCCGCCCCACCTGCTGGGCGTGTTCGCGCACCGGGGTGAAGTCATCCCCGTCGTGGACATGAGCCTGCTGGTGGGAGGGGTGACCGCCGGTTCCCGTCGAGCGGTGCTCGTGCGCCTGCCCCGGGGAACGCTGGCCCTCACCGCCAGCTCCGTCGCCGGGGTGTCCCCTGTGACGGGCGCGCTGGAGCCCCTGGGTCCCACGGGCGTCCACGTCCACCTGCGCGGCCCCGGCAAGAGCGGCGCGCGCGACGTGGCCGTCATCGACCCCGAAGGCCTCTTCGACCACCTCAGCCAGGGCGGCTAGCGCCATGCCCCGCGCCGCCCGGGTCGAGGGGACGCTCCTGTGCCATGTAGGCCCCCACCGCCTCGCGTTCGAGGCGAACGAGGTGGCCTCCATCGCCGCGCCGGGGGACGCCTGGGTGTCCGCCCGCAGGGCCTTCCGTGAGGCCGCGGGCGCCCAGCGCGTGCTCGTGACACTCACGGGCGAGGCCGTGGGCGTGGACGGCCTGGAGATCGACGCGGAGGTGCTGTCGGTGCTGCCCCCCTCGCCGGTGGTGGCGGGCGCCTCCGGGGGAAGCCTGCGCGGCTTCGTGCTGACGCGCGGGGTGCTGTGGCCGCTGGTGCACCTGGACGGCTTCGAGCGCTACCTGCGCGGCCTGGCCCCGGAGGGCGCATGACGCCGCAGCGCAGGGAGCTGCGGACGCTGGCCCGGTGGACGACGCGCCCCCGCGTGCTGGGCAGTTGCGTGGGCGTGATGCTCGCGCTCCTGCACATCCACCTGTCCCATACGTTGCCGTCGGAGGGCCGGCTTCCGCTGTCCATCCTGGGGCTGTGCGCGCTCGCGTTGTTCCTGGGGCTGGGCGGGGTTCGCGACAGCCGCGCCCTGCGCACGTTGATCGCCCTGGGCGACGGCCGCCTGCCCTCCACGCCCGAACACCTGCGCCGCGCGCTCCAGGAGGTCGCGGCCATGCCCGGCGTCGGCTTCTGGTTCGCGCTGCAGGGCTGGCTGGGCGGAACGGTGCTGGTGGCGGTGTCCTTCCCGCTGCTGGCGCACGTGGCGTGGACCGAAGGGCTGCGCGTGGTGCTGATGGGCCTGTCGCTGGGCCCGCTCAGCTCGATGCTCGTCTACCTCATGCTGGTGCGCCGCGCGCGCGTCACGCTGGAGCGGCTGGTGGCGGAGGGCCTGTCGCCGCTGGAGGTGCTGGCCGCGCTGCCGCCCCGGCGCATGCACATCCGCCGGCGCCTGGTGGTGTTCACCGCCATCGCGGTGCTGAGCCCGTCGCTCTTCATCCTGGACGTGGCCTACACCCGCACGGAGGCGGTGGTGGAGGCGTGGGTGCAGGCCAGGACGCCCCAGGCGCGGGAGGAGATCCTCGTGCGGGCCCGCAAGGGCGAGGGCGCTCCCCTGGGGCTGCTCGCGGGGCTCGTCACGCTGCTGGTGCTGGGCACCGCCGCGCTCGCGGGCACGACGCTGTCGGAGCCCCTGCGCGCCATCACGGAGGACGCGACGCGCATCGCGAGCGGCGAGGTGCGCCCCCCGCGCGTCATCCACGCGGAGGACGAGGTGTGGGCCACCTCCGCGGCCTTCACCCAGATGCAGGTGCAACTGGTGCAGGCGCTCTCACAGTTGCGCAAGGCAGGCATCCAGATCTCCTCCACCACCGAGCAACTGGTGGCCACCAGCACGGAGCAGGAGGTGGGCGCGGATGAGCAGGCCGGGTCGCTCAACGCGACCAGCGCCACCACGGAGGAGCTGGCCCGGTCCGCGCAGCAGATCGCCGACAACGCGGAGTCCGTGTCCGCCATCGCGGAGACGACGTTCAGCGCGGCGCAGTCCGGCCAGCGCGGTGCCACCGCCTTCCTGGGCGCCATGAAGCGCATGAAGCACGACAACGAGGCCATCGCGGACGCGGTGGTGCGCCTCAACAAGCGCGTGCAGCAGATTGGCAAGGTGGTGGAGTTCATCAACGAGATCGCCGACAAGTCGGACCTGCTGGCGCTCAACGCGGAGCTGGAGGGCACCAAGTCGGGCGAGGTGGGGCGGGGCTTCTCGCTGGTGGCCGCGGAGATGCGCAGGCTCGCGGAGAACGTCATCCGCTCCACGAAGGAGATTGAAGGCCTCATCGGGGAGATCCGCGACGCGACGAACGCGGCGGTGATGGCGACGGAGGCGGGCCTGAAGACGACGGAGCTGGGCACGCTGCTGGCGGCGCAGGTGGACGACAGCCTGGGGCTCATCCTGGAGCTGGCGCGGCAGACGTCACACGCGGTGCGGAGCATCTCGCTGGCCACGCAGCAGCAGCAGACGGGCACGGATCAACTGGCGGCGGCGATGGGAGACATCCTGCGCGTCACCGAACAGAACGCGGCGGCGACCAAGCAGATGGTGGCGGCCAACGCGGACCTGTCCACGCTGGCGCATGACCTGCAGCACGTGGTGGAGCGCTTCCACGTCGAAACCGGGGAAGGGTAGGGCGTCCATGTCCGTGCGCATCGGGCCCCGGCGGGCCTTCTTCAGCCGACATCTGGCCTTGCCCGTCCCGCTTGCGAACCTGGTGGGCTCCACGCTGGGGCTGCACTTCGCGTCGCTCGTCATCGGCGGTCCGTTGACGGGCAGCCTGAGCGCGCTCGTGTTCCTGGTGGTGGGGGTGAGCGCGCTGCACATGCTGCTGGGCGTGGGCGTGTCCCTGCGCCGGTTTCCCACGCTGCGGGCCCTGGAGCGTGGGGACGTGCCACCCACGGCGGAACACCTGTCGGAGGCGGTGGGCGAGATGTCGCGCGCTCCCGGCGAGGCGTTCTTCCGCTCGCTGGGCCTGTGGGTGCTGACGACGGGGGTGGTGGCGGTCGTGCTGTGGACGGAGATGGGGCTGACGGGGGCGCTCACCCTGCGGGTCGCGGGGCTGGGGGCGCTGTTCGGTCCGCTCACGTCGCTGCTCGTGTACGGGCTCGTGACGCTCCGGGCGCGCCGGGGCGTGCTGTGGCTGGCGGACCAGGGGCTGACGCACGGGCAGGTCATCGCCGCGCTGCCCCGGCGCTCGCGCATCCGCGCGCGGCTGGTGGCCTTCACCGCCATCTGCGTGGTGACGCCCGCGGTGCTGTGCGCGCAGGTCGTCATGGCGCTGTCGGAGCGCGTCTTCACGAAGCTCCAGCAGGCGGGCAGCCCGGACCTGCAGGGCACGGTCGTGGGCGAGCTGCACGTGGACGCGTTCATGTCCAGCGTGGTGCTGTGCGCGGTGGTGTTCGGGCTGGCGCTCGCGACGGCGTACCTGGGCGGCACGCTGTTGGGCCGGCCGATGCGGGAGCTGTCCGGGGAGGCGCGCCGCATCGCCGCGGGAGACCTGGCGAGCCCTCGGCTCGTGCCCGCGGAGGACGAGGTGTGGGCGGTGTCCGCGGCCTTCACCACGATGCGCACGCACCTGGCGGACGTGCTCGCGCAGTTGCAGCGCGCGGGGGCGCAGATTTCGGCCACCACGGAGGAGATCCTCAGCACCTCCGGGCGCTACGAGGCGGGCGCCGCCGAACAGGCCAGCAGCCTGGATGAGACGAGCGCCACCACGGAGGAGCTGGCGCGTTCGGCGAAGCAGATCGCGGAGAACGCGGGGTCGGTGGCGGAGATCGCCCTACGCACGCTGGCGGCGGCGCAGGGAGGGCAGGGCAGCGCGGAGTCATTCCTGGGCGCCATGTCGCGCATGCGCCAGGACAACCTGGCCATCAGCTCCGCGGTGGCGCGGCTGAACAAGCGCGTGCAGCAGATTGGGAAGATCGTCGAGTTCATCAACGGCGTGGCGGACAAGTCGGACCTGCTGGCGCTCAACGCGGAGCTGGAGGGCACCAAGGCGGGCGAGGTGGGGCGGGGCTTCTCGCTGGTGGCCGCGGAGATGCGGCGGCTGGCGGAGAACGTGCTGGAGTCCACCAAGGAGATTGAAGGGCTCATCGAAGAGGTGCGCGAGGCGAGCGCCGCGGCGGTGGCGGTGACGGGCGGCGGGGTGCGCGCGGTGGAGACGGGCACGGCGCTGGCGGAGGAGGTGTCGGAGTCGCTGCGGCAGATCGTCAGCCTGGCGGGGCGCACGTCGGACGCGGTGCGGAGCATCTCCCGGTCCACGCAGCAGCAGCAGGCGGGCACGGATCAGCTCGCGGACACGATGGCGGACATCCTGCGCATCACCCAGCAGAGCCTCAACGCCACGAAGCAGGTGAGTTCGGCGAACGGGGACCTGTTGGGGCTGGCGCAGGACCTGCGTGGGGTGGTGGAGCGCTTCCAGATCCATCAGGCGACCCTGCGCAAGGAGGAGGGCGGGTGAACCCCAGCGAACGGCTCCTCAAGCAGTTCCGCGACCTGGTCACGGTGCGCCTGGAGCGCATCAACCGCTCCCTCATGGAGCTGGAGGCCGGGGGCAGCCTGGAGGCCGGGCAGCGGGTGCTGCGCGAGCTGCACGGGTTGAAGGGCGAGGCCCGGATGATGGGCTTCGATGAGATCAACACGCTCGTGCACCAGATGGAGGAGCTGGTCCGCTGCGCGGAGCCCCACCGCTACCGGTTGTCGTCGGAGTCCACCGACGCGCTGCTCACCACGGCGGACACGGTGCTCGCGCTGTCCGGTGCGCTCCAGGCGGGAGAGCCTCCGCTGTCGGTGGAGACGTTGGTGGCGACGCTGCAACAGCGGACCACGGTGGAGGCCGCGCGGCCGGTGGTGCCCCGTTCCATGGAGGACGGGGGCTGGGCGGCGGCGGCGAGGGCTCCTGGAGTGGCGCCGAGGGCAGAGGGGACGCAGGGCGCCGCGTCCCACCTGCAGGCGACGACCCGCGCGGAGTCGGGCGGGCCCGTCGTGCCCGCCCACTGGTCGACGGTGGCGCTGCGTTCGGAGTCCGCTCCGGCGCCGAGCATGTCTCCGGTCGCGGCCGCGTCGCACCTGCTCATGACGGCGATCCGCTCGGAGCCGCCTGGGGGACAGACGGCGCTGGGGACTGGGCAGGGCTCCTCGGTAGGCGCGCACCCCGGGGCCTCCGCTTCGGGCACCTCGGTGGGATGGTCTTCGCCGGGTCCGGTTCCGGGGGCTTCGGTGGGCGCGCACCCCGCGAGTTCCTTCGCTGGAGCGTCGGCGGGTTCGCCTCTCGCGGGCCCCGCTCCTGGAGCGTCGGCGGGTTCGCATTTCGTGGGGCATTCCACGGGCGCTTCGGCGGGTTCGTATCTCGTGGGCTCCACGCCTGGAGCGTCGGCGGGTCCTTCCTTCGTGAATCCCGCGGCGGCGCCGCTGCCGGGCACCCGGTTGATCGACACCGCCGCTGGCCCCCGTCCACCCCCGGTTGGTGCGCTGAAGACGGGAGGCGGCGCGGCACGCAACGGTGAGATGCGCGTGGACACGGCGGTGCGCATCGGCGTGGCCAGCCTGGACATGCTCACCAGCGCGGTGACCAACCTGGGGCAGGTGGCGCGGCGCCGCGAACTGGCGAACGCGCGGCGGCTGGCGCTCGTGCGCGAGCTGAGCGAACTGGCCCGCGCGGCGGAGGACCTGGGCCCCGCGGGCGTGGCGCTCGCGGAGCGACTGGGCCGAGCGAAGGAGCTGGCCGCCACCCTGCACCGGGAGGCCAAGCTGCTCGCGAACGCGGAGCTGCGCGACCTGGGCCAGGTGTCCGAAGAGGTCCAGACCCTGCGCATGCTGCCCCTGGCCGTCCTCTTCGAACCCTACCCCCGCATGGTGCGCGACCTCGCGCGGGAGCTGGGCAAGGAGGTGGAGCTGGTCGTGGACGGCGAGGACACCCGCGCGGACCGCTCCGTGGTGGAGGCCCTGCGCGAACCCCTGATGCACCTGGTGCGCAACGCGCTGGACCACGGCCTGGAGACGCGCGTGGACCGCGTCGGCGCCGGCAAGCACCCCCGGGGCTGCCTCACCCTGCGCGCCGCGCGCGAGGGAAGCCGCATCGTGCTGCGGGTGGAGGACGACGGCATGGGCATGGACCCCGCGCTGCTGCGGCGGGTGGCCGTGCGCCGGGGCGTGCTCGACGAGGCCACCGCGAACGCCCTGTCCGACGCCGCCGCGCGCGACCTCATCTTCCTGCCCGGCTTCTCCTCGCGCGAGGTGGTCACCGACCTGTCAGGTCGGGGCGTGGGGCTGGACGCCGTGCGCGCGTCCCTCCAGGCGCTGGGCGGCGACGTGGGCGTGGAGTCCGCGCCCGGCTGGGGCACCATCTTCACCCTGCGCGTGCCGGTGTCCCTCACGGTCGCGCCCCTGCTCTTCATCCAGGTGGGCGACGAAACGCTCGCCCTGGGTGCCGTCCATGTCTCCCGGGCCATCAAGGTGGAAGCCACCGAGGTGGGAGAGGTCGCCGGACGCCCCGTCCTCCGGGCCGAGGGTCGCGTGCTGCCCTTCGCGTCCCTGGCCTCTCTCCTGGGCCACGCCGCCGAGCGCCCCGCCCGCGAGGGCGAGCTGGTGCTGGTGGTGAAGGGCCAGGGCATGGAGGCCGCACTGGCGGTGGATCGCGTGTTGGAGGAACGGGTCCAGGCCATCCTACCGCTGAAGGGCATCCTCGCCCGCTTCACCCACCTCACCGGGGCCACCTCGCTGGCGGATGGGCGGCTGGCCATGGTCCTGTCGGCGGCGACCCTGGCGGCGGGCGTGCATGGAACGGCGCCCCTGCGGCTCGTCCGGCCCCCGCTGCGCACGCCGGAGGTGCGCCGACGCCGCATCCTGGTGGTGGACGACTCACCCC
This sequence comes from Corallococcus sp. bb12-1, assembly GCF_026626765.1. Lineage (NCBI taxonomy): Bacteria > Pseudomonadati > Myxococcota > Myxococcia > Myxococcales > Myxococcaceae > Corallococcus > Corallococcus sp. bb12-1. Next base: position 247,580 of record NZ_JAPNJZ010000027.1, on the reverse strand, counting down.
TCACCCGCGAGCTGGTGGCCAACCTGCTGGAGGCGGTGGGGTACGACACGCTCCGGGCGCCGGACGGCGTCGGGGCGCTCGCGCTCCTCGGGGAGGACGGGCCCCCGGTGGAGCTGGTCGTCACCGACCTGGAGATGCCTCGGATGGACGGCGTGGAGCTCACCCGGCGCCTGAAGACCGATCCGGCCCGGAATGCCCTGCCTGTCGTCATCCTCACCACCCGGGGAGGGGAGGCAGACCGGGCGAGGGGGCTGGCGGCCGGAGCGGACGGCTACATCACGAAAGGCGACCTCGTCCGGCAGGACCTGGTGGATGTGGTGGGGCGGCTGTTGGCCTGAAGTCCGCAGCGCACCGGCGATCCACGCGCATTGCTATACTCCCCGCCGCGCGTACGGGGTATGGAACGTCCATGGGCAAGAAAGTGTCGGTGCTGGTGGTCGATGACTCGCTCATCTGCCGACAGCTCATCAGCGCGGCGTTGAGCGACGACCCGGATGTCGAGGTCGTCGGCACCGCGGCGAACGGCGTGGAGGCCGTTGCCCTCACCAAGGAGCTTCGTCCGCACGTCATCACCATGGACGTGGACATGCCCGTCATGGATGGGCTCACGGCCGTGGAGCACATCATGGCCGAGTGCCCCACGCCCATCCTGGTGCTGACGGGCGACCCGCGCTCGCAGGCCCCCGCGCTGACGTACCGCGCGCTGGAGCTGGGGGCGCTGGCGCTGCAGATCAAGCCCTCCATCGACGCGGGCGCGGATGCGTGGAACCTCACCAAGGAGGTGAAGCTCATCTCCTCGGTGCGCGTCATCCGCCACCTGCGCGGTCCCAAGCGCACGCAGGCGGGCACGCCGCACCCCACCGCGGTGCTGCCCGCGGTCTCCATGGGCATCGTGGCGGTGGCGGCGAGCACCGGCGGCCCTCAGGTGCTCTACCGGATGCTGTCGGAGCTGCCGGTGGACTTCCCGGCGCCCATCGTCATCGTCCAGCACATCAACGCGGCCTTCTCGGAGTCGCTGGCCAGCTGGCTCGCCAACACGAGCAAGCTCAAGGTGCGGCTGGCGCAGGACGGCGACGTGCTGGCGCCGGGCCTGGTGCTGGTGGCGCCGCCGGATCAACACACGCTGGTGCCAGTGCGCGGGCGCGTGGCGCTGAAGACGGGCGTGGAGCGCGACGGGCACATGCCCAGCGGCACCATGCTGCTGGAGAGCGTGGCGAAGACGTACGGCCGGCGCGCGGTGGGCGTCGTGCTCACGGGCATGGGCGCGGACGGCGCGGACGGGCTCTTGGCCATCAAGCAGGCCGGAGGGCTTGCGCTGGCGCAGAACGAGGAGTCCTGCGTGGTGTTCGGCATGCCGGGCGCGGCGGTGGAGCGCAAGGCGGTGGATCACCTCATCCACGGCGATGACGTCGCGGCGACGCTGGCGAAGCTGGCGCGCGGAGAGTCCCTGGCCGCGGGGCGCTGAGCCGGAGCCGTGACGTCCTCTTCCGAGCGCTGGGCTCCCGTGCACGCGTTCATCGCGGCGCACACGGGCATGGCGCTGAGCGTGGCCCAGCGGCGTCGGCTGGACGCGCGCCTGGAGTCGCTGGGGCTCGAGGGGACGGCCGCGCAGATGGTGTCCCATCTGCGCTCCATGGTGGGCGCGGCGGAGCTGGCGCGGCTGGTGGGCGCGGTGGCGGTGCACACGTCGGAGGTGTTCCGGGACGAGGTGCAGCTGGCCGCGTTCCGGGAGCACGTGTTGTCGCCCCGGGTGCAGCGCTCGAAGCTGCCGCTGCGGGTGTGGAGCGCGGGGTGCGCGGCGGGCGAGGAGGTGGCCACGCTGCTCGTGATGCTGGCGCAGGAGGGGGCGGACCCCGCCAGCCGGGTGCTGGGCACGGACATCTCCGAGCAGGTGTTGAACCGGGCGCGAGAGTTGAGCTTCCCGGCGGACGCGCTGCGACGGGTTCCGGACGTCACGCGCGCGCGCTACTTCCAGCCCCAGGGGGGACGTCAGCTCCTGGTGGGGTCGCTGCGCACGCAGGCCGGGTTCCGGCGCCACAACCTGATGGAGCTGCCGTATCCGGAGGCGGGGGGAGACGGCGGGTTCGACATCATCTTCTGCCGCAACGTCCTCATCTACTTCACGCCGGAGGCCTTCCAGCGCACGGTGCGCAACCTGAGCGACAGGCTCACGCCCGGAGGCGTGTTGGTGCTGTCGGCCGCGGAGCCCCTGCTCCAGGTTCCGCCCTCGCTGCGGCTGCTGCCCTGTGAGCAGGCGTTCTTCTACGTGCGCGTGGACGAGGCGGAGGTGAATGCCCCCACCTCCCGGCGCGATTCGGGCCGCTCTCCCGCTGTGTTCAGCGAAGGTGCACCGAAGCGCGACTCGGGCCGCTTTGCTTCCGTGTCCAGCGAAGCTGCTTCGAAGCGCGACTCAGGCCGTTTTCCTTCCGTAGCCAGTGAAGGAGTTCCGAAGCGCGACTCGGGCCGCATTCCCGCCGTGCCTGGAGAAGGCACCTCGCCGCGCGACTCGGGCCGTTCCGCCGTGCCTGGAGAAGGCACCTCGCCGCGCGACTCGGGCCGCATTCCCGCCGTGTCCAGCGAAGGTGCCTCGAAGCGCGACTCGGGCCGCATTCCCGCCGTGCCTGAAGAAGGCACCGCGCCGCGCGACGCCGTGCGCGCTGCCCCCGAGTCCACGGCGGCCCCTCCGGCACGCGGCTCCGGCCGTTTCCCCGCCGTGCCTCCCGTCGGAGTGCTCGGACTCGCGTTGGATCCGGAGCTCGACGAGCCCCCTCTGGAGCCCCCATCCGCGGAGGCCCGAGCGTCCACGATGGCGGAGGCGGACTGGATCTTCTCCTGCGTGCTCGACGGGGCCTCCACCGGGGTCTCCGACGCGCAGGCGGAACTCGATCTGCGCCGGTGCCTGGACCTGGACCCGGACCACGTCGCCGCGCGCTACCTCCTGGGCCTGCTCCTGGAGCAGTGCGGCCGACCCGACACCGCGGTGGGGGAGTACCGCCGGGCGCGGGACGCGGTGGACTCCGGACGGGCGCGAGCCGTGCCCTTCTTCCTGAACCTGACCCGGCTCCGGGTGGCCTGTGCCCGGGCCGTGGAGCGCCTGGAGGCGGAGGGGCATCGCTGAAGACGGGGGGCAGGCTGCCTGCCTGGATGGCACGGAGGAGGCAAACAGAAGCGGCGCGCGGACGCCTTTGGACCTAGGATGCCGGCCCCATGCGCAGGCTCGTGCTCTTCGCCCTGTTGACCGCCGCCGTTCCCGGATGTTTCTACCCCGCCGACCGGGGCCGTGCCCTCGAAGCCAAGGTGGACAAGCTCGGGGCGGACAACGCCCGTCTGTCCACGGAGCTGAAGGAGGCGCGCGACCAGCTCGCCGCCACCCAGCCGAAGATCGACGAGAAGGTCGCCCAGGTGACCCAGGCCCTGCAGAGCCTGGACACCGCCGCGCGCCGCAAGGACGCGGACATCGGCGTGCAGTTCCAGAAGACGGTGGAGGACCTGTCGCAGCTGCGCGGCCAGGTGGAGACGTACCTCTACAAGATTGGCGAACTGGAAGCGGCGCTCGGCAAGAACACCGAGGAGACCAACCAGCGCCTCCTCGCGCTCCAGGGCGCGGAAGCGGTGAAGGAAGCCGAAGCCAAGAAGAAGGCCGAGGAGCTCCAGCGCCCCGCGGACAAGAAGGACTTCCTCGCGCTCGCGCAGGACAAGGCCAAGGCGGGCGATGTGCTGATCGCGCGCCAGCTCTACAACGAGTTCGTGAAGAAGTGGCCCAAGGACGCGCTCGTCGGCGAAGCGCACTACGGCCTGGGGGAGACGTACTTCACCGAAGCGAAGTGCCGTGAGGCCCTCTTCGAGTACGGCAAGGTGGTGCAGGACTTCGCCAAGACGGCTTCCGCGCCGGACGCGTACCTGCGCTCCTCCGACTGCTTCCAGAAGCTGAAGATGAAGGAAGAGTCGAAGCTGGCGCTGGAGGAACTCGTGAAGAGCTACCCCAAGTCGGACGCGGCGAAGACGGCGAAGACGAAGCTGGCGGAGCTGGACAAGAAGGCCGCCCCCGCGCCGAAGAAGGCCAAGAAGTGATGAGCCCCCGCCGCCTGGCCGCGCTGGCGCTGCTGCTCCTGCCCCTGGTGGCGGGTGCCGCGCCGAAGAAGCTCGTGCTGCTCTTCACCGGAGACAATGGGGGCGAAATCGCCCCCTGTGGTTGACGACACAACCCGTCTGGCGGTCTGGCCAGACGAAAGACGGTCCTGACCCAGGAGCGCGCCAAGGGCGTGCCGGTGCTCGCGCTGGATGCGGGCAATGCGCTCTTCAAGAGTCTGGCCGACGGCCAGGACCCGACGGCGAAGCTGCGCGCGGGGCTGCTCCTGGAACAGATGGGCGCGCAGGGCTACACGGCCATGGCCGTGGGGCAGCGCGACCTCGTGCTGGGCGTGGACTTCCTGAAGAAGAAGACCCAGGGCACGAAGCTCACGCCGGTGTCCGCGAACCTCGTGGACGCGAAGGGCCAGCGGCTCTTCCCCGCGTCGGTGGTGACGACCGCGGGCGGGCTGAAGGTGGGCATCATCGGCGTCTCTCCCGCGTCGCCGGACCCCAAGGCCCCGACGGGCGGCTCGGACGGCGCCGCGGTCCTGCCCCCGGGTGTCCGGGGCCAGCCCGTGCAGCCGGCGGTGGCCGCCGAGGTGAAGCGCCTGCGCGACACGGCGAAGGTGGACCTGGTGGTGGTGCTGGCGGCGGTGCCCTACGCGGAGGCCGTGAAGCTGGCGCAGGGCGCCGAGGGCGTGGACTTCGTGGTGCAGTCGCACGACGGCCGGGGCGTGGGCATGGCGCAGCGCCAGGGCGTGTCCACGCTGATTCCCCCTGGGGAGCGGGGCCGGCAGGTCGCGAAGCTGGAGGTGTCCGTGGAGGGCACCGGCCCCTTCAGCGACCAGTCCGAAGCCAACCGCGCCCTGGAGAGCCAGCGCATGGTGGAGGCGAACATCACGCGGGTGAAGGAGCGCCTCAAGACGGAGAAGGACGAGGCCTCGCGCCGCTCGCTCCAGGAGACGCTGACCTCTTTCGAGGCCCGACGCGACGCCCTGGGACGCACCGCAGCCGCCACTGCCCCCGTGAAGGTGGGACGCACGTACCTGCTGTCGTACGTCCAACTGGGCGCCGACGTGGCCTCCGACAAGGCCGTGCAGCAGCAGGTGGAGCGCGTCGAACCCCCTGGCTCGGCGGGGCACTGACTCGGGCGGGAGGGCCTCGTGCCCCCACCCAGGGTACGACCTGGGGCCCGTCCCCCCGGAAGCCCCCCGGGCGACCCGGATTCCCGCGTCCGGTTTCCCTCTGGGGACACCCCGGGGACATCACCTGGCCTTGAGAAAGCGCGGCCCGGCCGTTATAAGCCCCGACCCAACTACAACGCTGGACCTCCCATCCGTCAGGGGTGGGGGCAAGGCGCACTGGAGAGAAGCACCATGAAGCCCGACATGCACCCCGTCTACCCGCCCTCTCGCGTCACCTGCGCCTGCGGCAACGTCATCGAGACGAAGTCGACCCGCGGCTCGTTCAGCGTGGAAGTGTGCTCGAACTGCCACCCGTTCTTCACCGGCAAGTACAAGCTGATGGACACGGCGGGCCGCATCGACCGCTTCAAGAAGCGCTACGCGAACAACGCGCCCCTCATCAAGACCAGCGCGCCGGCCGAAGGCGCCGAGCCCGAGAAGAAGGCTTAAAGCCGCTTCCGCTCAAGACATCCGCAGTGCCCACGAGCAGGTCGTGGAGGGCCTCGAAAGACAGAGGCGCTCCCGCCCTGCTCGCGGTGTTTCTGGAGAACCCGCTACGTCAAATTTCAGGGTGCTACAGGCCAGAAATTCGACGTAGCAGCAGACTGACCGCACAGTCCGCCCCGTCCCGAAGACGTGTGTCCGAAGACGGAGGCGAGATGTTCGCGGAAGCTGCTGCTCCTAGCCTGAAGATTGTTCGACGCTCTCTCAATGACAGCGTCTACGCGAAGCGCGGGGAGGACTACACGCTCCTCCAGGGCGACAGCCTGGAGCTGATGGCGCAGCTGCCGGAGCAGTCCTTCGACCTCATCTTCGCGGACCCGCCCTACTTCCTGTCCAACGGGGGCACCACCTGCAAGAACGGCAAGCGCGTCTCCGTGGCCAAGGGCCAGTGGGATGTGTCCCGCGGGGTGGAGGAGGACCACGCCTTCACGACGAAGTGGCTCGCCGCCTGCCAGCGCCTGCTGCGCCCCTCCGGCACGCTGTGGGTGAGCGGCACCCAGCACGTCATCTTCAACGCCGGCTTCGCCATGCAGAAGCTGGGCTACAAGCTGCTCAACACCGTCACCTGGTACAAGCCCAACGCGAGCCCGAACCTGGCGTGCCGCTACTTCACGCACTCCACGGAGCTGCTCATCTGGGCCTCGCCGAAGACGGGCGGCAAGCTCCAGCACGTCTTCAACTACCAGCGCATGAAGGCGGAGAACGGCGGCAAGCAGATGCGCGACGTCTGGGCCCTGCCGCGCAACGGTGACGAGGAGCTCACCGCCGACGGCGCTGGCCGCATGTGGACGCAGACGGCCCCGCGCGGCGAGGAGAAGGCCTTCGGCAGCCACCCCACCCAGAAGCCGGTGGCCCTGCTGGAGCGCATCCTGGAGGCGAGCTGCCCGGAGAACTCGCTGGTGTTGGATCCCTTCAACGGCAGCGGCACCACCGGCGTGGCCGCCCTGAAGCACGGCCATCGCTACGTGGGCATCGACATGAACCCGGAGTACCTCGCGCTGTCCAAGAAGCGTCTGGAAGCAGCGCGCAAGTAGTCACAGCCTCACGCGCGGGCGAGGATGAGCTCCACGCCCTGCCGCGCGATGGGGTGATAGCGCGCCCCATGCTTCTCGAACGCGTCGCGCGCCACCTTGCGGTAGTCGCGCGACGAGGCGAGCACGCTGTAGAGCGGCTTCAAATACTTCATGCGGCCCACCTCGCCGAGGAACTCCTCGGCACGGTGGAGCGCCGGTTCGAAGCCCGCACGCAGCGCCGCCACCAGCCACGCCACCAGCACCTCCGAGTTGCGGCTCTTCGTCAGCGCATAGCGCTCGTCGAGCTGCCGGAAGATGTCCAGGGATGTGTCCGGTGGCATCGACTCCAGGTAGAGCTGCCACTCGGTGGGCGTCCAGTCCTTCACCGCCGCCTCCGAAGGCACCTGTCCTCGCAGCGCCTCCAACGCCTCCAGCCGCGCCGAGTGGGGACGGGGTGCGCTCGTCGGAACGCCGGGCTGGTTCAGGTACGCGTCCGCGTCCACCTTCGCCAGCGCGCCCGGCAGCTCCTTCTCCGTGAAGAGGATGAAGTCCTCCGTGGTGAGCGCCTGGAAGCGGTACGTCGCCAGGTACCGGCGCAGGAAGCCGTCGAAGGCCGGACGGCCCACTGCGTCCTCCAGCGCGCGCAGGAGCAGGTAGCCCTTCTCGTACGGAATCTGGGAGAAGGCCTCGTCGGGATCCACGCCGGTCAGGTGCGTGCGCAGGGACGTGAGCTGCGGGTGCGCGCGGAAGTGGTGGAGCGCTTCGTCCAGCGACCTGCGTCCCAGCGCCGCATGCAGCGCCGCGACCTCCGGCCCGGCCAGCGCCTCCAGGATGCGGCGCTCGGCGAAGACGGTGAAGCCCTCGTTGAGCCAGAAGTGCTCCGCGGACGCGTTCGTCACCAGGTTGCCCGTCCACGAGTGCGCCAGCTCATGCGCCACCACGTTCACCAAGCTCTTGTCCCCGGCGATGAGCGTGGGCGTGAGGAACGTCAGCCGCGGGTTCTCCATGCCGCCGTACGGGAACGAGGGCGGCATCAACAGCAGGTCGAAGCGCTCCCAGTCGTACGGCCCGAAGAGGGACTCCGCGGCCTTCAGCATGTCGTCCACGCCCGCGAACTCTTCCGCCGCATCCTCCAGCGCCTCCGGCTCCGCCCACACGCGCGAGCGCGGCCCCAGCTCCTTGGGCGCGAGGCTGCCCACCGCGAACGCCAGCAGGTACGGGGGCACCGGCTGCGGCATCTCGAAGTGCTCCTCCGCCTCCACGCCGTGCTCCTCGCGGCCCACGAAGCTCGCCGCCATCACGGCCTTGAGCACCTTGGGCACGCGCAGCGACGCGCGGTAGCGGATGCGCAGCCGGGGCGTGTCCTGCAGCGGCACCACGCTGCGCGCGTGGATGGCCTGGCACTGGCTGAAGAGGAACGGATGCTGTCCCCCCGCCGTCTGCGAGGGCAGAAGCCATTGCAGCGCGCTCGCCTCCGGAGAGGTGCGGTAGCGCACCGTGAGCTGCTTGAGCCCTTCGGGCAGTTGGATGCGCAGCCGGCTCCCGAGGATGGGCTCGGGAGGGGAGAGGATGTAGGGCAAGGGACGACCCTGGGCATCCACGACGGCGCGGATGTCCAGGTCGCGGGTGTCCAGGTCGAGGGGGCCGGCTGACGCCTCCTTGAGGGTCAGCGTGGCCTCCGCGTGCAGGCGGCGCGTCCGGAAATCGACGCGGGCCTTCCACTCCAGCGTTTCCGTCTCAGGCTGCGTGCTGTCGTTGTACGAGTGCGGGTCGAGGCGAGCCATCCCCGACTTGTAGTCGGGGAGGCGACCTCCTGGCGAGCACACCCGACGGCAATGCCGGTTGACTTCCGGGTCAATCGCCTACATTTGTGCAGTCCCCTACTTCCCTTAAGGGAGCCGATTTCCGATGACGACCCGGATCCGAAAAGTGGCGGTGCTTGGCGCTGGCGTGATGGGCAGCGGCATCGCCGCGCATCTGGCCAACTCCGGCGTTCGCGCCCTGTTGCTGGACATCGTTCCCCCCAAGGCGGCACCGGGGGAGGACACCGCCTCCAAGGCGTTCCGCAACAAGTTCTCGCAAGGCGCGCTCGCGAACCTGCGCAAGCAGAAGCCCAGCCCCATCGTGTCCGAGCAGGTGTTCACCGCCATCGAGGTGGGAAACCTGGAGGACGACCTCGCCCGGCTCGCCGAGTGCGATTGGATCATCGAGGTGGTGAAGGAGGACCTGGCCGTCAAGCAGGCCCTGTTCGCCAAGGTGGAGAAGCACGCGCGCAAGGACGCCATCATCAGCTCCAACACGTCCGGCCTCTCCATCGTCGGGATGACGGAAGGCCGTGGCGCGGACTTCAAGAAGAACTTCCTGGTCACGCACTTCTTCAACCCCGTGCGCTACATGAAGCTCTTGGAGTTGGTGTCCGGCCAGCACACCGACCCGGAGGTAGTGAAGACCCTCCACCGCTTTGGTGAAGAGGTGCTCGGCAAGGGCATCGTCTACGGCAAGGACACCACCAACTTCATCGCGAACCGCATTGGCGTGTACGGGATGATGCGGACCATCTCCGAGATGGCGAAGACGGAGATGTCCATCGAAGAGGTGGACAAGATCTTTGGCCCGGCGATGGGCCGCCCCAAGTCCGCGGTTTTCCGCACCGCGGACATCGTGGGCCTGGACACGTTCACCCACGTGGCGAAGAACTGTTACGACACGCTCACGCACGACGAAGAGCGCAACGTCTTCGCCATCCCCGACTTCCTCCAGAAGATGGTGGAGAAGGGGATGCTGGGCGACAAGAGCGGCGGCGGCTTCTACAAGAAGGACAAGTCCGCGGGCGGCAAGGACATCCTCGCGCTGGACCTGAAGTCGCTGGAGTACCGGCCCCAGGCCAAGGTGCGCTTCGACTCGCTGGGCGCCGCGAAGGACATCGAGAACGTCCGTGAGCGCGTCGCGTCCGTGATGAACGCGACGGACAAGGCGGGCACGTTCGCCGAGCGCGTCACCCTGGACGTGCTGGCCTACTCCAGCCGCCGCATCCCGGAGATCGCGGACGACGTGGTCAACGTGGACCGTGGCGTGCGTTGGGGCTTCGGCTGGGACCTGGGTCCCTTCGAAGTGTGGGACGCGTACGGCGTGCAGAAGGGCGTGGAGCGCATGAAGGCGCTCGGCCTCAAGCCGGCCGCCTGGGTGGAGGAGATGCTGGCCAAGGGCCGCACGTCCTTCTACGGCGTGAAGGATGGCCGCGACACCTACTGGGACATCCCGTCCAAGTCGGAGAAGGCCGTCGTCGAGAACGCGCGCACCTTCCGCGTGGAGTACCTCAAGCGCGGCAACAAGAAGATCACCGGCAACGACAGCGCCACGCTGTGGGACACGGGCGACGGTGCGACGCTCTTGGAGTTCCACTCCAAGATGAACTCCATCGACGATGACATCATCGCGATGATGAACACCGCGCTCGACGAGACGGAGAAGAACTTCAAGGGTCTCGTCATCGGCAACGACGGGTCCAACTTCTCCGCCGGCGCGAACATCATGGCCATGCTGATGGCGGCCAAGAGCGAGGACTTCGACTCCATCCGCGCGATGGCGTCCAAGTTCCAGCAGGCCAACCAGCGCATGCGCTACAGCCCCGTGCCCGTCGTGACGGCGCCCTTCAACCTCACGCTGGGCGGCGGCGCGGAGGTCACCCTGGGTGGCAACGCGGTGCAGGCGAGCGCGGAGCTGTACATGGGCCTCGTGGAGGTCGGCGTCGGCCTCATCCCCGGCGGCGGCGGCACCATGATGCTGCTGCGCAACGTGTTCGGCTCATACGCGGCGGACAAGGACTTCGACTCGCTGCCCTTCCTCAAGAAGGTGTTCCTCGCCATCGGCACCGCGAAGGTGGCGACGAGCGCGGAAGAGGCGCGTGAGTTCGGCTTCCTGTCGGCTCAGGACGGCATCACGGGCAACCGTGACTTCCTGCTGTCGGATGCGAAGTCGCGGGTGCTGGGTCTGGCGAATGGCGGCTTCCGCCCGCCGCGTCCCACGCGCTTCCGGCTGCCGGGCCCCAACGGCGCGGCCACCATCGACATGATGTTGTACGACATGCAGCTCAACAACCAGATCAGCGCCCACGACCGGAAGATCGCCCAGAAGCTGGCGCGCGTGCTGTCCGGCGGAGACACCAGCCCCTCGGTGCTCGTGAGCGAGGACAAGCTGCTGGAGCTGGAGATGGAAGCGTTCCTGAGCCTCATCGGTGAGGAGAAGACCCAGGACCGCATGATGTTCATGCTCGAGAAGGGCAAGCCGCTGCGCAACTAGCGCGAGGCGTTTACCCATGGGTTGCCAGAATCGAAATCCGAAGCACGCCCGGACGCTGTCCGGGCAGGGAGACACCTGACATGTCCAGCCGAGTCGTGATTGCCAGCGCGGTGCGCACCCCCTTCACCCGCGCGCACAAGGGTGAGTTCAAGGACACGCGTCCGGATACGCTCGCGGCCCTTGCCATCAAGGAAGCCGTCGCCCAGGTCCCCGGCCTGAAGGCGTCGGACGTGGAAGACGTCATCATGGGCTGTGCCATGCCGGAGGCCGAGCAGGGCATGAACGTCGCCCGCAACGCCAGCCTGCTCGCAGGCCTGCCGGACACCGTTCCGGGCATGACCATCAACCGCTTCTGTTCCTCCGGCGTGCAGTCCATCGCGCAGGCGGCGCAGGGCATCAAGTCCGGGATGATGCAGGTGGCCATCGCCGGTGGCACCGAGTCCATGACCATGGTGCCCATGGGCGGCAACAAGGTCTCCGCCAACCCGGAGATCATGGAGAAGCTGCCAGAGGTCTACTCCTCCATGGGCGTCACGGCGGAGAACATCGCGGCCCGCTACAACGTCTCGCGCGAGGACTCGGACAAGTTCGCCGCGGAGAGCCAGCGCCGCGCGGCCACCGCGCGGGAGCAGGGCAAGCTCAAGGATGAGATCTTCCCTGTCACCACGACGGTGTACGACGAGGACGGCGTCGCGAAGCAGGTGACGGTGTCCGTGGACACCATCATGCGTCCGGAGACGACGGTGGAGGGCCTCGCGAAGCTGCGTCCGGCCTTCAACGCCAAGGGCGTGGTGACGGCGGGCAACGCGTCGCCGCTGACCGACGGCGCGGCCGCCGCGGTCATCATGAGCGAGGAGAAGGCGAAGGAGCTCAACGTCAAGGCGCTGGGCTACTTCGTGGACTACGTGGTCGCCGGCGTGCCGCCGGAGATCATGGGCGTGGGTCCGGTGCCGGCCATCCGCAAGCTGCTGGAACGCAACAAGCTGAAGGTGGAAGACATCAGCGTGTTCGAGCTCAACGAGGCCTTCGCGGCGCAGGCGCTGTACTGCATCCGTGAGCTGGGCATCCCGCAGGACAAGGTGAACCCCAACGGCGGCGCCATCGCCCTGGGCCACCCGCTGGGCGTCTCCGGCGCGCGCATGGTGGCCACCATCCTGCGCGAGCTGAAGCGCCGCGACGGCCGCTACGGCGTCGTCAGCATGTGCATCGGCGGCGGCATGGGCGCCGCGGCGCTCGTGGAACTCGCGAAGTAATCCGCTTCATCTTCGCGCCCCTCGGTTGAACGCGAGGGGCGCGAAAGGTGCTGTCAGGAGGCCGGGGCGTCCGGGTCGTTGACCGGGACGCCCGCCAGGCGCAGCACCCGCAGCGCGTTGGTGGTCTCCACCACCCCCTGCCGGAGCTGGTAGTCGAACACCATCCTTCCTTCCTCCAGGTGGTCGCGGAAGTGCACGTTGACCACGTGCGCATCCTTCTCCTCCGCCAGCACCGTCATGGACAAATCATGCGTCGTCACCGCGCCACAGGTGCCGGCGGCGAGCAGGAGCCGCAGCACCTCGCGCGAGGCAATCTGGCGCTCACGGGTGTTGGTGCCCAGCAGGATTTCGTCCAGCAGGAACAGGGCCTGTCCGTGCGCGGCCTGGGCCGCGTCCAGCACCATCTTCAGCCGCTGCACCTCCGCGTAGAAGTACGACACGCCGCGCTCCAGGGAGTCCTTCACGCGCATGCTGGTGAGCACCTGCAAGGGTGACAGGCGCAGCGTGGCCGCGCACACCGGCGCGCCCGCGAGGGCCAGCACCACGTTGGCGCCCACTGCGCGCATCAGCGTCGTCTTGCCGCTCATGTTGGAGCCGGTGATGATCAGCGCGTGGCGGGGGCCGGGCAGCGACACGTCGTTGGCCACCGGCGCGTCCAGGAGCGGGTGTCCCAGCGCGGTGGCCTCCACGCGCGGGCCCTGCGACTCCAGCTCCGGCCACGTGAAGGCGGGCCGATCATGGGCGAGTCCACCCAGGCAGCAGAGGGCCTCCAGCTCCGACAGGCCCTCGAACCACTGGCGCACGTCGCGGCCGTGCGCGGCGCGCCAGTTCTCCAGCGCGAAGAGGGCGTGGATGTCCCAGAGCGTGAGCCAGTGCACCACGGCGTGGAACTGGTGCCGCTTGAACTCGATGAGCGAGTACAGCCGGCTGAAGCGCTGGAAGAGGGACGACACCAGCGGACCCTTGCTCGGGTTCAAGCCGGACTGGAGCTGCTTCAGGCGGGGGTGCTCGAAGGATTGCTTCTCCACGCGCTCGAAGAGGGCCGCGTAGCGCACGAAGCCTCGCTCCCCGCGCTCCACCGCCTCGTCCATCCGCTTGAGCGTGGCGCGCGTGGCCACCGCGACCCCCAACTGCGCGAACAGCCCAATCCACACGAGGCTGTCTGGAATCACCCCCACCGTGCCCAGGATGAAGAGCGTGAGCGTCAACAGGGGCAGCGCCACCGCCAGGGGCCGGGACCAGCGGATGGCGTCCAGCGACGGGCCGGACTCCGCCCACTGGATGAACAGCTCCGGGTCCGCCTTCTCCTTCGCCACCACGCGGGCGTCCACGCAGAGCTCCTGGCGGAAGTCCACGAGCGGGGCCAGCTCCCGGGCCGCGCCCTGCCGGGTCACCACCGTGCCGGCGGAGGCGGGGGCGGACAGCCATGACGCCAGCCGCTCCTCGCCCGCGCGCGTCGCCGTCTCGTTGATGAGCTGGAAGAGGCTGCCCTGGCCAAAGACATCCAGGTCCGTGGCGTAGAGGTGGGTGGCGGACAGGAACCGCTCGCCGGTGTCCGTGAAGGCGTGCCAGCCGCCCTCCAGCCGCGCCAGGCCCCGCTCGTTGAGGAGCACGAAGAGCCGGGCCCGCTGCTCCTTGAGGAACACCTGGTGGTGCAGCACCGCCAGCAGGCCGTAGACGACGAGCGCGCCCGCCGCCGCCCACCACCAGGGCTTGGGCAGCCGGCCCAGGAGCGTGAGCAGCGCGATGCCCGCGGCCACCACGAAGGCCACGGTGCGCAGGTTGGCGTATCGGGCGCTGATGCGGTCCAACACCGTCAGGTCCGCCTGGGCGGCGGCGCGACGGTCGGTGTACGTGCGGTGGGAGAGGGCGGACTCGGTAGGGGCGGGCACGATGGCCGCGCATGCTGAGCGGCCCACCGCCCCAGGGCAAGCGCACAACGCATCCGTCACGCTTCCGGTGCGGACCGACGACATTCCTGTCCGTTGGAATCGCGTGGAGGTCAACGGACGCGGGCGGTGCTCCTGGGGGCGGCGCCGAGCCGTGGGGTTTGGAACGGCCAGCCCGGTGACGAGGCCGAACGCCCAGTTACTTCGCCAGGATCCGAAGCTCCTTGCCGCTCCCGTAGGCCGGATCCCCGAACGCGGAATCCGAAGCGGTGACGGTCCCTGTCAGCCCACCGACCACGTTCCAGCGCGTGTCGATTCCGAACGCCACCGTCGTCGGCTCATCTCCCAGTTGCCACGAGCTGCCCTCGCCGCAGACCCGGTTGAAGTCCTGCTGGACGTTGTACTGGGTCCGGTTGGGGTAGCCGACCTGCCGGTAGTAGCCCTTGTTCGTGGTGCCAGACCCCGGGTCGCCGAAGGTGGCGGTGTTGAAGGTGACGGCGCCCGTCAGCCCCGCGATGAAGCGGTATTTCCCATTCGCGCCATAGGCCACATCGCAGGGCCCTGGCAGGTTGAAGGTCGCGTTGTTGTTGACTCCGGCATTGAAGGTGGAGATGTCGTATCCACCCGGCAAATCCCTGGGCACATTGATGGGCGTGTTCGCGCTCGGCCCCTGGTCCCACCCGGTGACGACGAACAGGAAGCGCGTGGGCAGTGACTGCTCATAGAGCAGCAAATCGTCCGCCGACGTGGTGCCGGCCAGCATGCCCAGGTTGGGCTGCGCCACCGGGGACGTGAACTCCCCTTGGGCCTGCGCATTGCTCAAGGACTGGAGGTACCAATCCCGCGCGATGGCCGGGAAGTACTTCAGCTCGAGCGCCCACAGATACGCCTCCTTGAGGAAGTACAGCCGGGCCGACATGGATTGCGTCGGCGCGAGCGTATTCAGATACGTGTAGAGCCCCACGCCGCTGGAGGCGTTGCTCGTCGAATCGCGCGTGAAGGAGAAGGAGAAGTCAAACGTCCCACCCAGGTACGTCTCCCCCGAGGCGGCGAGGCCGTTCTCACTTCCAAGCTCCGCCGTCTCGACGAACCCCGCATAGACGTTGACGTTCAGGTGGACGCCGAAGCCCGTGGTCGTTCCGCTCGACACCCGGTACTGGCCGTCGCAGACCGAGCTGCCGCTCATGGCGAACTTGAGGTACTTCTGACCGTTGAGGTCCGTCTTGGTGCCGTACTTCTCGATGACGGCCGTGACGTAGTTGTGCCCCGTGTAGAACGTGCTGAGGTCGGTCCCATCCGGAGCCGTGAAAATCTGCTGAATCTCCGCCGGTGTCTTGCCGGAGGTCCCCAGCCTCTTCACGCACTCGGTATACAGCTTGAACATGCGGTCATTGATCGCCTCCGCTGTATAGGAGTCGACCATGCCCGGCGTGCAGGCATAGGTGAAGAAGTCGCCCGCCACGGTCTCATCGGCGTCGTCCGAGACGACGGGCCAGTGGGCCACGACCAGGGGCGCCGGGCTGAAGTTGGCGTCGTGGTTGAAGTTGAGGTTCGTCGCCGTCCCGTACTGGGAGCGCAGCCAGAACAGGGACCGTCCGAAGTAGCACCCGTAGGGACGGACCAGGTAGGGAGACGCGTCATCGAGCGGGAAGTACGGATGCCGGTAGGCCTTCGTCGCCACCTTGATGCTCTGGGCCGTGAACTTCCCATCCTGCCACGCGAAGCGTCCGGAGGCTCCAGCCTTCGCGGTGATGCCCCAAGCGACGCCCTTCTTGTAGCCCCCGAACGCGCCAATGGCGGCCGTATCCCTCGAGGTGTACTGGATTCCCAGGCTCGCGGAGAGGTTGATCTCATTCAGGACGATATCTTCCTGAGTGGTGTTCATCTCATAGTCAAACAGGTTCCAGTCGGCCATGCCGTCGGGACTGGCATTCCCCCAGACCTCTGGCGCCGGGAGGGGCATGGGGAACGGGTCGCAAATCGCCGTCAGCACGCGCTTGCCGGCGTTCTGCTGGGTCGGCGCGTGGAGCATCGTCTGGACCTTGAAGTCGCCATACTTCATTGACGACATCTGGATGGGCGAGCCCGGCGAATTCGCGCTGCGCACCCAGGCGAGTCCCAGGATGATGGGGAGGGTGGCTGAATCCTGGCTCGACGTCTCGGGGACCAGGCCGACCGAGAAGCACATCGAGAGCGGCCCCTCCGTGTCCTCGCTCGTCGAGGTGAAGATTTTGCCGAACTCCGTCCAGGTAGGGGCGGCCGAGGAATCAAGCTGGCGCAGCGGCCGGATGTCTGGAATCACGGCGATGGAGATTTGATGACTGGCGTTGGTGTCGCCGAACAGGGCGACGAGCCGTCCAGCGGGGTCCACCGCCAGGCTCATGCCCGAGGCCTTGCGGCTCTTGACCGATGAAGGCCACGACAGGAGCATGGGCGGGTGCGCGGGAGTCGCGTTCGCGTGGCACGCGGTGTCCAGCGTCCAGGAGAACGTGGTCGTGGTGGCGTGGTTCTCGTCCCACAGCGCCGCGATGACACAATTGACGGAAGGGCTGGTGGTGGTGGCCCCCGGCTGGGTGACGAGGATGGTGCGCAGGTCGAGGTTCGAGAGGTTCGAGGACGTCTGGCTGGGGCTGGTCGCGGGGGCCGTCGTGTACCAGGGCGCCACCACGGGAGACCAGTCGTTGGTGATGGGATTGTAGTCGTTGACATCCAGGACGAGGTGGCAGACCTGCAGCGCGTTGTGCGCCGAGTCCCAGACGAGGTAGTTGACGAGAATCTCCGTCTCGCCCTTGCCGGCGCAGGCCGATACGCCCTTGGAAAAGACCTTCGCGGTCGCCTTGCTGGCACCGGCTGTGGCGGCCGGCAGCGAGAGCTGACACCAGTCCGTCTTGGAGCGGGTGCTTCCGGGGACGATGCGGACCGCGCACAAGGCGTTGTTCTGGGTGTCAATCCAGAAGATGTAGACGAGGTCGCCGAGCGAGACCGCGCCGATGCGCTTCTCGGTTTCGAAAGCGAGGGCGGACTGCGACGAGTCTTTCTCGATGGTGAAATGGGTCCAGGGGTCCAACCGGCTCGGATTCCCCGAGGTGCGGCTGAGGTAGGCGACGGTGGACGAGCTGATGTAGCCCTGGAGCGTGTCGTCGTCGACGCCCACCATGGCGAGGGAGGAGCCGGTCTGGATGAGGCGGAACTCTCCATCGTCACCGTCGACGTCCAGCGGCTCTTCAACGGGGATGCTGATGACAGGGGTGGGAGTGGGGGGGACCTGCGCTACCGAGGAGGACATGGATGTTCCAATCGCGCGGCGGTGTCTGGGCTTGATGTCGGCATGGAGCGCGTCATCGCGCTGTTGCGTTAGCAACACAGAGGCCACTCACGGAGGCGGGTCCATCCCAGGGAACGCCTGGGGTTTCTCGCTCGGGTCCGCGGCGTCTGCGTCCAGCGAGGACGCAGGTGCGTTCCCGTGGATGCGGGGAGCCGTGTGACCGCTCAGACACAGTGCCGCCCTGCCGTAACCGCTCACGGGGGCAGGCCACCAGAAAGGTGAACCGAGGTGCACCTGTTCACCGGGCTGCGCCTGTAGACACGCTCAGGAGCTCCAAGGCTTCGGAGCGTGGCAGGGATGTCCTGGATGTTCTCGAATCCCGGTTGTCGCTGATAAGGTGTTTCGTTGTCTCGCGCGTCCTCCCGACGCGTGGGGAGGGACGGCACACATGGCAATGACTGGCTGGAGACGCGGTGCGTGGATGGCGCTGCTGTTGTGGTCGCAGGCGGCCTTCGCTGGCACGGCGACTGTCTATTACTACACGCCCTACAAGGCATGGAGCACGGCGTACCTGCACCACGACGCGGGGGGCGCCTGGACGACGGTGCCGGGGGCTTCCATGTCCGCGGCGTGCACTGGCTGGGTGACGGCCACCGTCACCACCGGCACGGCGAGCACCTTCCAGGCGGTCTTCAACGACGGGCAGAACCGCTGGGACAACGCGGCCACCTCCACCGGCAACTACAGCGTGCCGACGTCCGGCACGCACCAGGTGAAGAATGGCCAGGTGCTGGCGAACGCTGGCAATCCCTGCACCTCCACGGGCACGAACAGCGCGGAGGTCTTCTATTACACGCGCACGCGCGGCTGGAGCGCGGTCAACTTCCACTATGCGCCCACGGGCGGCTCATGGACGACCCCGCCCGGCGTCGCGATGAACGAGACGGCCTGCACGGACTGGGTGAAGAAGACCGTGTCCCTGGGGGCCGCCACCGGGATGAAGGCGGACTTCAACAACGGCAGCTCCTGGGACAACAACAACGGCGCGGACTACACCCTGGGCACGGGACGAATCACCGTGAAGGACGGGGTCGTCACCGCCAACGCCGCCTCTCCCTGCGTGGCGTTGCCTCCGGACACGACGGCTCCCTCCGTGCCTTCGGGCGTCACGGCGACCGCCTCCGGAACGACCATCACCGTCACCTGGAGCGCGTCCACCGACGACCGGGGCGTCACCGGCTACACGGTCACCCGCACGGACCCGCAGGGTGTCTCCACCTTCATCACGAGCGGCACGAGCTACTCCGACAGCGGCCTGACGGCCCTGACGACCTACAGCTACACCGTGAAGGCCTCCGACGCGGCGGGGAACACGTCCGCCGCGAGCAGCACGGCCTCCGCGACGACGGGCTCCGCGCCGCCGCCTCCTCCGGCGGGTACACCCCTGGGCGGCGACATCCGCGAGGACTCCATCTACTTCGTGATGACGGCGCGCTTCTACGACGGCGACGCGAGCAACAACCGTGGCGGCAGCATGCACACGAAGTCCGGCAACGCGGCGAACAACGACCCGATGTTCCGGGGGGACTTCAAGGGGCTCATCCAGAAGCTCGACTACATCAAGGCCCTGGGCTTCTCCGCCGTCTGGATCACCCCCGTGGTGCTCAACCGCTCCGACTATGACTACCACGGCTACCACGGCTGGGATTTCTACCGCGTGGATCCGCGCCTGGAGTCCAGCGGCGCCTCCTACCAGGACCTCATCAACGCGGCCCACACCAAGGGCCTGAAGATCATCCAGGACGTCGTCTACAACCACTCCAGCCGCTGGGGCGCCAAGGGCCTGTTCTCCGCGAAGGTGTATGGCGTTCGGGACACCCAGTGGAGCTGGTACTACGACGCGCCCGCGTCTGGCTTCGAGTACGACGGCCTCACGGTGGAGCCGGCGAGCGGCAAGTCCTATTACAACGGCGACATGTGGTCGACATCGGAGCCCGTGGGCAACACCTGCCGCAACTGGGGTGTCCCGACTTCCTCCACGAGCCAGGAGGGCTACCGCATCTACAACTGCCAGTGGCCCAACCCCACCTCCGGCATGTTCCCCGCGAGCCTCTTCCACCAGTGCTGGATTGGAAACTGGGAAGGGGAGGACTCGCGCAGTTGCTGGATCCACGAGGACCTGGCGGACTTCAACACGGAGAACGCCACCGTCCAGGCGTTCCTCATCGACGTGCACAACCGCTTCATCGACCGGGGCGTGGATGGCTTCCGCGTGGACACGGCGGTGCACATCCCCCGCGTGACGTGGAACCGCCGCTTCCTGCCCGCCGCGCATGCCTACGCCGAGTCGAAGTTCGGCGCCAAGGGCCGCGACTTCTTCATGTTCGGCGAGGTGGGCTCGTTCGTGAACGACAAGTGGAACCGGGGCTCGCCCAACCACTCCGCGCAGTTCTTCACCTGGAAGGAGCGCCGCACGTACAGCAGTGACGACGTGGCGGCGGCGCTGGAGCAGTACAGCCATGAGCAGACGCAGGGCACGGCCAACCAGCCCACGTCCACCAACGCCTTCCTCCAGGGCAATGCGTGGCACGCGCCGGATGCGAGCCAGTTCTCCGGCATGAGCGTCATCGACATGCGCATGCACATGAACTTCGGCGAGGCGAGCAACGCCTTCTGGAATGGCAAGGACTCCGACGACAGCTACAACGACGCCACCTACAACGTCGTGTATGTCGATTCGCACGACTACGGTCCCAACAAGTCGTCCACGCGCTACGCCGGGGGCACCGACGCCTGGGCGGAGAACATGAGCCTGATGTGGACCTTCCGGGGCATCCCCACGCTGTATTACGGCTCGGAGATTGAGTTCCAGGCGGGCAAGCCCATCGACTGCGGACCTACCTGCGCGCTGGCCACCACCGGCCGCGCCTACTACGGCGCGAACCTGGAGGGCAGCGTCACGGCCAGCGACTTCGGCACGGTGGGCAGCGCTTCCGGCGCGGTGGCCACGACGCTGGGCAAGCCGCTGGTGAAGCACGTGCAGCGGCTCAACCAGATCCGCCGCCGCATCCCCGCGCTCCAGAAGGGGCAGTACTCCACCGACGGCATCTCCGGGAGCATGGCCTTCAAGCGCCGCTTCACGGACACGGCGAAGGGCGTGGACAGCTTCGTGCTGGTGACGGTGTCCGGCGGGGCCACGTTCAACGGCATCCCCAATGGGACCTACCGGGATGCCATCACCGGCGATGTGCGCACGGTGACGGGCGGTTCGTTGACCGCGACGGTGTCCGGCAAGGGCAACCTGCGCGTGTACGTGCTGGACCTGCCGGGGAACGCCGCGCCCGGGAAGATTGGCGTGGATGGGCCCTATCTGAAGCCCTGACACAGCAAGTTGGAGGGGGACGCATGGGTTGACAGCCCATGCGTCCCCCGACGTTCAATGGGGTTCCTCGCATGCCTCTCATTCCTCCCCTCCGGAAGCAGGGTGCGCCCGTGGCGGCCCCCGACACGACACCCGAGCGCGTCCTCGATGCCTGGACGGCCCTCGAAGTGCTTTCCCCGCCCGCGTTCCAACACCCCCGGGAGTTGGCCTTCGGGGATGCGGATGCGATTGTGCCGCTCGGGGTGGAGCGCCTTCCCTGGGACGCCCAGGGGGCGGTGCGTTCGGGCTATCAGGTCGTCTTGGGCACGGTGATGCTGGAGGCCGCGGCGGCGCAGCTCCTGGCGCGTCATGCGGATGCGCGCATCGATGGTCCGCCGGTCCGGGGCGAGGCACCCCTGGCGGTGGTCTTCCTGGATGAAACAGGTCGTCCTCGGGAGGGAGTCTTCACGGCCGTGTCGAGCCATGCCTGGGGGTTGCCCCTGGCCCTGCGCGGCGAACTGGCGCCCCTGGCTTCGTGGAGCGTGGTGGATCCGACGCTGGCGGAAGAACTCGGCACCCGGCTGAGACGGACGGGAACCGGGGGCGAGCCTCTGCCCGTCGATTGGCAATCCCTGACAGAGGCATTTGACGGGTTGGTGCGGACGCTGGGCCTGCCGCCGGAGCTGGTGCGGGCTCCGGCGTTCGCGGTCCGGAGTTCCGAGCCCGTGCCTCTCAACAGTCCCTTCCTCGCGGACCTCATCCAGGCACGTATCCAGTTCGGAGGGCAGGGGGCTTCGCAACAACTGCTCAGCTACCTGCGGGGCCTCCGGTCCGAACACCAGACGGGCCTCATCCGGAACGATCACCGCAGCCTGTATTACCTGCGGGACCTTCCTCCGGACTCCCGAACGAAGCACCTCCTGGACTCCGATGTCTTCGAGGGTGTTCTCGCACCGGAGCGGACACCTCCGGCGCGCTGGCCGGAAGACGGCCGTGAGCCGCTCGTGCTCATGGAGCAGGCGGCGGTGAACGTCGCCACTCTCGGCGGGGACGGGATGACCGCGGTCAATGCCCTCCCGGGGACGGGAGGAACCGCCGTGCTCCAGGATGTGGTGGCCGCGCTCCTCTGCTCCCGCGCGGAGGCCATGGCCCGTTTCGACGACCCCGCGTCCGCCTTCACCGCCACGGGTGCGCGCCTGGGTTCGACTTCCGAGGGGCCGGAGCTTTGGACCCTGGAGGGCAGCAGCCTGTGTGGCTTCGAGATGCTGTGGGTTTCCCCCGATGCGTCCCCAGACGTCGGTGCCGCGCTGCCCGTCTTGAAGGCGGAGGCCTCCGGTCTGGGCGCGCCCGCGTCGGATGCTGGCTCACGGAATGTCTCACTCTGGGGGCTGGCCGCCGAGGCGTTGGGAGACAAGGCGCCTCGGGTCGCGCTCGAAGCTCCGCCCCCCAGCCCCCAGGAGGCGCGTCAGCAATGGCAGACAGCCCGCGCCACCTTCCTCCAGACTCTGCAGGAGAGCCGCGACCTGCTCCAGGAGCGGGAGGAGGTCCGGAAACGCCTTCGCCTGGCGGAGAAGCTGCACGGCGATGCCTACTTCCAGGAGGGAGATCTGCGCCGCGCGGAGTCCGAGTTCAACGACGCGGAGGCCGCGCGGCAGCAGGTTCGCATCCGTGAGGCGCAGGCGCGTGAGGCCCTGGCTGCCGCGGAGGACGCGCTCGCGGAGCATGAGTCCGCCAGACCCTCGGCGATGTTGCGCATGCTTCAGCCTCAGCGGCTGCGCGACTGGTCGGCTGAACGGGCCCGGTTGGAACAGGCCCACCAGAAGGCCTCTCGGGACGTGCTGGGCACGCAGCCACACCTCACCGCGAGCGGGAACACGCTGGCGGCGGCTTCCGTCCACCGCGATGAGGCCGCGAAGGCGCTCGCGACCCTTCGCGTCCGGCTCGAGCAGACCCAGGAACAGGTCCGGGAGGATCGCCAGCGGCTGGGTCGTCGGTTCGTGGACGATGCCTTCTTCGAACAGGGCCACGATGCGGTCCAGCAATCCACGCCCTGGTTGGACCCCATGGAGCAGGGTCCCCGGGACGCGGTGTTCGTCGCCGCCGTGGCGCTGCATCAGGCGTTCAACGCCGTCGCGGCGAAACCCCTCCGGGACAGCCTGTGTGCGCTCCGGTTCGCATTGAGAGAGGGATTGCCCGCGGAGTACGCGGCCCTGCTTCCCCAGCTCTGGTCTTCGCTGTTCCTTGTCGCACCCTTGGTCTCGACGACGTTCGCGTCGGTGGGCCGGCTGTTCCGGGGCCTGCCGCCGGAGTCGCTGGGATGGCTCCTGGTGGAGGACGCGGGACAGGCGGCTCCCCAGGAGGCGGTGGGAGCCCTGCTGCGGACACGCCGTGCGGTGGTGGTGGGGGATTCGCGGCAGCTCCGCCCCGTCGTTCCACTGCCTGACGCCCTGACCTCGGCGGTCTGCGCGGCTCGGGAAATCGACCCCCAGCGCTTCAATGCTCCCGAGGCCTCGGTGCAGACGCTCGCGAACGCCGCCTCCCGGTATGTCCTCGGCAATGGGGGACCTGCGGGAAGCCGGACGCTCGGCATCCCCTTGTGGGTCCACCGGCGATGCGCGGAGCCGATGTTTGGTGTTTCGAACACGCTGGCGTACGCGAACCTGATGGTGCACGCCAATGCGTCCGCGCCTTCTCGCATCCGGGAGGTACTGGGCCCGTCCGCGTGGATCGACGTGCGGGAAGACGCGGGAGGCGAACGCGTCCTGGCGCTGTTGCGCCGCCTGTCGCAGGCCCGCGTCGAACCGGATGTCCTGGTCATCACCCCCTTCGAGACCG
This sequence comes from Corallococcus sp. bb12-1, assembly GCF_026626765.1. Taxonomy (NCBI): domain Bacteria; kingdom Pseudomonadati; phylum Myxococcota; class Myxococcia; order Myxococcales; family Myxococcaceae; genus Corallococcus; species Corallococcus sp. bb12-1. Next base: position 223,906 of record NZ_JAPNJZ010000027.1, on the reverse strand, counting down.
TGGCGGAAGACCTGCGACGTCTCATGCTCCAGAGCGGAGTCCTGCTCGGATGGGTGGAGGACCCCGAAGCCTGGGTCCAGTCACGGGTGGGCGTCGTCGATGCGCTCCCGGGCCGCGAAGCCGAAGCCGTGATGTTCGTGCTGGGGGCTTCCGCCGAAGCGCAGCGGAAGGAGCGGGATTGGGCGGCCCGCCAGTTGAACCTGCTCAATGCCACGGTGACGCGCGCACGGGAGCAGCTCTACGTCATTGGCAGCCGGAGGCTCTGGAGCGAAGCGGGCGTCTTCCGGGTGCTCAGCGAGGTGTTCTCACCGGAGGGCGCGATGTTTCAGGGGCGGGTGCATTGACTTCCCGTGTGTCACCGGGATTTGAATGCGCGCGTGAGGGGTGGACAGGCCGGGCCGTTCCTTCACGGACAGGGTCACCCCATGTCGTCGTTGCCCAAGGTCATGCTGTGCGGGGGGCTGCTCACGGGCCTCCTCGCCGCGCCACCCGCTGAAGCCCGCTTCGGCAAGCGCTCCGACTCCTCGGATGACTCGAAGCCCGTCCACGGGGCCTCCGCCATCGGCACCGACGACGGCAAGAAGGACGGGACGTCGGACGAGAACGAGAACCGGGCGGCGGCCGCTCCCAGGACGGTGTCCTCGTCGGACGACTGCTGCCGCTCCAGCGCGTCGGGCGACATCGCGGAGATCATCGCGGGCGCCGTCTTCGAACTGGTGCTCCGGGGGCTGGGTGAAGTCATCGTCAGCACCGGCACCCACCGCACCTTCCACCCCGAGGATCCGGAGACGCCGCCCCCGCAGCCGGGCTCCGGAAGGCACGCGGTGCCGTTCTCCTTCCGCACCGGCGTGCTGCTGTCGCCTCTGCAGGGGGGACCGGGCATGGACTTCTCGCTCGGGTGGGACCTGCGCCGCTTCGGCGCGGACCTGCGCGTCTCACGGTTGGACCTGATCCAGGGCGCCGAGGGCTCGCGCAATGAGCGCACCCTGGGGGAGCTGCACCTCACCTATTCGCCCGTCATCCACGAGGCCGTCCGCGTGCGCGCCGAACTGGGCGTCTCCACTGCGGACCTGCCGCAGGGCCTCTACGTGGGGCCCAGCTTCGGCATGTCCCTGGAGGCGTGCGTCCTGGGCCCCCTGGATGTGGAGGCGCGCATGCAGGTGACGCCGTTTCCGTACCGGCAGGTGGATGTGCGCTCCGGCTTGGCGCTGCACCTGGGCGGCTTCATGCTGCGCGGAGGCATCCGCGGCCTCTACCTGGATCCGTCCGTGAGCATCAGCTCCCGCGACAGGCTCTTCGGTCCGGAGTTCGGCGTCGGCTTCGCGTTCTAGCCTCGGAAAACACCACGGGCCCGGCCGCGAGGGTGAGTCGCGGTCAGGCCCGTTGGACGTCATGGCCCCGGCGTACGGGGCACGCGACCTGCGTGTTGCCTACTTCTCCTTGGACGCCAGCTTGCGCAGGGCCTTCTGGTCACGCACGCAGAGGATGCGGCCGACGTTGCCGAGCACGCCCTCGCGCTTCATCTCGTTGATCAGCGTGGACACGAAGGAGCGCGACGCGCCGACCAGGTCCGCCAGGTCCTGCTGCGTGATGCCGCGCAGGTCCGTCTCGCCGCCGTGCGGGCAGCGCTCGCCGTGGGCTTCCACCAGCGTCAGGAGGGTGTCCGCCAGACGGGCCGGCACTTCCTTGAAGGTCAGGCCGAGCACGCGCTTGCGCAGGGAGCGCACGCGGTCCGCGTAGGCGCGCACCACGTCCACCGCCAGGGCCGGACGGGCCTCCAGCTGGGCGCGGAAGTCACGGCCCTCGATGCTCCACACCTCGGCCTCGCCCGCGGCCACGGCCATCTCCTCGATGGGCGTCCCCTCGGGGCGGAACAGCTCGCCGAACAGGTCGCCCGGGCGAAGGATGGAGACCACCGAACGGGTGCTGTTCTTGCCAATGCGCATCAGGCGCACGCGGCCGGACTTCAGCAGGTACACGCGGTCCGACGTGTCGCCGGGGCGGTAGATGGTCGAGTTGTGCGGGAAGGACTCGACCTTGAAGTACCCCTTGAAGTCGATCGCCTCCTGGCCGGGAACCAGCTTGTTCGCCGTCACCATCATCCCGGAGCTCGTCGCCTGCAGGGGCGCCACGACGTTGGAACCGATGGGGCCGAGGGGGCGATTGAAACCGTGCATGGGACTCTCCTGGGAAGCGAAGGAAGCGGAAGGTTGGCTGGCTTGTCTGCTGCGAGCTGACCTTGCTCTTTCCAAGAGCCGTGCCATGGGCACTTCAAGTATTCCCAGGGGAACAGTTCCAGGAATGGCGGGTACTTAGCGCTACGGCAAAGTTCCAGCCCCCCCACTGTGTCCGAAACCTGAAACAAAACGTTCAAACAGTCTGATCAATTTGAACGAAACGTTAAAGGGGGCCCGGGGACTGTCGGGCCAGGGACAGTGTCAGGAAGCATCCTTCACCGGGTAAGGGTGCACCTGTGGACCCTGTCCCTGTGCAAGACCGAACTTTTGAAGCTTTCGTTCAAGGGTCGGACGGCTGATTCCCAGAATCTGACAAGTCCGTCCCTTGTGGCCCTTGGTCACCGTCATGGCCCGCGCGATGAGCTGCCGCTCGGCCTCTTCCAGGGTAGGGATGAGGCTCACATCGTCCACTGCGGGGGCGGCGAACATGGCGCCCGCGGTGCCGGGGGCCCGGTGGGCGTCGGGGCCCGGCGGGGCTTCCAGCGCGGGCAGGTCGTCGCCCCGGAGCACGTCGCCAGGGGCGAGCACCACGGCGCGGGTGAGGACGTTCTCCAGCTCGCGCACGTTGCCGCGCCAGGGCAACAGCGTGAGGCGCTCCATCACCTCCTGGGGCACGCGGGTGACGCGCTTGTGCACCTTCTCGTTGATGCGCTCCAGCATGTGCGTCACGAGCAGGGAGATGTCCTCGCGGCGCTCGCGCAGGGGCGGGATGAAGAGGGTGATGACCTTGAGGCGCTGGTAGAGGTCCTCGCGGAAGCGCCCTTGCGCCACCTCGTCGGAGAGGGTGCGGTGGGTGGCGGCGATGACGCGCGCGCGCAGCTTCACGCGCTTGACGCCGCCCACGCGCTCGAACTCGCGCTCCTGCAGGACGCGCAGCAGCTTCGCCTGGAGCATCAGCGACATGTCGCCAATCTCATCCAGGAACACCGTGCCGTCCTCGGCCATCTCGAACTTGCCGGGCTTGCCGGCGACGGCGCCGGTGAAGGCGCCCTTCTCGTGGCCGAACAGCTCGCTCTCCAGGAGCGTGTCCACGATGGCGGAGCAGTTGATGCCGATGAAGGGTCGCGCCTCGTCGTAGGAGTAGTTGTGGATGACGCGGGCGATGAGCTCCTTGCCCGTGCCGCTCTCTCCGGTGATGAGCACGGTGGCGGCGCTGCCCGTCACCTTGCCAATCTCCTTCACCAACTGCTGCATGGACGCGCTGGTGCCCACGATGTCGCCCAGGCGGACGACGGCGTTGTCGCGGTGGACTTCGTCCGCGCGGCGCGACAGCTGGCGGTACTCCAGCGCGCGCTCCACGACGAGGTCCAGGGCGGCCGGGTCGGGGAAGGGCTTGTGGATGTAGTCGAACGCACCGGCCTTCATGGCCCGGATGGTCGTCTCCATGTCGTGGTAGGCGGTGACGAGGATGATGCGCGCGTCGCCGCACAGGCCCTTCATCTCCTCGATGATCTCCAGGCCCGTCCGGTCCGGGAGCATCATGTCCAGGATGACCACGCTGGGCATGTTCTCCTGGGCCGCCCTGAGGCCCGCGGCGGCGCTCGTGGCGGTGAACACCTGATAGCGCGGCTGCCCGTCCTGCTCGATGTCCTCGAAATGCATCGTGAGGGTTTCGAGCAGCGACACGTCGTCGTCGACGATGAGGAGGGTCTCCATGGGGCTCTCAGGCAGCGAACGTCAGCGTGAACACCATCCCCGGTTCGGCGCTTCCCTCGGCGACCACCTCACCCCCCACGCCCGTCATCACCCTGCGCAAGGCGGCCAGGGACAGGCCCGCCCCCCGTGCCAGCCGGGAGCCGAACGGGTCGAACAGCGTGCCCCTCTCTTCGGGGGGCAGGGCGGCGGCCGGGTCGTCCAGGATGAGGCTGACCTGGCCCGGGGCGGCCTGACGCAGGGTCACCTGGACGCGGCCCTCCTCGGGCAGGCCCATGGCCACGTTGAGCAATACCTGAGCGAGCACGGGCCTCAAGCGGTTGGGATCCACCCTCACGCGGGGCAGGTCGGCCTCTTCCTTCACGTCCACTTCGATGCGGCGCTCGGCCAGTTCCGGCGCCACCATGGCGGTCGCCTCCTGGACGACCGAGCGCAGCGGGTGGGAATCCAGGTTCGCGGCGCCCTCGCGGCCGTACTCGGAGAGCAGCCAGAGCATGCGCTCCATGGTGCGGATCTCCCGGTTGGCGATGGTGAGCCGTCGCTTGTCCCGGTCCGACAGGCCGGTGTTCCGGGCGAGCGTCTGCACCGCCATCTTCACCGACGACAGCGGGTTGCGGATCTCATGGCTGAGCGAGGACGACAGCCGGGAGATCTGCACCGGGGGGGCGCCCTCCAGCACGGCGCCCAGGTCGAGCACGCCACAGGAGGCCTCCTCGCCGTCCATCCCCAGCACGAGGCGCAGGTAGGTCGCGGGCGGGCCGCCGGGCGAGGTGGAGACGAACTCCACCGCGCGGCGGTCCTCGCGGGCGCGGGCGTCCAGCTCCCGGGCGCGCTCCTGCGTGACGCCGAGGACCGTGTGCAGGGAGCTGCCGACCAGCGTGGAGGCAGGGCGGCGCAGCACCGTGGCGCAGTCACCCTCCGCGCGGGTCACCCGGAGTTGGGGAGACCAGGCGAGCTGTGCGGCTTGCAGGAGTTGGGCATTCATTGGTGGGCCTGAAACATACCGGTTAACGTCGCGCGCTGTCCCTATGACCCACACACCACGTCCTCCGAAGAACCTTGTGGCCGCGCTCCTGTTCCTGTCCGGTGCGACCGCGCTCGTCTACGAACTGGTGTGGTCCAAGTACCTGGGAAACGTCCTGGGTAACAGTGGCCAGGCGCATGCCGTGGTGCTGGCCACCTTCATGGGGGGGTTGGCGCTGGGGGCATTTGTCTTCGGGCGGACAGCGGACCGGGTGAAGAACCCGCTGGCGCTCTACGGCGTGCTGGAGCTGGGCGTGGGCCTCTACGCCCTGGCGTTCCCCTACGTGCTGGGCGCGCTGGAGCACGTGTGGCTGTCGGTGGCGGTCCATGTGCCGGAGCACCTGCGGGTAGGGCCCCGGCTGCTGGTGTCCTCGCTGTCGCTGGTGGTGCCCACGCTGCTCATGGGCGGCACGCTGCCGGCGCTGGTGCGGCACTTCGCCGCGAGCCTCGCCGGGGTGCGCAAGGAGCTGGCGCGGCTGTACGCCATCAACAGCCTGGGCGCGGCGGTGGGCGTCTACATCGCGGGCACGCGGCTGGTGCCGCTCATCGGCCTGTCCGCTTCCGCGACGCTGGCCGCCGGGCTCAACGTGTTCCTCGCGCTGGCGGCGCTGGCGCTGGCCCGTCAGCATCCGCCCGCGGTGGTGGTGGGGGCGGCGGCGGCCGTGGAGGACGTGGCCTATCCCCGGCGGGCGGTGCGCGCCGCGCTCCTGGGCGTGATGCTGTCGGGCTTCACGTCGATGCTGTACCAGGTGACGTGGATCCGCCTGCTGTCCATCGTCCTGGGGGCGTCCACCTATGCCTTCACCCTCATCCTGACGGCGTTCATCCTGGGCATCGGCCTGGGCAGCTTCTGGCTGATGACGCGCAAGGAGGGTGGGGATTCGCTGAAGCTGTATGGCTGGACGCAGGTGGGGCTGGTGCTGAGCCTCTGCGTAGCCCTGCCGCTGTACGTGCGGCTGCCGCACCTGTTCCGCTGGTCGGAGTGGATGCTCGCGCGCGAGGTGGAGACCTGGCCGCTGTTCCAGGCCATCACCTTCGCGTTCTGCTGTCTGGTGCTCCTCATCCCCACGTTCATCATGGGCGCGGCCTTCCCGGCCGCCGCGCGGGTGGCCACGGCGAAGGTGTCCGAGGTGGGGCGCCAGCTGGGCGGCGTGTACCTGTGGAACACGCTGGGCACCATCTCCGGCGCCGTGCTGGGCGGACTGGTGCTGATGCCCTTCTGGGGCATGCAGGGCAACTTCGTCGCGGGGGCGGTGGCGAACCTGCTGGCCGCGGGGCTCGCGTTCGAGGCGACCTCCCACGGCAAGCAGGCGGAGGGCGCGAAGCCAGTGCCGGCGTGGCGGGTGTTCGCGCCGGTGGGCGGGGCGGCGGTGCTGGCGCTCCTCGTGCTGGGCGGGATGCACGGCTGGCCGCAGCGGCTGAGCGACATCGCGGCGATCCGCGTGGACCGCAAGCCCCCGGAGAGCTACGCGACGTTGGTGGAGCGGACGAAGCGGCTCATCCGTCCGCTGTTCTACGCGGACGACACCTTCGCCACGGTGATGGTGGGCGAGTTGTCGAAGGAGAACCTCCGCTTCATGAAGATCAACGGCAAGGTGGACGCCTCCAACGGGGGCGACATCGAGACGCAGGTGGTCGCGGGCCACCTGGGCGCGTTGCTCCAGCCGCGCGAGCCGCGCAACGTGCTCCTGGTGGGTTCGGGGGCGGCCATCACCGCGGGCAGCGTGCTGGCGCATCCGGTGGAGCGCCTGGACATGGTGGAGATCTCCCCGGCGGTCATCGAAGGGGCGCGCCTGTTCAAGGCGGACAACCGCAACGCGGTGGATGATCCGCGCACGCACATCCACATCGACGATGCGAAGACGTTCATGGCGCTGGCGCCCATCAAGTACGACCTCATCGTCAGCGTGCCCTCCAACCCGTGGGTGGCGGGCGTGTCCGGCCTCTTCACGCGCGACTTCTTCCAACTGGTGGACAAGCACCTGGCCGAGGACGGCGTGCTGGTGCAGTGGATCCACACGTACGAGAGCAACCGGGAGCTGGTCCGGCTGGTGATGCGCACGCTGCGCGACACCTTCCCCCACGCCACCACGTGGCTGGGCCCCGAGGACCTGGTCATGGTGGCCAGCCGCAAGCCGCTGTCGTTCGACGCCGCGTCGGTCGCCGCGCGCATGGCCCGGCCGGAGGTGAAGGCGGACCTGGAGCGGGTGGACATCAAGGACCTGTTCGCGCTGCTGTCCAAGCAGCTGCACAGCGACGCCGGACAGAAGGCGTTCGCGGGGGAGGGCCCCATCAACACGGACGACCACAACCTGCTGGAGTACGCCTCGCCGGTGGCCTTCTTCCTGTCGCAGTTGGACGTGCGGGTGAAGGACGAGCGCCGGGCGCCGGACTCGGGCCCCGGGTTGCTGCTGCACGACTACGTGCGCCAGCACCCGCCCACCGCGGAGCAGGCCGCGGGGCTGTACCGCAACATCGAGCGCTACCACGCGGAGAAGGATCCGCTGGTGCGCGGCGTGGCGACGCTGTGGCACTCGCTGGCGCCGGAGGATCCCGCCGCGGTGCTCGCGCTGGGCAAGGCGCTGGTGGCGCAGGGCGAGCTGAGCGTGGCGGCGTCGCTGTTGGAGCCGGAGGTGGCCAAGGGAGGCCGTTCTCCGGAGCTGACGACGGCCTACCTCAAGCTGGTGTCCGCCCGGGCCTGGGCGGCCCGGACGGTGTGGACGCCCCGGAGCGATGACGTCGCCATCGCGCTGGCCCGGGAGGTGGTGCCGCGCCACCCGCAGGATGCGAAGCTCCAGAAGGCCTACAAGGAGTTCTGCGAGGCCATGCCCCCGGTCGCATGTGATCCGAAGGCTTCTGTGGTGCCGACGGCGGCCCCCGGAGGGCCGTGAAACACCCCTGCAAAGGCCTTGAGTGGGTCCAGGTGGCTGGAATCACTGGATCCGCCCCCCCATCCTCCCGATGACGGATGGAGGTTCGTGTGGGATCCTTCTACTGTCCGTTTCGACCCTGACATTCGCAGGGTGAGTTTTTCACCGCTGCAAGACCCCTGGAGAGACCCCCATGAACGCGATGGCGAAGAAGAAGAACCAGCTCCGTAAGTCCCGTGGTCAGGGCATGACCGAGTACATCATCATCGTCGCCCTGATCGCGATCGCGGCCATCGGCGTCATCACGCTCTTCGGCGACAACATCCGCAAGCTGTTCGGCGCGTCCGCCGCGGCCCTCTCCGGCAAGGACAACGTCGAGAACGACGGCCAGGAAGCGTCGGACGCGCTGAAGAAGAAGACGATGAAGACGTTCGGCCAGAACAACACGTACAACTGAGCCGCGACCCGGCTCCGCTGGGGGGCTTCGGCCGCCCTCGCGTCGCCAGGTTCTTCTCGTGAATGGCAGGTCCTTCCACTTGGAAGGGCCTGCCATTTTCATTTTCGCGGCGGTGGGGCGGGCCCGGCCCCTCGCGCCTTGCGGCCTACCGCGCTCCGGCCGCGGGGCTCGGCGAAGCGTTGGAGAGGCCCAGGCGGCGCAGCATCACCTGCCGGATGGAGGGGATGCGGAAGCGGAAGATGAAGGCATCCGCGTAGTAGTGGGCGAGCACCACCGCGAAGCCCAGGGACGTCAGGCCGCGAAGCAGGGGATGTGACAGCGCGCCGCTGCCGATGCTGAGCGAGCCCTTCACGGGCCCGTCCAGCAGGAAGCCATGCACCACGCCCAGCGCGAGCAGCGGGAGCATGGCCAGGACCATGGCGGGCCAGATGAACGCGCGGCGCAGGCGGGGCGCGTCGCCTTCGCGCGGCTCCAGCATGCGCGCGCTGAGCATGTAGTACTCCAGCCCGTGCATGCCCGGCAGCATCACGTAGCCCCATTCGGGGGCCACGAGCGCCAGGCCCGTCGCCGTCGCCATGCCCAGGAGGTAGAGCACCTTGGGGCCGCTGGCGGTGCCGGAGCGCAGCACGGAGCGGAACAGCAGCAGGAAGTAGCCCAGCCACAGGACGATGAGTACGGGCAGCATCTGCCACGGCAGCACGCGGCCCTGGCCCACATCCAGGTAGGCGCTGGCGTTGGGCGCGGCGGACTCCGCGACGAAGAAGATGCGGACGAGCAGGATGGACAGGAGCAGCGGGACGTAGAGCTGCTGCAACTTGCGCTCGAGCGGGGTGGGGGGCGAGAGGCCCGCCTGTCCACCGCGCAGGCCGTGCAGCGACCACAGGCCCCGGTGTTGCGACAGGGTGTGGTGCATGCCGAAGACGTTGAAGATGACGGCCACGGCGAAGGTGTGGATTGTGCGGTCGGCGTAGAAGGTGAAGAAGAACCCCGCGCCCACCGCGAGCATGGCGAGGGTGCCCGCGAGGATGTTCCGGGGCTGGCGGGGGGCGGCGGTGAGCACGTCCCGGTGCACGCCGAAGAGCAGGAACGTGAGCACCACGTGGGTGGCGTTGCCGAGGATGTTCTGGGCGGTCCAGGACATCAGCCGGTGGGCCCCATCCGAGGACGCGGGCGCCAGGAACGCGCTGGCCCCGGCCGCGCAGAGGGTGAGGGCCAGGGGAATGGCGAGGATGGCCAGGTCGGCCCCGGGAGAGAACAGCCACAGGCGGCGGAAGCGCAGCGAGCCGGGCACGGCCGGCGCGTCCTGCTCTGGGGAGGTGGCGACTCCGGGGCTGAGCGGTGTCATGGCCCGGGGAGTATAGCGGGGCCCCGGGGTCCCCAGAACCCCGGTGGTCCCTGCTGCCCTGCACGCTGGCCTGGAGAGGGCGGGACTCCTGCGCGGGATCCGGATGCTCTTCGTGGTGGCCGCGCCCTTGGCGGCCCTGGTGTCGCGGACACCGACCCCTTCGGGCACGTCGAGGTGTGGGATTGTCCTCATCCCGAGGGAACGGCTGCTAGCGTAGGATGGACTTCTCCCGGGGGTACGGGCGGTCCGTGGACGATTCCCCCGAATCTCCATCCATGGCGGGGTGGGGAGGTGCAGATGCGGTTCGTGCAGTTTGTATGGGTTGCTGTGGGAGCGTTCGTAGGCCTTCAGACGCTGGGTCTGCTGATGCTTGCCCTGCCTCGTCGTTTTGGACGGTGGCTGATGGCCGCAGACGTTTCATGGGGCGCAGGCACAATTCCAGTTGTCGTGATTGTCTGGTTGCTGAGCGCGACTTTGGGTGCCATTCTTTCTGTCTATGCTTGGAGGTGGAGGTTCAAGCGTTGAGGCTTCTTGATTTGGGGGCACTCATCGCGCAGGTGCCCGTGCTTCCCGGTGACTGGGGGGAGGGGCGCGTGTCGCGACTGGATCGTCGCTCCTGGTCTCGTGGACTGTTCCTGGAATCGGGACTACCACTGCGCAGCCCTGTCAGAGGGATGCGGATTGTCCTGCGGGCTGCGGCGGAAGTGCATGGGTCATGTGGGCCCTGATGAAATTACTTGTCCATGGAGCGATGCCGGGCTCGTTGAGGTGTTTCTGGTCCCTCTGCTGGGCCCACGGAATGAGGCGCGGCAAGGACCAGGAGTGCCCTGGTTCGTATGGGGGCAGAAGCATCGGGTGGATGGTTGGGTTGATGGTCTTCATGGCAGGTGAAACGGGCTGCCTCCGCGCGGTTCATGAAGATCGCTTCAACGACCTCCTCCCTGGGTGCCGCGATCTTCCAACGGTCGATTCTCCGTGCGACTGTCCTCCCTCGGCGCTGCGAGACGAGTTCTGTCCAAAGGGGGCGGATGGGGGCGTCGGTGAGGCATCGTCGCGGAGGGATGTGCATGGCTACCGTGCGAAGTGAAACCCTGGATGTGGCTGGAGATTTCTGCCTGCGCCTGGATGGGCGCCAACGTCTTGAAGTTGTACTGGCGGATGCCTGGCGGTCTTCAACCCACTTCGCCCTTGTTCGCCGTGGCCGGACGCGAGTCGACGGGGCCGACGCTGCGGTGCCTACTCCTGCGTTGAGGCGGTTGCAGCACGACTTCGAGAGGCTTCGACCGGTGGCAACGGAGGCGTTGTGGGTGTCGTCGTGGCCTGGAACGACTACCAGTCCCAACGTCCTGTGGGTGAAGTGTCGTACGAACGGTGGGGTGGATGTTCCTCTGGACGACGAGGCGCTTTGGAGGGGTATTGGGGCGTGGGAGGATCTGCAGTTGTTTGAAGGGAAGAGGTTGAAGATGTTTGTCTGCGGTCATGAGCGGTTTGGAGCCGTCTGGGGCTCTGAACGCTTCTTTCAGCGGCTGGGTGTTGCTTCGGTGCGAAGCGGGCCAGAGACCTACGAAGTCGTCGGCGAGCGTCTCCATCCCGCTGTATGGTCTCTGCTCACCCAGGGGCTCCAGGTCCTTTCTTGAGGGCGCGCACGCTGGAGGGCCTTGCCCTCGTCGTATTGGCAGCCTGCACTGCTCGTCCTGCCGTGACTTCACCGGAGCGAGCAACCCCTGTCGCTGCTAACAGTCGCGAGCCGGAGCCGAGTGTCGTGCTTGATGAGGCAAGTCCGGCAGAATCAAGTCCGGCATGGGACGTCAAATCGGAGATTCCTCCTTGGCCTTGCAATGTGAATCGCGCGTCCTGGAGGGTTCGAATCCTGGACGTCCATGTCAGTGCCGGAGACTGCCGTGTCTCAGTGGCTCCGCCCGATAAAATGGGTCGCTGTGCGGTCGATTGGCGTGAGTCAGCGCAGATCATTGGTTGCATTGGCTCTCCCGCGACGCACCTTGTCTACTCGATCGAGCCCGATGAGGATGTGCTCCTGTGCGGGCGTTGGTGGCGCTGCGGGTGTGATGGAGAGCGGCCCTGATATGGGGCCGCACCGCGAAGGAGGTGGAAAAGACAGGTTGGGGCCGTGAGAAATCTTCTTTGGGTGGTCGCGGTCGCGTCTGTTTCGGGCGGTTGTCATGCGTCGCGCGGCCAATTGGATGACGTGCGATATGATCCTCTCTCTGGTTTGAAGTGCGTCAGACCGGCGCGGAGTGATGCGCAGTGGTTCAAGACGCCCGAAGGTGTCGGCGTGTTTGGGCCAGGTCCTCCCGATCTTCGGGTGGTGACTCCTATTTTTGGAAGTGTTGCATATTCCAGGGTGGCTCATAGCTGGAGTGGACTGGACTGTTCTCGTAGCCTGTCTCTGGTTGTTGAGTTCAAGCTGGTCGGCCCGAGCGTGTTCTCTGAAGCGGCTCGTGTGGAAGCTGTCCAGGGGGATCGTTCGCTGACTGGGGGCTTGCCATGTAGGAGCACTTCGAGAGTCAGTGGCTATCCGTCGTTTGAGTGTATTTACGAGGTGGAGGGGTCTAAAGTCTGGAGGCGAATTGTTGTTGTCGGTCGGGATGTGGTGATTTTGACTGCGGGATCCCTGGCTGGTGATCCCTTTGATGAGGCCAATTTCTATATGGATTCCATGGTGGTTGATTCGTCATTGGTTATTCCGTTGAAAGGTTGATGCGCACCCTCGCTCGGTGAGTGAAGCGCCGTGGTATGTTCTGGGCGACGTTCAGATACAGTCTGGTGACAGCCAGAGCTACCCGTTTCCTACCCAGCTCACATGATTCCATTGCTGACAGCGCAGATGCTTGAACAAGCAGCGAAGGTCCTGGACTCGTTGGACCGGTATTGGCCAGGCCATCCCGAAGTCGCAAGGTTTGGAGCGGAACTCCGCCTTCTACCCCTGCTCGCGGATTGGACCGGCATCTTGGGTCTCGACATGACTGGCGGAATCTACTCGGTCTCCTATGACACTCCGGAGCATCGAGAGCGCCTGGTGGATGAGCTGCGCCTGAATCTTGCCTTCGGGGCTGCGGCTCGGCGATACGAGGAACTTGGCTGGCTGAAGCCGACTCGAGGGGAGGGGGATTTGACCTGCGGTTCCTGCGGGGAGGCTGGGTTTTCGACAGGACAGCACTTTCCATTCCCTGTCATTTGCCAGTGCGGTGGGCTGGGGTGGCTGCCGGCCAGCGTGAACAAGGCGTCGAAGATGTGAAGGAGGAGGCGTGTTCGCTCCTGCTCGATCAGGGCCCGCCGCCCGAGGCTTCTTGAGCCCCAGCGCCACCCAGGCCTACTCCCCAGGAGGGACAGGGTTCTTTCCCGACCCGGCCCCGTGCTAAAACGGGGATGTCCATGGAAGGCCGACTGCTGCTGAAGAACTGTGCCGTGTTCCGTGCGGACGGTCGCGTCCGCCACGGCATGGCTGTCGTGGTGGAAGAGGGCATCATCCGCCGCGTCGCCCCGGATGCCGAGGTGCCCGTGCTGCCCGGTGACTGGGAGGTCGCGTGTCGCGGCCGGCTCGTCGCCCCCGGCCTCGTGGACTGTCACTCGCACCTGGTCAACGGGCAGCTCCTGCCGCCCAACGGCGACTTCCTCCTGCGCCAGCCCCGCTCGCGCCTGGAGCGCATGCGCCAGGTGGCCAACCTCCTCATCGCCGAGGACGTTGAAATCCTCACCCGCTTCGCCGCCGCCCGCGCCCTCCTCGACGGCGTCACCCTCGTCGTCGACCACCTGTCCTGCCCCACCGACGTCTCCGGCGGCCTGGACGCCCAGGCCCGCGCCGCCGACGCGTTGGGGCTGCGCCTCGTCGCGTCCCACTCCACCCACAGCCTGGATGGGGCCGCCCAGGCCGACGCCCAGGCGGACGCCAACGCCGACTTCGTGCGCCGCCACCGCGACCACCCCCGGGTGCGCGGGGCGCTGGGCTTTCATGCGTCGTTCACCTGTGAAGACGCGCTGCTGTCCCGCATCTCCCGCCTGCGCGAGGAACTGAACGCGCCCCTCGTCTTCCACCTCGCGGAGAGCGAGGACGACCTCTCCGCCACCTACGCCGCGCATGGCCGCCGAGTCGTGCCCCGCCTGGATGCGCTGGGCCTCCTGGGCCCCTTCGCCATCGCCGGCTACCCGCGCGCCGTGGAACGCGCCGAAGCTGAACGGCTGGCCGCCTCCGGCACCTTCGTCGCCCTCACGCCCCGCGCCACCCGGTCCTTCGAGCGCGTGGGCGAGTCCGCGGAGGGCCCCCTGTCCAGCCTGCACCTCGTGGGCCTGGGCACCGGCGGCCATGGCACCCTCCAGGAGGAACTGAGCGCGGCGCTCGCCGGGATGCTGCACCTGGCCCGCTCCGGCCGGATGCCCGACCTGGACGACTCGCTGGCGCACCTGTTCGTCAGCGGCCCCGCGGAGCTGTGCACCCGCATCTATGGCCGGCCCTCCGGCGGCGTGGATGAAGGCAGCCTCGCGGACCTCGTCGTCTACGACGCCATCCCCGCCGCCGACCCGGAGACGGGCTACTCGCCCTTCCTCCTGGGACAGATCGTGCCCTCGCGCGTGGCCTGGACGGTCGTCAACGGCCGGGTCTGCGTGCGCGAAGGCCAACTGCTCGGCAGCGACTATGTGGACCTGGCCCGGGACGCCGCCGCCGCCATGGCCCGCGTCTGGTCCCGCGCACGGCTGGGCTCGTAGGGTAGAAGGGGCGCGTGAGTGCCCTGCCTCCCCACCTCGTGGACACCTTGCGTGCCGCCCGCGCACGTCGCGGTGCGCTGCTCTCCGACGCCGCCACCACCGCCTTCCGCCTGCTGAACGGCGCCGCGGACGGCGTGCCGGAAGTCACCGCGGATGTCTTCGGCGACGTCGTTGTCGTCAGCCTCTACCGCGACCTGTCCGAAGCGGAGGAGACCACGCTCCTCGACGCCGCCGTCTCCGCCTGGACGCCCCGGAGCGTCTACCTGAAGCGCCGCCCCCGCGAAGCCCGCGTGCTCGCCAACGTGGCGAAGGACTCGCTCGCTCCGGAGGCCGCCGCCCGGGGTGAGCCGGCGGAGGACTTCGTCGCGAAGGAGAACGGCCTGGGCTTCCACATCCGCCCGGGGCAGGGCCTCTCCGTGGGCCTCTACCTGGACATGCGCGACACCCGCGCGTGGCTCCAGTCCCAGGCCCGGGGCCTCACCGTGCTCAACCTCTTCGCGTACACCTGCGGTTTCGGGGTCGCCGCCACCGCGGGCGGCGCGAAGCGCGTGCTCAACCTGGACGCCAGCCGCCGTGTCCTCGAATGGGGCGAGGAGAACGCGCGCCTCAACGGCCAGGGCGTGGACCGCTACGACTACGTGGCCGGCGACGTCTTCGATTGGCTCCAGCGCCTCGCGAAGAAGGGCGAGTCCTTTGACGTCGTGGTCGCCGACCCTCCTTCCTTCTCGAATACCAAGACGAACCGCTTCTCCGCCGCGCGCGACTACTCCCGGCTGGCGGACGCCGCCGCCCGGGTGGTGGCCCCCGGCGGACGCCTGGTTGCCTGCTGCAACCTCGCGGGTCTGCCCGTGCGCCGGTTCGAAGCCATGGTGCTCGAAGGCGTGACGCGGGCCGGCAGGGCAGGGCGGACGGTGGGGTCGCTCGGTCCCTCGGGGCTCGACTTTCCAACACCTTCCGGCGAGGAGCCGGCGCTCAAGGTGCACGTCGTCCAACTTCGTTAGCCCCGCAGGGCGCGGCGCGGCTACATTGCCGCCATGGCTCCCCCTGCCTCCGCGCCCCCGCGCGACGCCGTCCGCTTTGGCAACTACCGACTCATCGACCGGATCGCCGTGGGGGGCATGGCCGAGATCTTCCTTGCGCACCAGGTGGACTCGCGCGGTGACGAGACGCCCATCGTCATCAAGCGCATCCGTCCGCATCTGTCCAAGCACGCCGCCTTCGTGAAGATGTTCCTCAATGAGGCGCGGCTGGCGTCCCAGCTCAACCACCCCAACATCGTGCAGATCCACGACCTGGGGAAGATCGTCGACAGCTACTTCATCGCCATGGAGTACGTGTCTGGCCGCGACATGCGCCGCATCGTGCCCAAGGCGGAGGCCATGGGGATTCCCTTCCCCCTCGTCTACGCGTTGAAGATTGCCTCCTGCGTCTGCGCGGGCCTGCACTACGCGCACCAGAAGAAGGACCTGCACGGCAACCCGCTCAACATCGTCCACCGCGACGTGACGCCGGAGAACATCGTCGTCGCCTTCGACGGCACGGTGAAGGTGCTCGACTTCGGCATCGCCAAGGCCGCCAACCAGGTGGAGGAGACGCGCTCCGGTGAAATCAAGGGCAAGCTCAGCTACATGAGCCCGGAGCAGTGCCTGGGCCGGCCGCTGGACTGCCGCAGTGACATCTTCTCGATGGGCACCGTCCTCTACGAGTGGCTCACTGGCTTCAAGCTCTTCACTGGCGAGTCCGATGTCGCCGTGATGCGCAGCATCACTGAAGCGAAGATCTACGCCCCGTCCTACTTCCGCGAGGACCTGCCGGAGCGCGTGGAGGCCATCCTGATGCGCGCGCTTGCCCGCGACCGCGAACGCCGGTACGCGACGGCCGCGGACATGCAGCGCGACCTGGACGCCTTCCTGGACGCGTACGACTTCACGCCCTCGCCGCTGCACCTGGCCAACTTCGTCAAGCAGCTCTTCGAAGACGAACGCTCGCAGGAGCTGCGCCGCGTCTCCACCCGCCAGTCCTCCGCGCCCACCTCCGAGGCGGCGCTGGAGTTGTCGGAGGTGGTGGCGTCCGTGGACGGCCCGCCCACGGAGGCGATGCGCCTGGATGACACCTCCAGCACGGAGCCGCGCCTGCTCGCGCTCCCACTGGACCCCGCGCTGTACGAGAAGCTGGAGGCGCAGGCTCGCAAGGCCGGTGTCGGCACGGCGAAGCTGGTGGCGGACCTGCTGGAGGGCTGGCTGAAAACGCGCTGAGTCCGCGCGTCCTGGTCACCACGTCATGCCCCGGCTGAAGTTGACGCTCGAATACGACGGCACCCGGTACGTGGGCTGGCAGGTGCAGCCCAACGGGCCGTCCATCCAGTCCACGCTCCAGGACGCGCTCCACAAGCTCCTGGATGAGCGCGTGTTCGTGGCCTCCGCGGGCCGCACCGACTCCGGCGTGCACGCCACGGGGCAGGTGGCCTGCTTCGACGCCGGGCGCGTGCTGCCCCTGAAGGCCTACACCATGGGCCTCAACGGCATCCTTCCGCCGGACATCGCGGTGGTGGCCGCCGAAGAGGTGTCCCCGGACTTCGACCCGCGCCGCTGGTCGCGCGGCAAGCGTTACCGCTACCGGCTGAGCAATCGGCGGATGCGCTCGCCGCTGTTGCGCACGACGCACTGGGAGCTCTTCGCCCCGTTGGATGTGGAAGCCATGCGCCGCGCGTCGCAGGCCCTGCTGGGCCGGCACGACTTCTCCGCCTTCCGCGCCGCGGACTGCCAGGCGAAGCACGCGGTGCGCGAGGTGCGGCAGGTGCGCGTGGAGGGCACCTCCGGTGACGCGGTGTCCGTCGTCGTGGAGGGCACCGCGTTCCTCAAGCACATGGTGCGCAACCTGGTGGGCACGCTGGTGGACGTGGGCAAGGGACGCCGCCCCGAGGCGTGGGTGGCGGAGGTGCTGGCCTCGCGCAACCGGAAACTGGCGGGCGCCACCGCGCCGCCCCAGGGGCTGGTGCTGGAGGAGGTCTTCTATGGCGATGGCCCGCCCCCTCGCTCGGTGGGGGACGCGACCGTCGCGGAAGAGGACGAAGGGTAAGAGTGCGCTAGGCTTTCGCGCCGTGAGCTCCAAACCCGGTGTCCTCGAGCCGTTGCGCGTCCGCATCCGTCGCTTCCAGTTCATCGTTGGACTGGGGTTCCTGTCGCTCGTGCTGGGCGCGATGCTCAGCGTGTCGCTGATGGTCCGCCTGAAGGAGGGGGTGGGCGCGCTGCCCTCCGACTTCCTCCGGCTCGTCGTGACGGTGGTGCTGCAGGACCTGTGGGTGCTCGCCGTGCTGCCGGCCCTCTGCTACGTCGGCTCTCGCATCGTGCCGCTGCGGCCGTGGAGCACGGCCCTGGGCGCCGCGGCGACCGGCGGATTCTTCGTCGTCGCGCTCAGCTTCGTGAGCGACGGCGGAGACGCGCTGACGGAGGGGTGGGGGCTCGCGTCGGCGTTGCGCCTTGGGACCTTCGTGGGCGGCGCCCTGCTCAGCGCCCAGGCCATCCGCGTGGGACGGACCGCCGCCGAACGGGGCTCCTCCGTCGCCCAGGTGAAGTCCGTGGCGCGCCAGTCGGAGTACGACGAGTTCCTCAAGGCCGCAGAGGCGGACGGCGCGCGCATGGAGCAGCGCGACCAGGCCGCCGCCGCTGCTGCTGCCGCACCCGCCGCGTCCCCGGCCACGCCCGAGGGGCAGGACTCCCCCCCAGGCGAAGCACCGAAGACGCCCGCGGCCTGAGGGCCGCGGGGATTCACCACGGGGACTACGGGTAGCAGGCCGCCTGGCGCAGGCCGGTGTCTTCCTCGAAGCCGAGCGCGACGTTGAAGTTCTGCAGCGCCTGCCCGGCCATGCCCTTCACCAGGTTGTCCAGCGCGGCCATCACCGCCACCGAGCGGCCCTTGGTGGCGACGGAGATGTCGCAGAAGTTGCTGCCGGTGACGGCCGCGACGCGCGGCGTACCCTCCACGATGCGCACGAACTTCGAGCCCTCGTAGTAGCGGCGGTACTTGTCCGTCAGCGACTGCGTCACCACCGCGCCGCCGTGCTCCGGCCACTCGAACTGCACGGTGGCGAAGATGCCGCGCACCATGGGCGCCGAGTGCGGCACGAAGGCCAGCCGATGCCGGGATGCCCCGTGCGCCACCAGCATCACCTCCACCTCCGCCTCGTGCTGATGCTCCAGCGGCTTGTACGCGCGGAAGTCGTGCGCACGCGTCGGGTGGTGCGTGCCCTCACCCGGCAGCGAACCGGAGCCGGAGGAACCCGTCACGCCCGACACGGCCAGCAGGCCCAGGCCCGGCGTGGCCGCGATGGGCAACAGTGCCAACTGCACCGCCGTGGCGAAGCAGCCCGGGTTGGCGATGCGCTTCGCCGTCTTCACCTGCTCGCGCTTCCACTCGGTGAGCCCGTAGGTGAACGTGCCCAACAGCTCCGGCGCGGGGTGCGGCCGGCCGTAGGCGCCCGCGTAGCGCCCCGGGTGGTCCAGGCGGAAGTCGGACGACAGGTCCACGAGCAGCATCCGGTCCGTGAGGCCGGCGTCCGCCCACTTCTTCTCCAGCCCCGCGAACTGCGACGCCAGCTCCCCATGGCCCAGCGCGCTGAACACCACCGGGCGCGGCGAGTCCTGGAGCCACTTCCAGTCCGGCTCCGCCTCGAAGCGGCCGTCCACCAGCCCGCGCAGGTGCGGGTGCACCTTGTGGATGGGCGAACCGGCATGGTGCCGGGACACCACGCGGATGCCGGCCACGCCGGGATGTCCGGACAGGAGTCGCAACAGCTCGCCTCCGCCGAAACCGGAAGCTCCCAGGATGTAGATGTGCGCAGGCGTCGTCATGACTTCCTCCCCGCGCCCAGCCGGGGCGCGAGCTTTTCCACGATGAGATTTCCCAGGGCGTTCGGATCCGCGCGCGCGTTGCGGGCCGGCAATCCCACCACCTGCTCCACGAAGCGCACGCCCACCGCGTTGTCCGTCGCGGGCCCCGCCACCATGTCCATCTCGATGCCGTACACCTCGCGCAGGTGCCGCACGCCACCGGCCGCACCGACCGGGTCATTGGCGCAGAGGATGAACGCGCTGCCCAGGGCCTTGAGCTCCGGGTCCGCCAGGATGGCCTGCACGCCGTACTCGCCCATGATTCCGTCGCCCGTCTCCGCGACGATGACGTCCACGTCCTGGGCCGCCATCTCCGAGAACACGATGCGCGCGACCTTGGACGCCGTGCGCGCCCCGGTGCAGACGATGCCCGCGTCCGTGAAGTCCATCACCACGTCCGCGCCGCTGTCCTGCATGGCCAGGGTGTCGCGCATCAGCGACACGCCGGTGAGCTTGGCGCCGCCCACGCGGTAGCCCGCCTGGGAGAGCTTTCGCACCACGACGCTGGCCGCGTACGTCTTGCCCGCGTTCATGCACGTGCCCACCACGTAGACCACCGGACACGTCACCGCCTTCGACGTGCCCTTGAGCGCGCCCGCGGAGACGTGCGCGTGCACGCCCGCTCGGGACTGGAACTCCGGGAACGTCAGCACCTGGCCCAGCACCTCCGCCTCGAAGGGCGCGCCCACGCCGGGGTTGTGCGACGTGCACTTCCCGATGACGCCGCCCATGTTGAGGATGTGGAGCCGGTCGCCCACCGTGACGGACGTGGGCACCACGCCCTCGTAGCCGTGCAGGGCGTTGCGGTGGCCCAGCGCGCCCACGACGATGTCGCCCGCGTGGAGCGTGACGAGCCGGCCGTTCACGTCCTCCAACTGGTTGTAGACGGTCTTCTCCCCGTGGATGCGGACCGCGATGACCGCGCCCTCCTCGCACTTCACCTCGTCTGCGAGGTGCACCGTGCGGCCCACCTGGAGGTTGCGAGTGACACTGCCCACCTTGTCGACCTGGATCTTCATGTCACTTGGCTTTCTGCGAGAGCATCTGCGCCACGCCGTAGAGTTTGGCGAACCCCGCCGCTTCCGTCCCCGTCCACAACACGTTGGCCTCACCGTACGTCGCCACCTTCGCGTCCATCAGCGAGTGCGGCGAACGCACGCCTTCCACGACGTGGATGCGCGGGGTGAGCACCAGTTTCACCTCGCCCGTCACACGCTCCTGAGAGGAGGCCAGGAACGCCTCCAGGTCCTTCACCAGCGGATCGAAGAAGTGCCCCTCGTGGAGCAGCGATCCGTACAGGTTGCCCAGCGTCTCCTTCCAGAAGAGCTGCTTGCCCGACAGCACCAGCTTCTCCAGCTCGCGGTGCGCCGCGATGAGCAGGTGCGCCGCGGGCGCTTCGAAGCCCACGCGGCCCTTGATGCCCAGGATGGTGTCGCCCAGGTGCACGCCCCGGCCGATGCCGTACGTGCGCCCCAGCGCGTTCAGCTTCTCCACGATGGCCACGGCCGACAGCGCCTGGCCGTCCAGCGCCACCGGCACGCCCTTCGCGTACGACACCACCAGCGGCAGGGGCTTCAGGTCGGTGGGGATGACGCCACCGGGGAAGGCCGCCTCGGGCAGGGTGCTCCACGAGTCGAGCGTCTCGCTGCCGCCCACGGACGTGCCCCACATGCCCTCGTTGACCGAGTACGCGCCCAGCTTCGCGGGCAGGTGCACGCCTCTCTCCGCGAGGAAGTCCAGCTCCTGCTTGCGCGACAGCCCCAGGTCCCGGATGGGGGTGATGAGCTGGAGCTGCGGCGCCAGGGTGCGGAAGGCCACGTCGAAGCGGACCTGATCATTGCCCGCGCCGGTGCTGCCGTGGGCCACGGCCTGCACGCCCAGCTTCTCCGCCATGCGCACGGCCTCCACGGCCTGGCAGGCGCGCTCGGCGGAGACGCTCAGCGGGTACACCTGGCCGCGCAGCACGTTGCCGGCGATGAGGAAGCGCAGGTAGCCCTGGAAGAGGGTGTCGCGCGCGTCCACCGTGTGGTGCGCCACCGCGCCCAGCTTCAGCGCCAGGGCCTGGATGCGCTCCAACTGCTCGGGCGGAAAGCCGCCCGTGTCCACGGTGACGGTGGTGACGTCCCAACCCTGCTCGCGCAGGTACACCGTGCAGAACGCGGTATCGAGGCCACCGGAGAACGCCAGCACCACGGACTTCTTGCTCATGCTCAGGACTCCTCTTCTTCAAAAAGGGATGGGAAGACTCAGGCGGCCCAGACGCGCTCGGCGGCCTGGGTCTGCTGCGCGTGGGTGCGCGTGAGCCACTCGCGCGCGTCCGCCAGTTCCTCGCGCGCGGTGGCGAGGCCCAGGTTGCCAGCGCCACCCAGGTGGGTGGCCGTCAGCGCGCCGCGGTCCGGCTGGAAGGTGCCGTCGTTCAACTGGCGGCCCACCTCCCGGTACGCGTCGCGGAAGGGCAGGCCCTTGGCCACCAGGGCGTAGGCATGGTGCGCGGCGTAGAGCGAGTCGTCGCACGCCGCGCGGGCCTTGTCCGCGTTCACCTTCAGCGCGGGCACCAGCCGCGCCAGCACCTCCAGGAGCGCCTTCGTGCTGGCGAGCGCCTGGAAGGTGGGGCGCTTCAGCAGTTGGAAGTCACGGTGGTAGCTGGACGGCAGACCGCCCGCCACCGCCTCCACCTGATGGGCGAGGCCCCGAAGCTCGCGGCAGCGGCCCCGCGCCAGCTCCACGACGTCCGGGTTCTTCTTCTGGGGCATGATGGACGAGCCCGTGGTGAAGGCATCCGGCAGGGCCAGGAAGCCGAACTCGTCCATGCTGTAGAGCTGCACGTCCCACAGCCACTTCTCCAGAGTGCCCGCCACCGAGCACGCCCAGGTGAGCAGCGCCGTCTCATGCCGCCCCCGACTGTCCTGCGCGTCGATGGGGCTGCGTTGAACCCGATTAAAACCGAGCAACCGCGCGACATATTCACGGTCGATGGGAAGCGGCACGCCGAAGCCCGCCGCGGCGCCCAGCGGACAGCGATCAATCCGGCCCCACACGCCCTTGAGCGCCTCCAGCTCCTCCAGGAGCCCTTCGGCGAACGCCATGCCCCACAGCCCGAAGGTGGACGGCATCGCGCGGCGCAGGTGCGTGTAGCCGGGCAGGGGCAGGTCCGCGTGCGTTTGCGCGAAGTCGAGGAACGTCCCGGCCAGCTCCGCCGTGCGCGCGCCCAGGGCGAGCAGCTCCTCGCGCAGGTACAGGCGCAGGGCCAGCAGCACCTGGTCGTTGCGAGAGCGCGCCAGGTGGATGCGCTTGCCCGCCTCACCCGTGCGCTCCACGAGCGCTGCCTCCAGCGCGGTGTGGCCGTCCTCCTGCTCCGGGCGGATGACGAAGCGGCCCGCGCGCGCTTCGGCGTGCAGGTCGTGCAGCGCGGCGACGAGCGACGTGGCGGCCTCCGGCGCCAGCAGGCCCACGTGCGCGAGCATGCGCGCGTGCGCGGCGCTGCCCAGCGCGTCGTGCGGCACGAGCGACAGGTCCACCACGGGGTCATCGCCCACGGTGAAGGCGTGGATGGCCGAATCCAGCGGCTGGCCCTTGCCCCACAAAGTCTCAGCCACGCGCCACCTCCTCGGAATAGCCGTGCAGCAGTCGTCGATAGAACGCGAGCCCCGCCTCCAGCTCCGCGCGCGTGAGGTACTCGTTCGCCTGGTGGCTGCGCAGCGTGTCCCCGGGCCCCACCTTCACCGCCGGCACGTCGCCCAGGAACGCCCAGTCGGACGTGGTGCTGGAGCCCACCGTGCCCTGTCCCGCCGCCGCCACCGCCGCGCGCACCAGCGGATGCGCCGCGTCCGTTCCCTTGGGCAGGTAGCGCGCCGAGTGCACCACCACTTCGCTCTCCAGCGCCGCGCCCACGTCTTCAGCCACCTTCGCGTGGTCCATGCCCGGCGTGGTGCGCAGGTCCACGAAGAACTCGCACCGGTCCGGCACCTGGTTGCGCGCCAGCCCTCCCGACACCTGCGTCACCTGCGCCCGCGCCTCACCCAGCAGCGCGTGCGCGGGGAAGCGCAGCGCGGACACGGCCTGGATGTCCCGGGCCGCCTTGAGGATGGCGTTGGCTTCCGAGCCCAGCCCGGCCGTGTGCGCGTGCGCGACATGGCCGGACTTCCCGTGCGCGATGCAGCGGAGCAGCAGCATGCCCCGCTGCGCCGTGCAGGGCTTGAGCGACGTGGGCTCTCCCACGATGGCGGCATCCAGCGGCCCCAGCGTGGAGAGCAGGGGCCCCAGGCCCTTGCCGCCCGTCTCCTCCTCGGCGGTGAGCGCGAAGACGTGCTCGACACCCTGGGGCGCGCCTTCTGTCAGGAGCGCTTTCGCGGTGAGGAGCATGGCGGTGACGCAGCCCTTGGCGTCGTTGGCGCCCAGGCCGTAGAGGGTGTCGTCCTTCCACACGGCCTCGTGCGGCTCGGTGGTCCACCCGGCGCACGGCTTCACCGTGTCCAGGTGCGAGTTGACGAGCAGGCGCTTCGAGCCGCTGCCCACGCTGAACCAGACGTTGTTGCCCTGGCGGTGCACGCGGGCACCCCAGGACTCGGCCTGGCCGGCCACGAAGTCCGCGATGCGGGCCTCGTCACCGGAGACGCTGGGCGTCGCGACCAGCGCGGTGAGCAGCTCGGTGGGGTTCAACCCTTGGCCTCACCGTGCTTCACCGGGTGCTCGCGCACGACCATGGTCCCGCTGCCCTCGTTGGTGAAGACCTCCTCCAGGAGCGCGTCGGACTGCTTGCCGCTGACCAGGTGCACGCTGCCCACGCCGCCCACGAGCGCGTGGCGCATGGCGTGCGCCTTGGGACGCATGCCGCCCGTGAGCCGGCCTTCGGCCTCCAGCGTGGCCAGGTCCGCCAGCGTGGCGAGCGAGATGATGGACGACGGGTCGGAGACGTCCTTCAACAGGCCCGGCACCTCCACCATGAAGAAGAGCTTTTCGGCATGCAGCGCCGCCGCGATGGCCGCCGCCACGGTGTCCGCGTTGGTGTTGTAGACAGCGCCGTCCTGGCCGCCCGATAGCGGGGCGATGACAGGCACGTAGTCCGCGGAGCGCAGGTGCTCCACGACGCGCGTGTCCACCGACTCGATGTCGCCCACGAGGCCGTAGTCCACCATGCGCCCCTGCGTCTCACCGGGCTCGGTGACCATGACGGGCGGACGCTTGCGCGCCTTGATGAGCCCCGCGTCCACGCCGGACAGGCCCACGGCGGGCACACCGGCCGCCTGGAGGTCCGCGAGCAGGTCCGTGTGCAGCTTGCCCGCGAGCACCATCTTCGCCGCGTCCAGCACGGGCGCGGAGGTGATGCGGCGGCCGGCCACCTTCTCGATGGGCAGGTGCAGCGCGTCGCAGAGCGCGTCCAGCTCCGGCCCGCCGCCGTGCACCACGACGGGGCGGATGGAGAAGGCCCACAGCAGGGCGATCTGCTCGCACGCCGTCTTTCGCGTGCGCGGGTCGCTCAGCACGGCGCCGCCCAGCTTCACCACGAAGGTCTTGCTGCGGAACTGCTTCACGTACTTCGCGGCATTGCGAAGTGCGGCGTACGGGTCGGGAGACAAGGGCACGGGGGACCTCTGGAAAGTCAGAAGGGGATGGAAGGGAAGGGCGGTCGGCGTGTGACTTCAGCCGCCGCGCATCCAGGCCAGCAGGGCGCGCTGCACGTGGTAGCGGTTGCCCGCTTCGTCCACGACGCGGCTGCTCGCGTGGTCCAATACGTCGTCCGCGACCTCCACGTTGCGTCGAACTGGCAGACAGTGGAGGAACGCCGCGTCCTTCTCCGCCTTCGCCATGTGCCGCCGCGTGGGCATCCACCCCGAGTACGACGCGAGCAGCGCCGCCACGTCCGCGGGCGAGTTCGCCGTCGCCGCGGTGGGGCCCCAGGACTTCGCGTACACCGCGCGGCTGCCGACCAGCGCCTCGTCCTGATCGTGCGTGTAGGTGATGCTGCCGCCGGTGGCCTTCGCGTACGCCTCCGCCTCCGCGCGCACGGCGGGGTGCAGATCAAAGCCTGGAGGATGCGCCACGCGCACCTCGCAGCCCGCGGCCGCCGCGGACAGCAGGAACGAGTTGGGCACCGCCTTGGGCAGCGGCTTGATGTGCGGCGCCCAGGTGAGCGTCACCGGCAGCTTCTTCGTGGTGCCGAACGTCTCGCGCAGCGTGAGCGCGTCCGCCAGGCCCTGGCAGGGGTGCTCGCGCGCGGACTCCATGCTCACCACCGGAACGGTGGCCCACTTGCGGAACGCGTTGATGACGGGGTCGGCCTCGTCCTCTTCGTCACCGCCACCCTGGGAGAAGGTGCGGATGCCCAGCATGTCCACGAAGCGCGACAGCACCGGCGAGGCTTCCTTGATGTGCTCCGCACGGTCCGTGTTCATCACGGCGCCCGGGCGGTCCTCCAGCTTCCACACGCCAGAGCCCACGTCGAGCACGATTGCGTGCCCGCCCGCGCGCAGCATCACCGCCTCGAAGGAGGTGCGCGTGCGCAGCGACGGATTGAAGAACACCATGCCCAGGATCTTCCCGGGGAACAGCGCCCCGGGGTCCTTCTGCTTCCACGCGGCCGCCTGCGAGAGGACCGCCTCGACGCCTTCCGGCCCCAGGTCCTGGATGCGGGTCACATGCTTCATGGGCTTCGTGCTCCCCCGGCCGCGCCGGATGGGTGGGGATCACTGAATATGCATAAAATGATTGCATATTCAGCAAGGAGGCGCGGATATTATGCAGAACGGCGCAGCGCGCAAGAACATTCTTGGGGATTTTCATGCGCCTTGCGTGCGTATTCAGGCGCATGCAAGGTGACGGTGAATGAACCTGGACGAGGCCATCCTTCAGCTCATCTCCCGGCAGGAGATCACCGATCAGGCCGTGCTGCAGGAGCAGTTGGAGGAGGCGGGACACGCGCCCAGCCAGTCCACGCTGTCGCGGCGGCTCAAGAAGCTGAGCGTGCAGAAGGTGAACGGGCGCTACCAGCGCACGGAGTCGCCGCCGGTGGTGGCGGCCATCGCGCCGCGCGTGTCCATCATCGAGGCGCCGCCCAACATGCTGGTGCTGAAGACGGCGCCCGGCTACGCGCAGATCTTCGGGGTGGCGTTGGATCGCGAGGAGGTGGCGGGGCTCGCCGGCACCGTGGCGGGCGACGACACCATCTTCATCGCGGTGAGGGACCCGTCGCTGCTCCAGGCGGTGCGCGCGACGGTGGAGCAGCTCATCCTGCGCGGCCCGGCGTGAAGGGGATGCGGCGCAGCGGTTCCCACGGGCCTCCCAGGTAGCGCCAGAGGAGCAGTGCCGGCGCGTGTCCGTCGAAGGAAGCCCAGCCCGCGGAGAGCTCCGCGAAGGCGGCCGTGGCGTCCTCCAGCGGGGCCTTGTTCATCAGCGTGACGTGGGGCCGGAAGGGCTGACGGTCCTGCGGCGTGAGCCACTGCGCGCAGGCGTGCGACAGCTCGCGGTGGACCGTGCCCAGGCCCGGTGCCTCCACGTCCACCGCCATGCCCCGACCCAACCTGCGCGGCCTCCCGAAGTGGAGCGCGGGGGCCAAGCGCTCAGCGACGGCTTCGAGCGCGGCCTCCACGCTCGCGTGCTCGTGCGGCGGCAGGTGGTGGAAGAGCGAGACGTGCGCGGGGATGAGGTTGCGCTCGGGCGGGAAGTAGCGCCTTCGCAGGCCATCCAGCCGTGCGAAGGCCTCTGGGTCCAGCTCCGCGGTGACGAGCAGGGGGGCTTCGGCGGACGAGGGCATGAAGCGGCTCCTGGGTGTCTTCGCCGAAGCCCGACTGGATCAGCTCTTGGACTGCGACGCGAAGTACTGCTTCAGCCCTTCATTGGCCTGCTGGCGGTAGCTCGGGATTTGAGCGCGGTCCGCTTCGGCGAGCGCCTTCTTCACGTGCGCCTCATCGAAGTCATGGGTGTAGACGGGCGTCCCGGGCTGCTGGCGCCAGGAGTCCGCGATGCCACCCGCGTCGATGGCGTCGAAGCCGAGCGCTTCCACGAGTTGGAGCACCTTGGCCTTCGCCTCGGGGGAGTCCCCCGCGACGGGCAGCGCGACCCGGCCCGGCGTCCCCTTGGGGACACCCTTCTCCAGGAGGCTCTTGGAGTAGATGTTGTTGAAGACCTTGATGACCGGCCGGCCGATCAGCTTCGCGACCCACTCGCTCTCGACCATGCCGTTGTCGATCTCCGAAAGGGCGCCATCCCGGATGGGGTAGTAGTTGCCCGTGTCGATGACGACGACCTCCTTCGGCACGTTCGCGAAGAGGTCCTTGGGCAGGTCGCGGACCGCCTTCTGGGGGATGGTGACGACGACGACCTCCGCGCCCTTCACGGCGTCGGCGGGGGTACCGGCCTTCGCGCCCGTCTCCGCCGCGACCTGCTTCAGCGTCTCCGGCCCGCGCGAGTTCGCGATCACCACCTCATGCCCCAGCTTGACCCAGTGCCGGGCGAGGGTGCCACCAATGTAGCCGGCGCCGATGATTCCAATCTTCATGTGTCGGTTCCTTCCAGGAGGAGCGAAGCAATTCGCGGGTGGGCGCACCGGCCTGAGTGCGCGGACCCGGGGTGCCACCCCAGATAGTCCCCGCACGGCCCTGTCGCCATGCATTCAACGGGAGGAGGCGATGTCGGAACGTGGACAGGCCGCGCTTCTCGTCGAGGGCTTCGCGCCGCGAGATGCACCGGGCCGCCTCTGTCCTCTTCCGGAGTGAGCATGCCGTCGGTGTCCGTGGTGCAGCTTCCCGAACTCAGATGGAGAGGATGTTGCCCGAAGCGACGGGTGTGCGGTGCAGGGTCGGAATCCTCGGCTCCCCCCGTTCAACGCACCATTCCCCAAAGGGGGGAGGGGACACCTGGGGGTGACGGGCTTGCATGGGCCCCACGCCCCGACCTACCTGCGAGGTCGGTGACACCCGCCATCGTCCGGCGCCGCCCGCTCCGAAGGCCGGTGTCGCGGGCGTGACACCGAACAGACAGTGTCCGTAACGGGGCCGGGCAGGGGCTTCCGCCATGAGGGACTCCTTCGATAACATTCTCGCGCGGACGGTCTTTGGGGGCCGGCCGCGCCGCCATGTCGAACCTTTCATCAGAGCTGGTCGCTGCCTTCCGTGGGGGGGCCACGCAGCGCTTCACTTCCGACGAGGAAGCCGGGCTCGCGCCCGTGTTGATGGACATCGTCGCCCGCTGTGAACAGGCCTGGCCCGTCGCGTGGCTCAAGCCCACGGACTTCGCCGCGCACCTGGGCCTCCACACGCCCGGGGGAAGGCCGCCAGCGGAGTCCCTGGCGGCGCTGTGCTGCGAGGACCTGTACCTGGCGCTGGCAGCGGTGGAAGGCCACCGGGCCGCGCTGGAAGCGCTGGATGCCACCGCGCTGGTGCCCGCTGGACGTGCGGTGCGCCGGGTGGAGGACTCGAACGCGTTCGTGGACGAAGTGCTCCAGCTCACCCGCCTGCGGCTCCTGGTGGAGCAAGGCACCCACGCACCCCGCCTCAAGGCGTACGCGGGCCGGGGGCCGCTGCGCCGGTGGGCGGAGGCGGTGGCGCTGGGCGTGGCGCTGTCGTTCAAGCGCCGGCCGGAGCGCACCAGCCCCCTGGATGACGCGTTGATCGCCGCGGAGCTGGGGACGCAGGATCCGGAGCTGGAGCTCATCCGCCACCGCTACCGGCCCGCCTTCCGCGCCGCCTTCGCGGAGGCCCTGTCGGCCCTGTCCCCGCGCGACCGCAACCTGCTGCGCCTGGGGCTCGTGCAGGGGCTGGGCGTGGAGTCGCTGGGCGCGATGCACCAGGTGCACGCCTCCACCGTGTCGCGGTGGATGGCGAAGGCCCGCGACGCGCTGCTCGACTCCACCCGCGAGGGCCTGGCCCGGCGACTCGCGTTGAACACCTCGCAGCTCGACAGCCTGTTGCGCGTCCTGGACGGCAGCCTGGATGTCAGCATCGCATCGCTCCTGAAGGAAGGCTGAAGCGCCATGTCCGATTCCGCGTCCCACCTGGAGGAGGTCGAACTGCTCGACCTCGCGGACGGCGTCCCGTCACAGGCCCTGCGTGAGCGCGCCGAAGCGCACCTGGATGCGTGCGCGTCCTGCCGCGAGGCCCTGGCCGACTTCATGCGCATCCGCGCCGCCCCCGCGCCCGACGTGCACAACGCGCGCACGGTGCTGCTCGTGTCGGAGTCTCCGGGTGCACGCCTGTCCGGCTCCGGAATGCCGCTCATCGCGCAGGGCACGTTGCTGGGCCGCTACGTGGTGCTGGAACGGCTGGGCGCGGGGGGGATGGGCGTCGTCCACGCGGCCTATGATCCGAGCCTCGACCGGCGGATTGGCCTGAAGTTGTTGCGCACGCTGCCCGAGGCGGGCGGCACGGGGGGCATGACGGAGCGGCTCTTGCGCGAGGCCCAGGCCGCCGCGCGCACGCGCCATCCGCACGTCGTCACCGTGCACGACGTGGGCACGTTCGGCGACGTGGTCTTCATCGCGATGGAGCTGGTGGACGGCGGCACCCTGCGACAGCACCTGCGGGCCTCTCCCCGGCCGTGGCGCGACGTGGTGCGGCTGTACCTCCAGGCGGGCAGGGGGCTCGCGGCGGCACATGCGGCGGGCGTCGTGCACCGCGACTTCAAGCCGGACAACGTCCTCGTGGACAAGGAAGGCCGCGCCCGCGTGACGGACTTCGGGCTGGCGCGAGTGGAGTCCGCGATGTCCACGCCGGTTGCTTCGGGTGGCATGCCCGGCATCGGCACGGGCACGGGCACGGGCGACAGCGTGTCCCCGAGCCTCGCGAACGCGGCCACCGCCGTCGCGGGCACGCCCGGGTACATCGCGCCGGAGGTGCTCGCGTGCGCTCCCGCTGACGCACGCTCGGATCAATACGCCTTCTGCGTGTCGCTGTACGAAGGGCTGCATGGCCAGAAGCCGCCGTCGCCGGAGCAGGGCGGCCCGACGAACCGGGGCTCCGTGCCGCGCGCTGTGCACGCGCTGCTCGTGCGCGGCCTGTCACCGGAGCCGGGAGCGCGCCATGCGTCCATGCCGGCCCTGCTCGACGCGCTGGAGCGGGCCGCCTTCCCCGTCTTCAGCAAGAAGGTGGCGGTCGCGGGCGTAGGAGCGGGGCTGCTCGCGGTCGCGGCCACCGTGTTCGTGGTGATGGGCACGCCGCCCTGCGCCGAGGATCCGCTGCGACTCGTTGGCGTCTGGGACGCGGACCGGAAGGCCGCGCTGCTCAAGGCCTTCCAGGCCACGGGGGCGCCGGGCGCGCTGCCCGCGCACGAGGCCGTGGCGCGCGCGCTGGATGCCTACGCCGCTTCCTGGCACGACAGCCGCCGTCAGGCCTGCGAGGCCACCCGGGGGCGCGGCAACCAGTCCGAGGCGGTGATGGACCTGCGGATGAACTGCCTGGAGCGCAGGCGCCGCGAACTGGGCGCGCTCACGGACGTGCTGCTCACCGCGGACCGCGACAGCGTCGCGAGCGCCCCGGAGACGGCGCAGGCCCTGAGCCCGCTCTCGCGTTGCGCGGATGTGGAGGCGCTGTCACAGCCGGTGCCCCCACCGGAGCGCCCGGAGGTCGCCGCCCGCGTGAAGGCCGCGTACGCGAAGCTCGACGAAGCGCGCGCCCGGTTGGGCGCGGACCGGTGGCAGGAGGCCGTGGATCGCGTGGGCCCCATCGTCACCGAGGCGGAAGCCATCGGTTACAAGCCGCTTTTGGGCGAGGCCCTGCTCGTCGAGGGCGAAGCGCGCGCCTTCCTTCGTGAGGAGGCCGCCACCACGACGTTGCGCCGCGCGATGCTGGCATCGCTCGCGGGCCGCGATGACCTCCACGCCACCGAGGCCGTGGTGCATCAGGTCTACATCGACGGAGAGCTCGCCCAGCGGCCGGAACAGGCACAGCTCCATGCCGAGCAGGCCCGGGCCCTCCTGGAGCGCGCCGGAGGCAACCCGGAGCTGGAGGCCCAGTTGCTGGTGTTCCAGGGAAGCTCGCTCGTGCAGCAGTCCCGCCCCGAGGAAGCCCTGCCGCTCATCCAGCAGGCCCTGGCCCTCCAGGAGCGACACCATGGGAAGGACTCCCCCCGGCTCGCGCGTGCGCTCAACCTCCTGTCCACGGCCCTGCGCAAGCTGGGGCGGGGAGAGGAGGCCCTTTCCTACAGCCAACGCACGCAGACCCTGCTCGAGGCCGCCTACGGGCCCGACCACCCGAAGGTCGCGATGCTGATCAACAACCGGGGCAGCACGCTGATGGAGCTGCGCCGCTATCAGGAAGCCCGGGTGTGCTTCCTGGAGAGCCTGGCCCGCTTCGAACGGATGTACGGCCCCGGCCAGCCGCTGCGCTACGCCCTGGGCCTGCGCGCGAACATTGGCGCGGTGACCTTCAGCATGGGCCTCTACGACGAGTCCGAGCGGATCCAACGGGATGCCCTGGCGATGTACCGCGAGCACTTTCCCGCGGGTTCGACCTCCCGCGTCCGCACGGGCAACAACCTGGCGCTGGTGCTCATCAACCAGGGCCGGCCCCAGGAGGCGCTGACGCTGCTTCACGAGATGGAGGCGGAGCGAGAGGTGGCGACCGCGGACGGCCGCGAGGATCCGGTGTTCGCCATGACGCTGATGAACGCGACGGAGGCCCACCTGCGACTGGGCCGGACGGATCACGCGGTCGCGTCGGCGACGCGCGCGGTGGCGCTCCTGCGAAAGCTGGGGGCGGAGGGCGAATTGCTCTCCGCACTGACGGCGCTGACGGGAGTGCTGACTCAGGACGGGCAGCACGCGGAGGCCCGGCGCACGGGCGAAGAGGCCCTGGTCCTGCACCGGCGGCTCGCGGGCGCGGACGCCCCACCTCCGCCCGACCTCTCCCAGGTGCTGGGCGAGTGGCTCCTGGCGCGGGGCGACGCCGCGGGTGCCTGTCAGCGGCTGGGCGAGTCCCTGGCGGCGTGGGAGAAGACGGATGCCCCTCCGCTGGAGCTGGCCGTGGTGCGCTTCTCCCTGGCGCGAGCGCTGCGCAAGGCCCACCGCGAGCCGGAGCGGGCCCGGGCCCTGGTGACGGCCGCCCGCGACGCCGTGCTCCCCACCGCCGAGCCCCGGCTGCTGCGGATGTCCGAACTGGAGGCCTTCCTTCGCGAGCGCTGAAGCCAGACGCCGAGGACTGCTAGGGTCGCGCCCCCTATGCGAACCCTCGTCGGATTGACCTCTTCGGGGTGGACGGAGAAGGCCCGGTGGGCCCTGGATCACCACCGCGTCGCCTACCGTTTCCACGACTACGTCCCCCTCATCCAGGAGCGCTGGCTGCGCAAGCAGGTGGGCCCCGGCGTGAAGGGCTCGGTGCCGCTGCTCATTGATCCGCCCGGCGCCGCGGTCCATGGGTCGCTCGCCATCGCGAAGCGCGCCGAGGAGCTGGGGCAGGGCAGTCCGCTCTTTCCCCAGGAGCATCTGGCCGCCATCACCCGCTGGAACGACCTCAGTGAGCAGGTGCTGGACGTGGCGCGCACCTACGCGATGCCGCGCATGCTCGCCAGCAACCGTGCCCAGGCCGAAGCGCTGCCGAAGTTCGTGCCGGGCTGGCTGCGCGGCGTGTTCGCGCCCACCGCCCGCATGGGCATGCGCTTCGTCATGCGCAAGCACCAGGTCCCCGTTAGCACCGAGGACGCCATCGAGGCCACCGTCGTCCCCGCCTTCGAAAAGCTGCGCGCGGCGCTGGGCGGACGGCCCTACCTGGAAGGCACCTTCACCTACTCGGACGTCACCGCCTCGGTGATGCTCGTGCTCGCGGGCCCCGTGGCGGACAGGCACCTGCCCCTGGGCCCTGGCACGCGCGCGGTGTGGACCCACGAAGGACTCGCCGCCCGCTTCCCGGACCTCATCGCCTGGCGCGACGCGCTCTACGACAAGCACCGCCGCACCTGAATGCCGTGAAACGAAAACGGGCCGCCCCCCAGTGGAAGGCGGCCCGTCCCGTACTGTCAGCGACGCGTGGGGCGCCTATCCGGCCGCGGGCTTCGCGCCCTTGGAGTTGTCCACCAGCACCTTGGCGAAGGTGAGCCCGTCGGGGCCCGCGTCCGCCTGGATGGTCTCACCCGGTGCGAACTCGCCGCTCAGGACCTTGAGCGCGAGCGGATCCAACAGGTACTTCTGCACGGCCCGCTTCAGCGGCCGGGCGCCGTACGTGGGGTCGTACCCGCGCTCCGCCAGCAGCTCCCGCGCGGCGTCGGTGAGGTCCAGCGCCAGGCGCTTGCCCTGGAGCAGCTTCTGGAGCTTCGCCAACTGGATGTCGACGATGCGGTAGATGTCCTTGCGCCGCAGCGGTTCGAAGACGACGACCTCGTCCACGCGGTTGAGGAACTCCGGGCGGAAGTGTCCGCGCAGCGCGTCCA
Organism: Corallococcus sp. bb12-1; assembly: GCF_026626765.1. Taxonomy (NCBI): domain Bacteria; kingdom Pseudomonadati; phylum Myxococcota; class Myxococcia; order Myxococcales; family Myxococcaceae; genus Corallococcus; species Corallococcus sp. bb12-1. The sequence goes on along the minus strand of NZ_JAPNJZ010000027.1, from coordinate 190,358 downwards.
TCACCTCGCCGCGCGTCTTCTCGTTGAGCACCTCCGTGCCCGCCATGCCGTCCTGGATGGCCTGCGAGCCGATGTTCGACGTGAGGATGAGCACCGTGTTGCGGAAGTCCACCGTGCGGCCCTGGCTGTCCGTCACCCGGCCCTCATCGAGGATTTGCAGCAGGATGTTGAACACGTCGTGGTGCGCCTTCTCGATTTCATCGAAGAGCACCACCGTGTACGGCCTGCGGCGCACGGCCTCCGTGAGCTGGCCGCCCTCCTCGTAGCCCACGTAGCCCGGGGGCGCGCCGACGAGCCGCGACACCGCGTGCTTCTCCATGTACTCGGACATGTCGATGCGGACCATCGCCGTGTCGTCGTCGAAGAGGAACTCCGCCAGCGCCTTCGCCGTCTCCGTCTTGCCCACGCCCGTGGGGCCCAGGAAGATGAACGAGCCAATGGGCCGGTTCGGATCCTGCAACCCGCTGCGCGCGCGGCGCACGGCGTTGGACACGGCTTCAATCGCGCTGCGCTGGCCAATCACGCGCTGCGCGAGCCGGTCCTCCATGTGCACCAGTTTCTGCATCTCGCCTTCGAGCAGCTTGGAGACGGGGATGCCCGTCCACTTGGCCACCACGGACGCGATGTCCTCGGAGTCCACTTCCTCCTTGAGGAACTTCTGGTGCTTCTGCAGCTCCGCCAGCTTCGCGTTCTGCGCCGCGACCTCCTTCTCCAGGGAGGGGATGACGCCGAACTTAAGCTCCGCGGCGCGGTTCAGGTCGCCCTGACGTTCCGCGGCGGCCTGGTCGTTGCGCGCCTTCTCCTGCTTCTCCTTGAGCGTGCGCAGCGCGGCGATGGACTTCTTCTCCTCGTCCCAGTGCGCCTTCAACGTGTTGAACTTCTCGTTGAGGTTCGCCAGCTCCTTCTCGATGTGGGCCAGGCGCTCGCGCGAGTGCGGGTCGGTCTCCTTGCGCAGGCCCTCGCGCTCGATTTCGAGCTGCGTCACCTTGCGGCGGATGTCGTCGATCTCCGTGGGCATGGAGTCGATCTCGATGCGCAGGCGGCTGGACGCCTCGTCCACGAGGTCGATGGCCTTGTCCGGCAGGAAGCGGTCCGCGATGTAGCGGTGGCTGAGCGTGGCCGCCGCGACGAGCGCGGTGTCCTGGATGCGCACGCCGTGGTGCACCTCGTAGCGCTCCTTGAGGCCACGCAGGATGCTGATGGTGTCGTGCACGGAGGGCTCGCCCACGAAGACGGGCTGGAAGCGGCGCTCCAGCGCGGCGTCCTTTTCAATGTGCTTGCGGTACTCGTCCAGCGTCGTCGCGCCAATGCAGTGCAGCTCGCCGCGCGCGAGCGCCGGCTTGAGCATGTTGCCCGCGTCCATGGCGCCTTCGGCCTTCCCGGCGCCCACGAGCGTGTGCATCTCGTCGATGAAGAGGATGATCTCCCCGGCCGCGTCGGACACTTCCTTGAGGACGGACTTGAGGCGCTCCTCGAACTCGCCGCGGAACTTCGCGCCGGCCACCATCGCCCCCAGGTCCAGGGTGATGAGGCGCTTGTTCTTCAGGCCCTCCGGCACGTCGCCGTCGACGATGCGGCGCGCCAGCCCCTCCGCGATGGCCGTCTTGCCCACGCCGGGCTCACCGATGAGGACGGGGTTGTTCTTGGTGCGGCGGCTGAGCACCTGGATGCAGCGGCGGATCTCCTCGTCGCGGCCGATGACAGGGTCCAACTTCCCAGCGCGCGCGGCCTCCGTGAGGTCACGCCCGTACTTCTCCAGCGCCTGGTAGGTGGACTCCGCGTCCGCGCTCGTCACGCGGCCCGAACCCCGGACCTCCTTGAGGCCCGCCTGCACGCGCTCGCGCGTGACGCCGGAGGACTTCATCGCCTCGCCGACGGCGCCCTTGTCCTGGGTGAGCGCCAGGAGCAGGTGTTCGGAGGAGGTGAACTCGTCCTTCAGCGCCTTGGCCTCGTCCTCGGCCTTGTCGAAGAGCTTCATCAGGCGCTGGCTGAGCATGGCGCTCTCGCCGCCCTGCATGCGCGGCAGCTTCTGGAGCGTGTCGCCCAGGCGGCCCGCGAACAGCTTCACGTCCACGCCAATCTTGCGCAGAAGGGGTTCGACGAGGCCGTCCTTCTGACCCAGCAGCGCCGTGGCCAGGTGCTCCGGCTCATAGTGGGGGTTGTCGGCCCGGCGGGCGAGGGACTGACCCTCCTGGATCGCCTCCTGTGCCTTCACCGTGTATTTGTCGAGTCGCATGCCTTAAACGTAAGAGCCGCATCCCCCTTGGCAAGACGACACTCGCCGTGCGGCTTCCGATTTCCACGGAATACTTTGAGCCGCTGGAAGCAGCCGGCTTTTCGTGGTGCCGAAGTTGCCAGGGGGTAGGGGGGTCGGTTATAGGCGGCGCCCATCACTGGGGGCTTCACTGGACGCGCACGGCGGCTATCTCGTTCGACTCGACACCTTCTCCGGGCTGGCGCTGGTGCGCCTGGCCCGTGAGGCGCTGTCGATGGACAGCGCCCCGGGAGCCACGGCGCTGCGCGTCACCATCAACCGCCGCCGCAAGGTGGTGCGCCTGGCCTTCCTGGGGCCCTTCTCCCAGGGACGGCAGGGCGCCCACTGGTACGCGGCCCACCATGCGCTGGCCCGGCTGCTGTCGGCCGCCGCCAACGCCACCGTGCACGCCTACGTGTACGACGCGGACGAGGGCGAGGAGGTCATCGCCTACGGAAACGGCCGGCGGGTGGGAGGAGAGCGGGTGGTGTACGAGGAGGCGGAGCTGCCCTGCCCCCTGGATGAGCTGGACGACGAAATCTTCACCCGGCTCCAGTCGCGCTGGCCCATGGGCCACCTGGCGTACGTGTTCGGACTGACGCGGGACGAGCTGCTGCGCATCCCCAAGGCCCCGCTGGCCCGCGTGCTGCCCCTGGGGGGCACGGACGCCAGCGCCGAGGCGGAAGCGATGACGGCCCTGGAAGCCCTGCTCCTGGGCCCCGCCCAGCCTCCCCGTGCGGTGACGGACGCCGGCTGACCGCTGGCGCGCGGTTTCACGCCGCGCCGCGTTGGCCTGTCGTGTCAGTCCCCGGGGCTTCCACCGGAACCGCGCGGCGGACCCTGGAGCCTCAGGGCTCTTCGGTGGGGCCGTCGAGCGTGACGATGACGTCGCGCACGCCCTCGCTGCGGAAGTACTGGGCGAGCAGGGCGAAGCCGCCGGCCACCAGGAGGGTGGGCACCACGGAGGTGGCCATCAGCAGGTAGGGCACCACGGGGAGCAGGTCCGCGGTCATCGGGTCCTGGAACTCGGGCAGCTTCTTGAAGCCCTCCACCATGACGACGCTGGTGCGCTGGGCCACCACGGTCCATTGGGCCCCGTCGATGGTGCGCAGCACGGCGGCGAGGATGCCCGCGGTGCCAATCAACTGCCGGAAGCCTTCTCGGGGCATGCCGTCCGGCGCGCGCAGCATGCGGCTGGAGGCGAAGAAGAGCAGGGTGCACACCAGGGTGAGCCCGGTGAGGACCACCACGCGCGGCTCGCGCACGTGCTCCATGGCGGACAGCTGCGCCTCCACGATGCGCTGGCTGAAGGCAGGGTCCTTGCCCAAGAGGCCCAGCGAGGGCACCCGCTCCAACTGGAGCGTGCGGTGCTTCTCGAACTCCATCAGGACGGAGGCTTCGTTGCAGGAGAGCATCCCCGTCAGGGCGGAGAGCACCAGGCAGATGGACGCGGCCCACCGCAAGCCCCGAGGAAGCGACCCCGGGCGGCTGACTTCAGGAGGCTTCACTTCCGGCTTGCCTCCACGTAGCGCAGGCGCAGGTCGGACAGCAGGCCGTCCACCAGCTTCTCCTCGTCGGCGGTGAGGTTGCCGCGCGTCTTCTCGCGGAGCATCGCCAGGAGGTCCAGGTTCTGCCGGGCTGACGGCAGGTCCTTCTCCACGCGGTTCGTCTCCGGGTTCGGCGCGCCCCCCAGGTGGATGAGGACGGCGGAACCCAGGCCGACGACGAACGTGCTGAACGACAACGACTCCTCGGAGGCGGGGCTCGCTTCCCCCGTCATCACGAAGGTCTCACCCCGCTTCTCCGAAGGGCTCATTCGGCGGCCTTGTCCTCTTCGTCGGAGCCTTCCGCGGCGTCGTCGGCGTCGTCCGCCTCATCCTCGTCGTCCGCGTCGTCCGCGTCGTCCTCTTCGTCGAGGTCGTCCTCGTCGTCATCGAGGTCGTCGTCCATGATGTCGCCTTCCATCGTCGTCTCGATGGTGACGCCCTTGTCGGCCACGTCCGGCAGCTCCTCGAGGTGCTTCTTGAACGCTTCCTCGACCGCCAGATCGCCGCGCTGGTAGCGCTCCGTGGTGCGCTTGTCGGTGTGCTTCGGGTTGATGCCATCCGCCATGATTCAAATCCTCGGAATTGCTTGGAAAACAGCGCGCCACCTTATAGCAGGAAGGGCGCCTGTCAACGCCGCTGTCCCCGGCACCTGGAACCGATGAACGTCCCACCCCGCCCCCTGCTTCCCCGAGGCCCGTACTTGCTGTGCGACGACAGCCTCCGTTCGGAGCTGTCCCTGGTGGAGAAGGCCGAGCGCCTGCTGGCCGGTGGAGCCCGGGTGTTGCAACTGCGCATGAAGCGCACGCCGCCCCGGGAGGCCCTGGCCGCGGCCCGGGCGGTGGTGGCCCGCTGCCGGCAGGCGGGCGCGCTGTGCCTGCTCAACGACCGGGTGGACCTGGCGCTCCTGGCGGACGCGCACGGGGTGCATGTGGGCGACGAGGACCTGCCCCCGGAGGCTGCGCGGGAGCTCTTGGGGCCCGGGCGGCTCGTGGGCGTCACGGCGCGGGGCACGGAGGGGGCCCGGGCGGCCCTGGCGGCGGGGGCGGACTACGTGGGCGTGGGGCCCCTGTTCGGCACCACGACGAAGCAGGTCCAGGCGCCGGTGCTGGGGCTGGAGGCGTTCCAGCGGGTGGTGGCGGACAGCCCGCTGCCGGTGGTGGGCATTGGCGGGGTGGGCCTCTCCAACATCGCCCGGGTGGCGGCGACGGGGGCGCACGGCGCGGCGGTGGTGTCCGACGCCCTGCTTGCCCAGGACATCGCCGAGCGGGTGCGGCTGCTGGCGGAGGCGTTTGACAGGGGCGCCCGGGGGACTAGCCTCGAAACAGGGTAGTACCTCCCACCATGATGAACCATCCGCCTCCGCGTCACCACGGGCCGACCCCGCGTCGTCCCAACATCGGCCTCAGCCCGGACTGGGCCCAGCCGGCCGACTCCGCCTTTCCCCGCTACGAGCTGAAGGTGCCCTACGCGGAGGCGGTGCTGCGCGCGGGGGGCCTGCCTTTCGTGCTGCCGTACACGGACGACGCTTCCTGCGTGGACGCGTACCTGGAGCGCGTGTCGGGCATCGTGGTGACGGGCGGCGCCTTCGACATCCCTCCGGCCGCGTACGGCGAGGAGGTCCGCGAGGGCATGGGGCCGCTGAAGGAGGGCCGCACGGCCTTCGAGGCCCAGCTCATCCGGGGCGCGCTCAAGCGCAACCTGCCGGTGCTGGGCGTGTGCGGCGGCATGCAGCTGTTGTGCGTGGTGCTGGGCGGCACGCTGTTCCAGGACATCCTGCGGGAGGTACCCGGGGCGCGCGACCACGAGCAGAAGCATGACCGGACCCAGCCGCAGCACCCGGTGGAGGTGAAGAACGGCACGCTGCTGGCGGAGGCGGTGGGCCACGGGCAGTTGATGGTGAACTCCACGCACCACCAGGCGGTGAACAAGCCGGGCACGGACGTGGCGGTGAGCGCGCTGTCTCCGGATGGCGTGGTGGAGGCGATTGAGTCCACCGCGCACGCCTTCGCGCTGGGCGTGCAGTGGCACCCGGAGCTGATGTTGAGCACCATCCCGGTGCACCTGGGCGTCTACAAGTCGCTGGTGCAGAAGGCGCGCGAGCACCGCCGGTGAGACCGCGCGTCCTGCTGCTGGCGGGCCTGGAGCCCACGGGCAGGGCGGGGCTGTTGGCGGACGTCGCCGCGGTGCGAGCGCGCGGCGGCGACGCGGTGGCGGTGCCCACGGCCCAGACGGCGCAGGGGACGCACACCTTCGCCGTGGTGCCGGCGGCGCCCCGCATGCTGACGGCGCAGGTGGCCGCCGCGCGCGAGTGGGGCGTGCTGCACGCGGTGAAGTGGGGCGTGGTGCCCGGCCCGTCGCAGCTCGCCACGGCGAGGGCCGCGCTCAAGGGCACCGATGCGTGGTGGGTGGTGGATCCGGTGGTGCGCTCGTCGCGAGGACAGGAGCTGTCGCGCCTGTCGCCCCGGCACTACCTGGCGCTGGCGGGCCCGCGCGTGGTGGTGACGCCCAACCTGGACGAAGCGGGGTGGCTCCTGGGCCGGCCCGCGCCGGGCACGGTGGAGGAAGCGCAGGAGGCCGCGGAGGGCCTCTGCCGCCTGGGCTTCGGCGTGGTGCTGGTGAAGGGCGGGCACCTGCCGCAAGGGCAGGGGCTGGCGGACGTGCTGGCGTTCTCCGGCCGCACGCTGGTGATGCGGGGGCGCCGGCTCAAGCGGCCCCCGGAGCGTCGGGGCACGGGCTGCCGGCTGGCGTCCGCGCTGGCGGCGGAGCTGGGCCGGGGGACGGGCCCGGAGGCCGCGGTCCGGGCCGCCCGTGAGCACGTCACGCGCTACCTGCGCACCGGCCGCGACTGACGGCCGGGCCCTGGAACCGCCAGGGCGTCAGTCGCCCCGGGCGCGACTTTCGAAGCGGGTGAACTCCGACAGGAACACCATGTCCACGGAGCCAATGGGGCCGTTTCGCTGCTTGGCGACGATGAGCTCCACGGGGATGACCGCGCCGCCTCCTCCTCCGCCGCCTCCTCCACCACCGCCCTGGCCGCCTTCACCCTCGTCCTGATCCTCGCGGTGGATGAACATCACCACGTCGGCGTCCTGCTCGATGGAGCCGGACTCACGCAGGTCGGACAGCATGGGCTTGCCGCCCTTGCGCTCCTCCACCTTACGGTTGAGCTGGCTGAGCGCGATGATGGGCACCGACAGCTCCTTGGCCAACTGCTTGAGCGCGCGGGAGATCTCCGCGACTTCCAACTGGCGGCTCTCCACCTTGCCCTTCTGGTGCATGAGCTGGAGGTAGTCGACGACGAGCAGCGACAGGCGCGGATCCTTCTGCTTCACGCGCCGCGCCTTGGCGCGCAAATCGAACGGGGACAGGCCGCCGGAGTCGTCGATGTAGATGGGAGCGTTGTAGAGCGCGCCCGCCATCTCCTGGAACTTCTCCTCGTCGTGCGGCGACAGCCGGCCGCCTCGCAGCTTCTTCATGTCCACGCGCGCGGTGGACGCGAGCAGACGCATGAGCAGCTGATCCGCGGGCATTTCCAGGCTGAAGATGCCGACCGCCTTGTTCTCCTTGAGCGCGGCGTGCACCGCGATGTTCATCGCGAGCGACGTCTTGCCGATGCCGGGACGCGCCGCGAGGATGATGAGTTCGCCCGCGTGCAGGCCGGTCAGCTGCATGTCCAGGTCGATGAAGCCCGTGGAAAGGCCCGTCACGCCCGTGGACGCGGCCTTCATCTTGTCCAGCAGGTCGAGCGTCTGCTCCATCAGCTCGCTGACCGGCCGCAGGTCACCTTCGCGCTTCTTCTCCGCGAGGAGGAAGACCTTGCGCTCCGCCTCGTCGAGCAGGACCTCCAGTTCGCCCGTCTCCTGGCTGGCCAGGTCTTGAATCTCCCGGCCCACGTTGGCCAGGCGGCGGCGCAGCGCCTGGTCCTTGACGATGTGGGCGTACTGCACGGCGTTGGCCGCCAGCGGGACGACCTGGTCCAACCCCATCAGGTAGGCGGGGCCGCCCACCGCGACGAGCTGCCCCAGGATTTTCAGCTCCTCCGCGAGCGTCAGGTGATCCACCTGCTTGCTCTGCGCGTCCAGCCGCATCATCGCGCCGAAGATCTGCGCGTGCGAGGGACTGGAGAAGTCGTCCGCGTGGATGACCTCCGCCACGGGCGTGATGAGCCCGTTGTCCGCGAGCACGGCGCCGAGCACCGCGCGCTCCGCGGCGAGATCCTCGTGGACCCGCCGACCTTCCCTACCGTCCAGGACGTTCTGCATGGCTGCTTGGAACCTCTACTGCCAGCGTCTGACACGTTCGACGGAACGTCCAGTTTCCCTTCAACAGACCTGTAGCAAGGGGTGGGACCCGGACGCCCGGTGAAGGGCACCTCACTCGGCCGCGCCCCACTGCTGGAGGAAGGACTCGCGGTAGGTCCGACTCAGGATCACCGTGGAGCCATCCTTCAGGGCCAGGATGCCATCGCCGTGGGTCCAGGGTTCCAGCCGGGCCACGGCCTCCAGGTTCACCAAGTCTCCCCGGTGAACCCGTACGAAGCGGGCGGGGTCCAGGCGCTCCTCCAGGGCCCGCAGCGTCTGGCGCACCAGGTGCTCCCCCTGGGCGGTGTGCAGCCGCACGTACTTGTCCTCCGACGACAGTCGCCACACCGTGTCCAGCTTGAGCGGCACCCAGCCCTCGCCGGCCTTCACCACCAGCCGCTCCAGGGGCCGCTCCGGCCGGGCCCGCGCCACCGTCGTCAGCAGGGCCCCTAGAGAGGCCGTGTCCCGCGCCCCGGCACTCAGCAGCGCATGGGCCTTGTCGAGCGCCCGGGCGAAGCGCGCGGCGTCATAGGGCTTGAGCAGGTAGTCCGCCGCGTGGGCTTCGAAGGCCTGGAGCGCGAAGCGCTCATAGGCCGTGGAGAAGATGACCGCCGGGCACGCCTCCGGCCCGAGCGCCTCCAGCACCTCGAAGCCGGTGAGGCCGGGCATTTGCACGTCCAGCACCACCAGGTCCGGCCGCAGCGTTTCCATGCGGGCGAGCGCCTCCGTTCCATCCACGGCCTCGCCCACGGCCGTGAAGCGCGCATCGGCCGCCAGCAGGCGCAGCACCTTCGTGCGCGCGGGGGCTTCGTCGTCCACCACCAGCACGCGGAACACCGTCATGAGGCCTCCCGGGGCAGCCACACCGTCACCCGGGCGCCGCCCTCCGCTCCCGTGCCGCGCTCCAGCCCGGCCCGGTCCCCGTACAGGAGCGCCAGCACCCGTTCCAACTGCGCGAGCCCCACGCCCGGCCCCTTCGAAGGGGACAGGCCGCCGAAGCCGCGCCCGGTGTCCTCCACCTCCAGCGCCCAGCGCGCACCGTCGACGCGCCCTCGGATGCGCACCTCCAGCGGGGTGCGCAGGTCCTGGTTGTGCTTCACCGCGTTCTCCACCAGCGTCTGCAGGGCGAAGCACGGCACGCGTCGGGCCTCCAGCCCCGGCTCCACGCTCCAGCGCACGTCCAGCCGGTCCCCGAAGCGCGCCGCCAGGAGCGCGATGAAGCGCTCGGCATGGCCTCGCTCCTCGCCCAGGGTCCAGGTGGGCTCGGTGCGCTCCAGGCTGGCCCGCAGCAGCTGTCCCAGGTCGCTCAGGAGCCGGTCCGTGCGCGACAGGTCCTCGTACATCACGGAGCTGATGGTGTTCAGCGCGTTGAAGAGGAAGTGCGGGTGCAACTGGCCGGTGAGCGACTGGAGCTGCGCGGCCTTGAGCTCACCTTCCAGTGACGCCGCCCGCAGCGCCCGCCGTTGGCGCTCCCGCGACGCAGCCCCAAGCGAGATGACGGCGCAGATCAACCCGTAGCTGATGAGGTCCTTCTGGGCCTCCATCGGGAGCTTGTAGCTGAGCTGGCCGAAGTCGTACGGCCCCAGCCCCAGGAGCGCGTAGGTGGCATGGCGCAGGCCCGCCATCACCGCGATGTGCAGGGACGTGAAGAGCAGGAAGGCAACTGCGTGGACGCCCAGGAATCGGGCCCAGCCCACGCGGGGGCCCGGCGCGTTGAGGACCGCCGTCATCAACAGGGGAAACGCCAGCGCGACGGCCAGCGTGCTCGTGACCTCCCAGATGAACGCGGGGGCCCAGGGGCCATGGTTCCGGTAGGAGAGCTGCTCCAACCGCACCGCGCTGCCCTGCCATACGCCCAGGGCCAGGCAGAACAGCAGCACCTTCAGCGCGGACCGGGCCCGGAGGCGGGGCCAGTACCAGCGGAGGGGCGCGGGCTGGGACTCGGCGGACACGGGACTCACCCCACCATCCGGGGGGCCAGGGTGGCGGTCCGCGAGGTCCCGGCCTTGAGGCCGAAACAGGGCCTGAGCCAGGAGACGCGGGAGACCCCCACGGTCAGGGCGCACGTGAGGACGAAGGAACCGGTGAGCACCAGGCCCAGCAGCACCCAGGGGCCCACGGGAAGGCGCAACAGGAGGTAGCCCACGCAGACAATGACCGTCTGGTGGAGGATGTAGAACGGGTACGACGGCGCCGTGCGCACGTGGTGACGCGCATAGCCCAGCGCCGCCAGCAGCGTGCCCCAGAGGGCGACGCTCCCCGCCAGCATGCGCACCGGAGGCGGCAGCGACGACTCCGCCATCGCCGGAACGAGCCCCGCCACGGCGATGGCCAGCATCGCGTGCCGCAGCGTCACCAGCCGCGTCCAGACCCCGGGGCAGCGGCCAAGCAGGTGCCCGTACAGGAACAACAACCCGTAGTGGATGAAGGTGCGCGGATCATCCAACAGGGCATGCGTCTCCGACCAATCCCGCAGCAAGTACCGGTTGAGCGCGAGCGGAACCATCAGCCACGCCACGTTCCACCCGCGCGACAGCCAGGCATCCGCGTTCGCAATCCATCGTTCGCCTCGGGGCGTGCGCAGCGCCGCGAAGAGGGGCAGGGCCAGGATGCAGTAGGTGAACAGGTAGGCCACGAACCACAGATGGTGCCAGCTGAAGCTGCCGGCGGGGTAGGGCACGAAGTCGAACACCGTCGGGTAGAAGGCGGCATAGCTGCCCTGCAACCGCCCCTGGAACAACCGCTCCACGTAGATCTGCGGCGGCACCACCACGAACATGCCGAACACCAGCGGCCCCAACAGCCGCCGCGTCCGGTCCTTCGCGAAGGCCCCCACGGTGCGCCGGCGCAACGCGAACGCGGTGCCCACGCCGGAGATGAGCATCAACAGCGGCATGCGCACCAGGTGCAGCACCTCCATGGTGGGCTCCAGCGCCGGGAGCGCCTGGGGGCTCTTCACGTGCCACTCCCAGGTGTTGAACATCATCCCGGTGTGGAACAGGTGCAGCAGCACGATGGCCATCACCCGGAGCCAGTCCAGGTCGGGGCGGTGCGCGTCGGGGGAGGGAAGGGTGGGCGTGTCCATCCGGAAGGAACCTCCAGCAGGAGCGGGTTGCCCTGGAGATGCCCACGCCTCGCGCCCGGCCACCCCTGGGATGCCGTGGGAGGGACCCGGGACGGCGCGAAACGGACCGGAGAGGGGCCGGGACAAAGCAAAAGGGCCGCCCGGTTTCCCGGACGGCCCCTTCGCTTGAAGCGACGTCAGGTGAAGCGGTGGACTACTCGGCCACCACGTCGACCTTGATCTTCGCCGTCACTTCGCGGTGCAGGCGCAGCTCCACGTCGTAGCTGCCCAGCGACTTGATGGGGTCGGCCAGGTGCAGCTGGCGACGATCCACCTGCTGGCCCTGAGCGGCGAGCGCCTCGGCGATGTCCAGCACCGTGACGGAGCCGAACAGCTTGTCCTGGTCGCCGACCTTGCGCTTGATGGTGACCTTGACGGCGCCAAGCTTCTTGGCCTGCTCGTCGGCAACGCCCTTGAGCTTGGCGCTGCGAGCGGTCTGCACGGACTTCTCGTGCTCCAGCTGGCGCAGGTTCTGCTCGCTCGCCAGCACGGCCTTCTTGCGCGGCAGAAGGAAATTCCGGCCGAAGCCGTCCTTCACCGTGACGAGCTCGCCAGACTTGCCGAGATTGTCGATGTCCTCACGCAGAATGAGCTTCATGTTCTATCTCCTGGTGGGCCCGGCGGTCAGCCGACAACCGCGTTGTAGGGGAGGAGCGCGATGCCACGGGCGCGCTTGATGGCGATCGCCACCTCACGCTGGTGCTTCGCGCAGTTGCCGGAGATGCGGCGGGGGATGATCTTGCCGCGCTCGGTGACGAAGTACTTCAGCGTCGCCTGGTCCTTGAAGTCCACCGACGCGTTCTTCTCCGCGCAGAACCGGCAGACCTTCTTGCGGCCGAAGCCACGACCACCACGCTTGTCGTCGTCGCCACCCATGCCGCCGCGGTCGCCACGATCGCCGCCGCGGTCGCCGCCGCGGTCACCACCACGGTCGCCACCGCGCGAACCGCCGCCGTAGCCACCGCCACCACCACCACCGGGGCCGCGGGAACCGCCAGCGCCCTTGCTATCCATGCCGTTGCTCATGAACGTTCTCGTTTCCTGGAAGGTTTAGGGAAGGACCCAAAAGAAGGCTTACGCCTCCTCGGGGGCATCCTCTTCCGCGTCGGGGCCAACGAAATCGGGGGCCTCGGCCGCACCACGGAAGCCGCCACCCTCGCGCTCCGCGGGGGCACCCGGACGGGTCTCCTCCACGTCACCGGCCAGCTTCAGGTCCTCGAGGACCGGACGCGTCTCCGGGTCCACTTCGTCCGCGATCTTCACGGAGATGTACCGGGTGACCTCGTCCAGGTTGCGCAGGTTGCGCTCGATCTCCGCCACCAGCTTGCCGCTGCCCAGGAAGCTCGTGTGGACGTAGATGGCGCGGGGCTGCTTGGCCACGGGGAACAGGGTCTTCTTCTTCCCCCACACCGTGAAGCGCAGCACCTTGCCCTGCTCGCGATCGACGATGCCCCGGACGCGCTCCTTGAGCTTGTCCACGGCGTCATCGGTCAGGTCGGGCTTGACCAGGAAGATGGTCTCATACTCACGAAGCCGCTTGGCGGCCTGCGTCTCTGCCATGTTTCTCTCCCCTTGGGGTCGAGTGCCCCCCGGACCATCCGGGGAGCGGGGAAACGGTTGTAGGCCCTCGAAAGGCCACCACCGGGGACGGGAAATCATGCGCGCCCGTCACCACCGCGCCTTTTCCCGCTCAACAACACGGGGAGGAGGGGGGCTTCTAAGTGTCACCCCTCGCGAAAGTCAAGCAATGCCAGGGAAGGGGCCGTCCGGCCGGGTGCTTTCCCTCGGGCCAGCGGCCCTACCGCCCCTCAGGCCTTGCGGTTGTGCCGGTTCATCGCCGTGGAGAGCCCGTCGCGCACCCAGCTCTCCGTCATGTCCGCCGCCCGGGCGATCAGCTCCTCCAACTGCCGCTTCTCCCCGTCATCGAAGTTGGAGAGCACGTAGCCGGACACCCGCTCCTTGGCGTTGGGGCCCTCCGGCTTGCCAATGCCCACCCGCACGCGGATGAAGGCGTCCGCGCCCAGGCAGGTCACCATGCTCTTCAAGCCATTGTGGCCGCCCGCGCCGCCGCCCGCCTTGAGCTGCAGTCGCCCGAAGGGCAGGTCCAGTTCGTCGTGGATGACGAGCACGTCCTGCACGTCCACCTTGTAGAAGCGCGCGGCCTCCGCGACCGAACGGCCCGACAGGTTCATGAAGGTCTGCGGCTCCACGAAGAGGATGCGCTCGCCGCCCAGGCTTCCCTGGCCCACCCGGGCCTGGAACTTGTCCTGGGTGAGCTCCGCGCGGGCACGCGCGAGCAGCGCGTCCACCACCATGAAGCCGATGTTGTGCCGGTGGCGCTCGTACTCGCGCCCGGGGTTGCCCAGCCCGCAGATGAGCTTCATGGAAGGCTCCGTAAAGACAGCGGGGCAGGCCCTTCAACAGGCCCGCCCCGCGAGGAAACAAGGAACGGTGAGAAGGGACTACTTCTTCGCCGGGGCCTTGGCAGCGGCCGCGGGGGCCTTCGCGTCGGCCGCCTTGGGGTCCGCCGCCTTGCCCGCCGCCGCGGCAGGCGCCGCGGAGGTGATGGCCGCCGGGGCCGCCACTTCCGCCGCTTCCGGCGCCGCGAGGACCGCGATGGTGTAGTTGACGTTCGTCTTCACCGACACGCCCTCGGGCAGCTTGAGGTCGTTCACGTGAATGGCTTCGTTGATCTTCAGGTTGGTGACGTCCACTTCAATCTGGAGCGGGATGGCGGTGGGGAGCGACCAGACCTCCAGGTTGCGGCGGATCTGCGAGAGCAGGCCGCCGTCCAGCACGCCCGCGGCCTTGCCCGTGAGGACGACGGGCAGGTTGACCTTCACCTGATCCGTGTCCTTCACCGCGATGAAGTCCGCGTGCAGGATGTCCCGGGTGAGCGGGTCCATCTGGTAGTCCTTCAGCAGCACCTGCTCGCCGCCCGAGCCCAGCTTGATCTGGATCAGCGTGTTGAGCTTGGCCGGGGTGTTGATGGCCGTGCGGATGGCCTTGGGGTCCACGGAGATGTGCAGCGGCGCCTTCAGGTGCTTGCCGTAGACGACCGCGGGGATCTGACCCTTGGCGCGCAGGCGGCGGGCCGCGCCCTTGCCGGAACCTTCACGCGCGGAGGCTTCGAGGATGCTCTTGTCGGTGGCCATGGAGAATTCTCTTTTCAGTGGGGGACTGCGGGTGCGACCGGTTCCAGAGGGCGCCCTCGGCATCCCGCCACCATGGCGGGCCCCGAAGACGGCGCCCGGGCCGTGAAGCCCGTCGAACCGGCAGAGGTGGCCGGACATGCCAGCCTGAGGGGGGCGGCGTCAAGCCACCCGTCACTCCCGGCCGGCAGGTTAGCGCCGCCTTCAGACGAACAGCGAGCTCAGCGAGTCCGCGCGGTGGATGCGCGCGATGGCTTCACCGAAGAGCGCGTCGGTGTTGAGCGCGCGAATCTTCGAGCAGGCCTTGGCGCTGGGCGAAAGCGGCACCGTGTCCGTGAAGACGACCTCTTCGAGCACGGAGTCGGTGATGCGCTGGATGGCGGGGCCGGACAGGACGGGGTGGACGGCGTAGGCCAGCACCCGGCGCGCGCCCTTGTTCTTCAGCGCGGCGGCCGCCTGGGCGAGCGTGCCCGCGGTGTCCACCATGTCGTCCACCAGGATGGCGTCCTTGCCCATCACGTCGCCAATGAGGTTCATCACCTCCGACGCGTTCGCGCGCGGCCGGCGCTTGTCGATGATGGCCAGGCCCGTGTCCAGGCGCTTGGAGTAGGCGCGCGCGCGCTCCACGCCCCCCGCGTCCGGGCTGACGATGACGACGTCGCCCAGCTCCGGGAAGCGCTGGCGCATGTCCTCCAGGAACACCGGCGAGCCGTACAGGTGATCCGAGGGCATGTTGAAGAAGCCCTGGATCTGCCCCGCGTGCATGTCCATGGAGACCACGCGATTGACGCCCGCGACCTCCAGCATGTCCGCCACCAGCTTCGCGGTGATGGGCGTGCGGGCGGCCACCTTCCGGTCCTGCCGCGCGTAGCCGTAGTAGGGCATCACGGCGGTGATGGAGCCGGCGCTCGCCCGCTTGAGCGCGTCGCACATGATGAGCAATTCCATCAGGTGGTGGTTCGTCGGCGGGCAGGTGGACTGGACGATGAAGACGTCCTGTCCCCGCACGTTCTCGCCGATCTCCACGTGGATCTCCCCGTCGGAGAAGGTGTCCACGATGGCCTTGCCCAACGGCCGCTGGAGATATTCGCAGATGCGATGCGCCAACGCCGGGTTCGAGTTCCCGGCGAACACCTTGAAGTCACGCTGCTGCATGGGGGCGCTGACTAACCCGTGCGCGCGTCGAAGGGAAGAAGCTTAGTCGAGTTCCGCAGCCACCGGAGCAAGCGTCCCTGTCTGCGCCTGGTGAAGGTGTTTCTCATACTCAATGAGGATGACGCGCTCCATCTGGCTGCGCGTGTCCGCGTTCAGCGGATGAGCGATATCCTTGTAGGTCCCGTCCTTCCGTTTCTTCGCGGGCATCGCGATGAAGAGCCCGGTGGAGCCGTGGATCACCTTCAAGTCGCGCACGACGAAGCAGTGATCCAAGGTGATGGTGACGTACGCCTTGAGCTTGTCCTCTTCGACCGGAAACACCCGGACGTCGGTGATGTTCATGGTCCCCCCCGAACCTGAAAGGCCCGAGCTATAGGGAAGCCTGGGACAGACCGGAGGTGAAAAGCAAGCACCCCCGACCCGACGCACCGGGTGATCGTTCACTGGGAGGGCCGACTCAAGCCCCGAAGGGCCAGTGACTCACCAGGTGGGCGAGGAACGCCAGGTGGTAGACCACGATGATGGCGTACACCACGGCGCCCGCGCGGATGGCGAACCGGCTCGCCTTGAGCTTGCGGTGCAGGCACAGCAGGCACAGGCCCGCGTTCACGATGAGCAGCTTGGAGAACATGAACACCAGCGGTGACTGCTCGTACGCCACGCGCATCACCGGGTTGAGCTCCTCCGCCACTCCCAGTTGCAGGAAGAGCAGGGTGAAGAGCCCGTCCAACAGGTTCAGCATCAACAACGCCACCGACGCGGGCGACATGTAGAAAGAAGCACCCTGCGTCCACGACCCCACCTGCATCTGATTCGCCGTCGCCGCCACGCCCTACCCCCTGGTCCCGTCCATGCTGCCCGGGGGACTCCCTATTCAATTCGCTTGCCAAGGCTTCCGGGGCTTCCTGGAAGCAGCCGGGCAGGCAGGGGCGAATGGGGGGGTTGGCAGGCGGGAAACGAAATTGACGGGAAGGGGTGGGTGCCCGAGATTGGCCCCGTTCCAGACCCTCCCCGACGAGCGCCCATTGCATCAGTTTCCCA
This sequence comes from Corallococcus sp. bb12-1, assembly GCF_026626765.1. Classification (NCBI taxonomy): domain Bacteria; kingdom Pseudomonadati; phylum Myxococcota; class Myxococcia; order Myxococcales; family Myxococcaceae; genus Corallococcus; species Corallococcus sp. bb12-1. The sequence continues at coordinate 173,784 of NZ_JAPNJZ010000027.1, read as the reverse complement.
AAGATATCGGGTGGATAGAGGTCATCTGCGGCTCGATGTTCTCCGGCAAGACGGAGGAGTTGATCCGCCGCGTCAAGCGCGCGCTGTACGGCCGGCAGAAGGTGCGCGTGTTCAAGCCGCGCATCGACAACCGGTATGACGAGACGCAGGTGGTGAGCCACAGCCAGTTGAAATTGACGTCCATCCCGGTCGAAAGGGCTGAAGAAATTTTCCGTCACCTGCCATCCGACATCCAGGTGGTGGGAATCGACGAGGTGCAGTTCTTTGGCGGAGAGGTGGTGCAGGTGTGCGAGGCGCTCGCCCACAAGGGTGTGCGCGTCATCTGCGCGGGCCTGGACCAGGACTACCAGGGCCGCCCCTTCGAACCGATGCCGCAATTGATGGCGGTGGCCGAGTACGTCACGAAGGAGCTGGCCATCTGCGCGGTGTGTGGGAATCCGGCCAATCGCTCGCAGCGCATCATTGGAAGCGGGGAGCGGGTGGTGGTGGGCGCGGCGGGCGAGTACGAGCCCCGGTGCCGCAAGTGTCATGTGCCCGAACCCACCGAGGCGAGCCCCCCGCAGACGCTGAAGCTGTTCGACTGAACCCCTGGCGGACTGCCCCCGGGAAGGGGCGGTCCGCTGTTTCCTTCGCCTGGAGCTGAAGCCCGATGCGGGACACCCTGTACGCGAACGTGCCGTTCCGGATGAACGAGATGACCCACCACTATGGGCCGCACGTCCATCTGGTGGGCAATCCGTTTCTCCTGTCGCAGCTGGCCACCCTGTGCGCCAAGGGCACGCTGCAGCCGCAGATCAACCGGCTGGTGGAGCAGCTCTACGCGGACCTGGTGAAGACGGTCATCAACGCGGAGTTCCCGCGCAAGATGGTGACCATCCCCACGCGGATGATCGACTCCACGCCCCTGGGCATCTACCAGGGCGAGGTGGTGGACCCGCAGTTGCGGGTGGTGACGGTGAACATCGCGCGGGCGGGCACGCTGCCGTCGCAGGTGACGTACGACCTGCTGAACTTCACGGTGGACCCGTCGCTCGTGCGCCAGGACCACATCATCATGAGCCGGATGATCGACGCGGCCCAGGCGGTGGTGGGCTCTGAGATTGGTGGCGCGAAGATTGGCGGCGACATCGATGATGCGTTCGTCCTCTTCCCGGACCCCATGGGGGCCACGGGCGGCAGCCTGTCCACGGCGATTTCGCTCTACAAGACGAAGGTGCCCGGGACGCCCCGGCGCATCATCACGTTGAACCTCATCGTCACGCCGGAGTACCTGCGCCGGATGACGAAGGAACACCCGGACGTCATCATCTACGCGCTCCGGCTGGACCGGGGCCTGTCTCCGCCGGAGGTGTTCGGCACGGCGCCGGGCCTGCTCTGGGACAAGGAGCGGGGCCTGGATGACCGGCAGTACATCGTCCCCGGCGGCGGCGGCTTCGGGGAGATCATGAACAACGCCTATGTGTAGACAAGGGAGTTCCCGGTGACGTTCCACGAGAAGGATGTCGACGTCCTCATCTCCGAGCAGGCGGTGCAGGCGCGCGTGAAGGAGCTGGGCGCGGAGATTACCCGCGACTACCAGGGCAAGGAGCTGACGCTCATCTGCGTGCTCAAGGGCTCCGCGTACTTCGCCATCGACCTGTCGCGCGCCATCGACCTGCCGCTCACGCTCGAGTTCCTGGGCGTGTCCAGCTACCACGGCGGCACGGAGTCCACGGGTGAGGTGCGCATCACCACGGACGTGTCCAAGCCCATGGCGGGCAAGCACCTGCTCGTCATCGAGGACATCATCGATACGGGGCTCACGATGACGTTCCTCCTGGAGAACCTCCAGGCGCGTCACCCCGCGTCGCTGAAGCTGTGCTCGCTGCTGGAGAAGCCCGCTCGCGCGCGCACCAAGGTGAACATCGACTACAAGGGCTTCGTCATCGAGGACAAGTTCGTCGTCGGGTACGGCCTGGACTACGGGGAGAAGTACCGGAACCTGCCGTTCGTCGGAGTGTGGAAGAACGCCTGAGCGTTTTCGCGGGCCGTCGGGTGCCTGGGCGTCCGTCCCCGGAGGGTGGGGGCTTCAGGACGCCGGGGGCCAAAGCCATGCGCCGCTGTCCGACCATGTGGAACGCGTGCGCGTGGTGGGGCGCGCATGCATGCGCAGCATCTCCTGGGACAACCATGACGCCGTGGGAAGGCTTGCGTTGTCTGGGAAACCTCCCGGAACCGCGCGGCCCCTGACTGCGTGAGGAGGCTGCGCATGCGAGAAGAGACAGTGAGGGCCGCTCGGGCAGCACCCGTCGGCGGCGATGCGATGCAGAAGTACATGGCGGAGGCGGTGGGCACCTTCGTGCTGGTGCTCGGCGGCGTGGGAGCGGCGGTGCTGGCGGGCGACCGCATCGGCTTCCTGGGCGTGTCGTTCGCCTTCGGACTGTCGCTGCTCGCGATGGTCTACACGATTGGCCCCATCTCCGGCTGTCACGTGAACCCCGCGGTGACGGTGGGCCTGTTGATGGCGGGCAAGTTCGACAAGCGCCATGTCGCTGGCTACATCATCGCGCAGTGCGTGGGGGCCATCCTCGCGGCGGGGCTGGTGCTGCTTATCGCGAAGGGCGCGCCGGGCGGGTACTCCGCGGGCGCGGAGGGCCTGGGCAGCAACGGCTACGGGGCTGCTTCGCCGGAGGGCTACGGCGGTGGCGCGGCCTTCCTCGCGGAGGTGGCGCTCACCTTCCTGCTGGTGCTGACCGTGCTGGGCGCCACGGATTCGCGCGCGCCGGTGGGCTTCGCGGGCGTCGCCATTGGCCTCGTGCTGACGCTCATCCACCTGGTGGGCATCCCCATCACCAACACGTCGGTGAATCCGGCGCGCAGCCTGGGGCCGGCGCTCTTCTCCGGAGGCGCCGCGCTGGGGCAGTTGTGGATGTTCATCATCGCCCCCTTGTTGGGCGCGGCCTTCGCTTCGGCGGTGTACCGCCTGGTGAACCGGCCGGCCGTGCAGATCTCCGCCACGCGCGCGGAGCAGTCGCTGGAAGGCGAGCGCCGTCAACGGCTGGGCGAGCGCGACATCGAGCACCCTGTCTAGCGCGCGACGGAAGGCACCTGACGCACGAAAGCCGTGCCTCGCATGAGAGCGGGGCACGGCTTTCTTGCTTGAAGCAGGAGTGGCTAGAAGGCGGCGTCGAAGACGACGTCGTTCGCGGCGCCCACGCCCACGCCCACCTGGTAGGACGACACGCGGCGCTCGAAGAAGTTGGTGAGCTCCTGCACGTCCTGCAGGTCCATGAAGTGCAGCGGGTTCTTGGTGTGGAAGATGGGGGACATGCCCAGCATCTGGAGGCGCTGGTCGGCCACGTACTCCAGGTAGCCGCGCATCTCCTGCACCGACAGGCCCATCACGCCGCCGCCCAGCACGTCCTGGGCGAACTGCGTCTCACACTCCACGGCTTCACGGAGCATCTGCACCACGTCGCGCTCCAGGCTCGCGTCGAAGAGCTCCGGCTCCTCCTTGCGCACCGTCTGGATGGCTTCGAACGCGAACGCCATGTGGGCGCTCTCGTCGCGGAACACCCAGTTGGTGCCCGCGGCTAGGCCGTTGAGAAGGCCCTTGCTGCGCAGGAAGTACACGTACGCGAAGGCCGCGAAGAAGAAGAGGCCTTCGATGCAGCCCGCGAAGCAGATGAGGTTCAAGAGGAACTGGCGCCGGTCCGAACGCGAGCGCGTCTGGTCCATGGACTGGATGCTGTCCATCCACTTCATGCAGAAGCGCGCCTTGCGCTGGATGGACGGGATGTTGTCCACCGCCGCGAACGCCTTCGCGCGCTCGGCGGGGTCCGGCATGTAGCTGTCCAGCAGCGTCAGGTAGAACTGGACGTGCAGGGCCTCTTCGTAGAGCTGGCGCGACAGGTACATGCGCGCTTCGGGCGCGTTCAGGTGCTTGTAGAGGTTGAGCACCAGGTTGTTGCCGACGATGGAGTCGCCCGTGGCGAAGAAGGCCACCAGCCGGTGGATGAGGTGACGCTCCGCGTCCGTCATCTTCGAGCGCAGGTCCACCAGGTCCGTGGAGAAGTCGATCTCCTCCACCGTCCAGGTGTTCTTGATGGCGTTGCGGTACATCTCGAAGAAGACGGGATACGCCATGGGGCGCAGCGTCAGGTTCATTCCCGGATCGAGCAGCATTTCTTCGGCACTCCCTTACAAGGACGGCACGGGCGACGGATGGGGCAGGGGACGACGGGGCATGCCGGGAACTACTGGCACGCCTCGCAGGCCTCGGGGTTCTCCAGCGAGCACGCCACCGCTTCGGCTTCCGCGGTCACGGTCTGCGCTGCCGCCTGCACGGGGGCGGGCGTGGGGACGGCGGTGAAGGTCTGCCCGCCCTGGTTCACGGTCGTCTTGGCGATGCGGGTCGCCGGACGCGAGCGCATGTAATACGTGGTCTTCAGCCCCTTCTGCCACGCGTAGAAGTACATCGAGGACAGCTTCCCGATGTTCGGCGTCTCCACGAAGAGGTTGAGCGACTGGCTCTGGTCGATGAAGGCGCCGCGGTCCGCGCCCATGTCCAGGAGCGAGCGCATGGGGACTTCCCAGGCGGTGCGGTAGATGGCGCGCAGCTCCTCCGGCAGCTCCGTGAGGTCCTGCACGCTGCCTTCGGCCATCTTGATGCGGTTGCGCGTGGACTCGTTCCACAGGTTGAGCTGCTGCAGGTCACGCACCAGGTAGCGGTTCACCTGGAGGAAGTCGCCCGACAGCGTCTCGCGCTTGAAGAGGTTGGACACCTGCGGTTCGATGCACTCGTAGCAGCCGGCGATGGACGCGATGGTGGCCGTGGGCGCGATGGCGATCATCAGCGAGTTGCGCAGGCCCACCTTCATGATGCGCGAGCGCAGCGCGTCCCAGCGCAGCGTGTCCTCCGGGACGACGCCCCAGCTGTCGAACTGGAGCTCGCCCTTCGCCGCGCGCGTCTCCGGGAAGGAGGCGTGGGCGCCGAACTGCTCCGCCAGGTCCGACGAGGTGACGAGCGCCGCGTAGTAGATCTCCTCGGAGATCTTCTTGGACAGGTTGCGCGCCTCGACGGAGTCGAAGGGCATGCGCAGCTGGAAGAAGACGTCCTGGAGGCCCATCAGGCCCAGGCCCACCGGGCGCCAGCGGCGGTTGGAGTCCGCGGCGGTGGTGATGGGGTAGTAGTTGAGGTCGATGACGCGGTCGAGCTGCTTGATGGCGAGCTGTGCGTTCGCGCGCAGCGTGTCGAAGTCGAACTTCCCGTCCTTCACCATCCGGCTCAGGTTGAGCGAGCCCAGGTTGCACACCGCCGTCTCACCCTGGCTCGTGACCTCCAGGATTTCGGTGCACAGGTTGGACAGGTGGATGACGTTGCCCGGCTGGCCCGTCTGGTTGCTCTTGCGGTTGGAGGTGTCCTTGAAGGTCATCCAGCCGTTGCCCGTCTGGGCGAGCACCTTCATCATCCGGGCGTACAGGTCGCGCGCCTTCACCTTGCGCACGGCCTGGCCCTGCGCTTCGGCCTCCGCGTAGGCCTTCTCGAAGGCGTCGCCGTAGAGGTCGGTGAGGTGGGGGACGAACTTCGGGTCGAAGAGGCTCCAGTCCTGGTCGGCCTCCACGCGGCGCATGAAGAGGTCCGGGACCCAGTTGGCCAGGTTCAGGTTGTGCGCGCGGCGAGCCTCGTCGCCGGTGTTGTCGCGCAGCTCGAGGAAGTCCTCGATGTCCGCGTGCCACGTCTCCAGGTACACGCAGCACGCGCCCTTGCGCTTGCCGCCCTGGTTCACCGCCGCGACGGATGCGTCCAGCGTCTTGAGCCAGGGGACGATGCCGTTGGAGTGCCCGTTGGTGGATTTGATCAGCGAGCCCCGCGCACGCACGCGGCTGTACGCCACGCCGATGCCGCCGGAGAACTTCGACAGCATCGCGATGTCCGAATACTTCTTGTAGATGGCGTCCAGGTCGTCCGCGGGCGAGTCCAGCAGGAAGCAACTGGAGAGCTGCTCGTGGCGCGTGCCCGAGTTGAACAGGGTGGGGGACGAGGGCAGGTACTCCAGCGAGCTGAACAGGCGGTACAGCTCGATGGCCTCGCGTGCGTTGTCGCCGGAGATGGCGCACGCCACGCGCAGGAAGAAGTCCTGCGGCGTTTCGATGACTTCGCGCGTCTGCGGGTTCTTCAGGAGGTAGCGGTCGTAGACGGTGCGCAGGCCGAAGTACTCGAACAGGTCGTTGCGGACCGGGTCGATGGCGGCGTTGAGCTTGCGCGCGTTGGCCTGGACGAAGGTGAGCAGGCGGTCCGCGATGAGGCCGTGCTTGTGGCCGGCGGCGACGGACTGGCTGAAGGACTGGATGTCCTGGTTGCTGACCTCCTTCTGGATGAAGGTGGACAGCAGGCGCGCGGAGAGCCGGGCGTACTCGGGCTCCTCCACGATGAGGGCCGCGGCGGTCTGGATGGAGAGGCTGTCCAGCTCGCGCGTGGTGGCGCCGTCATACAGGCCGCTGATCGTCTTGGTGGCCACGCGCATCACGTCCACGCGCGACAGGCCCACACAGGACTTGCCCACCGCGCGGACGATCTTGTTGAGGTCCACGGGCTCCGCCGTGCCGTTGCGCTTCTTCACCCGCATCGTGGTGGCGAAGTCGCCGCCGGACGACGGCGCCGGGGCGGCGGTGGCCGTGGCCGTGGGGGCGGAGTCGGGGGGCGGCGAGGCGACGACGGTCGGCTTCAGGGGCGTCTGGACAGTCAAGGGCGTCTCACTCCGGGCAAGGCAAAAGCGCAGCCATCAGGACGCGAACCGCCGTCCTGTTCGGGGCCAACAGACCCCGTTGAAATGACTCAAGAATGTGTGGGGACGGGCGCTGTCCTGCGATCAGAACCCGGGGATCTGGGGACAACAGACCGACATGTAGCTATTTGTCGGCCAGAAGCAGGTGTCGCGCAAGAAAACCACACTGCCTCCGGGTCTTGGTGCGGTCGCCCGGAACCGGGGGCAGCCGCGCAGCCGCACACAAGCTATGGGGGGGCATCCAGTGTGTCAACGCTAGATCCTGTGGGAGCCTGCCCGGCCGCTGGGATCGATGCTTGCAATCTATGATCACTCAGCAGGGCTGTTTTCGACGTTGGGCGGCGGACATTTCAGCGCCACGAATCAGGGGTCCAGCCGCGTGTTTTGGAGGGGGTCTCCCAACCCCTGGAGATCACGGCGTGAGGCCTGCGTCAGGGGTTGGGGACGCGGGAAACGGCTGCAACGAGGTATCCCCGGACGCGGGCGTGACGGGGCGCGGCGTGGGGGCCGGTGCTACAGGGCTGTTGTCCCGATTGTCCGGGCCGCTCTGGGTGTGGACGGCGCGGCGCAGGGCCTCTTCCAGGTCGCGGGCGGCGGGGCCCACGGTGGACAGCATCTGGTTGGCGCTGCGGGCGTGGCGGTTCTCGGTTTCGGAGGCGAGCTTGAGCTGCGCGAGGCCTTCGGAGACGAGCCGGCGGGCGTCCTCCAGCTTCTGGCGGGCCTGGTAGAAGGCCACGTCGGTGAGCATGGACTGGAGGCTGCGGCGCTGCTCCTCGGTGATGCCGGACAGCTTCTCCGCGCGGCGCAGGTAGTAGAGGCCGCGCTCCACCTTGGGGGGCTCGCCGGACGCGATGCGGGGGCGGGCCAGGGTCTCCAGGAGGGGGAACAGGGCCCGGTCCAGGTCGTCGCGGTCGGTGAACTTTTGCTGTGTCAGCAGGGTGACGTCCTGGCCTTCCAGCGGCAGGGGGGCGTAGGCGTCCGCGAGGCGCGGGTCGCCGGGGCGGTAGGCGGCGGCGCCGGTGGGCAGGGCGCGGCCCTTCATGACCATCAGCTCGCCGTTCTCCTGGACGAGGGTGAAGGTGCGGGAGTTGAGCTGGCCCAGGAGGAAGACGACGCCGCCGCCCAGGCCCAGGATGACGAGGAAGACGAGCAGGCGGGTGAAGGTGCGGCGTGCCCGGTAACCGAAACCCTGGGGTGAATTCGTGGTCATGTCGCCTGCCCTCCGGTCGGACGGGCGCTTCGCCCGTGCTTGTAAGCGCCCTGAAATTGGGACGTCCCTGCCTCAGACGCTACAATTCCCGCCCCCCGGGAACATCATTTGCAATCTACCTTTCGTCGGATGGGGCCCAGCGAGCTGCTGCCCCGCTACATCTTCGCGGAGAGCCTGTTCGCGCGCCGTCGCGTGCTGGAGGTCGACGCCGTGGCCTCCACCGGGGGCGAGAGCGCGCGTTTCCTGGTGGAGCGTGGGGCTCGCACGGTGGTCGCGTGCGACGCGGACGTGGCGGCGGTGGAGGCGGCGCAGAAGGCCCATGCGCACCCGCAGCTCCGATTCCGCGCGAACATCTACGACGACCTGGAGCCGGCGAGCTTCGACCTGGTGCTGGTGACGGACCTGGCGCCCTACGTGCGCGCGCCGGAGCTCTTGGCGGAGCTGGCGCGGCTGGTGGCGCGGCAGGGGTTCCTGGTGGGCGGCCTGCGCAACATCGCGGGCCTGGCGCTGCCGCAGTTGATGGAGCCGGAAGAGGACGTGCCGCCCATGTACGGGCAGCTCCTGGATGCGCTCAAGGCGCACTTCCCCCATGTGGAGGTGGCCACGCAGTCGCCGGTGCTGGGCTACCAGCTCGCGTTCGAGCACGGGGATGGGTTGCAGGTGGACGGCTCGCTCGTGCGGCACAGCGAGGCGGCGTACTTCGTGGTGATGGCGGGCCTGGAGCCGGCGCGGGTGGTGGACCCCACGTGGGTGCAACTGCCGCCAGAGCCGCTGGCCTTCACGCGCGGCAAGCTGGATGAGATCGCCGTCCGGGCGAAGACGTGGGAGGAGCGGGCGGGACGGCTGAAGGACGCGGTGTCCAAGCTGCGCGCGGAGGTGGGCGACCGGGAGGCGGAGGTCATCGCGCTCAAGCCTGCGCTGGAGGGCGCGCGGCAGGACATGGCGCGGCTGACCGCGCAGTTGGAGACGGCTCGGGGCACGGTGGAGTCCGCTCGCGAGCGGGACGACCTGAGCAGTCGGCTTCGGCGGCGCGAGCTGGAGTTGCAGGTCGCGACCGAGCGCATCGCGGATGCGGACCGGCGACTGACGGCGCAGCGGCTGGAGGTGGAGGGCGCGCAGCGTGCGCAGGCGGACGCGGGCGTGCAGGCGCTGGCGGCGCAGGAGACCTTGCGGCTGGAGCGGGCGCGGCGCGAGGAGACGGCGGCCTCATTGGATGAGGCTCGCGAGCGGCTGACGCAGGCGTATACGGAGCTGCGCACCCTCCAGGACGAGCTGGGGTCGCTGCGCATCGACCGGGAGCGCGACCGGCTGGCGGCGGAGCGCGCTCAGGACGGGGCCGAGGACCGGCGTCGGCAGGCGGAGGCGGCGCGCGAGCGGGAGCTGCGCATCGCGGAGCAGTACTCCACGGCGCTGGCGGCGGTGGAGCACCTGAAGTCGGAGCTGGCGCGTGCGCAGGACCAGGCACGGGCGGCGGGCGACTCGGTGCCGGTGAAGGAAGCGGAGCTGGCTCGGGCGCGGCGGGAGCTCTCGGATGCCCAGCAGCGGATGCACTCCGCCGATGGGGCTCGCAAGGAGTCCGAGGCCCGGCTGTCGGAGCGCGAGGCGGTGCTGCGGGGGCTGGAGACGGAGCTCACTTCCGCGCGCGAGTCGGAAGCCCGGTTGCGACGCGACCTGGAAGGACAGGCGCAGGGCGAGGCTGCGGCGCGTGCGCTGGCGGCCCGGCTGGAGGAGTCGCTTCACGCGGCGGAGCAGCGGCTGGCGGCGTTGGAGGCGGAGCAGAAGCGCGTCGAGTCCGCGCAGCATGTGGCGGGGCAGCGGCTGGCGGCGGCGGAGACGGAGCGCGTCCGGGTGGAGGCCGCGCTCGTGCAGGCCATCGACGCCGAGCGGGCCCAGGCACAGGCGCGGTTGGAGGAGTCGCTGGCGGAGGCCCGCGCCGAGGCCAATGAGCGGGTGACGAACGCGCTCGCCGCCGCGCACTCGGACGCGGATGGACGGCAGGAACGTGCGCTGGCGGAGGCTCGGGAGGCCGCGGAGTCGGAGCTGACGGAGGCCCTCGCGCGGGCCCGGGCGGAGGAAGCGGCGGCCGTCGAGCGTGCGTTGGCGGAGGCGGAGGCAGAGCGCCAGCGCGTGCTCGCAGAGGCCCTGTCCGACGCGGAGGCTCGGCTGGCGCGGGCGCTGGAGGAAGCCGAGGCCCGGCGGACGCGGGCGCTGAGCGAGACGGAGGCCGAGCGGCATGCGGCGCTCGTCGACGCCGAGGCGCGGTGGAAGCAGGCCCTGGCCGAGGCTCGCGCGGAGGTGGAGGCGGAGTCGGCTCGGGCGCTTGCCGACGCGGAGATCCTGGAGGGGCTGAAGATCGAGGAGGCCGAGGCCCGCGCGGCCCGTGCCCTCGCTGAAGCGCGCGCGGAGGCGGAGGTCCAGCAGGCCCGGGCTCTGGAGGAGGCGGAAGGCCGCGCGGTCCGTGCCCTCGTGGAAGCGCGTGCGGAGGCGGAGGCCCAGGTTCGCGCTCTTGAGGCCCGCGTGGCCCAGGTGCTCGCGGACGCGGAGGCGCAGCAGGCCCGTGCGCTCGCGGAAGTGCGTGCGGAGTTGGAGGCCCGGCAGGCCCAGGCGCTGGCGGAAGCGGAAGCCCGTGCCCTCGCGGACGCGGAGGCCCGACAGGCTCGTGCTCTTGATGACGCGGAGACGCGCGCGGCCCAGGCGCTGGTCGCGGCCCGCGCCGATGCGGATGCGCGGGTGGCCCGGGTGCTCGAGGAGGCCCTCGCCGAATCGAGTGGCCAGACGGAGCAGGTGCTCTCGGGCGTCCGGGCCGAGGCGGAGGCCCGGCTCGCGCAGGGGCTCCAGGTGGCGCGTGCCGAAGCGGAGCGCACCCTTGCCGAAGCGGAGGCGCGTGCTGCTCAGGAACTCCAGGCGGCTCGCTCCGAATGCGGGACGCTGCAACTGGCCCTCTCCGAAGCCCGCGACGCGCTGGCTCGCGAAGTGTGGGAGCACGGGGCCCGGCTCGCGGAATCGAACCAGGCCCGTGAGGAGACCTTGGGCCGCAACGCGGAACTGGAGGCCACCCTCCGGACCGCGCGTCAGGAGCTGACCGACGCGGAAGCCCTGTCGAAGTTGATCCAGGAGGACCTGACGCGGGAGCAGCAGGCCCGGGCCTCGATGCAGGCTTCGCTCGACGCCACGCAGGTGAAGCTGGACGCGGTGGAACAGTCGCTCGTGGCGGAGCGCGCCCAGCGGCAAGAGGTGGAGACGGCGCTGGGCTCCACGCGGCAGGCGCTGGCGCAGGTCCAGGAGTCGCTGACCGCCGAACAGGAGCGGGGCGCCCGTTGGGAAGCGGCGCTCGCCGACACCCAGACGCAGTTGCTGTCGGAGCGCGAACAGCAGGCCCGCGCGCAGGTGGCCCTCGCGAGCGTGCAGGAGTCACTGGACGCCGAGCGCGCCCTTCGCACGCGGCTGGAAGGATCGGAGTCCTCGTGGTCCGAGGCCCAGAGCGCGCTGGAAGCGGACCGGCTCCGGCTGGATGCCGCGCTGGGCGTTGCTCGCACGGTCCTGGAGGAGGAGCGCGCGCAGCGGGTCCGCCTGGAGGATTCGCTCGCCCGCCTCAAGGAAGAGTCCGCGACGGCGCTCGATGAAGAACGGTCCCTGCGGACGAAGGCCGGGGCGACCCTCGCCTCGGTCCAGTCCTCGCTCGATGAGGAGCGCGCCGTGCTGACCCGTGTCGAGGCGTCGCTGGCCTCGACGCTCGAAGCCCGGAGTGAACTGGAAGCGGAGCTGGCGACGACCCGCGCCGCGCGGCTGTCCACCGAGGACGCGTTCGAGCACACGCGTCAGACGCTGACGGAGGTCCAGGCCGCTTTCACCGAGGCGCAGCGCGCGAACGAAGCCGCGCTGCTGGACCTGCGCCAGTCGCACGAGAAGGCCCTGGCGACCGCCTCGGAAGAATCCCAGGCGAGCGCACAGGCCCTGGCGGAGGCCCGCGCCGCGCTGGCGGACGCGAAGCAGGCGCAGGCGGCCCAGGACGTTTCGCTGCGGGAGCTGCGCGCGGAACTCACCGAGGCGCGACGGTCCGAAGTCGAGGCGCTGTCCTCGCTGGACGACGCCCGCACGCAGGAGGCCCGCGAACGCGAGTCGCGCGCGAAGGACGAAGCCGCGCTCGTGGAGGCCCAAGCGGCCCTGGCCGCGCTTCGCGCGGAGCTGGAGACCCTGCGCGGGGAGTCCACGGCGCAGCAGGAGCGCCTGTCCGAAGCGGAGCAGACGCTCACGCAGGAGCGTGCCGCGGCTCAGTCCCGCGATGCAGCCCTGTCGGAGGCCGAGTCCCGGCTTGTCTCCGAGAGCGCGCGGCGCGCAGAACTGGAAGCGTCGCTGTCGGACGCCGAGTCCCGATACGCCGCCGAAGCCGCGCGCCTGCCCACGCTGCAGCAGGCCCTCGCGGACTCGGAGGCCCGGCTTGTCTCCGAGACCACGCGGCTCGCGTCGGTGGAGCAGTCGCTCGCGGAGGCCCAGGCCCGGCATGTCGCCGAGTCCGCGCGGGTCACCTCCCTGGAGCAGGCGCTCACGGAGGCCGAAGCCCGTCAGTCCGTTGAGGCCGCGCGTCGCGCCGAGCTGGAAGCGTCGTTGCAGGCCGCCGAAGCACGCGGTTCCGAGGAGGCCGCGCGTCGCGCCGAACTGGAAGCGTCGCTGAAGAACGCCGAAGCCCATCAGGGCTCCGAGGCCGCGCGTCTCACCACGTTGGAGCAGGCGCTGGCGGAAGCGGAGACGCGGTATGCCTCCGAGGTCGCGCGACTCTCCACGTTGGAGCAGGCGCTGGCGGCGGCGGAGAAGCGCGCTGCCTCCGAGACCGCGCGACGCACCGAACTGGAAGCGTCGCTGACGGAAGTGGAGTTCCGGCTCGCCGCGGAGACCGCGAACCTGGGGGCGTTGGAGGACTCGCTCGCGCAGGCGGAGGCCGCTCGGAAGAGCGCGGAGGCCCGGTTCGAGGAGGGCGCCCAGTCGCAGGAAGTGGCGCGCGAGGCCGAAGCACGGGCGACGCGCCTCATGCAGTCCCTGTCCACGCGTGAGCAGGAGCTGCGCGAGGCCGGGGCCCTGCGCGTGTCCATGGAAGCGCAGATGGAAGGCGCGCTCTCCCGGGCCGAGCGTCAGCAGCAGGACCTGGACGAGGTGCGCGAACAGCTCGCGCTGAAGGAACAGGAACTGGCCACCCTGCGCGCGGATACCGCTCAGTTGGGCGCCGCGCACCAGGAACTGATGCGCCTGGGCTCCGAGCTGCAACGCGCCCACGCCGCGCTGCACGAGCGGGGACAACAGGTCGGCCGGCTGGAAGCGGAGCTGACGGACGCGAGTGATCGACTCGCCGCCACGCGCGAACACGCGGAGCTGCTCGTGGTGCAGTTGGAGACCGCGCGGCGCTTCGCCGGCAAGGCCACGAACCTGGAGTCGTCGCTCGAAGCGGAGCGGACCGCCCTCGAAGCCCTGCGCGCCGAACTGGAGACCGCCCGCGCCGAAGCGGCCCGTTTCACGGAGACCGCCCGGAGCGAGAACGCGCGCGCGTCCACCCTGGAGCAGCAGCTCGCCCGGGACGCCGAGGAACGCGAAGCCCAGCTCGCCGAAGTCGCGGCCCAGGCTCGTGCGGCACAGGATGCGCTGGAGGCCCGGCTCGCGGAGGCGTTGTCGCTCGCGAGCACCGAGAAGGCCCAACTGGAGGAAGCGCTCGCCGCCGTCGCCGCGCGCACCGAGGGCGAACAGGCATCGTTCGAGGCCCGGCTCGCGGACCTCACCGCTCGCGTTGAGCAGGAGAAGGCCGACCTGGAAGCCCGCCTCGCAAGCGCGGGCTCCGACAGGGCGGAGCTGGAAGTGCGGCTCGCCGAGGCCCTGGCGAACGCGGGCACCGACAAGGCGGACCTGGAGGTGCGCCTCTCCGAACTCACCGCGCAGGCAGGGACGGAGAAGGCCACCATCGAAGCGCGCCTCGCGGAAGTCACCGCCCAGGCGGCGGCCGAACGGGCGGAGCTGGAAGCCAGGCTCGCGGCCCTCTCCACGCAGGCCGAGCAGGGAAGGGCGGACCACGAGTCGCGGCTCGCGGAAGCGCTGGCCCGTGCCGCGACGAATCAGTCCGAACTGGAGGCCCGCCTCGCGCAGGCCGCCGAACAGACGCGCGAAGCCCTCTCCGCCCTGGAGACCCGGCTCTCCACCGCGCTCGCGGACGCGCGCACCGAACAGGCTGCGCTGGAGGGCCGCGTGGCCTCCCTCACCCAGGCCGCCACCGCCGCCGAAGCCCAGGCCCGCCGCGCCGACACCGAACGCACCGCCATGGCTTCCGAGCGCGAACGCCTCCAGTCGGACCTGACCGTGGCCCGGTCCGCCCGCGTCCGCCTGGAGGGCCGCGCCACGTCGCTGGAGACCGCGTCCGCGGATGCCGCGCGCATCCTGGACGCCGAGCGCGCCGAACGCGACCAGCTCACCACGCGGATCCGCGAGCAGCAGGCCCGGCTGGAAGCCCTGGAGACGGAGCGCGAGACGCTGGTCCAGGCGCTGGAGGAGTCGAAGGCCTCCTCGTCCGGCCAGCCCCCGGAGGCCGTGCTGGAGATGGCCGCTGAGATGGAGGTCCTTCAGGCCCACGTGGAGACCATGCAGGACCAGTTGGCCGCCCGGGAGGCGGAGCTGGCCGAGCTGCGCCGCTCCAGCGGGCCCGCCGCTCCCACGTCCTCGCGTCGGTCCATGCCCGCGCTGGACCTTCCGCCCTCATCCAAGAAGGTCGGCGAGCGCGAATAAGGGCGGCCGTCTAGACTTGGTCCCGTGGACGCAAGCGAACGCATCTTCAAGTACCACGGCCTGGGCAACGACTTCGTCGTCCTGGACCGCCGTCGCACGGGCGTGGACATCACCCCGGAGCAGTCCCGCTGGCTGTGCGACCGGCGCCGGGGCATTGGCGCGGACGGCGTGCTGGCCATCCTCCCCTCCACCCGGGGAATGGCGCGCATGGTCGTCCACAACGTCGACGGCAGCATCGCGGAGATGTGCGGCAACGGCCTGCGCTGTGCGGTGAAGTATCTGGTGGATCACTCCGGAGAACACCCCGCGCTGCTTGACGTGGAGACGGGGGCGGGCGTGCTCACCTGCGAGCCCGGCTACGGCGACGGCGGTGTGGTGGGCGTGGACATCTCCATGGGCCCGGCGCGACTGGTGGCCGCGAACCTGCCCTCGGGGACGACGGGGCAGCCCTTCGTGGCTTCTCCCGTGCCCGGACACCCGGAGCTGATTGGCACCGCCGTGAACATGGGCAACCCGCACCTGGTCCTCCTGGATCAACCCCTGGAGGACGCCGAGCGCCTGGGGCCTGGCCTGGAGCTGCACCCGGCCTTCCCGGACCGCACCAACGTGGAGTTCGTGCGCGTGGACGAGGACGGGCTCACCGTCGTCGTCTGGGAGCGGGGCTGCGGCCTCACCCAGGCCTGTGGCACGGGCGCATGCGCCTCCGCGGTGGCGGCGGTGCTGGCGAAGCGCTTGCCGGGCAATGCCTGGATGCGCGTCACCCTGCCGGGCGGGGATTTGCGCATCCGCGTTCCGGACGACCTGTCCGACATCCGACTGCGCGGTCCGGTCGCCTTCGTCTTCGAAGGCGTTGTAGCCCTTCCAAGGGCCCGATAACCTTCGCTTTTCCTCCCTTCTCCCCCGAGCGCCGTGGCTGGTCCCATCCTCGTCGTCGACGACGACCTGTTCTTCCGACAACTCGCCACGGACCTGCTGTCGCAGCGCGGGCACCGCGTGGTCTCCGTGGAGAACGCCACCCTCGCGCTGGAGGAGGTGGCCCGGGCCACGTTCGACCTGGTCCTCACCGACGTGGTGATGCCCGGCGTGGACGGCTTCGCGCTCACGTCCCGCCTGCGGGAACGCGACCCGGAGCAGGAGGTCATCCTCGTCAGCCACCGCACTGACGTGCAGGGCTCGGAGGTCGCGCTGCGCCTGGGCGTGGCGGACTGCCTCACCAAGCCGATTGAAGAGGCGGACCTGCTGCTCGCGGTGGACCGCGCCATGGAGCGCGCCCAACTGCGGCACGAACGCTCGCGGCTCCAGGATGAAAACCTGGAGTTCGCACGCTTCCACAACCTCCAGCAGCGGTGCCTGGAGCTGCTGTCCCATCCGGATCTGGAGTGGCTCCAGGAGCGCGTCCTCGCGGACCTGGGTTCGGTGTGTGACGCGCAGAGCGCCGCGCTGTGGGTGGTGGACGACCGGGGAGACCTGGGGCTGCGCTCGTACCGGGGGCTGCTCGACAAGCAGTTCCTGCCGGAGAAGATGAGCCCGGAGGGGCCGCTGTCCCTGCGGCTGCGGGAGGCGCTGCCGTGGCTTGCGCGCGACGAGCGCTCCACGGTGCTCTACGTTCCGCTGGTGGCCGCGGGCGAGGTGATGGGCTTGGCGCAGTTGTCGGATCCGCTCACCGGCGACTTCCGCGCGGAGCACACGCGCGACGCGAAGGTGCTGGCGGACTTCGCCGCGGTGGGCGTGAAGAACGGCCGCAAGCTGCTCGCGCTCCAGCGCCTGGGCCTGCGCGACCGCGACACGGCCGCGTACAACCTGAGCTACTTCACCGACTACGCGTCCAAGGAGATCTACAAGGCGCGGCGGTACGGGCGCACGTTCTCACTGCTGACCTTCAGCATCGACAACCTGCCGCTGGTGCGCGTGCGGCTGGGTGCGTCCGAGGCGAAGAAGGCGGTGCGTGGCATCATCAAGGCGCTCAGTAAAATCATCCGCGACTCGGACGTCATCGCGAAGGCGAGCGACCAGGAGTTCTACCTCCTGCTGCCGGAGACGGACTTCTTCGGCGCGATGATGTTCGTGCGCCGCGCCGTGGCGGCGGTGCGAGACGAGCCAGAGGTGCAGGACGTGGAGCAGCGCCTGCCCCTGGCGCTGGTGGGCGGTGCGAGTACGTTCCCCAAGGACGGCGAGGACTTCGACGAGCTGGTGCACCGCTGCCGCCGCCGGATGGACGAGCGCCGCGCGTCGCTCCAGCGCCGGCTGATGCTGGACGGGCTGCCGTTCTGGGACGAAGTGGACCTGCTGCTGGGCACGCCCAACAGCCCGCGACTGCCCACCGACGACCGCGCGGAGCCCAGCCGTCGGGGCAAGGTGGCGGACGTGCTCTTCGACGAACTCCAGGTGGAGATCGCCCGGGAGCTGGTGCGCGACCCCGGCTCTCGCGGACTGCTCTACGTGGGAGGGCCGGAGATTCGCGCGGACCTGCCGTTGGCGGTGGGTCTGGAGCAGGCGCCGCCGGACCTGTCCTCGCGCATCTACCTGCTGGGCCGGCGCGTGGACCTGGAGTCGCATCCGGCGCTCACGCCGGTGTTCCTGGAGGGCGACGAACGGGTGGCGCGCCACGAGTTCATCCTCTGGCTGTCGGAGAGTGCGTCGTACGCGCTCATCCAGCGGCGCGGACGGGGCGCGACGTGGGGGTTCCACACCTCGGACACCGCGGTGGTGGACGGGCTCATCTCCAAGCTCCAGGCCGAATACGACCTGCAGCCCTACTGACGAAGTGGAGCCCTGACCGTGGCACAGGTGCGGAAGATCCTCATCGCCGACCCCGACCTCGACTCCGTGCGCGCGCTGTCGCGTGCGCTCAGGACCAAGGGCTATCAGGTGCACTACGCGCCGGACGGCTCGCGGGCGCTGGAGGTCGCGGTGCTCCGGCACCCGGACCTGACGCTCTTTGACGAGGCGTGCCGGCTGCTGGATGCGCGCACGTTCGTGCAGATTCTCCGCACCAACCCGCGCACCGAAGACATCCCGGTGGTGCTCACCACGTCCAGCATGGACACGGACCGGGCGCGGGGCCCGCGCGACGGCATGCTGCGCAAGCCCTTCAATCTGGACGAGGTGCTCAGCCGCATCGAGCACATCTTCCGGCGCAACGAAGCGGCCAAGGACCTCAAGAGCGAGCAGCAGGAAATCGAAGGGTCGCTCAGCCAGCTCAGCATCCCGGACCTCATGCAGATTCTCGGCATGAACAAGCGCAACGGCCGGCTGTCGCTGGAGCGCGGTTCGGAGCGCGGGGAGATCACCGTCTCCGACGGGCGCACGGTGAATGCGCGACTGGGAAGGGTGGAAGGGGAGAAGGCGCTGTTCCGGCTGCTGTCGTGGACGGAGGGCAACTTCACGTTCACGCCCGGCATGAACTCGGCCCGGCCGCGCATCAACCGCGCGATGGACGACGCGCTGCTGGAAGGCATGCGGCAGTCGGATGAAGTGAATCGGTTGTTGCCGAACCTGCCGCCGCGCCACACCCGGCTGATGCTGGCGCCGGAGGTGGACCTGTCCGAAGCGCAGCACCCGGTGACGGCTCAGGTGATGGAGCTGCTGCGCCAGCCGCGTGCCCTGGGCGAGGTGCTGGACCTGGCGCCCGCCACGGACATGGAGGTGCTGGGCGTGCTGTCCACGCTGCTCCAGAAGGGCGTGGCGCGGCCGACGGAGAGCGAAGGCCAGAACCTGGGCGCGGGCGACCTCATCGGCGCGGCGGAGGTGCACGCGCTGCGAGGCCGCCTGTTGCGCACGAGGGCCCCGGCGCGGGTGGCCACGGCGAAGGTGTTCGTGTGCGGCAGCGGTTCATCCGCGGCGCGGCGCATCCTGGCGAGGGTGCCAGGGCTTGAGGCGCTGTCAGCGGATCCGACGGCGGTGAAGAGCGGTTTCGGGACGCTGGGGCGGCTGGAGCTCAGTGACGTGTTGAACGTGGACTTCTGCGTGCTCCCGCCCGCCGAGGCCGCGCGTCCACTGTGGCGTCCGTTCAGCGCGGGCGCCATTGGGGCGTTGTTGATGGACTCCTCGGAGCCTGCGGTGAAGCTGGCGCACTATCTGGCGTGGGAGGTCCGCATCCCCATCGTGGTGGTGGGCACGGAGATTCCCTCGCCGCTGCTGGGCGCGCCCGCTGGAGCGATCGCTCCGGGCGAGGACCTCACTCAGGCCCTGAGAGCCATGCTCCTCCAGGCGCTCAATCCCGCGCCCACGCTGCCTGGAGTGTCCCAGGTACAGCGCGCGGCCGTCGTGCCTCCCTGAATCCTCAGGAACGGGCCACGGGGCTCCGCCGCTCCAGATGCATGGGCAGCCCGCCGAAGGGCCGCAGCGACAGGTGCGACTCCGGCTGCAACGTGAATCCGGGCGCCTCGCGCAGCCGGTAGCGCTGCGCGACGGTGGCGAGCACGAGCTGTGACTCCATCATCGCGAAGCTGTTGCCGATGCACTGGCGTGGCCCGCCGCTGAACGGGAACCAGGCGAAGCGGTGCCGTTTCGCGGCGGCCTCCGGGGCGAAGCGCTCCGGTCGGAAGAGGTCCGGCTCCTCCCAGAAGTCCGGATGTCGATGCGTGACGTAGGGGCTCACGTCCACCGCGCTGCCCTTCGGAATCTTGAAGCCGCAGATGACGTCGTCCTCCATCACGGTGCGGCTGAAGATGACCGCCGCCGGGTACAGCCGCATCGCCTCCTCCACCACCTGCCGCGTGTAACCAAGCTTCGGCACGTCCTCCACCGTGGGAGCACGGCCCGCGAGGACCGCATCCACCTCCGCGTGCAGTCGGGCCTCGACCTCCGGGTGTTTCGCCAGCAGACCAAAGACCCAGCTCAGCGTCGTGGCCGTCGTCTCGTGGCCCGCGAGGAGCATCGTCAGCACCTCGTCCCCCAACTGCGCGTCCGTCATGCCCGTGCCCGTGTCCTCGTCGCGCGCGGCCATCAACATGGAGAGCAGGTCGCCGGTGTCCTCGGGGCGCTGTCTGCGCGTGGCGATGATGCCCTGCACCGTCTCCTTCAGCGTGGTGCGCGCCGCGCGGAAGGCCCGGTCGTTCCGGGTGGGAAGCACGGGCGGCAGCATGTTGAAGGACCGGAAGCGGTCAGCGATCTGCCGGCTCAGCTCGTTGAAGGCCGCGCCCACCCGCGCCGTCTGCTCCTCCACGGACGTGCCGAAGAGCGCCTCGCCAACGATGCCCAGCGACAGCCGCATCATCTCCTCCGTGATGCCCACCGGCGTGCCCTGCGCGGCGGAGGCCTCCCAGCGCTGGAGCATCGCCTCCGTGGACTGGATCATCCGCGCCGCCATGCCGGCGATGCGCTGCCGGTGGAACGCGGGCTGCGCCAGCCGCCGCTGCCGGAGCCAGAAGTCCCCCTGGCTCGTCAGGAGTCCATTGCCGGTGATCCACTTCCCCATCCGGTATGAGAGGTGGTCCTTCGTGTAGTTCTTCACGTGGTCCTGCAACACGTGACGCACCCCGTCCGGGTGGGCGATGAGGTGCGACTTGATGGGGCCCAGACGGTAGCTCACCACGTCCCCGTACTCGCGATGGATGGCCGTCAGGAAGCCCAGGACGTCGCGGCGTACCTGGGGCAGTACGCCCATCAGCAGGTGGCCCCGGGGGCCGGTGGGAATGCGGGCAGCGGGGGCGGCGGCGGTGGTCATCGGGTGACTCCTCCTGCCGGGAGGTATCGCGCCCCGCCGGCCCGAGCGCATGGTCTCCGGACGCCAACGCGTTGTCCCCGGGCGCCAAGGCGCATTGCGAGTCCCGAGTCGGCTGGGCCATGCTGGCGGGTGATGCGTCCCCAGGCGCTCCTGTCCTCCCTCTTCCGCCCGCTGTTCCACGTCGGTGAGTCACTGGGAATCCCGCGCGCGCTCCTGCTGGAAACCGTGGGCGAGGAGGAGGACCGGCTGGCGCGGCCGGACGTGCGGGTGCCCTACACGGCACTGGAACGCCTCTGGACCCTGCTCGTCCAGGTGGGCGGCACGGAGGCCCTGGCCGTTCGGCTCGCGCAGGCCGTGGAGCCCACGCACGTGGGGCTCGTCGGCTATGTGCTCGTCAACAGCCCGGACTTGGGCACCTCCCTCCAGCGCTACTGCCGCATCAACGCGCTGCTCGACCCGCGCACGAAGTGGCGCGTGCTCCAGACGGACCGCGCGCTGCGCGTGGAGCTGCACCTGGATCCGCTCGATGCCTGGGCCCCGCGCCTCCAGCACCCGCCGGAGGGGCTGCTGGTGACGCTGGTGTCCAGCGCCCGGCTGCTCAGTGGCGAGGACTGGAATCCCACGCGCATCTGCTTCGCGCACCCCCGCCATGCGGCCTCCGCCGCCGTGGAGGACTTCCTGGGCGTCACCGCCGAATACGACGCGAGCGCCTATCTGGTGGAAGGGGACGCGGCCGCCGCGCGGCTCCCCATCCGTCACGCGGACATCGAACTGGGCAACCTGCTCCACGCACGTGCCGAAGCGGAGCTGGCGCAGCTGGGCATCCACGAGACCCGCTCCTGGCGCGAACAGGTGGAGGAGGTGCTCGCGGCCCAGCCCCGCACGGGCGACCTGGTGCCCGCGGATGTCGCGTCACGGCTCGCGGTGAGTGAGCGCACGCTCCAGCGCCGCCTGCGGGAGGAGGGCGTCACGTTCGCGGGCCTGGAGGACGCCGTGCGCCGCGACCGCGCCTTCCAGTTCCTGCGCGACGGGCTGCTGCCCCACTTCGAAATCGCCTTCCTCCTGGGCTTCAGCGACCCCAGCGCCTTCGCCCGCGCGTTCCGCCGCTGGAGCGGTACGACCCCGGGGCACTGGCAGCAGGAGCAGGGTGCGAAGGACGGAGCCGCGTAGGCGGCCCGGCGTTGGAATCCGTGCCGTGCGCGGAATGTTTTTCCCATGGGCGAGGCACCCGTCGCGCCCATGAGAGGGACACGCGAATGGTCAAGACGTTGAGGGACGCGGAGGAGCTGGTGCGCACGCGCCACGTCATCACCGAGGTGCCCACCCACGGGCCCACGTCCCTCGTCGAACAGGTCATGGGTGGACGGCCCGCCGGTAGCTGGCGCGAACATGCGAAGGGACGGCTCGCGTACCGGCTGGGCCGCCAGCTGCGCGCCTCGCCGGACGTGCTCGCCGTGCGCCTGGTGGAGGGCAAGGTGGCCTTCGTGGATCCCACGCTGTGGGCCTCCGTCTACCGCGTCGCGATGGAGCCCGGGCGCCGCCGGCCCTCGCTCCAGGGCCTGTCCCAGGAAGCCCGTTCGCTGCTCTCCACCGTGGAGCGGGACGGGCGGGTGCGGCTGGACAAGGAAGGCCCCTGGACCAAGGCGCGGGAAGCGCTGGAGGAGCGCCTGCTGGTCCACTTCTCCGAAGCGCAGGAGGAGGACGGCCACCATGTGGCGGTGCTGCGCTCGTGGCGGGACTGGGCCTCCCCGGAGCTGAAGGCGGATGCGGCCCGGCTGTCCTACGAGGACGCCCAGGCGCGGCTGCGAGCGGCGTGTGACGGGGCGCCCACGGGCCTGGGGCCCTGGGTGTTCTGAAAGCGCAGGGCCGCCGTCAGCTCAGGCGGCTTCCTCGCGCACTTCCAGGGCGTCGCGGATGCCCGGAAGCCGCAGGAGCAGCTCGTACTCCGCGGGCTGGATCATCGACACGCGGCGGCCCGCCACGCGCTCCATCCAGATTTCGATGCGGTGCTCTCCAGCCGGATTGACGTGCCGGAAGATGCGGGCCCGGCGGCCTTCCGCCTGACAGGCGAGGATGTCCTGCTGGAGGCTGCGCAGCCGCCGGAACACCTTCAGCGCCGTGCGACCCTCGGGGGTGTCGAACGTGTGGAAGTGCCGGTTTCGCGACAGCGGACGGCCGGGGTCATGAAGCCTCTCGATGAGGCGGCGCACGAAGGGGTCCATCGACGGAGGAGGATAACATCCGCTACCCTGTCGCTCAGTGATGCCTCAGCGATTTTTCCCTCGGCCCTGGACGCTCGTCCTGCTCCTTCCGCTTGCCTGCAAGGACCCGGAGACGGCAGCCGCCCAGACGCAGGCCACCCAGGTCCAGTCCTCCCTGTCCGAAGGCCGCGAGGCGCTCACCAAGGGCAACTACGGCCGCGCCATCGCCGCACTCCAGAAGGCCTCCAATTCGGCCCCGGAGAGCGTGGAGCCGCTGCTGCTCCTGGCGGAGGCCCACCGGCTGAGCGGCAACTCGGGCGCCTCCATCCTGACGCTCAAGCAGGCGGAAGGCCTGTTGCCCGGCAGCGACCCCGTCATCCAGAAGCAACTGTCGGACCTGTACCTGCGCGAGGGGCAGGCCTCCCTGGCCATCTCCACGCTCGTGTCCCTGCGGGACGAGGGCAAGCTGACGCCCGGCGACATCCTGGCCCTGGCGCGTCTCCAGGCCCGGCAGGGGCACGCCGAGGACGCCTTCACCACGCTGGAGCGCACCCTCCGGGAGAACCCGGACGACGCCGCGACGAAGACGGTGGAGGCGGAGATCCTCCTCATGAAGGGCGAGGAGCTGCTCGCGGCGAACCTGATGGACCGCGTGCTCCAGCACTCGCCCAGCTTCACGGCGGCGCGCCTGCTGCGTGCGCGCTATTTCCTGATGAGCGGCTTCTCCGACCTGGCGGAAGCCGACCTCCAGTCCGTGTCGCCGGAGGACGCGGCGACCACGGACGTGGTGGCCATGAAGGCCCGCGTGCTGATGGCGCTGGGCCGCCCGGCGGAGGCCGAGGCCGCCCTCAAGCTGCTGCTGGAGGACGACGCGGACAACGCCGAAGCGCTCGCGTGGCTGGCGGACATCATCCGGGCCCAGGGCCGCCTCACGGACGCGCAGCAGTCGGTGGACCGCGCACTGCAACTGCGCCCCCGGTTGGCCCGCGGGCTGTACGTGCGCGGCCGGGTGCAGGAGGACCAGGAGGATGTGCGCGCCGCCGAGGACAGCTACCGCTTCGCGCTCAAGACGGAGCCCGCCTTCGGCCCCGCGCTCTCGCGCATCTGGCGGCTGTACTTGAAGGCCGGCAAGAAGCTGGAGGCCCAGGCCACGCTGGAGCGACT
The DNA here is from genome assembly GCF_026626765.1 of Corallococcus sp. bb12-1. Lineage (NCBI taxonomy): Bacteria > Pseudomonadati > Myxococcota > Myxococcia > Myxococcales > Myxococcaceae > Corallococcus > Corallococcus sp. bb12-1. The sequence goes on along the minus strand of NZ_JAPNJZ010000027.1, from coordinate 150,015 downwards.
GCTGGGGCTGGGCGAGGCGTCGGTGGAGGAGAAGGCCGCGCTCGCGGGCATCTACGCGCAGTTGGAGACGCAGCTGCCGCGCGGCAAGAAGCTCATCGACGAGGCCCTGCAGCGCGAGCCGCAGAACCCCGAGTACCTGCGCATCCGTAAGGCCATCGAGAAGGCCACCCCGAGGAAGCGGGGCGCCTCGTCGGGCCCCATCATCATCCGCGGGGGACGGCGCTGACGGACGAAGGCAGCGCGGCTTCCGCGACCACCTTCTCCAGCGCCTTCTGGCCCTTCTTCTGGCCCACGGCGACCACCAGCAGGTTCTCGCGGGTGAAGTAGCGCCGGGCCGCGTCGCGCACCTGCGCGGCCGTCTGGCGATCCACCAGGTCCGCGCGGTGGCTGAAGGTCTCCGGCGTGCGGAACAGCTCCGTGCCGCCGAACCACCCGGCCAATTCGCCCGGTGAGTCCTGGGAGAACTCCAGCAGCATGCGGTGGCGGCGCTTGGCGCGGTTGAGCTCCTCCGCGCCCACCTCCTCGTCGCACAGCGCGCCGAGCACGCGCAGCGACTCGGCCACCACCTGCGACGCCTTCTCCGGGGCGCTGGCCGCTTCAATCTCGAACAGGCCGGTGTCGTGGTACGTGTCCAGCCCGGCGCTCACCGAGTACGCAAGCCCGCGCTTCTCCACGATTTCGAACGGCAGCCGCGACGACAGGCCGTCGTCCAGCAGGCGCCGGAGGATCTGGAGCGCGGGGTAGTCCTCGTGCTGCTCCGGCACGACGCGGAAGGTGAGCTTGAACTCCGTCTGCGACTCGTCGTGCGTGACGAAGTGGAAGTGCGGCCCGGGCCCGATGAGGGGCGGCGGCGCTTCGGTGGAGGCCTCGCCTCGGGGCAGGTGGGCGAAGGCGCGCTCGGCCAGCGCCATGACTTCCGAGTGGCGCACGCGGCCCGCGGCGGTGACGACCAGGTTGCCGGCCACGTAGTGGCGCAGGAAGTGTTCGCGCACCTGGTCGTGGGTGAGGGCCTTCACGGAGTCGCTGGTGCCGGCGATCTTCAAGGACAGCGGGTGGTCCGGGAACAGCAGCCGCTTGGACAGGTTGTCCAGGTCGATGTCACGGCCCTTGTCGTCCACCTCGTCGAGCATCTCCTCCAGGATGATCTGCCGCTCGACCTCCATGTCGGTGAGGCGGGGGCGGGTGAGCATGTCCCCGATGACGTCCATGCCCACGCGCAGGTGCGACGGGTGCAGCGGCGTGTAGTAGTAGCCGTGGTCGCGGGTGGTGGCGCCGTTGAGGTTGCCGCCGACTTCCTCCACGGCGGCGTTCATCTTCACGGTGTCCGGCCAGCCTTCGCTGCCCCGGAAGAAGAGGTGCTCCAGGAAGTGGCTGACGCCGTTGTTTCCGGGCGTCTCGTGACGGCTGCCGGTCCGCACGTAGACGGCCAGCAGGGAGGTGTGCAGGTGTGGCGTCTCGACGGTGACGACGCGCAGCCCGGAGGGCAGCACGTCCCGGAACGGTTTAAAGCTCATGCGCAGGGAAGTTTTAACACGAAGGTCGTCCCCTGGCCGGGAATACTCTGGCAGGAGAGCGAGCCCCCGTGGGCCTGGAGGATTTGTTGGCTCACCGCCAGTCCCAGGCCGGTGCCCCCTTCCTTCGTGGTGAAGAAGGGCTCGAAGAGGTGGCGGCGGACCTCCTCCGTCATCCCGTTGCCGGTGTCGCGCACGGACACCTCCACGTCGCCCTCGCGCGGCAGGGTGGCCACCGTGAGCCGGCCCCCGGAGGGCATGGCCTCGCGGCTGTTGCGCAGGAGGTTGAGGAATACCTGGCGCAGCTGCCCCTGGTCCGCGAGCACCCGGGGCGTGCCGGGCGCGAAGTCGCGCACCACCTCCACGCCCGCGCGCACCAGCTCCTCGCGGGTGAAGTCGAGCACCCCGTCGAGCACCGCGATGATGTCCTCCGGCTCCAGGTCCGGCCGGGCGGGGCGGGCCATGCGCAGGTACTGTTCGGTGACGTCGGTGAGGCGGTCCACCTCGGAGGTGACGGCGGAGAGCAGCTCGCGTGCCTCCACGGCGGTGTCGGCGGAGTCGAACTCGGCGGTGGCCACCGCGTCCTGGAGCAGCTCCACATTGAGGCCGATGGAGGACAGCGGGTTTCGCACCTCGTGGACGATCTGCGCGGAGATGCGGCCCACGGCGGCCAGTTGTTCGGCGCGCATCAGCGCCTCTGCCTGGGACTTGAGCTGGGCTTCGCGGGCCTGGAGCGAGCGGGCCATCTGGTCGAACTCGCGCGCGAGCAGCGCCACCTCGTCGTCGCCGCGCACGCCCAACTGGGCGGAGTAGTCACCCTTGCCGATGCGCGACACGCCCTCGATGAGGGTGCGCACCGGGCGCAGCGTGCGAGCGGACCACGCGGTGACGCCCACGCCCACGCCAATGGCCATGATGGACAGCGCGATGATGGTGAGGCCGGTGCGGCGCTCGCGCTCTTCGGCGCCGTCCACGCGCTCGCGGATGCGGTTGCCCAGCGTGGCGCGCAGCACGCGCAGCTCGCGGCCGATGGCGGCTTCCAACTGGCGCAGCTCGGAGGTGGCGCGTGCCACCTCGTCGCCGCTGGGGGATTCGGATGCGAGCGCGGCGAACACGGCCTCCACCGCGTGGCCGTAGGCCTGGGAGTTCTTCGACAGCTCTCCGAAGCGGGAGTCCAGCTCCATGACGAAGGGGATCTCCCCCTCGGGGGCGAAGGTGAGCACCTCGCGGGCCTTGGCGCGGGCGGCCTCCAGGCGCTGGGCCATCTGGGGCGAGTAGTAGAGGCTCGCGAGCCGGATGAGCGCGCGGCGCGTCTCCACGCTGTTCTGCTCCAGCACCCGCTCGGTGTCCTTCTCCTGGCTGGTCTGGAAGGTCTCCAGCGCGGCGGCGTCCTGGGAGAGCTGGAGGTAGCCCTGGCTGACGAGTCGGATCTCCAGCCGGTTGCGGTGCAGCTCCGCCACGCTGAAGAGGGACACCGTCCCGAACGTCAGGAGCACCAGCGCGTAGCCCAGGAAGATGCGGGTGGCGAGCGAGAGCTTCATTCGGGAGGGGACAGGACATACGTCCTGGGGCGGGCGCATTACAGCGCAATCCCCGCCGGCCCGCCTGCTTCCGCCCTCGCCGGGCGTCCAGACTTCGTCCCTCCAGGCTGGAAGCGGGCTGGTAGCGTCCGCCGCATGTCTCCGCGCCCCGTTCGTTCCATGCTCCTGGCCACCCTGCTGGCCCTGTCCGCCGGCTGTGGCGCGAAGGAGGTCACCCCTTCCCTGGACCTCGTCTCCGCCTCCTGTGCCGGCACGCCGCCCCTGATGGGGGTGACGCACCTGCGCTTCCGCGTCAGCGGGCCCGGGATGGATGCGCCCCGGGATCGGGTATCGACGGTGCGGTGGACGGCGGAGGATGTCCCGGCGATTCCGCCAGGCAGCGCGCGGGTGCTGGAGGTGCGGGCGTACGCGGGGGCTCCGGACCGGGGCGGCCAGTTGCGGTCGCTGGGCAGGACGCCGCCCTTCGACGTCGCGGAGGGGCAGGGGACGTCGGTGCGGGTGTTCCTGCGCAGGTTGGGGGAGTTCGCGCCGGCGAATCAGGCCGTGAGCCCCGACACGTGCGCGGTGCCGCGCGAGGCGAGGGCGGGGCACACGGCGACGCTGTTGCAGGACGGACGGGTGCTGCTCGCTGGAGGCCATGGGCTCGGGAGGGATGGGGCGCGGCCGGTGTCGGGGACGACGGAGGTGTTCGACCCGAGGGAGGGAATGTTCAGCTCCGGGCCGGACGTGGGCGCACGGGCCTTCCACACGGCGTCGCTGCTGCCGGACGGCAAGGTGCTGCTCGTGGGGGGCGCGGAGTCGCTGGAGCAGGTCTCGTTGCAGCGCACGGCGCGCGTCGTGGACGTGGCCGCGGGGGAGGCGAGCACGTTGGATCCGAAGGTCGCGCGCTACCAGCACTCGGTGGCGATGGATGCGGAGGGACGCGTGCTGCTGGTGGGCGGACGTTCCGCGGACGGGCGCGCGGTGTCCACTCCGGAAGGCTTCCATGCGGGACGGGGGCAGTTCTTCGACGTGCCCACGCAGGTGCCTCGCGTGGACGCGGTGGTGACGGCGACGCGGGATGGCCGCACGCTGTTGGTGGCGGGGGGCGCGAATGAGGCGGGACTCCAGGCGGGGATCCTGGGCTTTGTGTTCGATCAGGTGACCTTCTCCCCATCGTCGCTGACAGGGGCCCAGCTCAAAGTGCCCCGAGTGGGGGCTTCCGTGGCGATGCTCGGCCTGACGGAGGAGGTGCCCCGCCCGCTGGTGATGGGCGGCCTGGACGGCGTGGACCCGGTGAAGGGTGCGCGTTCCGTGGGGTCGTCCGAGTTCCTGGAGGGCGTGGCCCTGGCGAGCACCGGTCCCGTGTTGTTTCCCCGGAGCAATGCCTGCGCGGTGTCGCTGGCGGACGGTCGGGTGGTGGTGCTGGGCGGGCAGGGGATTGAATCCGGCACGCCGCGCGCGACGGCATGGGCGGAGTTGATCATTCCGGTGAAGGATGGTCAGCCCGTCGTGCTGGGCCTGCCGCTGTTGCCGCAGCCGCGCGCGGGGCTTTCGTGCACGGCGCTCGCGGATGGTTCGGTGCTGGTGGTGGGAGGCGTGGACGACACCAGCGGCGAACCCCGGGCGCCCATCGAGGCCCTGGTGCTGATGCCGCATCCGCGCGACTGAAGTGGGCACGCTCCGAGCGGGCTGTTAGCGTCCAGGTCCTATGGTGACCTGCCTACCTGCCCGGTTTGCCCTGGCCGTGCTCCTGCTGAGCGCGGCGGTGGAAGCGCGGGAGCCCGTGGTCCGCACGGTGCTCCTGTCGGAACACCCCGAGGACTTCACGCCGAGCGTCTACGTGAAGGGCGCGGTCTCCACCGTCCTGCGCTTCGAGGCCCCCGTGGATCCGGCGAAGACCCGGATGCTGGCCTGGGAGGGCCGGTTCGAGCCGCTGCTGGTGGGTGGCCGCAAGGTGGTCGTGGAACCGCTTCGGGACCTGGAGGAGGACGAGGGCGTGCCCCTGCTCGTGACGCTCACGAACGGAAGGGAGATCCCGTTCCTTCTGAAGCCTCCTGGGCAGGGCCGAAGGGCCGAGCTGGATCAGCAGGTGAACGTGTACGAGGACCGGCAGCGCTACGAGGCCATGTACTCGACGCTGATGGATTCGCTCAAACAGCAGCGAGCACTGAAGGAAGAGAACGCGCGACTGCGCCAGGAGGAACGCTCTCCGGATCATGCACTCGCCACGCTCGTGGCCAATGGGGACCTCAAGCAAACCCCCTTCGCGCTCGGCCAGCGATGGCGGCTCAAGGAGGAAGGTGCGGACATCGTCGTCGAAATCCTGACGAGCAAGAAGGTGCCGAAAGTGGCGGTGCTGTTCAACGTCACCAATCGCGATGCGAAGAGACCCTGGAAGCTGATGGAGGCCCAACTGTCCACGGTGTCAGGGAAGAAGCCACGTCCGTTCGCGCTGCGCATGCAACAGGATGAAATCGCGCCGGGCTCCATGGGCCGGATCGCCGTCATCGCGGATGACAGCGTCTTCCAATCGCCCCAGGGCGTGGAGCAACTGGCGCTGGAGCTGTTCCGGGCGGACGGGTTGTCGCAGGCCTACCTCGTCCTGGAATGGCGCCTCTTCAAGGAGTAGATCGAACCGACATGAGCCCATCGCGCATGATGTCGCCCGTCGTTCTTGTGCTGGCCCTGGCGTTGGGCTGCACCACGACCCGAGGGGGCGTGGGGGTGCGCCCGGATGGAACTCCGGGGCCCGAGGACTGCCCCGAAGATGCGCTGCAGACGATGCGGATCCTCCGTCTGCGCGTCAGCGATGGCGCCTGGACCGAACTCGACATCAATCAAGACGCTATCAGTCCCATCACGCTCTATGACGGTCCCGTGGAGAGTCGGTTGAACACCAGCCTCGGGCCGTTTGAACCGGGCACCCGCCTCTACGGGCGTGTCTGGACGGGAGGTCCCCAGGCGGTCGTCCGGTACTACGAAGCGCATCCGACCGACGGCGACAAGGTCTCCATCTGCGCGGTGGCGCGGCTGTCGAAGGGACAGCTCCGGAAGCGACCCGACTCCAAGCCGGGGACGGCCATCCTCGAGTTCTCGAGCGCAGCGGTCGACATCGTGGATTCGTTCCGCTGAAACACGAAGGCCTCGCGTCCCGGTGAAGGGAGGCGGGGCCTCGGTGCTTCAAGCGGCTACTTCGTTCAGGCGTTGGACGACGAAGCCTCGGAAGGCTTCGCCTCGCCCTCGGTGGAGGCGACCGGCGCGGCGGTCTCCACGGGAGCGGCCTCGGTCGGCGTGGCCGGGGCGGCGGCGCGGGCCTCCGCTTCGGCGCGGGCGCGTGCAACCTCGTCGCTGCGCTGGTCGCTGGCGGCGACCTCGTCCGGCGTCAGCTCCGTGCGGTCGGCGAGCATGCCCGTCTTCTTCTCCAGGTCCTTGATGGCCCGGCGAAGCAGGTCGCGCTCCAGCAGCGTGCGGTTCAGGCGCTTCTCCAGGGCCTTGTACTTGTCCTTGCCCAGGTCGGCCTCGGACTTCGTCACGGCCAGGATGCGGGCCTGGGTGTCGGTGCGGCCCTTGATGCGGCGCAGCTCCTTCTCCAGCTCCACGGCGCGCGCGCGGTCCTTGTTCGCCGCCGTCTCCAGCCGGTCCATCTTCTCGCGGTCCGCGTCGTTCAGCTCGCGGTAGCGGCGCACGGGCTCGGCAGGGGCCACCGGCGTGGACGGCACCGACACCGCCGCGCTCACCACGGGCTCGCTCGCGGGCGCCGCGATGAGGTCCGCCGACGCGGGAGCGGCCGCGACAGGGGCGGGCGTGGACGTCACGGTCTGCACGGGGGCGGGGGCTTCACGGCGGCGGTTGCCACCGCGAGGGTCGGCCTCGGCGCGCAGCTTGGCGTTCTCCGTCAGGGCGTGCGACAGCTCCTCGCGCGTCTGCGCGAGCTGGATGCTGGCGTTGCGCTCCACTTCGGCGCGGGCCTTCACCAGGTCCTGCGCGCCCTTGTCGCCTTCCTTCTGGTCGAAGAGCTTGCGCTTCGTCTGCTTGAGCTGCTCCTTGACCTCCTGGAGCTGCGCGCGCTGTTCGTCCAGTTCCTTCTGCTTGCGCTGGACCTCCGACTCCGCCTTGGCGCGAGCCTTGGTCTCCGACTCCAGCTCCCCACGGAACGAGGACGATGAGACCGACGGACGGTTCGCGGTACCGCCGGACGCGCCGCCCTTGTCTCCGAAGAGGAGCAGGCCGAGCGTCACGGCGAAACCGACCGATACGAGGATGAGAGCAACGACCAAGGGAACAACCTCCACAGAAGGATGCAAAAAGCGGGGCAGCCTACCGCCGGGACATGGCGCGTCAAGGCTTCACTGGCAGACACACCCCCGGGCTCCAGCCGCGCCGGCCGGGCCTCGAAGCCCCGCCTGCCGTGCGCCGCCCTTTCCAGGCCCGGTCCTGGCGCCCGCCCCGGCGAATCCGTAAACAGGGGGTTCGCAGCCCTCCTCACGGGAGTCCAAGCAAGCCCATGGCGCACCTGGAGCTGAAGCCGAAGCAGGACGTGTCGAGCTTCCGCAAGCTCGCCATCGGGAGCTGGACGACCGCCTACGACCCCACCGTCTACGGCACGCTGACGGTGCGCATGGACGCGGCGCTCACGTACCTGGACGCGCTCCACCAGCGCACCGGGGTCCGTCTCACCCCCCTGCACCTGGTCCTCAAGGCCCTGGGCGAAGCGCTGCGCCGCTGCCCGGACGCCAACGCGCTCCTGCGCTTCCAGCGCATCTACCTGCGCCAGCACATCACCCTGGGCGCGCTGGTGTCCGACGCGGACCCCCAGCGGCCGGGGCTCACGCCCGCGCGCATCGAGGACGTGGATCAGAAGAGCCTGCACGCCGTCGCGCTGGAACTGGACGCCGCGGTGGCGCGGGCGCGCGAAGGCCGTGACGCCGCGCTGGAGAAGGGCCGGGGCCTCCTGAAGCGCGTTCCTCCGTTGCTCCTCCACCGCTTCACCGGACTGATGTCGTTCCTGTCGTACTCGCTGAACGTGGATCCGGACTGGCTGGGGCTGCCGAAGGATCCGTTCGGCTCCGCGGTGGTGGTGGACGCGGGCACGCTGGGCCTGGACACGGCGTACCTGCCGCTCGCGCCGTTCACCCGCGTGCCCATCTTCATCGCGCCCGGCGCGGTGCGGGAGGTGGCGGTGGTGGAGGAGGGGAGGGTGGTGCCCGGCCGCGTGATGAGCATCAACGCGTCCTTCGACCACCGCTTCATCGACGGCTACCACGCGGGCGTCATCGCCAACACGCTGCGCGAGCTGCTGGAGCACCCGGCGGAGTTCTTCGACGCGCCGCCGGGCGCCCCTGCTTCATCCCGCTAGTACGCGTACTCCCAGCCGCCGCGCGCCCGCGCTCCACCGCCCCGGCGCGCGCTCATCTCGCGCAGCCGGCGCACGCGCTCCGGAATGGGCGGGTGCGTGGAGAACAGCGACATCACCCCGCCGTGGTGCAGCGGGTTGACGATGAACAGGTGCGACGTGGCGGGGGCCCTGTCATAGGGCATGGCCTGCGCGGCGTTCTCCATCTTCAAAAGGGCGCTCGCCAGCGCATCCGGATCCCCACACAGCTCCGCGCCCGTGGCGTCCGCGCCGTACTCGCGCGAGCGGCTCACGGCCAGTTGCAACAGCGTGGCCGCGATGGGCGCCACCAGCAGCAGGCCCAGGTTGGACAGCGCGCCGGCCACGCCGCCCTCTTCGTCGTCACCGCGGCTGAGCATGCTGCCGCCGAACCAGAAGAGCATCTGCGCCGCGTAGCTGATGACGCCCGCGAGCGTCGCCGCCACCGTGCCGATGAGCGTGTCCCGGTTGCGCACGTGGCCAATCTCGTGCGCCAGCACCCCTTCCAGCTCGCGCCGGTCCAGGATGTCCACGATGCCCGCCGTCACCGCCACCGCCGCGTGGCTGGGGTTTCTGCCCGTGGCGAACGCGTTGGGCTGCCGGGTGGGCAGCAGGTACACCTTCGGCTTCGGCATGCCCGCGCGGGCGGACAGGCGCTCCACCATCTCGTGCAGCCAGGGCGCCTGCTCGTAGGGGAGCGGCTGCGCGCCGTGGATGGCCAGCGCGATGCGGTCGCTGAACCAGTACGAGCCGAAGTTCATCACCACCGCGAAGAAGCCCGCCATCGCGAGCCCCTGCGCGCCGCCCAGCCGCTGGCCGATGACGAGCACCAGCGCCGTCAACCCGGCCAGCAGGACGGTCGTCTTCAAGGCGTTGCCCAGCCGGTGCCACCCGCCGCCCTTGAGCGCCGGTGCGGCCGGTCCTCGGGATGTCATGTGGGGGTCACGCTGCGCCATGGTCCTCGTTCCGTGCCTTTCGTCCCGGTCAACCGCTGGGGACCCAGGAAACGTAAGCAGGCGCGGGGAGGCGTCAATGAAGAGGGGGCCGGGCTGCCCCGGCGTCCGTCCTGCTTCCGCGACGGGATTTCCTCACAGGTAGAAACGATCCGTCACGCCCGCCGTACGCTGGAGGATGGCGCTCCAGCCCAGCCAGATGTCGATGCCGCTGTCGCCCGCCTTCGGCTCGCCCCCCAGGGCGCCGAGCGAGCCCGTGCAGCCGGCCACCGTCGCGAGCCCCGTCTCGCGGATGTGCTCCAGCAGGGCGCGCAGCGTGGGCATGCGGCGCTTCTCGAAGCGATCGCTGATGTCCTCACGGCCGGTGAAGTCCGGCTCGTCCAGGTGGTCCAGCAGGAAACGCTCCAGTGCCCACCAGAACAGGTACACTTCCGCGCGCCGCCCGGACGCCACCGCCGCCGCCGCGATGGACAGGCCCTGGTGCACGCGGTCGTATTCGCCACTGTGCAGGAAGACGACGACCCTGTTCTCCGGCGCGTTCACGGGACGGGCTCATACCGTCCAGAAGCCGTGCCGTCCATCCGCGCCCCGAGTGCGACCGCTCGGGTCCTTTGGCTTGCACCCCGGCCCCGCCACTTGCTAGGAATCCAACGGAATTACACGTTTTTTGCAACGACAGAGCGGGCGGCTTTCCGGGACATGGGCGACGAGACGACAGCCAGGCGCAAGGATGCCCACCTCGACCTGTGCGCCACTGGCGACGTGGAGCCCGCGCAGAACTCGACGCTGCTGGAGCACGTCCACCTCATCCACTGCGCCATGCCGGAGCTGGCGGCGGACGAAGTCGACCTGGGCACGCCGTTCATGGGCAAGGCGCTGCGGGCGCCCCTGCTCGTCACCGGCATGACGGGTGGCACCGAGCGCGCGGGGGTCGTCAACCGCGAGCTGGCGCTGCTCGCCGAGCGGCACGGGCTGGCCTTCGGGGTCGGCAGCCAGCGCGCGATGGCGGAGGACGCCTCGCGCACGGCCTCGTACGCGGTGCGCGACGTGGCGCCCACGGTGGCGCTCATCGGCAACATCGGGCTGTACCAGGCCATTGGCCTGGGCGTGGACGGCGTGCGGCGGCTGTCGGACGCCATTGGCGCGGACGGCATGGCGCTGCACCTGAACGCCGGCCAGGAGCTGACGCAGCCCGAAGGCGACCGCGACTTCCGGGGCGGCTACCGCGTGGTGGAGGAGCTGGCGCGGGCCTTTGGCGACCGGCTGCTGGTGAAGGAGACCGGGTGCGGCATCGGCCCGGACGTGGCGCGGCGGCTGGTGGAGCTGGGCGTGCGCAACGTGGATGTCTCCGGGCTGGGCGGCACGTCGTGGGTGCGCGTGGAGCAGCTTCGCGCGAGCGGACCGCAGGCGCAGGTGGGCGCGGAGTTCAGCGGCTGGGGCATCCCCACCGCGGCGGCCATCGCCAGCGTGCGCAAGGCGGTGGGGCCCGACGTGCGGCTCGTCGCCAGCGGCGGGGTGCGGGGCGGGTTGGATTGCGCGAAGGTGCTCGCCCTGGGCGCGGACCTCGCGGGCATGGCGCTTCCGTTGTTCCGGGCCCAGCAGCAGGGCGGCCTCGCGGCGGCGGAAGAGGCGTTGAAGGTCATCCTGACGGCCCTGCGACAGGCGCTGGTGCTGACGGGAAGTCGGAACGTCGCGGAGTTGCGGCAGCGTCCGCGCGTGGTGTCCGGAGCTCTGAAGGATTGGTTGGCGGCCCTGTGAAGCAGGGCGGCTCCCAGGTTGGGAAGGAACTACATGTCTGACACCGTCACATCCCGGCTCTCCGGATTCCACAAGCTGCCGATGGAAGAGCGCCTCGCTCAGATCGGACGCATGTTCCGGTTGTCGGACGAGGAGCTGGAGCAGCTCCGCGGTGTGGGCACGCTGGAGCCGGTCCTCGCCAACCAGATGATTGAAAACGCGGTGGGCATCTTCTCCCTGCCGCTGGGACTGGGACTCAACCTCAACGTCAACGGGCGCGACTACATCGTGCCCATGGCGGTGGAGGAGCCCTCCGTCGTGGCGGCGGTGTCGTTCGCGTCGAAGATCGTCCGCGAGTCCGGCGGCTTCGTCGCGGAGGCCGACGAGTCGATGATGATCGGCCAGGTGCAGGTGTCGAACTACGGCGACCCCACCCTGGCCTCCGAGCGCATCCTGGACGCGAAGGAGGAGATCCTCGCCCTGGCGAACAGCTTCCACCCGGCGATGGTCGCCCGTGGCGGTGGCGCCCGGGACGTGGAGGTGCGCCTGTTGCCCGCGCCGGAGGGCCCGCGCGGCGAGCCGCTGCTCATCGTCCACATCCTCATCGACACGCAGGAGGCGATGGGCGCGAACCTCATCAACACCGTCGCCGAGGGCGTGGCGCCGCTGATTGAACAGGTGACGGGCGGCCGGGTGTATCTGCGCATCCTGTCCAACCTGTCGGACCGCCGGCTCGCGCGCGCCACCTGCCGCATCCCGCTGTCGATGCTGGCGGACTTCGACCTGCCGGGAGAGACCATCGCGGAGGGCATCGCCCAGGCGAGCCGCTTCGCGGAAGCGGATCCGTACCGCGCCGCCACGCACAACAAGGGCGTGATGAACGGCATCGACGCGGTGGCCATCGCCACCGGTCAGGACTGGCGCTCCATCGAAGCGGGCGCGCACGCGTTCGCCTGCCGCGGGGGCCAGTACCGGCCGCTGTCCACCTGGTACCTGGAGGAGGGGCACCTCGTCGGCCGCATCGAATTGCCGCTCGCGCTGGGCACGGTGGGCGGTCCCATCAAGGTGCACCCGGGCGTGCAGGTGGCGCTCAAGCTGCTGCGCGTGTCGGGCGTGCGCGAGCTGTCCATGGTGTTCGCGGCGGTGGGGCTCGCGCAGAACTTCGCGGCGCTCCGGGCCCTGGGTTCAGTGGGCATCCAGAAGGGCCACATGGCCATGCACGCCCGCAGCGTCGCGGTGACGGCGGGTGCGCGCGGCGGCGACGTGGAGAAGGTCGCGAACCTCCTGGTGAAGGCCGGCCACGTGAAGGTGGAGAAGGCGAAGGAGATCCTGGCGAGCCTGATTCTGGAGAAGCCCGGCGTCGCGGTCACCATCACCAACGGCTGATTCCTCCCCCGCGCTTGTTCGCGGGGACCCTGGCGGGGCGGTGCGCTTGGTAAAGTGCCCGCCCCTCTTCCTTGTCCAGTGCCCGGTGCCATGACTGCCTCGACGAATTCCCTGGTCGCCTTCGGTGCCGGCAAGGTCATCCTGCTGGGCGAGCACAGCGTGGTGTACGGCTACCCCGCGCTCGCGGGACCCCTGAGCTTCGGCGTGACGGCGCGGGGCGTGCCCGCGCGCTCGTGCCAGCTCGACGTGCCGGTGACGGCGGACGCCGCGCAGAAGCGGCTGATGCGCAAGGCGTTCGCGAGGGCGGCCCGGTTGGTGGGCGAGCCCAAGGTGAAGGTGACGCTGGAGCCGCAACTGCCCTTGTCCGCGGGGCTGGGCAGCTCGGCGGCGCTGGCGGTGGCCCTGTCGCGCGTGCTGCTGCAGGCTTCGGGACAGGTGCCCACGCCGAAGGCGACGGCGATCCTCGCGTGGGAGATGGAGCAGGAGTTCCACGGCACGCCGTCGGGCGTGGACCACACCACCAGCGCGGAGGAGAAGCTCATCCTCTACCGCCGGGTGCAGGGACCGTCGGGCGTCATCGGCCGGGCGCGCGAGGTGAAGAGTCCGCGCGCGCTGTCGGTGGTGGTGGCGCTGGCGGGGGCGCGCAGTCCCACGAAGGTGACGGTGGGCGCGCTGCGCGAGCGGCAGGCACGGTGGCCGGAGCGCTACCGCCGGCTGTTCGCGCAGGTGGGGAAGCTCGTCACCGAGGCGTCGAAGGCGGTGGAGGCCGGTGACCTGGAGGGACTGGGGGACGCGATGAACGTCAACCAGGGCCTGCTGGGCGCGCTGGGCCTGTCGTCTCCGGCGCTGGAAGACATGGTGTACCGGCTGCGCGGCATGGGCGCGCTGGGCGCCAAATTCACCGGGGCAGGGGGTGACGGCGGCGCTGTCATCGGCCTCTTCCTCGAACCCGGGCCCGTGGTCGCGAAGCTGACGCGCGACGGCGTGCGCTGCTTCGCCAGCCAACTGGCGGGACCGCGGCCCCACGGAGACCATTCATGAAAGCAACAGTCCGGGCCCATCCGAACATCGCCCTCGTGAAGTACTGGGGAAAGCGCGACGAGGCGCTCATCCTCCCGCACCAGTCCAGCCTGTCGCTCACGCTGGCGCCCATCCACGTGACGACCACCGTGGAGTTCGGCGCCGCGTCCGACCAGGTGGAACTGCACGGCCACGTCGCGAAGGGCAGCGAGCGCGACCGCGTGCTGCGCCTCCTGGACGCCGTGCGCGTGCAGGCAGGCCGCGACCTGGGCCCCGCGAAGGTGGTGTCGCGCGGCGACTTCCCCATGGCGGCGGGCCTCGCCAGCAGCGCGGCGGGCTTCGCGGCGCTGGCGGTGGCGGGGCGCGCGGCGGCGGGCCTTCCGGCGGACACCCGCGCCTCCAGCATCCTCGCGCGACGGGGCAGCGGCTCCGCGTGCCGCAGCGTGCAGGGCGGCTTCTGCGAGTGGATGCGCGGGGAGCGCGAGGACGGCGAGGACAGCTACGCCGTGCAGCGCTTCGACGTGGGGCACTGGTCGGATCTGCGCATGGTGGTGGCCATCGTCGACCGCGGCGAGAAGGAAGTGAAGTCGCGCGACGGCATGAAGGGCACGGTGGAGACGAGCCCCTACTACCCGGCGTGGGTGAAGGACGCGGAGGCGGAGGTGCCCCGCGCCCGCGAGTTCATCGCGAAGAAGGACCTGGAGGCGCTGGGCGAGCTGTGTGAGCGCAACGCGTGGCGCATGCACAGCACGTCGCTCGCGGCCGACCCGCCGCTCTGCTACCTGAGCCCGGCCACGCTGGGCCTCATCCAGAACCTGCGCGAGCAGCGCAAGAAGGGCGTGCCGGTGTGGTTCACGCTCGACGCCGGGCCCAACCCGGTGCTGCTGACGGACGCGGCGCACGAGGTGACTGCGGAGGCCGTGGCCCGCGCGTGCGGCGCGGTGGACGTGGTGCGCTGCGTGCCCGGTGGGGACGCGACGCTGCTGACGGAGCACCTGTTCTGATGGAGCGCGCCCTCTCCGCACCCGGCAAGCTGTTCGTCTCCGGCGAATACGCCGTGCTGTGGGGAGGCGTCTCGCGCGTGGCCGCGGTGGCGCCCCGCACGGCCGCCTACGTGCGCAGGCGGCAGGACTCGCGCGTGCACATCTGCCTGGAGGAGGGGACGCTCCAGGGCCTCACCACGCCCCGGGGCGTGAAGTGGGAGCGCGACGTGCCGGCGGGCTTCACCTTCGTCGCGCGCACGCTGGACGAAGCGCTGCGCGCGCACGGACGGCCCAGCGTGGGCTTCGATGTCGCGGTGGCGCCGGGCGCGCTGGGGCCGGGTGGCCACAAGCTGGGTATTGGTGGCAGCGCGTCCGCGACGGTGCTCGCGGCGGAGGCAGCCCGCTTCATCCTGGAAGAGAAGTTCGACGTGCTGAAGCTCGCGCTCGTCGCGCACACACTGGGGCAGGGCGGTAAGGGCAGTGGCGGCGACGTGGCCTCCAGCTTCGCGGGGGGCCTCGTGCGCTACCGGCGCTACGACGTGACGGAGCTGACGGAGGCCGCCAACACCGGCCGCTTCCACGCGGCGCTCGCGGAGTCGCCCCCGGTGGACCTGTGGCGCATGCCCGCGCCCCGCGTGGCCATGCTCTACGCCTTCACCGGAGAGAGCGCGTCGACCAAGCTGCTCATCGCCCAGGTGGAGGCGAAGCTCGCGGAAGCGGGCCGCCAGTCGTTCGTGGAGCGGTCGGACGCACTGGGCCAGTCGATTGAGGACGGCCTGGGCGGTGGGGACTTCCGTGCGTTCACGGACGCGGTGAAGGCCCAGCACACGCTGCTCTTGGAGCTGGGCCCGCTGGAGACGGAAGGCATGCGCCGGGTGCTGGCCATTGCCGCGTCCTACGGCTGCGCAGGCAAGCTGTCCGGCGCGGGCGGCGGGGACGGGTGCATCCTCTTCGCCCCGGACGCGCAGGCGCGCGAGGAACTGCGCCAGGGCCTGGAGTCGCGCGGCTTCCTCACGCTGACGCTGGACGTGGAGCCCGGCGTGCGCGGTGAAGCGCAGGCGGACCCACGGCTTCGCGGCTGGGTGGACGCGCTCGTCTGAAGACGGTGCTGCGCGCGTCCGGCCCGGCCGTTAGAACATGTGACCGAACGTGATGTAGAAGCGCTGGCGGCCCGTCTCGGTGGAGCGCGCGTAGTCCATGCGCACCACGGCCGCGCGGCGCGAGAAGCGCAGGCCGCCGCCGATGCCCGGGTGCCACTCATGCCACTTGCCATCCGTCACGCCCGGGTGCCACACGCGGCCCAGGTCCAGGAACACCACCGCGCCCAGCGCGAGCGGCTGGCCGAAGACGGACATCTTCGCCGCCTGGAAGCGCAGCTCCGAATTGCTGAAGGCCTTCACGTTGCCGGCGAAGCGGTTGCGCTCGATGCCGCGCACGCTGCTCATGCCGCCAATGCCCTCGGACACGTTGACGCCGCCCGTGGTCATCCACTCGAAGAAGGGCACTTCGCCAAACAGCATGTCCAGCGTGAGCCGCTGCGCGAAGACGAGCCGTGGCGACAGCCGGATGTAGCGGCGCTCGCTCAGCGTCACGCCCGCGTACTGGTAGCGGCTGAAGGTGGCCAGGCCCGACACGCGCAGCGCCACCTCCTCCACGCCGCCAGATGTCGGGTCCGCTTCGTCGTCGCGCGTGTCCCAGAGCGCGCCCGCCAGAATCTGCCCGCTGGTCCCGCCCTCGATGCCGATGGGCTTCTCCTGCGCGAGGATGGACGTCTCGTAGGGTGACACGACGGTGTTGCGCCAGCCGTAGCCCACGTAGGACTGGAACGGGTGCGTCTCACCGAAGGGCCGGCCGCGCAGGCGGACCCAGAGGCCTGGCGAGCCCTTGTCGTAGTTATAGCGCTGGTCGTCCACGTTGCCGCGGAAGTCCGGGGCGGACAGGTTGCCCGCGCCGAAGAAGGGACTGCTCTTCTCCTTGCGGTACTCCAGCCGGCCTTCCAACCGCAGCGGCCCCAGCAACTGCGGGCCGTCGTAGCGGAGGTAATGATTCATGGCGCCGCGCGCGCTGAAGAAGACCTGCGCGGACAGCGCGTGCGCGTACGGCGTCTTGCCGGGCGCGTACAGGTACATGCCGCCCACGGCGCCGTAGCCGAAGCCCTGATCCGAGCTGAAGCTCACCAGGGGCAGCGCGATGCCGTCCATCGTCGGCGTCTTCTTCACGGGCAAGAGCCCGGGCGCGGTCCGACCGGCCGCGGCGGCGCTGAGCGTCAGCAGGAGGAAGAAGAGACAGACGAAAGGAGCCAGCATCGAAACCCCGTGAAGCCCCAGGGGGGCGCATCGATTCCAGCCCGGGATCAGTGAACGTTCTGCCCGCCTGCTCTCCAAGAGAGCATCGCGGCCCCAGAAGCTCCTGTCCCCCTGAATGCCCATTTTGCCTCGCGGGATGGGGGAGCCGTCAACGTGCGCGAAAGTCTGAGCGAACTCGTCAGCGAGAATTCACGGAATTGGGCGAACACCCTCGTCCGGCGCATCGGGGCGAAAGTTCCGCCCGTGGCGGCGCGTCGTGCGCGCAACGTCTTGCTGGTGCATCTGGACGGGGTGCCCAAGGCCCTTCTGGACGAGGCGATTGTCACGGGCCGGATGCCCTTCCTCGGACACCTGGTGCGCTCGGGCGCGTACCACCTGGAGAACGCCTTCTGGGGCGCACCCACTTCTACCCCGTTCTTCCAGGCGGGTTTGCTCTACGGGCTCCAGCATCCGAACCTGCCCGGTTACAGCTGGTACGACCGGGCGCTTGGCCGCAAGGTGCAGATGAACGTCCCGGGCGACGCGATGGCCATCGACGCGCGCCTGCGGGGCCACGGCCGTACGAGCCTGTTGGATGACGGCGGGCACACCTACTTCTCGCTCTTCCACGCGGGCGCCACCAACCGCATGTGCATGAGCACGCTGTCCAGCTTCAAGCTGATGGCGCGCTCGTTCGCGTACGAGATGCAGGGCCTGGGCGCGGCGCGCACCCGGGGCGCATGGGACTTCCTGCGCTCGTTCGGGATGGAGTCCTTCCATGCCGTGCGCGAGGTGCGTCAGTGGGCGCACTCCGTCAATGACTGGCGCCACGAGCAGGGCTTCCTCTTGAGCCGCATCCTCCTCCAGCGGTTGGGCTGGAGCTTCGCGTACACCAAGTCCCTGGTGGACATGGTGCGCGGCGTGCCGCTCATCTACCTCGTGTACGGCAACTTCGACGAGGTCGCCCACCGGCGCGGCCCGCGCTCCGAGCTGGCGATGCAGGAGCTACACCGTGTCGACGCGTCCCTGGCGGAGCTGTTCGCCGTGGCCCGCGCCGCGCCGGAGCCCTACGACGTCATCCTCCTGTCGGACCACGGCCACGTGGACAGCCTGCCCCTGGAGCAGCGCCAGGGCCGGCGTCTGGAGGCGGTGCTCTTCGAAGGCCCCACGCCGCCGTTGCGCGACGACGTGCGACGCGGCCTGCTGGATGGGCGCGAGGCGCCGACGCCGGACACGGCCGCGCGTGAGCCCTTCGTGCCCGTGGTGGTGGAGGCCGGCAACTTCGCGCACATCTACCTGAGCGGTCGTGCCGCGCCGCTGGAGGCGCGTGAGCTGCTGGCGCGGTATCCGGAGGTGCTCGCACGGGCCATGGACAATCCGGACATCGGCATGGTGGCGATGCGCCGGGGTTCGGAGGCGGTGGTGGTGATGGGCGGGGGCGTCTACGGCCCGGCGGACCTGGACCGCGCGCCCCTGTCATCCGAGTACAGCCGGCGCGCCGTGGCGGACTTCCTCCACGGCCTGCAGCACATGGAGACGGCGGGCGACTTGGTGCTCTTTGGCGAGGCCGTCCAGAAGGGCGGCACGGTGGGCTTCGCGTGGGAGTTCGGCTCGCACGGGGGCCTTACGAAGGTGGAGTCCGACAGCCTGGTGATGTGGCCCGCGAACGGGCCGGTGGACCTGTCTGGCCTGAGCCACTGCGCGCGGCTGCACGAGCGGCTGGCGGAGGCCTACCTGGACACGGGCTCGCCGCGAATCCTGCATTGAAACCCGAAGGGAGGACCATGCGGCTTCCCAACGCCGGTGGACGCACGTGGCTCAAGGTGCTGGGCGCCGTGGTGGGGCTCGTTCTGTCCGTGCTCCTGCTGTCCACGGCCTTCTTCAAGTGGAACCTGAGCGGGGGAGGGGACCTGCTGATTCCCCGCTTCCCGCTGCGCCAGTTCGTCGCGGACCTGCCCGGGCACCTGGTGTGGCTGGTGCCCTTCATGCTGCTCCAGGCGTCGCTCGTGCCGCTGCGGGCGGTGCAGTGGCAGGCCACGCTGCGCAAGCCCATCCCTTTCAAGGAGCGCTACCACCTGGTGGGCATTGGCGTCTTCGTGCACAACGCGCTGCCGGGTAAGCTGGGAGAGGTGACGCGGGCCTTCCTGCTCGCGCGCACGCAGCACGTGCCCTTCATCCGGGGCCTGGGCTCCGTGGGCGTGTGCAAGCTGATGGAGTTCGCCTGCCTGATGCTGCTGGTGGCCTTGTCCTTCCTGGGCCCCTTCGGCATGACGATGGCCCACTTCCAGGGGCAGTTGAAGGTGGCCATCTCGCTGTGCATCGGGCTGGTCGCGCTGGTGGTGTTGCTGGCCCACTGGGCGGCGCCCCTGGGTCGCTGGCTGCACAAGCGTCACAGCCTGCCGCGCGTGGAGAGCTTCTTCGCTCACGTGGGCGAGGGCCTGGGCACCGCGCGCTCGTTCAAGGGCATGGCGAAGGTGTTCTTCTTCTCCATCTTCCCGGTGTCCGCCTCCGCGCTGGCGTATGGCCTCGCGCTGCACGGCATCGGCATCCCCGGCGGTCTCTTCGCGGGCGCGGTGGTGCTGGGCGCCATCTCCCTGGGACAGGCGCTGCCGGGCGTCCCGGCGGGCATGGGCATCTACTACTTCGTGACGAGCTGGGCGGCGCGCTCCCTGGGGGCCAGTCCGGAAGCGGCGGCGGCCTTCGCCACGCTCACCCACCTGGGCACCGTGCTCAGCCAGGTGTCCGTGGGCGCGCTGTCCGTGCACCACAGCAAGCTGCGCATCCGCGACCTGCGCAAAGGGGGCCGGCTGGCCAACGCCGCGGCGCACCATGTGGCGCATGAGGCCGTGGAACCCGCGCCGCCCTGATCCGCGCGAAGGCCTGCTGCCGGAAAACAAAAAGGGCCCCGACTTGTGGTCGGGGCCCTTCTTTACTTCATGCCCGGGAGAGGACTCGAACCTCCATGCCCTTGCAGGCGCTAGACCCTGAATCTAGTGTGTCTACCAATTCCACCACCCGGGCGGGTTGGCGCGGCGTTGCGACGGGGCAGACGTATAAAGAACCTCTTCTGCCCGGTCAAGCCCCGTTTTTGGCCTACTTCTTCAGGGGCCATTTCCCTTCGGATTCGAGCTTCCGGCGGATGGCCGGGTTCTCATCCATGAAGGCGACGAGGGACTCCTCGGTGATCTCCACCGTGACGTCCTCTTGGGCAACTTCCGTCTGGCAGGACAGGCGGGAATAGGGCCGCACGTCGAAGCCCATGTCCAGGCGGTCCATCTCGTCGTCCCGCTGCTCGCTCAGCGAGTCGAAGCCCTTGCGGATCCACACATGGCAGGTGGAGCACCCGCACACGCCGCCGCAACTGTGGCCCACCTGGGCCTCGCCCTTCTCCGCGGCGTCCAGCAGGGTGGTGCCCGGGGGCACGTCCACGGCGACCTCCGCCAGGGGGCTCTTGAAGGTGACCTTGGGCACGGTCAGTACTCCTCCACGGAATGGCCGGACACCACCTGGGTGATGGCGCGGTTCATGACCCGTTCGATGAAGGCCCGGGACGCCTCGTCCAGCGCGTGCAGGGCCTCCTTCACGGCCAGGTAGTCCTTGCCCTTCGCCGTCTCGCGCACGCGGGTCATGGCGGCCTGGATGGCCTCCGGCTCGCCGGCCTCCAGCAGGGCCGCGTTCTCGCGCAGCTGGCGGTCGGCCTCGGTGAGGACGCGCTCGGCTTCCACCTGCTGCTCGCGCACCTGGCGGGCCTGGATGTCGTCTTCGGCGTAGTCGATGGAGTCGAGCAGCATCTGCTCGATCTCCTCATCCGACAGGCCGTGGCTGGGCTTCACGGTGATGGTCTGCGCGACGCCGGTGCTCTGCTCCTTCGCGGTGACGGACAGGATGCCGTCCGCGTCCACCTGGAAGCGCACCTCCACCCGGGCCAGGCCCGCCGCCAGGGGCGGGATGCCGGAGAGCGTGAAGCGCGCGAGGCTGCGGTTGTCCTGCACCAGTTCCCGCTCGCCCTGCACCACGTGCACGTCCAGGCCCGTCTGGCCGTCCTTGAACGTGGTGAACACCTGCGCCGCCGCGGTGGGGATGGTGGAGTTGCGTTGGATCAGCTTCTCCGCGATGCCGCCCATCGTCTCCAGGCCCAGGGACAGGGGCAGCACGTCCAGCAGCAGCACCTCGTCCTGGCGGTTGCCGTCGGTGAGGAGGCTCGCCTGCACCGCCGCGCCCAGCGCCACGACCTGATCCGGATCGATGTCGCCCAAAGGCTCGCGGCCGAACAATTCCGCGACGAAGCGGCGCACCGCCGGCACGCGCGTGGAGCCGCCCACCAGGATGACGCCGTCCAGCTCCCCGGCCACCACGCCCGCGTCCTTCAGGGCCCGGCGGCACACCATGCCTGTCTTCTGCACGAGCGACTGGATCCATGCCTCGAAGTCCGCGCGGGTGACGGGCTGCGAGTGCCCGCCCACGGTGAGCGTCACTTCGCCTGCGTCCGTCAGCGCTTCCTTCGCCCTGCGCGCCGCCGCCATCGTCTCCGCGACCTGCGATGGGGTGGGGGAGGAGGCGCCCATCGCCTGGAGCACGCGCTCCGCGATGGCGCGGTCGAAGTCGTCGCCACCCAGGGCCGAATCGCCGCCGGTGGACTTCACCTCGAAGACGCCGTCCTCCAGCTTGAGGATGGAGATGTCGAAGGTGCCGCCGCCCAGATCATAGACGGCGAACATGCCCTGGCTGCCCTTGTCCAGGCCGTAGGCCAGGGCCGCCGCGGTGGGCTCGTTGAGCAGCCGCAGCACCTCCAGGCCCGCGAGCTTCCCCGCGTCCCGGGTGGCCTGCCGCTGGGCGTCGTCGAAGTAGGCGGGCACGGTGATGACGGCCTGCTCCACCTTGCCGGAGAAGTGCGCCTCCGCGCGGCGCTTCAGGGCGCGGAGGATTTCGCCGGAGACTTCAATGGGCGTCACCGGCTGGCCGCCGGCCACGTCGAAGCGCACCACCTGCGAGCCGGGAACGAAGCGGTAGGCCCCCAGCTTGCGTGTCTCCGCGTCATCCGGGCCCCGGCCCATGAAGCGCTTCACCGACACGATGGTGTCCGTGGGGGCGCCGGCCGCGAGCAGCCGCGCACGCGCGCCCACCACCACGCCGCCGTCCTTGCCGTAGTGCACCACGGAGGGCAGCAGGAGCGAATCCCCGTCGTCCACCGGGACGCAGCGGGGCTTGCCCTGGGACACGGACGCCACCAGCGAGTGGGTGGTCCCCAGGTCGATGCCCACCACGTGCCCCTTGGGCTTCAGCGGGTCGTGGATCTGCATAAAGCCGTTGTTGCTCACGCGAGCACCTCCTCCTCGAACGCGTCCACCTGCTCGAGGAAGCGCGTGAAGTAGCGCACCCGCCCCAGCGCGTGCGATGCCTTTCTAATCCCGTCCTGTGAATCGCCCGCTCCCTCCAGTGACTGGAGCGCGGACACGGCCTCCGCGAGCGCCGCCTGCTTCCTCGCCGCGACGTCCTTCGCCATGGCCTGGGCCTTGGGCAGGTCCTTCGCCGCGATGGTGTCGTCCAGGTCCTCGCGCAGGGTCATGACCTCCTCCAGGAACGCGAGGGGCATGTCCTTCTGGGCACCGGCGTCCTCGCGGTCCAGGTCGATGCCGTGGAGCTTGAGCAGGTAGAAGGCGCGGCGGACCGGGTCCTTGAGCGTCTTGTACGCCTCGTTGAGGGCGGTGGTGCCCTCCAGGGCCTGGAGCCGCTCGCGGGCATTGCCCTGGGCGACGCGGTCCGGATGCAGTTGGAGCGACAGCTCCCGGAACTGCTTCTCCAGGGCCGGCACGTCCACGGCGTGGGAGCGGGGCAGCCCGAACACGTCGAAGTGGGTCCTCACGGTGGGGGAATCCTCATGGGGGGCGAAACGAAAAAGGGGCCCGGCACCGGGCCGGACCCCTGGTACCCGCTCCCTGACCGACGGGGCGGGCGGGTGGACCGCGCGTCACGTCAGACGGAGAAGCTCTCTCCGCAGCCGCAGGCGGCCTTCACGTTCGGGTTGTTCAACTTGAAGCCGGAGGCCATCAGCGTCTGCTCGAACACCAGCTCCGTGCCGATGAGGTACAGGTAGCTCTTCGGATCCACGAAGACGCGCACGCCGTCCTTCTCGAACACCTTGTCGCGCTCGCGGGACTTCTCCGACCACTCCATGGAGTACTGGAGGCCGGAGCAGCCACCGCCCTTCACGGCGATTCTCAGCCCTGCTTCCGGCGTCTGGCGCTCCTCCAGCAGCACCTTGAGGCGCTCCACCGCGCTGTCCGCCAGGCCAATGCCCTTGGGCGCCGGCTTGGGGGGCGTCTGAGGGGCCTGGGTCGTCTGGGCCTGCTCGTTCATGGGGTCGTCCTCGCTTCCTGAAAGGTGCAGCGTGCGTCGAGAGCCGCCAACTACGACTGCCGCGCCGCGCGCTTCTTCTTGAAGTCCTCGATGGCCGCCTTGATGGCGTCCTCGGCCAGCACGGAGCAGTGGATCTTCACGGGGGGCAGCGCCAGCTCCCGCGCCACGTCCTTGTTGGAGATGGTCATCGCCTGGTCGACCGTCTTGCCCTTCACCCACTCGGTGACGAGCGAGCTGGACGCGATGGCGGAGCCGCAGCCGAAGGTCTTGAAGCGCGCGTCCTCGATGACGCCCGAATCGCTGATCTTCAACTGGAGGCGCATCACGTCGCCGCAGGCGGGGGCGCCCACGAGGCCGGTGCCCACGTTCGGGTCGTTCTTGTCGAGCGTCCCCACGTTGCGGGGGTTCTCGTAGTGCTCGATGACCTTCTCGCTGTAAGCCATGCGTAACGCTCCTTCACACAACGCTTGAACTGATGCGCCAGGGGGGCAACCGATGCGCTGCCGGGCGGGCGGGGGCTCCCGTGCCCGGTTGGAATCCGTGTCGGTGGAAAAACCTGCGCGGCTAGTGCGCCGTCCACTCGATGCTCTTCAGGTCGATGCCTTCCTTGGCCATCTCGTACAGGGGGCTCATGTCTCGCAACTTGCGGACTTTGTCCACCACGAGGCGGATGACGAAGTCCACCTCCTCCTCGGTGTTGAAGCGGCCCAGGCCGAAGCGGATGGAGCTGTGGGCCATGTCCTCCTCCACGCCCAGGGCGCGCAGCACGTAGGAGGGCTCCAGGGAGGCGGAGGTGCACGCGGACCCGGACGACACCGCGACATCCTTGATGGACATCATCAGGGCCTCTCCTTCCACGTAGGAGAAGGAGATGTTGAGGCTGCCCGGCATGCGGTGCTCCAGGCTGCCATTCACCACCGTCAAGTCCAACTGCTCCATGATGCCGGTGCGCAGCCGCTCGCGCAGGCGGAACAGGCGCGCGGCTTCCGCCGGCAGGTCCTGCTTCGCCACTTCCGCCGCCGCGCCGAAGCCGACGATGGAGGCCACGTTGAGCGTGCCGCTGCGCATGCCGCGCTCGTGCCCGCCGCCGTCCACCATGGGGGCGATGCGCACGCGCGGCTTGCGGCGCACGTACAGCGCGCCCACGCCCTTGGGGCCGTACATCTTGTGGGCGCTGATGGACGCCAGGTCCACGTTCATCGCCTCCACGTCGAAGGGCACCTTGCCCACGCCCTGCACCGCGTCGCAGTGGAAGAGGACGCCCTTCTCACGGCACAGCTTGCCAATCTCCGCCACCGGCTGGATGACGCCGATCTCGTTGTTGGCGAACATGATGGAGACGAGCACCGTCTTGGGCGTGATGGCCGCGGCCAGCTTCTCCAGGCTGATGCGCCCGTCGCGCTCCACGTCCAGGTAGGTGACGCGCGCGCCGCCCGTCGGCATCTCCGCCCACTTCTGGTACGTCGCGTCCGACTCCAGGTCGAACTTCACCGCGAGCTCCGCCACGTCCTCGGGCTGCACGTCGCGCTCGGCGAGCTGGCCCAGGCGCAGCAGCTTGAGCTCGTCCAGCCGCTCCTGCCGCACGCGCTCCAGGCGCTTGCAGGTGTCCAGGATGGCCTTGTGCTCGGTCTTCAGGGTGATGATGTGGTCGCCCTTGGACTTGTAGAACTCGATGACGCCCTTGATGGCCAGGTTGTCGGACTCGGTGGCGCCGGAGGTGAAGACGATCTCCTTCTCCGACGCGCCGATGAGCTCCGCAACCTGCCGGCGCGCCTTCTCCACCGCTGCCTCGGCCTTCCAGCCGAAGGCGTGATTGCGGCTGGCCGCGTTGCCGAAGTCTTCACGGAGGTAGGGCAACATCACTTCCAGCACCCGCGGGTCGAGCGGGGTGGTGGCGTGGTTGTCCATGTAGATGGGCAGGTTCAGCATGGCTTCCTCGGAAGAAAAGATGCGGGAGGGTGTGACTTCCCCTCCGCTCCCCGGCGACGCGGTGGGTCCGCGCGCAGCGGCAGGGTCTACATCGGCCCACACGAATGTGGACCGAACTGGTCAATTATAAAATCGACCCCCCTCGGGTCAAGGGAACATAAGGCGAGGTCCCTCCTTCGGTGACGCGCCGGGCCGGGAAGGCGTCAGGCACCGCGCCGTGGCGGTGCAACGCTTGTCCAGAGTGGATCACTCCGGGTGCACCGTCCTGGCACGTTCCGCGCCGAAATGGTGCCCCGTCAGGTCGCAAGTGCCCGTTTCAAGGCATCGCGGGGGATGGCCGGGCGCCTGCACTGGAAGGCGCCCGGAGGATGCACACATGAGCGCCAACGCGAAGTCGCAGGCCCGGGGCAACGGACAGGACGTGGGAGGGGAGGCGGCAGGTCGGCCGGCCCTGGTCCGGCTGGAAGGCGGCCTGGAGCGTTCCCGCTACACGGACGGGTGGCGGGCGGGCAAGCCAGCGGAGGACCCGGACAAGGTGAAGGGCTGGGGGCTCATCACCGCGCGGCCCAGCGAGTTCCTCATCCACATGCGCCGGGGCCGGGTGCGCGAGGTGAGTGGCCAGGGCGCGAGCTGCTTCAAGCTGCCCGGGGACTCGGTGGCCATCGTGCCTACGAGCATCCAGCGGTTGCAGTTCACCGCGGATCAGGTGACGAGCGAGAAGGTGGGCGTGGCGGTGACGGGGCTCGCGGTGTACCGCATCGCGGATCCGCTGGTGGCCTTCCGGATGCTCAACTTCAGCTATCCGGAGCGGGCGCAGGAGAAGCTGGCGGAGCTGCTGCGGGAGATGTTCGTGGGCGCGGCGCGGCGGCTCGTCGCGAACCTCACCGTGGAGGAGTGCCTCACGCGGCGCAAGGAGGGCATCGCGGAGGAGCTGATGCGCGAAATCGCCCCCGTGCTCTCCGGACAGGGCCGGCTGGAGGACCGCACCGACATGGGCTGGGGCGTGCTCCTGGACACGATTGAGATCCAGGACGTGCGCGTGCTGTCCGCGTCCGTCTTCGAGCACATGCAGGCCCGCTTCCGCCGCGAACAGGAGCGCCAGGCGCGTGAGGCGGAGCTCACGAAGGAGCGCTTCGTGCGGCGCGAGGAGACGGAGGGCGAGCGCGTGCTCAACCTCCAGAAGCTCGCTGCCCGGGAAGAGGTGCGCCAGCGCACGCAGGCCACCGAGGAGCAGGCGCGTCTGGAGCAACTGGCGGTGGAGGCGCGCGTCGCCGGCACGCGGCTCGCGCAGGAGCGGCAGGCGCAGCAGGAGCAGACGGCGGTGGAGCGCGAGGTGGCGCTCGCGAAGCTGGCCGCGCAGGAGGAGGTGCGCACGCAGACGCAGGCCGCGGAGGAACAGGCCCGGCTGGAGGCCCTGGCCGCCGAGGCCCGGCTCGCGGAGGCGCAACTCAACAGTGAGCGGCAGCTCGCGTTCAACCGCGCGCAGGGAGAGCTGGAGCAGCTGCGGCTGGCGCAGGAGGCGGAGGTCGCGAAGGCTCAGGTGGAGCTGGAGCGCCTGCGTCGGCAACAGGAGGCGGAGGCCGCGCGCCATGAAATCCAACTGGCGGAGGCGCGGCAGGAGGCCGAGCAACTGGCCGCCCGGCTCCACGTGTTGCTGGCGAAGCAGTCCATCGCGGAGGCGGAGGTCGGCATCACGGAGCTGGAGCTGCGGCGCACCCGGGCGCAGCAGGGCCTGGAGCTGGAGCGGGCGAAGGCGATGCGGGAGATTGAGAACACGGTGAGCCAGGAGGTCATCCAGATGACGCTGGCGCGGCAGCTTCCCCAGGTGGCGGCGGCCTTCCAGCAGAAGATGGGCGAGGTGCACGTGACGGCGGTGGATGGGGCGAATCCCTTTGGCTACATCGCCGCCGCGGTGGAGGGGGTGATGGGGCTGGCGCGATCGGCGGGGCTGAAGGTGCCGGTGCCCCCGCATGCGATGCCGGTGGAGTAGCCGCCCCGCCGGGCTCCGCATATAGAAGGGAGCCTCCCGGGTCCGGGACGAGCGGGGAGCCAGGCACGCATGGACTTCAAGAAGCTGACGGTGGCGGCGGTGGTGGCGGGTGTGGCGGTGGCCGTGGTGCCCTGGCTGCTGCCCACCGGGCCCACCACGGGGCTGGACGCGGCCCAATTCCTGGAGTCGGGAAGCCTGGCCTGGGGTGCGCTGGTGGTGTTCGCCGGCGGCCTGCTCACCGCGCTGACGCCGTGCGTGTACCCGCTCATCCCCATCACGGTGTCGGTGTTCGGCGCGAGGAAGGCGGAAGGGCGCGGCCGTTCGCTGGCGCTGACCTCGTCGTACATCGTGGGCATGGGCGTGGTGTTCAGCGCGCTGGGCATCCTGGCGGCGAAGACGGGGCAGGCCTTCGGCTCCATGCTGGGTAGCCCCCTGGTGGTGACGGGGCTGGCGGTGTTCCTGCTGGTGCTGGCGACGTCGATGTTCGGCGCGTTCGAGCTGGCGCT
Source organism: Corallococcus sp. bb12-1 (assembly GCF_026626765.1). Taxonomy (NCBI): domain Bacteria; kingdom Pseudomonadati; phylum Myxococcota; class Myxococcia; order Myxococcales; family Myxococcaceae; genus Corallococcus; species Corallococcus sp. bb12-1. The sequence goes on along the minus strand of NZ_JAPNJZ010000027.1, from coordinate 122,464 downwards.
GCCGTCGTCGCTCCAGTCGAAGCTGACGAGCGTGGGCGGCGCGGGCATCGCGGGTGCGTTCCTGATGGGCAGCGTGTCCGGGTTCCTGGCGGCGCCGTGCACGGGGCCGGTGCTCACGGGCCTCTTGGCCTTCGTGGCGAAGTCCGCGAACACGACGCTGGGCGCGACGCTGCTGTTCATCTACGCGCTGGGCATTGGCGTGCCGTTCTTCCTCATCGGCGTGTTCACGGTGCGGCTGCCGCGCGGTGGCGTGTGGATGGAGTGGGTGAAGAGCGTGCTGGGCATCATGCTGGTGGCGCTCGCGTTCTCGTACCTGAAGGACGCCTTCCCCTGGGCGCGCGACACGGTGAAGATGCTGGGTGCGCAGGTGGGGCAGTTGCCGGGCGCGGCCATCGCCGCGGTGCTGGCGACGGTGGGTGTGCTGGTGGGCGCGGTGCACCGCTCGTTCAAGGAAGGCGCGCGCGACTTCGGCTTCAAGGCGCTGGGCGTGGTGCTGGTGGTCGGCGCGCTGGTGGTGCGCGGCGGCGCGCTGGACGCGCGGCCCACGGGGGAGCTGTGGGTGCGCATGGGTCTCGCGACGCCTCCGAAGGCTCCGTCCTGGCAGTGGCACCACGTGATGCCGCCCAAGCAGACCCCGTTTGATCCGCTCCAGTTCGAACAGGTGCTCGCGACCGCGAAGGCGGAGGGGCGGCCGGTGCTCATCGACTTCTTCGCGGACTGGTGCGCGGCCTGCAAGGAGCTGGACCGGGAGACCTATCCGTCGAGCATGGTCATCACCCAGGCGGAGTCCGGGCGCTTCCTCACCATCAAGATCGACGCGACGAACACCGAGGACCTCCTGGACGCGCTGATGGAGAAGCTGGGCGTGGAGGGGCTGCCGACGGTGGCGTTCGTGCATCCGGATGGCACGGTGATGACGAGTCCGCGTGTCACGGGCTTCCTGCCTCCAGCGCCCTTCACGGCGGAGATGCGCAAGGTCGTCGTGCAGTAGGACTTCCACCGGGAGCGCGGAAAGGGAACACCCCTTCCGCGCCCTCGGGGAAACCGTCAGCCCTGCCAGCGCTGGAGTGAGCCTTCCAGGTACTTCTCGCGGCACGCGCGGCGCTGGATCTTGCCGCTGGAGGTCTTGAGGATTTCATCCGACTGCAGCAGCACGAAGTCGTGCAGCTCCACGGAGTGCGCGGCGGCCACGGACTGCTGCAACTTGCGGGTGACCTGCTTCAGGTCCAGGGCTCCTTCGCCTCCTGCGGGCGGAGCGTAGCGGCGGTCCACCTCCATCAGCACCACGAGCTTCTCCTCGTTGTCGCGCTCGACGGAGAACGCCGCGCAGCTTCCCACCCGGAAGGCCGGGTGTTGGGACTCGACCGTCTGCTCGATGTCGTGGGGATAGTGGTTGCGACCGTCGATGATGATCATGTCCTTGAGGCGCCCGGTGACGAACAGCTCTCCGTCGAGCAGGAAGCCCAGGTCGCCCGTGCGCAGGAAAGGGCCTTCATCACTGCCCGTGATGCGAGCGCCAAAGGTCTGCGTTTCCGTCTCCGCGCGGCCCCAGTAGCCCTGGGTGATGTGGGGACCCGCGACCCAGATTTCTCCCACCTCGCCGTCCGCGCGCGCCTTGAACGTCTCCGGCTCCACGATGCGGATGAGCGAGTCTCCCCAGCTCCTTCCGCTGCTGACCACCGGCCGTGCGTTCGCCGTCCCGGGTTCGACCGTGACGACGCGGTGCTTCTCCAGCGCGCTCGCATCCACGGTGCGCTGGGTGAACCCCGTGTCAGGCGTCACGCCTGTGACGAAGAGCGTCGCCTCGGCCAGGCCGTAGCAGGGGTAGAGCGCCTGACGCTGGAAGCCCACCGGGGCGAAGGCCTCGGCGAAGCGGTTCAGCGTGTCCGCTCGCACGGGCTCCGCTCCGTTGAACGCGACCCTCCAGGAACTGAGGTCCAGGCCCTCCTGCTGTTCGGGCTTCACCTTCCGCACACAGAGCGCGTACGCGAAGTTGGGAGCTCCGCTGAGATTCGCGCGGTAGTGGCTGATGGCGCGCAGCCAGCGCGACGGCTTCTGAAGGAAGGACCACGGCGACATCAGCACCGCGCGCGAGCCGTTGTAGAGCGCCTGCATCACGGTCCCGATGAGACCCATGTCGTGGTAGAGCGGCAGCCAGCTCACGATGGTGGACTGCTCGTCCAGCGCCATGCCGCGCTGGATCATCGCCTGGTTCGACATCAGGTTGCGGTGCAGCACCATGACGCCCTTGGGCGTCGACGTGGAGCCGGACGTGTACTGGAGGAACGCCAGGTCATCCCCCTTCACGTTGGGCGCCTTCCACGTCTCCTCGATTCCCGCAGGCAATGCATCCGTCGCGATCCACTGGATGTCACCCAGCTGTGGGTACTCGCCCTGGAGGGCCCGCACGGTCTCCAGGATGGCGGCGGTCGTGAGCGCGAAGCGCGGCCGGGCATCCTGGAGGATGGAGAGGATGCGGGAGATGGACTGGAAATACTGCGGCGGATAGGCCGGCACGGCGATGACGTTCGCGTAGAGGCAGCCGTAGAACGCGCCCAGGTACTCCAGGCCCGGTGGGTAGAGCAGCAGCGCCCGCTCACCACCGGCCTTGTACGCCTGGAATTGGGCCGCGACCGCGCGCGATTGCCGGTCCAACTCCGCGTAGGTCCAGTTCTGCTCTGCGCCGTCCCCGTCCGGCAGGAAGGTGTAGGCGTACGACTCCGGATGGCGCTGGGTGCGCCAGCGCAGCAGGTCGGTCAGGGTCTCAACAGGGGCATTGGCTGGCAGCATGGTGTTCGGGCTCCGATGATTCGAAGGGATTGAGGAAGGTCAGGGGCTGCTGGCGACATCGCTGGCGGGGGCGGCGTCGGGTTCATCCAGGCCACGCAAGGGCCGCGAGAGCGCCGCAAGTACCGTCACGAACATCGTCAGGAGGCCCGCGAGGATGAACATCACCGCGATGCCCCGTCCCGCGCCCTCGCCCACGAAGCGCCCCAGGAGCGCGGCGAGCGCACCACCTGGACGCAGCGCGGGTTCGAACACCTGATCCGCCAGCGGGCCGGAGAGGGTGTAGGCCAGCGGCAGCATCGCGCCAGTGAGGGTGCCGGTGAAGGCGAACACCCTCCCGCGCAGCTCCAGCGGGACCTTGCGCTGGAGCAGTGTCTGGCTGGCGCCGTTGACGAGCGGGATGCTGAAGAAGAAGCAGAAAGCGATGCCCGTCAACAGCGGGATGGACGTGACACACCCCACGAGGATGAAGAGCACCCCGCTGATGAACTGGACCGCGAGGATGCCGTGGACCATGCGGCGGGGGCTGCCCAGGGCGCTCATCGCCAGACTGCCCGCGAGCAGGCCGACACCGCCCGCCGTGGTGATCGCCGCCAGCGCGCCCACGTTGGACAGGGAGAGCACCAGCGGGGTGACCAGCACCTCCACGACGCCCACGAAGAAGTTGCTCGTGGCCAAGAGGCCGATGAGCACCAGCAGGCCGGGCGACGTTCCCAGATACCGCGCGCCCGCGCGCACGGACTCCCCGAGCGACGGTCGCTCCTCCTGGACCGGCGTCGTCAGGAACCGCTTCGGGATGCGCAACAGCAGCAGCGGCGTCGTGCCCAGGATGAACGTCACCGCGTCGATGATCAGGATGCCCTGGAGGTGGATGGTCGCCATCAGCGAGGCGCTCGCCAGGGGCGCGATGAGCTGCGAGGCGGCCAGCCCCAACTGGACCATCCCGTTGGCTCGGCCCAGGTGCCGCGCCGGAATGACCGTGGAGACGAGGACACCGAAGGCCGGTTGCTGGAACGAGCTGGCCGCGGACACGACGGCGGTGGTGACGTAGGCATGCCACGGCTGGAGGTTCCCGCTGAACAGCAGCATCGCGAGCACCAGCGACATCAGGCCAGCGACCGAGTCACTGACGATCAACACCCAGCGGCGGTTCCAGCGGTCCACCAATGCGCCCGCCACGGGCCCCAGCAGGATGGCCGGAAGCGTGGCGGACAGCATGACGAGCGCGAAGCGCGTCACGCCCCCGGTGGTCTCGTACATCCAGACGCCCAGCGCGAAGCTGGTCAGCCCGGAGCCCAGCAGGGACACGCACTGTCCCAGCCAGATGAGGACGGCGAACGCGAGGGGGAAGGCTGGCGGATGTTCGGTCTCGGTGGTGGCGGCCGTCATCCGGAGACCCCTGTCTGGGCGCGGTCCAGGTGCTCGCGCAGCTTCTCCGCCAGCGGGTCCACATGCGGGGCGACCATCATCGTCATGTGATCGCCCGGGACCTGCTCGATGCGTACGGCGCCGTCCGCGAAGCGCGTCCAGCCCCAGGTCGCATCGCCCGCGAAGTCGGTCGGGACGATGCCGTCATCCTCGTGTCGCTCGTGGGCCTGGAAGAGGGTGACGGGCACGGGGACGGTGTCCCGGGGGAGGTAGTCGATCCGGTAGGCGGTCTTGTAGACCTCGATGAGACCGTGGACGTGCTGGCTGCTCGTGCCGGGCGGTAGAAGGCCCGTCGCCACCAGCCGCCGCGTCAGCTCCGCGCGACGTTCCTCGGGGGAGAGGGGGCGGAGCACTTCGGCGGAGATGGAGAGGTCCGCGCCGTACAGGCGGCCCGCGGTGCTGGCCACGCTGGCCATCCAGTCCGCGTCATCGAAGGCGGGGGCTTCCGTGTGCGCGGTCGGTTCGAGCGGAATGGTGGTGTTGAGGACGCCCAGGAAGGCGACGGTCTCCCCTTGCTTGCGCAGCCGCTGCGCCATCTCGAATGCAATCCAGCTCCCGAAGGAATGGCCCAGCAGGAAGTAGGGCCCGTGCGCCTGGACCTGTCGCAAGGCCTCCACGTAGCACTCCGCCATCTCCTCCACGGACTGATGCGCGGGGGCGAGCCCATCCAGTCCCCGGGCCTGGAGGCCATACACGGGGCGCGTGGAGCCCAACCGCTTCGCGAGGTCACGCAGGTAGAGGGTGTTTCCTCCCGCGCCGGGCACGCAGAACACGGGAGGCTGTCCACCGCCGGAGTGCAGTTGCACCAGCGGCGACCAGGGCCGCGCGGGTGCGTCGTCCTGGAGAGCCCGCGCGAGCTGTTCGATGGTGGGGCCCTGGAAGAGCGTGGCCAGGGGCAGGGCGCGTCCCAGTTGCTCGCGGATCCGCACCGTCAACCGCACGGCCATCAGCGAATGTCCGCCCAGGTCGAAGAAGCTGTCGTGCACACCGATGGGACGCATCGACAGCAGCTCTTCGAAGACGGCCGCGAGTTGGCGCTCCACGTCGTCGCGCGGGGCGACGAAGTCGTCCTGCTGTGCGCGCTGGATTCCCTTGGGGGCGGGCAGGGCCTTGCGGTCCACCTTTCCGTTGGGTGTGAGCGGGAACGCCTCCAGGACGATGAAGGCCGAAGGGATCATGTACGGCGGCAGGTGCTGCTTGAGGTGCTGCCGCAGCTCCTCCGGGCCCACCGCTCCTGGCGTGGTCAGGGTGAGGTACGCGACGAGCTGCCGGTTGCCGTCCTCTTCGTGTACGAGCAGTTCGATGGCTTGCACCGAGGCGTGCTCCAGGAGCTTCGCCTTGATTTCATCCAGCTCGATGCGGTGACCGCGGATCTTCACCTGCGAGTCATTGCGGCCGATGAACCCGATGGTCCCGTCCGCCGCATAGCGCGCCATGTCGCCGGTGCGGTACAGGCGCGCGCCGGACGTGGTGTCGAAGGGGCTGGGGATGAACCTCTCGGCGGTGAGGCCCGCCTGTCCCCAGTAGCCCTGCGCCAGTCCGTCGCCTCCCACGTACAGCTCGCCGGCAACGCCGATGGGCAGCGGCTGCATCTGCGGGTCCAGCAGGTACATCCGGCTGTTGGCGAAGGGGCGGCCAATGGGGACGATCTGCTCGCTGGGCGTGGGCGTGGCGTTCTCGAAGAAGGTGCTGTCGATCGTCGCCTCGCTGAGCCCGTAGGAACTCACCAGCCGCGTGTCCGGACCGCACAGGGTGCGGAGCTGGTGGTACTCGCGCATGTCCCAGGTGTCGGAGCCGACGATGACCAGCCGCATGAAGTCCAGGCGCTGCCGCTGCTCCTCCAGGTAGCCCATCAGCAGGCGGACCACCGCGGGCACGAACTCACCGCAGTCCACCTGTTCGCGCAGCATCAGGGCGTGCAGCTTCTCCGGTTCGAGCAGCCACTCGCGAGGGCACAGGACCAGCGTCGCGCCAGAGCCCAGGGCGCGCGTGAAGTCGCCGGAGAAGACGTCGAAGGAGAAGCTCGCCATCTGGAGATGGGCGCGCAGCGTGGGCAGCCGGTAGGCGTCCTCCCAGGCGAAGTACGCGTTGGCGAGGCTCCGGTGCGTCACCATGACGCCCTTGGGACGTCCCGTGGAGCCCGACGTGTAGACGACGTAGGCCAGTTGCTCCGGCTCCACGACCTGCGTGGGGGCCGTGGCAGGCTGACGGGAGATGGCGGATGCGTCGGTGTCCAGACGCACCGTCGGCGGCAGTGACGCGGGCAGGATGGCGCGCAGCGTGTCGCGGGTCACCAGGACCTGGGGACGGCTGTCCGCGAGCATCAACGCCGTGCGGTCCTGGGGGTAGGACGGATCCAGCGGGACGTAGGCGCCGCCGGCCTTGAGCACGGCGAGCACCGCGACCACCACCTCCACGGACTTCTCCAGGAAGATGCCCGTGAGCCGCCCTGGTCCGACGCCGAGCGTGCGCAGGTGGTGCGCGAGCTGGTTCGCCTGACGGTCGAGTTCGCCGTAGGTGAGACGCCGCGTCGGATCCACCACGGCGATGGCGTCGGGCGTGCGCGCCGCGTGCCCTTCGATGAGGTGGTGCAGGCAGACGTTGGCGGGGAACGCGCGCTCCGTCTGGTTCCACTCGCGCAGCAGCCGGCTTCGCTCCGTCTCCGGGAGCAGGGGAAGCTTTCGCAGCCGCTGTTCGGGATGGCCAGCGATGCCGGCGAGCAGCGTCTGGAAGTGGGCGACCATGCGCTCGATGGTCGAGGCGTCGAAGAGGTCGCGGTTGTACTCCCAGATGCCTTCCAGTCCTTCGGCCTCCTCCACGAGCCAGAGCGTCAGGTCGAACTGGGCGTGGGGCTCACCCGCGACGGAGAAGGGCTCCAGGCGCAGCCGGCTCGGTCCGGTCGAGGCCTCGGGGGTGTTCTGCAGCACGAGCATCGTCTGGAAGAAGGGGGAGAAGCTGGTGTCGCGCGTGGGCGTCAGCTCCTCCAGCAGCTTCTCGAACGGCACGTCCTGGTGTGCGTAGGCCCCCAGCGTCACATCCACCACGCGTCGCAGCAGCTCGCGGAAGGTCGGGTCTCCGGACAGGTCCGTGCGCATGACCAGTGTGTTGAGGAAGAAGCCGATGAGCGGCTCCACCTCCGTCCGGTTCCGGTTGGCGATGTACGTGCCCACGCTGATGCGGGGCTCGCGCGTGTAGCGGAAGAGCAGGGCCTGGAGCGACGCCAGCATCACCATGAAGAGTGATGCCTTCTCCTGGCCCGCGAGCGCCCGCAGTTGCCGCGTCACCGCCGCGTCCACCCGGAAGGACTGCTTGCCACCCGCATGCGTGCGGACGCGGGGGCGCGGACGGTCCGTGGGCAGCATCAGCGCGCTGTCACTGCCGTCCAACTGCTTGCGCCAGTAGTCGAGCTGCTTGCCGAGCACCTCCCCTTGCAGGTGCTCCCGCTGCCACACCGCGAAGTCGGCGTATTGCAGTGGGAGTTCGGAGAGCGGCGAGGGCTGCTGCCGGCTGAACGCGTCGTAGAGGGCGGCCAGCTCCCGGACGAGGATGCCCGTGGACCAGCCGTCGGACACGATGTGATGCACCACGAGCAACAGGACGTGCTCTTCCGCGGCCAGCCGCACCAGCGTGGTCTGAAGCAGCGGACCTCGGGCCAGGTCGAAGGAAGCGCCCGCCACCTGGAGCGCCAGGGCCTGGCAGCGCTCGCCGCGCTCGGCCTCGGGCAGGTGTGACAGGTCCACCACGGGCAGCGGGACGTTCAGCCGGGGGAGGACGGACTGGCGTGGCTCGCCGCCCTCGGAGACGAAGACGGTGCGCAGGCCTTCATGTCGCCGGATGACTTCGTTGAGGCTTCGCTCCAGCACCTCCGGCTGAAGCGGCCCGAGCAGCCGCGCGAACTCCGGGATGTTGTACGCGGGCGTGCCGGGTTCGAACTGATCCAGGAACCAGAGGCGGCGCTGCGGGAAGGAGAGCGGCAGCGGCTGAACCCGAGACGCCCGGGGGATGGTGGTGGGGCGTGCTAACGCCTCGGGCGCGGCGAGCGCGTTCTGCTGGCGCAGCTTGCGCAGGATGAGCTCGCGCTTCTCCGGGGAGAGCCCCGCCAGCTTCTTGGACAGCTCACTCATTGGCGCCCTCCAGCAGCTTCTCCAACTCCTCTTCCGACAAGCCGTCCACCTCGTCCATCGCCTGCGCGAGCGCGACCGAGTCCGCCTGTTCGAGCTGCGCGAGGACGACCTGTTCGGACAGCTCCGTGATGGTGGGGTACTCGAAGAGGGCGCGCAGGGGCAGCGTGACCTGGAACGCGGTGTTCGCGCGAGAGATGATCTGCGTGGCCAGCAGCGAGTGGCCGCCGATGTCGAAGAAGGTGTCCAGCACGCTGATGGACTCCAGCCCCAACACCTCGCGCCAGATGGCGAGCAGCTCCGTCTCCGTGGGAGTCCGGGGCTGGACGAACTGGGCCTCGGCGGCGCGCGCGGTGGCATCCGGCGCCGGCAGCGCCCTGCGGTCCACCTTTCCGTTGGGCGTCAGCGGGAGCGCGTCCATCCGGACCATGAGCGCGGGGATCATGTAGTCCGGCAGCCGCTCACGCAGGAAGTCGCGCAGCACGGCGGTGTCCAGTTCCCCTGAAGCGCCGACGATGTAGGCGACGAGGCGCCGGGGGCTCTTGGGGTCCTCACGCAGGACGACGACCGCGCTCTGGACGGACGGGTGCCGGCCCAGCGTGGATTCAATCTCTCCCAGCTCCACGCGGAAGCCGCGCAGCTTCACCTGGGTGTCCGCGCGGCCCATGAACTCGATGTTGCCGTCCGGCAGGTAGCGCGCCCGGTCACCGGTCCGGTACAGCCGCGCTCCGGGTGGCCCGAAGGGATCCGGCACGAAGCGCTCCGCCGTCAGCTCCGGACGCAGGCGGTAGCCCCGCGCCACGCCCTCGCCGCCGATGAACAGCTCGCCCGCCAAGCCCGCGGGCACCGGCTGCTGGTGCGTGTCCAGGACATAGAGCCGGTTGTTCGCGAAGGGCTTTCCGATGGGCACGAGCTGGTTGTCCTCCGTCCCCAATCCATCGCCCTCGAACCACGTGCTGTCGATGGTGGCCTCGGTGACGCCGTAGGAGTTGATCAGCCGCGTGCCTGCGCCAATGACGCCCCGAAGCCGGTGGTACTCGCTGACGAACCACGCGTCGGAGCCCGCGATGAGGACGCGCATGAAGTCCAGTCGCTGCCGCGTCTCCTCCAGGTGCTGGAGCAGGCCCCGGAGGACGGCCGGGACGAACTCCGCGCAGTCCACCTGTTCGTCCTTCATGAGGGCATGGAGCTTCGTCTGTTCCAGCAGCCACTCGCGGGGGCAGAGCACCAGCTTGCCGCCCGAGGCCATCGCCCGGGCGAAGTCGCCGGCGAAGACGTCGAAGGAGAAGCTCGCCATCTGCAGGTGGCTGCGGCAGCCCTTCGCCAGGTCGTAGCTCCGCTCCCAGCCCAGGTACGCGTTGGCCCAGTTGCGGTGGCTGACCATGACGCCCTTGGGCGTGCCCGTGGAGCCGGACGTGAAGACGACGTAGGCCAGCTCCTCCGGCGAGGCACAGTGGGGTGGGGCATTCGCGGGGAGCGAGGCCCGCGCGGCGGCTTCCTCCTCCAGCAGGTACAGGTCCACCGCGGGCTTCGACAGGGTCTCCACGATGTCCCGCTGCGTGAGCAGCAGGGACAGCTGGGCCTCGGAGATCATCCGCGTGAGCCGCTCGGGCGGGTAGGAGGGATCCAGCGGCACATACGCGCCGCCCGCCTTGAGGATGCCCAGCAGCGCGATGATCAGCTCGGGCGACTTCTCCAGGCAGACACCCACGAGGTGTTCAGGCCCGACGCCGCGAGCGCGCAGGTGGTGGGCGAGCCGGTTGGCGCGCTCCTCCAACTGGCCGTAGGTGAGCGGCGCGCTTCCCGGAGAGGCGACGGCGATGGCGTCGGGCGTCCGCCGCGCGTGGGCTTCGATGAGCTCGGGGAGGCAGCCCGTCTGGTCGGGCTCCACGCGCGAGTCGTTCCACTCCACCAGCACTCGGTGACGTTCGGCCGCGGTGAGCAGGGACAACTGCCACAAGCTCTTGTCCTCCGCTTCGGTCATGCCCTCCAGCACCGTGCCCATCTGTTCGAGCATCCGCTCCACGGCTCCGGCTTCGAGCCTGGGGGATTCGAAGTCGATGTGGAGCAGCAGCTCCCGGTCGGCGTGGGCCGTGAGCGTCAGCGGGTAGTTGGTGCGCTCCTGGGCGACCACGTCGCGGATCTCGAACTGGCTGGCGCCTTGCCGCACCGCCTCTTCGACGGGGTAGTTCTCGAAGACGAAGATGCTCTCGAAGAGCGGCGTGCCACGCGGCACCGGGCTCCAGCCCTGGACCTGGACCAGTGGGGCGTACTCGTACGGTGCGCGCTCCACCTGCCAGTCCTGGAAGGCCTTCAGCCACTCCACCACCTTCTGCTCGGGCGGCAGCTTCACGCGCGCCGGCAGGGTGTTGATGAAGAGGCCCACCATCTGCTCCACGCCCGGCAACTCGGGCGGGCGGCCGGCCACGGTGGCTCCGAAGACCACGTCTTCCACGCCCGCGTGCCGTCCGAGCACCAGCGCCCAGGCCGCCTGCACCAGCGTGTTGAGCGTCACCTGATGGCGGCGCGACAGGGCACGCAACCGCTCCGTCACGTCGGCGGACAGGTGACGACGGCGCTCGCCCATCACCTGCGGCGAGCTCCGGGCCTGTCCTCCCGACTCACCGGGGAGCGGCGTCGGTTCGCCGAAGCCCTTCAGGGACTCGCGCCACCAGCCCTCGGCCTGGGCCGTCCCCTGCTTCACGAGCCACGCGATGTAGTCCCGGTAGACCGGGGGCTCTTCCATGCGCAGTGGCTGCTGGCGGGTCGCGGCGTCGTAGAACGCCAGCATCTCGTTGAGCACCCGCCCGACGCTCCAGCCATCCAACAGCAGGTGGTGGAAGCTCCACACCACGCGCCAGCTACGCTCCGCCAGCCGCAGCACGGCCACGCGCATCAGCGGGGCCTGCTTCGGGTTGAAGCCGCGCGCCTGATCCGTGGCCATCCAGTCGGACTGCCAGCGCTGCCGCACCTCCGTCGGCTTGTCCCGCAGGTCGTGCTCCTCCCAGGGGAGGTGGACCTCGCGCTGGACGACCTGGAGCGGCTGCGCCAGGCCTTCCCACGCGAAGCGGGTGCGCAGGATGGGGTAGCGCGCGATGATCTGCTGCCACGCGCAGCGCAGCGCCGCCACGTCGAGGTCCGCCTCCAGCGTCCAGGCGGCCCGTTCGAAGTACACGCTCTCACGCGGATCCAGCAGGGCGTGGAAGAGCATGCCCTGCTGCATGGGCGACAGCGGGTAGAGGTCCACGATGCCGGGACTGGCGCGCACCAGCTCGTCCAGCGCGGGCTGCGACAGCGGGGCCAGGGGGAAGTCCCCGGGCGACACGCGCGCCGCGTCCTCGGACGTCCGCTGCGCCACGAGGGTCCGCAGGGCCTGGAGGTATGACGACGCCACCCGCTCCAGCGTGGCCTGCTGGTGCAGTGCCTGGCTGTAGGTGAACGACACCTCCAGCTTGCCGCCGAGCACATGGGCATTCACGTCCAGCACCTGCCGGCGCTGACCGAGGCTCCCATGCGGCGAGCCGGAGGGCTCATCCGCGGCGGTGAACAGGGATGCGGGCGACAGGGCCGAATCGAGCTGGCCCAGGTAGTTGAGGGACACCTGGGGCTCGGGCTGTGCCTGGAGCCGCTGGCCCACGGTGTCCTTGCGCAGGTAGCGCAGCAGGCCGTAGCCCAATCCCTTGCGCGGCACCTGCTGCAACGCGTCCCGCACCGCCCGGAGCCTGGCTCCGGGAGTGCCGCCCTCCGGCAGCTCCAGCGTCACCGGATAGGTGGTCGTGAACCAGCCGACCGTGCGGCTCAGGTCCACGTCCTCGAAGATCTCCTCGCGGCCATGGCCTTCCAACTGCACGCGCACCCGGGGTTGCTCCGTCCACGTGGAGAGGGCCTGGGCCAGGGCGGTGATCAGCACCTCGTCGATGCGGGCACGCCAGGACTTCGGCACCTCCTGGAGCAGCAGCCGCGTCTCCTCGGTCTCCAGGGAGACCGTCACGGTGTGGGCCGACTCGTGCGTGTTCGCGCCCGTGGCGTCGTCCATGGGCAGGGCCGGCACGTCGCTGGACTGTCCCAGCCAGTACGTGGCCTCCTTCTCCATCTCCGGTCCCTGCGCGTGGTGCTCCAGACGCTGGGCCCACGCGAGGAAGGAGGTCGTCTTCGGCGGCAGCGACGCCGGGGCATCGCGCAGGAGCTGCTGGCACGCCGACTCCAGGTCCATCAGCAGCACGCGCCAGGACACCGCGTCCATCACCAGGTGATGGATGACGATGAGCAGGCGGGTGCCACGCTGGGCGCCCAGGTCGAACAGGACGGCCGCGACCAGCGGGGCCTGCTCCAGATGGAAGCCCGCCTGGGCCCGCTGCGCTTCGGCTTCCAGCGCCGCGCGCTGGGGTCCATCCTCCAGGCCGGAGAGGTCCACCTGACGCAGCGTCACGGTGTTCTCCAATCCCGTGCCCGTCTGCTTCCATCCCTCAGGCGTCGAATCGAAGCGCAGCCGCAGCACGTCGTGGTGGGCCACCAGCGCTCGCAGCGCCTCCTCCAGCAGGGCGGGGGCGACGGGCTGACGCAGGCCCAGCAGCACGGACTGGTTGTAGTGATGGGGCTGGGGGCGCTCCCATTCGAAGAACCAGCGCTGGATGGGCGTGAGCGGGCCGGGGCCCATCACGGCGCCTTGTTCGGCCTGAGGCCGCTGGGCCTGTCCGACCTGGGGCGCCAGCGAGGCGATGGTCTTGTGTTGGAAGACCTGTTTCGGGGTGATGTAGAGCCCGGCTTCCGTGGCGCGCGCGATGACCTGGATGCTGACGATGGAGTCGCCACCCAGCTCGAAGAAGTCGTCGTGGATGCCCACGCGCTCACGCGACAGCACCGACGCCCAGATGTCCGCCAGCGCCTGCTCCACCGGCGTGCGCGGTGCCACGTAGGTGGACTCGCGTTGCTGGTGCTGCTGCTCCAACGAGGGCAGCGCCTTGCGGTCCACCTTCCCGTGCGCCGTCAGCGGCAGGGCCTGGAGCATCACGAAGGCCGAGGGCACCATGTACTCGGGAAGCCGTGAGGCCAGCGCGTTGCGCAGCGACTCAGGCTCCGGGCGCATGCCCTCTTCGGGGACGACGTAGGCGACGATCTGCTTGCGGCCCGGGGACTCCTCGCGCAGCACGACCGCGACCGCGCCCACCTCCGGACGCTCCGCCAGCGCGGCTTCAATCTCTTCCAGTTCGATGCGGAAGCCGCGCAGCTTCACCTGCTGATCCAGGCGGCCCAGGAACTCCAGCGACCCGTCCGCGCGCAGGCGCACGCGGTCCCCCGTGCGGTACATCCGCGCGCCCGGCACCGTGCCGAAGGGCTCCGGCACGAAGCGCTCTGCCGTCAGCTCCGGACGGTCCAGGTAGCCGCGCGCCACGCCGACGCCCGCGATGTACAGCTCGCCGGGCACGCCCACGGGCAGGGGCTGCATCCGCGCGTCCAGCACGTACAGCCGCACGTTGGGCCAGGCCTTACCAATGCCGGGCCGGTCCGGATCCACATGGTCCTCCAGCGACGCGCAGACCGTCACCTCGGTGGGCCCGTACGCGTTGATGAAGTGGCGGGTGCCCACCCACCGGCGCGCCAGCTCCGGCGTGCACGTCTCGCCCGCGGAGATGAGCGTCTCCAGCGCCGGCAGCCCCGTGGGCTCCAGCCGCGCGAGCACCGACGGCGTCAGCGTCACGCTGGTGATGGCCTGCGACGCCAGCAGCGCCTGCAACGGGGGCCCCGGCATGATGTCGTCGCGCGACGCCAGACACAGCCGCGCGCCCGCCAGGAGTGTGGAGAAGATCTCACACACCGACGCATCGAAGCCGAAGGCCGCGAATTGCAGCACGCGGCTCGCGGGGTGGAGTCGGTGGCCGCGCCCGGCCGCGAGCGCCGTGTTGCACAGGCCTCGGTGCGACAGCAACGTGCCCTTGGGGCGGCCCGTCGAACCCGAGGTGAAGATGATGTACGCCAGATTCTCCGGCGACAGCTCCACGGCCGGAGGTGTCACGGGCTTCCGGGCAATCCGTGGCCATTCGGAGTCCAGACACACCAGCAGCCCCAGCGACGGCAGCTCATCCGCCAGGTGCTCCTGCGTGACGAGCACCGGGATGGACGCGTCCTGCATCATCAGGCCCAGCCGCTCCACCGGATAGGTGGGATCCAACGGCAGCCATGCGCCCCCGGCCTTGAGGATGCCGAGGATGCCCACCACCATGTCCAGCGAGCGCTCCACGCACAGGCCCACGCGGGACTCGGGCCCCACGCCGCGCTCCTTCAGATACCAGGCGAGCTGGTTGGCCCGCGCGTCCAGCTCCCGGTAGGTGAGCTGCCGCGCTTCGAAGGAGACCGCCACCGCGTCGGGCGTGCGCGCCGCCTGCGCCTCGAAGAGCTGGTGGGCGAGGAGGACCTCGGGAAGCGGCGACGCCGTGTCGTTCCAGGCGCGCAGCACCTGTTGCCGCTCTTGCGCGGACAGCAGGGGCAGGCGGGAGATGCGTTCTTCGGGACGGGCCAGCGCGCCCAGCAGCACTTCGCGCAGGTGGCCCATCATCCGGTCGATGGTGGCCTGCGTGTAGAGGTCGGTGCTGTATTCGCACAGGCACTCCAGGCCGCGCGCCGTATCGGTCACCACCCACGTCATGTCGAACTTGGCGGCGCCGGTGCTGCTGCTCTCTTCACGCAGCTTCAGTCCGGGCAGCTCCAGGTCGGAGGAGGGCGCGTTCTGGAGGATGAGCTTCACCTGGAACAGCGGCGAGTACGCCAGGTCACGCTCGGGGTTGAGCGCCTTGACCAGATCCTCGAAGGGCAGGTCCTGGTGGGCATACGCCGCCAGCGCTTCCCGCCGCGCCTGGGCGAGCAGCGCGCGGAAGGACGGGTCTCCGCCCAGGTCGCCCCGCATGACGAGCTGGTTGACGAAGAAGCCGATGAGGCCCTCCGTCCCGGAGTGATTGCGATTGGCGATGTCCGTGCCGAAGATGATGTCCGTCTCGCCGGTGGTGCGGTGCAGCAGCACCTGGAAGGCCGCCATCAGCGCCATGAAGGGCGTGACGCTCTCGCGGCGGCAGAGCTCGCGCAGCTTCGCGGCCGCGTCCTCCGGCAGCAGCAGCCCCTGGTGTGTGTGTCCCAGGAAGCGCTGCACGGGAGGCCGAGGGAAGTCCGTGGGCAGGTCCAGGAAGGCAGGAGCCCCCGACAGGCGCTGCTTCCAGTAGTCCCGCTGCCGCTCCAGCACCGGGCCCGACAGCCACTCGCGCTGCCAGCGTGCGTAGTCGCCGTATTGCACCGGCAGGCGAGGCAGCGGCGAGGGCCGATTCGCGGAGAAGGCGCGGTACAGCTCCGCCACCTCCCGCACGAGGACGGACAGGGACCAGCCGTCCGCGACGATGTGGTGCAGCGTCAGCAGGAGCAGGTGCTCGTCCTCGCCCAGCCGGAGGAGCGCGCCCCGGAACAGCGGTCCGGTCGAAAGCGTGAAGGGCCGCTGGGCCTCTTCCTCGGCCAGTCGCCGGGCCTCCTCCTCGCGGCGCTCCGCCGGAAGCTCGCGCAGGTCGATGAACTCCATCGCAGGGATCGCCTCCGGCGCGATGCGCTGCACCGGGGCCTGCCCGCTCATCTGGAACGTCGTGCGCAGGATTTCGTGGCGGCGCAGCAGCTCTTCCAGACAGCGTTGGACCGTCTTCGGATCCAACGTGCCCGTCAGTCGGAGGACGGCGGGCATGTTGTAGAAGGCGCTGCCGGACTGCATCTGATCCAGGAACCACAGGCGCTGCTGCGCGAAGGACAGCGGCAGTGCCTCCTCGCGGGGGAAGGCCGTGAGCGGCGGGGGAGGCGCCTCGCCCGAACCGTGGGCGCGCAGCCCCTGGAGGTGCTCGGCCAGCGTGGCCACCGTGGGCGCTTCGAAGAGCGCGGCGATGGGCAGCTCCAGGCCGAAGGCTTCACGCACCCTCGACACCACCTGCGTGGCCAGCAGCGAGTGTCCGCCCAGGTCGAAGAAGTGGTCGTGGATGCCGAAGCGGTCCGTGCGCAGCACGTCCGCCCAGATGCTGGCGACCAGCGACTCGGTGTCGTTGCGCGGGCCCACGACCGTGTCGGCGGTCCGCTGCGTGGGCATGGCGAGCGCCTTGCGGGCCACCTTGCCGTTGGCGGTGAGGGGCAGGGCCTCCATCGCCACGAAGGCGGAGGGGATCATGTAGCCGGGCAGTCGCTGCGACAGATGCGTGCGCAGGACGCTGGCCTCCGTCTGGCGCTCCGGCCGGGGCACGACGTAGGCGACCAGCCTCGGGTCGCCGGGCTCGTCCTCGCGCACCAGGACCACGGCGTCGTGCACGGACGAGTGCATGCGCAGCGCGGCTTCAATCTCTCCCAGCTCGATGCGGTGGCCGCGCAGCTTCACCTGCCCGTCGCGGCGGCCGATGAAGTCGAGCGTCCCATCTGGCAGGAAGCGCGCCAGGTCTCCCGTGCGGTAGAGGCGCTGCCCGGGCCGACCGCTGAAGGGATCCGGCACGAAGCGTTCGGCGGTGAGGGCGGGACGCCTCAGGTAGCCGCGCGCCACGCCCGCTCCGCCGATGTACAGCTCCCCCGCCACGGCGACCGGCACGGGCTGCATCCGCTCATCCAGGACGTACAGCTCCGTGTTGGAGATGGGCCGGCCAATGGGCACGAGCCCGTCCGGCGGGCCGTCACCCGTGAGGTCGTGGATGGAGCAGCCGACGACCGTCTCGGTGGGGCCGTACTCGTTGATCAACCGGACGCCCGGCGCGTGCTGGCGCCAGAACTCCACCGTGGCCGGAGGCAGGGCTTCGCCGCCCACGACGAAGGTGCTCTCCACCCGGGCCAGCGCGGTCGAAGGCACCAGGTGGGAAAGCGCCTGGAGGTGCGCGGGTGTGAGCTTCACCAGCTCGTGTCCCCGCTCCTCCTGCAACGCCCGCGCGAGCGCCTCCAGCTCGTTGCCGGCGGGCAGCATGCGCACCGTCGCGCCCCGCAGCAGGGGGGTGAGGAGGCTGGTGAGGGTGGCATCGAACGCGATGGAGGTGTGCACCAGGGCGCTCTGTCCCTGCGCCACGCCATACGTCCTGGCGGCCCAGGTGAGGTACTGCACCAGGCCGCCCTGGGTGATCATCGCGCCCTTGGGCAGGCCCGTGGAGCCAGACGTGTAGATGACATACGCCAGGGATTCACTGCCCGCGCTGGGGGGCAGGTCCGGCGCGGACGCCGCGCCAATGAAGTCCAAGGCATCCAGGAAGACGCGCTTGACGTAGGAGGACGCGAACGTCGCGTCGAGCGCCTTCGTTGTCAGCAGGAGCGCCGAACGTGAGTCGGTCAGCATGTACGCCAGCCGCTCGGCGGGATACGTCGGATCCAACGGCAGCCAGGCCGCGCCCGCCTTGAGCGCGCCCAGCAGACCCACGAGCAGTTCGATGGAGCGCTCCAGGCCGAGCGCCACCACCTGTTCTGGCCCCACGCCCCGGGAGCGCAGGTGGTGCGCGAGCCGGTTGGCGCGCGCATCCAGGGCGCGGTAGCTGAGCGAGCGCGCACCGTCGACGACGGCCACCGCGTCCGGCGTGAGCTTCGCCTGGGCTTCGAAGAGCTCCTGGAACGTCGTCGTCCTGGGGAACGGGACGGAGGTGGCGTTCCACTCCACCAGCATCCGCTGCTGCTCCTCGGGAGGCAGCGCGGAGGACAGGTGGTGCGCCTGCTCCGCGTGGAAGGCCAGGGCGTTCAGCACGCGTGCGTAGGACGCGCCCATGCGCTCCACCTGCACGTGCTCCAGTTCAACGGCGTTGTAGTCCAGCTCGAGCGTCAGCTCCTGGGTGTGCGGCTCCGTCTGGAAGTGCACCGCCAGCGTGACGTTGGTGCCTTCGGAGCGGATGACGCCCAGCGTCTCTACCGAGGCCAGCGTGCCGGACAGGTCGTGCAGCACGTGGAAGTGCATGTAGTTGAACATGACTTCGTAGAGCGCTTCCCGGCCCCACTGGCGCTGGATCTCCGCCATGGGGTAGCGGCGGAAGGGATAGAGCGTGCGCTCGTGCTCGAAGGCCGCGTGGACCAGCGACTTCCAGCTTCCAGGCTCCAGCTTCAGCCGGAAGGGCAGGGTGTTGAGGAAGATGCCGCGCAGCTTGGAGCCGTCGCCTTCCTCCGGGCGGCTGTTGACGCCCATGCCGGTGATGACGTCCTCACGGCCGCTCAGCAGGCTCATGACCTTGAGGTGCGCGGCCACCAGGATGCTCTTGAACGGCACCGAAGCGGTCCGGGTCAGCGCCTTCAGGCCCGCGTGGAGCTCCTGCGAGAGGGGCACCTTGACGGTGGCGATTCGCGGCTCGCCTTCCGCAAGCGCCCGCCGCCAGCGTGGCAGCCGCATGACCGAACCGCCCGCGAGCTGGTCGCGCCAGTAGTGCTGATGCTCCTCGGACTCCAGGGCGCGCTGCTCCAGCGCCACGAAGTCGCGGTAGGTGAGGCTCGTCTGCTCCGCCGGGGGCGGCGCCTCACCGCGCTCCAGCGCATGGTAGTGATTGAACATCTCCACCAGCGTGGAGTGCAGGCTCCAGCCGTCGATGATGGCGTGGCATTCGGTGAGCGTGAACTGGAAGGAGCCTTCCGCCCGCTGGTGGATGAAGTAGCGCAGCAGCGGAGGCCGCGACAGTTCGAAGTGCCGCTGCTTCTCCAGCTCCAGCAGCTTGTGGATCTCCGCGTCCTGCTCCGCGTCCGACAGGTGACTCAGGTCCACGAACTCGACGGAGAGGTGCGCGTTCTTGTGCACCAGCTGCAACGGCTGGCTGTACGTCGTCATGTCGAACGCCGTGCGCAGCACGGGTTGACGCGCGACGATGGCCTGCACCGCTTCTTCGAAGCGCACCGGATTTAGCGGGGTCCGCAGCCGCAGATGGAAGCTGTCGGTGTTGTGGTAGATGTTGGAGTTGGGCGCCAACTCCATGTGGTACAGCATTCCGGCCTGGATGCGGGCCAGCGGGTAGGCGTCCTCGACGTCGGCCGGAAGCCGGGCGCGGTCCTCGGGCGTGATGAGGCTGAAGGGCTCCGTGCGCGGCAGCTCCTCCGTCGTGACCGCGCGGACCTCCGCGGCCTGGAGCAGGGTCGCCACCGTCTGGTGTTGGAAGAGCTGCTGGAGGGAGAAGCGGATGCCCTCGCGCTGCGCCAGCGTCAGCACCTGGATGCTGAGGATGGAGTCGCCGCCGAGCGCGAAGAAGTTGTCGTGGATGCCCACGCGCTCCACGTCCAGCACCTCCGCCCAGATGGCGCAGAGCACCTCCTGCGGACGGGTGCTGGGGGCCACGTACTGCGTGCCCAGGTCGGGACGGGACTGGTCCGGCGTGGGCAGGGCCTTGCGGTCTACCTTGCCGTTCGCGGTCAGCGGGAACTGCTCCAGCATCACGAAGGCGCCCGGCACCATGTAGTCCGGGAGCTTGCCGAGCAGGTACTGCCGCAGGTCATTGATGCTCGGCGCGCCCTCCTTCGGCGCGGCCACGTAGGCCACCAGCGACTTGCTGCCCGCCGGGTCCTCGCGCACCAGCACCAGGGCTTCGCGCACCGCAGGGTGCAGGCTGAGGACGATTTGGATCTCGCTCAGCTCGATGCGGAAGCCGCGGATCTTCACCTGATGGTCGATGCGCCCCAGGTACTCCAGCTGGCCGTCCTTCGTGAAGCGCGCCAGGTCTCCCGTGCGGTAGAGCGCGGCGCCGGGCGTGCGGCTGTACGGGTGCGGGATGAAGCGCTCCGCGGTGAGCGCGGGCCGGCCCAGGTAGCCGCGCGCGAGCCCCGCGCCGCCGACGAAGATCTCCCCCGCGACGCCCACCGGCACGGGCTCCAGGCGCGAGTCCAACACGTAGAGCTGGAGGTCCGGGATGGCCACGCCGATGGGGCTCTGCTGCGTGCGCGCCGCCTCCGTCATGCTCATCGGACGGTAGGTGACGTGCACCGTCGTCTCGGTGATGCCGTACATGTTGATGAGCTGGGGCTGCGTGTCCCCGTGCCGGCGGAACCAGGGCACGAGGCTCGCGGGCTCCAGCGCTTCGCCGCCGAAGACGACGTAGCGCAGGGCGAGCGGACGCGGCCCGGACTCGCTGCGCTCCTCGGCCTGGATGAGCTGGCGGAAGGCCGCGGGCGTCTGGTTCAGCACCGTGACGCGCTCCTGGCTCAGCAGCTCGTAGAAGGCATCCGGCGAGCGCGAGACGAGGTACGGGACGATGACCAGCCGGCCGCCGTACAACAGCGCGCCCCACAGCTCCCAGACGGAGAAGTCGAACGCGTAGGAGTGGAACAGCGTCCAGACGTCCTTCTCATCGAAGTGGAACCAGTCTGCCGTCGCTTCGAACAGCCGCGTGACGTTGCGGTGCGGCAGCAGTGAACCCTTGGGCAGGCCCGTCGAACCCGAGGTGTAGATGACGTACGCCAGGTGGTCGCTGTCCAGCACGAGGCCCGTCGCCTGGGTGGACTGCCGCGCGAGCAGCTCGGCGGCGTCCTCCAGGACGAGCAGCTCGGTGCCGCTCTTCGGCAGGCGTTCGACCAGGGCGCGCTGGGTGATGACCAGCGGCATGTGGCTGTCCTCGACCATGAAGGCCAGCCGGTCCGCGGGGTACGTCGGGTCGAGCGGCACGTAGGCGCCGCCGGCCTTCAGGATGCCGAGGATGCCCACCACCGTGGCCAGCGAGCGCTCCACGCACAGTCCCACCAGTGTTTCGGGCTGGAGGCCGCGCGCCAGCAGCGCATGGGCGAGCTGGTTGGCGCGGGCGTCCAGCTCCGCGTAGGTGAGGCGTTCCCCTTCGCCCACCACGGCGATGGCGTCAGGGCGTCTCCTCGCCTGTTCCTCGAAGCGCTGGTGCAGACAGTCGCTGCCGGAGAAGTGCTTGAGGACGGGCCAGACATCGAGCAGCTGGTGGCGCTCGGGCTGCGTCAGCAGGGGCAGGGTGTCCAGCCGCGCGTCCGGCCGCGCGACGATGCCTTCGAGCAGCGTCTGGAAGTGCCCGCGCAGGCGCTCCATCGTGGAGGGCTCGAACAGGTCGCGGTTGTATTCGAAGAAGCCACGCAGCCCGTCCGCGCTCTCCTGGAGGTCCAGCGTCAGGTCGAACTTCGCGGTGCCCGTCTCCACCTCGATGGGGAGGATCTTCGCGCCGGGGAGGACCAGCTCCTGCGGCGCCTGGGCCTGGAGGTTGAACGCGACCTGGAACAGCGGGGTGTAGGCCAGGTTGCGCTCCGGCTGCACCTCGTCCACCAGCCGCTCGAAGGGGATGTCCTGGTGCGAGTAGGCCGCCAGCGTCGTCTCGCGGGTGCGCTGGAGCAGCTCACGGAAGGTGGGGTTGCCGGACAGATCTCCGCGAAGGACGAGCGTGTTGACGAAGAGGCCGATGAGCCCTTCGGTCTGCACGCGGCCCCGGCTGTTCTGCGGCGCGCCCACGAGGATGTCGTGCTGGTGGGTGTAGCGGGACAGCAGGGCCTGGAAGGACGCCAGCAGCGTCATGAAGAGTGTGGCCCGCTCGCGCTGACCGAGCTGCTGCAATCGCGCCACGAGCGCCGACGGCAGGTGCAGGGGCAGCAGGGCGCCCCGTTGGGTCTGGATGGCCGGACGCGGGTGGTCGGTGGGCAGTTGCAGCAGGGACGCGCCCGCGAGCTGCTTCTTCCAATACGCCACGTGCTCGGTCAGCACGCCTTCGGTGCTCAACCACTCGCGCTGCCACTGGGCATAGTCCGCGTACTGGATGGGCAGCGACTCCAGCTCCGGTTCACGGCCCTCGGAGAACGCCGCGTAGAGCTGCGCCACTTCCTGGATGAGGATGCCCAGCGAGCCACCATCCGAGATGATGTGGTGCATCGTCATCACGAGGACATGGTCCGTCGCGGTGAGGCGTAACAGGCGCGCGCGCAGGAGGGGCCCGCGCATCAGGTCGAAGGGCCGGCGCGTCTCCTCCGTCGTGCCCCGGCGGGCCGCCTCTTCACGCTCGGCTTCGGGAAGGGCTTCCAGGTCCACGAGCACGACGGGCGCGGTGCCCTCCATCGCGACGACCTGGACGGGGTGTCCCGCTTCCTGCGCGAACGTGGTGCGCAGCGATTCGTGCCGCTCCACCATCGCGTCGAAGGTCTGCTGGAGCGCGCCAACGTCGAGCACACCCTGGAGCCGCACGGCCCCCGCGATGTTGTAGCTGGGGTTGTCCGGCTGCATCAGGTGCAGGAACCACAGCCGCTGCTGGGCGAACGAGACGGGGAAGACGAAGGTTTCAGCGTTCATGGGCGTGATCGGAAATCAGGTGGGGGCCCGTGGAGGCGCGAGGAATGGACGTGCGCGCCACACCAGCGGGGTCCGTGAGAAGGAAGGGCTGCCTTCAGTCCCCTTTGTTGGAGGAGTCGGGCAGGTTGAGTTCGGCGCGGGAGGTGGCCTGGAGACGGCGGGCCTGCCGGGGACGCGCGACCAGCGGCGGAGGTGACGCGGTGGGCTTGTCCTGCTGCCGCGCCTCCAGGTGCTTCGCCATGGCCTCCAGCGTGGGCCGTTCGAAGAGGACGCGCAGGGACACGTCCACGCTCCAGGCCTCCTGGACGCGGGCGAGGATCTGCACGGCCTTCATCGAATGGCCGCCCAGCTCGAAGAAGTCCTCGTGCAGGCCGACGCGCTCCACGCCCAGCACCTCGCGCCAGATCTCCGCGAGGCGGACCTCCAGCGGCGTGCGCGGCGGCTCGAACGTGGAGGCCGCGCGTTGGGACGGCGTGGGCGAGGGCAGGGCCTTGCGGTCGAGCTTGCCGTTCGCCGTGCGAGGAAAGGACTCCAGCGCCACGAAGTGCGACGGAATCATGTAGGCCGGCAGGTGGGAGCGCAGGTGCTCCCGCAGCGCCTGGGCCTCCGGAGCGTCACCGGTGCCGGGCTGGAAATACGCCACCAGCTCCGAGCCGCCCGCGAGTTCCCACACCCGCACCGCCACCTCGCGGACACCGGGGTGAAGGCTCAGCCGCGCTTCAATCTCTCCCAGTTCGATGCGGTGGCCCCGCAGCTTGATCTGCCCATCCTCGCGGCCCACGTAGTCCAGCGAGCCATCCGACAGGAAGCGCACGCCGTCGCCCGTGCAGTACAGGCGGGCTCCGGGCTCACGGCTGAAGGGATCCGGGATGAAGCGTTCGGCGGTCAGGTCCGGGCGGTGGAGGTAGCCCTGGGCCACCCCGAGTCCGCCGATGTACAGCAGGCCCACGACGCCCACGGGAACGGGCTGGAGTCGCGCGTCGAGCACGTACACCCGCGTGTTGTCGATGGGCCGGCCAATCGTGAGCCGGGCCTGCTCCTCCACGCTCGACACGGTGGACCAGATGGTGGTCTCCGTGGGGCCGTACATGTTCCACAGCGACGCACCCCGGGCACGCAGCGGAGCAATCAACTCCAGGGGAAGGGCCTCGCCGCCGCACAGCATCTTGAGCGACGGGTCTCCGGCCCAGCCCAGCGCCAGCATCATCCGCCACGTGGAGGGCGTGGCCTGCATCACGGTGGCGCCGCTGGCCGCGAGCGCGGGCAAAAGCCGCGTGCCATCCACGGCCGTCTCCCGGCTGGCGATGGCCACGCACGCGCCGACACTCAGGGGCAGGAACAGCTCCAGCACGGAGATGTCGAAGGCGATGGTCGTCACCGCGAAGAGCGTGTCGGCCTCGGTGATGCCGGGCTCGCGCTGCATCGACGCCATGAAGTTGGTGGCCGCGCGGTGGGGCACCGCCACGCCCTTGGGCTTCCCGGTGGAGCCGGATGTGTAGAGCACATACGCCAGGTGCTCACCGGACAAGGGCAGGTGCAGCGGCTCCGAGGACGCAGGGGCCGTGTCCGCCAGCAGGACGGTCCGGACCCGGTACGTCGGCGCCTGCGAGGCAAGTGCCGGCTCGGTCAGGAGCAGCGCCACGCCGCTGTCCTCCAGGATGTGGGCCCGTCGCTCCTCGGGGTAGAGCGGATCCAGCGGCACGTATGCAGCGCCCGCCTTGAGGATGCCGAGCAGACCCACGAGCAGCTCCAGGGAGCGCTCCATGAAGATGCCGACGCGCTGTCCCGGCTCGACGCCCAGGGAGCGCAGGTGGTGCGCCACTCGGTTGGAGCGCGCCTCCAGCTCGCCATAGGTCAGCGCGTGCGATTCGAAGCGGGCGGCGATGGCTTCCGGACGTCGTGCCGCCTGCGCTTCGAACAGGCCGTGGAGACCCTGCGACGGTGACACCTCGCGGGACGTGGCATTCCAGTCGCGCAGCAGGAGCGTCCGCTCGGGCTCGGTGAGCAGGGGCATCCGGGAGACGGGCTGCGTGGGGTTGTCCGCCACCGCGGCGAGCAGGGACAGGAAGTGTCCCGTCATCCGTTCAATGGTCGCGGCGTCGAACAGGTCGGTGTCGAAGGTCAGGTCGCTGACCAGCCCGTGCGGCGTCTCGTTCATGGAGAGCGAGAGGTCGAACTGCGACGTGCCGCTTTCAATCTCCAGTTGTTCAATCGCGAGCCCGGGCAGCGTCAGCGATTCGGTGGGCGTGTTCTGGAGCGTGAACAGCACCTGGAAGAGCGGCGAGTGGCTCAGCGCGCGGGTCGGCTGGAGCGCTTCCACCAACTGTTCGAACGCCAGTGCCTGATGGACGGAGGCCGCGAGCGTGGTGCGGCGCACCTGTCCCAGCAGCTCCGAGAACGAGGGCTCCCCACCCAGGTCGAGGCGCAGGGGCAGCGTGTTGACAAACAGGCCGATGAGCGGCTCCGTCTGCGGAAGCCGGTTGGCGATGGGGAAGCCCACCACCAGGTCCTTCTGCCGGCTGTGGCGCGACAGCAGCACGCCAAAGGTCGCCAGCAGCGTCATGAACAGCGTGGACTCTGCTTCACGTCCCCGCGCCTTGAGCCGTGAGACGAGCTCCAAGGGGACCGTGAAGCGCCGCGTGGCGCCCTGGAAGCGCTGCGCGGCGGGGCGGGGACGGTCGGTGGGCAGCTCCAGCAGGCCCGGTGCCCCGGCCAGATGCTCCTTCCAGTACGTGAGCTGCGGTTGCGTGGCACCCCCCGTGGCGCGCTCCTGCTGCCAGCGCGCGAAGTCCGCGTAGTGGAGCGGTAGCTCGGGCAGTGAGGGCGCGGTGCCGGTGGTGAAGGCCCGGTAGAGCTCCGCCAGCTCGCGCACCAGCACCCCGATGGACCAACCGTCCGACGCGATGTGATGCAGCGTGAGCAGCAGTACGTGTTCGCGCGCATCGAGCTGGAGCAGGCACAGCCGCAGCGGCAGATCCTTCGACAGCTCGAAGGCCTTGCGCGCCTCCTCCGCCGCGAGCCTCCGGACCTCCGCCATCCGGGCGTCCGCGGGCAGTGCCTGGAGGTCCACGCGGGGCAGTGCCACCGGCGCGACGGGCTGGATGCGCTGCACGGGCCGGCCCTGCACCTGGGCGTAGGTCGTGCGGAGGATGTCGTGACGGCGGACGATCTCCTCCAGGCTCCGGCGAAGCGCGTCCCCATCCAGTACGCCTTCGAGCCGCAGGGCCGCGGGCATGTTGTACGCGCCGCTCGGGCCCTGGAGCTGCTCCAGGAACCACAGGCGCTGCTGTCCGGACGACAGCGGCAGGTCTCCGTCACGCGGGCCCGCCGGGATGATCTCCGCGGCGGCCTGGAGCGACTGTCCCGCCTGGCGCAGGAACGCGGTGATCTCCTCCTTGCGCTCCTTCATCCGCCCTGTGAGCTCCGGGGTCATCACGCCCGGAGGCGCGCTGAAGCGCAGGCGTTCGCCCTCCATCCACAGCCGCACGTCCTGCTTGCGCAGCGTCGTCAGCAGTTCATCCAGGCCGCTCACAGCTCGCCCTCCTCACGGCCCGCTTCGTCGGCGGACTCGGGTGGTGGGGCCTTCGCGGCCCACGTCAAGGTGTCCAGGTACTCCGCGAGGCCCGCGATGGTAGGGGCCTGGAACATGCGCTCCAGGGAGAGGTCCAGCCGCAGCGATTCGCGGATGCGCGAGGCCACCTGCGTCGCGAGCAGCGAGTCCCCACCCAGCTCGAAGAAGTCGTCGTGGACGCCCACGCGTTGCAGCCGCAGGGCCTTCATCCACACCTCCGACACCGCCTGCTCCGTGGCGCTGCGCGGCGCGACGAACGGCTTCGTGGGCGCGCTGGTCGCAGGGTCGGGCGCGGGCAGCGAGCGCCGGTCGAGCTTGCCGCTCGCGGTGAGGGGCATGGCCGTCAGCAGGACGAAGAAGGCCGGGATCATGTAGTCCGGCAGCTTCTCCTGGAGGGACTGGCGCAGCGCGGTGGGCGTCACGGCGTCGGGCGCCGTGGGAACGACATACGCGACCAGCCGCTTGTCGTGCCCGGCCGCGTCCGCGTCCTGCTCCTCCCTCACGGTGACGATGACTTCCTGGACGCAAGCGTGCCGGCTCAGCGCCGCTTCAATCTCTCCCAACTCGATGCGGAAGCCGCGCACCTTCACCTGGTGGTCGGTCCGTCCCAGGAAGTCGAGCGTGCCGTCGGGCAGGTAGCGCGCGAGGTCGCCCGTCTTGTAGAGGCGCGCGCCGGGCTTGTCGCTGAACGGATCCGGGATGAAGCGCTGCGCCGTCAGCTCCGGACGGTGGAGGTAGCCCTGCGCCAGCACCTCGCCGCCGATGTGGAGCTCTCCCGCCACGCCCAGGGGCACCGGCTCGCCGTACTTGTCCAACATGTAGAAGGTCCGGTTGGAGCGCGGCCGGCCAATGGGCACGCGCGAGTTCGCCTGGGGCGTGCTCGTGGCGGCGGGGACTTCGAAGGTGGTCGCGGTGATGACCGCCTCCGTGGGGCCATACGCATTGAGCAGCCGCACCGCGCCCAGGGGACCGCGCTGCCACAGCTCCAGCACCTTGGGCAGGATGGTGTCCCCGCCGATGATGATCAGCCGCACGCGGTGGCCGCCCAGCTCCTGCGGCGATTCGCTCCAGCGCTGCGTCACCTGCTGCCAGTAGGCGGTCGGGAAGTTCAGCACCGTGAGCTGCTGCTCGACGATGCGGCGCGGCAGCTCCTCCGCGGTCCAGACCTCCGGGCCGCGCAGCACCACCGTGGCGCCGACCATGAAGAGCGGGAGAATCTGCTCCAGGGACGCATCGAAGTTGAACGACGCGAACTGCAACATCTTGTCGTTCGCGGAGTGCCGGTAGTGGTCGCGCACGTCCTGGCAGTGGACAACGAGCGCGCCGTGTCCCACGGCCACGCCCTTGGGTTCGCCCGTGGAGCCGGACGTGTAGATGACGTACGCGGGCGAGTCCGGCGAGGCGAGGTTCTCCAGGTCCGTGTCGGGCCACGCCGCGAGCACGGCGGCGTCCTCGTCCAGACAGAGGACCTTCGCGTCGTGCACGGGCAGCCGCTCCAACAGCGGCCCCTGCGTCACCACCACCGCGACGCGCGAGTCATCGAGCAGGTACTTCAGCCGCTCCAGGGGCAGTCCCGGATCCAGCGGAACGAAGGCGCCGCCCGCCTTGAGGATGGCCATCAGGGTGACGAGCACCTCGGGGGACCGCTCCAGGAACGAGCCCACGAGCACGCCGGGCCCGACTCCCAGTTCGCGCAGGTGGTACGCCAGCCGGTTCGCCTGTCCGTTGAGGGCCGCGTAGGTCAGCAGTTGACCGTCGAACTCCACCGCGACCTTGTCGGGGCGCGCGGCGGCCTTCTTCTCGATGACTTCGTGGACCAGCAGGTCCTTGCGATACGGGGCCCGGGTCTGGTTCCACGCGGTGAGCAGGTGATGGCGCTCGGCGGGGGAGAGCAGGGGCAGGTCCGCCAGCCGGCGGCGCGGATCCGCGACGAGTCCCTCCAACAGCGTGTAGAAGCCACGCGTCCAGCGCTGGAGCGTCCCGGCCTCGAAGAGGTCGGTGTTGTATTCGAAGTCCAGCACGAGCCCGTCCTCGACCTCGATGGCGTTGAGGCTCAGGTCGAAGGCCGCGTAGCGGATGGGCTGCGAGTGGAAGTCCGTGCGCAGCCCGCTCATCTTCGCGGCGGCCATGGGCCGCTCCAGGTTGAACGTCACGCTGACCAGCGGGTTGTGGCTGGTGCTGCGCGGCAGGTTCAGCCGGTGGATCAGCCGGGCGAAGGGATACGCCTGGTGCTCGTAGGCGCTCCACAGCGTCTGCTTGAGCCCCTGGAGATATTTCGGGAACGACTGCTCCCCCCGGGCGTGGCTGACGATGGGCAGCAGGTGCGCGCAGTAGGCGACGAGCTGCTCGCTATCCTCCAACTCCCTGCCACCGGTGGGGATGCCCACGAGCAGCTCGTCCTGGCCCGTCAGCCGGTGCAGGAAGGTGGTGTACGCGGAGAGCAGCAGGATGAAGAGGGTGGATTGCTGCTGCTGCGCCAGCTCCCGCACGGAGCGGGTGAGCGACGCCGACAGCCGCACCGTTTCGCGGGCGCCCCGGTAGCTGCGCAGGGCCGGACGGCCGTGGTCCGTGGGCAGCTCGATGGCGGGCACCGTGTCCACGCGCTGCTCCAGCCAGTAGCGCTCGTGCGCCGTCATCTCCTGCGTCTGGGCCTGCCGCCGCATCCAGCGGACATGGTCGCTGAACTGGAGGGGGCGAGGCCGGATGGCGCTGCGGCCTTCATGGATGGCCGAATAGTGCTGGGCGATCTCCTGCACGAGGATCCCCAGCGACCAGCCATCCACCACCACGTGGTGGACCGTCAGGACGAACAGGTGGTCATGCGGGCTCAGCTTGAGCAGGTGCGCGCGGAACAGCGGCCCCCGGTGCAGGTCGAACGGGGACTGGCCTTCCGCTTCGTACCAGGCCGTGAGCTGGGCGGACTGCTCGTCCGACGGCAGCGCGGACAGGTCCTCCAGCGGCAGGCCCGCGGTGAGCCGCGGGAGGATGCGCTGCTGCTCGCCTGATTCGTCCAACTGGATGCGCAGCGCCTCGTGACGATCCACGACGTGCTGGAGCGAGCGCTGGAGCAGGTCGACCTGGAGGACGCCCGACAGGCGCAGGCTGAGCGACAGGTTGTAGGCGCTGGAGCCGCCCGCGTTCATCTGCGAGAGGATCCACAGTTGCTGCTGGGCCTCCGTGGTCGGCAGCACGTTCGGCGGGAGCGAGGGCTCCTCCGGCGCGCTCTCGACGGGGCGCTGCGCGTTCGGAGCGTCCGGGGTGGTAGCCCGGGGCCAGAAGCCGCCTTCGCGCAGCTCGGCCACGCTCTGCGCCACCACGCGCACGAGGGTGTCGAGGTCCTCGTCGGTGTGCGCGGTGGAGAGCATGCACGTGCGGCCCTCCCAGATGTAGATGCCCCGGTCGATGAGCTGGCTGAAGAACAGGTCCATCTCCAGCGGCTGGAACAGGTAGCTGGAGTTTCCGGCCGAGGTGAAGCGGAGCACCGACCCGCCGTGCACCAGGGTGATGGGGACCTGCTCGCGCTCGAAGATGGCGTTGATGCGCTCCGCGAGCTTCGCGGCCCGGTGGTTCAGGCGCTCCTGGAGGCCGGGACCTTCGCGCTTCAGGTGTCGGAGGGTGGCGAGGGTCGCCGCCATGGTCAGCGGGTGCTTGCAGAAGGTGCCCGCGGAGAAGGTGTCTCCCTGGACGGGATGGGACGCATCTCCATAGCGCCAGTCGCCTCCGTCGATGCGGTCCACGAAGCCGCCGCGATCCGCCACGACGCCCAGGGGCATGCCGCCGCCAAGAATCTTCCCGTACGTCGTGATGTCGGCCTCGATGCCGTACCACGCCTGCGCGCCGCCCGGATGAAGGCGGAAGCCGGTGATGATCTCATCGAAGATGAGCGGCACGTGCGCCTCGCGGGTCAGCTCCCGGAGGGTGTGCAGGAAGGCGCGGGGCTGCACGTGGGGGCGGCGGCTCTGCACCGGCTCCACGAGGACGGCGGCCAGTTCGTGCAGGTGTTCGCGGATGAGCTCCAGCGTCCGCTCTTCTCCATAGGGCAGCACCAGCACGTCATCCGCGATGTGCTGCGCGACTCCGGAGGCCATGGGCAGCGACCGCGGCACGCCGCCGACCATGCGGCCCACGACGAGCGTCCCGTCGGAGTGACCGTGGTAGGACGACGTGAACATCACGATCTTCGTGCGCCCCGTCACCGCGCGGGCCACGCGCAGCGCCGTCATCACCGCCTCCGTGCCGGAGTTGCAGAAGGTGACGCGCTTCATGCCGGTGAGCTCGCAGATGAGCTCCGCCGCCTCGCCCGCGAGATCCGACTGCGTGCCCAGCTCCATGCCCTGGGCCAGCCGCTGCTGCATCGCCTCGAGGACGAAGGGCGGGTTGTGCCCGAACAGGTGCACGCCGAAGCCCATGGAGAGGTCGATGAACTCGTTGCCGTCCACGTCCCAGACGCGCGAACCGTGCGAGCGGGAGCTGACAATGGGGTAGCAGAGCTCCTTCACCTCCGGCCGGAAGTTCATCTGCCAGCGCACATCACTCCACTGGCCGCGATGGCGGATCGCGTTCTGCTTGGAGCCCTGCGTGCGGCGCGTGTAGCGCGCGATGAAGGACTCCAGGAAGCGCTGCTGCTCGACAGGCAGCTCCCGCTCCGGCTCACCGTCCGCCGTGCCCACGGAGAAGGCCGAGGGGCCGGAAGGAGGGGACACAGGGCGCGCGACCGCGACGGGGGCCGCCTCGGGACGCGGGGGAGCCTCCACGTCGGGCTCGCTGGGAACCGCCGCGCCCTTCGCGCCGAGCAGCGCCAGTTGCTGCTTCATGAGCTGGAGCTGGACCTGGATGATCTGCTCCAGGGAACCTTCCGGCGCCTCGGTGGCGGCGGCCTGACGCGCGGCGGGCTGGGGGGCCACGGTGGCGGTGCGCACGGGCGCGGGGGCCTCCGCGAACACGAAGCTGTCGGGCAGGGTGTGGTCCAGGTGGCTGGCCATGGCGTCCAGCGTGGTCAGCTCCTCGAAGACCTGGCGGATGGACAGCTTGAGGCCGAAGAGCTTCTCCACGTTGCGGATGGCGTCCATCAGCACGATGGAGTCCGCGCCCAGCTCCAGGAAGGGCGTGTCCGGGCCCATCCGTTCCGGGGGCATTTGCAGCAGGCGGGCCACCATCGAACGGAGCGCGTCCTGGATCCGCGCCCGGCGAGACAGGGCGGGAACGGTCGACGGCAGGGGCTTCTGCGGCGGGGCCACGGGATCCACGGAAAGGTCCTCCAACCAGCAGCGCTGGCGCTCGAAGGGATAGGTCGGCAGCAGCACGCGCTGGCGCGCCGGGGAACGGTCCACCTGCTTCAAATCGACGGGGACGCCCCGGACGAACAACGCGCCCAGGCTCCCCAGCAGCGTCCGCCCGTCGTCCTGGTGCTTCTTGAGGCTGGGCAGCCAGAGGTTCGCGCCCTCCGGCAGGCACCGCTTCGCCATGCCGAGCAGCGTGTCGTTCGGGCCCAGCTCGATGAACACCGCCGGGCCCGCCTGGGCCGCGTGTTCAATGCTCTTGAGGAACTGCACCGGCTCGCGCACGTGGCGCCGCCAGTAGCCCGCGTCGGGCGCTGACTTCAGGACGGTGCCGGTGAGGTTGGAGACGAGCGGAAGGGAAGGGGCCTGGAATGCGATGGCGCGCGCCGCCTGCTCGAACTCCGCGAGCATGGGGTCCATCCGCGCCGAGTGGAACGCATGCGAGACCGTGAGCGGACGCGAGTCGATGCTCCGGTCCTGCAAGGCCTCCACGACCCGCTGCACCGCGGGCCGCGCTCCGGAGATGACGACGTGGCGCGGGCCGTTGATGGCGGCGAGCTCCACGTCCCGTTCCTCCCCCAACGCCGCGCGCACGGTGGCCTCGTCGGCCAGCACCGCGGCCATGGTGCCGTCCTGGGGCAGGGCCTGGATGAGGCGGCTGCGCGTCGCCAGCAGGCGCAGGGCGTCCTCCAGCCCGAGCACGCCCGCGACGTGCGCCGCGACGTACTCACCCACGCTGTGTCCCATCACCGCGTCCGGCTTCACGCCCCAGGAGCGCCAGAGCTCCGACAGCGCGTAGCCCAGCGCGAACAGGGCCGGCTGGCTGTAGCGCGTCTGGTGGATCCGTTCGGTGTCTTCTCCGGGGGCCGGATACACGACGGACAGCAGGGGCACGTCGAGGTGCGGGCGCAGCAGCGCATCACAGCGCTCCATCGCATCGCGGAAGACGGGCTCGGTCTCGAACAGCTTGCGTCCCATGCCCGCGAACTGCGCCCCCTGGCCCGGGAAGAGGAAGACCACGCGCGGTTGTGCGCTCCGTTGGACCTCTCCGTGGTGCAGGCCGGGAAGGGGACGCTCGTGCAGGAACGCATCCAACTGCGAGGCCAGCTCCGCGTGGGAGGCGGCCGCCGTGCTGATGCGGTGGGCCCAGGCGTCGCGTCCGGTGTTGGCGGTGAAGCAGAGGTCCGCCAGGGCCGGCGCATCCGGCGCGGTGAGGCGGGCCTGATACCGCTGGACCAGCTCGCGCAGGGCTGGCGCGGTCCGGGCCGACAGCGTCAGCAGGTGTTGCGCATGCTCGGAAGCAGTCTCGGTGACGGGCGTCCGGCGCGGGGCCTCGCCCACGATGACGTGCGCGTTGGCGCCGCCGAAGCCGAACGAGCTGAGGCCCGCGAAGCGCGCTCCGGCCTCCGACGTCCACGGCTCGCGCCGGGTCGGGATGTGGAACGCGCTCGGATCCAGCGAGACGTGCGGATTGAGCGTGCGGAAATGCACCTGCGGCGGGACTTCCGCGTGCTGGAGCGCGAGGACGATCTTCACCAGCCCCGCGATGCCCGCCGCCGACTCCAGGTGCCCGATGTTCGCCTTCACCGAACCGACGAGGCAGCGCTGCTCGGAGCGTCCCCCGGGCCGCAGCGCGGCCTTCAGCGCCTCCAACTCGATGGGGTCTCCCAGCGTCGTGCCGGTGCCATGGGCTTCGACGTAGCTGATCTGCCCGGCGGACAGCCCGGCCTGCCGCAGCGCCTGCTGGATGACCTCCTGCTGCGCGAAGCCGTTGGGCGCGGTGAGCCCGTTGCTGGGCCCGTCATGGTTGACCGCCGAGCCGTGGATCACCGCGAGGATTGCGTCCCCCGCGGACTGCGCGTCGGCCAACCGCTTGAGGACGACGACGCCACAGCCCTCGGAGCGCACGTAGCCATCCGCCGCCGCGTCGAAGCTCTTGCAGCGCCCGTCCGGGGCCATCATCCCCGCCCGGGAGAAGGCGATGTTGAGGTCCGGGTTGAGGATGAGGTTCACGCCGCCCGCGAGCGCCATGTCGCACTCGCCGCCGCGCAGGCTCTGACAGGCCAGGTGCAGGCCCACCAGCGAGGAGGAACACGCGGTGTCCACCGCCATGCTCGGGCCCCGCAGGCCCAGCAGGTACGACAGCCGGTTGGCCGCGATGCTGTGCGCGTTGCCCGTGCCCGCGTACGCGTCCAGCCGTGAGCGGTCACCGAACTGCCGCTGCGCGTAGTCGCTGCTGCTGATGCCCACGAACACGCCCGTGCGGCTGCCCCGGAGCGCGTGCGGCGCCTGCCCTCCACGCTCCAGCGCCTCCCAGGCCACCTCCAGCAGCAGCCGCTGCTGCGGATCCATCCGCGCCGCCTCATGGGGCGAGATGCCGAAGAACAGCGGATCAAACCCGTCCACCTGCTCCAGGAACCCGCCCCAGCGCGTGTTCATCGTCCCGGGGTGCGTGGGGTCCGGGTGGTAGTAGCGCTGGGTGTCCCACCGGTCGGCGGGAACCTCGGTGATGGCATCGCCGCCGCGCTGGAGCAGGGCCCAGAAGGCCTCGGGCGTGGGCGCGCCCGGGAAGCGGCAGCCCAGCGAGACGATGGCGATGGCGCTCTCCGAAACCGCCGCCGGCATCACGGGCGCCACCGGGCGCTCCGGCTCCGGGGCGCGGCCCAGGTGCACGCTCACGGCGGTGATGGTCGGGTGCTGCCACACGAGGGTGGGGGACACGTCCCGCCCCAGCCACTCCCCCAGCTCTCCGGAGAGGAAGACCGCGTCCTTCGACGTCAGCCCGTAGTCGACGAAGGCCCGGTCGACGTCGATGGTCTCCTCGGCGAGGTCAGTGCTCCGGGCCACGTAGGCCCGCAGCCACGCGACGAGTTCTTCCCGGGAGCGGTCGGCGGACGGTGTCGAGGGCTTCATGTGGGTCAGGATGGACAGGGGCAAAATCCGTTACGACTGGAATAGATAAATAATCTAGTAATTGTCGTTTAGCATGGAGGACACTTCTAGGTGAACTGTCAGAGGAATCCTTGATTGGCCCAGGGATTCGGGGCTGGGCGCTGCTGACCAGGGTGGTTGCGGATGACGTTGACTGGAATCGAGTGCTGGTCGGAGTCGGCACAGTTGGAGTGCGTCGCGGTGTGCCGGCCAGCGGCGCTCGAGGTCGCGACCGAGTTGGAGGCCTCCGCGGTCGGGTTCATCGGCGCCGTCTCTCGTCAGGACGCGGAGGACGCCTCCGGGCGGCTGTGCGAAGCGCTGACCCGCTTCGGGTGCAGGCTCTTCGACCTGGGGGACTTCCTTCCGGAGTCCGCGCGGGCGGTGAGCGACGCCTCGGTGAACCGCGTGTTTGTCCGGGACACGGCAGCGGTCGTGGGGCGCCAACTGGTGACGGGCACCGCGGCCTTCGCCGCGCGCATCGCCGAGTTCGACGCGACGCATGCGGCGCTGGCGGAGCTGATCCACGGCGGCCCGAGGGACGCGGCCCCGGTGGAGGGGACCGGCGCCGGCCTGGAGTTCGGGGACGTCTTCCTGCTCGATGAGGAGCGCATCTTCGTCAACCTGGGGCTGCGCAGCGACGCGCGCGCCCTGCAGGGCTTCCTGGAGACGGCCTGGGGCGCGGGCTTCCAGGAGGTGGGGGTCGTCTGCATCCCCGAACACCTGGGCATCATCCACCTGGACCTGGCCTTCAACGTGCTCGGGCCCCGGGCGGTGTTGGCCCGCACGTTCCTGAAGCACCTGCCCGTGCGCGTCATCACCCCTGCGCAGGCGCCCCAGTGGGAGTCCTTCGAGGGCTACTTCACGCGGCGGGGACGCAAGGTCCACGCGCTGCCCGCCTCCGAATCCCCCTGCTTCCTCTCCAACTACATCTTCCTGGGCCCCCAACTGCTGCTGGCCTCGCAGAGCGCCGCGCCGCGCCTCCAGCCGCTGGTGAAGGAGCTGGGCATCGAAGTCGAGGGCGTGGACATCGCGGCGCTCGAACGGGGCAACGGCAGCGTCCGGTGCCTCACGCTGCCGCTCAAGCGCCGCGCGACCTACGCCTGAGCCGACCGCGCGGGGCGGACCTCAGAGGTAGTCCACCCAGCCCAGCCGTCCACGGCTCGCGAGCACGCGTTCAATCATCAGCTCGTGCAGCGCGAGCAGCGGCTTCGCCACGTCCTCGCCCTCCAGCCGCCCGAGCGCCCCGGCCATGGCCTCCAGCGTGGACATCCCGTCCGGATGGGGTGGACGGCGCAGCCGGCGGGAGTCCGGTGAAGGTGGGGGCAGCCGCATCCCCGGCAATCGCCTCAGCCCGGGGACGCGCTGCACCATGCGCCGCGCCTGGGCCCAGCTCCCGTCGATGACGACGAGCCGCCGGGGCGGGGGACCCTCGGCCTCCGGCGCGTCGGGGAACAGCAGCCACGTGTCCGAGCCGTCCCCCAGCACCGACGCGTCGAAGGGTTGGCCCGGCGCGCCATAGGAGACGATGCGGCAGCGGGGCAGGGCCAGCGCCGCGATGCGCGCGGTGTTGGTGCTCTTCTCCGCCTCCTTGTTGTGGCGGATGACGAGCAGCTCCGTGCGCGTGGGCACGATTGGCACCTGCGCGCACAGGCACCACGCCGCGGTCAGGTAGCAGCGCTCGCAGCGACCGACGAGGTCCTCCGGGGTCCGGGACCTCATTTCGCCGTGCGGTAGCGCTCCATCAAGGTCCGCGCCTCCCGCAGCTTCTCCTCGACGAAGCGGTCATCCGCGTCCGGTTCGTACTCCGCGTCCGGCGGATCCAACTGGAAGAGGGCGGAAAGGCTCGCGGGGGCGACCTCCAGCCACTCGGAGGTGCGGTTGAGCGCGGCCTGCCGGCGTCCGGCGAAGGTCTCCGGCCCGTCCTCCGGGCCACAGCGACAGATGCGCGCCGAGTCCCCCGACACGTCCACGTAGAGGCCCAGCACCTCCGCGTCCACCTCCGCCGCCAGGGCGCAGGTGGCCTCGCTGACGTAGGCGGCCATGGCCTGCGCCGCCGAACGCTCCGTCAGCGAACGCACCAGGTACACCTGCCACCCGGCCTCCGTGAGCGCCCCGGCCTCGGTGAGGGGGGCCAACTCCGCGGGGGGGGCCTGGATGCGCGACAACAGCCGACGCACGGAGACCTCCAGCCGCTCGAGCCGGGCGTTCGACGCGGGGCAGAAGAAGACCACGCGGTACTCTCGGCTGTCGGCGGCGGTTTCCATGGGCATACGGCTGTACCCAAGAGGACCAAAGGACTCCCCACGCACGCAAGGGGGAGTTTGGTCCCGGGGCGCTTCTCTTGCGCCCCGCCACCCCCCTTGGCCCCTCCAGGCCGGCCTTTCACCCCCCCCGGAGCCCCACCCCCCAAGTCCCGGAGGCTTCCGGCCCCGGAGCCCCGGAACCGGATTTCCAGGCCCCTTCCCGCGCGACCTGACAGGAAGTGTCACGGCGCGTGACGCACCAGGAGGGACGCTCCGCGCGGTGCGCCGCTTCGGATCCGCGACGCCGAAAATCAGCCGGAACCCGCGGGGGGCTGGTGCATGCTGGAGGCCGTTCTGGCCCATGGGCG
Source organism: Corallococcus sp. bb12-1 (assembly GCF_026626765.1). Classification (NCBI taxonomy): domain Bacteria; kingdom Pseudomonadati; phylum Myxococcota; class Myxococcia; order Myxococcales; family Myxococcaceae; genus Corallococcus; species Corallococcus sp. bb12-1. The sequence continues at coordinate 85,506 of NZ_JAPNJZ010000027.1, read as the reverse complement.
GGGCACCGAACACCCCGAGGCATTGCACACCCATGGAAAGGAATTGATCGGGGAACGCGTGGATGTCTGTCTATCCCATGCAAGGATTTGGCGTCTGCTTGAAGTGTTCCAGTCGCACTGCCAGTTGCGGTGCAAGATGAAGCGACTGGACGCCTGTCGCATCTGTGAGAAAAAAAGAATCCGACCCTCGGCGTTCTCTGAGGGAAGGGAGGCGGTCGCATGGTGCCAGGGAGGGAGGAGCCCCCTGTCCGGGAGGGCTCTGGAGGGGAATTCGCCGCTTTCGCGATCCGCCATCAGCCGGTGCTGGTCGCCATCGCGCGCAACGTCTGTGGCCGCAATGCCAGTGATTGCGACGACCTGGTGCAGGACGTGCTGCTGCGGGCACTTCTGCAATGGGAGCGGCTCAAGCGCTGGCCGGAGCCGGCGCGGCGCGCGTGGCTGGTGCGCGTGCTTCACAACCGGTTCCTGGATCAGTGCCGGCGGCAGGGCGCTGAGACGGACCGGAGGGTGGATCTGCACAACGTCCACATGCTCTTCGAGGATCCGGAGGATGCGCCGGAACCCGAACAGTGGGAGTGCGTCACGGAGGATGAACTGCGCCAGGCGGTCGCCCGGCTCAACGAGAAGCTCCGGCAGGCGTTCGAGCTGCATGCGCGCGGCCTGCGCCATGCGGAGATCGCCCGTCGGATGAACACCCCCAGCGCGGGAACGGTGGGCACGTGGCTCTTCCACGCCCGCCGCCGCCTCAAGGCCATGCTCCACGACACGGCGGAACGCCGCCGCCAGGAGAGGGAACGATGAGCACCGCGTGTGAGGATCTGCGCCCCCTTCTGGACGGGGAGCTGGCCGCGGAGGACCAGCGCCGCGTCCGAGGTCACCTCGCGGGGTGCGAGGCGTGCGCCGCGCGCTTCCATGACCTGCTGCAACTGGAGGTGTTGGCGAGGCTCGCGCTGGAGGACGCCGCGGAGAGCGAGCGCTGGGTGTCCGCCCGGCAGGCGCGCGAGGCCGTGCCGGGGTCCTGGGACGAGGCCGTGCCGGCGAACTGGCCCGGCGACGCCCTGGCCGCCGACGTGCCCCCGCCGCCCGAACATCTGGAGGGACGCGCCTGGCACCAGGGCGCGCGCCGCTTCCGTCGCCGCTGCCCGGGGTGCGCCTCCTGCTGCCCGTGGTTCGCGGAAGGGGAGAAGGTGGAGGCCGTCACCGCGCCCCGGTGGCCCTGCCCACGCGCCAGCCGCGTCGGTGGGACGCTGCTGCGCCCGCGTTCGCGCCGCTGACGCGCCCTGCTTCGCCGCCTGTCCTGCCTGGAGCACTCCACGGGCAGAGCAGGCGGGCGGGCGGGCTGATTCCGCCAGGAAGGACGGCACCAAGGAATCCCCCCGCTCGCGTTTCGAGAGGGATGGGAGGCGGCAGCCTGACCACGGGTTGCCACGCGCGATGGATCTCTGGTGCAAGAAGCTCTACCGGTTCCTGGATGGCGAGCTCGAATCGGGCGACGAGGAGCGCTTCCGGCTCCACCTGGCCCTTTGCAGCGCCTGCGCTTCCGGCCTGCATGACGCGATGCAACTGGAGATGCTCAGCGCCCAGGCCTTGTGCGGCGCGGTGGCCCACAACGACGTCCCCGCGCCTTCCGCCGCCGCCCGCTCCCTGCTCCGCCCCACCGGGCTCCAGGGCTGGAAGGGCCGGGGGCTGGGGGCGCTCGTGGCCATGGGGCTGGGCGCGCTCCTCGCGTTCCTGTCCACGGCGGACCGCCCGTGGGGTGACACGTGGCGGGCCGCCGCGTCGGCGCGGGGGATGGAGGCGCGCATCTCCTATCCGGCCGCGGACCGCTACCTGCCCTACATCCCCGTCCGCACGGGCACCCCGGAGCCAGGGGCCCTGCTGAGCGAGCCCCCCGTGTCCCTGCGAACACTGGCGGACATGGAGGCGCGGGGAGACCTGCACGGCATCGCGGCCGCGTACCTGGTGCGTGGCGAACTGCGTCAGGCCGCGGACTTCCTGTCGCGCAGCACGCCCTCGGTGGACCGGGACTGCGACTGGGCGGTGCTGGCGATGGCGGCGGGCAACCTGGACGGCGCGCTGCTCATCCTGGAGGGCGTGCTGCGTGAGGTTCCAGGACATCCGCAGGCCCAGTGGAACCGGGCGTTGGTGCTCCGGGCGCTGGGCCATCCGCTGCAGGCGGCGGAGGCCTTCGAGGCCGTGGCGCGTCAAGGGGAGCCGGGGTGGAGCGAGGAGGCCGGAATCCGGGCCCGGGCCCTGCGGGCGGGAGTGAACGCCCCCAATTGAGTCGGCCGCGATCCAAGGATTCTGGCGGTCGGCGTCTAATTATCGAGGCGCGGCGGGGCGGCGGCGAGGACGGGAATGCAACACCGCACCCAGGGGGGACACGATGTACCGCATCGAAACGTGGATCCAGGGGGATGGCGCGATGTGGGCGCTCGGCTCCAGCGGGGGCGCGGAGGTGCGGACGGGGGGCGAGGCCCGGGAAATCCAGGGGCCCGGGGGGGAAGCGAGGGAGTCGACCGTCGACTTCGAATTCGAGGAAAGCGACCTGGAGTGGGTCGCCAGCTACTGAGGTACGGCGCGCGCGCGGTAGGGCGTTCGTGCTCCACGGCGGCCTTCGGGGGAGGGCCGCCCACTTCCAGCGGATTCGCCAGCCAGTACGATCTGGGCGGATCCCGGTGTCTCGGACCGGGGGGGACGAGACCCGGAAGTGCGAGGGAGCGGGGAGACCCGAGCCGGTGAACAAGCAGGCTGCGCCCCAGGTCCTTCGCTCCCGGAGCCTTGATGGTTCCGGGGGCGGAGGACTTCGGTTGAGCGCGCTACGCTCCCGGTCCTCATCCCGACCTGGAGTTCCCGACATGAAGAGCCCACGTGTGGCCCTGTGGCCCCTGCTGGGGTGTTGGATGGCCTGCGCCACCGCCCCCGTCCGAGCCCCCGTCTCCGAAGCTCCTGGCCTGGTGCCGACACCGTCCCAGGCGCTGGCCCTGCGCGCGTCGTGGCTTGCGGAGCGCCATGGGCTGCTGCTCGACATGATGCGCCGTCACGGCGTGGGCATGTGGGTGGTGGTCAACGAGGAGTTCCACGACGACCCGCTGACGGGCTGGGTGGCGCCGCCGCTGCCCTACGCGGGCAACCGCGACGTGTTCGTCTTCGTGGACGCGGGCGACGCGGGCCTGAAGAAGGTCGCGCTGACGGGCTACGCCACGGAAGCGGTGACGCGCTTCTTCGAGCGGCCCCCCGAGAGCCGCAAGCCGCAGGAGGTGCTCGCGGAGCTGGAGGCGCAGTACCGCCCGCGCGCCATCGCGCTGGGCATGGGCGGCAAGCGTGGGGTGACGCGCAGCCTGACGCATGATTCCTACCAGTGGCTGGTGGAGGCGCTGGGCGCGCAGGCGCAAGGGCGCTTCGTGAGCGCGGCGCCGCTCATCGAGGAGTACCTGGACACGCGGCTGCCCGGCGAGTTCACGCCGTACCGCGACCTGGTGGTGCTGACGGAGTCGCTGGTGAAGCGGGCGCTCTCCAACGAGGTGGTGGTGCCCGGCAGGACGACGGTGGGCGAGGTGCGCCGCTGGCTCTATGACGCCCTGTGGGAGGCGCGCGTCACCACGTGGTTCGAGCCGGACCTGCGCGTGCAGCGGCAGGGGATGAAGGACGGCTTCTCGCGAGGGTTCCTGGCGGTGGCGGACGAGTCGGTGGTCATCCAGCGCGGGGACCTGGTGCACGTGGACTTCGGCGTCACGGCCCTGGGGCTGAACACGGACTGGCAGAAGATGGCCTACGTGCTGCGGGACGGAGAGAAGGACGTGCCGGAGGGGCTGAAGCGCGCGCTGGCGAACACGCATGCGCTCCAGGACGCGCTGATGCTGCGCGCGTCGCGGCCGGGGCGCTCGTCTGCGGACGTCTACGACGCGACGATGGCGGAGATGAAAGAGAAGGGCATCGAGGCCAAGGTGTACAGCCACCCGCTGGGGGCGCAGGGGCATGCATTGGGGGCCTCCATCGACTTCCGCGCGGCCTCGCGGCAGGACGCGCCCCGGGTGCTGCGCAAGGGCTCGTACCTGGCCGTGGAACTCAACACCGTCACCGCCGTGCCAGAGTGGGGTGGGCAACAGGTGGCGGTGATGCAGGAAGATCCGGCGTACCTGACGGACGAAGGTTGGAAGTTCTTCGTGCCCCGGCAGGCCGCCTTCTATCTCATCCACTGACGACACGAAGGGAGCGGACGTGATGCGCGTGGGCAGGCCATGGACGACATTCGGACGGAAGGGCCGGACGCGCTTCGCGCTGGCGCTCCTGTGTGGCGCGGCGGGGTGCGCTTCTCCTGTTGGAGATGACGCGGAGGCCTCCGCGCGGCACGAGCGCCCGCTGGTCGCGGAGGGAACGCTCCGGCCGCCGCACGCGGTGGACAGCCTGTTGAGCCTGGTCGACCAGACGGCCGCGGTGGTGGAGGGGGACGTCACCGACGTGCGCTCCGAGTACTCGGAGCGCACGGGCCCGTGGACGGTGGTGACGCTGGGGAACGTGCGGGCGCACCTGGGCGACGTGCCCGGGGAAGTGCGGCTCAAGCAGGTGGGCGGGTCGCTGCCGGACGGACGTCAGCTCGTGGTCAGCCACGTGCCGCGCTTCGTCCGGGGCGCGCGCTACGTGGTGTTCCTGCGCAATACTTCGTGGAGCCTGTCGCCGGTGCTGGACGGGCAGGCCTTCCGGGTGGAGTCGGTGGGCGGACGGGAGGTGCTCGTGGGCGTCGAGGGCGGGCTCGTGTCCGGCCTGGGGTCCGCGGGCGTGCGGCGGACGGCGCCGGTGTTCGAGACGGTGGACCTGTCGGGCGCGCGTCCGGCCTTGCGCGCGGGCGTGGAGGTCGCGGGGCTTCCGGAGGCGCTGGGGCGTGAGGCGTTCGTGTCGCTGCTCCAGAACCACCTGCGTGCTCGGGGACTCGGCGTGACGGGGGCGTTCCGCGAGGAGCCGGTCGCCACCGCGTCGGCGCGGTCCGTGTCGGTGACCCCTGCGTCCGGGCAGGTTCCGGCGATGGGCTCCACTTCATCCCAGCCCGAGCGGGACATCCCGCCCGGCCAGCCGTGAGGAGCTTCGCCATGAACACCACAAGAATCGCGGGCTTCGTCGCGGTGCTGGCGCTGGGGAGCCAGGAGGCGCAGGCCGCGTCCTGGGACACGTGCAATGGCTCGCCGGTGAAGTGGTACAGCGGCCCGGTCGTGTACCGCAACCGGTGCAGCATCCCGGACACTGGCAACGTCAACACGGCGTACTGGAACGGGCTGCGGCAGTGGGACGACCTGTCGCACCTCGTCGCGGGCTTCAACGTGAACCCGGTGACGGACTGCGCGCTGGATCACAGCGACGGTCAGAACGAGATCGGCCTGTGTGACCGGGCGGCCATCGACGGGAACAACGGCGTGACGTACTCCACGGTGGGCGTGTGCTTCATCGGGAGCAACGGCATCGACGAGGCGGACGTCTGCATCGCCAGCGACCTGGACTTCACGCCACGTACCGGCAATGCCTTCGGCACGTCGGGCCGGAGCACGTTCGTGCATGAGGCGGGGCACTTCTTCGGCTTCAAGCACGAGGGCGGGCACAGCATCCTGCGCACGTCGCCGCCGCACCTGGTGACGGGAGGCTACGAGTCCTCCACGCTGTGGCCGACGAACGCGCAGGGCATGCGCGACCTGTACGGCTATTCGCTGACGAAGCCCAACCTGCTGCCGTCCGCGATGGGCGTGGTGGGGGACGTGGCGCAGACGTTGGATCCCGCGCTCACCCGCACCGTGTGTCGCAACACGGCGACGAGCGTGAAGTTCTACGTGGGCAACATGGGCAACGCGGCGACGGGGTCCTATTCGATGCGCGTGCACCTGAGCCCGACGGCGCCACCGCTCGGGTACAGCGAGTCCACGAACGTGGTGGCCACCTTCAACCATTCGATGGCGGCCTTCGCGGAGGGTACCTACACGCTGGGCTTCACGGTGCCGGCGGGCCTTCCCTTCAACACGTACTACGTCTACGTGGACCTGGATCCGGCGGGAGTCGTGGACGAGCTGCGAGAGAACGACAACACCACCGTCAGCGCGATGCTACTGCGGGTGGGGTGCTGAGCATGAGGCCCGGGGTCCTGATGGCGCTGCTGCTCGTCGGGGCCTGCGCGAAGCCGAAGGAGGAGCGGGGGAGGCCGCCGGAGCTGCTCACGGCCGCGCCGGTGTCTCCCTCGAAGTCCATGGCCCTGAAGGCGCCCGAGCAGCCCCAACCGCCGGGCGCGGTCACGGTGAGGACGGACGCGGGCACCTTCGAGGCTCCCTCCGTGCGGCTCATCGCCACGTTCGAGGAAGGGGACGCGCCCGCGACGTTGGAGGTCGCGCTGAGCGCGCAAGCAGGGGATGGGCGGAGCTGGGCGGTGCTGGTTCCGGTGGCGCCCACGTTCCCGAAGAAGAAGCACGCCACGGCCCGGCTGACGACGACGCCCCTGCGGGTGGGGATGGCGTCCGCGGAGCTTCGAGCGCCGTCCGGTCCGGCGACGCTCGCGAACAATGGGACGCTGGAGCTGGACGTCACCGGACGTGAGGTGCGCGGCACGGTGCGGACTGAGGAAGCGGGCCTGTCCGCCACGTTCCAGGGACCGCTCTCCGTCGAATGCATGGTGCCCGCTGCGTGGTTGCAAGCGGCGGATGCGCGGGAGGCGCCCGGTGCTCCCGTGCCGGTGGCTGCTCCGTCGGCGCGGGCTTCGGCGGTCGTTCCTGACGAGGCCCAGAGCACGGCCCGGTGTCGTGCCTTGAAGGAGCACTTCCGCTGAGCGCGCGTCAGTCCGCGTCCTGCCCTCCGCGCCCGCTCACGTCCGCCCAGGTGAGCCCGAAGCGCGTCAGGTACTTCCGCAGCCGGTCCGCGTCATTGACGCTCTTCTTCTGCGCTCGGGACTGCGCGAACAACGCCCGGCCCGCGTCCGACAGCGAGCGCGCGGAGCGACACACGCCCACCACGTCCGCCAGTTGCACGCGGTCGAAGCGGTCCAGCTCCGCCGCGCGCACCGGCCCCAGTATCTCCGCCAGCACGTCCTCCGCGCCCGACATCGCGGCCCCCGCTGGCCGCCACTGAGAGCGCAGCCGCTCCAATTCCTCGTCCACCACCTCTCGCGTCATGCGGCCACCATTGGCCAGCGTGGACATGCGCAGCACGGCCGCGTTGAGGTCGCGGAAGTTGCCGTTCCACCGTCCTTCAGGCGACGTGGCGAAGCGCAGGAAGTGCTCCTGGGCCTCCTTGCTCATCGTCACCCGCGTCCCCAGCGCCTGCGACGCTTGATCCAATTCGAAGAGCAGGTTGGGCGCGATGTCCTCCGGGCGCTCGCGCAGCGCGGGCAGCCGGAAGGTCCACAGGTTGATGCGCGCGAGCAGGTCCTCGCGGAAGCGCCCCCGCTCTACGTCCAGTTGGAGGTCCCGGTTGGTGCCGGCGATGAGCTGGAAGTCGCTCTCCACCTCCTTGTCCGCGCCCACGGGCAGAAACCGCTTGTCCTCCAGCGCGCGCAGCAACATGGCCTGCTCGTCCGCGCCCAGCTCTCCAATCTCATCCAGGAACAGCACGCCCCCGTGCGCCTGCCGCATCAACCCGGGCCGGTCACCCACCGCTCCCGTGAAGGACCCCTTCACGTGGCCGAAGAGCGTGGACATCGCGCCGTCGCCCCGCAGCGTGGCGCAGTTCAAGTCCACGAACGGGCCCGCCACCTGGTTGCGCGCCTTCTTCAGCGCGTAGATGCGCCGGGCGAGCTGCGACTTGCCCGCGCCCGTGGGCCCCGTCAGCAACAGCGGCGCGCGGGACTGCACCGCCACCTGTTCGATGCGCTCGATGAGCCGGTTGAACGCGGCGTTGTGCGTGTCGATGCCGGACTTGAGGAAGGACAGGCCTTCGCGCTGTTGCTGCCGGAAGCGCGCGGCCAGCGTGTCGTAGTTCGACAGGTCCAGGTCGATGATGGCGTGCGAGCCCGCCGCAGAGCGCTTCCCCGCGTTTCCCGGCGACGTCTGCACCAGCCGCCCCGGAATCAACCGGCTCTCCACCAGCAGGAACATGCAGATCTGAGCGATGTGCGTGCCCGTGGTGATGTGCACCAGGTAGTCCTCTTCCTCCGGATGGAAGGGGTGCGCGCGCACGTGGTCCAGCAGCGCGCCGTACGTCTCCTCCAGGTTCCACGGGTCGCGGATGGGCAGGGACGTCAGGCGCACCTCCGTCTCCGGTGACACCTGGGCGATGTCCTCTTGAATCCCCGTGGCCATGGACGCGGCCCGGGGCGGGTGCAGCAGCTCCAGCCGATGCACTACCAGGTCCTCCTGCTGGCACAGCGCCACCGTGGGCCGCCAGCGCGTCCACCGGTGGGTCCCCGACCCCGTGTCCAGCGTCGTCCCCAGCATCCCGAACACGACCGTCCGGCGCGCCTTCGATTTTTGAGCCATCAGGATACGTATTTATCCCATGGGATAGGGATTTCCACTCCTGCTCGGGGGCCTCACCCGGAAACAGCGTTGGCACGGCGGCTGCTCTAGCTCCCCCACGTGACCGGGACGCTGAGCCCGGGTCGAACGACCGAAAGGTGCAGGCCATGAACCGCGAGAACACGAACTACGAAGTGCTGTCGGACGAAGCGGGTCGCCCCATCAAGGCGTGGACGGTGGGGGTGCCGTTCGAGGACGAGGCGAAGCAGCAGCTGCGCAACCTCCGGGGCCTGCCCTTCATCCACAAGTGGGTCGCGGTGATGCCGGACGTGCACCGCGGTTACGGCGCGACGGTCGGGAGCGTGGTGCCCACGGTGGGCGCGGTGGTGCCGGCAGCGGTGGGCGTGGACATCGGATGCGGGATGATCGCCGTGCGCACGACGCTGCGCGCGGATCAGCTGCCGGACTCGCTGCGCGGGGTGCGCTCGGCCATCGAGGCGGCGGTGCCCCACGGCCGTACGGACAACGGCGGCCGTAACGACCGCGGCGCCTGGAAGGATGCTCCCGCGACGCATCAGGCCGTGTGGGCGGAGCTGATGAAGGGATACGAGCAGATCGTCGCGAAGCATCCGCACATCGGCCGGGGTCCGCAGCTGGGTCACCTGGGAACGCTGGGAACCGGTAACCACTTCATCGAGCTGTGTATCGATGAGTCGGATGGCGTGTGGCTGATGTTGCACTCCGGGTCGCGCGGGGTGGGTAACCGCATCGGAAGCCACTTCATCGAGCTGGCGAAGAAGGACATGCAGCGCTTCTTCATCCACCTGCCGGACGCGGACCTGGCGTACCTGCCGGAGGGGACGGAGCACTTCGACGACTACGTGTTCGCGGTGAGCTGGGCGCAGGACTTCGCGAAGATGAACCGCGAGCTGATGCTGCACTCGGCGGTGGAGGCCCTGAAGGCGAGCGGTGAATTGCCCGCGTTCGAGCTGTCCGAGTCGGCGGTGAACTGCCACCACAACTACATCTCGCGCGAAAACCACTTCGGAAAGAACTGCTTCGTGACCCGCAAGGGCGCGGTGCGGGCGCGTGAAGGCGACATGGGAATCATCCCCGGCAGCATGGGGGCGCGTTCCTACATCGTCCGAGGGAAGGGAAACGCGGATGCCTTCCATTCGTGCAGCCACGGCGCGGGCCGCGTGATGTCGCGCACCGAGGCGAAGAAGCGCTTCTCGCTGGATGATCACGCGAAGGCGACCGAAGGCGTGGAGTGCCGCAAGGACGTGGACGTGATCGACGAGACGCCGGCTGCGTACAAGCCCATTGATGCCGTGATGGCGGCGCAGGCGGACCTGGTGGAGGTCGTCCACACGCTCAAGCAGGTGGTGTGCGTGAAGGGATAGCCGACGTGGTTGGTCCCACCCGTCGTCCAGCCGAGGTACCCATGCCGGGATGAAGACGCCGAGGCGCCCGTTCCCCCCAAGAGGTCCCGAAAGGGCCGTTAAGGGTGGGGGAGCGGGCGCCGCTATTTTTTATCAGGGATGGGATGCTGTCCCCGTCCGCGAGCGCCACGAAGGAGCACGACGCACATGGTTCGCATTGATGGTTCACAGGGTGAGGGGGGCGGCCAGGTGCTGCGCACCGCGCTGGCGTTGTCGCTGGTGACGGGGACTCCGTTCGAGATGGTCAACGTGCGCGCTGGCCGCGCCAAGCCGGGCCTGTTGCGCCAGCACCTCACCGCGCTGAAGGCCGCGGAGGCCGTGGGCGCGGCGGAGGTGACGGGCGCGGAGCTGGGCTCCAAGCAGTTGTCCTTCCATCCGCGCGCGCTGACGGCGGGCAACTACCACTTCGCGGTGGGCTCGGCGGGCAGCGCGACGCTGGTGCTCCAGACGGTGCTGCCCGCGCTCCTGCACGCCGAAGGTCCGTCCACGCTGATGCTGGAAGGCGGGACGCACAACCCGGCGGCGCCGCCGTTCGAGTTCCTGGAGAAGTCGTACCTGCCGCTGCTCAACCGCATGGGGCCGCGCGTGGAGGTGACGCTGGAGCGTCCCGGCTTCTATCCGGCCGGCGGCGGGAAGTTCCGCGTGAACATCCACCCGGCGAAGCTGCAGCCGCTGCACCTGATGGAGCGAGGCCGCGTGCTGCGGCGTGAGGCGGTGGCCCAGGTGGCGGCCATCCCCTTCGATGTGGCCCGCCGCGAGCTGGAGACCGTGGCGGGCGTGCTGAAGCTGCGGGAGGACCAGCAGCGTCCGGAGGAACTCAAGCGCGCCTTCGGCCCGGGCAACGTGCTGCGCGTGGAGGTGGAGAGCGAGCACGTGACGGAGGTGTTCACCGGCTTCGGCGAGCGCGGCAAGCGGGCGGAGCTGGTGGGCGAGGAGGTCGCCGCCGAGGTGAAGCGCTACCTGGACGCCGAAGTCCCCGTGGGCGAGCACCTGTGCGACCAGTTGCTGTTACTGCTCGCGCTGGCGAAGGGCGGCGGCTTCCGCACCCTGGCGCTGGATGGCCACGCGCACACGCAACGCGAGACGATGGCTCACTTCCTGGATGTGAAGTTCGACGTCCGCGAGGTGTCCCGCGACGTGTGCGAGGTGACGGTGCGAGGCTGATTCATGACAGGGCCTCGTCCGGCCGGCCGCCCGGCGGACGAGGTGTCCTCCCCAGCGGGGGACAACCCATGACGTTACCTGGAACTCTTCCTACGTTGGTAACCCGTGGGGGAGGATTCACGCGTGGCGGAAGTCCCTGAGGTCGAAATCATCGTCCGCGATTTGAAGCAGGCCGTGGTGGGCCGCCGCTTCGTGGATGCGCAGGTGTTGGTTCCCACGGCGGTGCGCTTTGCTTCGCCGGAGGACTTCATCCAGAACCTGCGGGGCAGGCGGGTGCTGTCGGCGGACCGCCGCGCCAAGTTCATGCTGCTCGCGCTGGATGACGGGCAGACACTCGCGCTGCACTTCATGCTGTGGGGGGAGCTGGCGCTCCGGCCCGTGGGCAGTGAGCGGCCGCTGGCGACGCTCGTCGTCCTAACGTTGGAGGGCGACGAGGAGCTGCAGCTCACCGATACGCTGGGTTACGCGCGTGTGGCGTTGGGACCGACCCAACTGCTGGCGTCACAGTTGAAGCTGGCGGAGCTGGGGCCGGAGGCGCTCGATGGAACCTTCACGCCGGAGCTGTTGGCCCAGCAGCTTCGCCGTCGGCGCAGTCCGCTCAAGACGGTGCTGCTGAACCAGCGGGTGCTCGCGGGGCTGGGCAACCGTGACGCGGACGAAAGCCTGTGGGCCGCGGGCATCGATCCCCGGCGGCTGGCCTCGTCGCTCTCACCCGCTGAAGTCATCAAGCTGCACCGGGGCATCCGCGACGTGCTGGAGGAGGGGTTGCGGCTGCGCGGCACGCAGCGCGACCTGTTCGGGGTGCAGGGCAAGGCGTTGCACCGGCGCAACATCTTCGGCAGGACGGGGGCGCCGTGTCCTCGCTGCACCACGCCGGTGTCGCACCTGCGCATCGGCGGCCGCAACACGCACTGGTGCGCGCACTGCCAGCCCGCGGACGGCCCCGCGCCCGACGCTCCGGCCCAGACGTCACTGCTCTGAACGCGGCGCCCGCGCGGACCTCATCGCTCCGAACAGCCGCCCTGCCAGGTCCGGATGTGCGAGCCCTGCGAGGCGCTGGTATGAAACGGGCGTGTCCGACGTTCCCGCCGCCACGCCCCTGCCCCTCGACGAAGCGCTGCTGCGCGCGAGCGATGAGAACGCGCTCCCCAGCTACTACCAGTCCAGCGTGCGTCCGCTCCTGCGCGACCCGGAAGGGCGCTGGCCTTCGTGCTGCGGCGGAGGCTGCGAGCCGTGCGCGCAGACGCTCACCCGGGTCGCCGTGCGAGCGCTCGAACTGATGGGCACGCCCCGCCAGAGCCCGCTGCCCGACTTCTAAGTCAGTCGCCAGGGAATCGTTTCCCATCCCGCGACCCGAAATGCTCCGCGAGGACGCGCACCTTGCTGGGCGCAGCCGTGGGCCGCGACATCGCGCTAGAGCGGACGCCAAGGCGGGGTCCATCTGCGGAGGCGTCCGCCGGGCGGACTTCGCGCAAACCTGTCCGACAGGAGGGTTGCGCGGAATAGGGGTTCAGCCTGGCTGCGATGCAGGGGGAGGAGCAGGGGCTTCGAAGAGGACGAAGACACAAAAAAGCCGGCTGCGGGTGAGCAGCCGGCTGACGTTATGGGCCAGCAGTTTGAGGAAGACCTCCGCGTCGATGGCGGGCGGGTGCCGGGACGAGAGGCGACGAAAGCCCATGTCCTGCTGCAGCGAGGCGAAGACGGGCTCCACGGTGGCCATCCGTTGCAGGTACCGGGCCTTGGCGTCTGGCTGCCTCATGCGCGCCAGCATGGCCTCCAGCGCGCCTTCGTACTCCCAGCGCACGCTGAAGGTGCGGCGCCTGGCGTGGGTGCACCGAGGACGCAAGGAGCACGTCGGACAGCCCTCGCCGAAGTAGACCTCGCACCGGTCGAAGTGATTGAGCACCGGCCCGCGCATGGTGCGCCCTGCCGGACACACCACGGCCCGCCGTGCGTGCTGGAGGATAAACGCCTCGCGCTGGAGCATGCCGGGCTTGTTGGCCAGAGGGCCGGTGGCCGGGCCCGGGTTGAGCAGCACGTCCACGCAAGGGCGCTGGTGGGCGGCGAAGCGCAGGTCCTCTTCACTCCAGTAACCGGAGTCTCCGGCCACTTGCAGCCGCGTGGACAGGGGCACCCCGGCCGTGTGCAGCACGCGGCGCGTGCGCTGCATCGCCTCTTCCAGATGGCCCTTGTCATTGCCCGAGGCCGTTAGCAGGACACCTACCACCAGTCGCTGCGTGACGCCGCTGGCCACCACCGTGAGGCGGTGCCCCGGGTGCACGCCATTGCCAGGAAACTGCATGAGGGCCGCGCGGGGGTTGCTGAGGACCACGCTGGCCGCGGCCCGTTGCTCGCACAGGCGTACCGCCTCCTGGTGCTTGCGCACCTGCCGCGAGTGCTGCTCGCGCTGGCAAGCGTCCAGGGAGTCGAGCTCCACCGCGCCCAGGTGCTTCAAGCGCCGCAGGGACTGCGAGTGCACGCGCACTTGGCTGTAACGGGCCGGGGTAATGGATCGCAGCCGGGTCGGCCAAGCGGATCGGCCCAGGGTCGGCCAAGCGGATCGGCCCAGGGTCGGCCAAGCGGATCGCCCGCCGGAGAAGAGGCGGAGGCGGTCCGCCCACGGCGGAGGCGATTAGAAGAAACGTGGCCAGTGGGTAGGCTGAGTGCCTACCTGGGCAGTCATCCCATGCATCCTCGCGCCCCACCGAGCACCGCCGGAGCGGTGTGCGGAGGGGCGCGCGCGGATGAGTTACCGGAGAGTCGACATGGACAGGTTGAGAGAGCTGGTGCGGCTGCACCGGATGGGGACGGGTGCGCGCGAAGTGGCCCGGCTTTTGAGGATGGGCCCGAATACGGAGCGGGCGTACCGCGCGGCGCTCACGAGGGCGGGGATGCTGGAGGGGCGCCCGGAGGAGGTGCCCGAGTTGGAGACGCTCAAGCTGCGGGTGCTGGAGCACCGGCCGCCGAGGGTGCCCGCGCAGCAGACGTCGTCGCTGGTGGAATGGCAGCCGCGCGTGGAGTCATGGCTTGCCCAGGGACTGGGCGCACGCGCCATCCACGACAGGCTGCGGCTGGAGGTGGAAGGCTTCAGCGCCAGCGACTCGGCGGTGAAGCGGATGGTGCGGCAGCTGCGCAAGGCGCGGGGCGTGAGGGCGCAGGACGTCGCCATCCCCGTCGTCACCGCGGCGGGTGAGGTGGCGCAGGTGGACTTTGGCTACGTGGGAAAGCTGCTGTGCCCGAAGCAGAGGGTGCCGAGGAAGGCCTGGGTCTTCGTCCTGGTGCTGGCGCACAGCCGCTACCTGGTGGCGGACGTCGTCTTCGAGCAGTCGCTACCGACATGGCTGCGGCTGCACGTGGAGGCCTTCGAGCAGCTGGGCGGCGTGGTGGAGACGGTGGTGCCGGACAACTTGAAGGCCGCTGTGCTGCGCGCGGCCTTCACCCCGGACGAGCCGTCCGCCCTCAATCGCAGTTACCGCGAAGTGGCCCGGCACTATGGCTTCAAGGTGGACCCGACGCCGCCGTACGCGCCCCAGAAGAAGGGCAAGGTGGAAGCGGGCGTCAAGTACGTCCAGTCCAACTTCTTCAAGGGCCGCGAGGGGCAGGACGTCGACGCCGTGCGCGCGGACTTGAAGCGCTGGCTGGCGGAGGTGGCCAACGTGCGCCGGCACGGGACGACGGGCCGGCGCCCGGTGGATGTCTTCCGCGAGGAGGAGCTGCCTGCCCTGCGGCCCCTGCCCGCGAAGCGTTTCACGCCCGTCCTCTGGAAGGCCACGCGCGTCCACCAGGACAGCCACGCCCTCTTCGAGCGGCGCTTCTACTCGGTGCCCTGGCGCCTCGTCGGCAGCGAAGTCTGGCTGCGCGTCACCGACGCCAGTCTGGAGGCCTACGCGGACGACGTGCGCGTGGCCACGCACGCCCGGCGCGGCAGTGGCCTCTACAGCACCCACGAGGCGCACCTGCCCCAGCACCGCGCGGACCTGCGCCACCGCAGCCGCGGCTACTGGGAAGGGCGGGCCGCGAGGCTGGGCGAGGACGTCCTCACCTACGTGCGCGCCGTCTTCGACTCCGACGACGTGCTGTCGCAGCTACGTGCGGTGCAGGCCATCGTCACCCACCTGGAGAGCTTCCCGCCCGAGCGCGCCCAGGCCGCCGCCCGCAGGGCCCACTACTACGGCGCGTACACCTACCGGGCCATCAAGAATCTGCTGCGCCAGGGACTGGACTTGCAGCCGCTGCCCCTGGCGCTCGCGGCCCCGGCGTCACCCTCGCTTCCTCAGCCGCGCTTCGCACGCAGCGTGGCCGAGCTGCTGCACCCCTCCGTCGTGCCCCAGGAGTCCGAAATTGAGTGCCACTGACGCGCTCGTCCCCATGCTCAAGAAGCTGCGCCTGTCCGGTGTCCTCCAGTCGCTTCAGCTGCGCACCCAGCAGGCGGTGGACGACAACCTCTCCCACTCCGAATTCCTCTACCGGCTCTTGGGCGACGAGGCGGAGCGACGCGACTCCAAGCAGCTCTCCCAACGCGTGCGCCGCGCCTGCTTCGAGCACGCAAGGACGCTGGAGGACTTCGACTTCCACTTCAACCCCAGCGTCCCCAAGGCCAAGGTGCTGGAGCTGGGCACGTGCGGCTTCCTGGAGCGCCACGACAACGTCCTCATCGTCGGCCCCACCGGCGTCGGCAAGTCCCACCTGGCCCAGGCCCTCGGCCACCGTGCCTGCCGCGCCGGCTACAGCGCCCTCTACCTGGGTGCCCACGAGCTTCTCCAGCAGCTGCGCGCCGCCCGGGGCGACGGCAGCTACGAGAAGCGCCTCCTGCGCTTCACCTCGCCCGAGCTGCTCATCATCGATGACCTCGGCTTGCGTGCCCTCACCCAGGATGAACCCGCGGACCTCTACGAGGTGGTCCGCCAGCGGTACGAGCGTAAGAGCACCGTCATCACCTCCAACCGCGCCATCGAGGAGTGGCCGCCCCTCTTCGGCGACCCGCTGATGGCCAGCGCCGCCATGGACCGGCTCCTCCACCACTCCCACCTCCTCGTCATCGAAGGCGACAGCTTCCGCAATCCGCCCCCAACGCGGCGCAGGAAGCCCTCCTCCCAGGAGCCTCGGTAGTCTCCGGATGCGATCCGCTTGGCCGACCCCACCTCGCCAACGCCGCGAACTCGAGCTGCGGCTGCATGACGAACTCGTCACCCCGATCCGCTTGGCCGACCCTCCTGCGGTCCATGACCCCGGCCGTTGACACCTGGCTGCGACTGGCATGGGCGCGCAAACGCACGCTGTCGATTCCCAACTCCTGCGTCCGCACCAGGCCCTCCTCCACGGCCCAGCGCACCGTCTCTTCCAGTGCCGCCAGGAAGAGGCCGGCATTCTCCGCGCGAAAGCGGTTGAGGACCGCAACGCTGATGCAATGGCCTCCGCTGAGCCACCGCAAGGCGCAATCCGTTTGCAACGCACGCGCGACCCGCGTCCCCTGGTGCAGCCCGATGAGGCTGGCGTAAAGCCAGAGCCCCAGCAGCTGACGCGGCGCGAACCCATTCTGGCCCAGGGCCGAGTAACGGGCCTCCACGGCCCTCATCTCGAAGCGCTCCACCACGCGCTGCACCCTTCTGGCCAGATGCTCCCGGGGCACCAGCCGCTGCGCGAGGGCCAGCGCTTCTCTGTCGGGCGCTTTGAAGCGAGGGGCCGGGTCCTTCGGGATGCGCCGCCTCGGCTGCTTCGCTGGCGGGCGGGGGCCGTTTTCTTCCTCCATCACCCCCTCTCTACCCTCCCCCCAGACTCCCTTATTCCGCGCAACCCTCCAGTCGGACAGGTTCGGAGGCTTCGTCCGAGGAAGTCGAGCCGGGCTTCCGCACCGGATTCATCAACGAACTTCGGGCGACCTGTTTGGGTGGGGAAAGCGACTCTCCAGGTTGTCAGAACAAACGCGTGCCCAGGCCCACGCGCGCGTTGAAGCCCAGCCGCGTGTGCCCCGCGCCGGCACGCTCCTGGAACGTCTCCACGCCCAGCTGCCCCGCCGCGAGCAGCGACAGCCCGCTGCCCAGGTACACCTCCACACCCGCGCCGCCCAGGGCCTGGAAGCGCCGCTGCTTGTCGCCCGTGAGCCCCAGGTCGATGGGCAGGTCCACCAGGCCCAGGAGCACCACGGTGTCCGCCACCCGGTAGCCCGCGACGAGCCCCGGCAGGATGCGCACCAGCACGCCGGAGAAGTTGTCGTCGTCCATGTACGTGGCGCCCGAATTGAGCACCAGGCCCACGCCCAGCGACGGCGCCAACTGCAACGCCCCCCGCCGCAGCACCTCCTTGCGGCCCAGCACCTCCAGCGACGCGCCCAGCTTGAACCAGTCGAAGCGCCCTCGCGCCTCCATCTCGAAGCCGCCAATGCCCTGCCGGAAGCCCACCCCCACTTCCGGCGCGCCCGTGTAGCCATAGAGCGCCGTGGCGCCCGCCGGCAGCATCACCGGCGCCACCACCGAGCCCAACGGGTCATCACTGGAGAACGCGAGCCCGGAGTCCTGGGCGGAGGACACGGCGGGCACGACGAGGAAGGTCAGCAGCAGGACGAGGCGCGTCATGGGCGCGCACCCTAGCTTGGGAAACACGATGGCCAAAACCCAACGATTCCAGGGACTTGGGGGCGGGTTGTGCATTCGGTTTGATTCCCTGGAAGAATAGGGAATCCATGGTTGCCTACCTGCACGCCGCGCCACCGTCCGCATCCTCCACGCCCGCCGGAGGTCGCTCCGCACTCGACCTGTCGGGTGAGGTGGCAGGAGGCTCCGTGCTGCTGGTGGGCGAGGTGTCCCGGCCGGCGGTGATGCAGGCGCTCCGCGCGGAGGGCTTCGAGCCCGTGCACGTGGAGGGCATGCGCGACGCGCTGGCGCGACTGGCCTCCCCGGAGGCGCTGCCCCGGCTGGTGGTCATCGACGCGGAGCTGCCGGACGGCGACGGCTTCAGCCTCTGCGGACTGCTCCGGGCGGACGCGAAGGTGGAGCACCTGCCGGTGTTGCTGGTGGCGCGCCATCAGCAGGAGTTCCACCGCGACCTCGCCGCGGGCGTGGGCGCGGACGAATACCTGGTGGAGCCGGTGGACGCCCGGGACGTGGCGGTGCTCGCGCGGCTCAAGGCGGGACGGCGCGGTGAGGAGGATGTCTACGACGCGCACACCGGAATGCTGCCGCTGGTGCACCTGGTGCGCGCGCTGCTGGCCGGCGTGCGCTCAGGGCGGGTGACGCTGTCCGAGGACACGGGCGCCTTCACGTTCCGCCACGGCCTGCTGGTGGACGCGTCCTTCCACGGCGAGCGCGGCAGCCTCGCGTTCCGGCGCCTGCTGTGTTTCGGCGCGGGCGGCTACACGGTGACGTTCGGGCCGGAGCTGCACCGGGGCTCCTTCTCCATGGACCGCGCGTACCTGTGCGAACAGGTGGTGCCGGACCCGGAGCGCTTCGAGGTGCTGCGCGTCCGGGGCCTGCCCCTGGCGGCGCGGCTCACGGTGGACTTCAACCGGCTGGCGCGCGAGCTGCCCACGCTGCCCGAGGACGTGGAGCAGGTGGTGCGGCTCTTCGACGGCCGGCGCACGGTGCGCGCGATGCTGCTGGAGTGCCGCTTCCCGGAGGCGCTGGCCTACGAGGCGGCGACCCGGCTGTTCATGCTGGGCGTGCTGGTGCCCGCCGTCCTCGTGGAGGAGCGCGAGCGCGCCCGGGAGTCCGCCGGCCCGCCACGTCTGTTCGAGCCCGCCCCTCTCACGGGAGATGCGCCGGCTTCCGACCCCGAGCCGACGGCGTCGTGAGCGTTTGACTCGGGCGGCCTGCTCGGGGCACAAGGCCGGGGACGTGGGTCCTCCCGGGGCCCATCCTTCTTCCGAGCCGAAGTGAGCTGAAGCCGCCGCCATGTCCGGTCACAACCGATGGTCGAAGATCAAGCGCCAGAAGGCCGCGATGGGTGCGACCAAGGGCAAGCTCTACTCCAAGCTCATCAAGGAGCTGACCGTCGCCGCGCGTCTGGGCGGTGGTGACCCCTCCGGCAACGCCCGGCTGCGCGTGTCCATGGGCCAGGCGCGCGAGGCGAACATCCCCCGCGACTCCATCGACCGCGCCATCAAGAAGGGCACCGGCGAGCTGGAGGGGGCGTCGTACGAGGAGGTGACGTACGAGGGCTACGGCCCCGGCGGCGTCGCGCTCATCATCGAGTGCCTCACCGACAACCGGAACCGCTCCGCCAGCGACGTGCGCAACCTCTTGAGCAACCACGGCGGAAACCTGGGCGCCGAGGGCGCGGTGGGCTGGATGTTCCACAAGAAGGGCGTCATCGTGGTGAAGCCCGGCCCCAGCGAGGACCAGGTGATGGAGCAGGCCCTGGAGGCGGGCGCCGAGGACATCGTCGACCAGGGCCCGGACGGCTTCGAGGTGCGCACCGTGCCGGCGGACCTGCACGCGGTGGGCTCGAAGCTGGAGGCCGCGGGCCTGCCCCTGGGCGAGCAGAAGTGGACCTTCGTGCCGCAGAACACCGTGAAGGTGGAAGGCGACAACGCGAAGCGCATGTTGAAGCTGATGGACGCGCTCGAGGACAACGACGACGTGCAGCACGTGCACGCGAACTTCGAGATCGACGAGTCCCTGATGCAGTCGCTGTCCGCGTAACGCCCCTCTTCGGGCGCGTGGGAAAGGAACGGGCCGGTGCGCGTACTCGGCGTGGACCCTGGCAGCCGCTTCATGGGCTTCGGGGTGGTGGAGGAGAAGAAGGGCAAGCTCGTGCATCTGGGCCACGGCGTCATCAAGGTGCCCGAAGGCGCCCCCCTGGCCGAGCGCCTGAAGGAGCTGCACGCCGCGCTGTGCGCCGCGATCGCGCGCTACCAGCCGGAGTCCGTGGCGGTGGAAGGGCTCTTCACGCACCGCAACGCGCGCAGCGCCCTGGTGCTGGGCCATGCGCGCGGCGTGGCGCTGCTCGCGGCGGCGCAGGCCGGCCTCACCGTGCACGAGTACGCCCCCGCGAGCGTGAAGAAGTCCGTGGGCGCCAGCGGCGCGGGCGGCAAGGACGCGGTGGCGCGCATGGTGCGGACACTGCTCGGCGTGGATGAAGCGACGTTGGAGCGCGCGGATGCCAGTGACGCGCTCGCCGTCGCGCTGTGCCATCTCAACCATTTCCGCGTGGGCATGCCCCGCGCGTCGGCGCCCGCGAACGGCAAGCGCAAGGGGGCCGCGTCGGTGCTCGCGGACCGGCTGTCGTCCGCGTACAAGCGCCCGGAGGCCCGATGATCGCCCGTCTGCGTGGCAACGTGTTGGAGAAGGGAGCCGAGGACGCCGTCATCGACGTGCAGGGCGTGGGCTACCGCGTGAACCTCTCCTCCATCGCGCTGGGCAAGCTGCCCGCGGAAGGCCAGGCGGTGGACGTGCGCATCCGCACCGTGGTGCGCGAGGACGCCTTCGACCTGTTCGGCTTCCTCTCCGTGCAGGAGGAGGAGCTCTTCCAGCTGCTCAACAGCGTGTCGCGCATCGGCCCGCGCATGGCCCTGGGCGTGCTGTCCGGCATGGAGGTAGGGGAACTCATCGCGGCGCTGGCGCGCGGCGAGGTGGCCCGGCTCGCGAAGATCCACGGCGTGGGCAAGAAGACCGCCGAACGGCTCGTCCTGGAGCTCAAGGACAAGGTGAAGAACATCCACACCGAAGCCGTGGCGCGCGGCACCGCCGCGCCGATGCCCGCCGCCCCGTCCGGCACCAAGGCCGACCTCATCTCCGCCCTGCTCAACCTGGGCTACAAGCAGCCGCAGGCGGAGAAGGCCGCGGACGTGGTCACCGAACGGCTGGGCCCGGACGCCTCCTTCCAGGTGCTCTTCCGTGAGTCCATGAAGGTCCTGCGCTCCACCCCCTGAACACAGCCTCGCCTCCGAGGGCGAGACGCGGCGCATCCGAGGACACGAAATCCTCTGAAAATCCGCGCAAGTCCTATTCCCGTACGAAGCCGCGGACGTCGTCCGCATGACGGGTCGCGCGTTGGCCGCGCGCCATACGGCGATCCACGCCGACGACCTCACGACACTCCTGAGCGATGCCAGCGTCTGGGCCGCTGGCTCGTTCCAACAAAAATATCAATTTACAGTGCAGGTGCGGTGGTCCGCGGATGGGTCGCACTGCCCTGGGGAGGCGTGTGATGGAGGCGTGGCGTGGAGTGCCGGTCCTCGTGCTGCTGTTCGCCGGTGGGTTCGGGGTGGGGTGCGGTCCGGAGACGGAGTGGGAAGCGGAGTCGCTGGGGGACGTGTCGTCGGCGGTAGAGGCGGCTGCCCCGGGGAGCGGTGGACTTGAGCCCTGTGGACGCTCGCCCCTTTCGGTGGGGGATCTCCAGCCGGGCATGGAGGGGTCGCGTCCGGAGTCGCTGGTGGCGGTGGGCCGGCAGCTCTTCTACGCGGCGGATGACGGGGCCTCCGGGCGTGAGCTGTGGGTGACGGATGGAGACGAACGGGACTCGCGGCGGGTGAAGGACGTGCGGCCCGGGGGGGCGGGCAGCACGCCGCGCTTCCTCACGCCGGTGGGGGGACGGCTCTTCTTCGTCGCGGACGACGGGGTGCACGGGCCGGAGCTGTGGCGCTCGGACGGCACGTCCCAGGGGACGGTGCTGGTGGCGGACATCCGCCGGGGAGCGGCGGGCAGCGCGCCGGACAACCTGACGGTGGTGGGCGGGCGGCTGTACTTCACCGCGGAGGACGGCGTGCGCGGCCGTGAGCTGTGGAGCACGGACGGCACGGCCTCGGGCACGCAGCTCGCGCAGGAGTTCGCGCCCGGGCCCGCGTCGCTCTTCCTGGACGACCTGACGGAGTGGAACGGACGGCTGGCGTTGGTGGCGTACGGGGACACGTCCGTGACGCTGTGGGTGACGGGGGGGCGTTCCGGCACCGCGCAGGTGTACTTCCGGGGCCCGGCGCAGACGGTGCTCTTCTCGCTGACGCCGGTGGGCCGCGACCGCCTCTTCTTCCTCGTGGACGGGGGCCAGGGCGAAGCGGACCTCTGGGTGTCATGGGGCGCGCCCTTCTTCACCTTCCCGCTGCGGCACTTCGCGGGGGATTACCCGTCGGAGCTCACGCCGCTGGGCAACGCCGTGTACTTCATGGCCGGCGCGGAGGGCTTCTTCGGCGAGCCCGGCGACCAGCTCTTCGGCGGGGAGCTGTGGAAGAGCGACGGCACGCTCCTGGGCACCCGGCGGGTGAAGGACGTGAACCCGGGGCCCGAGGGCTCGCTGCCGTCGGGGCTGACGGCGATGGACGGGCGGCTGTACTTCGCGGCGGACGACGGCGTGCACGGCCGCGAGCTGTGGAGCACCGACGGCACGTCGCAGGGCACGGTGCTGGTGCAGGACCTGGAACCCGGGCCCGTGGGCAGCGCTCCCACCGCGCTGGCGGCGACGGATGGCTGGCTCTTCTTCTCCGCGGCGACGGCCGCGCGGGGCCGCGAGGCCTGGTACTCGGGCGGCGGTTCGGGTCGCGTGCAGTCCCTGCGCGACATCGCGCCCGCGCACCTGGGCTCCAACCCTCGGGGGTTCGCGCGCTCCGGAAGCTACGTGTTCTTCGTCGCCACCCACCCGGACCAGGGCGAGGAGCCCTGGGCGCTGCCGTTCCTCAACGCGGGCCGCTGCGGCCGCTTCGGCGACTGACGCTCACGCCGCGCGCCGCACCGCGGGCGTGGGATGCAGCTCGCCCGTGTTCGGGGCGGGCAGCACCACGGTGGGGCCCAGGCCGGGGGCCAGCAGGTGGTTCGTGAGCAGCGACGAGGGGTGGAAGTTCACGAACGCCCCGTCCACGGCGGAGGGGCCCGCGAAGAGCTTCTCCACCACCATGGACGCGTACTGCCCCAAGGAGTCCTCGCGCGTGTTGCCGTTGAGCACCACCTCCCAACCCATCTGCTCCGCGAAGCGGCGCACGCCCGCGATGCGCGACAGCAGCGGCGTGTAGCTCTCCGTGCTCACGCCGTTCTCGCTCACCACGAACACCTCGTTCGCGGTGGCCACGGCCAGGGACGTGTTGCCCTGCGTGTGCCCGGGCGTGCTCAAGAGCGCCGCGCCCTGGCCCAGCCACGTGTCGCCGTCCAGCAGCACCACGCGGTCCTCCGGAACCTCCGTGCCTCCGGGCACGAACCACACGCACTGCATGGGGTGCAGGTGCTTCACCATGGCCCACTCGGTGCGCTGCACCAGCAGCTTCGCGCGCGGGAAGACGGCCGGGGTGCCCGCGCCACCCAGCCAGCCGCGCAGGTCCTGGATGTGCAGGTGGTCGAAGGCCAGGTAGTCCACGTCCGACGGCGTCAGCCCCAGCGACTCCAGGTGGCCCTGCACCGTGCCGTGGCGGGTGGTCATCACCTTGTCGGAGAGGAACGCGCCGTAGCGCTCGCGCAGCGCTCGGTAGAAGGGCGCCGCGTAGCCCCGTTCGTAGTCGGTGGGGTTGAACAGGAGCGTCCGGCGCTGGCCCGTGCCTCCTTCCGCGAACTGCACCACCTGCATGCGGTTGGTCATCATCACGTAGGGCGCTGGGGACAGCGCCGCCCCGCTGAAGGCGAACAGCGTGGGGTAGGGGAAGGTGACGAGGTCGCACGTCGCCACCGCCGCCACCGGGCCCTCGCGCACGAACGCTTCGCGGGCCTCCAATGCGGCGCGGCGCAGCTTCTGCAACCGCTGTCCAGGAGAACGCTCGGTGTGCGCTTCCGGGAGGAAGGGCAGGGGGCGGAACGGTGAGGGGGTGAGGCTCATGGACGCGACTCCCTTGGGGCAGGGGGGATTGACCCCCTGGCTGGCCGGTCGGCGTGTGCTCCCTTCCTGGCCGCCAGAAGGGGAGCGACACGTGGCCCCTTCGCTGTATAGGGTCGCAATGGCGATGGCGAGGAAGTCCGATGACACCCTCTCGGGAGATGTTCAGCCGGAAGACATCCGGCTGGAAGCCTCCCTGCGCCCTCGCTCCTTTGACGAGTACGTAGGCCAGGGCGCCGTTGTCGAGAAGCTCAAGGTCTACGTGGCCGCGTCCAAGGCCCGGGGCGACGCGCTGGACCACTGCCTCTTCTCCGGCCCGCCTGGCCTGGGCAAGACGTCGCTCGCGCACCTCATCGCCAACGAGCTGGGCGTGGGCATCCACGTCACCAGCGGCCCCGCCATGGAGCGCAAGGGGGACCTGGCGGGCCTGCTCACGAACCTCAACGAGCGGGACATCCTCTTCATCGACGAAATCCACCGCCTCAACGCCGCCGTGGAGGAATACCTCTACCCGGCGATGGAGGACTTCCGGCTGGACATCACCATCGACACCGGGCCCGCCGCCCGCGCGATGAAGATTGATCTGCCGCCCTTCACGCTGATTGGCGCCACCACGCGCACGGGCCTGCTGACCTCCCCGCTGCGCGACCGCTTCCAGATCCAAGAGCGCCTGGAGTACTACGAGCCCAAGTACCTGGAGCAGATCCTCGACCGCTCCGCGCGCATCCTCGGCGTGCCGTTGGACCGCGCCGCCAGCCGCGAAATCTCCACCCGTTCGCGCGGCACGCCCCGCATCGCGAACCGGCTCCTGCGCCGGCTGCGCGACTTCGCCCAGGTGGAGGGCAATGGCCGCATCACCTACGAGCTGGCGCACGATTCGCTGAGCCGGCTGGGCGTGGACGCCAGCGGCCTGGACGCGATGGACCGCAAGATTCTGCTGACCATCGTGGAGAAGTTCGGCGGCGGCCCGGTGGGCGTGGAGACCATCGCCGCGAGCGTGGGCGAACAGCGCGACACCATCGAGGACGTCTACGAGCCCTTCCTGATGCAGGAGGGCTTCCTCATGCGCACGCCCCGGGGCCGCACCGCGACGCTGCGCACCTACCAGTACTTCAAGAAGACGCCGCCCCCCAGCTCACCCCAGGGCACGTTCTTCTAGCCCCCACGCCTTTCGCGAACCCGCCGCCATGAGCCAAGCCTCCGCGCCCTCCGTGCCCACGGTCCTCTCCAGTCCCCGCGACTTCTACGGCGACCTGATGCGCGCCTCGCAGGCCACGCGCGCGGGCTTCCTCGCCGAACGCGAGCGCTGGTTGCGCGGCGTCCCGGTGGAGGGCCGCGAGGAGCTGCTCTTCGAATTCGAGATGTGGCTGCGCGCCGTGGAGCGCTACCTGAACCTCCACAACGCCGTGGTGGATGCCCGCGCCCGGCCGCTCGTCACGCGCGACTTCCACGAGGAGCTGGCGGACGTGCGCGACGCCATGGAGCGCGCCGTGCGCGTGGCGCGCCACCTCCAGGACCCGGACAGCGACCCGAAGATGGTCTTCCGCAAGTACGTGGAGACCCAGCTCGCGGACGACCGCGTGCGCCGGCTGTTGATTGAAGAAGAGTTGGATCAGGAGACCCCGCCGGAGAGCCTCTTCGTGGTGCGCGAGGCGTTCGACGCGCTCAAGAACCTGCTCGACAACCTGCTCCAGCTCCCGCTCATCGGCCTGTCGCTCTTCCAGGACGTGGGCAAGCTGACGCTGCGGGAAATTGTCCTCAACCGCTACTTCCGCCCCTTCCGCCCGCTGGAGTTCCGCGTCGAGTACGACCGGCTGCGCTCCGTGCGGCTGCTGGACACCCTGGGCGCGCTGCCCGCCGACACGCGGCCCCTCTACACCACCGCGTTCCTGGGCCTGTTCCGCGTGCTGCACTACCTGACGCACGTGGATCCGGAGACGCAGCCGCCCGTGCCGCGCCGCGTGCGCGTGCTCCTGTCGCTGGTGCGCGGCGAGGCCGCCGCCGTCGCGAGCTACCTGCACACCGAGCTGTCCCCCAAGGCCGGCTCCAAGCCGCTGCAGGCCGCCACGCTGCGCGCCGCGCGAGACCTGGCCCGTGAGACGGACCGCATCGCCCGCGAGGTGATGGTGGACCTGGACCGCGACCCCGCCGCCGCCCTGCGCGCCGCGGAGGCCTTCACCACGCTGTTCCGCCAGCAGATCGTCGCGCTCGTGGACGCGCTCGCGCCCAACGGCTCATTGGGGGAGGAGGCCTTCGCCCACCTCACCAGCGCCCAGGACGCCGCGCTGCGCCTGCGCAAGGACCTGTGGGTGTACGCCCAGCTGTGCCGCGCCGCGGAAGGGCACCTGCGCTCCGAGGACGTGCCCGCCGCCGAGCGCGTCCTGGCCGCCCTCAAGTCGTTCCTCGACTACTTCCACGACGGCGGCTACCAGCTGCTGCGCTACGCGGACTACGACGCCTTCGACCGCTTCACCTCGCTGCTCGTCGAACTGCCCTGGCCCCCCGAAGGCCCGGGCATCCGCAGCCGCCTCGCCGAAGACCTCCGGCGCTTTTCCCAGACGCTGGAAACCACCTTCCACGCCGTGAGCCGCCGCTCCCTCCTCCAGGGCCGCGGCTTCGACCGGCCGGATGCGGAAGCCCTGCGCGACCGCTTCCTGCCGCCCGCGACGCGCTGACCCACCCGCACAGTCCTTTTTTCAGTCAAGCCCCGGACTCCCGGTGAGCCCCGGGCATGCGTTTGCTTCCGGGCACTGGCCTGCGATAGAGACCCGGCCCTGTCGCTTGGGCGACACACACTCCGGGTTGGCGCGTGACGCGTTGGCAGAAACCGGGGTTCGAAGGGTGATTTCCGGACATGGCTGTCGCGGTGCATGGGGATGTGTCGTGTTTCCCAAGAGGGTGGCAGGGGCCCCGGGCCCTGACGTCCGCCGCCCTTGGCTCTGTCGCGCCAGCATTTCCAGGGGGTTGGCCCACCCCGCGCTCCTCCTCTGGGAAGCGCTTGTGTCACGGGCTGGTGGCATGTTGATTGCTCCTGTGTGCAGTGCGTCAGACCCCGTTGAAAGGTCGGACGGGCCCGTACCCTGCGTGCGTCAGTACGAAGCAGTCCTTAGAGGCGACACCGACATGCTCCAGCTCACCGACTCCCAGCGCACCCTCTCCCAGCCGGCCATCTGCCGGGGTGTGGGCCTCCACTCCGGGGCGCCCGTGACGTTGACGATGAAGCCCGCGCCCGCGGGGCACGGCATCGTGTTCGTGCGCACGGACCTGCCTCGGCCGGTGAGCATCCCCGCGCTGGCGGAGTACGTGGTGGACACATCGCTGGCCACCACCCTGGGCCGCGACGGTGTGCGTGTGGGCACGGTGGAGCACCTGATGTCGGCCCTGGCGGGCATGGGCATCGACAACGTGCGTCTGGAATTGGACGGACCCGAAGTCCCCATCATGGACGGCAGCGCCGCGCCCTTCACGCACGCCATCATGGAGGCGGGGGCGCATGAGCTGGACGCGCCGCGCGAGTACCTGGTCATCAAGAAGAGCGTGGCGGTGTCGGACGGCGACAAGCAGGCGTCCATCACCCCCGCCCGCCGCTTCCGCATCAGCTGCACCATCGACTTCGAGCACCCGGTCATCCAGGGCCAGTCCTTCGACGTGGACGTGAACGACCGGGGCTTCTCGCGCGAAATCTCCCGCGCGCGCACCTTCGGCTTCCTGCGCGACGTGGAGAAGCTCAAGACGCTGGGCCTGGCGCGCGGCGGTTCGCTGGAGAACGCCGTGGTGGTGGACGAGGCGTCCATCCTCAACCCGGACGGCCTGCGCTTCCCGGACGAGTTCGTGCGCCACAAGATCCTGGACGCCATCGGCGACGTGTCGCTGTTCGGCCGTCCCGTCATCGGCCACATGACGGCGTTCAAGACGGGCCACGCGCTCAACCACAAGCTGGTGCGCAAGGTGCTGGCGGACCCGTCCAGCTTCGACATCGTCACCGCGCGCCGCCGGGATGTGGAAGGGCGTGAGCCGGGTCGCGCAAGCCTCGCGGGTGCGTTGGAGCTGGAGCCGCTGGTCGCCTGAAGTGGCCTGACGTGAGGGTTTGGCAATTCCTTGCCAGCCCAGGGCTCCTCTATTAAGTCGGCGACTTATGTCCATGCGTCCTACTCGCCTCGCCCTGGCCGCCCTCCTCGCGGCATCCCTCACCGCCGGCTGCAACAAGGAGAAGGCGCCGGCCACCACCCAGGCGCCCGCCGCCCAGGCCCAGGCAGGAAATGCCGCGGAGCCGGGGCCGGACGCGGTGGTCGCCACCTTCGGCAACGGTCAGAAGGTCACCTTCGGTGAGCTCAACGAGCGCATCAAGGAGCCGCTGGCGAACCTGGACAAGCAGAAGTACCAGCTGCGCAAGCGCGGCCTGGAAGGTCTCGTCACGGAGCGTCTGGTGAAGGAAGAGGCCACCAAGCGCAGCCTGACCGAGGACCAGCTGCTCAAGGCGGAGATCGACGACAAGATCCCCGCGCCTCCGGAAGAGAAGATCAAGGAGGTCTTCGACGGCGCCAAGGGCCAGCTGCCCCCCGGCGCGACCTACGAGCAGATGAAGCCGCAGATCGTCGACTTCCTGTCCGGCCAGCAGAAGCAGGAGGCCGCGCAGAAGTTCTTCGAGTCCCTGCGCCAGGGCGCCAACGTGAAGTACGAGCTGCCCGAGCCCGCGCGCGGTCCCGTGGAGCGCAAGCAGGTCGCGGCCACCGGTCCCGCCAAGGGCCCGGAGAGCGCGCCGGTCACCATCGTGGAGTTCAGCGACTTCGAGTGCCCGTTCTGCAGCCGCGCCAACGCGGCGGTGGACGAGGTGACGAAGACCTACGGCGACAAGGTGCGCGTGGTGTTCCGTCAGTTCCCCCTGGAGTTCCACAAGCAGGCGCAGAAGGCCGCCGAGGCCTCGCTGTGCGCCAACGACCAGGGCAAGTTCTGGGAGATGCACGACGCGCTCTTCGCGAACCAGAAGGCGCTGGGCGTGGAAGACCTGAAGAAGACCGCGGCCGGCCTCAAGCTGGACGCCGCGAAGTTCAACGCCTGCCTCGACTCCGGTGAGAAGGCCGCGCAGGTGAAGGCGGACCAGGCGGACGGCTCCAAGGTGGGCGTCAACGGCACCCCGGCGTTCTTCATCAACGGCATCATGCTGTCGGGCGCGCAGCCCTTCGAAGAGTTCAAGAGCATCATCGACGCGGAGCTGTCCGGCGCGAAGAAGTAGCTCGTAACCCCCGGGAGGGATGCGGTGGCGCCCAGACCCAAGGCCACGCCCCGCGTGAGCGGTGAGGCGGCTTCGCTCGAACTGGAGCGGCCGCTCGCCGCCGTCGTCTCTCCCAGCCGGCCCCTCGTGGCGCACTTCCACGCGCCCGAGGGACTGGTGCTCCTCCCGGAGTCCCATGGCACGGCCGGCTTCTTCGCCGGCAGCCTGGGGTCGCTCTCGGTCGAGGAGGTGTTCGCCCAGATCCTGTCGGGCATCCGCACCGGCCAGCTCATCGTGCAGCACGGCTCCGTGCGCCGCACGGTGGCGTTCCGCGACGGGCAGGTGGTGTTCGCCACCTCCAGCGAGCGGTGGGAGCGCCTGGGCGCGGTGATGGTGCGGCTGGGCCTGCTGACGGACGAGCAGTTGTCGGCGGCGCTGGGGCAGGTGACGCCCGCGCGCCGGATTGGCCAGGTGCTCACGGCCCAGGGCCTCGTGTCGGAAGCCAGCCTCTACAGCGCGATGACCTTCGTCGTGCGCGAGGTGGTGCTCAACCTCTTCGAGATGCAGGAAGGCAGCTTCCTCTTCCTGGAGGCGCGGGCCCCGGCGGTGGACGCGGTGAAGCTGCCAGAGCGCACGAGGGACCTGGTCCTCACCGGTATCAAGCGCGCGGAGGAGACGGGCCGCCTGCGCCGCCGCTTCCCGGACGACATGCGCGTGCTTCCCGGCCCCCAGGGCGCGCTGCCTGGAGAAGAGGCCCTGTTCGCGAAGCTGGGCGGGGGCACGACGCTGGGCGCGCTGCGGGCCGCGTACGCGGGCAGCCAGTACGCCTTCTACAGCGGGGTGGAGGAGGCGGTGCGCGGCGGCCACCTGGCCGTGCAGGCCGCGGAGCCCGCGCAGACGCCGGGCCCGGCGGTGGAGGGCATGGCCTGGGAGCTGTTGTCCGCCGAGGAGCGCTACAACCTCCTCCTGTCACTGGTGCACCGCGCGCTGCGCGAGGCGGGCCGGGACGTGGACCTCCTGCGCGGCTTCGTGGAGGCGCCGCCCCCGGGCCTGGAGGACGCGTACCAGGGCGTCACCGTGGGGCCGGACGGGCGCGTGGACGTGGTGCGGCTGCGCGCCAACGTGTCCACCAGCGGCGGCGAGGCGGTGGGCCGGGCGATGGCGCTGGAGGCGCTGGACGCCTTCGTGTCCTATGCGCTGTTCTCCGCGCGCAACGTGTTGCCGGCGGACGTGGCGGAGCGGCTGGCGAACACGTACCGCACCCTGCAGGGCGGACTGTCCTAGCCTCGAGCGTCGTCCGCCGGACTTTCCTGAGTCGGACACCCACCCTGATGTCCCCCTGGTCAGCCTTTGCCTGGGTGCCCACGTTCGTCCCCACGGCGGGTGGCCGGCGGGGGATGAGCGACATGGGCGTGATGCGGACGTTGGGGTGGGGAGTGCTGTTGTTGAGCACGGCATGTGGCGCGTCCCGGACGGCGGTGACGAAGGCGGAGCCGGGCACGGGTGGGTCCGGGGCGGAGGACGTGAGCGTCGCGTCCACCACGCGACGCTACGTGGACGAGGACCTGGGGTTCGAAATCGTCCGGCCCACGGCGGAGTGGCAGTTGGATGAGACGAACGAGCGGACCCCGGAGGGGCTCGCCATTCCGGTCATCCTGCGGCACCGCGTGTCGGGGGCCCAGGTGGTGCTCCAGGTGGCGCCCGGCGTGGCCACGCCCACCCAGTTCGCGGAGCGGCTGACGCAGGGCCTGCGCCAGCAGCCGGGCTTCACCACCACGGATCCGCAGCCCATCGCGCTGTCGGACAACGCCGTGGGGTTCGACTTCCAGGTGGGCGACGGCGTGCGCGGCAAGGTGGCCGTGCGCGAGGGCAACAGCGGCCGCGTGCTGATGATGCTGGCCACCTGGCCCACGGAGGTGTCCGACGACGTGACGGTCAGCGTGGACGAGCTGATGGCCGGCGTCCGTCCGCTGCCCGAGCCGAGCGTGGCCGTGCGCGCCACGCCTCGCGCGCCTGAACCGGAGCCCGGCGACCCGCGTTAGCGGGGCAGGGTGGTGCGCACGAGACGTCTCGTGCGCCCGTCCCCTCACATCCCGCTGACTAGCGGGACGTCTTCGCCTTCGCGCGCTTCGCGGCCTTCACGGGCGCCGCCTTGGGCTCGGGCTGGGTCGCGATGTCCACGGCCCGCTGGCGCACCAACTCCACCAGGGTGCGCGCGCCGGAGCCGGTGGCGCCCTTGTTCAGGTAGCCGCGCTCCTTGGGGCTGTTGGACGGACCGGCGATGTCCAGGTGCACCCACGGGATGTCCCCGACGAACTCCTTGAGGAAGAGCGCCGCGTTGATGGCGCCACCCCAGCGCTCGCCGGAGTTCTTCATGTCCGCCACGTCGGAGCGCAGCGCGTCCTTCTGCATGTCGCTGATGGGCAGGCGCCACATCTCCTCGCCTGCGGACTTCGCGGCGTCGAGCACGCTGTTCACCGTGGCGTCGTCGTCGCCGAACGCGCCCACGATGTAGTTGCCCAGCGCCACCATGCACGCGCCCGTCAGCGTCGCCAGGTCGATGATGGCGGACGGCTCGTGCTCGCCGGCCCAGGTGAGCATGTCGCCCAGCACCAGGCGGCCCTCCGCGTCCGTGTTGGTGATCTCCACCGTCTTGCCGGAGCGCGCCGTGAGGATGTCACCGGGCTTGTACGCGGTGCCCGACGGCATGTTCTCGCACGCGCCAATGAAGGCGTGCACGGGGAAGGGCGGCTTCACCACGCCGCCAATCACCTTCATGGCGGCCAGCACCGCGGCCGAACCCGCCATGTCCGTCTTCATCTCCACCATGCCCTCGGTGGGCTTGAGCGACAGGCCGCCGGAGTCGAAGGTGATGGCCTTGCCCACCAGCGCCAGCGGGGCGCGCTTGGCGTCCTTCGCGTTCTTCGGCGTGTAGACCAGGTGGATGAGCCGGGGCTCCTGCGCGCTGCCCACCGTGACGCCCAGGAACATGCCCATGTTCAGGCGCTCAATCTCCTTGCGGCCGCCAATCTCCGCCTGGAGGCCCGCTTCCTTCGCGGCCTGCTGCGCGGCCTGCGCGAGGCGCACGGGCGTCACCACGTTGGGGGGCTCGTTCACCAGGTCGCGCGCCCAGTTGACGGACTCCGCCACCTTCAGGCCCAGCGTCAACGCGTCATCCAGCGCGCGCGACTTCTCCGTGCCCGGCGGCAGCGCGATCGTGGCGCTCTTCAGCTTGGGCGACTTGTCCTCGCGCGCCGCGGACTTGTACTTGTCGAAGCGATAGACGCCCAGCTCCAGGCCCTCCACCACCGCGCGCACGACGTCCTCGGCGCGGTCCGTGGCGGGCACGCGGAAGGCGATGCTGGTGGCCTTCAGCCGCTGCGCCGTCTTCGCCGCGCGGCCCGCGGCCAACCGCAGCACCTCCGGCTGGAAGCGCGCGCGGTTGCCCAGGCCCAGGAGCAGGACGCGATCATTGCCCAGCCGCCCCAGCGTGTGCAGCAGGAAGGATTGATCCACCTTCGCCTTGAAGCCCTCCTGGGTGGCGGCGGCGCGCAGCTTGCCGTCCAGCGCGGAGTCGGCGGTGGCCAGCGGCGCGGGGGCGGCATCACCCACCAGCTCGCCCTCGAAGAGGGGGATGACGAGCAGCTCACCGCTCACCGGCGCGGCGTCACCGGAGACGAGACTGAATTGCATGGCGACTTGGACTCCTGGACTAAAAGGGAAGAAAGGGTGATCCGAAGGGGGCGACTGTAGACGCGCGACGTGTTGCTCGCAAAGCGCTGGTTGCCACTGAGGCATTGCAATGCCCCGGCGCGCTGGATAGCTGTGCGTACTCCATGCCCACCCTGCTGCTCCATCTGACGGCCATCGAACGGTTGGCGGCCCGCCCGGACGGGCTCCCCACGGACTGGGTGCGCGCGCTGTCCGAAGACCTGCCATATGCGCGCTTCGGCGCCGCGCTGCCGGACCTGCCCCTGTGCGCGGGCGTGCGCGGGGGCCTGTCCCTGCTGCTGCCGGAGGCCGGCTGGCCTCATTTCGCGCGGCTGTACCACGAGCGCGCGCCGGTGGGCCTGGGCCTGAAGATGGCGGAGCTCGTCGCCACCGGGGCTCTCGTGGGCACCGAGGCGGGCCTGGCCATCCTCGCCGGCTACTTCACGCACATGGCCCTGGACCGGCGCCTGCATCCGCTGGTGGACGCGCTGGTGCTGCGCCACCGCCGCAAGGGCGAGCGGGCCTGGGACGCGCGGCGGCAGGTGGAGTGGGCCCAGACGCTGTTCTTCCTGCGCGAACAGGACGGCACGGACGGCGTGGGCACCTCCCGCCTGCGCGAGAAGTTCCAGGTGGGCAAGAGCCCGGGGCTTCCGCTGCGAGGCATTGGCCGGGGCATCTACGAGCTGGTGCGGCTGGCGTCCCAGGAGCGCGTGGGCCAGGCCCCCACCAAGGCGGAGGTGGATGGCTGGGTGCGCGGCCTCTATGTCTCCGGCCTCTTCCTCTCCAGTCCCCTGGGGCGGGTGCGGGCGCTGCCGGCGTACACGCAGCTGTCCTTCCAGGAGCTGTACCGCAACGACCAGTTCGACTTCACGGCGGAAGTGGACGCGGCGCTGGATGTGTCGCGAGCGTTGATCAAACGACTCCACGGCTACATGGCGCGCGGCACCTACACGCCGCGCACCCGCGCGCGCTTCTTCGAGGAGTTTCCCGAAGGAACGCTGGGTGCCACCGCCGCCTAGTGAACGCGCATCCACGGCGCGAGTCCCTGGCCGTGTTCGCGTGCCGGGCATCCTGCCAATCAAGCCAACTGCCCTGGGGGGTATGGCGCTATCCGGACCGGGGAGTGCCCCCTATTCTCGATAGGGAATGACGGTATTCCTTCTCATGGCGTCGGGCGTGTTGGCGGGCGGGCTGGGGGCGCTGCTCGGCATTGGTGGCGGCATCGTCCTGGTGCCCGTGCTGGTGTTGGGTTTCGGAATCCCCCTGGAACAGGCCGTTCCCGCGAGCCTGATGTGCGTCGTGGCGAATTCGTGCGCCGCCGCCGCCAGCTACGTTGAGAACAAACTGAGCGACCT
The DNA here is from genome assembly GCF_026626765.1 of Corallococcus sp. bb12-1. NCBI lineage: Bacteria > Pseudomonadati > Myxococcota > Myxococcia > Myxococcales > Myxococcaceae > Corallococcus > Corallococcus sp. bb12-1. The sequence continues at coordinate 51,476 of NZ_JAPNJZ010000027.1, read as the reverse complement.
GCGCCTGGGACTCACACTGGAGCTGGCCACCGTGATGGGCGCCATCGTCGGCGGACTCGTCGCGGCCTTCGTCGCGGAGGCGATGGTGGCGGTCGTGTTCGGCCTCTTCACGCTCTTCGTGTCCTTGCAGATGCTGCTGTTGCGCACGCCGCTCCAGGAGCCGACGTCGACGGCCAGCTATGTGCCCACCAACTACCCGCTGGGCATCTCCGGCTCGTTCGCCGCGGGCGGCCTGTCCGCGCTGCTGGGGGTGGGCGGCGGTCCGCTGAAGGTGCCGCTGATGAGCTACGGCATGCGCGTGCCGTTCAAGGTGGCCAGCGCCACCAGCAACCTGATGGTGGGCGTCACCGGGGCCGCGAGCGTGGCGGCCTATGCGTGGCGCGGACACTTGAACCTGGGCCTCGTGGCGCCGCTGGTGGTGGGCGTGTTGGCCGGCGCGTCGGTGGGCAGCCGACTGATGCCGAAGGTTCCCACCGCCGTCTTGAAGAAGCTCTTCGCGGCGGTACTGCTTCTGGTGGCCGGACAGATGTTGTGGAAGGGAGGGGAGGGGTTGTGGCCGAGCGTATGGAGATGAGTGAGGCGAATCCCGCGGCACACGCAGTTCTCTCGTCGGTGGGAGGCTCCGAGGCAGCACCGCCACCGCGCAACGTCCAGGCGACAGCGGTGGCCCTGCCCGTACCGCTTCCCGAGCAGTTAGAGGAACCACTCGAAGTCCAGTTCCAGCAGGAGCCCATCACCCACCCGGACGCCCAGCCCGGGGCGCGGCGGTGGGCGCGTCGCGCCATGGCCGGTGAGCGGTGGATCGCGCGCGTGCTGCGCACCGGCGCGGTGATGAGTGGCGGGATGTTCGTGGCGTCGCTCGCGCTGGAGCTGCTGCCCCGCGACGAGTCCGTGCACGTGGCCATCGACCTGTTGCGCAAGGGCGCGGCGTCCATGCTGCTGGTGACGCCGGTGGCGCGACTGGCCATGGCCGGCACGCTGCTGGGCCTGCGCGGCGAATGGCGCTACACGGCCATCGCCGCCGGGGTGCTGGCCCTGCTCGCGCTCGCGGTGGGCGCGGGCTTCCAGGCCTGAGTCACCCGGAAGGTGAACCCGCGCGCGGTGTGGCTACACGCCGCGCGCGGTGAAGTGGGCCAGGATGTTCTTCACCTTGGCCACGTCGTCGCGGAGTCCCTGCTCCTCGTACAACGGAATCACCGCCTCGAACTGCTCGCGGGCCGCGGCGAGGTCCTGGAGGTAGTAGCAGGACAGCCCCAGGTCCCAGCGGGCGCGGGCCTCGTAGACGTGGTCGTGCAGCTCCGCGTACGCCTCCACGGCGCGCAGCAGGTGGGGCCGCGCGTTGTCATGGTGGCCCAGCAGGCCCTCGGACTCGCCCAGCAGCAGGTGGCCCAGCGCGAGCGCCTCCGGATCCTCTCCCTGCTCCAACAGCGGCACGGCCTCCAGGAAGCGCTTGCGCGCGGGCTCGTACTCGCCCTTCGCCATGCGCAGGTCGCCAATGTCCAGGAGCAGCCGCGCCATGCGCTCGGTGTTGCGCGTCTGGCGGAAGAGGATGAGCGCCTCCTGGTACTTCTCCTCGGCGGCGTCGGACTCGCCCATGGCGCGCAGGGACTCACCGATGCAGGCGCGGGTGAGCGCCTCGCCGTCGCGGTCGCGCGCCTCGTTGAAGAGCAGGGCGGCCACGGCCATGTGCTCGATGGCGCCCCGGTGATCCTCGAAGTAGGCCTTCACCACGCCCAGGCCGAAGAGGGCCTGCGCCTGCCCGGGCTTGTTGCCCGCCGTCTTGAAGAAGCCCAGGGCCTCCTCGTAGTGCTCACGGCTGGCGGCGTGCTCTTCCAGCATCCCGTGCAGCTCCGCGAGCGACACCAGCCCCTGGCCCACTTCGGAGGGGGCGCCGGTGATGCGCAGCGAGGCGAGCGCGTTCTGCTGCTTCTGGATGGCTTCGGTGATGTGGGCGCGTTCGGCGGTGTCGGGCGGATGCATGTCAGTTCTCGTGACCCTTGCGGCGGCGGACTCCCCTGTCCAGCGAATCGTGCTTCTCGCTCCCGTCAGGGTCGTTGTCCACGGCCTCGTGCTGCCCGTTGCGCTCGGCCTTCTCCTTCTCGTGGACGAGCAGCGGGGAGAAGAAGCAGTCCTTCTTGGTGTACTCGTCGAAGGCGAAGGCGAAGCGGTAGCTGGCGGCCGCGCGCTGGTTGCAGTCGGTGCGCTCGCAGAAGCGGCAGGAGATGCCGCTGGGGATGGCGTCCTTGCGCAGGTCGTTGGTGGGCAGGCCGTACGCCAGGTACTTCGCGTTCTCCGCGTGCGTCCCCAAACCGATGGAGTACGCGGTGCCCTTCACGATGGAGCCCTCAATGGGCTGCAGCTGCACCTTGGCGAAGCAGAAGTACGTCGTGCCGTCCGGCATGATGGAGTACTGCCGCGTAATCTGGGACGGGTTGAGGAACGCCAGGTGCACCGCCCACTTCGCGCACGAGCCACCGCCCGACGCGAAGCGGATGCCGGTGCCGCTGTAGCGCTTGGAGATGTTGCCGGCGATGTCCGCGCGCAGGAAGTGGAAGGGCAGGCCCTGGCGCTTGGGGTCGGACAGGTTGCAGATGCGGTGGGCCACCGTCTCGTAGGTGGTGCCGAACACGTTGGAGAGCAGCTCCACGTCGTAGCGCGTGCGCTGCACCTCCTTGAAGAACTCGCTGTAGGGCAGCATCAGCGCGCCGGCGAAGTAGTTCGCCAGGTTCACCTTGATGAGCCGCTCCGTCTCCCCGTGCCGCATGCGCCCCGCGCCCAGGATGCGCTCCACCAGCTTCTCGCGGTCCATCACCATCAGGCCCATGGAGGCGGCGATCTGGAACTTCAGCGGCTGTTCGGTGAGGTCCGGCGACAGCGTGAGCGTGCGTGTGTCCAGGTCCAGCCGGCGCACCACGGACGAGCCGCTGGTGGCGCGCTGAATCTGCACCCGGTAGTCGAAGCGCTCCTCCAGCATGCGGGTGAGCTGGCTGCTGGTGATCTGCTGCTCCAGGCGGAAGTCGCGGCGCAGCCCTTCCGCCTGCTCCTCCAGCTCCGGGAAGTAGTTGCGGTGCTTCTCCAGGAAGTCGCTGACCTCGTCGAAGGGCGAGTAGTCGAAGCGCACGCCCGGCGTGTTGCCCAGGCCGTTGCCGGACGGCGAGCCCTGCGTGCGGGTGCGCTCCTCCACGTTGAGCTGCGCGAGCACGTTCTCCAACTGCGTGCGCGTGTTCTTGTAGAGGTTGAAGAGCGCGGCGACCGTGCCGGCGAGCTTCGGTTCGGCGGACAGTGACTGGAGCGACTCCGAGTCGATGTCCAGGCTCTTGAGCAGCGGCTCGTCCAGCAGCTTCGCCAGGGCCTCGTCCACGCGGCCCTCGCCCAGCGTGGACATGAACTGCTCGGGGTCCTGTTCGAAGTAGCGCAGCGCCTTCCAAAGCAGCGGGAAGGGCATCACGCGCTTGCCCTTCTCGATGAGGTTCAGGTACGCGGGCGACACACCCAGGTCCTTGGCCGCATCCGCCTGCTTGATGTTGCGTTGCAAGCGGAGGCCTCGAAGCTTCAGCCCCACGTTCGCGTTCAGCGCGTTGTCGTTGTTCATGGCTCCAGCCACCGGCGGGCCGCGTCAAAGGACGTGTCCGGCACCGGGTCTCTGGATCCACTCTGCAAATCGATTAACCGATTTGCAATGAACCTTTACGCGACATTGGAGCGCTGTCCCGCAGGCGACGCGCGGAGGGTTGACTGCCTCCCTCCTGGCCGGCAACCGACGTAATCCCATGGAATCACGGTGCTTTCGGGCGCCGTCGGTGCACGGCGGGTCCGCCGGTGCCGCACGTTGTCAACCGTTTACCAACGCGGTGCGGCAGGACTGGGGAAAAGTCAGTAAACCGGCGGATGCATTTTTACAAGCCGTTACGGAGCGTCCGGCGCGCGGCGGAAGACGAGGGCGACGTTGGTGCCGCCGAAGCCGAAGGAGTTGCTCATCACGGCGTCCACGCGCTTCTCGCGGGCGACGTTGGGGATGCAGTCCAGGGGGATGCGCGGGTCCTGGTGCTCCAGGTTGATGGTGGGGGGCAGCACGCCCCGGGTGAGGGCCAGGATGCTGATGACGGCCTCGGCGGCGCCGGCCGCGCCGTTCATGTGGCCCGTCATGGACTTGGTGGAGGAGATGGCCAGCCGGGCGGCCGCGTCGCCGAACACGCGGGCGATGCCCTGCATCTCCAGCAGATCGCCAATCTCCGTGGAGGTGCCGTGCGCGTTGAGGTAGCCGATGTCGCCCGGTGACAGGCGCGAGTCCTTCAGCGCGGCCTTCATGGCGCGCTGGGCGCCCTCGTGTTCCGGGGCGGGTGCGGTGACGTGGTGGGCGTCGGAGCTGGCGCCGTAGCCCACCAGCTCCGCGAGGATGCGGGCGCCGCGTGCGCGGGCGGACTCGTACTCCTCCAGGATGAGGATGCCCGCGCCCTCCGCGAGCACGAAGCCGTCGCGGTCCTTGTCGAATGGGCGGCTGGCGGCCTGGGGCGCGTCGTTGCGCGTGGACAGGGCCTTCATCGCGGCGAACCCGCCCACGCCCAGGAGGGAGATGGGGGCTTCCGAACCGCCGGCCACCGCCGCGTCGAACTCACCGCGCTGGATGCCGCGCATCGCCTCGCCAATGGCGTGGGCGCTGGTGGAGCAGGCGGAGTTGGTGGACCAGGAGGGGCCCTTGATGCCGTGGCGCATGGTGACGTAGCCGGGCGCCATGTTGATGATCATCTGGAGGATGAAGAAGGGGCTGATGCGGTCCGCGCCCTTCTCCAGCGCCTTCTTGTACGTCTCCTCCATGCTGGAGATGCCGCCGATGCCGGAGCCGATGATGGCCGCCACGCGCTCCGCGTTCTCCGGGGTGATTTTGAGGCCCGAGTCCGCGAGGGCCATGTCCGCCGCCGCCACCGCGAACTGCGCGAAGCGGTCCATGCGCCGCACCTCGCGCCGCTCGATGTAGTCCTCCGGGTTGAAGTCCTTCACCTCGCCGGCGAACCGGCAGGCGAGCTGGCTTGCGTCGAACAGGGTGATGGGCCCCACGCCGCTCTTGCCCTGGATAAGCCCCTCCCAGCTCCTCTCCACGCCGGTGCCACATGGGCTGATGAGCCCCATTCCCGTCACCACGACGCGCCGCTGCTCCATGGAATGCTCCTTGACCCCAGTCGTTGAACGGGATGGTATTATGGTCATCCTTCCATGAGTTCAAGTGCGAGTGTCCTGGATGGAAGCAGGCATCCTGGCGCCCAGGCGGGTGATGGAATGAGGGCGGTCATTCAAGCGGTGAGGAGCCTTCGATGAGCGAGCAGGCCGTGAACCCGCGAACGCGGACGGTGACGTGGAAGGACCCTCGGGAGGGCGCTTCGGCGGCGAAGAAGATGTCGGGGCTGGAGTACCTGCGCGCCATCCAGAGGGGCGAATTGCCGGCGCCCCCCATCGCGGAGTTGATGGGCTTCACGCCCGTGGAGGTGGAGGAGGGCAAGGTGGTGTTCGGGGTGCTGCCGGGCGAGCACCACTACAACCCCATCGGCATGGTGCACGGGGGGCTGGCGGCCACGCTGATGGACTCGGCGATGGGGTGCGCCATCCACACGATGCTGCCGGTGGGCGTGGGGTACACGACGCTGGAGCTGCACGTGAACTACGTGAAGGGCGTGGCGCACGACTCCGGAGAGCTCTTCTGCAAGGGCGAGGTTATCCACCTGGGGGGCAAGGTGGCGACGGCGCAGGGGCGGCTGGTGGACGCGAAGGGCAACCTCTACGCGCACGGCACCACGACGTGCATGATCTTCCGCCCGCCGGGTTCAGGCGGCGCGAAGGAGTAGGAGCGGACGATGCGCTACACCGCTGAGCACAAGCAGGCCACGCACGCGCGCATCCTGGCGGCGGCGGAGAAGCTGTTCCGCGCGGAGGGCTTCAGCGGCGCGAGCGTGGAGCGGGTGATGCGCGCCGCGGGGCTGACGGTGGGCGGCTTCTACGCCCACTTCGCCTCCAAGGAATCGCTGCTCGCGGAGTCCCTGCGGGCGTTCATGGTGGAGCGGCAGATGCGCTGGCTGGCGGGACTGGAGGGGATGCGGGGGCCGGCGTTCCTGGACCACTTCGCGCGCCGCTACCTGAGCCTCTACAACCGGGACACGGGGCAGACGAGCTGCATGATGCCGTCGCTCCTGTCGGACCTGACGCGCGCGCCGCCGGAGGTCCAGGCCTCGTTCGGGCAGGGCCTGGAGGCGCTGGTGGGCGCGGCGCAGGGCCAGCTTCCGGCGCGGGAGGGCGCGACGCCCCGGCAGCAGATGCTGGCGACGGTGGCGCTGTGCTTCGGCGCGATGACGCTCGCGAGGGCCACGGGTTCGCAGGCGGTGTCGGCGGAGATCCTCGACGCGGCCCGGGCCCTGCTGCTCGCCGGGCCTCCTATCGCGGAGGCAGGGGGGGAGAGCGGGCCTGCGCCGCGGAATGAGGCGCGCAGACCGAAGCGCGCGGACGTGCCGGCGTCGAAAGCGGATGCATCCGTGCCTCCGTCACGGCCGGCGCGGAAGAGGTCGGCACGGAAGCCGGGTGCGGGGACGCAGGGGGCGAACGCAGGGGATGCGCATGCGCGTCCTTCACGGCCCTCGCGAAAGAGAAAGCCGGCCCGGGGCTGAGCGCCGGCCCCTGGAGTCGGAGCGAGTGGATGGCTCCGTGGGTCATGGGGGTGGAAGGGGTGGGGGCTGCCACGCGGCCCGTGCGGAAGGCACCGTCACCCTGACGGAAGGTGTCGTGCTGGTGTCAGCGGACGCGCCCACCGCCTGACGCTCGTCCTCCTGCGTCGACACAACGGACTGGACGCCGCAGGGCACGCCGTGGGGTCCTCTGCTCCGGAGCGGAAGCCAGGGGAGGCGGTGCCACGTGCATGACTTGAAGACGGTGCCTCGCGCGGTGCTCCTGCTGCTCGCGCTCACCCTGGGCGCTTGCGCGACCCCGCGGCCCGCGCTGCCCCGGAGGGACACGGCGGCGCTGCGCTACAACGTCACCTATACGCGTGAGCCCCAGCGCGGACTGGAGGTGGAGCTCGTCCTCCTGCCCTCATCCCCGCGCGACTTCCTCTTCCGACAGCCGGAGCGCGTGGACACCGTCCAGGCCCTGAGCGAGGACGGCTCCTCCCGCGCCCTGCGCCTGCACGACGGCGAGCTGCACGTCCCTTCTGGAACGCGCTTCCTTCGCTACTTCTATCCGCTGGAGTCCCCGTCCCGCGGCGGTGAGCGCTCCTTCTTCTCCGGCGCCGGGGAAGGAGACGCGTGGCACGTGGCCGGCCGTGCGTACCTCTTGCGCCCTCGCGTGGTGCCGCCCGACCTGCGCGTGGAGTTCACGGTGGAGGGGACGGACGCGCTGCTTCCCTGGCTCCCGGACGACGCTGGCGTCTACCACCTGCGCGGCGAGGACCTGGTGGACTCGGGCTTCCACGGCTTCGGCGGCCGGCGCTGCGAAGCGCGCGTCGGTGACTCCGTGCTGGAGGTCGCGCTGCTGGGCCGCTTCAGGTCCCTGTCGGACTCGGAGGTCTGCGACTGGCTGGCCCAGGCCGCGCGCGAGGTGAACACCGTGCGCAAGACGTTCCCCCATCCGCGCATCACCGTGCGCGTCGTGCCCGTGCCCGGCGCGCAAGAGCCCGCCCTCTTCGGCATGGTCCAGTGGAGCTCTCCCCCCAGCATCTCCATCCTCGTGGGCCAGGACGCCACCGCCGCCTCCATGAAGGGCGACTGGATCGCCCTGCATGAGATGCTGCACCTGACGCACCCCACGCTGATGCCGCGCGTCGCCTGGCTCACCGAAGGGCTCGCCACCTACTACACGGAGATCGCCCGCGCGCGCTCCGGACGCCAGACGGCGCGGCAGGCGTGGCAGGAGCTCACGGACGGCTTCGCCCGCGGCCAGTCCGCCGCGGGCTCGCGCACCATGGCGGAGGTCGTCTCACGCGAAGGCGACTGGCAGGGCGTCTACTGGAGCGGCGCCCTCTTCGCGCTGCGGCTGGACGTGGAGCTGCGGCGCGTGACGCACGGACGCGCCCGACTGGAGGACGTGCTGGAGCTGCTGGCCACCCGAGGCCCCACCACCTCGCTCGCGGGCTTCGGCGCTGCCGTGGACACCGTCGCCGGGGAGCCCCTCTTCGACGCGCTGCTCGCCCACCAACTTTCAGTTCCGGCTTTCTCAGATTTGGGAACTTTGTTAGATCGCCTCGGCGTCCGGATTGACCCGGGGGGCGTCAAGCTCCAAGCTGCCCCGGACAGTCGGTTGCGTGAAGCGGTGGACGGTGGCCGGCCCTCGGATGACGCGGGGTGAACGCCTGGAAAAGGGACGGGGCGGTAACCGCTCCAACGGGTGTCGCGTATCGCATGCATCCGCGAGGTTCGCGGCTTCCGTAGATGAGGTCCGCCATGTTCCGCAGCGCACTGATGCTCGCCTCCGTGTTGTCGCTGTCCGCGACCGCCGCCGAGCCCACCTCCGCGAAGAGCTTCGTCTTCAACGACCCGAATGGCCGCGACACGGTCATGTTCGTGTTGGACGCGCCCCTGGAGGTCATCAACGGCCTGTCCAACCAAGTGAAGGGCCGCGTGGAGGTGAAGGATCAGAAGGCCTCGGGCCGCTTCCAGGTCCCGGTGAAGTCCATCAAGACGGGCAACGAGACGCGCGACGGACACCTGCAGAATGACCGTTGGCTGGACGCGGCGAAGTTCCCGGACATCGTCTTCGAGTTCAAGGATGTCGCCCTGCCCGCGCCGCTCGCCAACGCGAAGCCGGTGACGGTGAAGGCGAAGGGCACCTTCAGCATCCACGGCGTGACGCACGAGGAGCCGGTGGAGGTCACCGCCACGTACCTCCAGGAGACGGCGGAGACGAAGCACCGCGCCGCCGGAGAGCTCTTGCGCGTGCGCGCGAAGTTCCAGATTCCCGTGGAGGCCTACGGCATCAAGCGCACCGAAGCGCTGCTGCTGAAGGTGGGCGAGAAGGCGGAAGTCACCGTCGACGCCTGGGGCTCCACCCAGTTCAAGCCGTAACTGTTTTTCACCGTCGTAGTCACACACCCCCGCGGTACGAAAGGAAGCAACACATGAACGTCAAGGCTCTGGCAGCGGTTGTCGGCACCCTCTCCCTCGGTGCGCTGGCCACCGGCTGTGCCTCCACGAAGGGCGCGGAGGGCACGCAGGCCGCTTCGTCCGAGAAGGCCGCCGAGGCCAACTGCAGCGCGAAGCCGGCCGAGGCGAAGGGCGCCGAGGGCAGCTGCAGCGCCGCGGCCCCCGCCGCCACCACGCCGGAGAAGGGCGCCGAGCACAGCTGCGGCGCGGGCTCCTGCAGCGGCAAGAAGTAGTCATCGCCAGCGGAGGGCCCGGAAGCCGGGTCCCTCCCTCGCTCGCGGGCGGTGGGAAGACTCCTTCCTGCCGCCCGTGTTGTTTTCACCTGCCATTCCCCGTTCCTGAAGGCCCCGGCCCAGGAGGCTTCACGCATGTCCCCCCGCTACTCACACCGCCATGGGTTGAAGCCGCTGGGCGCGGGCATCGGACTGCGTCGCGACTTCTATGAAGCGCTGCCGCGCACGCCCCGGAAGCTGGACTGGGTGGAGATCATCCCGGAGAACTTCCTGTCGCTGGGGGGCCGCTCCCAGCGCGCGCTGGATGCGTGCCGCGAGCGCTGGACGCTGCTGCCGCACGGCGTGGGGCTGAACATCGGCGGGCCGGATGCGCTGGACGACGACTACGTCACCCGGCTGGCCGCGCTGGTGAAGCGCCTGGACGCGCCGTTCTTCTCCGACCACCTGTGCTACTCGCGCCTGGGCGGGGTGCACCTGCATGACCTCTTGCCGCTGCCCTTCACGCCGGAGGCGGTGGAGCACGTGGTGCCGCGCGTGCGCGAGGTGATGGCGCGCGTGGAGCGCCCCTTCCTTCTGGAGAATCCCAGCTACTACGCGGCCATGCCGGGCGGCACGCTTGAGGAGGCGGACTTCCTGCGCCAGGTGGTGGAGGCCGCGGACTGCGGGCTGCTCCTGGATGTGAACAACGTCTGGGTCAACGCGACGAACCACGGATACGATCCGCGCGCCTTCGTGGACGCGCTGCCCCTGGAGCGCGTGGTGCAGGTGCACCTGGCCGGCCATGACGTGGGGGAGAAGGTCCTCATCGACACGCACGGCGACCGCGTCTGCGACGACGTGTGGGCGCTGTACCGCTACACGCTGGAGCGCACCGGCCCGGTGTCCACGCTCATCGAATGGGACCAGGGCATCCCGTCGCTGGACGCCGTGCTGGACGAGGCGGACCTCGCCCGGGTCGCGCTGGCGGAGGCGTCGCGATGAAGCCGGAGTTGAAGCACTTCTTCGACAGCATGGAGGAGTACCTCGCCGGGCCTCCTGGCGCGGAGGGCCTGTCGAAGCTGTCCGCGTCGCACCCGGGCTGGGACGTCGCGCCGGAGCGGATGGCGCTCTATGGCCAGTTCGTGCGCGGCCACGTGCGCTCCACGCTGGAGAAGCTCTTCCCGCTCACACGCAAGGCGGTGACGCCCGCCGCGTGGGACGCGCTGGTGGAAGGCTACACGCGCACCCGGCCCGCGCGGCACTACGAGCTCAACCGGCTGGGCGAAGGCTTCCCGCCCTTCGTCGCGGACGCCACCCAGGCGCAGGGGCTGCCGCCGTTCCTGCCCTCGCTGGCGCGCTTCGAGTGGACGGACTTCGCGGTGTTCGCCTCCGAGGAGGTCATCCCCGAGCGCGTGACACAGCTCACGCCCAACCCCACGCTGGCGGTGCTGGAGCAGCCCTACCGGCTCTGCGCCTTCGTGCGCACCCGGGACGGTGCCCCGCCCGCCGAGGGTGACGAGCTGGCGCTCCTGTGGCGCCACCCGGAGGCGCTGGTGACGTACTACATGGCCGCCACGCCGCCCGCGCTGCTGGTGCTGAAGATGGCCGTGGAGGGCCTGTCCGAGGAGGCCGTCGCCCAGGCCACCGGGATGGCCGCGCCGGATGTCCACGCGGAGGTGGTGCGCTTCGCGAAGGACGGGCTGGTGCTTCGTCCGGTGGAGTAGGGCGGCCCTTGAGGGACGTTGGACGTTGCCCTCCAACAGGAGGCGGGCGGGCGTGACGCTTCGCGCTGGCCTCCAGGGGCCGGTCGGGGGGAAGAATGGGGGACGTCGTCTTCCACCGTGAGGTCCCCGCCATGCGCGTCATCAACTTCAACGCCGGTCCCGCCGGTCTGCCCCTGCCGGCCCTCGAGCAGGCCCGCGACGAGCTGCTCGACTTCCACGGCACCGGCATGTCCGTGATGGAGCACAGCCACCGGGGCAAGGACTACGAGGGCGTCCACGACGAGGCGGTCGCGCTGCTCACGGAGCTCTTGGGCATCCCGGACACGCACCAGGTGCTGTTCCTCACCGGCGGCGCGTCCCAGCAGTTCGCCCAGGTGCCGATGAACTTCCTCACGCCGGGCGCCTCCGCCGACTACCTGATGACGGGCGTCTGGAGCGAGAAGGCCCTGGACGAGGCGAAGTTCTACGGCTCGCCCCGCGTCGCGGCGACCACCTTGCAGGCCGACAAGCGCTACCAGCGCGTCCCGAAGCAGTCCGAGCTGCAGCTCGACCCCCAGGCCGCCTACGTCCACCTGACGAGCAACAACACCATCTTCGGCTCGCAGTGGCACACCTTCCCGGACGTGGGCCGCGTGCCGCTGGTGGCGGACATGAGCTCCGACTTCCTGTGGAAGCCCACCGACGTGAGCCGCTTCGCGCTCATCTACGCGGGCGCGCAGAAGAACCTGGGGCCCTCCGGCGTCACGCTGATCCTCGCGGCGAAGGACTTCATCGCGAAGGGCCGCAAGGACATCCCCAAGTACTTCCGCTACAGCACCCACGCGGAGAACAACTCGCTCTACAACACGCCCCCCACGCTGGCCATCTACCTGGTGCGCAACGTGCTCGCGTGGGTGAAGGGCCTGGGCGGCCTGCCCGCGCTGGAGAAGCGCAACCGCGAGAAGGCGGACGCGCTGTACGGCGCCATCGACCGGAATCCGGGTTTCTACCGGGCCCCCGTGGAGCGCGAGTCCCGTTCAGTGATGAACGTCGTGTTCCACCTGCCCACCGAGGAGCTGGATGCGGCCTTCGTCGCGCAGGCGAAGCAGTCCGGGATGGTGGGCCTCAAGGGGCACCGCACCGCGGGAGGCATCCGCGTGTCGCAATACAACGCGGTTTCGCCGCAGGACGTCAAAACACTGACGTCCTTCATGGATCACTTCGTGAAGATGCACGGGTAGGCTGCCGTCGACATTGCGCAGGACAACCTGGAGGCATTCCATGAAGAAGACGCTGACCGCCGTGCTGCTGTCGCTGACCCTCGCCGCGCCCGTGATGGCCAAGGAGATCGCCGGGGTGAAGTATCCCGACACCGCGACGGTGGACGGCAAGGAGCTCAAGCTCAACGGCGTTGGCCTGCGCAAGAAGGCCATCTTCAAGGTCTACACCGTGGGCCTCTACCTGGAGACGCCGTCGAAGGACGCCGCCCAGGTGCTCAACGCGGATGAGATCAAGCGCGTGCGCATGTTCATGAAGCGCGACCTGAAGAAGGAGCAGATCACCGAGGCCATCGAGAACGGCTTCAAGAAGAACGCCGGCGCGAACCTGCCCAAGCTCCAGGCCCGCCTGGACGCCTTCAAGGCCGCCATCCCCGCGGAGATCAAGGAAGGCGAGGAGCTGATCCTCACCTACGTGCCGGGCAAGGGCACCAACGTGCACACGAAGGAGAAGTCCATCGACGTGGAGGGCAAGGACTTCGCGGACGCGCTCTTCTCCGTGTGGCTGGGCAAGGACCCCGTGGATGACGGCCTCCGCGACGGGATGCTCGGCAAGGACTGACCTTCCGCGTTGCTCGCAGCCCTGACGCCCCGCGAGGGCCCTCCCACACTGGAGGGCCGTCCGCGGGGCGTCGTCGTTTCCGCGGAGCGGGCCGATTGCTTCAATGGTGGACAGCGCGGGGCGTCATGGCCTTTCGCGTGCAGTTGCCGCTGGAATGCCCTGGCAGGTCGGGCGTTGATGCGCGCCGAGACAACCCACCCCCCGTTCGCGTTGGAGAACGTTGTGAAGCGTCTGGCCCTGTTCGCTGCCTCCTGTGTCCTTGGCGTCGCCTGCAAGACGGCGGAGCCCACCCCCGAGCCGTCCCGGGCCTCCTCGCCGGCCCCCGTGGCCGTCTCCGCCGAGCCGTCCCCTGGCACCGCCCCCGCGGAGCCCGCTGCCTCCACCCTCCCCCCGGGCGAGCGGCCGATGCCGCCCGGCCTGGACGCCGAGGTGATGGACCCGTCGGCGAACCCCTGTGACGACTTCTACGCCTACGCCTGTGGCGGCTGGCTGAAGACCACGGAGATCCCCGCCGAGCGCGCGCGCTGGAGCCGGGGCTTCGAGACCGTGGCGGAGCGCAACCAGGCCGTGCTGCGCGACATCCTCACCCGCGCCGCGGAAGGCAAGGGCGACGCCTCACCGGACGACAAGCTGCTGGGCGCGTACTACGGCGCGTGCATGGACGAGCCGCGGTTGGAGAAGTCGCTGCCCGCCCTGCGCACGCACCTGAAGAAGCTCACCACGCTCAAGAGCCCTCAGGACGTGGCGTCGGCGGTGGCGTGGCTGCACGCGCGCGACGTGAACGCCATCTTCCGGGTGACGTCGGATCAGGACCAGAAGGACTCCACGCAGGTCATCGCCGTGGTGGACTCGGGCGAGCTGGGCATGCCGGACCGGGACTACTACCTGAAGCCCGACTTGAAGATGCGCGAGGCCCGCGCCGCCTACCAGGCGCACGTGCAGAAGGTGTTCGAGCTGTTGGGCGACGCGCCCTTCATGGCCAGCCGCAAGGCCACGGGCATCCTCGCCATCGAGACGCGGCTGGCGTCCGCGGCGCTCCCCAAGGAGGAGCGGCGGGAGCCGGAGAAGGTCTACCACCGGCTGGAGCGCCAGGGCCTGAAGAAGCTGGCGCCCGCGTTCCAGTGGGACACGTACTTCGCGCAGGTGGGGCTGCCCGCGGGCGAAGCGCTCAACGTGACGCAGCCGAAGTACTTCGCGGAGGTGTCCGCGCTGGTGCGCCAGCAGCGGCCCTCCGACATGGGCCCGTACCTGTCGTACCAGTTGGTGAAGAACGTGCAGACGGCGCTGCCCAAGGCGGTGCGCGACGAGTTCTTCCGCTTCGAGTCCACGGTGCTCACCGGCGCGAAGGCGGACCTGGCGCGCTGGAAGAAGTGCGTGGAGGCCACCGACGACGCGCTGCCGCACGCGCTCGCCCGGCCCTTCATCGCGAGCACCTTCGGCGCGGAGGGCAAGGCCACCACCCTGGACATGGTCCAGCAGATTGAGCAGTCCTTCGAACGCAACCTGGGCACGCTCGCGTGGATGGATGCGGACACCCGGGCGCAGGCCCTGACCAAGGTGCGGAAGATCACCAACAAGATTGGCTACCCGGACCAGTGGCGCAGCTACGCCGGCCTGGAGATTCAACGCGACTCGTTCCTGGACAGCTTCCTGGCGGCGGACGCGTTCGAACAGGCACGGCAGCTGCGCAAGGTGGGGCAGCCGGTGGACCTCACCGAGTGGTTCATGTCGCCGCCCACGGTGAACGCCTACTACAACGCGGCCACCAACGAGATTGTGTTCCCCGCGGGCATCCTCCAGCCGCCCTTCTTCAACCGGGACGCGGCGGCGCCGGTGAACTTCGGCGCCATGGGCATGGTGGTGGGCCACGAAATCACCCACGGCTTCGACGACGAGGGTCGCCAGTTCGACGCGGACGGCAACCTGCGCACGTGGTGGACCCCGGCGTCCGACAAGGCCTTCCGCGAGCGCGTGGCGTGCGTGCGCCAGCAGTACGACGGCTACACGGCGGTGGACGAGGTGAAGGTGAACGGAAAGCTCACCCTGGGGGAGAACGTGGCGGACCTGGGCGGCCTCAAGCTGGCGTACGCGGCGATGGAGGCCTACCTGGCGAAGCACCCGGACCAGGCGGCGAAGGCGACGTCGTACCGCTTCACGCCCGGGCAGCAGTTCTTCCTCGCGCACGCGCAATCGTGGTGCTCGAAGATTCGTAATGAAGCGGCGAGGCAGCGGGCGATGACGGACTCACACTCGCCCGCGTTCCTGCGCGTCAACGGACCGGTGACGAACCTGCCGCAGTTCCAGCAGGCGTTCTCCTGTCAGGCGGGGACGAAGATGGTCGCGCCCGCTGCGAACCGTTGTGAGGTCTGGTAAGGGCTTCGGCCCTGTTACCGGGAGGACGGCATGTCAATCTGCTCGTGGCTGGTGTTGGGTGGTATCGCGGGATGGCTGGCCAGCATCATCAAGGGCACCAATGCCCGGATGGGGATGTTCGCCAACATCGTCGCTGGCATCGTGGGTTCGATGCTGGGGGGCGCGGTGTTCAGCTTCTTCGGAGGCGCTGGCGTGACGGGTTTCAACCTGTACTCGCTGCTGGTGGCCACCGTGGGCGCGGTCATCCTGTTGTCCATCCTGCAAATCATCCGGAAATAGCCCGCGCCTAGAAGAGCGACAGTTGGGGCGAGGTGGATGGACGCGTCGGACGCCGGAAGGTGTCCGGCGCGTTTTCCGTCACGGAGGAGGCGCGCATGCCCACCTTGCGCGCCGACGTCGCGAAGAGCTGGTGGATGGCCTGCGCGTACAGGCCTTCGCCGCGCATGCGGTGCTTGAAGCGGCTGTCGGTGAGCTGCCCGCCGCGCGTCTCGCGGATGCGGTGCAGCACCCGGTCCGCGCGCAGGGGCAGCTTCGCGCGCAGGCGCTCCTCGAACACCTGCTGCACGGGCCCGGGCAGCCGCAGCAGCGTGTAGTGCGCCCGCGTGGCGCCGGCCTCGCGCGCGGAGGCGAGCACCCGCGCGATGTCCTCGTCGTTGAGCCCGGGGATGATGGGGGACACGGACACCGCCACGTCGATGCCGGCCTCCGAGAGCTTCCGGATGGTGCCCAGCCGCCGCTTCGGGGTTGCGACGAGGGGCTCCATGGCGCGCGCCAGCTCCTCGTTGTGGAAGGGGAGGCTGATGCTCACGGTGAGTCTGGCCTCACCGGCGAGCCGCTGGAGCACGTCCAGGTCGCGTTCAATCAGCACGCCCTTGGTGATGATGCCCACGGGGTTGCGGTACTCGGCGCAGACCTCCAGGCACCGGCGGGTGAGGCGCAGCGAAGCCTCCAGGGGCTGGTAGCAGTCGGTGACGCCGCTGAAGACGACGGTTTCGCCCTTCCAGGACGGGCGCTCGAAGGTTTCGCGCAGCAGCTCCGGGGCCTGGGGTTTGACGACGAGGCGCGTCTCGAAGTCGGTGCCCGCGCCGAAGTCCAGGTACTGGTGCGTGGGCCGCGCGTAGCAGTAGGCGCAGGCGTGGAGGCAGCCCCGGTACGGGTTGACGCTCCAGGTGAAGCACACGTCGGGGCTGTCGTTCTTCGACACCACCGAGCGGCTGTGGTCCTCGTAGATCTCCAGCCGGGCCGGAGGGATTTCGTCCAGGTACTCCACCGCGGTGCTCGCCCACGGGTTGGGCGGATTGTCGACGGGACGGGGCTTCACCGGCCCACGGTGCGACTGAATGCCCGTTCAGTCAAGGTGCGAACCCTCGCCCCGTCCAACCCGCCCCCGGCACATTGGGAATGCCGGAGGGGGCGAGGAGCGGCTCAGCGGTGCGAGCCGTAGTACGTCTTCCGGGTCTTGAGCTCCGGAACGCCAGCGTCGGCTCCGGTGAGCTCGGCGGGCCACAAGCAATTCCTGTCGACGCCATCGAGACATCTCCCGTTGTCGTCGTGCGTGATGGCGGTCATCACGGCGGAGATGATGCCGTGGCGGCACAGGTCCTTGTACTCCTCCGTGGAGTCGGGCTTCTTCTTCACCTCCTCCAGGCTGTACCAGAACCGGATGTACCACTCGAGCGCCCGGGTCACCTTGGCATGTCCCGCCGGGCTGAACAGGGTCCAGACATCCACGTGGGGGACGGGCGTGTCACGGTTGACGCCGAAGTGGGCCGCCACCCCCGCGGTCATGGCCGAGCAGCGGTCGCTGAGATACTTGTGAGGAGCGTTCGCGTGCGCGATGGCCACCGCATCCTCGATGCGGCCCGGGCCCGCCGCGGGAACCTTGAAGGTCGTGTAATCGCGCAGGCTCACCGCGCCGCCGACGCCGGGCCCGACGCCCGTGTCCATCGCGTACCCACCCACCTTGTACATCGTGTACAGCGACCAGACGTTCTTGGCATTGACGATCTCACGGATCCGCGTGGCGGAAGTCGCGGACGCTCCGATGGACGTCTCGATGATGTGTTTGACCACCAGGTCGATGTCCCAACTGAAGCTGGACCACACCCAGTTGATGCCTGATTGCACCAGGCCACTCCGGCTGCCGCGGCGCACGCCGACGTTCTTGTTCAGGAACGTCTCGATGCCCCGCACCTCGAGCTTCTCGCGATTGTGGACGCTGAAGTTCGAGCCCTTGAAGTAGTTGCGGTAGGCCCAGACATGCGCGTCGAGACACCAGAAGTTGATGACGTAGCCTGAGGCCTGAGCATCACTGCGAGCCTTCATCAGGGCTTTGGGTCCGCCGGAGTCCCTCGCGTCGAAAGTCGGGGGACCGAACCACGTGTAGTTGACCTCCAGCAGAGCCATGGTGCCGCCTCTCGAACCGCGTGGGCCATTCACTCTGGCCCGCACGCGGCGGATTGAGTGCGTCGTAATACACCGCCACGCGGACGGACACGAACCGGACAGAGCGCATTCGAAGGTGTTCGTTTTCACCCGGGCTCGATGTCTTGACGCGTGGGCCGTGGAATCTCTTGCTTCGAGGCGGAGTCCTCGGAGGGCAACGCAGGGCCTTCGGCGATTTCAGCGCCGCCAGCAGGACGTGTCCGCGTGCCAGCCGGTGCACACCGTGCAGCCCGCTGCGCACGGGAGCGGTAGCGCTCCCGGAGGACGCGGCCTGGGTATGGCGGTTGCTACCGGGGGCGGCATGTCCCTCCGCCCCCTGCTCCTCCTCTGCGTCCTCGCCGCGTCCGTGGCCCGCGCCGATCCCCTCTTCCATCTTTGAGCCCGGAAGGGGCTGCGCGCTTCAGCGCAAGGTCGCCCGGCCGCCGCTTTGCTCCTGGGCTCAAGGAGCGACCGGGATAGGGTCCTCCGCTGGCGACAACACAACCCGTCGAAAGAGACCGCGTGGCTGGACACGACATTCGCATTGATGACGCAGCACTCCCCGAGACGGCGCGTGCCCCGCATGCGGGCCTCACCCTGTTCGCGCTGGCGATGGGCGGCTTCGCCATTGGGACGACCGAGTTCGCGTCCATGAGCATCCTGCCCGCCTTCGCGGCGGGGCTTCACATCGACGAGCCGACCGCCGGACATGTCATCAGCGCCTATGCCCTGGGCGTGGTCATCGGAGCGCCGGTGCTGGCGGTGCTGGGCGCGCGGATGTCCCGTCGCATCCTGCTGATTGCCTTGATGGCCCTGTTCGCCGTCGCCAACGGGCTCAGCGCGCTGGCGCCGACCTACGGCTGGATGCTCGCCTTCCGCTTCCTGAGCGGGGTGCCGCACGGCGCCTACTTCGGGGTCGCGGCGCTGGTCGCGGCCTCCGTGGTGCCGCGAGCGCGTCGCAGCCAGGCCGTCTCACGTGTGCTGCTGGGACTGACCATCGCCACGGTGATGGGGGTGCCGTTCGCCAACACGCTGAGCCTGTTGCTCGGCTGGCGTTGGACCTTCGCCACGGTCGCGGTGCTGGCGGTGCTGACCATGGTCCTGGTCTTCGCCCTGGCGCCGAAGGATCCGCCCCATCCGGAAGCCAGCCCCCTGCGCGAGCTGGGCGCCCTCAAGCGTCGTCAGGTGTGGCTCACGCTGGGCATCGGGGCCGTTGGCTTCGGAGGCATGTTCGCGGTCTACGCCTATCTGGCCTCCACGCTGCTTGCCGTCACGGGCGTCAGCGCGGAGGTCATTCCGGCGGTGCTGGGTGTCTTTGGCGTGGGGCTCACCGTGGGCAACCTGTTCGGGGGCTGGGCCGCGGATCGCTTCCAGATGCGCGCGGCGGGCGGCCTGCTGCTGTGGAGCGCGGCCTCGCTCGCGCTGTACCCGATGGCGACCGCGCACCTGTGGTCCATCACGCCCGTGATCTTCCTGGTGGGCTGCGGAGGTGGGCTCAGCTCGGTGTTGCAGACGCGGCTGATGGACGTGGCGGGTGAAGCGCAGACGCTGGCCGCCGCGCTGAACCACAGCGCCTTCAACGTCGCCAACGCGGTGGGGCCGTGGCTCGGAGGCATGGCCGTGGCGGCCGGACTGGGCTGGCCGTCCACGGGATGGGTGGGCTGCGCTCTGGCGCTGGGCGGCTTCGCCATCTGGCTGATGGCGTCGGTGGACCCCCAGGGGAAGCTGGAGGAAGTACCGCAGGCGTGAACCTGGTCAGGGACGGCCGAAGCTACCGCAGCCCCTCTTTCCAATGTATCGCCCAATCCATCCCGTCAGGCCGTTCGCCGATATTGAGCCGGCCACCGATCTCCAACTTCTTCAAGCGGTCCAAAGCTCGCGTCCGTTCGGCGAGACATCGAAGCCTTCGCTTCCCTTGCCTGCGGGGATGCTGGTTTGAAGCCAGCCCATCTGGGGTTTCGCACCAGGAAGTGGGGCGCCTATCGGAGGGATGGGCGGCGGCAGGAGCAGGTTTTCAAACACACTCACGGTGCCTGAATCCACGTTGGTCGCGAAGACGGTCTTCTGAACGGCGGCAACGGAGATCATGTGGGTTCGGTTCTGGCCGACGCCCATGATCCAATCGATCTTTCGTTCCTTGGGATCATACCGACCGATGGACTTGGCACCTTCAGCCGTAAACCAGAGCTTCCCATCGACATAGGCGAGCCCATGCGGACCGAGCATCGCGCCCGTGTCGATGGAGTCGAGTGCCTTTCCCGCCACCAGGTCGATCACGTTGATTTCGTGAAACCGCCCGCTGCCCGTATTTGAAACATAGGCGGTCGTCCCATCCCTATTCCCGTGAGAGGACCCCACTACAGCTTCATGCGCTTGAACACCGGCTCCGGGATGCTGCGGATGATGAGCATGATGAGCGCCCAGAAGCCGGGCACGTAGACCTCGTTCTTGCGCCCGTCCGCGGCCTTCAGCAGGCCACGCGCCACCTGCTCCGGCGAGGCGAAGAGCTTGTTCTTCGGCACGTGCGCCGTCATCGGTGTGTCCACGAAGCCGGGCTTCACCGTCACCACCGCCACGCCGGACTTCGCCAGCCGGTTGCGCAGGCCCTGGAGGAACACGGTCAGCGCGCCCTTGGACGCGCCGTACACGTAGTTGCTCTGCCGGCCGCGGTCTCCCGCCACGGATGAGATGACCACCAGCGTGCCGGCCTTGCGCGCCTCGAAGGCGTTGGCCAGCGCCGTCAGGAGCGACGCGGCGGAGAGGAAGTTCGTGCGCAGCACCACCTCCGCCGCCGCCCACGAGCGTTGGCTCTCCTCCTGGTCGCCCAGCACGCCATGCGCCAGCACCGCGCCGTCCAGCCCGCCCAGCGCATGTGTGGCCTGCTCCACCAGCGCCTCATGTTCGGCGCAGTCGTTCAGGTCCAGCGCCCGCGACTCCACCTTCGCCGCGCCGCGCGTGGCCGCGTCCTGCGCCACCGCCTCCAGGCTCCGTGCGTTGCGGCCTACCAGGTACAGCGACGCCCCGCGCGCGGCGAGCAGCCGCACCGTGGCCTGGGCAATGGCGCTCGTGGCGCCGAGGACAATGACTTTCTTCATGGGAGAGCGTGTACCTGTTCAGCGAAGGGCGAGCCGGGGCAGGGGCTGCGCGGCGTCGCCGGTGTGCCCCTCCAGCGAGGGCTGGGGCAGGGATGAGGCCGGATTCACCCGGCGCCAGAACGAAGAGGAGAAGGCGGGGTCGACGTGGCGCGCGAACCGCTCGCGCTCGGGGAAGTACGCCGCGAAGCTCTCCGGGCTCATGCGCGCGTCCTTCGCCGGGTACACCGCGCCGCCCGCCTGACGCGTCACCCGATCCAACGCCTCCACCAGTCGCCACGTCTTCTCACCGCGGTTGGCGAAGTCCATGGCCAGCGTCACGCCCTGGCGCGGGAAGGACATCCATCCGGGCGAGGGAAGGTCGCCGAACGTCTTGAGCACGGACAGGAAGCTGGGCAGTCCGCCGCGCGCGCTGCGCTCCAGGATTTCCGTCAGCGCTTCGCGCGCGGTGGCGTAGGGCACCACGCATTGGAACTGGAGGAAGCCGCGCCCGCCGTAGATGCGGTTCCAGCCATGGATGGCGTCCAGCGGGTAGAAGAACGGGTCGTAGTGCGTCAGCCGCTGCTTCGGCTTGCCCGACTGGCGGTGGTAGTAGAGCCAGTTGAACGCCGACACCGACAGTCGGTTGAGGCAGAAAGCCGGCATGTCCATGGGCACCGCGAGCCCCGCGCCGTGCGACAGGTGGCTCTTCGCCAGCGGCAGTCCGTCGAACTGCGGCGGCGCGAAGTTGCCCCGGTAGAGCAGCCCGCGTCCCAGCTTCCGCCCGCGCGCCAGGCAGTCCACCCACGCCATGGTGAACTCGTGGTCCGCCTCCGAGGCGCGGGCCACCTCCAGGAAGGCGTCCAGGTTCTCGAAGGGGATCGTCTCCTGGAGGATGTATGGGTTGCTGATGGGCTTGAACTGCACCTCCGCCCAGGTGATGAGCCCGGTGAGTCCCAGCCCGCCAATCGTCGCGCCGTACCAGTCCGGGTGTTCGTCCGGCGCGCACACGCGGCTGCTGCCGTCCGAGCGCACCAGTTCGAACCTGCGCACGTACCGTCCGAAGGTGCCGCCCCGGTGGTGGTTCTTGCCGTGCACGTCGTTGGCGATGGCGCCGCCCACCGTCACGTACTTGGTGCCCGGCGTCACCGGGAGGAACCAGCCCCGAGGCGCCGCCAGCCGCAGCAGCGTGTCCAGCGACACGCCCGCCTCGCAGCGCACCACGCCCGTGGACGGATTGAAGTCGATGAGCCGGTCCAGCCCCCCGGTGAGCAGCAGCGTGCCGTCCGCGTTGAGGCACGAGTCGCCGTAGCTGCGCCCCAGGCCGTACGGCAGCAGGGTGCCCGGGAGCGCGGGCAGCGCGTCCGTGCGCCACACCAGCGGGTGGGTCCGTTGCTCGACTCGGGGGAAGCGTCCCCAGGACTCCGGTGCCTTCATCGTGCGGGCCTTCTCATGTGGCGGTCCACAGCACCAGCGCGGCGACGAGCCCCACCGCGTAGCTCACCCGGTCGCGCAGCGCGAACACGAGCGGGTCCTCGTTCACGAGTCCCCGGTGCGCCAGCACCCAGACCCGGCCCACCCAGTACAGCATCACCGGGCACAGCAGCCACAGCCGCTCCGGGTGGGCGTAGAGCGCGGTGACGTCCCGGCTGGTGATGTAGAGGGCGAGCACCAGCACGGACACCTGCCCGGCCGCGGCGCCCAGGCTCGCGAGCTGCTCGTAGTCCTGCGCCAGGTAGCCGCGTCCGTGAGCGGAGGTCTCGTTGGACAACCGCAGCCGTCGCACCTCGCTCAGCCGCTTCACCAGCGCCAGCGAGAGGAAGAGGAACATGCTGAACATCATCAGCCAGCTCGACGTGGGCACGGCCACCGCCAGCGCGCCGCCGAAGATGCGCACGGTGTACAGCCCCGCCAGCACCAGCACGTCCAGCATCATCACCTGCTTGAGTCGCAGCGAGTACGCCAGCGTCAGCGCGTAGTACACGCCCAGCAGCGCCGCGAACGCGAGGGGCAGGAAGGCCAGCGCCACCGCCGCGCCCGCGCCCAGGAGCAGCGGCGCCAGCACGGCCCCGCGGCTCACCGACAGGGCGCCCGACGCGAAGGGCCGCTTCGACTTGGTGGGGTGTCGCCGGTCCGACTCCAGGTCCAGCAGATCGTTGAGCACGTACACGCTGGAGGCGCACAGGCTGAAGGCCCCGAAGGCCAGCAGCGCCTGCGCCAGCATGGCCGCGTCCGCCGCCTTGTGCGCGGCCAGGAGCGGCACGAAGACGAGCGCGTTCTTCGCCCACTGGTGCACGCGCAGCGCCTTCACCCAGGGGCGCAGGCCCTGGCGCGGGGCCTCGAAGACGCGGTGCACCGGGCGGCCCAGCCCCTGCACCTGGCGCAGCACCGCGGGCGGGGCGTGCACCACCACCACCTGACGGCACTCGCGCCACAGGGGCACGTCCACGGCGTCATTGCCCGCGTAGTCGAAGGTGCCCAGCGCCTCCTTCAGCCGCGCCAGCTTGCGCGCGCCCGACAGGTTCACCTGGCCATCGCTCGCGTACACGTCGTCGAAGAGTCCCAGGTGCGCGGCCACCGCGTCGGCGATGCGCCGGTCCGCCGCCGTGGCCAGCACCAGGCGACGGCCGCGCGACTTCTCCTCCCGGAGGAAGGCGAGCAGCGGCTCGTGGTACGGCAGGTGGGACGCATCCAGCGCGGCCCTGCGCGCCACCTCGGCCTTGAAGAAGGCCTTGCCCTTGAGCACCCACAGGGGCGCGAGCAGCAGCAGCCAGGGCGCCCGCTTGAAGAGCACCAGCAGGTTTTCGTGGAGGGTGTCCGTGCGCACCAGCGTCCCGTCCAGGTCGACGGCGAGCGGGACGTTCGGATCATCGGCGAGCGGGACGTCGGGAGCGTCGGAACGACGGACGTCCGGAGCATCGGGGAGCGGGGCTTGAGGCAACATTGTGGGCAAAGGCGGGCATGCTAGCCGACGGCTTCGGGAGGCGCATGCCTCTTCGCGGGCCGGACTGGCTGCCTGCACGGGGATCCGTGTCTAGGGGGAATCCGGGCCGGGCGGCGCTCCGGCGGAGGGCGCTTCCTCGGTCACCCACAAGGCGAGCGCGGCGAAGGTGGCGATGACGGACCAGTAGAGGAAGCGGAAGTCGCAGCCAATGCTGATGACCAGATAGCTCAGCCCGTAGCCCAGCCCGGACAGCGCGGTGAACAAGGCGAGCGACCTGCGTCGCACGTCGCGGAGCGAAAGCACGGCCAGCAGGGTGAGCGCCCCCAGCCAGGCCCAGCCCCGGAACAGCACGGAGTTGCCCACGCGGTCCGCGGTGGCCCGCAGCGCCTGGTTCAGCCAGCCCTGATCCGGAAGGTGCAGCGCCCAGGGGTTTGGCTCGATGCGGGCCTGGAAGGGAAAGAACACCGGACTGTCGGTGGCCCCGATGAGGCGCCGGAAGGTCTCCCAGCGGTGGTGCGCGTACGCGGCGGGCTGCTGCCTGACGACGCGGGCCCACTCGCTCACCAGTGCGTCGCGCCGCTCGGGCAGGGAGCCCAGGCGGATGGGCCGCGCATCCGGCGCGCCCGCCAGGACGAACCCGACGTGGAAGGGCGAGTAGCTGCGCGCCAGCTCCACGGCGGAGGTGTCCTGCTCCAGGGTGGAGCCTGGGAACAGCTCGGGGTGCGCCGCGTAGATGCCCGCGAGGTCGAAGAGGAAGAGCTGGCCCGCGGCCCAGGCCTTGTGGGCGCCCAGCGCGCGGTTGACCAGGGACGGCGAGAGGGCAAGGCCGACCATGAGGCCCGTGAGCACCAGGGCCCGCAGCGGCCAGCGCCACGTCGGGCGCGACAGCTGCGCCACCACGGGAATCGCCAGGGGCAGGGTCGCGATGAGCGCGTTGTGACGCAGCGCCGCGCCCGCCATCATCAGCGCCAGCGCCCAGAACGGACGGCGGTACTTGAGCGCGGCCACCGCGCCGAGCAGCACCGCTGCGGTCATCACGTCCTTCCAGAGGGTGACCGCGAGCGCCCAGACGGTCGGCATGGCCAGGAAGGCCCAGAGGACGAGCACGCCCCAGCGCCCCTTGCGTGCATCCGGGGTCCGCACCAGGAGCGCCATGCTCCCGGCCATCAGCAGGAGCTGGCCCACGAGGACCAGCCACGGTGAGCCCACCAGCCTTCCGCTGAGGCCCAGGAGCCACGAGCCCAGGGGAGGGTGGACGTCATCGAAGGTGCCGCTGAGTCCCTGCGCGTACTGGTCGATGGTGTCGACCGACATCAGCCCCGGCTGGAAGGCCGCGTACAGCACCCCCACCCAGAGCACGACGCTGATGCGCAGCACCGTGTCCCGACGCGACGCCGCCTGTTGGACGACGTCCGGCGGCGAGGCGCGAACGGGCGCGGAGGGGACGTCCGGATCATGGGGTCGGGAGGTGTGAAGCCGCATGGAAGGGGGCGGCAAGCTAGCACGGCGCGCGCCTGGGCATGGCGCCCGCTTCCGGACGGGGGCCCGCCTACAGCAGGCCGTCCAGCCAGGTGAGCTGCGCGTCAATCGTCTCCGAGACGGCGAGCGGCTGCTCCGACGTGCTCGGGTCGGTGTACGGGTTGCCGATCTCCTTGTGCTGCCACTTCACCCAGGTCTGCTTGTACCAACCCCAGTCCAGGTTCGTGCCCGTGGACGGAGGCGAGGTGCCCGCGTACCCGGAGAAGGCGCGGATGCCGGTGGCCGGCGCGACCTCCTGGCCTCCCACCACCTGATACAGGTGCAGCCGCTCGCGGCGGGGGAACTGGGCGGGCAGGGGGGTGGCCCAGGCGCCGTAGAACGTGCCCCAGGGTCGCACGGGGTTGTTGATCTTGGTGTCCAACGTGCCCAGCTCGCCCTGGCTGTTCCTGCACACGCCATCCAACGACGACACGTAGACGGTGATGCCATCCAGCGCCGTGTTGGCGCGGAGCGCCTGGGCGATGCGCATCACCAGACACCCACCGCGGGAGCTGCCCGCCAGGTAGATGGACCGCGTCTCGGGGCGGACCTGGGCCTGGAGCCAGTAGATGAACCCGTTGACGATCCGCTGCTTCGTGTCGCTGTCGAACAGGTGGTCGAAGTTGTTGTCGTTGACCACGGACAGGTGCGTCTTGCCCGGAGGAAACCAGCCCAGGGCATTGAGCTTCATGGCCAGGGAGCGGCCATCCAGGAGCACGTTGGGGCAGGAGACGCCGTCACAGGACGCGTCCCAGTTGGAGGACTGGCCCGTCACGCCGCTGGAGTGGCCGCTGCTGGAGATCTTCTGCCCGGCGGTCATGAAGACGATGGCTTCGCGAACGCTCGGGGCCTCCACCTGGGCGATGCGGATGGCGTGGAGCGTGCTGTCGGAGGCGCCGGCCGCGCGGAACTGTTCGAAGCCCGGTGCTGGCTGGTAGGCGCCGGACGCGTCCTTGTAGACGACGCGCCGGGACACCACCGTACGGCTGCTCCCGTTGGGATAGGACAGCGCCTGGGATTGTGACTCCAGGGCCGCCTCGGGTTCCCCTGGTAACAAGGCTTCGGGCTCTGGCGGAGCACAGCCCGTGAGCGTGGCAACCAGCACCAGGGCGAGGCCTGCCCAGAGGGTGATGCGACGAGGAAAAGCAGCGGTGTGGACCATGGGGTGCTCCCGGATTCTGGAGGGGGCTGCGGGGAGCGCAGCGGGAGCCCATGTCAGGTCGGATCCTGGCTTTTCGCGAGTTGTTCGACGCTGAAAGGTGGCCCGAGGCCCGAAAACACGAAGGCCGGTAGTCCTGAGTTTCCTCAAGAACTACCGGCCTTTACGAGTGAGCGGCGGAAGGGATTCGAACCCTCGACCCCGAGCTTGGGAAGCTCGTGCTCTACCAACTGAGCTACCACCGCAGGCGAAGCGAGGCCCAAAGTAGGGGCGAGGCCCTGCCTTGTCAACGGGAAGAATCAGGGCCTGTCGAGTGCTTCCCCAAGTCGGAACGTCTCTCCGCACGCGGGGCATGGAGCGGTTCCTCCCAGACTTCGCAGCCATGCGGCGGTCCGGTCCTGCCCGTCACGGAGACTCCGCGCATGCAGCGCTCCGAGCGGGCTCCCGGCTTCCCCGGGAAAGGCTGGGGCGGGTGTCACGGGAAGGGGATGTGCATTGGACCCGGGGGCGACGTCCTCCATCGAGACACTCAATCCCGAGGCCTCGGCATGAAGGCACAGCGACGCATCACAGCTCGGACATCGCGTGATGAGTTCTCCGGCAGCAAGTTGTTCAAGCTGTTGCCCGAGGGTCCTCCACCCGGACAGCCCCGCCAGGGCCATCAGCAGGTAGAGGTGCGTGGTCGGGTCGTGCGAGGTGTTCGCGAACTCCTCCAGCGCCAGCTCCCGTCCGTCCGAAAGGGCCTTCAGGTATGGCGCCCTCAGGTCGGCTGGCACCGCCTCGGGTCGTGTCTGGATGGCGACGGTGCCAACGAAAAGCACGCACTCACGACGGGACACCGGCCCCGGAAACGCCCGGGCGATGTCCACGAGATGTGGCACCGAGGCGTACGAGGCCGCATAGGTCGTTCCCTGGTGCCAGAGGGCCTCCCAGAGTTCGCCTCGCCACTCGGCCTGGACCGAAGGATGCGTTCGCAGCCGACGGAGAAGGCCTGGGACGTTGGATGCAGGCCCGAAGGCCTGCTCCAACGCATGCCACCGCAATGAGTCGAGCGGCAGCAAGGGGTCGCTACTCCCCCTCTTCAACCGTCAGCTGGTACGAGTCCTGGAAGTTGGCCTCGCGGTTGCGCGCGTCGCGCACCTCGAAGAGGTAGACGCCCGGTTCGGCGCTGTAGCGGATGGTCTCCGGCTGGTCGCCCTTGGCCCGGTCGGACGTCTGCACGAGGGTCAGCTTCCCATCCGGCTGCACGCGGTGCAGGTACAGCCCCACGTCCACCTTGAGGATGCCCAGCAGCGTGGCGGTGAGGGACGTGCGCACCGGCCGGTCGGACAGGTCCACCCGGAAGTAGTCCACGTCCTTCGCCGGGTACACCGTGCCGCGCACCGCCTTGCCCATCGCCAGGTCCTGCGCGCGCTCGGCGGTGTTGTTCGGCTCTCGCTCCTCGCTGCCGTTGTCCGGCACCGTCGTGACGGTGATGCGGTAGGGCTGCTCCGCGTTCTCGAAGTCCTTCACGAACTTGCCGTCCACCTTGCGGAAGGATCCCTCCACCCGGAAGTAGCAGGTGCCGTTGCACGCGACGTTGTTCAGCCGCTCCGGCTCCTTGAGCGCGCCGTCGTTCGCCTTGAGCAGCACCGTCTCCTTCTGCCCGTCCCCCTGCGGCGGCTCCACCATGGACAGCGTGAGGTCCAGGCGGTCCACGCCCGTCAGCTCCACCTTGGCCAGCACCGGCTCGCGCGTCGTCAGCACGTAGTGGTCCACGTCCGACTTGGGCGACAGGAAGCCCTCGCGGTAGCCCGCGCTCGTCAGCGGCGTCGCCTTGAGCAGCTCGTCGTTGGGCTCCAGCTCCGCGTGCGCCCCGGCCTCTTCCTGCGACACGGTCACCGTGTAGGGCACCTGCGCGTTGAACGTGCGCCGCTGCGCCTTGCCCGTGCCCACCCAGCCGCCCTTCACCACCAGGTAGACGACCCGGTCCGTCGCGCGCACGCCGATGTTGCGCAGCGCCAGCGGTTCGCCCTCCTTGCCTTGCAGCGTGAACAGCGGAGCCTCCGCGGCGGACAGCACGGAGATCTCCGGACGCACGCCCTCCACGGCGGACAGCTCGATCTTCAGCGCGACCGACGGCACCTCGGGCGGCAGCGCGACGCCCGCGTCCACCACCGCCGAAGCCGCCGCCTCACCGGCGATCTCCCCAGCCGGTGTGGGCGGATTCGCCGGAGGCTCTCCGCCCGCGAAGGTGCCTTCCGGGGAAGGGGAGGGCGCCGTGCTGTCATCGATGACCGGCGTCTCGTCCGGCACGGACGGAGGCGGCGCCGCCGCGCCCGTGGGGGCCGGTGCCCCCGGAGCGGGCGTTCCCGGAGCCTGAGCGGGAACCTCACCGCCCGGCGTGCCGGTGTCGGGCAGCTCCACCCGGTACCAGTCCTCGTCCCCCGAGTGCCCCAGGAACGCCGTCACCGTCTGCCCCAGCGGCAGGGCCGCGGCGTCCACGGCCCGATCGTTGGGCTCGCGCTCCTCGCCGTCGTTGGGCGCGCGGTACTTCACCTCCAGCGTGTAGGCCCCGCCCATCCCCTTGCGCGCGGGCGACACCACCACCCAGCGCTCCTTCTCCACGAAGAGGTTGGGAATCCGCTCGCCCTTGCCCTCGCCGTCGCTGTTGACGCCCACCAGCCGGTTGCGGTCCTGGTCGTAGACATCCAGCTTGATGTCCCCGCCCGGCAGGCCGGACACCGTCACGTCCGCGATGCGCGGCGCGCCCGGCGCAAGCCGGTACCAGTCCTCGTCCAGCTTGTTGGGCTCCGCCGCCAGCCCCCCCGTCACCACGCTGTCGCGCGTGACGGCCAGCGCCTGGTCGGGACGCTCGTTGGGCTCCTGCTCCGTGAGCGCCGCCGGGCCCGTCTCCACCACGCCCGCGTCCACTTCCTGCGGAACGTCCTTCTTGCAGGCGGCCACCCCCAGACCCAGCCCCAGCACACAGACCCAGCCCCAACGTCGATTCACGTCTTCCTCCTCGGTCGCTTCGCCTTGTCGGCCCGGGGGTGTCCGGGTGTCAAGCACCCCCAACCCGCGCCGGGGCGCTTTCATCCAGGCCCCTGGAGGGGCCTCCGGTGGAATCGCGGAGGTTTCGGTGTCCGGTGACGGCGGAAGGTGCGCACCTGGACTGGAGCCCCGGGCCAGGGACGATCCAAGATGCGCCCCATGCGAAGCCTGTCCGTGGCCTCCCTGCTGCTCGCCGCTCCCTCCGTCCTCGCCGCCGCGCCGGCCGCGCCCGGGTACGCCCAGGCGGAGGCCTACGTGGAGAAGGACGCGCGTCCGGAGCACTACTCGCCCCTGAACCTGCTGGATGGCCGGGACACCACCGCGTGGTGCGCCGAAGGGGAGAAGCCCGCCCACGTCATCATCGGCTTCAAGGAGCCCGTCACCCTGGACGAGGTGCGCGTCTACACGGGCGACGGCACCTCCCGCGACGCCTTCAAGGCCAACGGCCGGGTGCGCAAGTTCACCCTCACCAGCGTGGAGGCCTCGCGCAGCGTCACCGTGCAGGACAAGCGCGGCCTACAGGCGGTGCCCCTGACGCAGCCCCTGTCCGGCGCGCGCTTCATCCTGGAGGTGGCGGACCGCTTCCCCGGCACGAAGGAGGGCGCCCCGGTGTGCATCACCGACCTGGTCCTCTATTCGGGCGGCAAGCCCCTCAACGCGCCCGCGCTCGCCACCCGCTTCAAGTACGAAGCCCGCGTGGCGCCGCTGTTGGGCACGTGGTTCGGCGGCCATGACGGCGCCCCGGAGCGCTTCCTGTCCTTCTTCGTGGATGGCACCTGGCGCTTCTCGCTGGAGCCCCTGGAGACGCCCGAGCCCACCACGGTCGTCACCGGCACCTACACGGTGTCCGGCGGCCGCGTGACGCTGGACATCCCCAAGAAGGGCAGGGTGCCGGTGGCCTTCGAACGGAGCCCGGCCAGCGAGGGGCCGAAGGCGTCCGCCTCGCTGTCGCTGGACGGTGCGCTCCCCGCTGAGTGGGGGAGCGACTTCCGCAGCCATCCCTGACGACACCCGGGACAGGGCCCGGGCGTCGGCCGGCTAGATGGCGGCCCGGGTCTTCCGCTTCGCGTCGAAGTTGCGGAAGAAGGTGATGATCTTCGCTTCCGCCTGCTTGGCGTCGGCCGCGTCCGCGAACTCCGACTCCAGGAAGATGCCGCCGCACGACTCGCAGGAGTCGAAGTGCAGGGGGTGCTGCCGGTCGCCGCCGTCGACCCGAACCAGGTCGACCTTGCAGTCGGGGCAGTTACCGGTCAGGGCCTCCGCGTCCACCTTGCCGCCCTGGCCTTCGAGCCCGAGCAGGTTGTTGTGCAGGAGGATCCGGTTGAGGTCCGCGACGTTGATCCACAGTCCGCCGCATTCTTTACATTCCCGCAACGTCTCGTGATCTCCCTCGAGATCAGTCATTTCGACGTCGCAACCACCGGGGCAATCCATGGGGCGGCTCATTCTCCTGAAAGGGGAGCGGTGCTCCCCGGTGAATGGAGAATGATAGGTCGCCCAAAAATTCGGATGCAACCCATGCGGCTGCTTCTGTTGGCAACGGGCGTTCAACCAGCCCCCAGGGCTCAGGCCCGCTCCTTCACCCGCCGGATGTCCGCCCCCAGGCCGCGCAGCTTCCGCTCCAGGCGCTCGTACCCCCGGTCCAGGTGGTAGACGCGGCTCACCTCGGTCTGCCCCTCCGCCCGGAGGCCCGCCAGGATGAGCGACGCGCTGGCCCGCAGGTCGGTGGCCATCACCTGGGCCCCGCTCAGGCCCTTCACGCCCTTCACCACCGCGGTGTGCCCTTGGATGGTGATGTCGGCACCCAGCCGGTGCAGCTCCGGCACGTGCATGAAGCGGTTCTCGAAGATGTTCTCGGAGATGACCGACGTGCCGTGGCTCACCGTCATCAGCGCCATCAACTGCGCCTGCATGTCGGTGGGGAAGCCCGGGTGCTCCGTGGTGGTGATGTTCACCGACTTGAGTGACTTGGGCGCCTTGCAACGCAGGCCGCCACCTTCCGCCGTGATCGTGCAGCCCGACTCGCGCAGCTTGTCGATGACCGCGTCCAGGTGCTCCGGCCGGGCGTGCTTCACCAGCACGTTGCCCCCGCTGATGGCCGCCGCGACCAGCAGCGTGCCCGCCTCGATGCGGTCCGGCAGGATGGCGTGGTCCACGGGGTTCAGGGACTCCACGCCCTCGATGGTGATGACGGACGAGCCCGCACCCTCCACCTTCGCGCCCATCTTGTTGAGGACGCGCGCCAGCTCCTCCACCTCCGGCTCGCGCGCGCAGTTCTCCATCACCGTGCGGCCCTTCGCGAGCACCGCCGCCATCATCACGTTCTCCGTGCCGGTGACGGTGATGACGTCGAAGTTGACCATGCCGCCCTTGAGCTGCTTGGCCCGGGCCTCCACGTACCCTTCGGTCAGGTGGATTTCGGCGCCCAGGGCCTTCAGGCCCTTCAGGTGCTGATCGATGGGCCGCGCGCCAATGGCGCACCCTCCCGGCATGGACACGCGCGCCCGGCCGAAGCGCGCGACGAGCGGCCCCAGCACCAGGATGCTGGCGCGCATCGTCTTCACCAGGTCGTAGGGCGCCTCCGGGGTGATGTCCCCGGTGATGCTGATTTCACACGTGTCGGCCTTCTTGCCCGTCAGCCGCTCGGCCTCGCACCCCATCGTGCGCAGCACCGCCAGCATCGTCTTCACATCCGCCAGGTCCGGCACGTTGCGGAAGGTGGTGGTGCCCTCCGCCAGGAGCGCGGAGGCGAGGATGGGCAGCGCCGCGTTCTTCGCGCCGGACACCTCCACCTCACCGTGCAGCGGGGTGCCACCCTTCAGAACGATCTTGTCCATGTCTTCCCGTGCCTCTTCCCAGCCTCGGCCCTGTGGCCGTCAGGCCGCGGGCTGTGTCCCGAACGCCATGCGTTCACGCCGTTCCAGGTCCTTCTCCACACGCGCGTCCGCGTACCCCGCGGCCCGCAGGAGCTCCAGGACGGCGCTTCCCTGGGTCTCTCCCATCTCCAATGCAAGCAGTCCGCCAGGCTCCAGCACCTTCCGGGCCCCCTGGATGACCCGCCGCAACGCCGTGAGGCCATCCGGTCCGCCATCCAGCGCCAGCCGGGGCTCGCGGCGCACCTCCGCCGACAGGCCGGCGATGTCGCCCGAGTCGATGTACGGCGGGTTCGACACCACCACCTGGAATCTCGCGTCCGGGGGCAGGGGGCCGAACAGGTCGCCCTCCAGCACCGAAACGCGGTCCGCCACGCCCAGCGCCTGGGCGTTCTCCTTCGCCAGCGCGCACGCGTCCGGGGACAGGTCGGTGGCGAACACGGTGGCCTGGGGGCGCTCGGCCGCCACGCTGATGGCGATGCAGCCGGAGCCCGTGCACACGTCCAGCACCTTGGAGGGCGCGTCCTTGGGCACCACGTGGAGGAGGGCCTCCACCAGCAGCTCCGTCTCCGGCCGGGGGATGAGCACGCGCGCATCCACCTTGAAGGGCCGGTTGTAGAACTCCTTCGTGCCCGTCAGGTAGTTGGTGGGCTCGCCCGCGAGGCGGCGCTCGATGAGCGCTCGGAACGCGGTGAGCTCCTCCTTCGCCAGGGGCCGGTCCAGGTCCACGTACAGGCGCACGCGGCCCGTCTTGAGCACGTGCGCCAGCAGGATTTCAGTCGTGAGCCGGGGAGCGTCCACCTGACGCTTCTCGAAGTGCTGCGTCGTCCAGGTGAGGACCCTGCGGATGGTCCAGACGTCGCTCATGCTTCGCCGGAGGGGCGCCCGCTGCCCGTCTGCGCCTTGAGGGCCTCCGCCTGGTAGTGCGTGCGGCAGGCGGTGATGACGTCGTCCACGTTGCCCACCATGATGGCCGGCAGGTTGTGCACGGTGAGGCCGATGCGGTGGTCGGTGAGCCGGTCCTGCGGGAAGTTGTACGTGCGGATCTTCTCGCTGCGGTCGCCCGTGCCCACCTGGCCCCGGCGCATGGAGTCGCGCTCGTTGCGGATGCGCTCCTGCTCCATGTCGTAGAGCTTCGCGCGCAGCATGCGCAGGGCCATGGCGCGGTTCTTCCCCTGGCTCTTCTCCTGCTGGCACTTCACCACGATGCCGGACGGCTTGTGGATGAGGCGCACCGCGGAGTCCGTGGTGTTGACGCTCTGGCCGCCGGCGCCCGTGGAGCGCATCACCTGCATCTCGATGTCCGCCGGGTTGATCTGCACGTCCACGTCCTCCGCCTCCGGCATCACCGACACGGTGATGGTGGAGGTGTGGATGCGGCCTTGCGTCTCCGTGGCCGGCACGCGCTGCACGCGGTGCACACCGGACTCGTACTTGAGCTGGCTGAACACGGCGTCCCCGGAGAGCGTCACGGTGGCGTCCTTCACGCCGCCCGCGTTGCCCGCGCTCATGTCCAGGATGTCCGCCTTCCAGCCCTTGCGGTCCGCGTAGCGCAGGTACATCTGCATCACCTCTTCGGCGAAGAGGGCCGCCTCGTCGCCGCCCGCGCCCGCGCGGATCTCCAGGATGACGTTCTTCTCGTCATTGGGGTCCTTGGGCAGCAGCAGGATTTTCAGCGCGGATTCCTGCACCTCGCGCTGTTCCTTCAGGCCGGGCAGGGCCTCGCGCGCGTAGGCCTTCTCGTCGGGGTCGGAGCTGGCCAGCCAGGTCTCCACCTCCGACAGATCCGCCAACACCTTGCGGTAGGTCCGGAATGTCTCCACCAGCCGCTCCAGGGCGGCGCGCTCCTTGGAGACCTTCTGGAGCTTCGCCGTATCGGCGAGGATTTCAGGGTTCGACAGGTCGGCCGTGAGCCGCTCGAAGCGGCGCTCGACCTCTTCCAATTTGTCAATCATGCGTGGGTCCCGGGGCGTCTTGCCCCTTTGGCTGCCCCGTGGCAAGGGCCGTGGGCGTCAAGGAAAACCTTGGCCGTCTGGGCATGGGCATGTAAGAACGCCCCCCGTCGCCGCCCGGTGCGGCCCGATTCACGCCCAACACGGAGCCTTCGATCATGCCTGCACAGAAGGGTAATCGTTCCAAGAAGAAGCTCGCCAACCGCGCCAAGACGCGCAAGGCGCAGCTGAAGCGCCGCCGCAACCGCTTCAAGCGCGGCCAGCGCAACAACAAGTAGCACCCAGACTACTCCCCCCCTCGGACATCCGAGGAGGGGAGCGGTCGGGCTCCTGCCTCACCGGCTTCCGAAGGGCTCAACGCGGGCAGCATCCGCTCCAGTCCCGGCGCTTGAGACGCGGTGCGCAGCAGCGTCATCACCCCTTCGGCCTCGGCACCCGTCACGGGCACCGGCTGGACGGGAAACTCCGGATAGCGGTCGGTCCTGAGCGGCAGCACGTCACTGGACAGATAGCCCGTGGATCCGAAGCGCGCCCTCCACAGGATGCTGCGCTTGTCCCGGGGGTTCCAGTTCCCACCGAACACGAAGTTGCCCAGCGAGTAGACCACCGGAGAACCCCGGTACAGCTCCATGGACTGGAGCACATGGGGGTGGCTGCCGAGCACGCCCGCCGCACCCGCGTCGATGGCCGCGTGCGCGAGCCGCACCTGGTACGGCTCCGGGGTGGTGTTGCCCTCGATGCCCCAGTGGAAGAAGGGCAGCACCAGGTCCGCCTGGGCCTTCGCCGCGGTGATGTCCTCCACCATCATCCGCTCCATCACCTCCACGTCGGAGAAGTGCCCGGCCACGCCCGGCGTGGTGTCCGTGGCGTAGACCTGCCGCGGTTCGATGTTGCGGGTGCCCAGGAAGAAGTAGCCCAGGAACGCGATCCGCAGGCCGCCCACGCTCAGGATGGCCGGGCGGCGCGCCTCCGCGAGGTTCCTCCCCGCGCCGAAGAAGGGGACGCCCGCGGCCTCCAGCGTGGTGAGCGTGTCCAGGAGCCCCTGCGCGCCGTAGTCCATCATGTGGTTGTTGGCGAGGCTGACCACGCCCACGTTGCCGGCCTTGAGCACGTTCACCAGCTCCGGCCGCGCCTTGAAGTTGAAGTTCTTGGGCAGCTTCTGCGTGCTGTCCGTGTACGGGCACTCCAGGTTCACGACGAACAGGTCGCCTGAGTCCGCGATGGGCCTCACCTCGCGGAAGCCGTACGCGTACATCTCCTCGCGCGAGCGGCCCTTGCCCACCTGTTCATCGAAGTACGTCTGGTAGTGGTGGCCGACCGTCACGTCGCCGCCGACGACCAGCGTCACCGGGCGGACGGGCGCCAGGGTGCCCGGCTGTTCGGGGGCGGACGCCGCGGGGTGTCCTGTATCGGACCCGCCGGGGTCATCCCGCGTGGGACCCGTTCCAGGGCCTCCGGAGGAGGGCGGCGGCGTCTCCAGCCCGGGGGGCGCGGAGGTGGGGGTGAGCGGGCGGGGATGGCAGGCGGCGAGCGTCAGGAGGAGCAGCAGGGCGGCGTGGCGCATGGGCAAGGGGAAACTCTACCTTGCACGGGTGATTGAGCGACGCGTAGATTGCCGCGCGCTCCATGGCCCGGGAAAAGGACAACATTGCTCTGTCCGATGAGCACAACACCCGCGGCATCGAGCTGGCGGACCGGGGCTGGCTGGACGAGGCCATCAAGGAGTTCAGGAAGGCCATCGACCTGGACCCCACGTCGGCGCACGCGCACGACAACCTGGCCACGGTCTACGCGGAGAAGAAGCAGTTCCGCGAGGCGCTGGGCGAGTACCTCACCGCGCTGAAGCTGGAGCCGGAGAGCGCCACCGCGCACTACAACCTGGCCTGCTTCCTCTCCACCCACGCCAGCGAGATGGCCGTGGAGGAGTACAAGGAGGCCATCGAGCTGGATCCGGAGTACCCGGACGCCCACCTCAACCTGGGCCTCACGTACGCGGATCAAGGCCGGGTGGAGGAGGCGATGCGCGAGCTCCAGTCCGCCATCGAGCTGGATCCGCAGGACGCCTTCCCCCGGCATGAGCTGGCGGCGCTGATGATGGACGAGGGCGACTACCGCTCCTCCATCACGCAGTTGAAGGAAGTGGTGCGGCTGGAGCCGGACAACTTCGAGGCGCAGCTGGACCTGGGCATCTGCTACGCCCAGAAGGGCTTCTACGCCGAAGCGGAGCGCGCCTACGAGCGGGCCCGGGCGTTGAATGCGGAAGACCTGTTGCTCAACTACAACCTGGCGGCGCTGTACGCGCTGTGGGGCCGTCCGAAGGACTCCATCCAGTACCTGCAGAAGGCGCTGGCGGCGGACCGACAGAAGGTCCTGGGGTGGCTGTCCGCCGACCCCATGTTCGACGTGCTCAAGGGCGATCCGGACTTCGAAGCCCTCTTCTGAGGGAAGCACAACATGGAATGGGTTTTCCTGGGGCTGGCGCTGCTGCTGGTCGTCGCGAACGGTTTCTTCGTCGCGACGGAGTTCGCCATCGTGAAGATTCGCGCCACGCGCCTCCAGTCCCTGGTGGACGAAGGCACGCCCGGCGCCAATCAGGCCCTGAAGATGGTCACCGAACTGGACGCATACCTGTCCGCCACGCAGTTCGGCATCACGCTCGCGTCGCTGGGCCTGGGCTGGCTGGGTGAGCCCGCGTTCGCGCACCTGCTGGAGCCGGTGCTGACGCGCATCGTGCCGGAGGGCTCCGCGTCCACGCTCGCGCACAGCGCCTCGGTGGTCATCGCCTTCAGCATCATCACGTTCCTGCACATCGTGCTGGGGGAGCTGGCGCCCAAGAGCCTCGCCATCCAGCGCGCGGAGCAGACGACGCTCGCGGTCGCGCTGCCCATGCGCGCGTTCTACTTCCTGTTCTACCCGGCCATCCGGCTCTTGAACTGGCTGGCGTCGCTGGTGCTCAAGGCCTTTGGTCTGCACTCGGCCGGCGAGTCGCACGAGGCGACGAGCGAGGAGGAGCTGCGCGTCATCCTGCACTCCTCCGCGCAGGCGGGCGCCATCACCACGGCGCGCGCGGAGCTCCTGGAGCGCGCGCTGGAGATGGCGCAGAAGACGGCGCGGCAGGTGATGGTCCCCCGCAACCAGATGCGCTACCTGGATGTGGAGGAGCCGCTGGACAAGAACGTGGTGGACGCGCGCTCGTCCGGGCACACGTGGCTGCCGGTGTGCCGGGGCAACCTCGACGACGTCGAGGGCGTGGTCAACGTGAAGGACCTGTTCTTCCTCCTGTCGCGAGGGGAGCTCAGGAGCCTGTCCCAGGTGCAGCGGCCGGTGCTCTTCATCCCGGAGAACGCGACGCTGGAGCAGCTCCTGGCGGAGTTCCGCCGCCGTCGCCGGCAGATCGCCATGGTGGTGGACGAGCACGGCGGTACGTCCGGCCTCGTCACCATCGCGGACGTGGTGTCGGAGGTCGTGGGTGACGTGGCGGAGCTGGGCCGGCGCGTGGAGGAGGTCCGGGCGCTGCCGGGCGGCCGCTTCGAGCTGCCGGGCACCGCGCAACTGGACGACCTGGAAGCCCAACTGGACGTGGACTTCGACTTGAGCGACGACGAGAAGGGCGAGGTCACCACCATCGCCGGCTACCTGATGACGAAGCTGGGCCGGGTGCCGGAGAAGGGCGACCACCTCAAGCTCGACATGTGGCGCATCCTCGTGGAGGAGGTGGACGGGCCTCGCGTCGTGCGCGTGACGGTGGAGCCGCAGTCGCGCCCCGCCGCCAGCGCACCGGGTGGCAACCGTCCGCCGGAACCGTCCACGCCGCCTGGCGAGACGGCGTAGGGGCTCTTGCGCGGGGCAGGGCAGGGGGCTTTCAGCCCTTGGTGGCCTTGGCCTTCTTCTTCGCGCCCTTGAGCACGGCTGGCTGCACCTTGGCGTTGGGCCGGTCCACCTTGAGCAGCTCCAGGTTGGTTTCGCCGTCGGTCGTCAGCTTGATGATGCCGACGTCGGGCGCGAACCACATCAGGCTCTCCATGGAGCGCCCCTCGGAACCGGGGCGGCTGGCGCGGGCCGTGGTGATGTTCTTGATCTTCAGCGCCTTGAAGGTGCCACCCTGGACGGTGATCTCCTCCTCGCCCAGCACCGTGGCCTCCTTGTCGAAGGTCGTGGCGATGGTGGGGCGCAGGCCGCCCTTCTTCGCTGGCGGCTGGAGCTTCACCGACAGGCTGTTCTTCCACGTCCCGCCCGGCACCATCACCGAGGGAGCAGGCACGGCGGCGCCTTCCGCGTTCACCACCTGCACGTCCATGCCGGACGCGGACAGCAGCGTGCCCTCCAGGCCGCCCAGGCCCGTGCGCACGCCTTCGGAGTCGCAGGTGAGGTCCGTCTGGCCGCTGCGGCCCTTGAGGCTCACCGCGAGCGTGGCCTTCACCGTCCCATCCGGGGCCGGCACGACGTCCTTCGTCGTGAGCACGAGCTCCGAGGACCGACCGGCGCGGTACGTCAGCGCCAGGCCCTCCTCCATTGGAAACCAGGGGTTCGGACAGGGGGCCGGCGTGGCCGCCACCACCATGTCAGACCGGGGTGCTACCTGGGACGTCGGGGACGCGCCCACGAGGAGCGACAGGGCTAGCAAGGGCTGAAACGTAGGACGCCTCCAGAAAGATGGAATGAAAGGTAGGGTGGGTCGGCTGCTTTGCAAGGGTGGTGCGAGGACGCTTGCCCACCAACCTGTAGCACTGGACGTAGGGTCACGCGGTGCAGTGTCACCCTTGATCACCGGTGGGGTGGCTGGTACTCCTGCCGATCGCTGCGGAGCCGATTTTCCGGCCCCGCGCGTGTTTTCAATCCGCCTCACCGTCGCCTCGTAGGGAGCCCGCTGGCATGCGAATCAAGCGCCTGGACATCACCGGCTTCAAGTCGTTCATGGAGCGGAGCGTCTTCTCGTTCGACGAAGGCGTCACGGGCGTCGTCGGCCCCAACGGGTGTGGCAAATCCAACGTCGTGGACGCCATCCGCTGGGTGATGGGCGAGCAGAGCGCGAAGAACCTGCGCGGCCGGGGCATGGAAGACGTCATCTTCAACGGCTCGGAGAACAAGCCGCCCCTGTCCATGGCGGAGGTGTCGCTCACCTTCCTCGTGGACGACACGGACACGCTGTCGCCGCAGTACCAGGGCTACTCGGAGATCACCGTCACGCGGCGCCTGTTCCGCAACGGCGACTCCGAGTACCTCATCAACAAGACCGTGTGCCGCCTGCTGGACATCACGGAGCTGTTCCTCGGCACGGGCGTGGGCACCAAGGCCTACTCCATCATCGAGCAGGGCCGCGTGGGCCTCATCGTCTCCAGCAAGCCGGAGGACCGCCGGCACCTGTTGGAGGAGGCCGCGGGCGTCACCAAGTACAAGGCCCGCCGCAAGGCCGCCGAGCGCAAGATGGAGGCCACCGAGGCCAACCTGCTGCGCGTCAACGACATCACGGGCGAGCTGGAGAAGCGGCTCGACACGCTGTCGAAGCAGGCGAAGAAGGCGGAGAAGTACCGCAAGCTCAAGGCGCGCATGCGGGAGATTGATCTGCACTCCGCCAGCCACCGCTCGCTGGAGCTGATGGTGGAGAAGCGCATGCTCCAGTCGCGCCTGGAGAACCTGGGTGGCGAGGAGCGCGAGGGCCTGGACCGGGTGAAGGAGCTGGAGGAGGCCATCACCCGGCGCCGCGTGGAGCTGGACGCGGAAGGGGCGGCGCTCCAGCAGTTCGCGGGCGAAGTGCACGCGCTGGAGAGCGCCGCGCAGCGCGACGCGCAGGAGCTGGCGTACGGCCGGCGCGACTTCGAGGAGACCAGCACCCGCGTGGCGCAGGCGCAGGCGGAGCTGGACGGACTGCTCGCGCGGCAGGCGGAGATGGTGGCGACCATGACGGCCCGCGAGGCGGAGCTGTCGGGCATCGCCGGGTCGTACAAGGAAGACGAAGTGGCCATGGCGGTGGCCCTGGAGGAGCAGCGCCGCGTCTCCGTGCTCCAGACGGAAATCTCCCTGCGCCTGGAGCAGGAGCGGGCCGGGCTGGTCGCCGTGGCCACGCGCCTTGCGAACCACGAGAGCAACCTGACGAACCTGGCGCGCCAGCGCACCGACCTGGAGGCCCGCCGCGCCAAGCTGTCCGGCGAGGTGGAGGCCCTTCGCGCCCAGGAGCAGGAGCTGGACGGCCTGCGCACGCAGGCGGCCCGCCACGTGGAGGACACCCGCCATCTGGCGTCCGAGCTGGCGGAGCGCCGGGGCCAGGAGGAGGAGGCCCTCACCCGCACGCGCGAGGCCTTCACGGAGAACGAGGTCCAGGTCATCGCGCTGCGCGAGGAGCTGAGCGACAAGCGCAGCCGCCTGTCCTCCCTGGAGGACATCCAGAAGAACTACGACGGCTTCGACCGGGGCGTGCGCGCCGTCATGGTGCGCGCGGCGGAAGCGGCCCGGGACCAGGGCATCTTCGGCCTCGTGGCGGACGTGCTCACGGTGACGTCGCCGCGCTACGAGCGCGCCGTGGAGGCCGCCCTGGGCGAGCGGCTCCAGCACGTCATCGTCGACAGCCGCGACAAGGGCCTGGAGCTGGTGGAGTACCTGAAGGGCCACGCGGAAGGGCGGGGCACCTTCCTGCCCGTGCCCACCGGGGACGCGCTGCGCGCCGTGGTGGAGCCGGACCTGTCGCGCCCGGGCGTCCTCGCGCACGCGCTGCGCGAGGTGTCCTGCGAGCCCGCGCTGGAGCCAGTGATGCGGCTGCTCTTGGGTGACGTGGTCATCGTCCAGGACCTGCTCGCCGCCCGCGAATACGCGGAAGCCACCCCCGTGCCCTGCACGCTGGTGACGCTGGAGGGCGAAGTCTTCCGCGCCGACGGCACCATCACCGGCGGTGAGCGCGAGGGCGCGGCGGTGGGCGCGCTCCAGAAGAAGCGCGAAATCGCGGAGCTGGCGTCCGAAGTGGCCCGGGTGGAGGAGCGCTACAACGAAATCCTGACCCGCCACTACACGCTCCAAAAGCAGATGGGGCAGGCGGAGGCCGTCCTCAAGGGCCTGGGCAAGGAGCAGCACGCGGAGGAGGTCAACCTGGCCAGCCAGGAGAAGGACCTCCACAAGGCGAGCGAGGACCTGTCCAAG
This sequence comes from Corallococcus sp. bb12-1, assembly GCF_026626765.1. NCBI lineage: Bacteria > Pseudomonadati > Myxococcota > Myxococcia > Myxococcales > Myxococcaceae > Corallococcus > Corallococcus sp. bb12-1. The sequence goes on along the minus strand of NZ_JAPNJZ010000027.1, from coordinate 10,131 downwards.
GTGCGCGAGCGGCTGCGCTCGCTGGAGGGCGAGGAGGGGCAGCTCTCCCAGAGCCACACCGCGCTCACCAACGAAGAGGAGTCCAGCCGGGGCGAGGTGGCCCACGGACAGGCGGACCGCGAGTCGCGCGAGGAGCGCGTGCGCCAGTACGCCGGGGAGCTGGAGGGCCTGCGCCAGCGCGCGGACACGGCGTCCTCGGACCTGATGGGCCTGCGCGTGAAGGTAGCCGCCGGCAGCGAACGCGGCGAGTCCGCGCGCAAGGAGCTGGAGAGCCTGGTGTCGCAGCGCCGGGACATGGAGGCGCGCACCAGCCGCCTGCAGGGTTCGTCCACGGAAGGCCGCGTCAAGGTGGAGGCGCTTGAGCGCCGCCTGGCGGAGTTGGAGGCCACCCGGGAGCAGCGGGCGGAGGAGCACCGCGTGGCCGCGGAGACCCTGGAGACGCGCCGTACGGCGTACACCAGCGCCACCACGGAAGTGCGCGAGCAGGACACCGCCTTCCGCGAGCTGCGCGGCCGGCTGGATGAGCTGATGCAGGGCCTGTCCCAGATTTCGCTGCGCGAGCGCGAAATCGCCCTGGAGCTGGAGCACCTGGCCGCCGGCATCCGCGAGCGCTACCAGCTGGAGCTGGCGACGGAGCTGCACCAGTACCACCTGCTGCCCACGCTCTCCGCGGAGGTGGAAGGGGAGCTCAAGGACCTGCGCGCGCAGGTGGAGAAGATGGGGGAGATCAACCTCACCGCCATCGACGAGCACGCGGAGCTGTCCAAGCGCTTCGACTTCCTGTCCGCGCAGCGCCAGGACCTCCTGGCGTCCATCAGCCAGCTGCGCGAGGCCATCGTCCGCATTGACGCGACGAGCCGCGAGCGCTTCAAGCAGACCTTCGACGTGGTGAACGAGAAGTTCCAGGCCATCTTCCCGCGCCTGTTCGGCGGTGGCCGGGCCAGCCTCATCCTCACCCAGGAAGGCCCCAACGGAGAGCCGGGCGTCGAAATCGTCGCCCAGCCCCCGGGCAAGAAGCTCCAGAGCGTCAATCTGTTGTCCGGCGGCGAGAAGGCGCTCACCGCCGTGGCGCTCATCTTCGGCATCTTCCTCATCAAGCCGACGCCCTTCTGCCTCCTGGACGAGGTCGACGCCCCGTTGGATGAAGGCAACGTGGGCCGCTACAACGACATGGTGAAGGAGATGAGCAGCCAGTCGCAGTTCATCCTCATCACCCACAACAAGCGCACCATGGAGATCGCCGACACGCTGTACGGCGTCACCATGGAGGAGCCCGGCATCTCCAAGCTCGTCAGCGTGAAGATGCGCGAGGCCTCCGCGCACAACGACGACAAGGTCCCCGCCGCCTCTTGAGCGCGGGGCCGGGCCGGCGAAGGTGGAAATGAAACGGGCGCCCCGGGAAGTTCTCCGGAGCGCCCGTTTCATTTCCAACCGCCCGCTTCACGCGGGCGGCGGCGTCCTGGCGCGCCTACTTCTTCTTGGCGGGGGCGTTGTAGCTCTTCTTCGGGCACGCGCCCTGGTCCGCGGCCAGACGCTGCTGGGCGGCCGTCAGGTCCTTCTGGGTGTTGGCGAGCGCCTCCTGGCTGGCGGTCTCCACCGGGGCCCAGCTCTCCTCCTTGGCCTTCAGCTCCTGCACCAGCGCGAGCGTCGTCTGGTCCACCGTCTCCTGCGCCTTGAGCGACGTCACCCAGGCGTTGGCGGACTCCACCAGCGCGGTGCACTTGGAGGACAGCTCGTCGAAGAGCCGGTAGTCCTTCGTCTTGGAGTACTTCTGCACGACGGCGTCATACGTCTCCGCCGCGTTGGTGCGCGCGCCGAAGGAGATGGCGGACGCGGCGGCGGACTGGGTGCGCGCCAGCTCCAACTGGAAGAAGCGCAGCTCCGGCGGCAGGCTGGCGGCGGCCTCCACCGGGGCCTGGGAGTTGAAGAAGACGAAGCGGAAGGGGAACTTCAGCTCGTTGGCGGACTTCGCGGGCGTCGCCGCGACCTTCGCCTGCAGGCAGGAGGCGAGCTGGTCGCCCTCGGTGCTGCCGGAGGGCTTGAACACCACCTCGGTGGGGTTCGGCTGGCCCGGCATGATGTGGATGTCGGCGGCCAGCACCGGCGGCGTGGAGGCCTTGAAGTTGGCGAAGCACTCGCACCAGCTCTTCTCCGCCAGGCGCACCGTGCCGGAGAAGTCCGAACCCTCGTTGATGCCCATCGTGACGGAGGGGTTGTTGGCGTTGGAGTGGTCGTAGGCGTACGTGGCCTCCACCGGCTTGGCGTCCGCCGCCAGCGCCGCGGGCTTCACGTGCGTGTCGAGCACCTGCTGGATGCACTGCGTGCCGGCCGGCGTGAGGTTCTCCCCGGTGATGGCGTGCGTGCCGCCCTGGGCGTTGACGGTCGTCTTCACCGTCACCTTGGTGGCCGCCGCGGGGCCGCGGTGGGCCGGGTCCACCAGACATTCCAGCACGTCCGGGCGGACGCTCAGGAGCGCGCCCACGAGGACGCCCTCGTTGGCGGGGGACGGCAGGGTCTGCTCTTTCGGGAAGCAGGACGCCAGGTCGAAGGGAGGCTGGTTGGTGATGCGCAGCCGCTCTTCCTTCGACAGTTGCTTCTGACCTTCGGCGGGGGCGTCACCGGTCTTCTGCTGACCGGCACAGGCGGCGGTGAGGACGACGGAAGCAACGGCGAGATGTCTCAGCATGGTGAGGGGTTCTCCCGGTTTGGAGTGTGGGGGACTGGGGACTGCGGCGGGGCTCCTACTTCTCCAGGCCCTCGGCGTTCTTGAGGTCCTTGAGACGAAGCCCGTTCTTCTTCAACAGACGATAGAGGCTCTGCATGGAGAGGCCCGTGCGCTGCTCCGCGGCCTTCATGTCGAAGGCCACCTCGCGCATGATCTCCGCGAAGTACAGGCGCTCGAAGTCCGCGAGCACCCGGTCCTTCGCCTCGTGGTACGGCATGCCGCTGACGAGGGCGGCCACGTTGGTAGCGGGCTCGGCGCCTTCCTCCCGCTTGGGCGAGTGCGCGAGGAAGTCCAGCCAGCTGGTGTTGCCCGTCTCCTGCATCAGCGCGCCGCGCTCCAGCACGTTGCGCAATTCGCGCACGTTGCCCGGCCAGTCGTAGCCCTCGAAGAGCGCCAACGTCTGCGGCGTCAACTCCAGCGACGCCTTCATGCCGCGCGACAGGGCCTGCGACAGGGTGGGGATGTCGTCGCGCCGGGTGCGCAGGGGCGGCAGCCGCACGCGCGCCACCGCGAGCCGGAAGTAGAGGTCCGCGCGGAAGCGACCCTGACGCACGTCCTCTTCCAGGTTGCGGTGCGTGGAGGCGATGACGCGCACGTCCACCGCCACCGGCTGGCCGTCCAGCGAGGGCACCTCGCGCGTCTCCAGCACGCGCAACAGCTTGCCCTGCACGGACATGGGCAGCTCGCCCACTTCATCCAGGAAGAGGGTGCCGCCTCGCGCCGCCTCGAAGATGCCGCGCGCGGCCTTGTCCTCGTGCTCCCCGGCGCGCAGGCCGCCGAACAGCTCGCGCTCCGCCTTCTCCTCGGAGATGAGGTTGCAGTCGACGACCTTGAAGGCCCCGTGGCGGCGCAGCGAGTGCTGGTGCACCGCGCGGGCGGCCAGCTCCTTGCCGGTGCCCGTCTCGCCCTCCAGGAGCAGGTTCATGTCCTCGCGCGCGATGCGGCGCAGCTCCGTGAAGACCCAGCGCATCTTCTCCGAGCTGCCCACGAGCTGCCCGAAGGACTCCGTGCCGGTGACCTCCACCTCCGTCGCACGGGCGGCCAGCTTCACCGCGAGCTTCGTCTTGCCCAGCTCCACCTTGTCGCCGCTGGTGACGAAGGCCTGGAGCACCCGGCGCCCGTCCAGGAACGTGCCGTTGCGGCTGCCCAGGTCGCGCAGCAGCAGGCCCTGCGGCAGCCGCTCCACTTCCAGGTGACGGCGGCTCACCGTCGGGTCGCTCAACACCAGGTCCCCCGCGGCGTCGGAACCGACGCGCACCAGCGAATCCTTCGTGGTGACCTTCTTGCCCTTGTCCGGACCCCCCACGACCTCCACCGTCCACTCGTGGAGGGGAACGCGCGTGGGCTGCCCTTCGCGCTCCGCCTGCACGGTTTCGGTGACATCCGGTCTGTCAATCATGGTCCTTCACCCCTCATCGCACGGGTCGCGGGGGGCAAAAGCACCCCTCCCCGCCCTCGTTCCGCCTGTTTAGGGGGGACTGGACACAGGGGGCAAGAGGAAGAAGTGGACTCGGAATCGTCCGTTGAAGTTGAAGACAGGACGACAACAGAAGGAGGCACGGACGCCCCAACCAGGGACGTCGTGCCCTCGGGCCTTCCTGTCGGTGCGCGTCAGTACTTCGCGGGTGGGTCGCTCGCGGGGAACGACTCCATGGACTCCTCGTCCACCAGGTCGTCGCCGGGCCCGCCACCGGACTTCACGCTGGCGTTCGTCGGGCCCTTCACCTCGCGCGTGGGCACCTCCGCGTCCTTCATGCCCTTCGCCTTGCCCTTGCCCTTCGCGGGCGCGGAAGCCGCGCGGCCGGTGCCGGCCTGCGCGTTCACCATGCGCGCGCCCAGCAGGTTCTTGGCGCGCTCGGCCAGGTTGCGCTGTTCGTCCTGCCAGTCGCGGAACAGCTGCGCCAGCTCCTGATCTCCCGCGGCCTCCGCGTCACGCAGGTACTGCTCGCTCACGGACGCGCCCTTGAGCAGGTGGTAGAGCGTGCTGATGAGGTCGTGATGTTCGTCCCGGGTGCCCGTCGTCGCCTGTCCGCCCGCCATGTGTTCCTCCCGTGAAAGGGGTGGATGCCAATGGCGGAAAGCTAGGCACGGCGGCAGGCGCTGGCGTGCCGGAACCCGGGGCCCGGTCGCCTGCCTGCCCTCAGGCTTGCAGCATCGGGTCCAGCTTCTTCTGCCTGTCGAGTTCGGCCAGGTCGGAGTAGCCGCCCACGTGCGTGTCCCCGATGAAGATCTGCGGCACGGTGCGCTGGCCGCCGCTCATCTCCACCAGCTTCGCGCGCTCCTCGTCGTTCCCGGTGACGTCCACTTCGGTGTAGTCCACGCCCTTGCGCTTGAGCAGGTCCTTCGCGCGCACGCAAAAGCCACAATAGGTCGTCGTGTAGATCTTCACGGGCTTCACGGAATCCTCCTTCAAGGGCTGTGAGTCCTGCGTCGGTAGATGCCAAACCTAAGGGCCGGTTGCGCGACCTGCCACGGCCGCACGCTCCGGGTCCCTTGAAACACGACGGCCCCCGGAACCCGAAGGGTGCCGGAGGCCGTGAGTCCCATCCCCATGGAAAGAAGGGGAGGGGAGAGCGACTACATGCCCATGCCGCCCATGCCGCCCATGCCGCCCATGCCGCCCATGCCACCACCGCCGCCGCCGCCCTTGTCGTCGTCCGCCTTCGGACGCTCGGCGACCATGGCCTCCGTGGTCAGCATCAGCGAGGCGACCGACGCGGCGTTCTGCAGCGCGGTGCGGCTCACCTTGGCCGGGTCGATGACGCCCGCGGCCAGCAGGTCCTCGTAGTTACCGGTCGCGGCGTTGAAGCCGTAGGCACCGGTGCCATCCTTGACCTTGTTCACCACCACGCTGCCCTCCAGGCCGCCGTTGCCGACGATCTGACGCAGGGGCTCCTCGACGGAGCGGCGGATGATGTCCACGCCGGACTTCTCACCGTCCAGCAGCTTCAGGCCGTCCAGCGCCTTGAGGCAGCGGATGTAGGCGACGCCGCCGCCGGGCACCACGCCCTCCTCGACGGCCGCGCGGGTCGCGTTGAGCGCGTCCTCCACGCGGGCCTTCTTCTCCTTCATCTCCGTCTCGGTCGCGGCGCCCACGTTGATGACGGCCACGCCGCCCACGAGCTTCGCCAGACGCTCCTGGAGCTTCTCGCGATCGTAGTCGCTGGAGGTGTCCTCCACCTGCGTGCGGATCTGCTTCACGCGCGCTTCGATGGTCTCCTGCTTGCCCGCGCCGTCGACGATGGTGGTGTTGTCCTTGTCGATGGTGATGCGCTTGGCGCGGCCCAGCTGGTTGATGGTCAGCGTGTCCAGCTTGATGCCCAGGTCCTCGGCGATCATCTCACCGCCGGTGAGCGTCGCGATGTCCTCGAGCATGGCCTTGCGGCGGTCGCCGAAGCCGGGCGCCTTCACGGCGGCCACGTTGAGCACGCCACGGATCTTGTTCACCACCAGGGTGGCCAGGGCCTCGCCCTCGACCTCCTCGGCGATGATCAGCAGGGGCTTACCGGCGCGCGCCACCTGCTCCAGGATGGGGAGCAGGTCCTTCATCGACGAGATCTTCTTCTCGTGGATGAGGATGAGCGGGTCCTGCAGGACGACTTCCATGCGCTCCGGATCCGTCACGAAGTACGGGGACAGGTAGCCACGGTCGAACTGCATGCCCTCGACGACGTCCAGGGTGGTCTCGAGGCCCTTGGCCTCTTCAACCGTGATGACGCCCTCCTTGCCGACCTTCTCCATCGCGTCCGCGATGATCTGGCCGATGGTGGTGTCACCGTTCGCGGAGATGGTGCCAACCTGGGCGATCTCCTTGTTGCCCTTGGTCGGCTTCGCCAGCACCTTCAGCTCGGCCGTGATGGCGGCGACGGCCTTGTCGATGCCGCGCTTGATGTCCATCGGGTTGTGACCCGCGGCGACCAGCTTCGCGCCCTCGCGGAAGATGGCCCGCGCCAGCACGGTGGCCGTCGTGGTGCCGTCACCGGCCACGTCGGAGGTCTTGGACGCGACCTCCTTGACCATCTGCGCGCCCATGTTCTCGAACTTGTTCTCCAGTTCGATTTCCTTCGCCACCGTCACGCCGTCCTTCGTGATGGTGGGGGAGCCGAAGCTCTTCTCGATGACGACGTTGCGGCCCTTGGGCCCCAGGGTCACCGCGACCGCGTCCGCCAGGGTGTTCACGCCGCGCAGGATGGCGTCGCGCGCGCGCACTTCAAAAATGATGTCTTTCGCCATGGTCTGAATCCTCTAGAAAGTGGGAGTGGAAAAGGGTGCGGCGGGCTTCACTTCTCGATGACGCCCAGCACGTCCTCTTCGCGCAGGATCAGGTGATCCTCGCCGTCCAGCTTGATCTCCGTGCCCGCGTACTTGCTGAAGAGGATGGTGTCGCCGGCCTTGATGTCCATGGCGCGCACCTTGCCGTCCTCCAGCACCTTGCCGTTGCCGACGGCGACGACCTTGCCCTCGAGGGGCTTCTCCTTGGCCGTGTCGGGGATGAAGAGACCGCCCTTGGTCTTGGTCTCCTCGGCGACGCGCTTGATGATGAGGCGATCCTGCAGGGGACGAATCTTCATGGCTTGCTCCTGTGAACCACGGCCTGGCGGCCCGGATTGCGGTCCGGACCGGGATGCCGTTGGGGTTGAGAAAAGGGCCTGTTGGCCGGTGGCGTTGGCACTCGCACCTCGTGAGTGCTAACGCCAGGTCGCGGCGGATAATAACCAGGGACTTCACCTCGTCAAGCGACGTTGGTCCTTGGGTCCGTGTGCGGCTAAACACCCGTCCTGCCTGTGCTTTTCCAGGAAGTTTCCCCACCCGCCACGCCTGCCCGGCAGGCGGGTGTGAGTGTCGCCACGTTGGCACTCACCCGGCACGAGTGCCAACGTAAGTCCTTGATAAGACTCAAGGGCGTTTTGCCGACGCCGTGCGACATGGCTACGCTTGCTCGTGGAGCCCCCTGGGAGTCGTGGCCGACTTCCAGCAAACCCTCGGGAGGTGTGGTCGATGAGCGGACTGGTGACGTCCTCTTCCTCGCTGAAGGAGTTCTTCCGGGAGCTGCTGCTGGAAGTCACGACGCGGCAGCGGGTGGCGCTGAACGAGTCCACCGAGTTCTACCTGGTGAACCTGCTGGCGGACTTCGCGGCGTCGGACAAGCTGTTCAGCCGGGATGCCGAAGGCCGGCGCGAGCATGAGCCCCTGGCGGAGCTGTACCACCGGGCGCTTCAGCAGGAGCGCGACGAGCGCATCCGCACGCTGCGGCGGCTGGGGGACGTGTCGCTCTACAAGGTCGGCTTCTTCTCCGGCGCGCTGCAGCAGGGGATGGTCGGCCCGGACTACTACATCCAGATGGGCGGCGCGGCGTACGGCCAGGTCGCGGAGCTGGTGCCCGCGAGCGGCTTCACCGGCGTGTACCGGGAGCTGTGCGACAAGTTCCGTTCGCTGGTGGAGGTGCTGGAGGAGATCAGCGCCCGGGGGCTGGTGAGCGCCGGCCCCGCCGGGGCGCTGCGCGTCTACGAGTCCTGGGTGCGCACCGGCAGCGACAAGCTGGAGCGCGTGCTGGTGGACGCCGGATGGGTGCCGCGCAAGGGACCGCTTGCGAACTGATCCGGGGGAATCCCCGCTGCTGGTGGGACGACTCCAGGCCCACCTGGAGGCCATCTACGGCTTCCGGTGCCAGGCGCGCGCGGAGGCCTTCGTGGTGGACCTGGAGACCGCCGCGCTCCTGGGCGGCACCGGCCGCGCGCCGGAGGAGCTGCTGGTGCTGGAGGACCGGGGCGGCCTGGAGCTGGCGCTCTACCTGTCCCCGGCGCTGCTGGCCCGCCTGGAGCGCTACGACGCAAGTCCCCTGGGCTCCGTGCTGGATGGCGACCTGGATGGCTACTGCCAGGTGACCGAAGGCGTCAGCCACTTCCTCTACGTCGCGCACACGGCGCACTACGAGCGCACGGTGTCGCTCCTGGAACTGGAGGCCCAGGCGGAGGTGGACAAGTTCGTGGTGTGCCTGCTGCACCGCTGGGGCGAAGGCGTCGTCGGCTGGGCCCGGGAGCTCCTCCAGCGCCTCTTCGACCACGTGGCGTACCAGCCCCGGCTGTCGGTGGAGGAGCGCTGGCGCTACGAGGAGGCGAACCGGGTGTCGCGTCGCTTCTGCGCGCGGCTGATGGGGCACGTCGTGGCCCGGCGGTTGGACCGACTCCTCGGCGACCTGCGTTATGCGTACCGGCTGGGGGCGGAGGCCAAGCTGCGCCACTTCGCGCACGGCGGTTGATGGCCCGGCCGGCGTCCGCTTCGGGTAGGGTGGATGCCATGCCGCGCGAGGCATCCTCAGGAGGCATCGTCATCCGGGCCAGCAGTGCCGGCACCTGGGAGGTGGCCGTCATCCGTCCGCACGGACGCCACCTGTGGGCGCTGCCCAAGGGGCACGTGGATCCGGGCGAAACGCCCGAGCAGACCGCCCACCGCGAAGTGCGGGAGGAGACGGGGCTCTCCGTGGCGCTGCTCGCGCCGCTGGGGGAGATCCGCTACGTCTACCAGTTCCGGGGACAGCGCATCTTCAAGCGCGTCCACTTCTTCCTCTTCCGCTACGAGGCGGGGGAGTTGGGGCCGCTGCCGGGGCCGCGCGTGGAAGTGGATGAGGTGCGCTGGCTGCCCCTGGAAGGGCTGATTCCCGCGCTGGGCTACAAGGGGGAGAAGGCCGTCGCCGGCCGGGCGCTGCGGTGGATGCGCGCCCAGGGCCTGGCGTCCGCGCCTTCCGCCTCGCCCGGAGCCCCTCCGGTGATGGAGGAGGGCGCCGGGCTGAAGAAGGAAGGCTGAAACCTACTTCTTGGCTTCCTCGGGGGTGTACTTGCCGGAGAGCGCCTCGCGCACGTCGCGGTCGAACTTCACGCGCTGGGTGGCGACCTCGCGCAGGGCGAGCACGGGCGGCTTGTTCTTGGAGGTCTCCAGGATGGGCCGGGCACCGGCCATCAGCTGACGCGCGCGCTTGGCGCCCAGCAGCACCAGCGCGAACCGGTTGTCCACGTAGGGGAGGCAGTCTTCAACGGTAACGCGGGCCATGGGACATCCTTCTTGGCTTGGGAGCCGGTGGAAGCCTCTGAACCTAAAGAGCACCTCCGGGCGAGTCAAGGAAGGATGGTGGGCCCGCCCCGTGCTCGCCGGCCGACGCTCCAGGGCCTTCCCTGTTCGCTGGCTTACGTCCGATTCTCAGGTTCCGGAATTTAAGACGCAATCGCGCAACAGATCGCCGGGGGTGCGTTTTTCGAAGAAGGAATGGGACGCCAGGCGTGGGTCCCCGTCACCCCGCCTCCTGGGATTCCCGGGGCGCGGTTCGCGAGAGGAGGTCCCGCATGAGCGCGGTGGAATCCTGTGGCGCTGTCCATCCCCGGTGCGTGTCGGGTGGGAGGGGGGAGTCATGG
>NZ_JAPNJZ010000024.1:0-672130 GCF_026626765.1 Corallococcus sp. bb12-1 | reverse complement strand
GGAGCGGGACATCGCGGTGGTGCGGCAGCTCATCTGCGAGCTGCCCGAGGGCGAGGAGAAGAAGACCGTGCAGCTCTTCTATCTGGAGGGACAGTTGTCCGCGCGGGAGATCGCCGAACAGCTGGGCGTGGGCAAGAGCACCATCACGATGCGGTTGGAGCGGTTTCGAGGGCGCATCAAGCGGGAGCTCCTCCAACGGGTGCTCGCCGGACGGTGGGATTGAGACATGAGACACCTGGATGCCGCCGTGATGCGCGACCTCGCGAACCGGGACCCGGTCGCGGTCGCCTGGTTTCGTGAACACCTGGCCTCGCCGTGCGAGGTCTGCGAGGCCTTCCTCGCCACCCACACGGACACGCTCGATGGGCGCGTGGATGCCGTGCTCCTCCAGCTCGCCCCCGCGGAAGCAGTGGAGGCCGACGCATCGAAGGTCGTTCCCCTGCGCCGCCCTGCCCCGCCCCGGCGCTTCGCCGCGCCCCCGGGCCGGTACTGGGGGTGGATGGCCGGAGCGCTCGCTGCCTCCGTGCTGCTGGTGGTGCTGGTGCCCCTCGTGAAGGGCCCGGTCCAGGGCCCTGCGCCCTTCCAGGAGGAGGGCCTCAAGGGCACAGGTCGCCTCTCCCTGGAGCTGGCGGTGGTGGCCCGGGGCCTGGACGGCGGGCTGCGCAGGCTGGATGCCGGCGCCGACGTCACGAAGCAGGAGGTGCTGCTCGTGCGCTACCACGCCACGGAGTCCGGCACCGCGCTGCTCTACCAGCAGCGACCGGGCCAGCCGCCGGAGCTGCTGGGACACTTCCCCCTGCAAGCGGGCACACACGACCTGGAGGGCCCGGAGGGGCTGGCGGGGGTGAGCCTGGAGGCGGACGAGGGCCCGCTGTCCCTCATGCTGGTGGCCTTCACGTCCTGGGAGCCCGCTTCGGAAGCGGACGCGCTCGCGGCCCTGGGAACGGACGCGGCGGAGGATTCACGCTCGGGAACGGTCGCGCGGTTCGACGTGCGCGTCCAGTCAGGACAGACTTCGCGCCCACCGTGAGGTGCCTCCTCCTCCTGCTGTTCGCCACCCTCACCGCCTGCGCGGGTCCTTCCGCCACGGCCGGGGACAAGGGAGGGCTCGTGCCGCTGCGGCTCGACGCGGCGGACCTGTCGCGCGCGTACACGCCCCGGCGCTTCGCGCTGCTCGTGGGCGTGTCGTCGTTCGACGACCCGCAGTGGCGCGCCCTGCGCTTCTCCGCCAAGGACGCCACCGACCTGGCGCGGGTGCTGAAGGATCCCACGCGCGGCCACTTCGATCAGGTGCGCGTCCTCACCCGTCCGGAGGAGACGACGAAGGAGGCCATCCTCGCGGCGCTGGGCCAGTTGCGGCGCGAAGCCACCCGCCCTGATGACGTGGTGCTGGTGTACCTGTCCGCGCACGGCACGCTCGCGCGCGACGGCAGGGGGGAGCTCACCCGCTACCTCGTCACCCGCGACGCGGCGTATCGCGCCATCCCCCAGACGGCGCTCTCCATGGACGCGCTGAAGGCGCAGTTCGAACAACTGCCCAGCCGCAGGCGGCTGCTGGTGCTGGCCACCTGCCACAGCGGCAGCGGCAAGTCGCTCTTGCCCCGCGAGTTGGAGGTGGAGCTGGCCGGCATCAAGTCCGGCTTCTACGCCCGCCCCCTGGAGGAGTCCTCGCGCGCCTCCATGGTGTTCGCCGCGAGCGACTGGGGCGAGACGGCGCGCGAGGACGCGGGCCTGCGCAACGACATCTACACGTACTTCCTCATCGAGGGCCTGGGCGGCGCCGCGGACCGCAACGCGGATGGCGCTGTCACCGCCACGGAGGCCCACGACTATTCGCGCCGCCGCACCTTCGCCTTCACCGAGGGCCGGCAGCGACCGTCGGCGGAGATCCTGGAGGTGGGCGCGGATCCGGTCATCCTCGCGGGCCGCATCGACCGGACGGGCCAGCCGGAGATGTTCTCCTACAACCCGCGCCTGGACGGCTTCACGCTCAAGGTGGACGGTGAGTCGCGCCTGGAATTGCCCGGAGGCGCCGCGGTGATTCCGGGCAAGCGCACGGTGGAGCTCACCAAGGGCTCGGAGGTCCTCGTGCGGCGCGAGGTGGACGTGGCCCGGGGCGAACGACTGCCCTTGGAGCGCCTGCTGTCGGACGCCGTGCCGCGCCGCGCGCTGTCGCTGGTGGGCGGGATGGTGTCGTTCGCCGACGGCAAGAGCCGCCGCGAGCTGCTGCCCGCCGCGCCCCAGGTGGGCGTGGTGCTCCGGTTGGAGGACGCGCCGCTCCAGGATTTGGGGCTGCTCGTGGACGCAAGCCTGGGCCGGGGCCGGCAAACGCTCCAGATGGCCCCCGGCAGCGAGGTGCCCTTTGGCTACACCACGCTCACGCTGGGCGTGGCGGTGCCGTACCTCTGGCGCTGGGAGCGGCTGACGCTCTTCGCGGGGCCGCGTGTGGCCGCGCTGTACCTTCGCAGGTCCTTTGAAGTGGAAGCCTTCTCTGGGGGCCAGCGCTACTTCACCGTCAGCCCGGGTGTGGTGGGCGGACTGGCTTATCGCCTGGGCGAACGTCTGGAATTGACCGCGCAGGGCCACGGGGTGCTGACGTACGTGGTGGTGGACGGACAGGGACAGGCCGTGGGCTTCATCGGCGGAAGCGCCGGCGTGGGGTACCGCTTCTGATGCGTCGCGCACTCTTGCTCCTGAAGCTCACCTGCCCCGTGCTCGCGTTGGGCCTGGGCGCCTGCGGCAACCTGGACAACACCCCCTTCCGCGTGGGCACCGTGCACGGCCGGCTCACGGAGTTCGACCCGGCCGTCGCGCTGGTGTCCCTGGTGGGCGCGCCAGAGCTGCGCGCCACCGTGGCGCCGGACGGCCGCTTCACGCTGGAGGACGCGCCCGCGGGCCCGGGGGAGCTCTTCATCGTGGCCACGGCCACCAAGGCCGCGCGCGTGCCCCTCACCGTGCAGGGCGGCCAGTCCGTGGTGGTGGCGGACGTCGCGCCCCAACCGGCCCGCACCCTCTCGGTGAAGGTGAAGTCGCGGGGCAGCCTCAAGGTGAAGGAGGCCCGGCTGTCCGTCGCGGGCACGCCCTACGAAGCGCTGCCGCTCGACAATGGCAGCAAGCGCAGCGTGGGGCCGCTGCCGGACGGCTGCTACGACGTGCGCGTCTCCGCGCCCGGCTTCACCACCGCGGCCGGCCAGGGTTGCGTGGGTCCCGGCGAACAGAAGCCCTTGAAGCTGGAGCTGGTTCCGGAGGATGCCTGGGGCCAGAAGGGCTGCGCGGAGACCGGCTGTGATGATGACAGCCATTGCGCGCCCAACGGCCGGTGCGTTGGGTGCCTGGATGACTCGCAGTGCGCCGCGCCGCTCGCCTGCCGGGGTCAGCGCTGCGAAGGCCCCGGGGCCGCCTGTTCCCTGTGCGAGGGCAACTGGCAGTGCGCTCCGTCCACGCAATGCGAGGACGTTCCCGGCGACCTCATGGCCTGCGTGGCGGACTGTGGCGCAGGCGTGCCCGCGTGCGGGGAAGGGCTGACGTGCCAGGACGGCCGCTGCCTGCCGGATCCGGCCCGCTTCGCCACCTGCGCGGAGTTCCCGCGATAGGCCGTGGGACGTGGCCGTTCCAGGCCGGGGCGGGTCCTTGGGTGCGTTCTCCCTCTTCTCCCAAGGCTCCTGCATGCCCTCCTTGCGTCAACTGACCTCTTCCCTCCTGCTGGCCACGGGGCTGCTGTTCCTGGCCGCCTGCGGCGACGACAAGGCCCGCGTCACGCTGAAGCTGACCGACGCTCCCGGTGACTCCATCGAGAAGGCGGTCGTCACCATCTCCAAGGTCTACCTGAAAGGCAGCGTGGAGGGCGAAGGCAAGGGAGACGTCGTGCTGCTGAGCGAGCCTGTCACCACCGACCTGCTCACCCTGGCCAACGACACCGCGGACCTGGTGACGGACGCGGAGGTGCCCGCGGGGACCTACAAGGAGCTGCGCTTCGTCATCACGGGCGGCTACATCCAGGTGAAGCAGGACGGCCAGAGCCGCATCTTCGCGACGTCCGCCAACTACGAGGGCCTGCCCGAGGGCGCCCAGGTGGACGGAGACCTGCACATGCCGAGCGCCAGCAGCTCCGGCCTCAAGGTGAAGTTCGACAAGGACGCCGACGTCACCATCACCAGCGATGACGACCAGAAGGTCATCCTGGTGGACTTCGACGTCGCGCAGAGCTTCGGCAAGGAGGCCGGCAACTCCGGCAAGTGGGTCATGCGCCCCGTCATCAAGGGCGCGGACATGCAGTTCTCCGGCAACGTGGAGGTCACCCTCGATCTGGGCGGCCTGTCGCTCCCGCAGCCGGGCACGCCCCAGTTGACCGACTTCTCCGCGGTGCTCATCAACGCCGACGGCAGCCGCGAAACCATGCCCTTCACGCTCGTCACGGGCACCGTCGCCGTGGCGGACTTCAAGTACCTGCTGCCCGGCACCTACCAGGTGGACGTGGTAGCGCCCACGGGCGTGAGCTTCACGACGGACATCGCGCGCCCGGCCGCCACCAGCGTCAGCTCGGGCGTCGAATCCGACGTGCGCTTCACGCTGCTGTCCATCGACTTCTAGTTCGTCGTCGCATCCGGCTCAGGCGGCCTGTTCGGTCGCCTGGGCCTTGGCGGCCTGGACCTCCAGGGCGATTTCAATCTTCTCGCCCACCAGCACGCCGCCTGCCTCCAGCGCCTGGTTCCACGTCAGGCCGAAGTCGCTGCGGTTGATGAACGTCTTCGCCTCGAAGGCGGCCTTGGTGTTGCCCCAGGGATCCTTGGCCACCCCGAGCTGTTCGGCCTCCAGGACGACCTCGCGGGTGATGTCGCGGAGGGTGAGGTTGCCCGTCACGCGCAGGCCGTCGCCGGACGCCTTCTCCACCTTCGTGCTCTGGAAGGTGATGGCCGGGAACTTCGCCGCGTCGAAGAAGTCCGGCGAGCGCAGGTGGTTGTCGCGCTGCTCGACGCCCGAGTGGATGCTCGCCGTCTCGATGCTCACGGACACCGAGGATGCCGTCGGATCCTTCTCATCCAGCGTCAGCGTGCCGCTGAACTTCTGGAAGCTGCCGCGCACCTTCGCGACCACCATGTGCCGCACGCTGAAGTGGATGCCCGTGTGCGTCGTGTCGATGTTCCAGAGGGTCTGAGCCATGGTCGTGTTCCTTTTCGTCGGGAGAGGTGTTCGACAAGGAGCAAGGTAGCGGCCCGGGGGCATCCGGATTAGATGGGACGAACAGGACGGACTGTTCCACCCCTGGGACAGTGCCCGCGTCCCTCACGCGCCATGGACCTCAACGAACTCCTCGTCTTCGCCCGGGTGGTGCAGGCCGGCAGCTTCACGGCGGCGGCGCGCGCGCTGCGCATGCCCAAATCCACCGTGAGCCGGAAGGTGTCCGAACTGGAGGAACGCGTGGGCGCGCAGCTGTTGCAGCGCACGACGCGCCAGCTGCACCTCACGGAGGTGGGCCGGGCGTACTACGCGCACTGCGAGCGCATCGTCGCGGAAGCCGAAGCCGCGGAGCTGGCGGTGACGCGCCTGCAGGCGGGCCCACACGGCCTCTTGCGCGTGACGACGCCGCTGTCCCTCAACTTCCTCGCGCCGCTGGTGTCCACGTTCCTGGAGCGCCACCCGGACGTGCAGTTGGAGCTGTTGTGCACGGACCGGGCGGTGGACCTGATGGAGGAAGGCTTCGACCTGGCGGTGCGGGCCGGGCGCCTGCCGGACTCCTCGCTGATGGCGCGCCGGCTGGGAGAATTCGCGCGCGTCGTCGTCGCCTCCCCGGAATACCTCCAGAAGAAGGGCGTGCCCCGGACCCCCGCGGACCTGACGAAACATGACTGTCTGCTCTTCGGCACGGAGTTGCAGAACAACGTCTGGACGCTGCACGCAGGCGGGCGGGCCGTCGAGGTCAAGGTCGCCGGGCGGCTCGTCGTGAACGAGCCGGACATGCTGCACGCGGTGACATTGGCGGGCTCCGGGGTCGCGCTCCTGCCCGGCTTGCACTGCGTGGAGGACCTGGACTCCGGGAAGTTGCAGCGCGTGCTGCCAGACTGGAGCTCCGCCGGTGCGCCGGTGCACGCCGTCTACCCGCCCACGCGGCACCACGTACCCAAGGTGATGGCCTTCGTGGAAGTGCTGCGCGAGCACTGGCCCACGCTGCGTCAGGAGTCAGGCAAGCGCGCGAAACGCTGAGACGGTGAACGCGTTTCGTCCCATGGGTGGAACGATGTGTCCCGGGGTTCGAGTCTGGCCAGGTGGGGTCCGGGGGCGCATTGTGTTTCTCGAAAGGAAGCACACACCATGATCAACGTTCGACCCTCTGAAGCCCGCGGACATGCCAACCACGGCTGGCTGGATTCCCATCACACCTTCTCGTTCGCGAGCTACTTCGACCCTGAGCACATGGGGTTCCGCGCCCTGCGCGTCATCAACGAGGACCGCGTCACGTCCGGCGAGGGCTTCGACACGCATCCGCACCGGGACATGGAAATCATCACCTACCCGCTCAGCGGCGCCATCGCGCACCGGGACAGCACGGGAGGCGATGGCCTGCTGCGCGCCGGTGAGGTGCAGCGCATGACGGCCGGAACGGGCGTGATGCACAGCGAGATGAACGGCTCCAACGAGGACGTCCACTTCCTGCAGATCTGGATCATCCCCGACAAGAAGGGCCTGAAGCCTGAATATGAGCAGAAGCTCTTCCCGGAGAAGGACCGTCAGGGCCGCTGGCGTGTGGTGGCGAGCCCCGACGCCCGCGACGGCAGCCTCACCGTGCACCAGGACGTGCTGCTGTCCAGCACGCTGCTGAGCAAGGGGGAGAAGGCGGAGTACACGCTGCCCAAGGGCCGGCACGCCTGGCTCCAGGTGGCCCGCGGCACGGGCACGCTCAACGGCGTGGCCCTCAAGGCTGGTGACGGCGTCGCCGTGACGGATGAGTCGAGCCTCGTGCTCGTCGCCTCCGAGCCCATGGAGGCCCTGCTGTTCGACCTGGCGTGAGAGGGTTCAGCCGATGCGCCTCGACTCCTGCACTTCGTGTGCAGGGTCGAGGCGCACGGTGCTTTTCGCGTCAGTCCAGCAGGTTCGCCAGTCCCGCGTACGTGTTGGATCCGGGGATGCCATCCATGGGCCCCACGTAGCCGCCCCGGTTCGCCAGGGATTGGAGCACCTTGTAGGTGTTCGTTCCGGGGACGCCGTCCAGGGGGCCCGTGTACCCGGCGCCGCTCAGGAAGGTCTGGAGCCCCCGCCACGAATTCACCCCCAGGACGCCATCCGGAGGACCCATGTATCCGCCCAGGCGCGCCACCCGCTGGAGCGCCGCGTACGACTGGGCGCCCATGACGCCGTCCACGGGTCCCGTATAGCCAAACCCTCGCAGCACGGTCTGCACGCCCTTCCAGGAGGAGGTGCCCATGGCCCCGTCGATGGGGCCCGTGTAGCCACCCTTCGTGGCGAAGCGCTGGAGTGCCATCCAGGATTGGGTGCCCATGACGCCATCCACGGGCCCCGAGTAGCCGTAGCCCCCCAGCACCTGCTGGACGCCCTTCCACGTGTTCGCTCCAGGGACGCCGTCCACCCCGCCGGTGTAACCGCCCGCGCATGCAATCCGTTGCAGCGTCACCCCC
Source organism: Corallococcus sp. bb12-1 (assembly GCF_026626765.1). Lineage (NCBI taxonomy): Bacteria > Pseudomonadati > Myxococcota > Myxococcia > Myxococcales > Myxococcaceae > Corallococcus > Corallococcus sp. bb12-1. The sequence continues at coordinate 664,499 of NZ_JAPNJZ010000024.1, read as the reverse complement.
TGGGCATTCGTGACGGGCGGCACGGGGCCGGAGGATCCATCCAGATACGCCTGGATGCCATTGTAGGTATTGGCCCCGGGAATGCCATCGATGGGGCCCGTGTAGCCCCCGTCCTGGGCCAACAACTGCAAGCCCTTGTAGGTGTTGAGGCCCGGGACGCCGTCGGAGGGCCCGTCGTAGTACCCCAGCTCGCGCAGGACTTTCTGGACGGCGCTCCAGGTACTGCTGCCCGGGACACCGTCGATGGGGCCCGTATAGCCGCCCCGGCGCGCCAGGCTCTGCAGGATGCGTCCCTGCGGGGCGGTGATGACGGGGCCACCTCCGCCAGAACTCCCTCCGGGGATGGCGGTCGGCGGAGGAGGCGTCACACCCGCCGGGGGCTGGGCCAGCCCGGCGAACGCGGAGAGCTTCGCGACGTTGAGGTCGAGCGGAATCCCATTCTGGTTTCCAGACGACGTGTACTGGTGGATCTCCCACGTGGGATAGGCCGTCCCCACGGTCGGGTTGCCCGGCGTGCCCGTGTAGTGGGCAATCCAGAGCTTCGAGCCCACGGCCTGCGTCTTGGGCCAGGTGTTGGCCTGGAGCAGGCTCGAATAGGTGTACAGGAACGGCGCCTTCCCCAGGCGCGTCTTGACTGCCTGCATGAAGCTGGCGGTCAGTGCGTCGCTCCAGAAGATGCCATCGTCAATGGCTTCGTTGTCGAGCACCAGCAGGTCGCCCGGGCGATGGTCATACAGGTGGTCCATGAAGTACTGCGCGTCACCGGCGGGGTTGTAGGAGCCCGCCATCCAGTAGTGCCCCACGAGGAGGCCGGCCGCGCGAGCCCGGGCCACCTGCTGGGCGTAGTAGGGCGCGACGTAGAGGGGTGAGACATTGGAGCCGCCGGCTTTGACAATCGCGAACTGGTAGCCCGCGTTCCGGATGGCGGTGAAGTCCAGGTCCCGCTGCGTCGTCCCGACATCAATCCCATACACACCGCGCATCCCCGACGGAGGAGGCGTCCCGGGGTCCTGGGCCAGCCAGGTGTTGAGCCCCGCGTAGGTGTACGTCCCCGGGAAGCCATCCACGGGGCCCGTGTACCCGCCGAGTTGGGCGAGCCGTTGTACTCCCTTCCAGGTGTTCTCCCCCGGGAGGCCGTCGATGGGGCCGGAGTAGAAGCCCTTGCCCGCGATGACCGTCTGGACGCCCTTCCACGTCAGGCTGCCCGGCACTCCATCCACCGGGCCCGTGTAGCCCCCGCGCTGGGCCACGCGCTGAAGGGTCTTCCCCTCCTCGACACTGACCTGGATGCCACCGGAGCCGCCGCCGGAGCCGGTCCCACCGCCGCCGCTGGTGCCGAGCACGTTGCGGATGAGCGGCGCGGGGTCGCTGACGCTCTCGCCAAACGCGCAGCGGTCCGTGCTGCCCCGGGTCATGTGGAGGTGGGGGCCGGTCCACGCCGAGCCGTGGTCGTCTCCGGAGCCCGCCACGTACGCGAGGATGTCACCCTGCTGGACGGTGTCGCCCACCGCGAAGCGCGTCCGGATGACGTGGGCGTACCCGGTGAAGTCGCCCGGCGCGGACTCCACCGCGACGGTGTGTCCCACGACGGAGGAGTACTGGACGCGACGGACGACGCCCGAGCGGAGCGCGGGAATCGCCTGGCCGGCGCTCGCATAGAGGTCCAGCCCCCGGTGGCCCGCGGGGCCGTAGTAGGGGCCCGTGACGCCGAAGCGGGTCCCCCACCGTGACTCCCCGTAGAAGGCCTGCACGTTGGACGGCGCGAGGGCCTGCGGCTCCTGACCCCAGGAGTCGGGGCCCCCGGGGCCCTCCGTGTCCAGGCCTCCGCAGGCGGTCAGGACCAGCAGCCCCAACAGCAGCGGCACGGTGGTCGAAGCGAGGCTTGGGATGAAGCGCCTTGGACGGGCTCGGCTGGGCATGCGGATCCCCTGGGGAATGGAAACAGGATATTCGAGCTTAGCCAGATTTTCCCAGAAAATGAGAGCCAAGGTACCGAGGAGGGTCGACCTCCAGACGGCGCGCGGCGTGGGCGACCTGCAGGGGTTGGAGCGTGGCGTCGAGGGGTCGGGCGCGTCACGCCCTGGCATCCCTGCCCGGCGGAAACTACCGTTCACGAATGCGAATCCGTGGCGAGCCGCTGAACCTCATCGTTCGACAGGTGCTTCTCACCGCGGCCGGAACCGACAGCGACCAGGACATCTGCTTCCGGGTCTTCAATCACATCCGGGGGCAGGGCAATACCGTCCTGTTTCCCGACATCATCGTCGCCCTCGACGATGCCCGTGACAACAAGTCGGAGACCGCGCTGGCGCACCGCCGCGTCACCCGGCTCGCCGAGACCTCCCGCCGGCTCCATGCCGAGCAGCAGGCCGCCGAAAGGGCCCCCCGGCTGCACTACATCTGGTGGGGTCCCGTTCCACAGAGCGGGCTTGAAGGCATCACCGCCATGGCGACCCACGTCGGGGCGGCCGTCGCGATCCACTTCTGGTGCAAGGCTGAACACGCGACAGCCTTCGCGGAGGCCCTCCCCCAGGTCAAGGTGTGTGGACTTGACGCCGGAATGAATCACGCGCTCCTGCCGCACAACGGATTCGAGCAGCTTGCGCCTGTGGTTGACTGGCTGACCAGCAAACGCGCGTTCTCCGCCGTCAAGGACGTGCTGATGCTCTACCTCTTGTATCAGATTGGCGGCCACTACCTGGACACCACCACCGCCCCCATGAGCGAGATGGTGCGCAGCAAGTACAAGGGCGTGCGTTTCGATACCGCCAGCGTCGTCACTCCCATGCACGAGTTCACGTCCGCGACCCTCGGCATCAAGTTCGCCGGAATTGGAATGGGACGTGATTTCTACGTGGGCTCCAATCCATGGTCATCGGAAACCCACCCCTCCAGGAAGGTGCTGATGACGCCCAGCGTGGACTTCTGGGCGGCATGGGCGAAGCAGGGAAACGCCATTGCCCGCGCCAGCCTCGAAGCCTATCTGGAGTACGCGACCGAGCTGAAGCTGAAGGCCCCTGACAAACTCGACACGAACAAGCGGGACGCGGTCATCGGAGATCTCATCACCCTCGCCGTACAGAAGGGAATGCTGAAAGAGGTCCTGGAGGGGCGCAAGCAGGGGAAGGAAGTGTATGACCTGCTGTTGGCTGAGATGTGGCCTGTCAGCGCGCTCGATGAACGGGACTTCGAAACGCTGAAGGCCAACTTCACGCTCCCCCAGCTCGGCGTCATGAAATGGCACAAGGGCACCTGGCGAAACAACCCCAAGTAGCGTCAGTCCATGACAGACATTCGATCCCGATCATCCATGCGGGCAGCCTTGAGCGCGGCGGTGAGGTGCTGATGCAAGGGCTCCAACCTGACACGAGCCTGCGTCGCGGCGCGCGACATATGGCTTGCACGGTTGTTCTCCCGCGAAGCAAAGAAGAGACCTAGATAGAATTCGGGTCATCGGTTACGAAAGAAGATGCGAAGGCCGGTGGGACGCCGGCCTCGTTTCGCTACCGGGAGAAGGCCCATGACATCCATTCACTGGCGCTGGCGTGTCGCTACCACCCAGCGGGAGATGGATGACGCGGCTCGCATCCGCTGGGCTGTCTTCGGAGGAGAGCTGGGATTGATGGCTGGGCAGGGAGCGCCGTCGAAGCGGGAGGTGACCTGCTTCGACACACTCGACACCACGCTGCACGTGCTCGTCTATGCCGGCACCGAGCCGGTGGGAGCCTTGCGGTTGTTCTTGCCCAACCCGCAGGTGGCGGCGAGCCAGGGCGGAACGGTGGGGCTGGAGATGGAGCAGCGGGTGGACCTCTCGGGCCTGGTCCGGCCGGAGCGGGTGTTCGCGGAGCCTTCGCGCTTCTGCGTGCTGGAGCCGTGGCGGCGCTCGGAGGCCGTCACATGGCTGCAGGCGGGCATGTACGTGGAGAGCTGGCGACGCGGCGTGACGCATTGGATCGCGTCCGCGAACCTGGAGACGGACTCACGCGAGGACGCGCTGCTGTCGTGGCGGGTGGCGGCGAGCCGGGGATGGCTGAGTCCGCGCTGGCAGGTGGACGTGCCTGAACCGTGGCAGGCCCCGGCACATCCCCGCAGTCCCTTCTATACGCCGGAGGAGCGGGCAAAGGCAGAGCAGGGGGCCATGGACGGGCTGCGGCTGCCCAGGGCGCCGTCGCTCTTCGCCAGGACGCTGGGCGCGCGCTTCATCGCGAAACCACTCTACGACACGTACTTCCAGTGGTTCACGCTGCCGCTCATCATCGCGCTCGATGAGATTCCGGCGGACTCCCTGACGCGCTTCCACACGCTGGACAACGTCATGCGCTCCGCCAGCTAGGCCGGGGGCGGTCCCTTCCTCCCTTTCACCTTCAACACGCAGCAGCCGGGAGCCAACGCGCCCCGGACGGGAGACGTACGTGCAAACACAGACGGAGCATCAGGCAGGGACGCAGTGGGTGGCGGTGCTGGATGCGGAGGCGCGAGGGCTGGTGGCGGCGGTGGATGCGCACCCTGACGCCCGACGCGTCTTCGACGGCACCATCGACGCCGCGGGCTACATCCACTACCTCATCCAGACGTATCACTATGCCCGCTGGAGCACGGCGCTCCTCGGCGAGGCGGGACAGCGGCTGAAGCGGTTGGGACGGCACCCGGAGCTGGCGGAGCTGTTGATCCAGAAGGGGGAGGAGGAGCGGGGGCACGAACGGTGGTTGCTGTCGGACCTGAACAACCTCGGGTGCCCTGAGGAGCAGGTGGAGGCGGCGGCACGGCGCCCGGCGGTGGACGCCTATACGGGGTGGAACTTCTTCACGTCGCGCTCGGGCGTGCCGACGGCGGTGCTGGGGACCGCGTACGTGCTGGAGTATCTGTCGCAGACGCGGGCGGGCGTGGGGGCGGAGCGGCTGCAAGCGGTGGCTTCCATTCCCAACATCCACAAGTCGGTGACGTTCCTGCGCAGCCATGGGGCGCTGGACGGAGACCACGTGGCGGAGATGGCGAAGATCCTGGGGCCGCTGACGGACCCGGAGGAGCAGGCGGCGATCCTCCTCTCGGCCCGGACCACCCGGATCATCTACCCGGGCATCTTCCGTGAGGAGGGCCCCGTAGGCCACCCGGTCGCAAGGTAGCAACCGCCGCACGGAAGATGGGAGCGCCTCCCGTCGCAACCCTGGCCTTCGGGAGGCGTCTTCCAATGGGTTCCATAGGAGGGCCCATTGCCGGGGGCCCCCGGGCGCGGGCAGTTCGATGAGCCGGACCGCGCGATAGCCATCGTCCTGGAGGGCCGCTGCTTCAGGGCGCCGGGGCGAGCTCCAGGAAGAAGGAGAAGGTCGTCACCTCTGCTCCCGCCGCCACCGCGCGGGTCTGGGTGACGTAGCCCGCCTTGGAGACGACCATCGTGTAGGTGCCGTCCGGGATGTTCAGGAAGCGGAAGTAGCCGGAGTCGTTGTCGACCGTGGTGCTGTACGCCGTGCCTTCAAGCGTCACGGCGACCCCCACCGGCGAGGCTTCGTCCGACATGAAGACGATGCCGTCCAGGCTGGGGTCCACGATGGCCGGCAGGATGAACGTCTCCACCACCGTGTCCTCCGTCACCGCCAGCACCTTGGTGCGCTCCTCGAAGCCTTCCTTCGTGGCCACCAGGAAGTACGCGTCCGACGGCAGGCCTTCGAAGGCGAAGCGGCCCTGCGCGTCCGTCGTGGTGCTGAAGGCCGTGTCGTCGAGCGTCACGGTGATGCCCTCATGCGAGGACGCCCCTTCCAGTTGGATGGTGCCGGACACCTTGTACTTGAGGCGCTTCAGGGCGATGGCGACGTCCGTCGTCTGCCCCGCCGTCACCGCCACCTCCACCTGCTGGACCTCGTAGCCCGGATGGACGGCCAGGAGCGTCCGGGTGCCGGCCCTCACGCTCTTGAACGTGAAGCGGCCCTGCGCGTCCGCGAGGACCGTGGCATCCGTATCCAGGTATTCGATCTCCACGCCTTCGGGCGACGTGCCGTCGTCCAGCGTCACCGTGCCCATCACCGTCCCGGTGATGCCGGCGGTGTCCTCGTCCTTGTCGTCGCCTCCGCAGCCCTGGACGACGATCACGGCCACCATGAGCGCCACGAGCGCTCCCCATCGATTCGTTCGCATGTGTGTTCTTCCCTGAGGAATGCGCCCCGGGCCGGCGCAAGGCCCTTCCACGAGGGGGAACAAAGCCCCTCTCCGTGTCGGCCGTCCCCCTCGACGAAGGAGGGGCCAGGAAATTCACGCACGCACTCCTCAGCCCGACACCGCTGTCTTCAGCGGGCCGGTTGCGGTCCGGGCGGGGGCCCGCGCTCAGGCGGCGGCTTCCTTTGCTTCCGGCGCGACGACCGCCACGACGTGGCGCGCCGGCACCTGCGCTCCGACGGTGACGTTCACCGCCGTGACGACCCCGTCGGTGGGCGCCACGAGCGACGATTCCATCTTCATCGCTTCAAGCACCACCAGCACGTCGCCGCGCTTCACGGTGGCGCCGACCTCGGCGCTCACCCGGATGATGCGGCCGTCCATCGGCGCGCGGACGCGGCCGTCGCTGGCGCGCTCGCGCTCCGAGGGAAGGCGGAAGGTGACGTCACGGAGCTGGCGCGTGACACCGTCCAGCGAGCACCACAACGTCCCACCCGCGCGCCGGTAGCGGACCGCGCGGCGCCGTCCTGAAATCTCGACCTCGGCCCGCTCGGCCCCCAGGGAGCGGAGGGAGAGCACGACGCGCGCATCGCCGATGCGCACTTCGTACTCCTCCGGTGTGACGGGGCGGACCGAGGCGCGGAACTCCGTGCCCCCGTCGTGCAGGACGATGGGCACCGGCAGGGCATAGGAGCTGCTCCAGCCCGCGAGCGCCGTGTCGAAGCCTGCGCGCTGGGAGAGCGCCGCCGAGTCGTCGTGGAAGAGCAAGGCGGCCAGGAGGGCCTGGTCCTCGGTGGACGCCTGCCCGAGCGTTCCCAGCGTCTCCGGGGACAGGTGCTCCGCGACGAAGCCCGTGTCGTAGCGGCCGGAGCGGAACGCGTAGTGCGCGAGGACGTGCTGGAGGAAGGTTGCGTTCGTCGTGACGCCGAACACCGTCAGCTCCCGCAGCGCGAGGGCCAGCCGCTCGCGCGCCGTCTCCCGGTCCGGCCCGTACGCGATGAGCTTCGCCTGCATGGAGTCGTAGAACGGCGTGATGTCCTGGCCTTCGCGCACCCCGTGGTCGACGCGGAGGCCTTCCCCTTCCGGCGGAGCCCACGCGAGGAGCCGGCCTGTCTGGGGAAGAAACCCGCGCGCCGGATCCTCCGCGCACAGCCGCGCTTCGATGGCATGGCCACGGAAGCGGATCTCCGCCTGCTTCAACGGGAGCGGCTCGCCGTCCGCGACCCGCAGCTGCCATTCCACCAGGTCGAGCCCCGTCACGAACTCCGTCACCGGGTGTTCGACCTGCAGGCGCGTGTTCATCTCCATGAAGAAGAAGTCGCCGCCCGGCGAGAGGAGGAACTCGATGGTCCCCGCGCCCCGGTAGCCGATGGAGCGGATGGCCTGCACCGCCACGGCGCCCATGCGCTCGCGAAGCTCCGGCGTGACGGCCGGGGACGGGCTCTCCTCGATGACCTTCTGGTGCCGCCGCTGGATGGAGCAGTCGCGCTCCCCCAGGTGCACGGCGTTCCCATGCGCATCCGCGAAGACCTGCACCTCGACGTGGCGCGCGCCTTCGATGGCCCGCTCCAGGATGAGCTCGCCGCTGCCAAAGGCGTTCGTCGCCTCCGAGCGCGCGGAGCGGATGGCTTCGAGCAGCGCGCCCGGCTCGCGCACGAGGCGCATGCCGCGCCCGCCGCCGCCCGCCGCCGCCTTCACCATGAGGGGCAGGCCAATGCGCTCACCCTCACGCACCAGGGCGTCGTCCTCCAGCGACTCGCCAGGACGGGCCGCCTCGTAGCCCGGGATGCACGGGACGTCCGCGGCCTGCATGCGCAGCTTCGCCTGCCGCTTGTTCCCCATCAGCTCGATGGCGTCCGCCGGAGGACCGATGAACACGAGGCCGGCCGCCGCGCAGGCGCGCGCGAACTCGGCGTTTTCCGACAGGAAGCCGTACCCCGGATGGATGGCATTGGCGCCGGACGCCGCCGCCGCCGCGAGCACCCGCTCGATGGAAAGGTAGGACTCCTTCACGGGCGCCGGCCCCAGACGCACCGCCTCATCGGCGAGCCGCACGTGCGGCGCGTCCCGGTCCGCATCGGAGAAGACCGCGACCGTGCGAACGCCGAGGGCGCGGCACGTGCGCAGCACGCGCACGGCGATCTCCCCGCGGTTCGCCACCAGCACCTTGTGAATGCGCTTCATGGTTCCCTCGCTACAGCCGGGCGACGCCAAAAGTATTGGGAGACAGCGTGCGGCGCTCGGACTCGTCGCACGTCGCCAGGATGAAGCCGAGGACCTTGCGCGAGTCCCTCGGGTCGATGACGCCGTCGTCGAACAGCCGCGCACTGCAATTGAAGGCATCCGATTCGCGCTCGAACTGCTCGACGAGCGGGCGCGAGAACTCGGCCATCGCCGCTTCGTCGAACGGCATCCCGGCGCGCCGGGCCTTCTCCCCGTGGACGATGGACAGCACCTTCGCGGCCTGCTCGCCGCCCATCACCGCCGTGCGCGCATTGGGCCAGGCGAAGATGAAGCGCGGATGGAACGCGCGGCCACACATGCCGTAGTTGCCCGCGCCGAAGGCACCGCCCATCAGGAGCGTCACCTGCGGCACCGTCGCGTTGGCGACCGCCTGGAGCATCTTCGCGCCGTGCTTCACGATGCCCCCCTGCTCCGACTGGGTGCCCACCATGTAGCCCGTCGTGTTCTGCAAGTAGACGATGGGCGTCCGCGCCTGGCAGCAGAGCTGGATGAACTGCCCCGCCTTCGTCGCCCCCTTGGCCGTGATGGGCCCGTTGTTGCCGATGAGCCCCACCGCCCGGCCCTCGATGCGCGCCCAGCCACAGACGGTGAGCGCGTCGTAGTCGTCCTTGAACGGCGTGAAGTCCGAACCATCCACCAGCCGGGCAATCACCTCGCGACAGTCGTAGGGCCGCTTGTGGTCGGTGGGGACGACGCCGCACAGCTCCTCCACCGCGTAGCGGGGCGGCTCGAACCCAGCGCGCGCGGTCGGCGGCAGCGCGTCGTTCCACCCGAGGGACGCGACAATCTCCCGCGCGATGCGGATGCCGTCCGCGTCGTCCTCGGCCAGATGGTCGGCGGTGCCGGCCACGGTGGCATGCATCTCCGCGCCTCCCAGGTCTTCGTCCGTGGCGATCTCTCCGGTCGCGGCGCGCAGGAGCGGTGGGCCGGCGAGGAACACCTTCGCCTTGCCCCGGACCATGACGACGTAGTCGGAGAGCCCGGGGATGTACGCGCCGCCCGCGGTGCTGGAGCCGTGGACCACGGTGATCTGCGGAATGCCGGCCGCGGACAGCCGGGCCTGGTTGTAGAAGGTCTCCCCACCCGGGATGAAGATCTCCTGCTGATAGAGCAGGTTCGCGCCACCGCTCTCGACGAGCGACACGACGGGCAGCCGGTTCTCCCGGGCGATCTGCTGCGCGCGGAGCGACTTCTGGACGCCCCAGGGCGTCGCGGTGCCGCCCTTCACGGCGGAGTTGCTCACGAACACCAGGCAGCGGACCCGCGACACGAAGCCGATGCCAATGACCATGTTGCCACCGGCGAGCGAGCCGTCGGTGTCGTCGTGGTGCTTGTAGCCACAGAGCGTGGAGAGTTCGAGGAAGGGCGAGCCCCGGTCCAGCAGCAGCGCCAGTCGCTCGCGCGGCAGGAGCTGCCCGCGCTGCGTGAACTTCTCGCGGGCCAGCTGCTCGGTGTCGCGCGACTTCTGTTCGATGGCGCGCAGCTCCGCGACGCGGGCGAGCAGCTCCTGGCGCTGCGTGGTGAAAGCGGTGGAGGCCGATTCAATCTGGGAGACGAGCGTCGGCATGTCACTGCTCCTTCGGATCGTCGAGGATCCGCGGCGCCGCTGCGAGGTGGAATCCGTCGTACGGCTTCGAGTTCGAGTGCTCCGGCATCGGGAACGCCTTGGTGTTGCAGGACGCCCCGCCGTCGATGCGGATGACCTCGCCGGTGATGAACGCCGCCACGTCGGAGAGCAGGAACACGATGGCCCCGCTCACCTCCGCCTCGGTGGCCAGCCTGTGCAGCGGCACCTGCTGACGCAGCGTGGGGATGAGCGCGCGGACGGCTGGGTCCTTGTAGGTGTCGAGCCCGCTGGATGCGACCCAGCCCGGGGCGACGGCATTCACCCGGACCCCGGAGGAGGACCACTCCACGGCGGCCGTCTGCGTCAGGTTGAACATGCCGGCGCGCGCCGCGCCCGAGTGGCCCATGCCCGGCATGCCGTTCCAGGCGTCCGCGAGCATGTTCACGATGGCGCCGCCGTGGTCGCACATGGACTGGGTGAACACCTCCCGCGCGACCAGGAAGCCTCCGGTGAGGTTCGTCGCGACGACCGCGTCGAAGCCCTTCTTGGAGATGAGCGCGAGCGGCGAGGGGAACTGCCCGCCCGCGTTGTTCACGAGCCCGTGGATGCGGCCATGCGACTGAACGACGGCGGCGACCATGTCGCGCACCGCGGCCTCGTCGCGGATGTCCACCGCGTGCTGCGTCGACGCATGCCCTTCAGCCGCCAGCTCCCCGGCGACCCGCGCGAGCTTCTCCTCCTTGCGGCCAACGAGGACGACATGCGCGCCCAGCGACGCGAGTTCATGCGCCGTGCAGCGACCAATGCCACTGCCCGCGCCGGTGACCAGGATGGTGCGGCCCGCGAAGGAGCCAGGAGCGAAGACTGAACGGTATCCCATCGTATTTCCCTCAGTGCCCTGGGGCCCGCGGCTCAAAGAAGTTGTTCGGGGACATCGATGTGGCGCGAGCGGAGCCATTCGCCCAGCGCCTTGGCCTGCGGGTCGAAGCGCGTGGACGACGAGACGCCCTCGCCGAGGAGCCGCTCGATGACGAAGTTCAACGCACGCAGGTTCGGAAACACGTGCCGGTGGACGGCGAGCTCGCGCGCCTCAGGGAGGAGTTCCCGGAGCCGGTCCTCCGTGAGGGTGTGCACCAGCCAGTGCCACGCCTCCTCGGTGCGGACCCACACGCCCACGTTGGCGTCTCCGCCCTTGTCCCCGCTGCGAGCCAGGGCCACCCGGCCCAGCGGCACGCGCTTCGTGGGCCCCCGGGGCGGCGCGGCCGACAGTGACGGCGGCGCGACCCCTTCAAGCCCCAGCGTCTCGTCCGGTGGCGCCACGTCGACGCGCGCCCCATCCGGGAGCACCGCGACGTGCGGCACCTTGCCGGCAGGGACGAAGGCCGGCGTGTAGACGCCGAAGGGCGAGGCGTCACCGGGCAGCCGGGGCAGGAAGAAGCCGGGGTAGCTGGCCAGGGCCAGCTCCACCACGGCGCTGCTGAAGGGGCGTCCCACGGCCTTCGCGTCGGCGTCCTTCACGGCGACGCGCAGGGTCGCGGAGGCCTGCTCCTCGCTCGGTGCATCGGGGCCTTCAGTGCGCGCGAGCGTGTAGACGACCTCCGACGGCCTCGGGCGGAGCGCCGCGTCCAGTTGCGCCCGCACGAGCGCGGCCTTCGCTTCGATGTCGAGGCCAACGAGCATGAAGTCCGCCTCGTTGCGGAACCCGCCGAGCCGGTTCAGGCACACCTTCACGTCCGGGGGCGGCGGCTCGCCTTGGATGCCCCACAGGCGCACCCGGTCGGCGCCCTGGGACTCCACCTGGATGGTGTCGAAGCGCGCGGTGGCGTCGGGGCCCGCGTAACGGGCACCGCTGATTTCGTAGACGAGCTGGGCCTTCACCGTGTCGACGGTGACGGACCCACCGGTGTCCGGGTGCTTCGTGATGATGCTGGAGCCGTCCTCGAAGACCTCCGCCAGCGGGAAGCCGGGGCGGCGCACGTCGAGTTCGTTGAAGAACGCGAAGTTGCCACCCGTCGCCTGGGCTCCGCATTCGAGAACGTGGCCGGCGACCATGGCGCCCGCGAGGCGGTCCCAGTCGTGGCGCTTCCAGCCGAAGTGGGAGGCCGCGGGGCCGACGACGAGCGACGCGTCCGTCACGCGCCCCGTGACGACGATGTCCGCGCCCGCATCCAGGCACGCCGCGATGCCCCAGGCGCCCAGATATGCGTTCGCCGTGAGGGGCTGGTCGAAGCCGAGCTCGTCCGCCCGGCCGACGAGGTCGTCGCCTTCGACATGTGCGACGCGCACGGACAGGCCCAGCTTCGTGGTGAGCGCGCGCAGGTCCTCCGCGAGCCCCGCCGGGTTGAGGCCGCCAGCGTTCGCGACGATGCGGACCTTCTTCTCCACCGCGAGGCCGAGCGTGTCCTCCAACTGGCGCAGGAACGTCCGCGCGTAGCCGCCCGCAGGATTCTTCAGCCGGTCACGGCCCAGGATGAGGAGCGTCAGCTCCGCCAGGTAGTCCCCGGTGAGCACGTCGAGCGGACCGCCCTCCAGCATCTCGCGGAAGGCGGAGAACCGGTCGCCGTAGAAGCCGGATGCATTGCCAATGCGCAGCGAGCGAGCCGCCATCTGCCCTCCCCTTCCAGTGAGCCTCGGAGTCTGCACCCCCGCTCCTTAAAAAAGCAATCATGATTGCTTTTTTCTACCCCATGCCCCAGCGTCGGGACATGGGCGGTACGGAGAGCGGAGCGACGAGGCAGGAGCAGGAACGCAGCCGGGTGACGCGGCAGAAGCTGATGTCGGCCGCCATCGAGGTGCTCGTCGAGCAGGGCTGGGCCGGAGCGACGGCGGGCGCCATCGCCGAGCGGGCCGGGGTGTCGCGAGGCGCCTGCCAGCACCACTTCCCGACGCGGGCGGCCCTGGTCGCGGCCGCGGTCGAGCACGTCTTCCACCAGCAGATGGAGGAGCTTTCCCGGCGCGCGAAGCTCCTACCGCCCAGCCGGAGGCGCGTTGAGCCCCTGCTCAACCTGCTCCACGACATCTACGCGGGGCCGCTCTTCACCGCCTCGACACACCTGTGGGTGGCGGCCGTGGCCGATGAGGAGCTGAAGGCACGCCTTCTCCCCCTCCAGGCGCATGTGGGCCGCGAGGTCCACCGGCTCACCGTCGAGCTGCTCGGGCTCGAAGACCGCGACCCGGGAGTCCGCGACTCCGTGCGCGCGACGCTCGACCTGCTCCGGGGCCTGGCGCTCGCGAACCTGCTCCAGGACGACACCGCCCGTCGCCGCAAGGTGATTGCCCACTGGGCGCGGATCTTCGAAGCGCAGCTCGACCCGGCCTGACCCGCACACGTCTGGGACGGGGCATGAGCCCTGAGCCCGGGGAGTGGCAGGCAATGTCTGCCAGCCATTCTTGAGCGCGAACGGCAATCCTTGCCGTGCTTTTCGCCGCCGTCCCTGGCGGCTCGGGTGGGAAGGAAGCGGCCCGGGGTGGCACATGCGGTGCAGTGGCCTGGCATCGCATTCCATCACCCCCAGGAGCGCTTCCCATGTCACGACGACTTTCCCTCGGCGCCCTTGGCGTCCTGGCTTCGCTTGGCCTCGTCCCCGCGTCCGCCAGGGCCGCCGCGGCCGAAGACTTCATCCGCGCGCAGGATGTCTTCATCAACAGCGCGTCGGTGCTCGTCGCCGGAAAGGAATACACGACCACCGGCTTCCGGATCCCCAAGGTCGCCAATTCGCTGGACATCACCATCACGGGCGCGGACGTGGGTCTGCCCTTCTCCCAGTCCATTGAGCTGCACGGCGTCCGCAGCGGCAACCTCCTCTCCTGGACGTTCGACAAGACCTTCAACCCGCCCCTGGAGCTGGGTGGGACCCAAGAGGTCCACCGCGCCTCCGGGACGCTCTTCTTCACCGCGAACCTGCTGGCGGGCCGCCAGAGCCCTCGGTGCAACGACCTGGCGTGTCCCCGCAACGTGCTGCTCAGCCAGACGCCCAACTCGTGGATCCGCGTGGAGGGAGAGGGCGCGCTCGGCGTCGGCTTCTCGCACCTCATCACGGTGCCGCGCTTCCGCGCTCTGGGCGGATTGGGCCAGCCCGGCCTTGCCCAACTCTCCATCCCGGACACGGCCCCCATCTGCTCAGGCCCGGTCGACACCTTCTTCCCGATGTCGGCGTTCCTCACCGGGTGGGCTCCGGCCGGGGGAACGAAGGTCGACTTCACCAGCACCCATCCCCAGTACCTCAAGGTTCCTCCCAATGTCTTCGTGAAGGCCGGACAGTCCTTCGCCTCCGTCAAGGCCCGGGTGAAGGCGGGGTTCACCGGTCAGGTGGGTGTGTCCGCGTCTTCGGCCGGAGTCGTCGTCTCCCGGCAGGTGAGGATTTCACCGCAGGCCGACTGCGCGAGCGGCGGACGCGTGAGGACTGTTCCGCTCAACGTGAAGGCCTACGTCCCGGACCTGCTCCTGGGTTGCATCAACTGCACGGAGCTCATCGACATCGGGATGCGTGACACGGGCCTCGTTCGCGTGTCGCGCGTGGACTCGTATTTCAATGGCAGTCAGCTCCGCCCGCTCGCCAGCGTGTTCGACGTGGCCTCGGTGAACGCCATCGACATGACGGACAGCGGGCTTGTCACCGGCACGCTGGTCCCGCAGACCGGAAGTGCGCCGGTCGCGTTCAAGGCCAGCCTGGAGGGCGGGCCCTCCGCCCCGGTCCTGCTCGGCGCGTTCACCCCCACGCGGATCGCGTCGAACGGCGTGGTGTTCGGGCACCGCTCGACCCGCACCGGGAACATCGCCGTGTACCATGATGGGAATTCCCTGAAGGACCTCCCGATCCCCGGGGCCTCCGCCAGCCAGGTCACCGCGGTGAGCGACGCCGGACACGTCGCGGGCACCTACGAGCGGAGCGGCGACGTCAGGGCCTTCCTCTTCACGGACGGTACGCTTCGGACGCTTCCGCAGCTCGCGCGGACCACCACGACGGTCCCGGTGGCTGTCAACATCCGGGGACAGGTGGTCGCCCACTCGGTGGATGCCACCGGGGACGTGCTCGCGACGGCCCTCATCGACTCCGACGACACGATCCACGTGCTCGCGGTTCCGTCTGGTTTTGATCGCCTCCACGCCACGTCCATCAATGCCCGGGGATGGGTGGTGGCCACCGCCACCTCCTCGACAGGTTCCAGCGGCTTCCTCTACACGCCCGAGGACGGGCTGGTGGATCTCAACCGCATCATCCAGCCCGCTGCCGGCGTGGTGGTGACCGACGCCGTCAGCATCACGGAGGCGGACCGGGTGCTGGTGAACGCGACCGCCCACGGCAACCGTTCCCTCTACCTGCTCACCCTCCCCTGAACCGCGCCCCGCACGCCTTCCCAAGGACTTTCATCATGACGAAGCGACAGAAGAAGCTGCTGCTCATGGCGCTGGTGTTCACCTTCTTCCAGGGGTGTTCCATCAATTGCCAGGCCCCCTGCGACCCCCATGTCGATTTTCCCGAACCCGGCGCGTGCCACGACCCTTCCATCGAACAGGGAGAGCCGGGAGGCAGTTGCAACAACTTCATTGGCAATGTGGGTTGCAACGACGCGACGCAGTTCACCTGCATCTCCGACACCTGCATTCCCTGCGGACAGCCTGGTCAGGTCTGCTGCGACCACCGGGTGTGCAATGGCAACGCCGGCTGCGTGGACGACACGGACAGCCACCTGCGCATGTGCTCCACGACCTGCGTCAACGTGGGTGACCCCTGCTGCGCTGGCAATGAGTGCGGCAATGGGATGATCTGCGACAAGGACACCCAGCAGTGCATCGCGCCGCCCTCCGTGGAATGCAATGGGGGTCCGGACGTGTTCGTCTTCAACATCCGCAACAAGGACACGCACTGTGGTGAGACGCTGACGGCCTCGGGGACGAGCGCGGAGGCCGCGAAAGCGTGCTTCCAGGAGCAGGTCACGAAGATCAACCATGAGTTCGTGGCGGACAACCAGACGCTCCTGGCATTCGAGGCGTGCAATTCGGAGTCGGGGTTCGGGCCCGACCAGTCGGTGACCGTGATGGCCTTCTCGGAGAAGGAATCGCTGGAGTGCGCGCACAGCCTCTGCACCAACTGCGCGAGCACGGTGCCGGGCCCCTGCCCTCCGTAGACGAAAGCACGTGAAGCGCCCGGGCGGCCCTTGCGAGAAGGGCCGCCCGGCGTGTTCACGGCGTGAACGACGTGGTGTTGGGCACGGGAGGAATCGTGACGGCCTGCCCGTACACCAGCGTGTTGCCCGTCTTCATGCCGACGACGTTCATCACCGTGGCCCGGCGGAGCGTCACGTTGTTCGTGGTGTCATAGAGGGCGATGCCCACGGGGTAGTCGCTGCCCTGTCCGCCCATCTGATCCGGCTCCATGTCCACGTAGACATCCTCGACGAGCGAGTGGTTCGTGCCGGAGGCGAGGAAGATGCCGCCGCGCGTGAACTGGAGGATCATCGCGTCGCGGATGGTCAGGTTCGTGAAGGCCGCGGTGCTGGAGCGCTCCATGTCCACGCACGTGGCCAGGTTCTCCGCGCGGAACTGGCTCAGCGTCACGTTCGACACGAGGTACGCGCCCTTGAACGCGAAGCACGTGCCCATGTGCCGGAACTCCAGGTTGTGGAAGACCGGGTTGCTGGCGCGCACCTGGAAGGCCACCGGCCCCGTCTTCGCGCGGGTCGAGGCCTCGAAGGTGGACTGGAAGACGGGCCGCCCCTCCACGCCCTTGAGGGTGACGGGAGCGCCCACCGCGCCGCCCTGGGACACCGTGGTGCCGGTGCCATAGGTGCCCCCGTGGATGCACACCGTCCCGCCCGGACCCACCGCCTGGATGAACGTGTTCAGGTTCGCGAGCGTGCCCGCGCTCTGCGCTGACAAACCGTCCTTCGTCCCGCGCCGGTGACGGTGATGTGGCGCACCGCCGTCCCCGCGCTCCAGCGCAGGGTCACCTGCCCATCGCCCGGCACCGCCTCCAGCAGCGTCGGCGCCGTGAGCGCCGCCTCCTGGCTGCCGTACGTCCCATCCGTTTCGACAGGCCCGTCCCCGTCCCCCTGGGGACCGCAGGACAGCGAGAGCAGCACGGCTCCCGTGAAACACAGCATGCGACCGCGAGTCTTGAAACGCTTCAAGGGCTGCTCCTCGTCTTCAGGGCCGTGAAGAAACGGCGTGTCCCTGAAGCCTGGAGCAGCCCACGTGTTTCATACCCTATAAAACATGCTAGTCAGGGAAGTAATCAGGGGTCCCAGCGAACGCGGTAGGAACAGGCCTGACCGTCGAAGTCGAAGGGCTCGACGCGCAGGTTGCGGGCGCCCGCGCGGGCCAGTCCCGCTTCGAGGATGCCGCGCAGGTAGCCCGGGTTGCCGTTGCACTCGCTCACGCGGATGAGGTGATGCGCGGGGCCCTGGGTGAGCAGCTCGCTCTTCTGGTAGTTGTTCACGTTGGCGAAGCTCTCCTGGATGCGGACGACGACCCGCTCGGGCCCGAAGATGGGCCACATGGAGATGAGCGCCTTGCCCAACTGGGTCTGCGACATTCCCTGGATGATGCCGCTGCCGATGCGCCGGTAGCCCTCCTCCTCCGCGACGTCCGGATGCAGGTATTGCACGGTGATACGCAGGGCTTTGGCGAACACGGTCCGGGAGGTGTTGCCGGGCGCATTCGCGTCCAGATCCAGCCCCGCATCGCTCAGCTTGTCTTTCAGGTCCGGCGTGAGACGGTCGCCAATGGAACGGAACAACCCTTCAATCGTATGGCGATACACAATCTCTTCAGCCACGTTTCACCTGTCCACGTCGCGGCGGTCCCAGTTCCGCCGTACCCGTCCCCAGCGTAGCGCATTCCCGGCGCGAACCCGAAGGGGGACCCGACGCCACGGAGGATCCGAACCATCAAGGCTCCCCCACCGGGCTCGCGGGCGGAAGGACGTAACGGATCTGGTTACAAATGCACCGACCCAGGGTCTTGTGCGCCTCCCCGTTTTCGTCGGTGCGGACACATGCTTATAGGGTGTTCCTCGAAACGCTGGAGTTCAGAAGGACCACCCGATGCCTTTTCGTATCCTGAGCGACGGCCTGGATCACCACGGGGAGGGCCTGTCGCGGTCGCGCGGCAGGTCCATGGGGTTGTTCCTCGTGGTGCTCACCGTCATCGTCGTGGGGTTCCTGCTGACGAGGAGCACCCTCCCCCATGAAGAGGCCCTGGAGCGGGTGGCGAAGCATCCGTCGGTCATCCAGGCCCTGGGAGCGCCCATTCACGGCGCCTTCTTCTTTTCAAACCACTCCTACTTCGACCAGCACTCGGGGCATCACGTCACCCAGATGCGGATCAACCTGTCCGGAAGCAAGCAGGACGGTGTGCTGCAGGTGAAGGCGTTCAAGACGGGCACCCTCTGGGGCTTCAGCAATTTGCGGGTGGTGGCGAAGGACGGCAGGGTGGTCACCGTCGTGGGGAGCTACTGACCCCAGTCGTCCCGTTCGGAATCCTGAAACACAGTCGTCACGTCAAACACGGTCAGGAGCAGGAAATGTCGCCAACCATGAAGTGGGTCCTCGGAGCACTCGTGGGGCTGCCCCTGATGTGCTGCGGCTGCGGAGGCATGTGGTTCCGGAGCATGTTCCCCCACGAAGAGGCGTTGGCGCGGGTGACAAACAATCCGAAGGTCATCAAGTCCCTGGGCGCCCCCGTCAGCGGAGCCTTCTTCTTCTCAGGCGAGACCCGTCATCAAGACGATGACGCGGTCGCCGAAATGAAGATCGATCTCTCCGGCAGCAAGCAGGATGGCGTGCTGGAGGTGAAGGCCGTGCAGACCAGCAGGGTCTGGGGCTTCAGCCGACTGCGCGTGGTGGCGGAGGACGGCAAGGTGATCAACCTCGTCGGAGGTCCCTGACCGCCGCGCTCAATAAGCCCACCGGCCAATGGCATACGCGTGGGTGACCTTGTGGTTGAGCCACACGCACAGCAGGGCCACCGTCCAGCGCACCCAGCCGGGCCGGGTGGACAGCCAGTCCCCCGCGAGGAACATCACCGGGAAGAGCACCGCGCCGAAGCGGAACGCGTTGCCGAGGTCTCCCTGGGGCAGCATCACGACGAGTGACAGCAGGGCATACAGGCCCAGGGCCCGGTCCCGTCGGAGCAGCGCCAGCGCGCCGATGAGCCACAGCGCGCCGAAGACGTGGCGCAGCAGCAACCAGCTGCTGAAGCCCTGGTGCCAGGGATTGCCCAGCCAGAGGCCCCGGACGGCACCCCACACGGAGTCGACGTGGTTCCACTCGCGCTGCGCCTTCAGGAACATGAAGGGGTCTCCGGCCCGCGCCCACTCGAAGGCCAGGAGTCCGCCGAAGGCCAGCAGGGCCAGCGCCCCCAGGGAGGCGAAGCGCAGGCAGCGGCCCCGCCATGAGGGTTCGCGCCCTGCGAGCAGCAGCGCGGCGGTGATGGCCACGAAGACGCCCTGGTTGCGCGTCCACACACACAGCGCCACCAGCAGCGCGGAAGGCAGCAGGGCACCGCGCGAGGCGAAGGCCAGCGCGCCAAAGGACAGCAGCAGGAAGAGGCCCTCCGTGTGGTGCGAGTGCAGGGTGAAGCTCGCGGGCCCGTAGAGCAGGAGGAACCAGCCCCAGCCCGTGCCGGGAGTCATGGCGCTTCCCAGTCGTCCCTGGCGGCCCCAGCGCGTGTTCCAGGCGACGAAGGCGACGAGGCACAGCGAGGACAGCAGGCAGCCCAGGAACTGCGGCGGGAGCGTCCCCCCCAGCCCCTGACGCAGCAGCCACACCGTGCCCGGGTAGAGCGGCAGGAAGGCCCAGAGAGGCCACGTGTAGCCTTCGAGCACGATCCGGCTGTAGTGGTTCGAATCCCAGCGATCGAGCATCTGGACCAGCGGGATGCCACGGCTGGCGGACGTCCAGGCCCAAAGCCCGAAGTGGTGGGCCAGCATCAGCGCGGTGAGCGCCCAGGGGACCCAGGCGGGCGTGGCTGACGCCGATGAAGGGGCCTGCGAAGAAGGACTCATGCGAGGGGACCCCACGGGCGGCCAGCGTGTAGCCGGAGCATTGCCCCGGCACAAGCCTTCCCCCCGGACAAAACCGGAAAGGAGAAGTGGCTGGGCCGGGCTATCGTTCCGCCCAAGAGGGGCACCATGAACTTCCCGAGGGAGCTGGTCGAAGCGGTCCGCAGGCACCAGGTCGTCCCCTTCGTGGGCGCCGGCATCAGCATGGGGGTGAAGCGGGGGATGTTCCCGTCCTGGCCCCGCCTGCTGGAGGGACTCGCCGAGCGGATGCAGGAAGAGTCCCTTCCTGAGTCGGCCATCCAAGAGGTGAACCAGCGCATCGCGCAGGGGGACTACCTGACCGCGGCGGAGCTGGCCTTCAAGGACCTGGGGGCCTACCGCTTCAACCGCTTCCTGCGCGAGCGGTTCCGCGTGCGCAAGCCGTCCGACGCGGACCTCTCCGTCATCCACGCGCTCTGGAAGCTGCAACCGCCGGTGGTGATGACCCCCAACTACGATGACGTGCTGCTCTGGGGCCGCGAGGACGCCGAAGCCGTCTCCAACGATCAGGACGACGAGCTCAACCTGATGGACGCCGAGGCATCTCCTGGAACACCGCGCGTCTGGTACCTGCACGGCACCGTCCACCGGCTGTCCACGCTGGTGCTCGCGGGAGCGGATTACAAGCGCCTGTATGGGGATGGCTCCCAGCCGACCGGTTATTCACAGTACACGAACGCGCTGGTGCGTCTGCGGGAGTGGATCCGCTCCAAGCCCTTCCTCTACATGGGTTTCAGCTTCAGCGACCCGTACGTGCTCAAGCAGTTGGAGCACGTCATCGGCATCACGCGGGGGCGCCAGATGCCCAGCTTCGCGCTGATGAAGAAGGGCACTCTCGACCGTGGGGCGCTGTGGCCGAAGTACAACATCCAGCTCGTGGAGTACGAGGACCACGGCGCGCCGCTGGCGGAGTTCCTGCGCGGCCTGGGGGAGGCGGCTTTCGGTCCCAGTCGGGTGAGCCTGAGCATGGAGACGGAGGCGCTGTCCTTCGGGATCGCGCCGGCACCGCCGCAGTCCATGTCGCCCGCCATCCCGGGGCCCGCGCCCGTGGCGCCCACGCCGGAGGCGCTGCCGATCGTGGCGCGTCCTGCCCTGGAGCAGGAATACACACGCATCCTTCAGGGACAACACCGGCTGGTGTTGCTCTCCCCGGAGGACGGAGGCACCCGCGCGCTCGCGCGTCGGGTCGCGGCCCGGTACGGCAACCGCGTCACCTGGCTTGCGCCGCCCAACGTCCCTGACTGCACGGAGGCGGAGTACTGCCGCGCCCTGGCCGGTGACGATGCAGGTGCGAACACGGTGACGAGCTTTGACGCGTTGGTGGAGCACCTGCGGGCAAAGGCGACACGGCTGGGTCGGGAGCACCTGATCATCCTGCGCTACGAGTGGGGACCCTTCGACCACCTGACGGCATTGGGGCGACACCTGCGGCGGATGATGGACGAGCCGTCCAAGGTGCAGTTCCACTTCCTGATCGCGGGCGGAGAGCGCTCCGCGTGGCTCCTGCACAACATGCAGAGCTTCTCGGTGTTCAAGGACGCGCCGCGACGCGAGGTGCCGGACCTCACGGTGGAGGAGGTTCGCCAGTTCCTGGGCAGCGGAGGGCACGCAGGAGCGCGCTGGGCGCGGGAACTCCACGAGGCCACCGGCGGACATCCAGGACTGTTGCGCGAGGTGATGACCACCGACGGTGCACTGGACGCCGCGTCCATCACCGGGAAGCTCGTGCGGGGTCCGTCGCTCCGGGGCGCCGTGCTGGAGTGCCTGCGCGAGGACGAGCGCAACGGCTACACCGGGGAGCGCGGCTGTCATTCGGTGCTCACGAAGCTGCTGGACGGACAGCGCGTGGAGGACCTGGAGCCGCTCGACCACCGGGTGGAGTACCCGGAGGTCCGGCTGTACTTCGCGGGGCTGGTGCGAAGCGATGCCGCGGGCAGGACGGTGCCGCGGTGCAAGGCGGTGGAGCAGGTCGCTCGAGAAGTGCTCGCCCGCAAGGATGTCAGGCCTTGAGTCGATACAGCCGTGCGCTCCTCCTCACCCTGCTGTTGATGGCCACGGGGGTGGCGGCGGAGACACTCGCTCCGCTCGTTCCGGAGGGAGAGCCCGCGAGCATTCTCAGTCGGGCGCAATGGTCATCCGTGGGAATCGTCTTCTCCGTGGCCGTCAGCCCGGACGGCCGAATCCTGGCTTCGGGCTGCGCCGACGAGACGGTGCATCTGTGGGATGTGGCCACCGGGAGGGAGCTGCGGATCCTCAAGGGCCATACGGCGCAGATCTCCTCTGTCGCTTTCAGCCCGGACGGGCGCACCCTTGTCTCAAGCGGTCTGGACATGACCCTCCGGCTGTGGGACGTGGCCACGGGCCGCGAGCTGCGACGTCTGGGGGAGAGCCGGGAGCTCATCCTCTCCGTGGCCTTCAGCCCGAATGGAGCGACCGTTGCATCGGGCGGCATGACCAACACGGTGCGTCTCTGGAACGTGACCACCGGCATCGAGCTGCAACGGATGGAAGGACACCTCGGCTTCGTTCGTTCGGTGGCCTTCAGCCCGGATGGGCGCGAACTCGCCTCCGGAGGTGATGACAAGACCCTCCGTCTGTGGAACGTGGCCACGGGGCGTGAGCGCAATCGCTTGTCGGGCACCACCGCGTCGGTTTCGTCGGTGGCGTTCAGTCCGGATGGACACACCCTCGCCTCCGGCAGCCGGGATGGCACGGTGCAACAGTGGGACGTCGCCAGTGGGAGCGCGGTGCGGCGCCTGGAGGGACATTCCGGCAACGTGTCCTCGGTTGTCTTCGGCTCGGACGGGCACACCCTTGCCTCCAGCGGCGAAGACAAGACCGTCCGCCTCTGGGATGTCTCCACCGGACGCGAGCTTCGACGCATGGAGGGACACACCGCCGCGGTCTATTCGGTGGCCTTCAGCCCGGATGGACGCACCCTCGCATCAGGCAGCCATGACAGCACGGTCCGGCTGTGGGACGTGGCCTCCGGCAGGGAAGCCCAACGGCAGGACGGGCGACACTCCGCCGAGGTCTTCTCCATCGCCTTCAGCGAGGACGGACGCACCCTCGCGTCGGGCAGCGATGACCACACGGTCCGGCTGTGGGATGTGGCCAGCGGCCGGGAACTGCACCATCTGGAAGGCCATTCCACGGACGTCTTGTCCGTGGCCTTCAGCCCGGACGGTCGCGCCCTCACATCGGGCAGCGAGGATGGCGCGGTCCGGCTGTGGGATGTGGCCAGCGGCCGGGAACTGCCCTCGCCGAGGGGAGGCGCCTCCCCCATCCGGTCGCTCGCCTACAGCCCCGACGGACGCACCCTGGCCACCACCGGAGACGCGACGATTCGACTCTGGGACGTGGCCACCCGCGCGGAGCCACGCCTGCTGGAAGGACACTCCAGTCCTGTCCTTTCAATCGCATTCAGCCCGGATGGGCGAATGCTTGTCTCAGGCGGCGAGGATGGCACCGTCCGGCTGTGGGACGTCGCCACCGGGCGCGAGCGCCGGCGCATGGAGGGGCACACGGCCGTCGTCTGGACGGTGGCGTTCAGCCCCGACGGACGAACCCTTGCCTCGGGGGGCGATGACAACAGGCTCGGCGGAGACAACAAGGTCGTGCTGTGGGACGTCGCCACCGGGCGCGAGCGCCGGCGCCTGAAAGGCCATACCCAATTCCTGACATCCCTCCGATTCAGCCCGGACGGACGCACCCTCGCTTCCGCGAGCGTCGACAAGACCATCAGGTTCTGGAACATCGCGACCGGAAACAACTCGCGGACCCTGACGCTGACAAGCCATGTGCAAGCCATCGCCTTCGCGCCCGATGGAAACACCCTGGCTTCAGGGGATGGCGACGGAGCGGTGCGCCTGTGGGCCTCCCAGGGAGGAAAAGCCCTGCGAGGGCTGTTGCGCGGAGCTGGCAAGGGATGGCTGGGCCACATCGAAGGACAACCGGTCTTCCGCCATGACGACGGTCGCTTCCTCTACCAACGACAGGCGGATGGCGCGCTCGAACCCATCCTGCCGCCAGAGTCCCCGCTACGCCCCTGGCTCTCCACGCGCGCGGTGCTGCGCAAGGCTCCGGGAGACTTCGGGGATGCGGGAAGCCTCGTCGTCACGCTCACCAACGATCCGGGCATCGTGCGGGCCTATTGGCTCCGGATCGAGCCCGTGGAGCTACCTCCAGGATTGATGCTCCTGCCTCCGGCGCCGCTGCAGCACCTGGACGGGGGCCAGACCGCGGAGCTCCAGGTGGGCCTCTCCTACTTGAGGCCCGAAGGCGCCCCCTATCCACTGTTTTCGACAGCCCGCTTCAGACTTGTTCACGCATTCGGCAGCGAGCCCGCGGTCGAGGTTGCCCTTGATTTGCAGACACCCCAGTTGGAGATGGTGAGCGCGCCTTCCATCAAGGACAAGACCCTGAGCGTCACCCTCCAGAACAGGGGAAAGCAATCCATCGGGCCGCTCCTCTTCAACAGCGTCTTCCAGACAGGAGAGACGAAACAGGCCGGCCCCCAGCAGGAATTCAGCCTGGAGGCCGGGGAGGAGCAGGCGCTGAAGTTCGCCGTTCCTCCTGCCTTCATCCAGAGGGACAGCTTCTCCTTCAACGTCACCGCGACCTATCAGCGGTGGCCCCGCATGTGGACCTTCTCCGAACCCGACGTGAAGGTTCCCAGCCCCTTCACACCCTATGTGGCCTTGGCCCTGGGAGCGCTCCTGCTCTTCGCCGGCGTGTACTACGCGCGCGTCTACCGGAACCCCCTGGTGGTGGACACCCAGCGGTCTCCCTCCGCGATCAAGCGCTATCCCCTGGAGCAGATGGCCGCGGCGGATCAGGCCCTGCGGCGCGCGAAGCGGCTCGACTCCGTGGTGACGGCCGCCGGCATCCCCGCGACCCGATGGGAGCGTGCGCTCCGAGGCTCCAGGGAGCCCCAGGTCGTGGCCACCGCCTTCGCGGAAGCCATTGGCGGCAGGCTCGGCCCGAGCCTGGTCACCAACACCTGGGCGCTCACCCTGCCCACCCTCCGGCTGCGCTTCTCGCGGGACACCGCCGTCGTCGTCATCGATGGGACGCGACTGGAGTCTGGCGAAGCCGAGCGCCGCATGGCGGATGTCTTCCAGGAGGGCCAGGGTCCCAGCCAGGTGCTCGTGTTGGACCGCACGGAATCCCAGAACGCGCGTCAGGTACTCGAAGGCGTGCCGGGTGTACGCTGTGTCGTACTGTCCGCCAACGGGCTGCGGGACCTGCTCCTCGCGGATGAACCCGTGCGCCTCTTGGAGGCCACCATCTCCGAACAGGTCGCCGTCTCCGAGTTGTCGCCCTATCAGGTCGCCGGCGGCGTGAAGGTGGACCCCCTGTTCTTCGGTCGCGAGCGCGAGGTGCGCGCCATGACCGACCGCACGGTGCGCAACTTCCTCGTGGTGGGCCAACGCCAGATGGGAAAGAGCAGCCTCCTGCTCGCCTCACTCCGGCGGCTCCAGGCGCGCTCGGACCTGGACGCCTGCTACGTGGAGCTCGCGGACCCGGACCTGCATCGCCGCCTCGTCCGGGAACGCGAGCGCATGCCTTCAGCTGGTGCCGCCCTCCCCTCCTTCGAGGAGGTCGCCGCCGGACCGATTTCACGGCCCCGCGTGTGGCTCATCGACGAGGCCGACGACTTCATCCGAAGCGAAGCCCAGTCAGGCTTCCCGGTGTTGCAGGCCATGCGCGCACTGGCCGAGGAAGGCCGCGCGTACTTCATCCTCGCGGGCTTCTGGGACCTGTACCGCGCGGTGGTGCTCGACGAGAAACAGCCCCTGCGCAACTTCGGTGAGCACCTCCGGTTGGAACCCCTGGATCCCCGGTCGGCGTTGTCACTCGTCACCGAACCCATGGTCGCCCTGGGCCTCCACTGGGATGCCCCCTCCACCCCCGAGCACCTGCTGGAGCAGACCGGGCGCCGGGCCAACCTGCTGGTACTGGCCTGCAAGGGATTGGTCGAATCCATTCCATCCGACCTCCACGTCCTCACGCGCGAGCACCTGGAGCGCGTCCTGCGCGAGGACAAGGACCTGCGCGACCAGGGCCGGCGCTGGCGGGGAGAGCACCCGCTCCACCGCGCCGTGGTGCGACAGGCCCTGCTGCTGGGACGCCCCACGCGCGGAGAAGTCAGACAAGCGCTGCTCGCCCACGGCACGGACATCCGCGCGGTGGACTTCGATGAGGCCATGGACCACCGCGAGCTGAGCTACGTGCTGGTGCCGGACGGCGACGGCCGCCTGTACTGCCCCGTCCCCCTCATGCAGCGCTACATCGAATCCGAGCGGAGCCTGGAGACAGGGCTCACCGAGGACCTCAAGGACCTGCGCAGCCAGGGGCTCAGCGAGGTCCCCAAGCCCGCGTGACGCGAACTGACTCCGCGCGCATCAGTTCTAACGGCACCGCCCGCGCCTCTGGGTAGAGGTCAAACAGCAGGCCTACCCCAGGCCGCCCAGCGGGCATTCGGTTGGAAGCAGCGAAACTCATCCTCCAGTCGCGCAGCCGATACCAGCAAAACTAGAATATCAATATTCTCTCAGGGGAGTGTGCAGGCTTCGAAGCGTGGCTCAAGAACGCTAGAACGAGGATCGCTGGGTGGTGGTCGTGGTCGCCCCCTACAGCAACCTCCCCACGCTCTACGCGAACGAGGGGGGCTGATGCGCCCCAGTTTCCGAATCTCGCTTCAACCCATTTCCTGAACGCCCTGGGACTGTGGTTGACTCGCGCGCTACCGGGCAGACGCCCGCGGGACTCCTCACATGGTGGTGAAAGCCTTTGCCCCCGGAGAACCATGCCAGTCCGTGGCGAACAGAGAGTGATACGCAGTGGTGCTCCGAGTCGAAAGAAGCAGTTCCCCCACGATGAACCGAGTATCCCCGTGCTCCGCTCCGGGGCATTCGTCGTCGTGGTTGAGGGAGCCGATGGGATAGGCCGAAGCGTGGACGTCCAAGACGGCCACGTGGAAATCGAGTACTTCGTCTCACCAGTTGGACCCCAATTGGTACGCCGCGTCGCGCGGCGCGCTCAGGTACGAGAGGTAGAGCTTCCACGCTGGACGAGTGTGTTCTGGCAGGACGGAGCAGGTGCGTGGCGACGCGGCCATGTGGATGGAGGACGGGTGGCCGCAGCAGCACTGAATACCCGCGAGGACCACTACCACGTCCGATTCCCCAACCAATTGGAAGGGCGCATCCCAGCATCCGAGGTTCACGTCCGCTGGGCCCATCCAATCGCGGACCCGATCGACTACCTCGCAGCACGCATCACGGATACGCCGTTCTACTTTCAGGGGCGCCAAGCTCTCGCCACCTACCTCGCACGTCAGCGAGGATCGTTCGGAGGCATCACGGCGCTCGCTGCGTCCGGCATCGAGTTCTACCCACACCAGATCTCCGCAGTGCAGAAGGTGCTCTCCGACCCCGTCCAGCGCTACCTTCTGGCGGACGAGGTGGGGCTGGGTAAGACCATTGAGGCGGGCATCCTCATCCGCCAACACCTTATCGACTTCCCACATACGGCACGCGTCCTGGTGGTGGTGCCCGACCATCTCCAGGAACAGTGGCAGGAGGAACTGCGCACCCGGTTCTCGATCCGCCGCTCGGATCCCATCTTCTTCGCAACCTATTCCGAGTTGCTCGCGACCTCCAGCTCCTCGGCCAAACCCTTCACCCTGCTGGTGGTGGACGAGATTCACCAGCCCGCGCTCGGCGCATTCGAGAGGGGCGCGCGAACGCACGAATTGTTCGAGCGCCTTGTCCACTTCGCCCGCACCACCCCGCGCATCCTCCTACTGTCCGGTACGCCAGTCCTGCATCAGGAGGACGGTTTCCTGGCAATGCTCCACCTGCTGGACCCAGCGGCCTATCCGCTCGAGGAGCGCGAGGCCTTCCGGCGTCGCGTCGCAGAGCGCGCGGAGGTGGCGCAGTGCGCTGCGGAACTGGCTGACGAGACCCCCGCCATGTTCGCCGAAAATGCTGTCGAGCGGCTGGCGAGCCTCTTCCAGGACGACACACGACTGACCGCGCTGTGCGAAGCGGCCCGGCGGGAACTCACACAGGCAGGAGACACGAGCTCCCGGCAGGCCACCCGGGCGCTCCGGCGCCACGTCGTCGAGACGTACCGGCTCCACCGGCGCATCATCCGGACCCGGCGCGAAGATCCGCGTCTGAAAGAGCACCTCGCCCGCCGTCCCGGACTCGAGCGGATACCATGCACCGACCCAGCCCGCGAAGCCGCGGCCAAGGCCCTCGCCCGCTGGTACGGCTCCCTCCCTCTGGACATTGACGGAAAGCCCCCTGAATCCGCGCGGTCCCTCTTCGCCACTCTGGTGGAGGCCTCGCTCTCGCATCCCTGGGTGCTCGCCCGGGTCCTCCGTCAGCGGCAGGCCGCGCTCACCATGTGGAAGCAGGTGCCTGAGCCGCTGGGCGTTCCCTCCCTGTTCGCCAATGAGGCCGCGCTCGTCTCGGAGGTGCTGCAGCGCCTGGACGAACTGCTGACCGACGAGCCTCGGGTGCAGCGGCTCGTGGAGTGGCTCCGTACCACCAAGAAGAAGTGTGTGGTCTTCGTCGACGACGAAGAGGTGGCGGAACGCGTGGTCTTGGAACTGCGAGCCGCGATAGGACCCAACGCCGTCGCGTGGGTGGGCGAACTGCAGGCTGGTTCAGATTCGGAGCGGGAAGCCGAGGAGGAGGACGGCGACGAGGATCCGCCGCCGGGTCCCGTCGCCCGCTTCGGGGAGGGCACCGCCACCCGCGTGCTGGTGTGCGACCGCCAATCGGAGGAAGGTCTCAACCTCCAGCGCATTCGCGCGTCCGTGGTGTTCTACGACCATCCCCTTTCGCCTCCCCGCATCGAGCAGCGCATCGGCCGTGTGGACCGACTGGAGGCACTTGCCAAGCTGCAGTTCTTGGGCTTCGAGCCAGTGGGCGCCTTCGAGGAACAGTGGCTCAAGTACCTCGAGGAGGCCGTGGGGCTCTTCCGCCAGTCCGTCGCTCCGCTGCAGTACGTCCTGGCCCGGTCGGTCGAACGGGTGCGGCACCTCCTCGCCAGCGCCGGTGCCGAGGCCATCTCCATTGAGAGGGGACGGCTCCTCGATCCACAGGAGGGCCTGGAGGCCGAGCGCCGCCGCATTCTGGAACAGGATCTACTGGATGCCCTCGAAGCGAAACCAGGAGAGGAGCAGCGGATCGAAGCAATGGGCGAGGAGGACGAGAGATCCGGCGAGGATGCTCCCGATGCCTTCGCCGCATGGCTGGAACAACGGCTGCAATTCCGCCGCGACAACTCCGGGGATGACACCTTCAGCTACGTTCACACGCCGGACACGAAACTACCCCTGCTCGACGTTCTTGAGCGCTTCTTTGACCATGCGGACCGGCAGGCTGCCGGGCGCCGACGGCGCGACCAGTTCCCCTTGGGGCCGTTCACCTTCGAGCGCGACGTCTCCGAGGAGGGCACCGCAGACCTGCTCCGGGTGGGCCACCCGTTCGTGGAGGCCGTGGAGGCGCTGCTCCACGCGGATGATCGCGGCGCGGCCTTCGCCTGCTGTCGCTACGAGCCGTCGTTGCAGGACCGACCGGCATCGCTCTATTTCCGTTTCGACTTCGTCGTGCAGGCGGACGTCTCCAGCGCCCAGGATCAACTCCCCAGCGACTGGGCCTCACCTGAGGCGCTGCGGCGCCGCGCGAATGCCCTCTTCCCCGTGATGCAACGCATCCTGTGGTTCGACGCCAACGGGCAGCATGTCGAGGACTCCGCCCTGCTGCAACTGCTCGAACAGCCCTACTCGCGCAGGCTCCGCCCGGATGGAGGCCGGGACGTGAATCTCCGACAGGAACGCTGGAAGCTCGCCGAC
Organism: Corallococcus sp. bb12-1; assembly: GCF_026626765.1. Taxonomy (NCBI): domain Bacteria; kingdom Pseudomonadati; phylum Myxococcota; class Myxococcia; order Myxococcales; family Myxococcaceae; genus Corallococcus; species Corallococcus sp. bb12-1. Next base: position 634,624 of record NZ_JAPNJZ010000024.1, on the reverse strand, counting down.
GCCCTGCTTCCTATCCCGGATTGGAATGACCTATGCCACCGAGTGAGGGAACGCGCCGAGGAAGTGCTCCGGTCCGGGCCCGATTTCGTGTCCGCCTGCGAGGCGGCCACCACGCGCTTGCGTGAGGAAACCTTCGAGGTGGATGCGATCCTTGAGAGCCGGCTCTCACGCCTGTCTGGAGCCGTACGCGAGGCAGAGACACGTGCCGCGTTAGCCGAAAAAGCCATCGCGCAGTCGCTCACCGAAGGTGTCGCGCGCCCTGCCGTGCGGCTCGATTCCGTGGGAGCCATCTACCTCGGCGGCATGGCCCTCGAAGTGACCGACTGAGATGTCCCATCTCCTCGACCTGCAGAACTTGGTGCTTGGACGCCCGGCCCCAGGACTGGATGACGCCCTGCTTTGGCGGATCTCCGACGCGCTCTCGCGGCGCGGAGAACGGGGAGGCGCCGGCCCTGCGGACATCGCCGCACTCATCCGGCAGGCTCTCTGGCGCGCCTCCCTGCTGGAGGGAGGCGAGCCCGTGCTGCGCGTGCCCGCTTCTCCCGGCTGGCCCACTGCGGCAACGTGGCGCGACTTCCACTGCTCGGTGGAGCTGGCGGATGCCATGCACCTGATTGTCCGGGCCCGTTCCTGGTCTCCGTCATGGCTCGGCCAGGAGGCGCCAGAAGCCGCACGCGATGTGGACGATGCCATCGCTCTGAGGTCTCGCCGCCCGGCGGACCGCCAGCGCGCCGCGGACCCGGTGCTGACGGAAGTGCTCCCGGGCTACCTATCCTACACGTCCCCCGGTCAGCGCGAAGCCGTGCGCGCGGCATTCCTCCTGCCCCCTGGGGACACAGTGCTCGTGAACCTGCCCACTGGCGCCGGCAAGACGCTGGCGTTCCAAGCGCCGGCCCTGCGGTTCGCGGACCAGGGCGGACTGGTGGTGGTCATCGTGCCGACCGTGGCCCTTGCGCGCGACCAGGAAGAGCGATTCCTGGACCTGCTGCGAACCAGCCCAGGACGCCCCCGGATCCCCGCGAGGCTCGCGTTTCATTCCGGTCTGACGGATGAGGAACGCGGCGACATGCGGCGGGCGATCCGCGAAGGCACCCTCCCCATCCTCTTCACTTCGCCCGAAGCCGCGCTCGGTTCCCTGAAACATCTGCTCCTCGATGCAGCGAGTTCGGGGCGACTGAAGCTGTTCGCGATCGATGAGGCGCACATGGTGAGCCAGTGGGGTGAGGGCTTCCGGCCCCACTTTCAGATGCTGGCGGGGCTTCGCCGCGCCCTGTTTCAGGCCTGCGACGCCAGTGGGCACCCCCGGTTCCGTACGCTCCTCCTGACCGCCACGCTTACCCCGAGCGCCTACGAGACACTGAACGCCCTCTTTGGCGATGGGAAGAGGTGCCATCTCGTATCGGAGACGTACCTACGCCCGGAAGCGGTCTACCTCCTCCACCAGGCGCCCGATGAACCGGCTCGCATTCACCGCGTGCTGGACGCACTGCGCGTGCTCCCCCGCCCCCTCATCCTCTACACGACCACGCGGGACCATGCGGACGCGTGGCACGCTCGCCTCCACCAGGAGCAGTTCCTACGCACGGTCGTCGTAAAGGGAGGCGATCTGGCGGACCCGGAGAACGAGCACCTTCTGCGCGACTGGAAGGAGCGGCGGCTCGACATCGTGGTGGCCACCTCCGCGTTCGGCCTGGGAATGGACCTGGAAGAGGTGCGCTCTGTCGTCCATGCGTGTGTTCCCGAGACGATTGATCGTTATTACCAGGAGGTCGGGCGGGGCGGGCGCGACGGGAATGCGTGCGTGTCCCTCCTGGTATGCACCGCGGAGGACTTTCGGACGGCCGAGAACCTCTCGAGTGACCTGCGGATCGGTCCGGAGCGCGGACTTGAGCGCTGGCGCTCCATGTTCACCCAGCGAGGGTCGGGGCGCACATCGGGAGTCCACGTCTTGCCGCTCGACGCAATCCCATCAGGATACACCGCCTCCAGCCAGCGCAACGAGTCCTGGAATCTCCGGACGCTGGTCTTGATGGCGCGCACGGGGTTCATCGACTTCGCGCTCGCGCCGCCCCCGGAGATTCAACGCGTCCCGGAGGAGTCCGACACCCAGTTCGAGACACGCTTGCGTGCGGTGCTGGAGAAATCCTCTCGCGAAGTCGCGGTTCGCATCCACGATGGTAGGCACTCGGATCAGGAAGCATGGGATGTGCTCTTCCAGGAGGTACGACGCCGGCTTGCTCGGGCGGACGAGGAGGCATTCCTGCTGGTGAGGGAACTGGGCCACCTGCGGCGGCCCCTCTCGGAACTCCTGCGACAGGTGTACGCCATCCCCGAAGCCGACATCTCGCTGCCTCCCTACGCCCTCCGCTGCCCGGTAACGCGCGGCCACGGGTACTCTGCGGACCCGCCCTCCTTCTACGACCCCACGCTCCTTACGCTCGAAGAGACCTGCGCACGCCCAAGCCCGCAGGTCGCACGATTGTTCTCTGAGGCCCGCGAGGGCGGGTGCCTGTGGGTGGCCTACGCGCCTCCCTCAGGCGATAGCGCGACGCGCTGGGAGTGGAACCAGTTCCTCCGCGATGTGCTCCTGCGGCTCGCCACGCACGGAGTCACCGAGTTCGACCTGCCGGAGTCCATGGCTGATGCGGCGCTCTGGAAGGATCTGGCGGCACACTCCCCCTGGCGCTTCGTGTGTCGCGCCGACCCGCCGCAAGAGTGGGGACCGCTGTACGAACCGCCCCGGGCGCGCCTTTCGCTGCTACCTCCTCAGGCCAGCGCGGTTGAACTCCGGCGCGTGCTGCAGGCCCGCAACCCCGTACACATCCTTCTCCTGCCCCAGCACACGCCCGACCCGGAGCGGCCCGACCGCACCGCGTGTGCGGTCCGGCACTCCCTCGACATCAGCCAGTTCATGATGAGGCTCGACACATGGGTATCCTCAACCTGACCAGCGACGGGATTCCGTCTGCCCTGGTCGCACTCCATGGCGCTCTCCGGAGCTTCGGGCCCATGCCACGGAATAGACTCCTCGCGCTTTGCGATCCTCCGTCACTCGGAGGTGGACGAGACTTGGCACGAAGGACGCTAAATCGCTGGACCCAGCTCGGAGCCTTCGTCGAGCGCGGCGAGGACACCGTGCTCGCGGAGCCGCTTAAAGCCCTCGTTCCCGGCGATCTCGACGGGCTGCGCCGGGAGTTGATCAAGCTCGTGCTTCGCCCCGAGAACAACCCCGGAATCGGAGCGCAGGGCTCGGGCGCCACCGGGGCCTCTGACGACAACGAGGAGAGTGCCACTGAGGACGAGGGTGAAAGTGGACGCACCACTTCTCTTGCCACCGATTTCACGCTCGCCACGGCCTGGGCGTTCCTCCAGGATCCTTTCATCTTCAGCATGAAGCGCGACACGCTCGAGCGGCTGCGCAATGCGCAGAACCCGAAAGTAGCCCTTCTCCGCAATGACACCCGGTGGAACGGTTTCGGAGAGTGGGCGCCCTTCCTCGGCATGGCGACATTCTTCTTCGGAGGCGAGTTCATCCTCAGCCCGGCGTTCGCAATCAACGGCGTCTTGAACGAGGTGTTCCTGAACGAGAACAGTCTGCCCCAGGCCACCTTCCTGGAACGCATCGCCCGCGCACTGCCCGTCATCGATGGCGGGGTGTACAACGTAGCGATGCTCGAACTACTAGGGAGCCCCTGGCGCCGCCTGACGCCCGGAGAGGTATCCCCGTGCCTCTCACTGGCACTCGGGCAACTTCAGGCGGCGGGCACCCTCCGTCTACTCGACTTATCGGACGCGCCGCAACGCACCCTGCTGGGCCAGGAGGGTCGTCCCATCCGGACATTCACCCATGTCGAACTGGGGTCGCGGTGATGGGCCAGAGACTCCAGGAATTCTGGCCGACCGATGCCGCCCTGCGAGAATGCATCAAGGGCGATGCCGAAGCGGCGAACGAGGCCGTGCTCCTCGCGGTGCACCAGCGCATTCGCATGCAGCGCAGCGACTTTGGCGCGAGCGGTGCTCCGACCCCGTGTACCGAGAGGGAGGTGCTCGCCGCCTTGCTCGCGCCCAGCGCCGATGGGCGTGTCATCGTGCCCATCGTGGGCACGTCGGGTGTCGGCAAGTCGCACGTCATTCGGTGGCTCAACGCGCATCTCCAGCACGATCCGGATGCGAAGCGGCGGGTAGTCATCCGCATCCCCAAAGGCAGCAGCCTCCGGGGTGTTTTGGAACTGCTCCTCGGTCACGACGCATTGGCCGGCGAGTCCTTCGAGCACCACCGCAAGAGCCTTCGCCGAGCTCACGAGTCGCTCGGAGCGGAAGACACGGCGCACATGCTGTGCGAAATGCTCGCCCAGGTGCTGGAGAGCGCATCCAAGGAGGCGCAAAGGCGTCGGGCTACTAGCAGCACGCTGAGCGAACTGGAGAAGTTCCAGGAAGCGCTGGGCGATGGCAGGATACTCCCCGCCCTCCTGCGCAACCAGTACCTCCGGGGCCACCACTGGATCCAGAAACCACCGAACGGAAATTCGGGCCCGGTGTCTCAACTTGTCGAGCAACTGTCACAGGCTCGGTCTGCGGATGAAGAGGATGACCGCAAGCGCCTCTTCGAGGCGGCAGACCTCTCCTTCTCCGAGTCCATGGATAGGAACCAACTCGGCCTGGACGTGCAGCGTGCTGTCGCGCTCATGGCTCGGGAGAGCACGCGAGCCGGCGCGGCCCGCGTCCTCAATGCGGCGCTCGACACGGCCAAGGGTCGCCTACTGATGCTTGAGCAGACGGTCGGCGGAATCTTCGAGGACGTACGCCGGGAACTCCATGTGCAGAAGAAGGAGCTCGTGCTCCTCGTGGAGGACTTCGCCATGATGGCGGGCCTCCAGGGTCAGATCCTCCAGGCCATCATCCAGGAAGCGGTGCGAGACGGCCGCCAGATCATGTGCACCCTGCGCACTGCGCTCGCTTACACGCCCGGCTATTTCGATCCGCCGGATACCTTCCGGACGCGCGCGGTCTCGGAGTGGATCATCCCCGACAGCCCCGGTGACGAGGAGGAACTCCTGGGCCGTGTCGAACGGCTCGTCGGCGCGTACCTCAACGCGGCCCGGATCGGGGTCAAGGGGCTGGAAGAAGGACTGGCGGCCGCAGGCGGTGCGCGGCAGAGCATTGAAGACGGGGACTGGGTATCGCGGGCGGAGCAGCCTGGCGGAGCGGACGGGCGCATCCTGAAGGACTTCGGCCTGAGCGAAGAAGGCAATCCCCTGTTCCCGTTCAACCGGGATGCCATCCGGGTGCTCGCGCGGGAGAAGTCCACGCGCAATCGCACGCTCGTCTACAACCCCCGAATGATCCTCCAGAACGTCCTCAAGAAGGTCCTCCAGCAGCGAGAGGCCTTCCTCCAGGGCACGTTCCCCCCGCCCGGCTTCAGGGCCCAGGAGACCCTACCCTCGCCCAAAATCCGTGCATGGCTCGACTCTCAGCCTCTGCAAGATTCCGAGCGCAACATCACGCTCCTCGCGTACTGGTACGCGAGCGCGACGACCTCAGCGGAGCTCGCGGGCCGACCGACCGCCATCTTCGAAGCATTCGGCCTCAAAGCGCCCTGGAAGGAGACGAAGAGCGGGCAGATGACTAAGCCCGAGCCGGTGACGAAGACCGGGACTGGGACGGCGCCTCTCGGGCCCGTCACGCTACCACCCACGAGTCCGTCCGTACCCCCAACGTCCCCCAAGCCAGCCGGGCCCGAGGCCGAGTGGGCGGACACCCTCGAACGCTGGCAGCGAGGCGAGATGCTCGTCCAGGCCCGGCTCCGCAAGCTGCGCCCGCTGCTCGCGAGCGCGATCTTCGGCGCCATCGACTGGAGTTGGTCGCTCGTGCGCTTCCGCAGGAAGTTAGAGACGATCTGGGCGGAATCTATATGGCTCCCGTGCTCATTCGGCGTGGACATGCGCCCTCCCGAGCGCTCGATGTGTGTGGTCTGCACCGATGCTGAGCGCGCCGACCCCATCAAGGGGACCCGCATCGCGCGCGGCCTGCTGGCCCTGGTACGCCGGGATCTGCATGGAGGCTGGACGTACGACGGCGCGGACGAAGACCTGCCCCACTGCATGGCTCTGGTGGACCCCCTCGTCGCTCGGACCCGAGCCTATCTGCTCCAGCGTCCCTTCGAAGGGGAAACGGACCCCACCCCGACGCTGGTATCAGGACTGCTTGTCGGAGCCCGCGCGCTGGGTCTCGAGGGGGCGAGGGCGCAAGACCTCGAGAAACTCATCGAGGCGCTCTTCGTCCCAGCGAGTAAAGTGCCGGCACTGTCCCCTGCGGCCGGAGAGTGGGCAGAGGCCGAACGCGCACTGATCGCCATCCGGAGTGACGCAAAACCGGACCCGAAAGTGGACGCACGGATCTCTTCCTGGCGAACGCTTCTGCTCGATTGGGTAGGGGCGCGTCAGGGCAATGGTGAAACCGTTGTCGCGGTGGATGTCGCCCGCCTGAAACCGCTCGTCGAAACCACGACGAAGGACTGGAGCATAGTGAAGCCTCCAAGCCCGATTGGGGAGGCTGCGGATGGATTGTCCATTCACTTGAAGGGCCTCACCCGCCTTCCCGTAGCGCTGAAGGAGGAATCGGATCGGGTCGGCGCATGGCGCCAGCGTATGCAAGAGGCGTTCACTCCCGGACTGAACGGCGAGTCGAAGACCGCCACGCTCGCCGAACTCCGCAAAGCCATCGAGAGTGCCGAGGCCGCTGGTGAGTTCACTGTGAGCCAGGGCGACAAGTCGCGGGAGTTGCTCCAGCGATTCCAGGGCGAGAAGGCCGTAGAGGCCTTCCAGGCTGCATCCGAACTCGCGGCCGCGAGCGACCAGGGCACCCGGCTCCGGTCACTCGGAAGACAGTACGAACCAGCGCGCACTGTGAGCGATGAGCTCGTGAAGACCATGCAAGAATTCTTCAGCTCGCTGGAGTCGAAGCTCGAGGCCTTCCAGGCGCGAGTGGGCGAGCATCCCGAACGGGACGCAGTGGAACTCCTGCGCACGGAACTGGATGAGATGAACGCACAGCTCGGAAGGGAGACACCGTGAACCTGCTGGAGCGCGCGAAGAATCTTCAGGACACCCTCTCCGCAGTGTCCAGGATCAAGGAAGAGGAGACCACGGCGAAGCTCCTCCGGGACCGTCAACTCCAGCTGGCGGAGCTCCGCCAGCGCATCCATGAGGCCCGCCAGAAACTCGAGGTACTGCGTCCCCATGGCATTACAGCGCCGACCCCGACTGCCTCCGCAGAGTTGACAGAACGGTTGACGGAATGCCGTGCCGCGCTGGTCCAGACGTCACGCATCGAAGACACACTGTGGAGGCCCATGGTGAAGTCGCTTCAGGGGCTCTCCACCCGGCACGACAACACGGTGAAGGGCGCCATCAAGCAACGCTTCGACACAGTGGACGCCCTGAAGCCCCAGTCTGTCGCAGCCCTGGCGGAGGCTCTCGGCAGATTGCAAGAGTTCCAGTCCATCCAGGCCGAAAGGTCCTCGCTCGTCAGTACCGAATGGGAAACCAAGGGCGTGAAGGACCTTGCCCTCTTGTTGAAGAGCGCGGCGAACCTCCTCGACCGCTGGGAGCGGATTCGCTTTGATGACATTCCAGCGGCGGTCGAGAAGTTTTTGGAAGCAGCCCGCCGAAGCGGGGCTCCCATTGATCGGTTCACCGATGAGGTGAAGGCCTGGCTGGAGAAGAACGGCCTGCTCTCTCGTGTCCGGATTTCGCTCGCGAAGGAGTGACGCATGGACTTCTCCACCCTGGCCTCGAAACTGCTCGACCGGCTGGAAATGGCCGAGATGCGACTGCTTACCTGGGGATGTGTCGAGGGGGCGCTCACTTCGGAGGAACTTGAGGCGCACGCCCGCGCCATCCTGGAGGAGTCTCACGGGAGTACACCGGTCGCGGCCCTGCCCTCCTCGGAGTGGGAACTGATCGAGGCCCTGCTGAAGCGCAAGGTGCTCTGGTCCGTGCCGCTCCACAAGGGGCGCTACCGCACCCGGATGGCCGAGGCGGTGCGGTTGTTTTCCCGTCTGCGACAGATCCTCCCCCAGCGCAACGGGCCCGACTGGAAAAACGCCCCCACCCTGGTGGCGGATTACCGGCTGCTGGTCCGCCCCCGCGAGTTCCCGCGGCGCAACATCCCCCGCGAGGACGTTCTGGCCCGCGTCCCCTGGCCCTCGCCCATCGCACGCAAGGTGGGCGCGGCGATGCTCACCCGGCCGAACGGAAAGCCCCTGGAACTGGCCAGCTATCAGGTCCGCTCGACGACCCGGATCCTCGACATGCTGGCCACGCGCAATGCAGGTGGAACCGTGGTGGCGGCGGGAACGGGCAGTGGGAAGACCCTGGCGTTCTATCTTCCGGCGTTCGCGGCCATCGCCGACCGGGCCGGCGCCGAGGCTTGGACGAAAAGCATCGCCATCTACCCCCGGAACGAGCTGCTCAAGGATCAGTTCCGCACGGCGCTTGGCAACGCGCTCCGCACCGCCCCTGCCTTACGGGAGGCCGGTAAGGCCCCGGTGTCTCTCGGCGCCCTCTATCAGGACGTGCCAGACCGGGCCCGCTACACCGATGACTGGGTGCGCACGCAAACGAAGCGCGGGCCCGCGCGCCTCTGCCCCTTCGTGAGATGCCCGGAGTGCGGCGAGCAGATGGCCTGGCCCGAGACCCACCGCAAGAAAGGGGAGGAGCGGCTCGTCTGTACGGGGCCCAGTTGCTCGATCGAGATCGGACCGGACATCCTCCGCCTCACCCGGGAGCGGCAGCGGGAGGCCCCCCCGGACATCCTCTTCACATCCACCGAGATCCTCAACCAGCGGCTCGCGGACGCGGACTACTCAACGCTGCTCGGAGTGGGACTCGTCGAGAACCGCAGACCCTTCCTCATCCTGCTCGATGAGGTGCACACCTATGAGGGCCATGCCGGTGCGCACGTGGCGCTTCTGCTACGACGGTGGCGCGCGGCCACACAGGCCCGCCCTCACGTCGTCGGCCTGTCCGCGACCCTCGCGGATGCACCGCGCTTTCTGGCGGAACTCTCCGGCTCGGAGGCGTCCACCACGGTGGAAGTGTCCCCCTCCCCTGGAGAACTGGAGCCGATCGGTACCGAGTACATGCTCGCGCTTCGCGGAGACCCCTCCTCGGGGACGAGTCTGCTCTCAACCTCCATCCAGGCGGTAATGCTCCTACGGCGCGTGCTGGCCCTCAACCGGGACGATCCCGATGCGGGCAAGCGCGTCTTCGCCTTCGCGGACAACCTGGACGTGGTGAACCGGCTGTACTTCAGCACGCTCGACGCGGAGGGGTGGCGGCGCCCGGGAACTCCCCTTTCAAACCGCCCCATCGGCTCGCTCGCCAACTTCCGCTCACCGCACACCCCGGACGCGGACGTGCGGCTGCGCGCGGGCCAGAACTGGAAGCTCGCGACCGACATCGGACACGTGCTCGCGCCCAACAGCCGGGCGACAGTCAGCCGGACCAGTTCCCAGGACACGGGCGTCGACCGGGAGAGCGACATCGTCATCGCCACCGCATCGCTCGAGGTTGGGTTCGACGACCCGGACGTCGGGGGCGTGTTGCAGCATAAGGCGCCAAAGAGCGCGGCCGGATTCCTGCAGCGCAAGGGACGTGCGGGGCGCCGCATCGGAACGCGCCCCTGGACAGTGGTAACACTCTCCGACTTCGGGCGGGACCGCGGTGCCTACCAGGCCTACGAGCGGCTCTTCTCCCCCGTTCTCCCTCCCCGCTTCCTCCCTGTGGGCAACCGCGCAGTTCTGCGGATGCAGGCCACCTACGCCCTCTTCGATTGGCTGGCCAGCAAGGTGTCCGGCCCCCGCCCAGTCTCGCCGTGGCGCGACCTGGCCCGGCCTGCGGGGGACGGGGACAAAGAGAAGACGCATCAGGCCGTGGGCCAGCGCCAGCAACTCTACATGGCGCAGCTCCAGCGCCTCCTGACCGAGCCCGCCGCGCGCGAGGAGTTCAAAGCGTTCCTCCAGGTCCACCTGCGCCTGCCTCTCGTCGAGGCGGAGGCCGTCTTGTGGGAACCGCCCAGGGCCGTCCTCCTGGAGGCGGTCCCAACCCTGTTGCGCCGCCTGGAGACCGACTGGAAGCGGGTGGACGGCTCCGGGCTGGAACTCCACACCCAGTGGGGTCCCCTGCCGGACTTCGTCCAAAAGACGCTCTTCGGGGAACTCCTGGTGCCGGAGGTGGAATTGATCCTCCAACCCAAGCCGCCGCGCCAACCCCGGACCGAGAGCATGCTGATCGCGCACGCGCTCCGGGAGTTCGCGCCGGGGCGTGTGTCCCGCCGCTATGGGGACCGAAGCGCGGAGGACCGGTTCTGGATCGACCCGGGCGCGGGCGCCACCCTGTCCCTGGACATCTTCTGCCCCCCCGCGAACCGCGAATTCATCGGCCACTTCCGCTACCGCGACGGTGCCGGCGTCCAAACCGCAGAGGTCTATCGACCCTACGCGTTGCGCGCCACCCTCCCCCCGCTGGACATTGATTCGGGCTCCAATGCATTCCCCGTCTGGAGCACGGAAATTGTGGTGCCGGTGGACGCGGAAGCAGTGGGGTTGCCCCCTGCCTCCTCCTGGAGCGAACGGCTCAAGGGCGTCGCCTTCCACACCCATGCTATCCGCCGGCAGGTGGAAGTCCGGCGGTTCGTCACGGCCTCCGAGCTCACCACCCTGCGGCGCAGGGTGCGAGAGGAACGGCACGTCAGGCTGACGGTGCATGAAGCCAGCGGCGAGGCGGAGCGTCCCGCCGCCCTGGGATTCGCTGCGGATGTGGATGCCGTGTCGGTCCGTTTCCGCTACCCCCTGGACTTGGTCTCACGTTGCACGGCGAATGCCCGCTTGTTGCGCGCTCTCCGGGTGGCCCGATTCAGGGATGCCGTCCGCGAGGAGCCCATCCTCGACGGGCTCGCGAATTCGTTCCAGAGGGACCCACTCGCCGAGGCTTGGCTGGCGGGTACCACACTGGAGGCACTCCGCCGCGGCGTGCCCCTCGCAGAGGCGAGCGATGCACTCCTCCAAGGGGCCACCAGCGCCAGCCTGCGTGAGATCCTCGACCGCCTCTTTTTGTGGACGGGGACGGATTCCCGGGACGAGGACACAGAGGATGAGGATGAGGAGCCCAGTCCTGACGGCACCGCGATACCAAAACGCCTGGCGGACCTGCATCGGCTGATTGCCATGGCTCCTGTACGAGAGGCGCTCCACCGCGCGACCGGGGCCATGTCGCAGCCTCCCGATGCGGCGTGGGACTCTTGGCTGCGCCGACGTTTCAAGACTTCGCTGGGCGCGGCGTTCCACGAGGCGGCCGCAGACCTCTGCCCGGACATGGATCCCGACTCGCTCGTGGTGGACCTCAATGCCTCTCCCGACGTGGAGCCCTCTGGTGACGAGGACATCTTCTGGCTCACCGAGACCCTCCTGGGAGGCGGCGGCTTCGTCGAGAAATTCCACGAGAAGTTCGCAGCCGATCCCCGCCGCTTCCTTCGCCTGCTCGACTCCCGACTCACGCCCTCGGATGCCGAGTGGGTGGGCACGGAGTTGGAGCGCATCCTTGAGCGACTTGCAGGAGCGGGGGAACGAGACCAAGCGCTCATTCGTGCCGTGGCGGACGTGCGCACCGCCCAAGGCCACATGGCCCTGAACGAAGCGCTCCATGCCCTGCGCACGGCCCTGGCGCACCGGGGCATCTCCCCAACCCCCACCCTGCTGGTGTCAATGAACACGCGCCTGCTGGCACCGGGCACCCGTCCAGAGACGGATGCCTTCCTCTCTGGGGTCTTCGCACGGTGGCGCGCGGATGAGGAGCGGCTCGGCATCGACATCGACTCCCGCCTCGTCGCGCTCCTGTATTCACACGACACGGATGTGGAGGAGGCGCTTCAGGTAACACCGGACGGGGCATCCCCAGGGGCGCGTGCCGCGTGGCGCAGCGCTACTGTCCGGGGAATGGTCTGGGAGCGCGGAGGCCGCCTGCGTGCCGAGACGCTGCGGGTACACAATCCGTTCTCCCGCTCCCCCGAGTGTGATCGTCTAATCGTCCGCACCGCCGTCGGGGATCAGGTCCCCGATGTAAGTCTGGCGGACCCGCAGTGGCTGGAAGTACTCGCCCGGGCGCTGGAAACGAACGGGGCTGCGCACCTCGTCGCCCGGGCGGACCAAGCCCGGGAACTGGCGGCGGCGCTCGCGCACTTAACATGCGAGCGCATCGATCTGGCGGGGCTCTATGTGTACCCGCGACTGGAGGGTGTGAGCCGCGACGCGGAGGATCTCCGTGCGCTCTTAGAAGTCCCAGAGGCCCTGCAATGAGCCAGCGGATAATGCATGAGACGCGGCACTCCCTCCGCAACGCGGCACGAGAGGTGCTTGAGTTCGTCTTCGCCTCGGAGCTGTTGGATCCGAGCGACTGCCTGTGGATGGTCTTCCCCAGGCTCGGCAACGTCCCGCTGCTGGACAACACAACCGGCGCGTTCGCATCCCTATGCGCGGACTTCCCCCGGACGATCATCCCGCTGGCGAGCCTCCTGCGCGAACTCGCCAGCCGGGGGACGCACCTAGTGCTGGTTACGAGCCCAGGGGGCGGCGCGAAGCAACTCGCCAGCGCGCTGGGAGGGCACCTCGGCCCGCTCGCCGGACAACGGATCCGTGCCATCGAACAGGAGCCCATGCCGACCCGGGGCCTCGTGGGCGCCCGCTTCTCCCTGCGTGGCGGCTTGAACCTGCTTGATGACGGTGCCCTCTGGCCGGACCAGCCGGTGACGTTCTCGGTGGAGCTTGGCCACGTCCGGGACCTCCGGATGGATTTCGAAAAGGAGTACGGCGCGTGTCCGTGAGCTTCCTGGACCGTTTCTTCAGTGAGGGGAACCAGCTCCGCTGGAAGGCGCAGGACGGCTCATCCTCATCCCCCAGCGTGCAGAAGGCGCTTGAGCCGTTCATCGCGCTCCTTGAGTCCCGCGCTGAGTTCGCGATCCTCCCTCGCGTCCGCCCCAACGGAGAGACGTTGTATTACGCGCTCTGCCGCACGCCGGCGGCCCACCGCATGGCGCAAGATCTGGTGCGCGCATTCATTGGCCGCAGTCATTCGCGCTTCGGCGAGCGGCCTCTGCCCTTGGACTCCTCCGATCCCATCGAACAAGCGGTGGAAGCGGAGTTCGGCCCCCACTCGTTCGCGCTGGCCATCCCCCCCGACAAGAAGAATGTGGCGCGCGAGCGGTTGATGGCGTTGGTACGGCTGCTCCTCGAGCGGCCGTCACGGCCCGAGCGGGCTCCCCGGGCGACGGGGCGCATCCTGCGGGACTTCGAGTTCGCGCTGCAGGAGCGCAACGGAGATGCGGCGAGAGAAAGCATCGACGAACTGCGCGCGAACCATCGCCTAAGCGCACAGAACCTCGCTTTCCTCGAGATTCGCCGCTCGGTGGCGGTGGGGGACTTTGACGCGGCGCTCGAGCCGGTACGCCTCTCCGAGGTACTCCAGTCTGGGATGCCACGACGTGTCGTTGAGGCACTGCTGGATGCGGTCTACGCCCAGGAACTGGCTCGCTTCGAGCCGGGAGCGCAGGCGGCAGAGGCCACGGAGCATTTCCGCAACAGCCTCCGGCCCAGGTACGAGCCGATCCTGCGCACACGCGCTGGGCTGCGTGGCCACGCGGTGGCGGCCATCTTCCTAATGGACGCAGTTACCTCCACACCTGCCTCGCAGGAGCGGGTGAACGCACTGCTGGAACTCGTCCCGCGCGATGACACGCGGCGCACCTACCTTGAGTCCGTCGCGGCGCTCCTTCACCCGAGCCCGACACAGCCTGCGGCGAAGTCCCTGGAGGAGGCCCTGCGGGCCTACGATGCGGGTGACGTCGACACGGCGTTCGAGCGTGCCTGCGGACTCAGCCCGGGGTTCCAACGAACGCTCCTACTCGTACGCTGTGCACGCGAAATGGAAGTCCTCGAGTCCGTCCGCGTGGCGCTCGAGTCGATCGAGGCTCTCCCCTCAGGAGAGCGGGAACGCTTCCATACGGAGAAGGCACCTGCCCGGGCCGTGGCAGCCCTGCGCGAGATGCTCCTGTCGGCCGTAGACGAGGAGGCCCCGGCGCCGCCCCCGGCCGGAGCGTCAGCGGAGCCCCGGACAGAGGCTGTGGCTCTCGCACCAGAACCCCAGCCACCGCCCCCTGCAGCTCCTGTGTCGTTGCCTCACGGGTGGCTCGAATGGATGGAACGGCTACGCACGGCTCAACCTTGGCCCGGGGCGGTTCGGGCCGCAGAACTGGGTGAGCGCGAGTGGTCCGTGATGGGGTTGGTGGCGGACCCGCCTACGGTGGAAAAGGCGACCACCCTCATCGAGGCGAACCGGGACACCTGGGGGCAACAGGCCTTCCGCGACGCTCTTCCCCACCTCATCGGAGCCCTGGCTGAGGTCCCGATGAACACTGCGGGGGGACGGGCCGCGCTGCGCCCGCTGTTCCACGCCCTGTTCCTCCAGATGGCGACCGATCAGGAACTCTCGCATGTCCAGTGGACGGCGATGGCGCGCATCTTCGGGCTGCTGATGGACATGGGAATGGCGCGTGCGGAGTACGACGAGGCCATGAATTGCTTGGTGGACGGAGTGAGGACCCTCCGTGCGCGGCACCTCGTCGAGCCCGCGCTTGATCTGCTGGAGTTCCACTTGGACACACCAGGTCCGAGCCGGAAGGGCCTGCGCACATTCGCGAACAGTGTCCACAGCCTGCTGGCGGCGCTTCATGGCCGAGTGGCCCCAGAAGTGCGCAGAGCCTTCGTGATGACGTGTGTCGCCCTCGGGTTCGCGGATCTAAAACTGGGGTTGCCAGCCGAAGCGCTCGGGGAGGAGCGCACGGTGGACCTACGCAAGGTCCTCTCTGGCCTGCAAGTGGCGCTCTACTCCCTGCGGCAATCGGCCCTGAACCGCGCGCGAGAGGCGCTGCTCGAAGCCTGCGACAACGTAAAGGTCCAGTGCTTTTCGGACGCCGTAGGAGGCTCGTCCCAGCTCACTGCGGCGGCCCGGAACGCGGACCTGTTCGTGATCGCCACGGCGGCAGCCAAGCACGCCGCAACCACGTACATCGAGTCCACTCGCCCCGCCAACAAGGTCACAGTCCTTGTGCACGCTCAAGGCAGCGCGAGCCTCCTCAAGGCAGTTAGGGACAATGCCGAGAAAGCTCGGGCGAACATCTAACCAAAGCAGAGCGTCAACAACCGGTTAACCGGCTCGAGCCGGAGCTGCGTGGAGATGGCCAACGAACGCTGCGTGGTGAAGCGGAGCGTCTTCCAAGGGTAGTGCGCGAGGGAACATACGGGCAACACAGACAGGCGCCCTGCCCAG
Source organism: Corallococcus sp. bb12-1 (assembly GCF_026626765.1). NCBI lineage: Bacteria > Pseudomonadati > Myxococcota > Myxococcia > Myxococcales > Myxococcaceae > Corallococcus > Corallococcus sp. bb12-1. The sequence goes on along the minus strand of NZ_JAPNJZ010000024.1, from coordinate 619,244 downwards.
AAACGAAAAAAGCCCCCGAATCTTTCGATTCGGAGGCTTCTCTTCGGAGTGCCCAGGGCGGGACTCGAACCCGCAGAACGGGACTACCCAATTCCGAGGCAGGATCGTCTTGACCCGCGATTTTCCTGGGGATTTTGGCCCTTCGCCATCCCGACCCGTACCGCGCCATACCGCCTGATTCCCCCGGGGAGGGGCTATATGGGGGCAACGGAAACTGCCTCCGAGCGGCCCATAAGAAGAGCGCAGCACCCTCCTCCACCTTCGACCGCCGACCCCCTGAATGGTCGCAGCTTTCCCTACGGGAACGTCACGTTGCCCAGCGTGATCACGCGAGGCCCGTCTGCTTCCCATAGTTTGAGCGAGAAGACGCCTTGGGCGGCTGCTGTCGGGGCATCGGCCTCGACCACAACGCGCCCGAACTCTCCCATCGGAATGGGCCCCTGCTGCCACAGACGGAGCACCTTCAACTCCGCCCCGGCCTTGCCTCGAAGCGTTGCCCCCTTCGCGACCCATGCCGGAGCACCCGCCTTCACCGTCAGATTGATTTCCACGGCCACCCCTTTCATGGAGCGGTAGCTCTTGACGGAGATTGCCTCAAGCGCGTTCCCAGCCGCTTGGGTGACGTCCTTCGTCACGACTCGCCCAGTCACACCGTGCTCATCCAGTGCCCTGGAGGAGACGAGACCTGCCAGCCCGCCCGGAGTATCCTGATCGTCCACCAGTCGTGCGATTTCGCCCTGACAGCGCATCAACTCCGCACGTAGATCCCTGGCTTCTTGCTGGTACGTCTCAATCGTCCGCTTTCCGCGATAGACCTCGATGAGGGGTTCCGCCTTGGCTGGATGCACCCGAAGAAGGAGAGAGGTGCTCGCGGGCACGGCTCCATCCCGGAAACGCATGACCAACTGAAACTTCTCGCCAGCCGTCACGCGCGACGAAGGCACCAACCGGAGGGTGGTTTGCCCCACATCCACGAGATCGAACCTGTCTCTTCCTTCCAGCTCGACTGCGTCGCGCGTCAAGTCGGAGTCAAAGACGAGTATTGTCGAAAGCCCGGCGCTGATCGCAATCTCGGGAGCAGAAAGAACATCATCAGGAGTCAGCTCAATGCGACGCGCGCCCGGTGCGGATGCTTCCGGCTGAGCGACCGATGCCCCACTCGTAAGGAGGAGCCCTAGGAATACGACGAAGGAAGGAGAAGACACTCGGCGATGACTCCCAGACAATCCTGCTACTCGAACTCACTCACCGCCTTCACGCGAGCTGTAGTGAAGATACGGGCACTAGAGGAAGAGTCGTCTCCAGGCTCTCGGGCCATGCCGCGCTCTCCCTCCTCCGCAAAGACCTCCATGCACACGGGAAAGCTGTCGCCCTTCGGCGTCGTCGCCCACGTCAGGCGCCCATACACGCGCTCCCGTACAAGGAGCCGGCCAGACAGTACCGTGTTGCTCGGCATGTCCCCCCAAGGGCCCGCCAGGATCAATTGCGTCGGCCCTTCCCGCACCGAGATGACCTTCGGCCGGGCAACGACGAAGACCGCGTCGTTCTTATCCCCTATGTCGATCTCCAACTTCTCCATGGCCTTGACGGATCCAACCGGGCACGGCTCGGGAGGAGGCACCGGACGCACCTGCGGTCCAGGGCATGCGAGGGCAGTGCAGGCCGCCGCCGTGCTCACCGCACGGGCCATGACGCTCATGCCCTTCTTCGTGGGCTTCGACGGGAGTTGAAGGGGCGGGGAGTCAATCGTCTGCGTCGTCACGGTGGCTGAAACCTCCTGGAGCGTCGCGGGGAGAGCGACGGCCGCAGCGATGGCCTCGGGCCCGGTGGGAGCTGCGGCCAAACCAGCTTGAGGCGACTTGCCAGAGGGCGCTACTTCCTGACGGGTGGGCTCGGGACGCGAAACGCGCGGCGTCCACCGCGCCAGCACCGCGCCCATGACAAAGAGCACCACGGTCAGCGCCAGCACCGCCCAGGCACGCGGAGGACGGGCCAGCCGCGGCAACACGCGCACGGTCGTCACTTGAGGCGGTGCTTCGGCCACTGCGTCCGGATCTACATTGTCGCGCGGAGCCGGCCTCTTCTCCGGCGCCGCACGCTTGCCCCGGCGAGGCCGATGCCGTGGCCGATGGCGCCACTTCTCGAAGCTGTCTCCATCCCCTTCCGTCGTCGCGGAGCCTTCGTCGTAGGCCTCGCACAGCGGCACATCCCAGGTCGGATCGGCGCCGCGCAGCGCCTCTTCCAGCGACGCGCAAACGGCCTGGGCGCTCGACGTCCGCGCCTCGGGCGTCTTCTCCAAGAGCCGCATACACACGGCGCTCAGCGCCGAAGGTACGCGCTCATTCACCTCGTGGGGCGGCGTGGGCGCGCTGGAGAGAATGGCCTCCGTCAACGTGTTCGCATCCGGGCCATCGAAGGGGAAGCGTGCCGTCAGCAGCCGGTAGAAGACGAGGCCCAGCGCCCACAAGTCGTCCGAAGGGCCGGCCGTGAAGCGGGCATCCGGCACGTCGCGGTGACTGCGCAGGAAGCGCCACGCCTCCGGAGAGCGGTAGTCCGGCGTCCCTGGCGGCAGGATGTCCTGTGTCAGGGAGCGCGCGCCCTCGTAGTCGCCGATGCCGAAGTCCACGAGCTTGGCCAGGCCGTCGGCGGTGCGCACCATGACGTTGGCCTCCTTCACGTCCCGGTGCACCACCCCGTCCGCATGTGCAGCCGCGAGCGCTCGCGCCACGTCCAGCGCCACGCGCGCCGCCTGCCGCCCGGTGGGGTTCTCCTCATCGGCCCACGTGTCCAACTGGCGCCCGGCGACGTACTCCATCGCGATGACGGCGAACTGAGGCTCCGCCACCGGCCAGTAGCCATGGCCCAGAATCCCCACCACGTTGGGATGGCGCAGGCGGGTGAGGATGGAGACTTCGCGCTCCGCTCGCTCCCCCACCCGCTTCAGGTGCAGCAGCTTCAGCGCGCACGACTGGCCCTCACACCGCGCGAGGTACACCGTGCCGAAGCCGCCCTGCCCCAGTTGCCGCTCCACCGTGTAGCCCAGCACCTGAGACCCAGGCGCCCAGATGGCGGGCGGCGGCCTCATGGCGTCCTACTTTCGGGGTTGCTGGCCACTCGCATGCGACGTCCTCCCTACGGCGTGCGCACGCTACCAGAGGCGCGAGAACCCCGGGAATCCCTCCTCGCGGGCGGGGCCCTCTATGAACCCCCAGCATCTATTCATTTTCACCCGACCTCCAGCATTCACCCTTGGCATGCCATGCGCTACCCTCGCGCCATGCCAGCCCCGTCCCCGCTGCCCGCCGTTTCCCAGCCACTCGCCAGTACCATCGGAAACGCGGCGCGGGCCGCTCGCACCCGGCTGGGCCTCACCCAGGCCGAAGTTGCACTTCGAGTGGGGCTCGCCGCCGCCGTCTACAGCCGCATGGAGCGAGGCCGGATCCTTCCCAGCGTCTCCACCCTCCAGCGGCTGTGCGCCGCGCTGGGCGCCTCTCCAGACGAGCTGATGGGCCACGGGCGATCCGCCCTTGCCCTCAGCGACGTCCCTGCGCGGCACCAACTCCTCCTTCGCGTGCGCTACCTGAAGGAGTCTCAGGTGCGCGCCCTCCTTCAGCTCCTCCCCGAGCCTCGGTAGTGAGGCCCGGGCGCAGGCTTCTCGGTTACGCTCGGTGCCCTCCATGAACGAAGAACTGGGCATCACCATTGGCACCGCGGCACGCGCCGCCCGCGAGCACCTGGGACTGACGCAGGCTGAAGTCGCTGAGCGAATCGGGTTGGTGCACGCCGTCTACAGCCGGCTGGAGCGCGGAAAGATGCTGCCAAGCGTCCCCTCTCTCTACCGACTCTGCGGGGAACTGCGGGTGTCACCCGAAACGTTGCTGGGCTTGGGGCCGCCAGCCGGAGGGAAGAAGGGCCAGCGGACACAGGACGAGGAGGAGCCCAAGCTGCGTCGCCTCCTTCACCTCGCACGCAAGCTGGAGGCGGAGGACCTGGACGCCCTCCTCCACGTCGCCTCCGCCCTGGCGCGTTGAGGCGCTACTTCTTCACCAGCGCCTTCAGCTCGTGCTCCTCCAAGCCCTCTTGGAAGAAGCCGCCCTCGCCGAACTCCACCGTGTCTCGAAGGACGCTGCCTTCGGCAAGCACCTGGGCCCATTCGGAAGCGGCCTCCTGGCGCCCGTAGCCCGGGTGTCGCCGCGCCAGGGCCACGCGCAGGACGTCGCGCATGTCCGCCGCCGTGGCGAAGCGCTCCTCCGGATTGGCGCGAAGGGCCGCGTGCAGCAACTGCTTCACGTCGGGCGAAAGCTTCCCCACCGCCGCTTCGACGTCCGCTGGGCTGAAGCTCGCGAGCAGCGCCCGCATTTGCGTCAGCGGCAAGGAGGGAAGGAATTCCGAGTGGAGAGTGCTCATCCCCTCGGGTTGCTGGGGGATGTCCTGCACGTCGAAGGGGTGCTTGCCGGTGAAGAGTTCCACCAGCAGCACGCCTAGACTGAAGACGTCGGAGCGCGGCGTGAGCGGCAGCCGCTCCAGGTACTCGGGCGAGGCATAGGCCACGTCGCCCCGGACGAGGCTCGCGGGCGACTCCTCTCGCCCAATCACCAGCGAGTAGGCCGCGCCGAAGTTCACCAGCTTCACCTCGCCATGCGTCCCCACGTACACATGCCGGGGGTTGACGTCACGGTGGATGATGCCCAGTCCCTTGCCGTCCTCGTCCGTCAGCGTGTGCGCGTGATGCAGCGCCTCGGCGATCTCCGCGCCGACGTAAAGGGCGAAGGCTTCGGAGACAGGCTTGCCGCGCGCCACGCCCGCGCTCACCAGCGTCTCCAGTGAGGGGCCGTCCACGTACTCCATGACGACGTGCAGCGCATCCTGGTGCACCTTGCGGTGGAACACCTGGGCAATGGCGGGATGGCGGAGGCGGAAGGCCAGTTGAATCTCCTCCCCCAGTCGCGTGCGGCGCATGAAGGTGGAGGGATTGACCAGCCGCCGCACGAAGCAGTGCCCGGGAAGCGCGTCGCCCCGCCCCGAGAAGCGCCGGGCGAGCATCAGCAGCTCCCCTGTCTGCATCAGCACCAGTTCGCGGATCGCCTCGAAGCGAACCCCGTCGATGGTGAAGAGGGAGCAGGGCCGCTCGGGCGTGGGCGGGAGGGCTGCCCTCCGGCGCGGCGACTCCCGGGTGCTCACCAGGTCATCGGTGGTGGACGTGGACATGACTCCTCGGGGGCAAGGGGGACGGCGCGACGGCGCCACCCGAGGAGTCTGAACGCAACGAACCTTAAAAGTCCATACCGACGGGACTTAAAAGGTCATCAGCGGAGCACTCGCGCCGCCGCGAAGCCCACCCCGGCCCCGAGCGCCACGGCCAGCAGCACGGCCACAACGGGAACGGGGCGGGGCTGTTGGCGTAGTACCTCGTTCTCCGCCTGGAGGCGGCGCAACTCGCGGGCCGTGAGGATGCAGCGCTCCGTGGACAGCCAGCAGCCCGCGGACACCGCCACCGTGCGCCCGTCCTGAAGCGTCACGGTGGCGCGGGCCACGTCCAGCACCTCGCCTTCGGCACGCGCCGGCCCCGCCATCATCAGGGCCAGCGCCAGCACCAGGGGCCTCACCGCCCGTCGCCCGGACGCAGGGCATCCAGCGCGGCCACCGCCGCCGCCTTGCCGGCAATCTCCCCGGCCGCCGCCTCCCCGGCCTTCTCGGCGGCCTCCACCTGGGCGTCACCGAAGACGAGCGTCTTCATGACGGTGAAGCCACCGGCCGCGCCGAGGCCAATGGAGAGTGCCTTCAGAAGCAGCGCCACGGTGAAGCCCTCACCCGCGATCAGCGCGTTGGACACCGCGCCAGCCACGGCCACCAGTACCGCGAGCACCGCCCCTGCCCGCGCCGTGCGCAGCAGCGGCCACCACGCGCCCGCGAAGCGCCGCAGGACGTAGACGAGGCCGACGACGGCCAGGGACGCGACGAGGGCCCAGTTCCGGGCCGTCACCGCATCGAGGACGAGGCGGGCGAAGGACTCGACGTTGCCCGGGTCGGGCGACGTGGCCACCTGCGCGAAGGCGATGGAGGGGAAGACGAGGCAAAGGGAGAGGACGGCGAGACGTCGCAGCATGGACATGCCTTTCGTGGGTGACGCGCGGCGAAGGCCGCACGGGAAGTCAGAAGCCGAGCCGCGCCAGCGAAGCGGCGAGGGCTGGGTGCATGGCGCGCCACTCGGGCATCGAGCGCACCGTGTCGAGGAAGCGCCACACGGCGGCGAGCCGCTGCGCATCCGTGCTGTCCACTGGCTCCGAGAGGTAGAGGCCGCGCACGGGCTCCAACTGGCTGCCGCTCACGAGGCCCGGCCATTGGCAGTGCGGCGCGTCGCCGAAGGAACCGCCCCAGACGAGGCCCGCGCGCCGCGTCTCCTCACCCAGAATGGCGTAGGCCGGCCCGTCCCAGCGCGGTTGTAGTCCGGGGCGCGTCACGTCGGCATCTCGGCAGAAGTCATTGGCCAGGCCGTAGTTGTGCGCTGAGAGGCCCTCCGGGGCCGCGCGTCCGCCCTGCCCTCGCAGGTAGCGCGCGTGGAGCGCGCCCTGCTCCGCGAAGGTGGCGAAGCCGCGCGTGGCGACGTAGTCCGCGCCTCGCGTGCGGCAGCGGGCGATGACTTCGCCCATCACCGCCTGGAAAGGCGGGTAGAGGAGCTTCAAGTCGAGGCGGGAGAAGAGGTCCGGGTTGGGAATCATCCCCCACTGAATGGGGGCGGGTTTTGACGGGTGGCGTGCGTGCTACTGCTCCGCGCGGAAGCGCACCGTGTCGAAGCCCACCCAGCCTGTCCCTGCGGACACGCTGTAAACCTGGAGGGCTCCGTCCGGCTGCAACTGGGCCAGACCCAGTCCGTGACTCGTCGGCACCGTGAAGATGCGAGCGCTACTGGGACGGGAGCCGCTCGGGAAGCGATAGGCCGTCACGTAGCCCACCGTGCCGGGCCGCAGGAGGCCCCGCATGGACACCTCGTTGTCGCTGTTCCGGTAGTAGCCCAAGGGCCAGCTTGGGTCCCACGCCGTCCAGCCATTCTCCAGGTCGCTGATTTGCCCAGTGCGGATGGCCGTCCAGGGCTCCACAAGACCGCCAATGCGCTCCAGCCGCACCGAATCGACGTACACCCACGGGGCCCCCTGCGTGACGTTGGCCACGAGGCGCACCTGCACGTAGCGCGTGCCAGCGGGCGCGTTGTGAAAGCCCGTGAGTCGCTCCCAGCTATTCGCGGCCATCACGCGCGTCGTGGTGGCCATACCCAAGACGTTGAAGGCGCCGTCGTACCAGACGAGTTGGACGGACAGGGCCGTGCCCAGTTGCGTCGCCTTCGTCAACGCGTCCACGCTGTACCTGTCGCCCGGCCGCGCAATCATCGCCTGCGAGTCGAGGCGCGTGCCGTTAGCCACGAGCCGAATCGCGCGTGCCCCCGTGTATGCGTCGGCCGTCACCTGGGCATGCGCGCCCCAGAGTCCCGTCCCCATCGTCCATGCGTCTGGGGGCAGTTCCTCGAAGGAGTGCGCCTCGAAGTCCGGGTTGGGAGGCGACTCGCCGAAGGCCACGCCGGGCTGCAGCGTGGCGGGCGTCACGTAGCCCGTGGTGACGGACACCTCCGAGGAAGGCGCGCCCAGGTTGCCCTTCGCGTCGCGTCCCACCACGCGGCAGTAGTACGTGGCACCCGGGCGCAACTCGGAGAGCGGGACGCGCGTCGTCTTCCCTCGCGACTGGAAGGTCTCCTGCGAGGGCAGGAAGCCGGGCGTCCGCGAGGCGTGCACCTCGTATTCGTCCCACGCGGGGCCGGAGACGGCGGGCGTCCACGTCACCACGAAGCCATTGACGGTCGGCGTCGCCCTCACCTGCTGCGGCGCCGCGGGGCCGGTAAACGGGGCGCTGGGGGCGATGCCCGGCCGGCTGTCTCTCTCCAACCACTCGCGCACCGAGGTGGAGGGCTGGCCGCGCAGCACCAGTTGCATGCGCGCCGTGCCGTCCGTGGCGCACTGGTGCTCCAGTTCCTGCACCGCGAGCCGCTGCGGCATGTCCAGGCGGACGCCATCCGGCTGCACGAGCACCAGGTCCGCAAGTTCCAAACCCGGGTGCGGATCCACCGTCAGCGTCACGGTGAGGGGCGACACGGAGAGGTCCGCGATGGCGGCATCCGCCAGCCGTTGCGCCTCCGCCGCAGTGTTGATGTTGCTGGAGGCGTCTTCCATCACCTGCATCCAGCGGCGGCCCACCTGGGAGCGGGCCGTGGGGTTGCTGGCCGTCACCTTCTTGCGCTTCGGCACGCCCGAGGCGTCGAGGTCGTACCTGTCGCTATAGATGACCTCCACGTCTGTGCGGATGTCCGCCAACTGGCGCGTCACGCTATCGAGGCTGCCGTACTCGTCCGGGCCATAGCTCCAGTCCACCTCCACCTGGAGTCTGTCCGGAGCAGCCAGGGTGAGCGCGTAGCCGCTCACGGAGGACTGCCAGCGCATGCGGCAGTCCCATCCAATCTGCTGCGCCAGGGCGCGCGCCGCGTCCAGCACCGGCTCCACCTGCTGCACGTACCGACCGCGCTGGGACATCGGATCCACGGGGGTCATCAGACCAAAGGAGGCCATGCCGTTGTCGTTGAGTAGCGCCTGGATGATGGACTGCACGGCCACGCCCGCCGTGTCGTTGCCATACTCGCGCTCGACTTCGATGGTGGTGTCCTGAAGCAAACCGCCCAGGTCGCGCCCCGCGATTCGCAGCTCCTCGGGCCCGGCGTCCGCCTCATCAATGCGGCCTCGGAAGACCTCGAAGTAGTCCTCCGCTTTCGGCACGGTGGCCAGCGGCGCCAGGCCCAGCTCCACACGGAAGTAGGTGCCCTCCACGAGCAACGGCGCGAAGCTGCCGGCAGCGGACGTGTTAACGAGGGAGTGCACCACCAGCGGAGACAGGGAGAGGCGCTGGCCAGCGGATCCGCTGCGCAGCAGGGACACCTCGGCTTCCGCGACGGGTGCGTCCAGCTTCTCGTTGACGCGCACGCCCAGCACCCAGTCGAATCCCAGAAGGGTTTGCAGGTTGCGCCACGCCCCTGCCCCGTCGCGCACCCAGACGCGCGGATGGGTGGAGTAGCCGGAAGGACTGCCCAGCAGGGCGGCCTGGAAGGATGTCAACGGACGCATGCGTCAGCGCTCCTGCAACTCGAAGTCGAACTCCTGCCCCAGGACGAGGACGCCGCCCTCCCACCACTGCACGGCGCGGCCTGTCCCAATCCTCCCCAGCACGGGCAGCGGCTCGTAGAGGGCGGCACCTGAAGCCCGGTGGTACGGGTACGGCGCGCCGAAGGGCTCCCCAGCGACGTACCAGGGCGACACCCAGGCAGCGGGCACCACCCACGGCAGCACCACCAGCTCATCCACCAGCAGCTCCTCCCCAGCAGGGTTGCGCAACGTCACCGCGCCTTGGGGAAGGGTCGCCAGCCCCTCCGTGACGAGGAAGCCATCCGCGTGGGGGCTTGTCCCTGGAATACCGTTGACGCTGAGCCCCACGCCCGCGCGGTGGATGTGGTGCCGCCACCGGTCCTTCGTCCCTTCGCGCTTCCACCAGTAGGCCACCGTCCACTTCGCCCCGAGGCCCGTGGGGAACGTGACGCTCGCCCCAGAGTCGATGCGCATGCATCCGCCGAAGCGGCCCGCCGATTCCACCGCCCACACGTTCCCCGAGGTGGCGCTCGGCGAGAGGAAGGCGTGGCTGCGAAGCCCCTCCTCGAAGTTCCACACCTGGCCCTCGCCCTTGAGGAGCCCGCGGTACGCGCGAGCCTCCTCCTGGGTGAGCGGGCCCGTGTTGCCCGCCAGGGTGAAGACTTCGCGCCGCTCGCTGCTGCGAAGCCACCCGGAGAAGGCGCGGCGGTGCTCGCCCAGCAACGTCGGCGTGTACGTGAGGCCTCGCTCCGCTGAGACGGGCAAGGGGATGCCAGAAAGGGACAGGGCAGAAGACATGGGAGGTGGCCTCAGAAAGCGGAGAAGCGAGTCGCGAGACGCACGCGGCTACCGACAGTGCGCACGCCCGCGCGTTGCTGGCGCAGCGACTCGTCCCGACGCGTCGCCTCGATGGCGGCGTCGATGTCGTAGCCGGTGATGTTGTAGGTGACGGGCGCGGCCATGGCGGAGACGTTGCCCGTCTCCGGCGCACGCACCCGTCCACTTCCGTCCAGGCCGGGCGGCAGCAACCTCGCCAGCCACCCCGGCACTTCGGGCGTCGCGGGCAGTTGGCCCTGGATGAGTTGCTGGAGATGGGGAGGGAACATGCCCAGCAGCCACTCCGGCACAGCCCCCGTGGCGGGCGCCTCCTCCGGCTCATCCGGCGCCCCGGCGTCGGGCTTCCCGGGCGTGGGCTTCGGCTTGGGCGGCACGGTGGGGCCGTCCTGCGTGTCCTCCGACTCGAAGCGACGCAGCGCCACCTTCCACGCGGACGGCACATTGGTAAGGGCCGCCGTGGCGCGCGCCACGGCCTCCGTGTGCTCGTCTACCTGGGCTGTTTCCTCGGCGCGCGCCTTCGCGGAGTCCCACGTCGCGTCCTCCAGCACCTGGAGGGACTCGCCCATGCTGTCCGTGTCCACCTTCAGCTTGTTGAGCGAGCGCGCGAGGCTCTTCAGCCCGTCGAAGCCCGTCCACTCGACGAGGGAGGAGATGGCCCGGATGACGGTCTGCACCGCGCCGACGACGGCATTCCACACCGAGCCAATGGCCTTCGCGACGGTGAGGATGACGGCGCCCACGAACTTCAAGACGGTGAAGAGGCCCTTCATGACGGGCCCGCCCAGCATGCTGAGCGGCGCCATAATCAGCATGAAGACCTTGGCCACGATCTCGAAGAGAGGCGCCAGGCCCTTGACGATGTCGCCCAGCAGCATGAGCGGCGGAACCAGGGGCTCGATGGCCTCACCAAGCATCTCGAAGACGGGCGTTAGGACGGACAGGAAGCCGTCGATGATGACCGTGATGGCGGCCAGCAGGGGCTGAAGCGGCTCCAGCAACGTGCCCAGCGAATCGGCCACCATCTGGATGATGACGTTGACGGACTCGATGACGCCCCTGAAGCCCTCGGACTGCATGAGCAGCTCGCCCACCACGGCGATGATGGCGCCGTAGATGCCGCCCGACTGCATGCCCTGGACGGCGGCGTTGATGAGGTCGCCTAACTGGCCCAGGCCGCCAAGGAACCTGTCCACCAGCGCCGAGCGCGCGGACTCCATGGCCTGCTCCGCTGCGGCGGCGAGGCCTTCCGCCTCCAGGCGCATCTCGTGGAAGGCAGCGGCCCCAGCGGCTTCGTCCGCACGCACGCGGGCCAGGTACTCCCGGCGCGACTCCTCGTTGGCCTGGGCCTGGAGTTTCGTCATGGCGGCGAGTTCCGCCGCCTCCTGCTTCTGGGCGGCCTCCAGGGCAGCCTTGTCCGTGGGCTTGCGGATCCGCGCCTTGCCCTGAGCGCCGCCACCGCCCATCAGCTTCGCCAGCAGGGCCTGAATCTGCGACGTGACGCCCTCCAGGTTGAGGGCCCGGGCGAGGTCCACCCCCAGCTTCTTCGCGCCTGCCGCGCTGGTGCGCAGGCCGTAGGCGACGCTCTCCTCCAGTTCGCGCCCTGCCCCGGCTACAGCGTCCCCCACCGCCGCCGCCGTCTGCCGCGCGCCGTCCCAAAGCACCTGGGCGCCCTGCCCCAACGTGTCCAGCAGCTCCCGGCCCGTGAGGGTGGATACCTGCTGGAAGGTAGCCGCCAGTTCCGGGAAGCCCGCCTGACGTGCCACGGGCTCCAGGAGGCGGGAGACGCCACGCACCAGCGACGCGACGCCGTCCAGGACGGACAGGGCGGCCTGCTTCACGAAGTCTCCCAGCGCCACGAAGGCACGAGAGAAGCCGTCCGCGATGCGGCTCGCCCACTTCGCCAGTTGCTCGCCAATGCTCCGGAAGAAGTCAGCCAGGCCCGTGCTGCTGTCTTCCCAGGCGGCGTAGACGCTGCCCGCCAGCAGCACCAGGGCGGCCACGGCGGCGGCCACCGCCGCGAGCGGCACCAGCAAGCCTCCAGCGGACAGGGCCATGCGTCCCAGGCTTCCAGTGACGGACGGCGTGCTCGCCACCACGCCGCCCAGGGAGGCCGTCACCTTGTCCACGGAGGCCGCAAGGGAAGCCAGGGCCACGGACTTGTTGAGGGCGCCCAGCATCTTCACCAGCAGCCCAGCGCCGCCCGCGACGGCCTCCACCACTCCCGCCACCTTGCCCAGCATCCCGACGGCGAGGCCCGCTCCAGCCACCCACACCAGCATGTTGGAGGCGGCGGCCTTCACGTCGAGGGAGAGGGACTGGAAGCTCGCCACCACGCGCTCAACACCGTCCGCGACGTGCTGCACCACCGGCAGGAAGGCGTCGCCGATGTCCGCCGCCAGCGTGTAGAGGAGCGCGGTTATCCGCTCCGTCTCCCGCGCCATGTCCGCGTTGGACGTGGCCGCCGCCGCGACGGCGCCGGCAATTCCCGCCGACACCGCCGCGCCGATTTCACCCAGGCCCTTCGACTTCTCCTTCACCTGCTTGGCGGACTTCTCGACGGCCTCCACCACCTTGCCGAGGTTGGACAGGGCTTCGCCCACGGAGGCCGTCACAGCCACATACAAGTCGCCGACTCGGAGTCCTCCGCCCATGCCTCACCTCTTGGGACGCTTCCTGAAAACGGTTGTCGTTGTCTGCGGACCAGCAGCGACGGCGGGCCCGAGCGTCCGGGCGCCGCGCGTCTCGTCGGCCTCCAGTGCGCAGAGCGCCAGGAGGTGGACGACGTCCTCCCAATTCCAGCCACGCACCGCTTCGGGCGACTGGCCTGTCAGCTTCACCACCCCGTGCAACGCTCTCAGCTCGGGGTGGTCTCGGAGTTTCCCTTGGCGGTCTCCAGTGTCGGCCCCGCGAAGGCCTGGGCGAGCGCACCCTGGATTTCCTCCAGCCAGGGCTCGTTCTTCACCTGGCCCGCGTCGTCCTCCGTGAAGACGCGTGTAGCGGTGCCCGGGTGGTAGAGGCAGGCCACGGCGATGCGAGCGATCATCATCATCCCCGCGGGCTCATCCACGGGCTGCCGGTCCGGCCCCAACTCGCGGGCCGCCTTCGCGGCGGAGAGGACGTCGAGCTTCTCGCCGAGCGTCGGGCGGCAGAGATCGTAGTCGGCGCCGTCGAGGGTGACGCGCTGGTGGAGAGTGCGGCGGGAGCCCAGGGGCTTTCGGTGCGTGGTGGGTGCAGTCATGCTGTGCCTCGGGTGGGTGGGAATAGGGGCCGGCTACACCGCGACGGGTGCGCCCTGGCCAGCAAGGGTCGCGGAGAAGGTGACGACGTCGGAGGCGCTGCGGCCCTCCTCGTAGGACGTCACTTTCACCGGGTAGCGGAAGCCCTGGGTGCCCACGGGCGCCGTCTCGTCCTCCACGAGGGTGAAGAAGACGGTGGCGTCGCTCTCGAAGGCGTCGCGCAGGACCTGCTGCGGCGAACTGCCTTTGAAGACGTGGCCGGACAGCGGGATAGAGAAGGACTTCCAGGTGCCCTTCGAGCGCTTCCATCCGTCGCTACCGAAGTAGTTGGCATCCACTGTGTCCTTGGCACGGTTGATGGGCGCCTCCAGGACGCCATCCAGCGCGTCCGCCTCGACAGGCGCGGTGTCGGTGGCGCGGATGTAGAGCTTGTCGAAGAACGCCTCTCGGGGTTCAGGCATGGATGCGGCTCCGGTCAGTGGGAGGGGAAGCGGTGCGTCAGGAAGTCCTTCAGGACGGCGGCCACGCGGCGGCGAGCGCTGCCCCGGGCGCGACGGAAGGACTTGCGGAGGAAGTGCGGCGGCGGGTCGAAGAACTGCGCGCCCCAGTGCCAGCCCTCATGGATGGGTCCAGCGGACGGGTGCGCATAGCCCGCTGTCCACGTCGTGGAAAGGCGCGAGCTCAGGTTGTGGAGGGGGCCACTCAGGAAGGCGCTGTCGCGCAGGTAGCCCTCTCCGACCGGTACGAGGAAGAGGGAGTAGTCCATGGTGAGGCGGGCGATGTCCCGGCAGGGCGCATCCAGCGCGCGCAGCACTTCGGCGGGCGAGCGGCGCAGGCGCTCCAGCTTCACCGCATCGACTTTGACTCGAACAGGCATCTACCCTGTTTAATGGGGACGATCCGTCCAAGTGGCGGCAAGACCCCACTTAGAGCATCCGAAAAAGCCTTCGACGGCCGCCGCAAATTCATACTAACCTGTGCTTAAACAACACAGCTTCCCAACCAACCCCACACAACGCCCCCTCACTTACCGAACATATGGAAACCAAAGACTACATATCAATAGCCATTCCAATCGCCAGCTTCCTACTAGGAATCCTATCCGGAGGCATCATCATTCCCCGACTGACCGCCAAGAGGAAAATTCTCGCCTGGGCCGTAGTCTCGGAAAATGAAATTATTCCCAAGGAAATGGCGCAATCGCTAGGCATTCCAGTGACCATCATGGTCGGCCAAGAAAATCCGACATCACTCACCACAGTCAACGTCAAGCTCGGAAACAACGGCAACGACATAATCGAAAACACCACGATCGCAATCACATCAAACACGGAAAGCAAAATACTAAACACCCGAATCCGAACATCTGGCGAGTTCGAGAAGCGCACAAAGACAGCTCACAACGAAAACGTATGCTCGGTCACATTCGAATTCCTCAACCCCGAACATTCGGTGGATGTTGAATTGCTGATCAGCAACTACAGTCCTGGCTCAACAACTGTCGACGCAGCTGCGCCCGGAGTAATACTTCGCCGCCAAGAAGTGACTCACTGGAATCTATCAACCCCATTTTTCATATCATTGGCATTCCCGCTTCTCGGCCTAAAGTACAACCCAGAGGGAAACCCAGGCTCACTCGCGCTCCAAGATATCGTCAAAGAATTGCGCAGCCTCAGGGACTTGGCGACGACTTACACGAAAACAACAAAAGGACCCGGCCCAATAACCACAAAACAAGTCCTAGACTCCCTGCCAACAAGCCCAGAAACCTCAGAGCCTCAAAAATAACCAGCCCCCCGCCTGGCAATTCCCATCAAGAATCCAATTCGAATACTAATCAACCATTGATGCCGATCTGCACCATCCGCACCCAAATACCTTGGAGTGCTCTCGTCTGCTCGCATCATGGCATGGGGTTCGAGAGTCACTTGGTTAAGGGCTGAGAAGATAGCGTCGGCTAGCTGCTGCCCACTCTCGAAGTCCTCACGTCCGGAGCGGATCCGCAACTGACAGCCCGGCATGATGTACGCCGACGGCCGCTGGCCAATGTAGGGTTGTGGCTCCGCACCACCTGTCACCACCAAGGCTACCGCCCTATCCGGTATGCGGGCATCAACCTCTGGCATGGGCGCGGTGAAGAGGTTTGCGCCTGGAGTTGGAGGCCGCACCAGCCCGAGTCCCGCCTTTTCCAGCACAGCCGCAAGTTCCGAGGCAATGTCGCGCATCAGAACCACACCTTCCGGAAACGCACGACGCCCAAGCCATCAACGCTCTCGTCCACCGCCACGGGACGCCGAGCCCGATTGAAGTCTGCCACGTCCTCCCCCGGCAGCCATACGCGATGCTGCAACGTGATGACCGCGTCCGTGTAGACAACGTGCGCAGTTAAGTGCTCGTTACCGTTGGCGTCGCGGATGAGACGCCGGGACGGCTGCACACGAGCCCGCGCCATCGCCTGGAGCCCGAGCGCCGGCTTGCCGTAGGCGTCCCGTCCCGTTAGCACCGCATAGGTGATCGACTGCCGGAATGTATCCGTGGGCGAGGCCATCAGCTCACCCGATGGATGACGTAGGGCGCGAGCAGCGCCTGCGCGGTGCCGGGGATGGGACTCTTCCCTTCAGCCTTCGCCGCGAAGTAGCTCACGGACCAGTCGCCGATGGACTCGCTCGCCACCATCGAGTCGACGCCACGCGAGCGGTACAGTTGCACCGCCGTGAGGATGGCAGCCTCCTGCACGTCCTCCGGCAACGTCACCACACGCGAGACGTCCAGGGCACGTTGCCCCGGCGTCACGAAGCCCCCGTCGTAAACGACGCGGATGCCTGCCCCCCCGCTCTCGCCCTGGAAGCTATCCACCATTTCCACCACCTGGCCGCCCGAGCGGGCCGTCATGCGCCACACGCCGCCCTTGCGGTACAGCATGCCGGCATCGGCAAGCTTCCCTTGGCTCTCGTACGCCTCGGCAGGCACGAAGGCACCGCCCTCCCAGACGCCCACCACCAGGATGACAGGAGGGCGCTCCAGGAGCAGCAGCGGGCGTCCGTAGCCAGCCGGGTACTCCACGAGGCCCTGGCCGTACTCGAAGACTCGGCCGCAGTAACCAGCAACGGCCCGGCTCGCCGCCGTGACGAGAGACTCCAGGCGCGGCGTCACCGCCACGCCCAGGTCATCCGCCACGGTGGCGGCAAGGCACAGGTCAGCAGGATTCGCCATGGCGTCACACCGGCAGTGTCATAGCGCCGCCGAAGACGACGACGGAGCAAGCCTGGAGGCTGGGCGCCGTCCCGCCCGTCAGCGTCGTGGCTTCCGACACGCGGACGAACCGCTTCGCCGCCCCCAGGTCTACGTCCTTTTCAGCGAAGGCGTTGGCCGCCGTCAACTGCACGGCTGCCGAGCCCGTCCCGGCCGGCACGTAGTCCGTCCAAGCGTCATCCTCCCCGTTGTCGCTGGAGTGCTGGAGCTTCACCTCGTAGCTCTGGGCGGTAGGGCCGCCCGTTACCGCCCCCGTCGCGGCGACGAGGACGCAGCTCTCTCCCAGGACGAGCCGATCGTAGCCCGCTCCCTGACGAGTCCCGGCAGATGTCGCGGCCGGCTGAGTGCCCAGGCGTGCGGCGATGAATGCGCCAATCTGACTGATGTGTGGTGCGCTCATGGTGTCCTTCCTTTCTGGGGCCACGCCCCGGTCAGTTGCTGCCCCAGCTCAAACCCGTCACCACGACGCCGCTCTGCCGGTGGCGCATGGCCAGGTCGTGCTTGGTGATGGCGCGCAGAACCGTCTGGTCCGTCGAGATGCCGGACACCACCTGGCCACCACGGTTGAAGGCCCCGTTGGGGAAGACGTCGATTTCCAGTGCCATGGACTCGCCGATGAGCACCTCGGCCATGTCCACGAGGTACAGCTCCGAGCGGCTATTGCCCGTGCCGAGCGTCTCCGGAATCTGGTTGGTGACGAAGAAGGGCACGTTGCGCAGCGTGCCGCGCTCCACCATCTCCTTCTCCAGCGAGTTGTAGCCCTCGCCGCCCGGGCCCACCGCGTCCAGCAGCGCCGTCTCCGCGCCAGGGGCCATGAGCCACACGGGCTTCACCATCGCCACGTTGGCCTTCTTCAGCTTCCGCTTCGCCTTGTTCAGCTCCTTCTTCATCTCCAGCAGCGTTGGCGAGCCCGCCGTGGCCACCGTCTCCGCGTAGACGTGGGCCGCGTCCACCTGGTTGCGGATGCCGCGGGGCTCCAGTTGCGTGCCGCTGCCCCGGAGGAAGGCCGCGTCCTCCCGGAGTGCCATGACGTTGAGCAGGTCGTTGCGGATGAACTCCTCGGCGTTGATGGAGGCGTTGCGGATGAGGTCGTTTGGCACCGCCGTCAACGCCGTGAGCTTCTTCTCCGAGAGGCTCACGGAGTCCGTGCCCGGCTCCGATTCCTGGATGGTGCTCGTCTCCCCGCCGTAGAAGGCGGTGCCCGTGCTGGACTGCCGGTCGAAGGTGAGCGAGGCACCGATGGGAATCACGCGCGCGCCGGCCTGCCGCACCACGGCCTTGTTGCGCAGCAGCTCGATGAACTCGGCGGCGAACTGCGGATGCACCGTCGAGCCCAGGCCAGAGTAGTTGCCCTGGGAGAGGGACTTGCTCACCACCTCGTCTCCCCAGCCCTTCAGCACGTCCACCACGTTGCGCCCGTCCATGCGCGCGACGGCCTTCGCCTTCACGTAGCGGATGAGATTGAGGCCCGTGCCCTCCGTCATGTGCTTGCCGGTAATCGGCGCGCGGCGGGGCTCCTCGGGCGTCGTGTCGGCCGCCTTCGCGCCCAGCAGGGACGCGTAGCTGTCACGGTGTCCCTTGGACTGCTCCACCAACTGCGCGGCCACCAGCGGCCCCAGCGACTTCGCCATCTCCTGCATCTCTTCGGGGGTCATGCTTTCTCCTGGAGGTGCTGCAACAGGGCGCGCGCAGTGTGCGCAGCGAGAGCTTGGGTGTCGGACTCGGAAAGGGAGGGAGGCGTCGCGGGCGGCGTGGACTTGCGCTTCTTCCGCGCCTTGCGGCCCAGGGCCTTCACCACGGCGTCGGTAATGTCGCGGATGAGGGCGGCGCGCTCGTCGGAGTGCTTTTTCAGCCGCACCGCGCGCTGGTTGCCGGGAATCGTGACGACAGAGATTTCGAGAAGCTCCTGCTCGTCACAGTCGTAACCGCCGCGCTCGTTCTCGTGGTAGCGCAGCATGCGGTAACGCACGCTCACCGCGTTGAGGATGCCCTTCTCCACCTTGGACTCGACGCGCCGAGCAAACTCATCGTCCTGGTCGAACTCGATGTCCACCAGGAGTGCGTCGCCCTGGACGAAGGCGCGACCCTTGCCAATGGGCAGGATGTCTGTGCGGCCCGCGCCGAACAGCCCGCCCGAGCCGTCGTCGTGCATGTAGAGGACGACGGGATTCGCGGCGTAGGCCTCCAGTTTCCAGCCCTGGACAGCCAGCCGGTCGTTGTACCTGTCGTAATCGGCGTCGTTGGCTCGGAAGGTGAATATCTTCGGATGGCCCTCAACGGGAGGGAGGGCATCCTTACGGACGACTAGGCGGGCTCTCTGAAGAGGCTTGAGCATTCCCCTCTTCAATGGGGGCAGCCTTCGAGATCACCTCAGCCCACACCGGCGCACAAAAGAACACTAACTCGAAGGGGTAAGCCCGGCAGCAAGCATGCCTTGCAGTGCTAGACTCTTTGGAGACCAAAACCTCTCCCGAGCATCTCGGCGAGTTTCACGCCCGTAATCATCCCCTATCAGGGCCACGAGTGACTGACCTGTATGCCTGAAGCCCCAAAACATATTCTGAGCCAGCTAAACTTCCCTGATCGCTATGAGCGACTCTCAAGCCTTCTCGGAAATCGCGTAGCCGAACTCCTCATTCCACCGCCGGACAGCACGCTTTTGGAACTGAGAAGCGTCGCACACAGCATCGACACTCGCGGCGAAGGATTCTTTTGCCCTCTTGCTGGCCTAACAGGCACAGGCAAGACAACCCTAGCCAACAGCCTGGGGGTCTTCCTGCCTGAATACTACTGCCAGACAATTGAGCACCCTGAGTCATCAACAATCACTTTCGAATCACTCCAATCGACAGCCGTCCGAGGACGAGAAAACACCTCAATAGACGACCACCGCATCCTCCCAGTCAATATCGACAATAGAGAAGGGGCCCCTCCATCTGAACGGGAACTGGCTGAAATTAAGCGATTTCTTCGCTCCCCCAAAACTGGCAGCAAAACCATCGTCATGTGGCCTGAGACAACACCGGCCATCGCACAGCAAATCGGAAAAAACTTCCAACAAATTGCTGGCGCCACGATCATTCCCATCCCACTCGAAGCAAAGGGACCGGCGCGTGAGACGTGGCAGGACGTCGCCCTTCACATCCTCCACCTATGTAACGAAATCGCATCGTTAGAGGAGCTGGGAATCAATCCCAAGGACTACGATCCAGAAAAATTCAAAACGCTCGGAGAATTTCTCAAGAAAGTCGCAATTGATTTTGATACTCGCGCAGCCGAACTAAGAAGATCAACGCAGCGCCCACTGCATCTACTGATAACATTCGTCACAGAAAGCATTGATGCCGGCGCCCTGACGCACCTCACAACGCCAAGCAAATACGGACTCCTCGACGCCAACGGGCTTCTGAATGCGACAAAGGATAGCGCAATCGGACGCTGGTGGGCAAATCGCCGTGCGCTGCTGACCCAGTCAATCCTGAAGCTCAATGCGCGAGCGTTTCATCTCCCCCCCTCAACAAGCGTCATCGTCCTGCGTAGGTTCGGTCATGCGGAAGTAGTAGAGAGCCTCAAAAAGCTATCCCGGAGCAAAAACTCAAAATCGAAGCTTCCCAGGGCCGATCAGTCACGCGTGACGGAATACATAAAGCGAACGGACCTGGGAAAATACATGACAAACTCACTCGCGACGGCCTACGAAACGAGAGGACGCCCTCCCGAAGAGGCCAAAGCAGTTTTTTCCAGCCTCGCCAAACTGGGCCACTGGACAGGAGGAAAAGACAAGCTTCTTAACTCAGCAATGCTTGAAGCAATTAAATCAATGCTCACCGCCTCCAGCATCGATTTCTCAAATGCCCAACACGAGAAGGCCATTGAGGGCCTCCCTCTTGTTCTAATTCCCGACAACTCGATCCAGGCCGGCGAGCAAGTTTTTTGCATAGAATATGCTTGGCGCTCCGGAGATTTTCTTAGCTCAGGAAACAGGTCAGGCATTGCTCAGTACGCCTTAACAAAACTTAAGAATTACGCCCTCGCATTTGGGTGGACACCGGCATAGCAGTCTCGATTTCGCTAATCCAATGCCTGGGCTCGTTGTCCACCTGCTGTCTGCCCAGGCATCGGAAGTGGGTAGCCGTGGCGGTTCGGGTCCGGCTTGAAGCCCGCCAAGTGTCGCCATTCCGTGTAGCTGAAGGCCTCCGGCATCGTGCTCATGACGCGGAGTTGGTGCTCTCGGTCTGCTGGCACGGGGCTGTCGTAGTCGAGGATGGCCTCCGCATCGCCGAATAGCG
This sequence comes from Corallococcus sp. bb12-1, assembly GCF_026626765.1. Classification (NCBI taxonomy): domain Bacteria; kingdom Pseudomonadati; phylum Myxococcota; class Myxococcia; order Myxococcales; family Myxococcaceae; genus Corallococcus; species Corallococcus sp. bb12-1. Next base: position 598,451 of record NZ_JAPNJZ010000024.1, on the reverse strand, counting down.
GAATCAGCCGCATCTGGTACTCGGTGCGCAGGAACTCCATGCGAGGGAACGTCGCCTGCTCGGCGAGGTTCTCCCGCGCCGCGAAGGCCGTCGCCTTGTTCGAACTGGAGATGTCGCCCACGATCTCGGGGGGCACGCGGTACGTCATCCGCACGAAGCCCATTAGGAACTTCCGCAGCTCCACCAACTGCATGTCGCGGAAGCTCGTGTCGAGGCGGGCGAACGTCACCCGGCCGCTGGTGAGGAGCAGCTTCCCCGCCTTGTCCGGCCCCTGATGCTCGCGCGCCAGCGACTCCTTGAAGGCCTTCGCTCCCGCACTGTTCGCGTCCGTCAGCCCCTCGATGGACGCGATGGCAGGCGGCAGCATGTTGTTCCAGAAGGACGCCCGGAGGAACCGCGCCACGAACTCATCCGTGTCCAGTTCGTCGCCCAGTGCGAAGGCGGGTCCCACGCCGCGCCCGAGCGGATCCTCAGGGTCAGGGTTGCGCAGGTGCAGCACGTCCGCCGCTGGAACTTGGCGCGACACGCCGCCCACGGTGACGGTGAAGGCCCGCTGTTCGCGCGGGACGTCCATCGCAGGCAACCGCGTGACGACGTTGGGCGGCACCGGCCAGAAGCCTACGGGGAAGCCCGCCACGCGCTCCAGCACCAGGAAGGACTCGCCGACGAGGTCCAGGTACACCTGCACCAGCTTCGTCACAGAGCGGCCCGTCAGGTAGTCATTCGGGTCTGCGAGCATCCGTAAAATGGGATGGTCCGGCACCTCATGGACTTCACCCGCGTCGAGCATGGACTTCAGCCGTAGGGCACGCACCTCGCGCGTGGCGCTGCGCAGGGCGTAGTCCTTCACCGGGTGCCCGTCCCGCGACACCCGGCGGTACACGCGCCAGTTCACCGCGGCTACGGAGTCCGCGACGGTATCCACCACCGTACGCAGCCACGGCATTTCGCGGTACGCCGCGAGGAGCTGCGTGGTGCCACGACGCGGCGGTGCTTGTTGCCAGCGCGCCAGCTCCAGCCCTGTCCCCTGGCGCGGCGGACGCACCACCGCCGACTTCATCCGATCCCACAGTCCCATCGAGTCCCTCACAGGCAGAAAAAGGAGTCGGCAAAGACAAGCTCATGGACGCCCCAGAGCAGGGCATCGACACGGTCATCGCGGCGGCCGTTGATACCGCTGAACTTGGCGAGCTGGGCCTCCAGCTTCGGGAAGGTGCCCACCAGCTCAATGCGGCCCGTCTCCGCCAGGGCGCTCACCGGCTCTGCGCGCTTCGACTTCGCCTCTCGGGCGCGCACCGGCTTCACGTTGACCTGGACGCCCATCTCCGAGGCCACGGTCTGGATGGTCGTCTCCACCATCTCCCCGCCTGAGTTCACCTCGGCCACCAGGGCGTCGCAGCCGAAGGCCAGGTACTCGCGGATCGCGGCGGCGGCCCACTCACGCGGCGAGCCCCGGAGGCTCGCGTCCTTGAGCACCGACACGCGCTTCAGGAGAGCCCCGTCCGTCCCGACAAGCGGACTGGTTCTCACGCCCTGGACGACGATGCCCGTCTCGTCCGAACCCATCTCACTGGTGGGCGCCGGGTCCACGGACACGATGCGCCTGTCCAGTCCCCGCGCGTACTCGTGGGCGTCCGCCTCCACCCTGCCCCACTTCGCCGAGCCGAAGATGGCGCCGGGCACATCCATGAGCAGCCGGCCCAGCACCTCCTGCTGGCCCCAGCGCGTGTGCATGAGGGCGCGCATAGTGCCGACAGCACTGGGCGCCAGGTTGGCGCGGTTGGCCAAGGAGGAGCCCGTGCGCAGCACCACGCCCGCTCGCAGGGACTTCGACTCCGCATCCGCGAAGAGCAGCTCCTCCAGCTTCTTCAGCGGACGGGGCGTCCCAGTGAGCAGCAGTTGGGGCGGACGCGCCGCGGTGCCGATGCGCAGCACCATGGGGAGCTGGTCCAGTGCCGCCATCTCGTGCTTCCAGGAGGCGGGCTCGTCGCCCCAAGCCCATCCGCAGTTGGGGCCGCGCAGCCGGTCCGGCTTATCCGCCGAGTAGCAAATGGCGTAGACGCCATTGGGCCACGTCACCCGTCGCTTGCTGGGTTCGTACACCGGGAGGAACCAGGGCGGTGACAGGGCCAGGATGCCGCTGGAGCCACGAATCATCGTGTCGCGCACGTCGGCCGCTGTGGGGCCGATGAGGGCGCCAATCGTCTTCGCCTCCCGGGCCTTCTGAATCACCCACCTGGCCCCGCTCCACGTCTTCCCAAAGCCCCGGCCCGCCATGATGAAGCAGGTGGAGAAGGAAACCGGGGGCACCTGCTCGCGGCGTGCCCAGAAGTCCAGGTCGTGGACGAGCGTTTCCACCTCGGGATGGGTGAGCTTCCCGAAGAGGCGCGCGAGGCCCTGGCGCGTGCCCGCGTGCTTCACCAAGTGCTCGGCGGGGGACTCGTCCGGGGCCAGCGTCTCCAGCATCCCCGAGAAGCGCAGGCGCTCGCGGTGGGCGACCTCCCAGGAACGGGCATCACGAGGCATCGTTGCCCCCTGCCCCGCTGGCGTCCGCCTTGGGCTCCGGAGCATCCGGCAGGAAGCGGCCCAGCCGCTCCATGAGCAGTTCGCGCAGGGCGACCTCGTCGGCGGCCTTGTCCTCGGGCGCCTTCTCCTCGACGTTGTCGCGCCGGCCGTACAGCTCCGGGAAGCGACGGGAGAGCAGCCACTGGACGTGCTTCGGGTTGTGGGCCGCCGCCGCCATCAGCATGTCCGTGGCGGACTGCATGAACCTCGCTTCCGCAGCGCTCACCGCGAGGTGAAAGTCGCGGTAAACGCCGCGCTCCTCCCCCGCACCACGATGAAACCAGCGCGAAAGCGTCTGTTCGTTGATACCAACGAGGCCCGCCACGGCCCTGCGGAAGAGGCCGCGCTCCAGGTGGCCGCAGATAAGTGCCTGAACTTCGGGAGTCAGCTTGGACGGGCGAGCCATTTCCCCTGAGAAATGGGGGCGGTTTCGCTGAAGAATTCGGCGTTACGCCCGACAAAACTCAGGGCGGCGCGGGCCGGGGCTGATTTTTCTCAAGATTTTTCGAGCGTGGGGGCCCGCCGAGCAAGGCGGAAAAGGGACGACCGTCCCAAATCTGGACCCGGGGGGGTTCTACGAGAGGGCCGCCACGATGCGCTCGTGGCAGGCCAGGAAGTCCACGCAGGACACCGCCCAGCGCCGCGTATACGCCCCGCCCTCGCACGTTTCCGTGACGGACAGGGCTCCGGCGCCCCTCGGCACCTGGACGCCGCACAGGACGCACGACGCGGCGTGCCGATTGCGACGCAGCTCCGGCGTCCTGTCAGCACACGCGAGGTGACGCGGCCCCGTGCGCAGCGTGTACTCGATGCGCTCGCCCTTCAGCACGAGCGCGCCGCACGCGGCACAGGGGCCGCCACGCTGGGCGACGAGGACGGGCATCAGCGGCCCTTCGCCTCCATCCGCTCGCGCAGTTGCTCATGCGCACGGGCCAGCATCACGTCGAGCTGGCTCCGCGGCTGGTTCCACTCGATGGCCACCTGACGCACGCCATGCGCCTTCTGGCCCAAGCCGTGGACGCGGGACACCAGCTCGCGCAGTTGCGGATCCAACTTCAGCACCTCACGGCGGAGGCGAGCGCACTCCTCCTGCACGGCATACAGCTCCTCGACGGTAGCCACCTCCAGCGCCAGGGCCGCGTCGTGAAGCTGCGTGGCGGAGTTGGGCAGTGACTCCGTGGGCGAATCGCGGCTCACCAGCAGCGGCACGCGTGGCGTCTTCGCCTTGCCCTTGCGCCCGCGCTGCGCGCTGTCCGACGGGTGGACGTCCGCGCTGTGCATGCGAATCTGGTCCATGATGGCGCGCCGGGCCCGCCACTCCACCCACGTGGCGAACGTCTGCCCGCCGCGCTTCTCGGGCTTGTACGTGCCCACCGCCTTCAACGCTTCGATGAGCGCCACCTGCACGAGGTCATCCTCCAGCAGCGAGCCACTCAGTTTCTCGAAGGTCCTCGCCTGCCGACGAAGCTGGGGCTCCAGCAGGCGCAGCAGCGCGTCCGTCAACTGCCGCGCTCGCGAGACCTCTCCCGCCGCGTGTCGTCCGTGAATCTCGCTCACCAGCTCATCCGGGCTCGACCGCGCCGTCCCATTTCGTGAAACACGGGCCTCACCCTTCGCTGCACGACGTCGCATCACTCCCCATTCCTTCCGTGTTTTGAGAAAACCGCTGCACCCCATGCGACAATGTGGGCAACACCAAGCAATGCGCCTGCCATGTCACCCACGGAGGACGGCGCTCCGCCGAGAGTGAAACACCCGCCCTCGTGTGACAGGGCGCGGCAGCCGACATGCCGCCCGGCTGTGTCCTGATCGACCCGCATGGTCGCCTCCATCCTCCAGGACCTGGGGAGTAACATCCCCTTCTGACATGGGGTGGCGCCCCAGCACGCGGGACGTCCCCATTCACTCCAGCAAATGGGGGCGGCCTTTCGTCGTGGCGGCTGAAACACGCGGCGCTGCGGACTGGCGCGCGGTGCACACCCCTGGAACGACTTCCTAAACCCTTACGCGCGATCATGTAGGACCTCGCTACGCGCGCGTGTGTGTATTCCTTCCCTATTCCTACCTCATCTTTCTAAAGGGTTTAGGGAATGGAGTGGTGGTGGTGGCGCCATGTGACTGCGGCAGCGCCTCGTCTCTCCCGTGTCACGGCTGGCACACCCCTCACGGTGCCGCGCGAGGGCTCCGCGAGATGGCCAGCTACGAAAACCCACCCCCATTGAATCAGCGTGAGAACTCCCGCCGCCGTCACAGCCTCACCCGTCACACCCAGCTTCCGTCGCGAGGCGTCCACATGCTGATCGCCTACTTCGACGACGTCACCGACGCGAAGCCCAAGCACCAGGACGTCACCTGGGAGGAGCTGGAGCAGCTACTCACCACGCACACCGTGTCGCCCTGCGCCCCCTGCGTAGGCCACGGGTGCCAGGCGAAGCGGAAGCAGCGCTGCTGGTCGCCCGTGGACATCGGCACTCGTCGTCTGGACACCGAGGTGCGAGCTGTCACAGCCCTCGTCTTCGACGTGGACGCGGTACAGGACGCGCAGTTGGAGGAGGCGGCGAAGCGACTGGAGAGCTACGCAACCATCGCCCACACCACGCACGGGCACCGGCCGGGCCACACCAGCCTGCGCATCGTCCTTCCGGTGAGCCGGCCAATCCTCAGCGCCGAGTGGCCAACGGTGCGAGAGGAAGCGGAGCGGCTGCTGGCCATGCCGGCGGACCCCACCACGCGCAACCTCTCGCGCCTCTACCTGCTGCCCAATCACTCGGGAGAATTCGAGGCCGGTGCCGACGTCACCGAGGGCAAGCCCGTGGACGTGGACGCGCTACTCGCCGCGGCACGAACCAGGACCAGGCCAACCACTCCGGTGCAGCCCGTGGCACAGGTACAGGGGAGCCCAGCGGACCTCTTCGACCTGCGCGCCCTCCTCCGCCGCGTCCGCAAGCCCGAGCACCGAGAGCTCATCCGCCGCACCCTCGCGGGTGAGCCACTGGCCGCGCGCGGCTTGCAGGACACCACTCTCAACGCGCTGATGAGTTGCTGCGCCTTCGTCCTGCCCCGGGAGACGCCCGAGGAGGCCATCCTGGAGCTGTTCCGGAACAGCTTCGCGGCTACCGACTGGGGCGAGGGCACGGAGCACCTGCACGAGCAGGCCCGCATCAAGCTGCGTCGCCACCGGGCACGCCGTGTGGACGTGGACGCGAAGCGAGTCGCGGAGAACGAGGCCATCTGGCGTGCGCTCGGCACGCGGCCTCCTGCTGCCAGGGGCCCCGCTCTACCGCTGGAGGAAGGGGAAGACGACCCGGAGGCCTGGGGCCGGAACCTCGTCGTGGACGTCAGCAGCAAGGGAGAGAGCCGCATCCGCAACTGCGAGGCGAACATCTTCACCGTGCTGCTGTCCTCCCCGGAGTGGCGTGGCGTGCTGCGCTTCAACGAGGTGAACAAGCGCCTGGAATTCGAGGGTGGTCCGTTGCCGCCCGGCATCGATCCGGAGACGCTGGACGTTGAGATCACCAACTGGATCCAGCAAAGCGAGTACGGGCGACTCGGACTCCAGCCGAAAGCATCCGTCGTCGCGCCGCAGATTCTCGCGGTGGCGAAGCGCAACCGTTACGACCCGGTCGCCGACTACCTCAACGCCCTGTCGTGGGACGGGACGCCGCGGCTCGACAGCTTGCTGGCGCGCTACTTCGGCGCCCAGGGCGACGAGGCACACCTGCACACCATCGGCGCGAAGTTCGCAATCGGCGCAGTGGCGCGGGCGCTCAAGCCAGGCTGCAAGGTGGACACCGTCCTCATCCTCGAAGGGCCCCAGGGCCTGCGGAAGTCCACGGCGTTTCGAGAGCTGGCCGCACCCTGGTTCAGCGACGCGCCCATCGACGTCCACAACAAAGACTCGGCCATGCTGGCGTCCCAGTTCTGGTTCATCGAGCTGGCGGAACTCTCCACGCTACGGCGTGCGGAGAACCAGGCCCTCAAGGGGTTCATCAGCCGCACCGAGGACACGTACCGGCCGCCCTACGGTCGCGCCAACGTGAAGACGGCGCGGCGATGCATCTTCGTCGGCACGACGAACGACGACGCCTATCTGCGGGACCCAACAGGGCACCGCCGATTCTGGCCAGTGCGCTGCACGCACATCGATATCGAGGGGTTGCGCCAGGACCGGGACCGGCTATGGGCAGAAGCAGTGCTGCGGTTCAAGCAGGGCGAGCCCTGGTGGCTGTCCGACGAGGAGGCGCGGCGTGCTGAGGCCCAGGCGGCGCTCCGTGCAGAGGGCGCGGGCGACGGGCGCGAGGAAGCCATCGTCCAGTGGCTTCTGAACATGCCCCAGGTGAGGCGCCCTACAGAGGTATCGATCCTCCAAGTTGCGACGGACGCGCTTGGCATGCCCACCGCTCACGTCGATCATCGCATCTCGACGGAGATTGGAACCTGCCTCGTCGCGCTCGGATTCGAGAAGCACCAGCGCCGCGTGGACGGGCGTCGCCCGCGCATGTACCAGACGCCGAAAGACTTATTGGTCGTACAGCAGGAAACACGCCCGCCAATCAACCAAAACCACGTCAATCAGGAACCTCATCTGCCGCCACATCCAAGACGTTAGCCTCAACAACGCGCTCGGCATGAACACCATACATTTCCCTAATATAATTCCATCTCGCATGCCCATCCGAGCGATCCACATCAAACCCCATAAACATATCATTCTCACCATGCTTAACTTCCGGATCAACAACCCTCATCCCCTCCACCCCAGCGAACATCAAACAGATCTCAGATCGACGAAAATCCACAACCCTCTCACTAAGGGGATTCACAAACAAATAGCCACCTCCCCGACCATAAAGCACAACACCATCAAGACGCCGGACACGATAAAAAGTAAACCTGTCATAATAGTAACAGTAATGAACACCCATGCCCACTTTCGCGACTTCTTCCACATCCAGCGACGGGAAGACAGAAACACGCACCGCCCCATACAGTGTTCTAAAAACTATCTCGGCCACATGGTTAAAATCACTATGCGGCGCAGCAATCCACAAAACCCTAAAATCACCCGGCCGCTCCGGCACATCCAACTGCGCCGCCTTTCCCCTCACCAACCCATCAAGTCGATTGCTTGCCTCCACCTCGCGAGCAAGCGTAGCAAACCCCTCCGCCTTCGCACGGAGAAGCATTTGGTTAAACACCTCCATAGGCTCCTTTTCCGTAACCTCAAGAAAGAATGCCTCCCCATTCTTTCGCACAGAGAAGTCTGGCACACGTCGACTACTCTCTGGAATCTTCGTCACAACAAATTGCGCCTGCTCCAGCACCTCTTTGGCTTCCACCTCGGCTCGATTCCGAATCACTCCCTCACTAGACATCGGCCCCCCAGTCAGAACTGCGCCCAATAGAGCGCGAAACAAAACCGAAAAATCAACACATCAACCATACTCCTACTCGCCTTGAGCCCACGGAATTAGGTGCTGAGCCTCAGACAACCACAGGTCATCAGCCGCTTTCTGACGGCAGATTGCACTCCTCCGATGGCGCAGCGCGCCGGCCACATGGCGCAGCGCCATCTCCCAACCACATTCGCCTTCTCCCTGAACAACAAACGCAAGAATTTCCGGAGCGATCGAAAACGTAGCCACCAGCCCCACATCATTATCTCCCCATTCAACCACCGGCCGCTCAAAAGTGGGAAAGCCATCCAGACCAAGAACACCAAGCTCACGAGCAATCTTCGATGAATGCATCACACGCACAACACCATCAAGCCAACCACTCCTGGGAACAAGCTGACTCGCTGCGATTCCCGCGATCATGGCTCTTGCTTGAACAGCAGGCATTCTCGGATCAAGATACTGGCCGATCTCACTCCTCATCGTGGACGTCTGCGCCCGCGCATGAAGCCTTAGCACTTCGGCTTCATTTTCCTTCACAAAGGAGGCGACCCGCGCTTCAATGGCTGCAATAGTGCGTGGATCGCGAGCAACAAAAGTCTGAATGAGCCATCTAACCTGTTCGCTCAAACCCGGCTCTAAACGACCGGAGCACCCCCCTAGCTCACTAACAATGGAAGCAATCCGCTGTTCCACATTAGCTGAGAGAAGATGCTCAACCCCATCCCCGGTCAAACCGTTTGCCATGGTCTTCTCTGGAAGCGAGTAAAGATCTCGCGCCCAGTAGACTCCATCTGGAGTTTTTCTCTCTGAGAGGAGCCGTATTGAATTAGGAGGACCCATCCGGCGGTAGCGGATAAAGAAGCCGTCACCATTGAGCCACTGCCGAAGATAAACCCTAGGAACAAAGTGCTGGTTCATTTCGCATCAATTCGGGCCAAATTTCGGGTTGAGATGTAATAATTACTTTACGGCGAGACAAAGGCGGCAGTCAGCTGCGAAAGTGACTTTCTGCGAGGTGCGAAACCTACCCCCATTGAGTTGGGGTGAGTCTACCCGCCGCAGGCCCAAAGCAGCACGGCGTCGAGTGTGGCGTCCTCCGCAGCCTGTCCGTCTCGCAGTTGCGGAAGTTCGCGCTCTGCGAGCGAGCATGGTTTTTCGCCAAGGTCCTCCGGCTGCCTGAGCGGCCCCTCAAGGCTCGGGAGCTTGGCACCGCAGTCCATGCCCAGTTGGAGCACTACCTGCGCACGGGACAGGACGTGCTGGGCCCCCTCGCGGCGGCCGGCAAGCACCTGCTGCCCGCTTCCGGTCCGGATCTCCTCGTGGAGGAGCACTTCGGCCGGCCCTCGCCCCTCTTCGCCGACGGCATTCCGCTCACCGGCTACATCGACCTCGTCAATCCGCGACGACTCGCCGAGGGCGTGCTGCGCGTCACGGACCACAAGACGACGAAGTCCATCGCCAGCTACGCCGCCACGCCCGAGCAACTCGCATCCGCCGCCCATGACGCCGGCATCCAGATGGTGGGCTACGGCTACTGGGCCGTCCTCGCTGCGGAGCGCTTCCCGGGGCTGAAGCGGCTGGAGCTGGAGCACCTCTACTTCCAGACCCACGGCGCGCGACTCTCCCGCTCCGTCATCGCCACCGTCAGCGTCGAGCACGTTCGCGACCAGTGGCACACGCACGTTGAGCCGATGGCGCACCGCATGCGCGACGCCGCACGGGCCACGTTCCCCAGCCAGGTCAAACCCACCTGGAGCGCCTGCCAGAAGTACGGCGGGTGCTCCTTCCAGGCGCAGTGCCTCAACTCGCAGTCGCAAGGAAGCAAGCCCATGGCCCTGATGGACCGCATCCTGAAGCCCCAGACTCCGCCCACGCAACCCGTCGCCTCCGCGCCCGCCCAGGCCGCCCCCGAGCTGGAGTTGGCCGCGGTGCTGCCTCCAGACGCGCCCAAGAGCGATCCGACGCTCGCGTCCATCCCGGCGCCCGAGCAGGCCGGCGACGAGCCCCCGCGCCGCAAGCGGCGGACGAAGGCGGAGATGGAGGCCGCCCGCGCCGACGAGCCCACCCGGCCCGTCGCGGATAGCCTGTCCCTCTACGTGGACTGCGTGCCCAATTGCCCTGCCGAGCCGCTGGCCGGCTACGTCGGCCGCATGGTGGCGAAGATTGAGCAGGAGTGCGGCGTCGTGGACATCCGCGTCGCCCCCAACGACTCGGCCCTGGCTTACGGCAAGTGGAAGGGCGTCCTGGCCGCCACCATCCGCGCCGAGCCGCCCGAGCCCCGCACCTACGCCGCCCTGGGCGTGGCGGGCAGCGAGCTGATGCAGGTGGCCGTGGAGGCCCTGGAGCCGCTGTGCGGCACGGGGCACTTCGTCCGGGGCGTCCGGTAGCGAGGGCCGCCAGTGAAGCTCCTCCAGCGCCTTGGCGTGCCCCTGCCACCATCCCCTCCCCCAGGCGACATGCCCGCCGCAGCCGAAAACTACTCGCGCACGGGGCGCTCCCCCGTGGGCTGGTCCTCGGACCTTTCCCGCATCCTCGCCCTGCCCCGCCGCGACCTGGCCGCGTCCTACACGGCAGCGGACATCGAGGCGCTGGAAGCCCAGCTACGCGCCCCTGCAGGGCCGTGTAGCTGTGCGGCCATGTCCCCTGCCCGCCCGTGCCCCACGCGGCTGCGGCGCATCCAGGCCCTGGCGCTGCTGGAAGCCTCACGCGTGGGCGGGCTGCTGGGGCCTATCGGAACCGGCCACGGCAAGGAGCTGACCACCTTCCTCATGCCAATGGTGATGCCGGCCTGCCGCGTGGCGGTCCTCTTCATCCCGGCCAACCTGCTGCCCCAGTTCACCGCGGAGTGGGACTACTACGGCGCGCATTGGAGCCTGCCCAACCTCGCGGGCGGACGTTGGTTCCGTCCCGGCCTGCCGGTGCTACACGTCATCTCCTACAACAAGCTCTCCAGCCAGGAAGCCACGGACCTGCTGGAGCGCATCCGCCCGGACCTCGTCATCCTCAACGAGGCGCACAACCTCAAGGACCCGAAGGCCTCGCGCACCGGCCGGTTCCTTCGCTACTTCGAGAAGCGCCCGGAGACGCGGCTCGTGGCTCTGTCCGGCACGTTCGCGTCCAAGAGCATCAAGGACTACGCGCACCTGTCACGGCTGGCGCTGCGCGAGGGCTCGCCCCTGCCGCTGGCACACCACGTCGTGGAGGAGTGGGGCACGGCGCTGGACCCGGGCAAGGTGATTGCTCCACCTGGCGCGCTGGAGCGGCTGTGCGAGCCCGAGGAGCACGTCCGCGAGGGCTTCTGTCGCCGTCGCAACGACACGCGCGGCGTCGTGGCCACGGACGAGAGCGCGCTCGACAAGCCGCTCATCATCCGCCCGCGCTACCCGGGGCCTGTACCCGCCGAGTTGCTGGCGCTCATTGAGCTGGCCCACGGTGGCGAGCGTCCCGATGGCGAGCAGTTCCAGGAGCAACTCCAGGCCATCGCCTGCGCGCGCCAGCTGTCGGCAGGCTTCTACCACCGCTGGCGCTACCCTCGGGGCGAGCCCCCAGAGCTGATCGAGGAGTGGTTCGCGAAGCGGAAGGCCTGGAACAAGGAGGTGTGGGAGGAGCTGAAGGGCGAGCGCCGCGAGCATCTGGACTCACCGGGGCTGCTCACCAAAGCCGCTATCCGCGCGCACATGTCCCCGCCCTACGAGGGCGACAAGCCGGTGTGGGATGCCTCGACATGGGCGGACTGGGCGGAGATTCACGACGCGGTGCAGCCTGAGCCCCAAGCCGTGTGGGTGTCAGACTTCCTCGTGCAGGACGCAGCGGAGTGGGCGCGGACCCAGGTGGGGATCGTCTGGGTCGAATTCCCGGAGCTGGGCGAGCGCATCGCCCGCACCGCTGGCGTGCCCTTCTACGGTGGCGGACGGGTGGCATCCGAAGCCATCCTCCAGGAGAGCGGGCGCCGCTCCATCGTCGCGAGCATCAAGGCCCACGCGACAGGAAAGAACCTCCAGCAGTTCTGCCGCAACCTCGTGGTGACGCCGCCTTCGGACGGCGCCCTATGGGAGCAGCTCCTTGCTCGCACGCATCGCCCCGGGCAGCAGGCGGCGTGCGTCAAGGTAGAGGTGTGCCTCCACACACAGGACTACGGAGCAGCCTTCGCCACAGCCAAGGAGCGGGCGCTGTTCATCCAACAAACGGACGGGCAACCGCAAAAGCTCTTCGCCAAGTCCAATGCAGACTCATACTAGAAGAATCTCCAGCACACCCAACCACTATCAATAGTGGCAAACAACATCAGCGACACCGAATCTCGCCCCGCGAACACCATCATCACCCAAGCAATCCCTCCGCCGTTCGATCATTGGATTTACTCCCGATCCCGCCCGGCGCATGTACGACTTCCGAGAATCAAGAGGAAGATCTCGCCACCAGACAGGCGAGACAAATACGTTCTCAATAAATTCAAACGAAAACCTATAAAGCGCATCGGGAAGCGATTTCCGTGGCATACCGGCGAACCCCATCGCCAGCGCCTTCGCAGGCGGGTTATCGCCGACCCACTGAAAAACAGCAGCACCACCAACGTCGACCCCAGTCAGTGAAAAGGCAAGACTACGCGCTCTCATTGACAACCCATCCATCACCTGCAAAATATTTCCACTCAAATCATATTCTGGACTCATCAAGCCACTGCACATTACATCCGGGGTTTGATCGAGGCGAATAACAACAGAATTCGACCCCACATAATCACCCGAAACCAGAATCCTATCGTATTCGGATTTATCTGTTTTCAAATCCCCAATCGCAGCTGAAAGCCCCTCTTGCATGCCGTCCGCGAAAAACTGGAGTGCAAATTGATCGTGCGGCGATCTTCCACGATCGGCATTTCGAACAATCTCGACTGCCCCCAACCCCGTCTGTTTTTTGAATAGCTCCATACAAACCGATCTGTACCCAAGCAGAAAACCCTGCTCTCTGCTCGCAACAAAAGGTTTGTTTTCCACTGGCGCAAAGATCCCATCATGCTTCGCGCAAAAACCAGTAAACGTCGACGCCTCGCGATATCCAACCTCATGAAGTTCAAACTCCATGTCACTCGAAAATCCGTCCTTTGGGGTCTTTACTGTTGTCAAAACGTGACCGTCCGAGGCAATTCTGGAGAGCCCTCCCGAACGCTGCACCGTATGCGCTCGGATAATTTTCCCACCACAAGTTCCGCGCCCTGCATGCGGATGCAGACATTCCTTCCTGCTGCGAAAAACATTATCAAGCTGACTTCGAGCCTGCGGATACTTCACAGGCTCTTGTTTAGCGCGAGAGATATGGCATCTCTTGTACTTCTGCCCCGAACCGCACCAGCATGGATCATTTCGTCCTACAGCTTCCATGTCGCTACTCCTCTCTATTTATTCAACGTTAGGCCATTAAATACGCTTTGTTTCCCAGTCCACGCCCAGGAGTTGCCCCCATTGAAGCATCTGAGGACGTCCTTCTGACGTCCCACTCAATGAGAGCAACGGGACATGAGCAACGCAGCCCTCACACGCATCGTCAGCGCCCAGGCCGCCCTCGGCGCGCAGTATCTCAAGGCCGGCCGCTACCGACTAGAGGTGCAGTCCATCCGCACGAAGGACGGCTTCAAGGGCCTGTCCGCCATCGCGGAGCTGAAGGTCGTGTCCGCCGAGCGGACACAGCCCGCCAGCGAGCCCAGCCGCATCGGTATGGTGGCCTCCTACGTGGAGAACCTCTCCGACGCGAAGAAGAACGGCGGCGGGCGCTTCAAGGCGTTCGTCATGGCCCTGGCCGGCGCCGAGGAGCAGGAGCTGTCCCTGGAGCAGCTCGCCAAGTTCACGGGCGAGAAGCAGGCCGGGACGTTTCTCCTCATCGACTGCGAGGTCTTCCCCAAGATGCTGCCCGAGAGGGATGGCAAGCCCGGGAAGGTCATCGAGGGCTACCGCTGGAGCACCGTCAGCCCCACCGACGACGAACTGGTGGCCATCGAAGCGAAGCGCGCCGAAGCGAAGCTGCCGGCCCTCGCCGTCGCCCTGGCCTGAGCATTCCCCTCCCCCAACACCGCTGAGCACCTGGCGCGTCCCCCACCGCCACGGCTGGCCCACGACACGGGCCTCTTGGTGTTGTGCCCACCTCCCTCTTCAGCTTCGACACCGAGACACACCTGATTCAACCCGGTCTCCTCGCTCCGCCGCTCGTCTGCGCATCCATCGCAGACGCGGCCCCGGATAGTGAGCGCCTCCTCTCCGCAGCCCAGGCACGCGATTGGTTCCGAGACGCGCTCTCCTCCCCCGGCGTCCACCTGACTGGCGCCAACCTCGCCTACGACCTGGGCGTCATGTGCGCGGACGAGGCGCGACTCGTAGACGCCGTTTTTGAGGCAGCCGACGCCGGGCGCCTGCATGACGTCGCCATTCGCGAAGCCCTCATCGACATCGCCCGTGGACTGCATGGCGTGGATCCGGAGACAGGCCGCCAGTTGGGCGACGACGAGGGAGCCCGCTATCCGCTCTCCCTCCTGGTGAAGCGTCACCTGGGCCTCGACATCTCCGCCGAGAAGAAGGCCCCGGACGCATGGCGCCTGCGCTACTCGGAACTCGATGGCGTGCCGCTGGAGCAGTGGCCCGCCGCCGCCGTGGCCTACCCGAAGCGCGACGCCCGATTCACCCTGAACGTCCACCTCGCCCAGGAGCGCGTCGCGGCCAGCGTCGCCAACGGCGGCAACCTCCACGCGGAAGGCGACCAGGTCCGCGCCGCCCTGGCGCTGCACTTCGCTTCCATCTGGGGCCTGCGTACCCATGGGGAGCGCGTCGCCGAGCTGCGGCAGCGCGTGGAGCTGGAGTGGAGCGCCAACCGAGCCCGCTTCCTCGCCGCGGGCATCTTCCGGCCCGACGGCACCAAGGACTCGAAGCGCCTCTCCGCGCTCGTCTCCGCCGCCTACAACGGCATGCCGCCCGTCACCTCGCCCACGGAGCGCTTCCCGGATGGGCAGGTGGCCACCGACAGGGACACGCTCATCGACTCGGGCGATCCGCTGCTGGAGGAGTTGGGCAAGGCCGGCAAGGTGGACAAGTACCGCTCCACCTACCTGGGCAAGCTGGAGGCCGGCGTTACGCGGCCCATCAACCCGCGCGTCAACGTGCTGGTTTCCACGACGCGCGTCTCCAGCGACTACCAACAGCTCCCCCAGCGTGGCGGCGTCCGCGAGTGCCATGAGGCCCGCCCCGGCTTCGTCTTCTGCTCCGTGGACTACGCCGGCCTGGAGCTGCGCACCATGGCCCAGCGAGCCATCTGGGACGTGGGCTGGTCGCGCATGGCCGATGCGCTGCTGGCGAAGGAAGACGTCCACACGTCCGCCGCAGCGACCTTCCTCGGGGAGAGCTACGAGGCCCTCCTGCCGCGCGTGAAGGCGAAGGAAGCGACGGCCACGTCCTTCCGCGCCCTGGCCAAGGTCTTCAACTTCGGCAAGGGCGGGGGCATGGGCGCAGGCGCCATGGCCTACCACGCGCGGGCGAAGGACGACGTCCGCTTCTGCCTGCTGGCGAAGGTGGCGGAGACGTGCGGTGTCGAGCGCGTGCCCGTGCGCGTCCAGGGCAAGGTGAAGATGGTCTGCGCCGCGTGCGTCGAAGTCTCCCAGCGCTACGGCGACAGGTGGCTGGACGCATGGCCCGAGCAGCGGGAGCTGTTCTCCAAGGCCAGCCGTCTCACCTACGGCGACCGCCCCGTGGACGTGATGATTCCCGGGGCCAACATCCTCCGGGGCGGATGCGGCTACACGCAGTGGCTCAACACGCCCTTCCAGGGACTGGGCGCCGTGGGTGCGAAGCTGGCCACCTGGCGCGTCTCAAGGGAGATGTACACGACCCGGCGCTCCCCTCTCTGGGGCTCGCGGCTCGTCCTCATGGTGCACGACGAGCTGGTAGCGGAGCTGCGCGCGGACTGCCCCAACCGGCTGCACGACGCTGCCGAGCGCATGGCGGAACTCATGCGGCAGGCGATGCGCGAAACGACACCGGACCTCGCCGATGCCATCGAGGCCGAGCCCGCCCTCTCGCGCGTGCTGTCGAAGGACGCCGCCACGGTCCGCGACGCTGCAGGGCACCTTCGAGTGTGGGAGCCAGCGGAGCGGGCCGCCGCGTAAATCACCCGTAGCGCCTGCCCCCATTGCAGTGAGGTGAAGACAGAACTCCTCACCGAACGAGTTGCACTGTTTCAGGGCGACGCCGCTCAGGTCGCCCAAGTCCTCGCCCCCAGCAGCATCGACGCCATCGTCACCGACCCTCCTGCGGGCATCGGTCTCATGGACAAGGAATGGGACGGCGACCGCGGGGGACGTGAGCAGTGGGTGGCCTGGCTCGCGGGCGTCATGCGCGAGGCGCTCCACGTCCTCAAGCCGGGTGGCCATGCCCTTGTCTGGGCGTTGCCCCG
The DNA here is from genome assembly GCF_026626765.1 of Corallococcus sp. bb12-1. Lineage (NCBI taxonomy): Bacteria > Pseudomonadati > Myxococcota > Myxococcia > Myxococcales > Myxococcaceae > Corallococcus > Corallococcus sp. bb12-1. The sequence continues at coordinate 582,054 of NZ_JAPNJZ010000024.1, read as the reverse complement.
CACGTCCCATTGGACGGCCACGGCGCTGGAGGATGCTGGCTTCGAGGTGCGCGACATTGTCATGCACCTCTTCGGGACGGGCTTTCCGAAGTCCCTCGACGTCTCGAAGGCCATCGACAAGCAGAAGGACAACCGAGAGGCAGTCCTCGCCGTTACGCGCTGGATTGCGGAGGCGCGAAACCGCGCGGGCCTCACCAACGCGCAAATCGATGCCTTCTTCGGCTTCAACGGCATGGCGGGGCACTGGACGAGTCAAGGTGCACAGCCGCATGTCCCTCATGAAGACTACTGGCCAGCCCTGCTGGAGCTGCTCGGCGTCAACGAGCTGCCCGAAGCGATTCGTAGCCTCGCGGAAGGGCTCATCTCCGACAAAGGCAAGCCCGGTCCGGATTGGTTCCGCCGCCCTGTCACGGGAACGCACAAGGAAGCTGCTGCGGGTCAGCGCTGGCTCGCGAACAACGGGCTCAGGTCCACGCCCGCGCCATCCAGCCGCCGCGACATCCCAGCGACGGACGCAGCCCGGCAGTGGCAAGGCTGGGGCACAGCTCTCAAGCCGGCCGCCGAGCACTGGATCCTCGCACGCAAGCCGCTCGTCGGCACTGTCGCAAAGAACGTGCTCGTCCACCGGACGGGAGCACTCAACATCGACGGATGCCGCAGCTCCACTGAAGGGAAGGAGCGATGGCCTTCCCACGTCACTTTTGGCGAAGAGGCCGCGACGCACCTGTCCGCCGAAGTGCCTCGATTCTTCTACGTGGCCAAACCCTCGCGCGCGGAGCGCCATGCGGGGGTCGGTCACAACTTCCATCCCACCGTGAAGCCCGTTGGACTCATGCGGTGGCTGTGCCGACTGGTGACACCTCCTGGCGGCACGGTGCTCGACCTCTTCACGGGCAGCGGAACTACAGGCATCGCGGCACTCGCCGAAGGATTTGAGTTCGTCGGCATCGAGCGGGAGCCCGAATACCTGGCGCTCGCGCGGGCGCGGATTGAGCACGCCTTGAAGCAGGTGCGCGGCGAGGTGACGCCATGAAGCTCCTCACCATTGACCCGGGCCTCCGCCACTGCGGCGTGGCCCTCTTCGACATCTCTTCCGCCGCCCTCCTCTGCGCTGGTCTACCGAAGAATCCCGAGCCCGCCCACGGAGCGCTGTCGCTCGCATCGTGGGCATCTATGGCCGGCGCGGTCGATGAGTGGCTACGTCCGCGCGTGGCCGAGGAGTCTTTCCAGCTCGTCATCGAGCTGCCCCGCGTCTACGCAGCCGCACACCAGCGGGGCGACCAGAACGACCTCATCCAGCTTGCCGGCGTCGTCGGCATGCTGGGCGGCGCCCTGGCCCCCATCGAGAGCCGTCGCAGCGTCTACCCGCGCGACTGGAAGGGCACCCTCGACCCGGACGCGTTCATCGAGCGCATCAAGCAGCGCCTCGACGCCGCCGAGCACCTGCGCGTCGAGATGCCATCCGCACAAGACCTCCACCACAACGTCTGGGATGCCATCGGCATTGGGCTGCACGCCCTCGGTCGGCTCTCGCCCCGTCGCGTCTTCCCGAGGTAGCCATGTCCGAGACCTCTTCGCATGCGCCGAATGCGGCGCCCGACTTCCTCACCGTGGACGAGGCCGCAGTCCTACTTCGGGTGAACCGGAAGACGCTCTACGAGGCCATTCGCCTGGGCCAGATGCCGGGAGTCGTCCGGGTCGGTCGATGCGTTCGACTTTCCCGCGCCACGATGCTGTCGTGGCCACCGGGTCAAGGCGGTCCTGCGCTCAAGGAGAAGCAGTCATGAGCGTGAGACTCAGGAAGTACAACGACAAGAACGGAAAGCCTCAGCAGATGTGGTTCGTGGATATCAAGTTCAAGCACGCTGACGGGAAGGTCGAGCGAATCCGCAAGGACAGCCCGGTCAATACTCGTCGCGGTGCGGAGCAGTATGAACGCGACGTCCGCGCGGCCCTCTTGATGGGGACCTTCGGAAAGGAGCAGGCGACCGACACAAAGAACGAGGTGGCAAAGTCGCTAACGCTGAAAGAGTTCACACAGCGTTTCCTTACCTACTCGGACAACAACAACAAGCACTCCAGCGTCGTGAGCAAGCGGCAAATCTTGGATGACCACATCACGCCGTACTTCAGCGAGATGGCACTCGACTCCATCGGCTCCGCCGAAATCGAGGACTTCAAGGCCGCCATGAAGAAGAAGACCCCGAGGCTGAGCGGGCTCTCGGACACCCCGTCCAAGAGGGCCCTACGCAGGCGCAAAGTCCAGAAGCAGAAGACCTTGAGCCTGAAGACCATCAACAACGCGCTGGCCGTCCTCAGCAAGCTCCTCCATCTCGCGAAGGAGCAAGGCGTCCTCGCACACGTCCCGGACGTGAAGCTCTTCAAGGTGAAGAAGCCGGACTACGACTTCCTCTCCTTCGAAGAGGTGGACCGGCTTATCGCCGCCGCCGCACCTCAAGACGTGGCCCTGCTGATCACGGCCCCCAAGACCGGCATGCGTCAGGGCGAACTCATCGGGCTCCAGTGGACGGACGTCGACCTCATCCGCGCCAAGCTCCACATCAAGCGGACCATCTGGCGCGGAGTCGAAGGCACCCCCAAGGGCGGCAACGCCCGGACGGTGGACCTTCCACAATCCGTCGTGGAGACCCTCAAGGCTCACCGACACCTCCGAGGCCCCTACGTCTTCTGCCAGGAGAACGGCGAGCACCTCACTCCGGGGATGATGGACCACCTCCTCATCACCACGTTGAAGCGGGCGGGTATTACGCGCGAGAAGGGCACCATTGGGTGGCACGACCTGCGCCACACGTACGGGAGCCACCTCGCCATGAAGGGCGTGCCGCTGAAGGTCATCCAGGAGCTGATGGGCCACGCCACCATCGAGATGACCATGCGGTACGCGCATCTCAGCCCCCAGGTGAAGCAGGACGCGGTGAAGCTCCTGGACGGCCCCGTGCTGGAGAGGGGCAATAGGGGGGCAATGGCCATCAGCTAGAAAAGAAAAAGGCCAGCAACCCCGCAGGATTGCTGGCCTTCTTGGAGTGCCCAGGGCGGGACTCGAACCCGCACGCCTCACGGCGCCACCACCTCAAGATGGTGTGTCTACCAATTCCACCACCTGGGCTTGCTCGCGGGGCTCATGTACCGAACCCCGCTGACTCGCGCAACGACAAAATCACCGACGCGCGAGCTTGAAACAGACTGACGACTACGGCGCGGGCGTCGTCGGCGCGGGAGCCGGCTGGCCCTCGGCCGGCGGGGTCGCCGTGCGCTCCTGCTCGACACTGCCCGGAACCGCAGGCGCTGGCGTCGTCGCCGGAGCCGCACCCGTGGTGGGTGCCGCACCCGGCGTCGCCGGTGCCGAGGCCGCCGGAGGAGCCGCGACTGAGCCCCCCGCTGCCACGGAACCGCGCAGGCCCACGAACGACAGGCCCAGCGACGTCAGGAAGAACAAGCCGGCGCAGATGCCCGTCAGCTTGCTCAGGAAGGTCACCGCTCCGCGCCCACCAAAGGCGCTCGTCGCGGCGCCGCCACCCAGGGCGGAACCCATGCCGGCGTCCTTCCCCGGCTGTAGCAAGATGACGAAGATCATGAACACGCAGAGCAGGACGTGCACGATCGTAAAGAAAGTCAGCATGGCGCTTCCAGACGCTCCGTGGAAAGAGGGCGCACCCTACACAATGTGGTCAACGGGTGACAACTTCCAAAAGGGAATCTTCCTTTAGCCCGCCGCCTTCACGATGGCCACGAAGTCGGCCGCCTTGAGGCTCGCTCCCCCCACCAGCGCCCCGTCCACGTCCGGCTGGCCCAGGAGCTCCGCCGCGTTGTCCGGCTTCACGCTGCCGCCGTACTGGATTCGCACCTGGCGGGCCGTCCCCTCGTCGTACAGCCGGCCCAGCAGGCCCCGGATCGCCGCGTGGACCTCCTGCGCCTGCGCCGTCGTCGCCGTCCGGCCCGTTCCAATGGCCCACACCGGCTCGTACGCCATCACGAACGTCGCCACGTCCGCCGCCGTGAAGCCCTCCAGCGCCCCGCGCACCTGACGCTCCACCACCTGAAGCGTCTGGTTCGCCTCGCGCTCGGCCAGCGTCTCACCCACGCAGACGATGGGCGTCATGCCCGCGGCCTTCACGGCCTTGGCCCGCTTGTTCACCGTGGCGTCCGTCTCTCCGAAGAACTGCCGGCGCTCCGAGTGCCCCACGATGACGTAGGCGCACCCCAGCTCCACCAGCATCCCCGCGGAGATCTCCCCCGTGAACGCGCCGGACGCCTCCCAGTGGCAGTTCTGCGCCGCCAGTTGGATGGGCGCGCCCTCCAGCGCGATGTGCAGGGGCTGCAACGCCACGAACGGAGGCGCGATCACCACCTCCACCGTGTCGCCCAGCGCCGCCACCGCGCCGCGAAGCTCCCGCACCAACGCGAGCGCTTCGGGCACCGTCTTGTTCATCTTCCAGTTGCCAGCGACGATCTTCCGACGAGCCTGGGCCGTCATGGTGTCTCCCCCGGTACCGAGCGTTTGAGGAACTGCGGGTGCGTGTCGCCTACTTCGTCTCCAGCGCCTTGATGCCCGGCAGTTCCTTGCCCTCCAGGAACTCCAGCGACGCCCCGCCGCCCGTGGACACGTGGCTCATCTTGTCCGCGTAGCCCATCTGCTCCACCGCCGCCGCGCTGTCGCCACCGCCGATGACCGTCGTGGCCTGCGTGTTGATGGACATGGCCACCGCCACCGACTTCGTGCCTTCCGCGAACTTCGCCACCTCGAAGACGCCCATGGGCCCGTTCCACACCACCGTCTTCGCGTCACGGATGCGCTGCGTGAACATCGCGCGCGTCTTGGGCCCGATGTCCAGGCCCATCATGTCCGCCGGGATGACCTGGTCGGGCGTCTCCTTGGCCACGCTGTCCGCCGTGGGCCCCGTGCCGACGATGTGGTCGATGGGCAGCACCAGCGGCGTCTTCAGCCGCTTCGCCGTGTCCAAGAGCTTCGCCGCCAGCGCCAGCTTGTCGCCCTCCTCCACCCGGCTCTTGCCCACTTCAATGCCCTGCGCCTTGAGGAAGGTGTACGCCATCGCGCCGCCCACGAGCAGCGCGTCCACCTTGGGCAGCAGGCTCTCAATGACCTTGATCTTGTCGCTCACCTTGGAGCCGCCCAGGATGGCCACGAAGGGCTTCGCCGGGTTCTTGAGCACCTTGTCGCCCAGGTACTCAATCTCCTTGCGCATCAGGAAGCCGGCCGCCTTCTCCTTCACGAACGGCACCATGCCCGCCGTGGATGCGTGCGCGCGGTGCGCCGTGCCGAACGCGTCGTTGACGTAGACATCCGCCAGCGCCGCCAGCTCGCGCGAGAAGGCCTCGTCGTTGGCCTCCTCTTCCTTGTGGAAGCGCAGGTTCTCCAGGAGGACGACCTGCCCTTCCTTCAGCTCCTTCACCTGCTTCTTCACGCCGTCGCCCACGCAGTCGTCCGTGAGGATGACCTCGTGCTTTCCGCCCAGGAGCTTCACGAGCTCCGCGGCGACCGGCTCCAGCGACAGCTTCGGGTCCGGGCCCTTGGGCCGACCGAGGTGGGACGCCAGGATGACCTTGCCGCCCATCTCCAGCGCGCGCTTGATGGTCGGAAGCGCTTCACGGATGCGGGTGTCGTCGGTGACGCGGCGGCCGTCCATGGGGACGTTGAAGTCCACGCGGATGAAGACGCGCTTGCCGGTCAACTGCAGGTCATCGATGTAGCGGATCATCTTTTGGTGCCCCTTGCCCTGTTTCGGTCAGCCCAACGGTGCCGGAATGCGAAGCCGTGCCTGACGACTACAGGCCCTTGGACACGAGGAACTTCGCCGTGTCGACCATGCGGTTGGAGAAGCCCCACTCGTTGTCGTACCAGGCCATGACCTTGAGCAGGTTGTCGCCCATCACGAAGCAGTTGGTGGCGTCGAAGATGGCCGAGTGCGGGTTGCCGTTGTAGTCCACCGACACCGTCTGCGCGTCGCTGAACTCCAGCACGCCCTTGAGCTGCGTGGCCGCCGCCTTGCGGAACGCTTCGATGACCTCTTCCGCGGTGACCTTCTTGGTGGTGTTCACCGTCAGGTCCACCAGCGACACGTTCGGGGTGGGAACGCGCACCGACAGGCCGTGCATCTTGCCCTTGAGCACGGGGAGCACCTCACCGATGGCCTTCGCGGCGCCAGTGCTGGTGGGGATCATGGAGAGCGCGGCTGCGCGGGCGCGGCGCATGTCCTCGTGGGTGAGGTCCAGGATGCGCTGGTCGTTGGTGTAGCTGTGGATCGTCGTCATCAGGCCCTGCTCGATGCCGAAGTTGTCCACCAGCACCTTGGCGATGGGCGCCAGGCAGTTGGTCGTGCACGACGCGTTGGACACGATGTGGTGCTTCTTCGGGTCGTACTGGTCGTGGTTGATGCCGTACGCGATGGTCAGGTCCGGGCCCTTGGCCGGCGCGGAGATGATGACCTTCTTCGCGCCCGCCTTGAGGTGCTTCTCCGCGCCCTCGCGGCCGGTGAAGCGGCCCGTGCACTCCAGCACCACGTCCACGTCCATCGACTTCCAGGGCAGCGCCGTGGGGTCCTTCTCCGCGGTGACGGCGATCTCCCGCCCGTCCACCACGATGCCCTTGTCCGTCGCCTTCACCTCGCCCGGCCACGTGCGGTGCACGGAGTCGTACTTGAACAGGTGGGCCAGCGCCGACGGCTTGTCGAGGTCGTTGATGGCGACGATCTCGAGGTCTTCCTTGCGGCTGAGCGCGGCGCGAAGGATGCAGCGACCGATACGTCCAAAGCCGTTGATGGCGATCTTGGTGGCCATGATGTCCGTTCTCCTGGTCAGCAGGAGTGGGCCCTCACGGCCCACCCGTCATGAGTCTCGTAAAGAAGGCGGGCGACCGTAGGCAGGCGCCCCCGCCGAGTCAACGCTTCGCGTGGGCCTTCGCGCGCGCACGCCGGAGCTGAACAATCACCCCGACCAACACCCAGAGCCCGGAGGCCGTTCCCGCCTCCGCCGCCCCGCACCCACAGCCGGTATCCGCCTTGCCGAAATATTCGTTTGGCAGCAACGGAACGACCGTCGGTTCGGGAGGGGGAGGCTTCACCGGCGGATCCACGGGAGGATGCGGGTTGCGCTCCTGGACCGCCACGCAGGACGTCAGCGGCCGGGGGCTCACCGCCGGCGTCACGTCCGCGTCCGGCAGGGACGGCAGTTGGGGAATCAGTCCCGCCTTGAACAGGAACGCCCCCACCAGCCGCGCCCGCTCCCGGTTCGACGCGAGGCCCTCGAAGGGGAAGCCCAGCACCAGCACCGCTGGCGTCGTGCCGGACACCAGCCCCGCGCCCAGCGCCGTCCCGGCGTAGCGCAGCACGTCCGTGCCTCCGCCCGTGGGCGCCAGCACGTCGGTGACGCCCACCGGATAGGCCCCGAGCGTCCCGTCGTCCAGCGGCGTGGCGGTCAGGTCCGAGAGGAAGCCGCCCGCCGAGCCCTCCAACCGGAGCACCGGCGTTCCCGCGACGACGGACGCCCGCAGGATGTCCGCGAGGAAGAGTTGATCCTCCGCGCTGCCCGCCGCGAGCGTGGACACGGTGCGGCCGCCCGACAGCATCAAGTGTCCGCCCCCGGTGACGAACGCGCGCAGGGCGTCCTGTTCGGTGCGCGTCAGCCCCGTACCCCCCAGGCCGCCGCGCCCGGTGGACCAGTCCACCAGTTGATAGCCCGAAGGCGACACGAGTCCCGCCGCGACCGCGTTGCCCGCCGCGCTGTCGAAGGCCACCGCCGCCTGGGCGAACGCCGCGCCGTGCTGGCGCAGGTAGCTGCCGTCGTTCATCGCCTCCAGGAAGACGCGCAGCGGGGCGGACAGGTCGTACGGCGTCAGCGTCTCGCCGCAGGCCACCGTCGCATCCAGCCGCTCGTACGCGTTGACGAGCAGCGCGCGCGGTTCTCCCACCACGCCCACGCGCACCGCCACCGTGGCGGACGGGAACGATTCACCGCCCGCGTTCACCGCGGCGACGCGGAAGTAGCGCACCGTGCCCGCGGCCAGCGTGACGGTGGCCTCGGTGTTCGTCACCGCCGTGCCCTCGTCCCACGCCCGACCGTCCGCGCTCTGGTAGAGCCGGTAGCCCGTCGGCGCGTCCTGCCCCTGCTCCGAGGCGACCAGCGGCGGCGCGGTCCACTTCACCTCCACCGCGCCCGGCGTCGCGTTGCGGGCCACCACCGCGCCCGGGGCCTCCGGCGGCAGGTGCACCGCCACGCCGTCACGGGCCGCGAAGTACTTGATGAGTCCCTGCACGATGGCGCGCGCGGCCACGTGGCGGATGCGGGCCTCCTTGAGCTTCGCCGCGTCCGCCGTGTTGTCGTGGTACGCCATTTCCAGCAGCACACTGGGCATCTCCGGGTTGTGCGTGGGGTTCACCTCGCCCAGGTTCGCCGAGCGCAGGGTGCGCACCCGCCAGGCCGGATCCACCTCGCGCTTCAGGTCCGTTTCAATCTGCGCGAGCAGCGCCTTCGCCATCACGTCGCTGTCCTTCACACCCGTGAAGTTGAGGGTGCCGTCCACCGGGTTCGGCCCGTAGACGTACGCCTCCGTGCCCACCACGTTGCCAGTGGTGGAAGCGTTGGTGTGCCACGCCACATAGACGGCGTCCTCGCCCTCCTCGTGCAGCCACGCGGCGAAGCGCGGCCGGGCCGTCACGTCCGCGTTGCGCTCGTTGGACAGCGCGTTGGCTCCCGTCGGTGCGTACACGGTGAAGGGCGCGCCGCTGTACTGCACGTGGTAGCGCGCGCTCTCCTCGAAGCGCGGACGCGAAAGCGGCCCCTGCGCCGCGTCTCCCATGAGGCCCCGGCCACCGCCCAGCCGCACCGCGTCCACCGACAGCGTCGCGCCCGCACCGGCCGCCGAGTCGTTCTGGAGCACCACCGCGCCCGATTCCGGGTGCTGCCCCGCCTTGAAGTAGAAGCGGCCCAGCAACACCCACGTCCCGCCGTGGCGGCGCTGGTTCACGCGGAAGTGGCTCTCACCACCCGCGTGCTTCACCACGTAGTGCGCATCCTGCGCGCGCGTGGGGTCCGCGCCGAAGGAGACATAGACGTTGTAGGCCGCGTCCGCCGGCACGTCCGGCGTCCACGTCGCGCTCGCGGTGACGGTGGCCGCGGTGTCCAGGGTGCGCGTGGTGCCCAGCGTGAAGGGCTCCACGCTGTTACCCATGGGCATGGGCGGGGCACCCCACCCCTTCTGCTCGGAGGCGTGGAAGCGCGCCGCGTCGCCGGCTTCCGCGTAGCCCGTCTGTCCATCATCCACGATGGCGAGCAGCGGGTTCAGGTCCGTCTCGCGCACCGGCACCACCGTGGCGCCCGCGCCCACCAGCAGGGGCAGCAGTTCCTGGGACACCACCTCCGCGGAGATGAAGTCCTCCACCACGCCCCAACTGTTGCCCCGCTGCGTCGCCCAACGCTTCAGCCCGTTGTCCCGGTAGAAGCCGTGCCCCGGGCTCAGGTAGATGACCTTGCCGGACAGCGCGCCCTCGCCCAGGCGCGTCTGCGGCACACCGGCCGTCTTCACGCTCCCCTTCGCGTCGCGCACTTCCCGCCGCACCACCGGCGGTTCCTGGGGGGACAGGCGACGCTGTTCGTGCGCCCGGGGCTCCGGGGCTGGCAGATAGTGAACACCTGGCGGCTCCAGGCCCAGGTCATCTCCTTCGAAGCTTGGAGGAGCGGCGGCCTGCGCTCGCGCGACGGCACCGGTGCACAGCAGGGCCAGCGCCACGGAGCGCGACCAGGACGGGAAGGACGTTCGCATCACGCGACCGACCTTACCCGTTCACTCAGGAGCGGCAATCGGACCGGTGGGTGCTAGCCTGCCGCACCCTTCACCCTCCGATGACCGTTCCTGCACCACACCGCCCCCAGTTTCCCTCCCGCCGCAGCAACGGACTGTTCGCCTCGTTCGGACATGCGTGGGCGGGCCTCATCCACACCGTCGCCTGGCAGCGCAACATGCGCATCCACCTCATCTCCGGCGTGCTCGTCGGAATGGTGGGCAGCGGCATCCCCCTGGGGCTCGCGGAGAAGGTGACGCTCATCTTCTGCGTGCTGCTCATCTTCTTCGCGGAGATCCTCAACAGCGCGCTGGAGCAGCTGGTCGACCTGGCCGTGCAGCAGTTCGACGAGAAGGCCCGGCTCACCAAGGACGCGGCCGCCGCGGGCGTGCTCGTGCTGGCCGGCGGCACCGTCGTCATCTTCGCCGCCATCCTGATCAACTACTGGGAGACGGTGCGCACCAGCACCGACGCCATCTTCCGGCAGGTCGCGCTGGGCCTGCCCCTGGCCGGGTGCGCCACGGTGCTCGTGCTGCCCCAGCCCCGGCCCGCGGCCATCGACGTGCTCGCGTTCCTCACCGGCTGTGGCCTGCTCGCGCTGACGGCGCCCACCTCCGCCAGCCTCGTCTTCACCGCGCTCACCGCCGCCCTGCTCTTCATCGCCGGGGCAACGGCCCGCGAGCGCAGGCGCCATCCCCAGCCCTGAAGCCACGGCACATCATCCGACATGGACAGACATCAGGCGCGGCGCGTCATGAGGTCCAGGATGTCTGGAGACGGGCGAGCGGTAGAGACAAAAAAACCGGCGGTCGCCGGTTCGCTCCCACCACCTTGCGGGCGGGGACCCCGGAACCGGTCCGGAGCCCGCTCACCCGCGAGGGTCTGTCGCGCATCTTAACGGCCTACGCGCGCTGCTGCCACTCGGGTCCGGCCTCGGGTGTTGGCTGGGCGGAACTTGCCTTGTCGCCTTCACGCAGGTCGGTGGTGACCAGCTCCAGCAGCTCCGTCGCGATACCGATGACCTGGTGCGGCGTGTAACCGGCTGCGCGCAGCTGATTGAAGAAGGTGCGCGCCAGGATACGGGTGCCTTTTTGGTCGGTGCTCACGGGAATTGCCTCCGGAATCGGCGCCAGAACCCCCGGGCGCCGCGTCATCACTCGGCTGCTGAGTTCAACCGCCGTGCCAGAGGTTCTCTTCCAAACGGATTCTCCAACAGTCACCAGGGGTTGAAGCGCGGAAGTGGACGGCACAAGAAGTGGAAGGTGCGAAGGGGGTTACGCACCCGGACGTTGCTTCCGCCCGCACGGCGGGAAACGGGTGCATCGACGGGTACGCACCCACCCTGGGGCCTGCGGACGAGCGGCTCGTCTTTTCAAGTGCTTGCATTCCCACGGGTGGCTGGAGCACATACGCGCCCCCACCGAGGAGCAAAACCAAGATGGCGTACCGGGTGAACAACATCGGGCTGTGGCTGGACGAGCCGGAGGAGCTGCTCGGCCAGCGCGCCGCGGAGAAGCTGGGGGTCACCCGAAGCGACCTTTCCTCCGTGCGCGTGGTGCGCTCGGTGCTGGATGCGCGCAAGAAGGGCAGCCCGCGCTACATCTACACGCTGGAGGTGGAGCTGGCGCCGGGCAGGAAGGCGCCGAAGCTGCCGCCGGATGTCAGCGAAGCGCCCCCGCCTCCGGAGCTGCTGCCGCGCGTGAAGGAGCCGGAGAAGCTGCCGCTGATCATCGGCACCGGACCCGCCGGGTTGTTCTGCGCGCTGGGCCTCTTGGAGCGCGGCGTGCGCAGCATCCTGCTGGAGCGCGGCAAAGAGGTGGTGACGCGCCGCAAGGACGTGGCGAAGCTCATGCGCGACGGGTCCCTGGATCCGGAGAGCAACATGAACTTCGGCGAGGGCGGCGCGGGCGCGTACACGGACGGCAAGCTGTCCACGCGCATCAACCACCCCATGGTGCGCAAGGTCATCGAGGCGTTCGCCCGCTACGGCGCGCCGGACCACATCCTCATCGAGGGCAAGCCGCACATCGGTTCGGACCTGCTGCCCGGCGCGGTGGCGAAGCTGCGCGAAGAGCTCATCGCCGGCGGCTGCCAGGTGCACTTCGAGCAGCGCGTGGACGACCTGCTCTACCGCGACGGCCACATCGCGGGCGTGAAGATGGCGGACGGGCGCACGCTGGAGAGCGACCGCGTCATCCTGGCGCCGGGCAACTCCGCGCGGGAGCTGTACGAGCGCTTCGCCGCCGACGGACAGGTGAGCGTGGAGGCCAAGCCCTTCGCGCTGGGCTTCCGTGCGGAACATCCGCAGTCGCTCATCAACGGCATCCAGTACGGCGCCGCCGCGAAGCACTCGAAGCTACCGCCCGCGGACTACAAGCTGGCGGAGAACCTGGACGTGGACGGCGAGGTGAGAGGCGTCTACTCCTTCTGCATGTGCCCCGGCGGCATCGTGGTGCCCACGCCCACGCAGGACGGGTTGCAGTGCACCAACGGCATGAGCAATTCGCGGCGCAACGCGAAGTTCGCCAACGCCGGCATCGTCGTCTCCGTGTCCGTGGCCGACTTCGAGCGCGAGGGCTTCCGCGGTCCGCTCGCGGGCCTGGAGTTCCAGCGGCACTGGGAGGAGAAGGCCTACAAGCTGGGCGGAGGCCGCTTCTATGCGCCCGCGCAGACCATCCCGGACTACCTGGCCGGCCGCGTGAAGAAGGACCCCGGGGACACCAGCTACCGCCCGGGCCTGGCGCACACGGATCTGAACCAGCTCTTCCCGGAGCGGCTGACGCAGTCGCTCAAGGCGGCGCTGCGCACCTTCGACAAGAAGATGCGCGGCTTCATCAGCGACGAGGGAAAGCTCATCGGCATCGAGAGCCGCACCAGCTCTCCGGTGCGCATCACCCGGGGCAACGACTTGCAGTCGGTGTCCATGCGCGGCCTGTACCCGGCGGGCGAGGGCTGCGGCTACGCGGGCGGCATCGTGTCCTCCGCCATTGATGGACTGCGCATCGCTGAGCAGATTGCCATCGAGCTGACTTGAGGTCCCCTCCCCTTCCGGGCAGGGTGACCGGGGAGGGACACACCCATGGCGTACCGCGTGCGCACCCCTGACGGAGAGCTGATGTTCCCCTCGCTGGGCGACATCGAGCGCGCCTACGTGCAGGGGCTGGTGGACCCCGACGACGAGGTGCGCGAGGACGGCACGGAGAAGTGGCGCAAGGCGTCCTCGCTGCCCGTGCTGGCCAGGGCCCGGAAGCCGCAGGGCACCCTGGCGTCCCGGTCCCAGACGCTCACGGTCCTGGGCGCGGTGGCCCTGGGCGTGTTCGCGCTGGTGTTGATGATCACCGGCAAGGAACCCGAAATCCGCATGATGGGCATCGCGTTGGCCCTGGTGGTCAGCGCCATGCTCATGCGGGTGACTTTCAAGGCGTACAAGCGACCGCCTCCCGTCCTCTGACGACGCTTCCTCCCCTGCCCTCCAGGGCAGCGGCGAGGCCCCCGCCGACAGCAGGCCCCACACGGCCCATCTTCCAGAGAAGGCACCCTCCAGGGTGCCTTCCATCGCGCTGGAGGAGGACCGCACCTTGCTCAGCACCTACCTGTCCCGAGAAGCCGCCCGGAAGCTTCGCCATGGAGCGCCCTGGCTGCGCCGCGAGGACATCGTCTCCATGGAAGGCGAGCCAGAGCCCGGCACGCCCATGCAGCTCAAGGACGAGGACGGTCAGGTCCTGGGCCTGGGAGACGTGGACCTGGAGGCGTCCTACGCCGTACGCCGCCTGGGCCTGCCCGACGAGGCCGTGGAGGGCCTCATCCCCCGCCACGTGCGCCACGCCTTCGAGCGCCGCGGGCGGCTGGTGGACGACCCGCGCTTCTGCCGCATCGTCAACGACGACGGCGACGGGCTGCCCGGCCTCATCGTGGACCGGTATGACCAGCACTTCGTCGTGCAGACGCTCACGCGCTCCATGGACGCGCGACAGGAGGAGATCACCCGCACGCTGGGCGAGGTGACGGGGGCGGCCTCCGTGCTGCTGCGCAACGACACGACGAGGCGTCAGGCCCTGGGCCTGCCCGCGCAGCGGCCCCACGTGATGTACGGGACGCCGCCGCGCTGGTGCCGCCTGTTGGAGATGGGCGCGCGCTTCACCGTGGACCTCACGTACGGCCGGGGCACGGGCTACGGGTATGATCACCGTGAGCTGCGCCGCTTCCTGAGCCGCACCGGCAACGGGGACCGCGTGCTGGATGTGGCCTGCAACGTGGGCGGCCTCTTCGTCCACGCGGGGCGCCATGGGGCCAGGCAGATCCTCGCCTTCGACGGCAACGCGGACTCCGCGGACCTGGCGCGCGAGAACGCGGAGGCCAACGGACTGCTCGGCCGGGTGACGGTGGAACAGGGCGAGCCCCTGGCGGTGCTGCGGGCCCTCAAGGACACCTTCGACCTGGTGCTGCTGGACACGCTGGGTGTGGCCTCCGAGGAGGACTTCACCGAACAGGTGCGCCTGGCCCTGCGGCGAACGCGCCATGGCGGCAGGATCCTGGTGGTCGGATATCACCCACCGTTGGGCCTGGGGTCGTTCACGGAGGCCGTGGCCACGGCCTGTGAGCTGGAGGCGCGCATCGCCTTCCGGCTGTTGCGGATGGGCCTGCCGCCCGACCACCCGACACCGGTCGGCTCCCCGGGCGCCGAGTACCTGGAGGCGGTGGCGCTCGAGGTGAGCTGAGCGGACACCCGAGGGGCCCTTATAGCGACTTGTCTCGCCTGGAGGGGCCCCTCCGGTGGTAGTGTCCGCGCCGCGATGACTACCGAAAACGAAACCCAGGCCGCGTCTTCCACCCCGGAGGCTTCCGTCGAGACCGTCCGCAAGGTGTACGCGGTCGACCTGCGCGAGAAGGACCGCGTCAACACCGTCTTCCGCGTCACCAAGAAGGAGAAGGTGAACGCGCGCAGCGGCAAGGTGTTCCTCTCGCTGTCCCTGGCCGACAAGAGCGGCACCATCGACGCCCGCGTCTTCGACAATGTGGACGCGCTCGAGCCCAGTTTCCAGAGCGGTGACTACGTCCTCGTGCAGGGCAGCGTCATCGTCTTCCACGGCCGCACCCAGGTGGTGGTGGAAGCCGTGGAGCGCTTGGATCCGGAGCCGCTCGACCCCAAGGAGTTCGAGCCGCCCCCGGCCCCGCCCGCCGAGGCGAAGCCCGCCGCGGAGGCGAAGGAGCCTCGCGAAGTGAAGGAGCCGAAGGAGCCCAAGGCCTCCGAGGCGGCCAAGGAGCCCCGTGAGCCCAAGCCGGAGGCCCGGCACGAGGGCGGCGGCGGCCCGCGCGCGGTGGGGCAGATCCGCGAGCTCATCAACGAGCGCGTCAACGACCCGTACGTGAAGCAGTTGCTGGTGGCGTTCCTGGACGACGCGCAGGTGGCGGCGGGACTGCCCGTCGCTCCGGCGGCCAAGGGTGTACACCACGCGTGGCGCGGTGGCCTGGCCGAGCACGTCCTGTCGGTGATGCGCCTGACGCTGCGCGTGTCGGACCACTACCCCATGGCGGACCGCGACCTGCTCCTGGCCGGCGCGTTCCTGCACGACGTGATGAAGGCGGGCGAGGGTTCGTCCGACAAGGGCTTCGAGAACACCGACGAGGGTCGGCTCGTGGGCCACGCGGTGCTGGCGGCGCAGAAGATCCGCGAGAAGACGCTGGGCATCCCCGGCTTCCCTCCCCTCCTGGAGCAGCACCTGACGCACCTGGCGATCTCCCAGCAGGGCACGGGCGGCGCCACCGGGGCCCGGCTGCCGCTGACGCTGGAGGCGCAGATCGTCGACTCGCTCAGCGCGCTCGACACGCGCATCTCCTCGTGGGTGGAGGCGATGCAGCGCGACCCGAACGAGCGCTGGACGGAGCACCTGCGCGCCCACGATCGCGCGCTCTGGAAGGGCTCCGTGCCCACCGGTCGCGGCCGTGCGCCCGTGGAGGGCGGCAGCGGCCGTCGCAAGCACCGCGAGGAGAAGCGCAAGGCCCGGGGCGACAAGGGTCCGCAGGCGCCGGCTGGCGCCGAGGGCACCCCCGCTCCGGCGACCGAAGCGAAGGAGGCCCGTCCGGAGCGTCCGCCCCGGCCGCCTCGCGAGCCGCGCGCCGAGCGTCCGCCGCGCGAGGACCGTCCGCCCCGCGAGGAGCGTCCGGCCCGTCCGCCGCGCGAGGATCGTCCTCCGCGCGACGCCAAGAACCTGCCCGGCGAGTTGACCTTCAAGCCGTTCAGCGCGCTGGCGCCGTCCGCGCCCGCGAAGTCCGGTGGTGAAGGAGAGGGCTCCTCGGAGGGCTGAAGTCCATGGCGAAGCGGCTGGGAGAGCGGTTGATTGAGGCCGGCCTCGTAACGCCAGGGGCCGTGGAGCAGGGACTGGAGCACCAGAAGATCACCGGCCACAAGCTGGGGGACTGTCTGGTGGAGCTGGGCCTGCTCCAGGAGGCCGCGCTGCTGCGGCTCCTGGCCAATGAGTTCCAGACCCGCTTCGTCACCGCGGACAAGCTGGCCAAGGTCCGCATCGACACGAAGGTGCTCGACAAGCTGCCGGTGCGGCTGGCGGAAGCGCAGAACGTGCTTCCGCTGGCCATCGATCCGGAGCGCAAGCTGTTGTCGGTGGTGGCCGCCGAGCCGCAGAACAAGTCGCTGCTCGATGAGATCGCGCTCGTCACCAACATGTCGGAGGTCTACGCGTACATCGGCCTGCGCAGCGCCATCTCCGCCGCCATCCGCAAGCACTACTACGGTGACCCCACCGCGTTCACCGCGCTGTTGGAGGGTCCGCACGGCGGCGGGCCCCGGCGTCCGGAAGCCCCCGCGAGCAACAACGGCAGCTCGGACTCCGGCCGCAGCGGGACCTCTCCCGGACGCAGCGCCACCAGCCTGCAGATGCGCCTGGAGACGGACGCGCGGATGCGGCTGCGCGGGCCGGGCAGCGGCACCCAGGTGCGGGCCGCCACGCAGCGGCGCGAACCGGGTGGCCCGCGAGGGTTGATCAGCGACTCCGACTACGTGGAGACGCTGAGCCTCATGGTGGGCCTGCTGGAGCAGGACCGGCCCCGGCACCGGGGACATTCGGCGCAACTGGCGCGGCAGGCGGGCATCGTCGGCCAGCGCATGGGCATGCCCCACAAGGAGCTGGCGGCGCTCTCCATCGCCGCGTACCTGCACGACCTGGGCAAGCCCGCGGAGCGGCACTTCTCACTGGCGAGCAACGCGGCGAACGCGGAGTGGAAGGCCCAGGCGAAGGCGAGCTACCGCGCGCCGACGAAGCTCTTCGAAACGGTGCACCTGCCCACCCAGGTGAACACCATCCTCGCGCAGCTCTACGAGGCCTGGGACGGCTCCGGCACGCCCCAGGGCGCCAAGGGCGAGGACATCACCCTGGGCGCGCGCATCCTGGCCGCGGTGGACAGCTTCCTGGAGCTGACCAAGAACCCGGGCAACGCGCACGGCCGCGTCTTCACCAAGCAGCAGGCGCTGGAGCACCTTCGCAAGCACGCGGGCATCCTCTACGACCCGGTGGTGGCGGACATCGTCGGCCAGCTCCAGAGCGGAGAGCTGCTGGTGCACCGGCTTGCCAGCGAAGGTCGGCAGGTGCTCATCGCCGAACCGGATGAGACGACGCGCGGCGAGCTGCTGGAGGCGGTGCTCAAGCAGGAGCTGGTCGCGCACGCGCTGTCCACGCTGGACGGCGCGCTGGACGGCCTGGCGCGGCAGGACTGCGACGTGCTGGTGGTGAGCCTGCGGTTGGGTCAGCAGGAGGTGATGGACCTGCTGGAGACCGCGCGCGCCGCGCCGGAGAGCGCGGGCCTGCCCATCGCGGTGGTGGGCGAGCCGGATGCCCAGGCGCGCGAGCGGCTGCTGATGGCGGGCGCGACGGCGGTGCTCGCGCCGGGCGACAAGGCGGAGGTCGCGCGCACGGTGCACACGCTCTTCCAGGACCGGGTGCAGCACAACGGCCCGGGCCGGGTGGTGCGTGGCAGCTTCGACGAATTGCCCCCGAAGGAGCTGCTCCGCACCCTGGGCGGAGGCCGCAAGAGCGGGAGGCTCCAGCTGCGCCACCATACGTTGGAGGGCTACCTGCACCTGGAGCGGGGCCGCGTCGTCTACGCCTCGTTCGGCGGACACGCGGGCGAACCCGCGCTGCAGGCGCTGCTGAAGCTGAAGCAGGCGGACTTCCTCTACGATCCGGACGCGCTGCTGCTGGACATGCCGCAGCTCGACCAGGACCTGGAAGTGCTGGCCGGCGCGGTCAGCGCAGGGTGAGGTTGAAGAGGCGGGCCGCGTTGGCGGTGGTGACGGCAGCCACCTCCTCCAGCGGCACGCCCTTCAGCTCCGCCATCTTCTTCGCCGTCTCCAGCACGTGCGCGGGCTCGTTCTTGCGGCCCCGGTGCGGCACGGGCGCGAGGTAGGGACTGTCCGTCTCCACCATCAGGCGCTCCAGCGGCGCGAAGCGCACCGCGTCCTGGAGTGCCTCCGTCTTCTTGTAGGTGATGACGCCGGACAGCGACAGGTAGAAGCCCCGGTCCAGGTAGCGCCGCGCCGCGTCCGTGTCGCCGGTGAAGCAGTGGATGACGCCGTTCGTGACGTCCTCGGCCGCCAGCGCCGCGTCGCAGTCCTCATGCGCGTCGCGCACGTGCACCACCAGCGGCTTGCCCAGGCGCTTCGCCAGCGCGCACTGCCTCCGGAAGACGGTGGCCTGCACGTCGCGGGGCGAGTGGTCGTAGTAGTAGTCCAGCCCGGCCTCGCCCACCGCGCGCAACTCCGGACGGGCGCAGGTGCGCTCCAGCACCTCGAAGTCCGCTTCGGTGGCGCGGGCGGCGGCGTGCGGGTGGATGCCCAGCGTGGGCGACAGGAAGTCCGGGTGACGGGCGGCGATCTCCAGCGCGTTGCCCCAGTCCCCGGGGTTCTCGAACTGCCCCACCAGCACCGCGTGCACCAGGCCCGCGGCCCGGGCGCGCTCCAGCACCACCGCCACGTCCGCGTAGTCCTTCGGCTCCAGGTGGCAATGCGCATCGACCAGTCTCATGAGCCCTCCCGAAACAGCTCTTCCAGCTCCAGCCGCGCCTCTTCCGAGACGAAGGTGGCCACGGTCGCGCGCACGCGCTCCTGACCCTCCGCCACGCCCAGGCGCCACACGCCATCCGCCGCGTCCAGCCGATCATCCTCCGGCGCGGCGCGGTCCTCCAGGACGGAGAGCAGCCAGGGCAGCGCCCGCGCATCTCCCAGCCGGCCCAGTCCGCGCGCGGCGGCGCCCCGGCAGGGGTCCTTCGCGTCCTGGAGGATGTCCTTCAAGCGCTCCAGCGCGCCCGGCACCTTCAGCTCGCCGCACAGCTCCACCGCGAGCGCCCGGTCCGCGCTCCACTTCTTGCGCGTGCGCTGCATCAGCCAGTCCGCGCCTTCCGGGTCCCCCAGCTTCAGCAGCACGCCCGCCGCCTGCGTCTTGTCGAACGCGGGCAGGAGCCACTTGCCGAACAGCTTCTTCACCGCCGGCAGGGCCCGCACGTCCTCCAGCTCCGCCAGCGCGCCCAGGGCGCGAAAGCGCAGCGTGTCCACGTCCAGCGCGGCCACCAGCACGTCCAGGCCCGCCGGGTGCTTGAGGGCGGCGATGCCGCGCGCGGCCTCGAAGCGCACCTCCGGCGTGGGGTCCTCCAGCATGCCCGCCAGCGCGCCCCGGGTGTGCGGCAGGGCCAGGTCCGCCAGCCGTCCGGTGGCCTCCAGCCGCACCCGGGTGTCGTCGTCGCGCAGGCGGGGCAGGAGCGTGTCCGGAAGCTGCTCCGGCGGCAGCACCACCGACGCGAGGCTCACCCCGGAGCGGCGCACCTCCGGCTGCGAATCCGCGAGCAGTCGCACCAGCGCCTCCGTGAACTCCGCGACGTGCGCGGACTCCTCGGAGGCCAGTTGGAAGAGAAGATCCGCCGCATCGGCCCGGCTTGCTGGACGCTTCTCGCGCTCCAGGGTCAGCAGGGCGCGATCCCGTTCGGCACGCCAGTCCACCACGTCTGCCCACCTCGCTGCCGGGGGCGGTGAACCGCCCGGTGTGTCGTGTCTCAGGAACAACCCGTCCGGCCGCTGGCTATTTCTTGATACCGCCAGGGCACGATGGATCGCCCTGCACTTCCGTTTCCCGGCGGCCGCATGGACCGGCTCCGAGTCCCTTCACGTCACCGCCGGGCGGTGATGCACCACCCGGCGTTTCGTGCCCAGACGCCTTCCGCGAACGGAAGCCGCCCTACTTCACATCACTGCCGGGGGCCACGTCGCCCGGGTCCAGCAGGGACAGGTCCTTGCCGCCCGCGCCGGCCGTCAGCAGCATGCCGCGCGACTCAATGCCCTTGAGCTTGCGCGGCTTCAGGTTCGCCACCACCACCACGCGCCGGCCCGCCACCGCTTCGGCCGTGTACGCCTCCGCGATGCCGGAGACGATGGTGCGCGGCGTGCCTTCACCCAGGTCCACCTCCAGCTTGAGCAGCTTGTCCGCGCCCTTCACCTTCTCCGCGGCCACGATGCGTCCCGCCTTCAGCACCACCTTCGCGAAGTCCGCGTACTCGATGTCCGCGGCGGGGCCGGCCTCCGCGGTCCCCGTGCCCGCACCGGCGCCCGGAGACGCCTGCGTGGTGGGCACCGCGGGCTGCGCTTCAGGCGACTTCGCTTCCACGGGCTTCTTCTCCTTCTTCTTGTCCTTACCCCCAGACCCGGCGGCGGTGGAATCGGCCACAGGCGCATCCGGGAGGGGCTTGATGATGGCGTTGACCCGGTCCTCTTCCAGACGGGGCAGCAGCGGCTCCGGCGTTCCCAGCGGCCGGGAACGGTCCAGCAGTGGATACTTCGCGGTGGCCAGCGCCTGGAACGTCAGCGGCGGCGCATTCAACTGGGCGAACAGCCGCTCCGACACGCGCGGTGTCACCGGGGCCAGCAGCGCGCCCAGCAGGTAGGCCACGTCCGCCGCGTCCGACAGGTCGGCCCGGGCGGCCTCCGCGTCCTTCTTCACCAGCGCCCAGGGTGCCTGGGTCTGGAGGAAGGCGTTCGCGGTGGACGCGATGTCCGTGATGATCTTGATGGCGGCGCGGTACTCCAGCTTCTCGAACGCTTCGCGCACCTCCGGCACTCGGGCCAGGGCCTGCTCCACCAGCGTGCGCCCTGCCCCTTCCTGACGGCCCGGCGCGAGCTTCTTCTCCAGCGGGCCCGCCAGCATCGACAGCGCGCGGTTGGCCAGGTTGCCCACGTTGTTGACGAGCTCGCCGTTCACCCGCAGGCGGAAGTCCTTCAGGCTGAGGTCCAGGTCCTCCACGCCCGCGCCCAGGTTGGCCGCGTAGAAGTAGCGCAGGTAGCTGGGGTCCAGCAGGTCCAGGTAGTCGCGCGCGGGCACCATGGTGCCGCGGCTCTTCGACATCTTCTCCCCGTTCACGGTCAGGTGCCCGTGCACCTTGATCTCGTTGGGGATGTGGAACCCCGCGACCTGCAGCACGGCGGGCCAGAACAGGGCGTGGAAGTAGACGATGTCCTTGCCGATGAAGTGGACGATGCGCGTGGGTGCGCCCTTGTCCCAGTACTCCAGCGCGTCCTTCGCGCGGCCAGACTCCTTCGCCCACTTCTCCGTGGTCGCGATGTAGCCGATGGGCGCGTCCAGCCAGACGTAGAAGAACTTGTCCGTCTCCCCTGGAATGGCGAAGCCGAAGTAGGGCCCGTCACGGCTGATGTCCCAGTCCGCCAGGCCCTTCTCGAAGAAGCCCTGGAGCTGGGTGGCGAGTCCCGGGTGGATGAAGCCGGGGCGCTTCAGGACCTCCTGCAGGAAGTCCGCATGGCGCGACAGCTTGAAGAACAGGTGCACGGAGTTGCGGCGCACCGGCGGCGTGCCGCACAGGGCACAGCGCGCGTCGATGAGGTCCGTTGGATTGTACGTCTTGCCGCACTTCTCGCAGGCGTCGCCGTATTGATCCGGTGACTTACAGTTGGGACAGGTGCCGCGGATGAACCGGTCCGGCAGGAAGCGCTTGTCCTTCTCGCAGTAGGCCTGCTCGATGTCGCGGCGGTCGATGTCACCCGCGTCCTTCAAGCGCCCGTAGATGAGCTCCGCGTACTGGCGGTTCTCCGGCGAGTTGGTGGAGTGGAAGTAGTCGAACCGGACGTCGAAGTCCTGGAAGTCGCGCTGGTGCTCGTCGTGAAAGCGCGCGACGAACTGCTCGGGCGGGATGCCCTGCTTCGCGGCGTTGATCTCGATGGGCGTGCCGTGGGTGTCGTCGGCGCAGAAATAGACGACGTCCTGGCCGCACGAGCGGAGGAAGCGGACGTAGATGTCCGTCTGGACGTACTCGACGACGTGGCCGAGGTGGATGGCGCCGTTCGCGTACGGCAGGGCACTGGTGACGAGGATTCTCTCCGCCATGGACTCTCCTGAGGGCGGCGGACCATAGCCGCTCGGGGAAACGAGGTCATCGACCAACATGAGCGCCCGGAGGTGCACGGCTCGATGGTGGATGTTATCGACCGCCCACCATGTGCACCGTCCTCATCCTCCGCGACGTCCATCCCGAGTGGCCGCTGGTCCTCGCCGCCAACCGGGATGAGTTCTACGCACGTCCGGCCCACGGGCCGAAGGTCCTCTCCGAATCCCCGCGCGTGGTGGGCGGCCAGGACGTGGAGCGGGGCGGAACGTGGATGGGTGTAACCCACGAAGGGGTGTTTGTCGGCCTGACGAACCAGCGGGGCGCCCGCGGCCTGGGCACGGCCCCCCGCTCCCGGGGCGAGGTCGTCCTGCGCGCCCTCCAGGCCGGTTCGGTGGAGGCCATCGAGCGCTACCTCGGCACCCTGCCCGCCCCGGAATTCCTGCCCTTCAACCTCCTCTACGGCGACGGGCGCGTCCTCCGGGTGGCCTACGCGCGGCCGGGCCATCCGCACCTGCTCCACGAGGACGTGCCGCCCGGCGTCCATGTGCTGCCCAACGACAGCCTGGACAACCTGGCCCTGCCCAAGGTGGCGCGGGCCCATGCGCTCGCGCAGGGCGTGGCGGGGCGTCCGTGGCCGGAGATGGTGACGGGGCTCCAGGCGGCGCTGGCCGACCATGCCCTTCCCCCTCGGGGCGCGGCGACGGGGCCCCTGTCGGAGGACGGCCTGCCCGCCGACTTCCTCCAGCAGCTCCAGGCGCTCTGCATCCACACGGAGGTGTACGGGACACGCTCGGCGGCCATCGTCGCGCTGGCGCCCGGCCGCGTGGGGCACTACCTGGCCACGGACACCGCTCCCTGTCAGGGCGGCTGGCGCGACGTGACGGGCCTGCTCACCGCGCCCTGAAGTCCTCGCGGCGCCGTCGCGGGCCTCAGTCCAGCCGGGCCCGCATCACCGCGTCCCGGCCCGCGTCGTAGGCGGCTTCGAAGGCGGGGCCCCGGCCGGTGAAGGCCTCCACGGGGGGCGCGGGCACGTCCACGCGGATCTCCCGCACGTCGCAGTCCAGGTCTCCCCGGTAGAAGGCCGGCTCGCCGGTGACGTTGATGGCGATGAGCCGCGCGCCCGGGAACTGCTGGCAGGCGTCATGGATGGGGGTCGCGGATACGCGGTCCGCGCCCGGGTCGATACGCTCCAGCGTCGCGTCCTCGAACAGCAGGGGGTTGGCGGCGCTCGCGGCGACGGCCTCCGACAGCGGCCCGTGCGTCACGGTGATGAGCCGCAGGCCCTGATCCGTGGGCGCCTGATGGAAGGTGACGAACGGCACGGGCAGGTCCTCCACCTGGGCCCCCGCGTAGAAGCGCTCCAGCACCTGGGTGAAACGCCCGTGGCTCAGCCGGGGCACCGTCGCCGCGCCGCCCGCCGCACCCAGCGCTCCCGCCGCGACGGCCGGAGCCAGCGCGCCGCCCGACACCAGCACCGCCAGCAGGCCCACGGCCGCGCCCACCGCGCCCCGCGCAGCGGTCGTCTTGCGCGTCTCCTGTTCATAGTCCGCGAAGAAGGCCCGGTAGCGCTCGCGCAGGTGACCTCGGGGTTCGGCGGCATAGAGCCCGCCCACCACCGCGCCCATGCTGTTGCCCACCACGCAGTCGATGGGGATGCCCCGGGCCACCAGGGCGTCCAGCGCGCCCACGTGCGCGAGCCCCTTGGTGCCGCCCACCGACAGCACCACGCAGGTGCGCGAAGGCGTTCCACGCACGCCGTGACGGCACGACACGGCCCCGAAACCAACCATCAGCGCCAGCAACACCACGCCCAACCGCCGCCCCATGCATCCTCCCGCGGGAAGTCCGGGCACCCTACCCCGTTCCCGCGCGACCGGCCTCGCGGCCCGGGACAGCCCGCCGGGTCGGTCGCCCTCCTTCGGAGGCACGCGGATCCATCCGGGGCGCGGCCTCGTCTCCGGATGCGCCACAGCTCGACGGGTCGGTCCGCTCCTTCGAAGGCACGCGGATCCATCCAGAACGCGGCCTGCCTCCCGGCGCGCCACCCGGCAGCCCGCAAAAACACGACCGCCCCCGAGACATGGAGTCCCGGAGGCGGAAGATGAACCTTCACGGTGCCCGGCGTGGTGTCACGCCGGGCGCGTGGAGGTGCTTAGTACGTGGCCTTCAGCGACGTGCCGCTGTAGGTGGTGTAGCCGCGGAGCATGATGTACATCTTGCCCGCCGCCGTCTTCGCCGCCGCGCTGCACGACTCCGCGTTGCCGGAGAGGTACGGACGGCAGTCGTAGGACGTCGTGGTCGGCGCGGAGCCGAACTTGATGTACATGTCCGCGTCACCCGTGCCACCGCTCAGCACGTAGGTGGAGGCCTTCGCGGCCGGCAGGTCGATGCAGTACGAGGTCTCGGAGCCGGAAGCGCCCGACAGGCCCGTCTTCGCGACGCCGTTGGTCAGCGCGATGCAAGCCGGAGGCGTCACCGTGCCGCCCACGCCCACCGCTTCCCACGCCGCCGTCACGGCAGCCTGCGTGGCCGCGTCGTAGCCCAGCGCCACGGCGGCCTGGACGGTCCAGGTCTTCGCCTGGGCGAACGTCGTGCCCGCCGTGTAGAGGTCCGTGTTGGCCTTGTACCAGATGCGGGCGGCCTTCTCGACGCCGATGGCCGGCACCACGATGGTGGAGCGGCCGCGCGGGTGCGTGCCACCCTTCGACAGCAGCGCGAACGCCAGGTTGGGCACGCCAGAGCTGTAGTGCACGTCCGTGCTGGCAACCACGTTGGCCGCCCAGTCCTTGGACGCGCCGTCCTTCGCCGGGTCATCCATGTAGCGGAGCGCGTCGTTCGCCGTGCCGGGCGTCCAGACGTCCTCGCCGACCATCCAGATGGCCGCCGCGGTGCTCCAGCCGTTCACGCGGCTCTCGCAGACGGCGCCGAACGTGTCGGACATCGCCTCGTTGAGACCGCCGGACTGGCCGGAGTACGTGAGGTTGGACTCGTACTCCGTCACCGCGTGGGTCAGCTCGTGGACCGTGACGTCCGCGTCCTTGCCCAGCTCGATGGAGTTCACGCCGTCGCCGTCGCCGTACACCATCTGGGTGCCGTCCCAGTAGGCGTTGACGTACTTGTTACCGTAGTGAACCGTGCTGATGAGCGCCGTGCCCGCGTTGTTGAGCGAGTCGCGGTTGAACAGGACCTTGTAGCAGTCGTAGGTGTAGCCCAGCATGTCGTAGTTGGTGTCGACGTGCGAGTCACCGATGGCCGCCTGACCCTCGCTGCGCTTGAGCGTGCCCGGCGTGCTGGTGCCGTTGTTCGCGCTGTACACCTTGCGGTTGAGCGCCGTGTGGATCTCCGGCACCGTCAGCAGCGTGGCGCCGTTGAGCGCGTCCACATAGACGCGGTTGCGCAGCGGCATCAGGGCGCTCTCGCCCGTCACCGTCACCTCGTGCGCGAGGCGCAGGCGCTGGTCATCCTGGGAACGGACGTACACCAGACGCGAGCCCGTCACGGCCAGGAGCGTGCCCTGCGTGTCGCGCAGCGCCGCCGTGCGGGCGGCCTCCACGGCGACCAGCGGACGCGCGGACAGCGTGCCACCGGCCCGGGCCGAACCGTTCGCGCCGAAGATGGCGCCGGTCGGATCCACGTGCACCACCAGCTCCTCGCCCACC
The DNA here is from genome assembly GCF_026626765.1 of Corallococcus sp. bb12-1. NCBI lineage: Bacteria > Pseudomonadati > Myxococcota > Myxococcia > Myxococcales > Myxococcaceae > Corallococcus > Corallococcus sp. bb12-1. The sequence goes on along the minus strand of NZ_JAPNJZ010000024.1, from coordinate 556,187 downwards.
ACCGGCAGGCCGTTCATCGTCTGCGCATAGCGGATGTGCGAAACGCCCTGCTCGTCCACTGACACCCGGCGGACCTGGAGGTCCGACGCGTTCAGGCGGAACAGCGACGCGATGCCCGGCATGGAGCCCGCGATGGCCGTGTGCACGTCCGCCGCCGCGAAGCCCGTCAGGGGGCGATCCGCCTGGCCCAGGCGACCCTGGATGGTGTGCGGCGTTCCATCCGCGTTCGTTCCGACAATCTGGGCGCCAGGAATCACGCTCAGCGCGCTCTGCACATCCGCGACTTCATCCGGCTTCTGCTGATCGTTCGAGGGATTGGATTCACCGACGCCGCAAGCGGCGAGGGGAAGGGTGGCGAGCAGCGCGGTAACGAAACGAGTGGTGCGAACCAAGGTGGTTCCTCCTGCCAGGCGAAAGGGGGTGTCGCCGTGGCAGCGCTCCACTGAGCATTCTTCGGGCCAACGCCTTAAGTGCTCGGAATACCTCGCATCACGAGAAGGCATCGAAACCGGGCTGGCACATGAACGCCCAGTAAATCTTCTGAAATGTGCAAGCAACCGTTACGCAGGCATTGCCAGGTGGCTGATTCTACTGGGGATTTCAGAGGTCGCCGCGCGCTGTCCTCAACCGTGACAGTGCACGCAGCGTGTGTCCTCTATTCAGGCAATCCATGGCTGACAGCTTTTTCTTGGTGAGCAAAGCACCGCCGGGTTTCGCGCCGCACGCGGTCGCTCGCACGTGATGCAGCCAGCCGGGCGGGTGCGTCAGCGCGGAGCACCGAGCAGCACGCGGGCGCGTCCGTCCATGGGCAGCGCGACTTCTTCCACCGCCGTGAGGCCCGCGTCGCGCGCGACATCAGCCAGGTGCCGCATCCACGGTTTGTAGGGCATCCCATTGTCGGAGCAGCAAGGGACGACGGCGAAGCCCAGGCCATGGCGCGCGGCGTATTCGATGATGATCCGCGTGGCCCCGTCGGGGTGCATGCCCACCACCAGCTCCGCCTCGCACGGCTCTTCCAGGGTGAAGGGCCGCTGCGCGTACTGCACCGGCAGGTGCTTGTGGCGCAGGTCGAAGGTGGTGACGGTGCGCCCACGCTGGGTGAGCGCCTCGTTCAGCTTCCCCATTCCACCGGCCACGTCATAGACGCGGGTGGCCTGGGGGAAGCGCGTGACGAGGAGGTCCGCGAAAAGGTCGAAGCGCCGCTTGTCCGCCATGGGCCCTCCTCTACCTCAGGCCCGGCCCGGCGCGCACGCACCGGATGCCGGCCGCCGCCCCGCCCGGTCCTCAGGGGCGGGTGCAGACCGTCCAGAGGAGCCGTTCAATGACGAGCTTCCCGCTGGCGGACGACTTCAGCGCCAGGTCCGCGTCCGCGCACGCCACCAGGGCGTTGAGCAGCTCGCGGCGCTCGTAGCGCGCGGCGGCCTGCATGCCGAACGCGAGCGCCCACGCGTTGGGCGTCTTGCGCTTGGCGGCCTTCAGCTCCGCCTCCAGCTTCGGAAGGATGCGCGTCTCCACGTCGCGGCCGTTCTTCGGAGGCTGGCCTCCCCCGTAGCGCTCCAGCCAGGCGTGGTTCTCCAGCAGCGAGCGGACGATGGAGGCCACCGCGCCCAACAGCTGCAACGCGTGCGTCCCCTGCCCCATCGCGTCCTCGGCGTAGGACAGCGCGTCCTTCAGCTCGCGCTTCTGGAGGGCCTCCGTCAATTCGAAGAACTCCTCCTCGCGCGCGTGGTGCACCAGCAGCGTCACGTGCGCCGCTTCGATGGTGGGCCCCTCGGCGTAGGCGGCCAGCTTCTCCAGCTCCGACTGGAGCAGCCGGATGTTGCCGCCGATGCGCTCCTTCAGCCCCTCCAGCGCGCCCGGCCCCAGCTTCTTCTTCAGGGGGGCCAGGAACTCGCGGGCAATCTCACTGAGGTCCAGGTCCTTGTGCCGCGCGGCCACCTTGCGCTCGAAGAGGCGGCCCTTGTCCTGCGCGAACTTGAGCAGCGGGCTGCGCGAATCCACGTCCGTCGCCGCCAGCACCAGCGCATGGCCCGGGGGCACGCCCTTCTGGAGCAGCTCCAGCAGCGCGGACGCGTCGCCCTCGGGCGCGCTGATGCGCTCCTCGCGACAGAAGGTCGCGGCCTCCTGGAGGAAGGCGAGGTCCGCCTCCGCCAGGTCCACGTTCAGCTCGTCCTTCCACTGCTCCACCGTGGGCGCGCCGGGCACGCGCGGGTCCAGTTGATCCACACCCCAGCCCGCGCGGCCCGCGAGCGCCAGCAGCCGACGGGCGCCTTCCTTGCGCTTGCCCGCCTTCCACGCGTCGCGCGCCTTGGCCAGCGCGTCGCCCTTGCCCTTCTTGGGCGCGATGAACTCCGGGTCCCGGACGAGCACCACCTTGCGTCCGGGGAACAGCGGCAGCGTGGCCAGCTCCTGCGCCACCTCGCGCGGGGAGGCCGCGTCCAGCACCGCGAGGTTCAGCCCCATGGCGGCATCCGGAACCAGGGTCTTCACCAGCTCGTCGGCACCCTTGCGGACGAGGAACTCCTCGCCCCACAGCAGGTACAGCGGCCACACCTTGCCGCCCTTCACCTCCGCCAGCACCTCGTCCATGTCCGCGCTCAACGGCCCTCCACGCACAGCTCGATGAGCAGGCGCTCCAGTTGCAACCGGGGCGCTCCATTGCGAGTGCCGATGGCCACTCGCGCCGACTCCAGCAGCGCATTGCGCCGGTGCAGCGCGGCCTCCGACGTGCGCCCCGCCACCTCCGCCGCCAGCGCCTTCAGGTCCCGGTTCGCCATCCCCGCCTCCGCCTCCGCCTTCGCGAGCGCCACGTCGCGCGTCCACAACAAGAGCAGCTCCAGCGTCGCGTCCGCGTCCTCGCGCGACCCGCCATGGCCTTCCGCGAAGCGCAGGAGGCCCGGGATGTCGTTGCCCCGGAGAGCCTCGAACGCGGTGATGACATCCTTGCGCCGCGCCAGCGCCTTCACGTCCAGCGCGAGCGCCCGGCCCAGGCTGCCGCCGGACATCACCGCGGCCAGCGTGGCGGTGTCCGCGTCCAGCTTGCGCTCCTGCCGCACGTGCTCGGCGACCAGCTCCACCGGCAGCGGGGCGAAGTGCACCTTGCTGCACCGGCTGCGGATGGTGGGCAGCAGCCGGTCCATGGCGCTCGCCACCAGGATGAGGGTCGTCTCCGAAGGCGGCTCCTCCAGCGTCTTGAGGAACGCGTTCTGCGCCTGCACGTTCATCTGCTCGGCGCTGACGATGATGGCCACCTTGCGCTTCGACTCCAGGCCGCGCAGCGCCAGGCGCTCCTGAAGCTGCCTTATCTGCTCCACGCGCAGCTCGCGGCTGGGCGTGCCGGTGAAGTCCGAGCGGCCGGCCAGGCCCCGCGACACGCGCTCGTCGTCCGGCATCACGTACGTGACGTCCGGGTGCAGGCCCTTGGCGATGCGCACGCAACTGGTGCACTTGCCGCAGCCGACCTCCGGGGCTTCCGGGCACGTGAGGGCCTGGGCCAGCCCCACCGCGGCCAGCTCCTTGCCGACTCCCTCCGGGCCGGCGAACAGGTAGGCGTGGTGCACCGAGCCCGTCCGCAAGGCGGATTGGAGCGCGTCCATCGCGCGGGGCTGTCCCTGCACCGAGGCAAGCGTCATGGGGGCGTGTATCTCCGCTCGGCGAGCACCCGTCAACCGCCGCCTTGACCCCCACGCACGCGGGCAGTCAGATTCAGGGGCGTGCTGAACTTCCTCGAAGGCCATCTCCCCCTGCTGGCGGGGGTCATCCTGACGGTGCTCCTGCTGGGCATCCGCGGCAGCACCCGAGACCCCGACCTGCGCGACGACCTGCGGGGCGCGGTGCGGATGCTCATCGCGTTCCTCCTGCTGCGGCTGGTGTCGCGCTTCCTGCCGGAGGCGGGCACGTCGGACGGGCTGCGCAAGGCCGTGAGCGTGGGCTGGATGCTCACGTTCGCCTACGGCGTCATCCGCGCGGCGGTGGCGTTCGCGCTGAAGCTCGTGCGGATGCGCTCGCCGGTGACGACGCCGAAGATTCTTCGCGACGTCATCGACTTCACGCTGTACGCGCTCGCGACGGTGCCCATCCTCCAGAGCCAGCTCAACCTGGACCTGGCGGGCCTCCTGGCCACGTCCGCGGTGCTGACGGTGGTCATCGGTCTGGCGCTCCAGGAGACGCTGGGCAACCTCTTCGCGGGCCTGTCGCTGCAACTGGACCGTCCCTTCGAGGTGGGCGACTTCATCCGCATTGGCGAACACACCGGGCGCGTGGCGCACATCGGGTGGCGCTCCATCCGCATCACCAACTTCCGGCGTGAGGTCATCACGCTGCCCAACAGCATGGTGGGCAAGGAGCACGTGAAGAACTTCACCCAGCACCGAGAGCCCGTGGGCATCGAGGTGCAGTTGGGCGTGTCGCTGGACGCGCCGCCCAACCAGGTGAAGCAGGCGCTGCTCGAAGTGGCCCGGGAGATTCCGCAGGTCCTCGTCCAGCCGCCGCCTCTGGCGCGCACGGTGTCCTTCACCGACTCCAACGTGCAGTACATGGTGCGCGTCTTCCTCAACGACTTCGCGCTGTCGGACAGCGTGAAGGAGGAGCTGCACACCCGGCTGTGGTACCGGCTGCGTCGCGAGGGCATCGAGCTGCCCCATGCCCAGCGCACGGTGCACGTGCGCCGCGAGGCCACCACGAAGCGCCGCGACCTGGCCGACACCACCGTGCGCGACCTGCTGCGACAGGTGGACCTGTTCGCCCCGCTGGGTTCGGAGGAGCTGGAGCGCCTGCACCGTGAAGTCGTCGTGCGCCGCTTCGGCCAGGGCGAGCGCATCATCCAGGAGGGCGAGGAGGGCGGCACCTTCTACGTCGTGGCCTCGGGCGAGGTCAGCGTGAGGGCCGGCACGCTCCAATCAGAGATCACGCGGCTGGGCCCGGGCCACTACATCGGGGAGATGTCGCTGCTCACCGGCGAGCGCCGCGCCGCCACGGTGGTGGCCCTCCAGGACTCCGTGCTGCTGGAGCTGGACCGGCCCACCTTCGCGCGCCTGTTCTCCGACCACCCGGGGCTGGCCCGCCAGCTCTCCGCGCAACTGGCCCAGCGCCGCAACCAGTTGCGCGCCGTGGCCCTGTCTTCCGGCGGCGGACCGGACCACACCCCCGAGGCAGGTCGCATCCTCGGACGGCTGCGCCAGCTCTTCGGTTTGACGCACGAATAGTGGCTTTCCGCGAGCGTGCTTCCGGGGCAATCCCGACCCGCCGGGCCCTTCGGAAGGGCACGATGTGGTGGGCTGGACGGCATGCATCCAGCCTTGCGTCCAGGGCCTTTGACGCTCGGCGCCGGAAGGGTCTAAACGTTCACATATGCAATCCGTCCGTGGCTTCCCTGCGCGATTAGGTGCCTTGCTCCTGCCAGGCGCGCTGCTCATGGCCCTGCCCCAGAGCGCGGCGGCCACGGCACAGGTAAAGCCAGACGCGACGCGCGCGGGCCTGGAGCAACTGTCCCACCGCCGCGTGTTCTTCGGCCACCAGTCCGTGGGCGGCAACATCCTGGAGGGCGTGCGCGGCCTGACCTCCACCGCGAACACGCCAGCGCCCTCCTTCGTCGAGGTGAAGGACGCGTCGGCGACGCTCGCGCCCGGCACCTTCGCGCACGCGCTGGTGGGGCAGAACGAGCAGCCCGAGACGAAGCTCGCGCACTTCGCGCAGCTGCTGGACGGAGGGCTTGCCAGGCAGGTGGACGTGGCGCTGCTGAAGTTCTGCTACATCGACTTCAGCACGGGCACCGACGCGAAGGCCCTCTTCGAAAACTACCGCGCCACCCTGGCGGGCCTGAAGACGCGCCACCCGGGCGTCACCTTCGTGCACGTCACCGCGCCCCTGACGACGGTGCAGCGCGGGGCCAAGGCCTGGTTCAATGAGTTGCGTGGTCGGTCCGTCTTCGGCGTCGGGGAGAACGTGTCGCGCGAGGCCTTCAACGCGCTGATGCGCCAGACGTACGGCGGCAAGGAGCCGCTGTTCGACCTGGCCGCGCTGGAGTCGACCCAGGCCGACGGCACGCGGGAGACGTACGAGGTGAATGGCCGCGCCTACCCGGCGATGGTGCCCGCGTACTCGGACGACGGCGGCCATCTCAATGCCCAGGGACAGGCGCGGGTGGCCTCCGCGTTCATCACCTTCCTCGGCGCCCTGCCGGAAGCCTCGCGTGAGGCCCCGGCCGCCGCGAAGGCCAATCCCTGACATATGCGCATTCCCTTGATGATGATGCTCGGCCTGGGGCCGACCGTCGCGCGTCTGAAATTGCGCCGTTGCAAGAAGGTGGGAGCGATTCCCACCGTCTGGGGGCGCGTCTGGATTCACGGCGAGGGTGAAGTCGAGGTAGGCCACCGCGTGGTGTTCGACGCGCGGCTGGCGCCCATTGAATTGCATGCGCAGCGGGGGGCTCGCATCGTGATTGAAGATGACGTGACCATCGAAGGAGGCAGCTCCATCGAAGCGCAGTCCTACGTGGTGGTGGGCGCGCGAAGCCACCTGGGCATGTGGTGCAAGCTCCTGGACAACATGTACCACCCGCTGCGCGGCAACCGGCACGAGCGGCCCAAGTCGACGCCGCTGGTGGTGGAGGAAGGCGTCACGGTGGGCAGCCGCGCCATCCTGCTGCCGGGCACGCACCTCCAGAAGGGCGCGAGCGTGGCGTCGGGGACGGTCATCTCCCGCCGCATTCCCGCGGGCGTGTCGGTGGGCGGCTCCCCTGCGCGGGCGCTGCGGCGCGAGGTGGCGCGATGAGGCCCGTGCTGCCTTCCACGGCGGAGGCCGCGCAGGTGGTGCGCGCGGGCCTCCAGATGGTGCGCACGGAGGTGCTGCCCCGCGCGGAGCGTGCCGTGGGCGTCGCGCGGGCCCGGTGGCTCTTCCGCGCCTTCCGCCTGGGCCAGGGCGTGGCGGCGTACGGGCCGGTGACGGCGCGCAACGAGGGGCACGCGGAGCTGGGCGACAAGCTGACGTTCCTGGGCGGCATGCTGCCCACGTCGGTGGTCTGCTATTCGGGCGCTCGGCTGCTCGTGGGCGCGGAGACCCAGTTCAACTACGGCGTGTCGCTGGAGGCTTGGGAGTCGGTGCAGATTGGCGCCCGGTGCATGTTCGCGTCGTTCGTGCGCGTGAGCGACCGGGACGGCCAGCGTATCGCACCCATCATCATCGAGGACGACGTGTGGGTGGCCCACGGCGCCATCCTGCTGCCGGGCGTGCGCATTGGCGCGCGGTCGGTGGTGTCCGCCGGCAGCATCGTTTCGCAGGACGTGCCCCCGGACTCGCTCGCCATGGGCAACCCGGCGCGCAGCATGACCCTGGACCTGGTGGCCCGCGAAGCCACCGGCACCTGAGGGCGCCCCGTCCTTCTTCGCCACCCGGTGCTCAAAGCAAAGCGCGCCGGGTGCGTTGTTCCCATAGCCGCCTTTCCACACCCCATCGCCAGACAGGATCCACTCCATGAGCACGCGCGACACCCTCCGCACCTTCATCGTCGACACCTTCTTCGTGGACGAGTTCGGCGACGACGACTCCTTCCTGCGCAAGGGCCTCATCGACTCCACCGGCATGATGGAGCTGGTGGCCTTCATCGAGTCGGAGTTCCACATCAAGCTGGACGACAAGGAGCTGGTGCCGGAGAACCTGGACTCGCTCACGCGCGTGGTGGCGTTCGTGGGTCGCAAGCAGGCGCTGTCGAAGGCGAGCTGAGCCCACCATGTGCGGCATCGCGGGCTTCACCTTCGCGGCGGGCGGGGACACGGCTCCGGCACTCCACGCCGACCGGCTGCGCCGCATGACCGCCAGCATCAAGCACCGGGGCCCGGACGCGCAGCGGGCCCTGCTGCTGGACGGCGCCGCGCTGGGACACGCGCGGTTGTCCATCGTGGACCTCGCCTCCGGCCACCAGCCGATGCGCGACGAGGCCACGGGCCTCACCGTCGTCTTCAACGGCGAAATCTTCAACCACGTGGAGCTGCGCGAGCAGCTGTCCGGCGCGTATGCCTTCCGCACGCGCTCCGACACGGAGGTCATCCTCGCGGCCTTCCTCACGTGGGGCATCGACTGCGTGCGCCGCTTCGAGGGCCAATGGGCCTTCGCGCTGTGGGATCCACGCGACCGCACGCTGTGGATGTCGCGCGACCGGGTGGGCATCTGCCCGCTGTTCTACGCGACGCTGCCCGGGGGCCAGTTGGCCTTCGCGTCGGAGGCGAAGGCGCTCTTCGCGAGCGGCCTCGTCGCCCCCGCGCTGGATGCCCGGGGCCTCAAGCAGACCTTCCAGCTCTGGGCGCCCGTGGCGCCGCGCACGTCGTTCGAGGGCGTGTCGCTGCTGCCGCCCGCGCACACCGCGAAGTGGCAGGACGGCCTGCTGACGCTCCAGCGCTACTGGGACCTGGACTTCGGCGTGACGCCGGATGCGCCGGACGCGCCCCGCCTTCTGGAGGAGCTGGGTGCGGTGTTGGATCGCGCGGTGCGGCTGCGGTTGCGCGCGGACGTGCCGGTGGCGGCGTACCTGTCGGGCGGACTGGATTCGAGCCTGCTGTGCGCGCTGGCGCAGGAGCAACTGGGCGGCACGCTGCGCACCTTCTCCGTGGGCTTCGCGCACGCGCGGTTCGACGAGCGCACGCACCAGGCGACGGTCGCGGAGCAACTGCGCACCGAGCACCGCGTGGTGGAGATGCGCGACGGGGACATTGGCGCGCTGGTGCCGGGCGTCATCTTCCACGCCGAGCAGGCGATGATGCGCTCCGCGCCCGCGCCCTTCCTGCGGCTGAGTGGCTGGGTGCGCGACCACGGCATCAAGGTGGTGCTGACGGGTGAAGGGTCGGACGAGATGTTCCTCGGCTACGACCTGTTCAAGGAGACGAAGGTGCGCCAGTTCTGGGCGCGCCAGCCGGACTCGAAGTATCGGCCGATGCTCCTGCGCAAGCTCTACCCCACGCTGGCTGTGAGCCAGCAGAACGTGGAGCTCTTGCGTGAGTTCTTCGGCCAGGGGCTGGAGACACCGGACGCGCTGGCGTTCTCGCACCTGGTGCGGTGGGGCAACAGTGGGCGCATCCTGCGCTTCCTCGCGCCAGAGTTCGCCGCTCGGGTGGCGGACGAGGATCCGGTGGCGTCGGTGCTCGCGTCCGTGCCGAAGGCCGTGGCCGGGTGGCGTCCGCTGGCGCGGGCGCAGTACCTGGAGGCGCGCACGCTGCTGTCGGGCTACCTGCTGTCCGCGCAGGGCGACCGCATGCTGCTGGGCAACGCGGTGGAGGGGCGCTTCCCGTTCCTGGACACGGGCGTGATGGAGTTCGCCGCGCGCGTGCCGGAGCAACTGCGCCTGCGGGGCCTGGATGAGAAGCACCTGCTCAAGCGCTACTCGAAAGGAAGGGTGCCCACCTCCATCCTGGAGCGCAGCAAGTTCCCCTATCGCGCTCCCATCGCGGGCGCGCTGGTGGGTCCGGAGGCTCCTGCCTGGGCGCGCGAATTGCTCGCACCGGAAGCGGTGGCCACCACGGGCGTCTTCGATGCGCGCAAGGTGGAGCGGCTGGTGGCGAAGCTGCGCGCGCCGAACTCCGCGGAGAGCGAAGCGGACACCATGGCCCTGTTCGCCGTGGCATCCACGCAGCTGCTCGCGCATCACTTCCTCACCCCGCGCGCGGTGCCGCAGGCGGATGTGGACGCGGTGCGGTTGGAGGCCGCGTGAGTCCCCACGCGGACACCGCACCCGCCTGGGTGCGCACCCACGCGCAGGCGACGCCCGACGCTCCGGCGGTGGACTCACCGTGGGCCCGGCTCACCTACGCACAGCTCGAAACACGCATGCTGACGCTCGCGGGACACCTGCGCGACGCAGGTGTTGAACCCGGGGCGCGCGTGCTCATCGCCCTGCCCCTGGGTTGCGCGACGGCGGTCGCGGCGCTCGCGGTCCAGGCGTTGGGCGCGTGCGCGGTGGAGCTGGACCGTGAGACGGGCGCCGACTCGCTGGATGGCATCCTCGCGCAGACGGGTGCGCGGCACGCGGTCATCTTCGGCCAGGACGCTCGTCGTTGGACGGGCCGCGCCTCCCTCACCCACTTCTTCGTGGTGCACGGCTCCCGTCCCCCGGAGCGCCTGCGCGGCCTGCTGACGCCCGCGACGTCCACGTGGTTGCAGGAGGACGGCGCGGTGGATCCAGATGTCATCTCCGCCCCCCTGACCGCCCTGCCCTCCCTGGCTCCGGAGGCGCCCGCGTCCATCGTCTACACGTCCGGCAGCACCGGCACGCCACGGGGCGTCGTCCAGACGTTCGCCAACATCGCGGCGAACACGCGCTCCATCGTGGAGTACCTGTGCCTGACGGCGCGCGACCGCGCCATGCTCATCCTTCCCCTGCACTACTGCTACGGGAAGAGCGTGCTCCAGACGCACCTGCTCGCGGGCGGCTCCGTGTTCCTGGATCCGCGCTTCATGTACCCGCAGGTCGTGCTGGAGGCCATGGCCACCGAGGCGTGCACCGGCTTCGCGGGCGTGCCCCTCACCTTCGAACTGCTGCGCCGACAGGCCGCTCCTGAATCCCTGTCGAAGCTCCCTCTGCGCTACCTCACCCAGGCCGGCGGAGGCATGTCCCCGGACACGGTGCGATGGACGCGCGAGTCCTTCCACCCCGCGGAGCTCTTCGTGATGTACGGCCAGACGGAGGCCACCGCGCGGCTGAGCTACCTGCCGCCCTCGCGCGCCACCGACAAGGCGGGCTCCATCGGCCAGGGCATCCCCGGCGTGACGCTGGCGGTGGTCGCGGACGACGGCACACCCCTCGCGGATGGAGAGGTGGGCCAGCTCGTGGCCAGGGGCGCGAACGTGACGTCCGGCTACCTCAACGCTCCCGAGGACACCGCCGCCATCCTCCACGACGGCTGGCTGTGGACCGGCGACCTCGCGTGGCGCGACGCGGACGGCTTCTTCTTCCTCGTGGGCCGCGCGAAGGAGATCCTCAAGGTCGGCGGCCACCGGGTGAGCCCCGCGGAGATGGAGCACGTGCTCGCGCGCCACCCGGCGGTGCTGGAGGTCGCGGTGGTGGGCGTGCCGGACGACCTGGGCGGCGAGGCGGCGTGCGCGGCGGTGGTGCTCAAGCCGGGCGCCACGCCGAAGGAGGACGACCTGCGCCGCTTCTGCCGCGAGTCCCTGCCCGCCCACAAGGTGCCTCGCCACGTGCTTTTCACCGAAGCGCTCCCGCGCGGGCCCACCGGCAAGGTGCTCAAGGCCGACCTGCGCACGCGCGTGCTGTCTTCACTTTCTTCCCCTGAATCGAGGTCGTGACGATGAAGTTCTCCAAGCAGGTGCTGGAACTGGACTGGGAGGCCAAGGCCGCGTCGCTGTCGGCCGGGCTCAAGGAGGCCGTGCTCAAGAAGCTGCGCAAGCGCGGGCTCGTCGTCGCCGTCTCCGGCGGCATCGACTCCGCGTGCGTCGCGGCGCTCGCCGTGCGCGCGCTGGGCCCGGACCGAGTCTTCGGCATCCTGCTGCCGGAGCGCGACTCCAGCGGGCTGTCCTCCAAGCTGGGCCGCGAGCTCTGCGAGAAGCTGGGCATCCAGCACACGCTGCATGACATCGCGCCCGTGCTGGAGGCCGCCGGGTGCTACTCGCAGCGCGACGCGGCGGTGCGCTCCGTGTTCCCCGACTTCCAGCCGGACATGAAGTGGAAGATCGTCATGCACGGCGACCGGCTCAACACGGACGCCCTCAATGTCTTCTACGTGGTGGTGCAGGTGGACGGGCAGGAGCAGCGCTTCCGCCTCACGCCGCAGGCCTACGTCCAGATTGTCGCCGCCACCAACTTCAAGCAGCGCGTGCGCAAGATGATGGAGTACTTCCACGCGGACCGGCTGAACTACGCCGCCTCCGGCACGCCCAACCGCCTGGAGTATGACCAGGGCTTCTTCGTGAAGCTGGGCGACGGCGCCGCGGACGTGAAGCCCATCGCCAGCCTCTACAAGACGCAGACGTACAAGCTGGCGCGGCACCTGGGCGTCATCGACGGCATCCTCAACCGCGAGCCCACCACGGACACGTTCAGCCTGGAGCAGTCGCAGGAGGACTTCTACTTCTCCGTGCACTACTCCCAGTTGGATCTCATCCTCTGGGCGAAGAACCACGGCGTCACGCCCGAGGAGGCCTCCCCGGAGATGGGCCTCACGCCGCAGCAGATCCAGCGCGTGTTCGACGACATCGACCAGAAGCGCCGCACCACCGCGTACCTGCACGCGCAGCCGCTGCTGCTCGAAGAGGTCTCCGAGCTCAAGCCGTTCAAGATTGGCTGAAGCCCAAGCTTCACCCGCCCCCGGAGGCCGCTTCGATGGAGTCCGCGGCCTCCACGCGGAGGCGCTCCTCCGGGGTGAACGAGTCGAAGAGCAGCCGCTGCACGGCGGCCTGACGCAGGGCCGGATCCGTCTGGGTGCGGCCCAGCGCCTCGCGCTTCGCGCGGAAGTCCGCCAGCCGCTGCTTCCACTGGGCACGCTCCTGATCCAATGCCTCCAACCGGTTGGTGGCCTCCGGCCCCACGGTGGACAGCCGGTGCTGGCGCAGGTCCTCCGGCGTCGCGCCACTGGCGACCAGTTCCTGCTCCACCGCCATCTGTCGCAGCGGACGCGCGGCCTCCTCGCGGCTCTGGCGCACCGCCGGAGGAAGGCGCTCCTCCAGCGCGGCGATGCGCTTCTCGCGCTCCTCGGCCGTCAGCGACGCGTCCTTCTGGAGCTTCAGCCGCTCCACGGCCACCGCGTCCACGGCCTCCTCCTGGCCGAACATGCCGTCGGCGCTGCCGCCCAGGTGCTCGCGGCGCAGCTTGCGCAGGGCCTCCAGGCGCTCGGCGGTGTCCATCGTGGCGGCGGACGGTGTCCGTCCCAGCGACCGGGCCGCTTCAAGGTAGGCCAGGTAGTCGTCCAGCACCTGCACCGCTTCGTCCATGGCGGCGGGAGGCAGCTTCTTCGCGCGCAACGACGCGAGGATGCGCTCGCGGATCACCGCCGGGGACTCCTCGCCCGTCGCGGACAGGTAGTAGTTGAAGAAGCGCAGCAGGTCCGGGTTCGGCACCAGATGCCCGGACGCATCCACGAAGACGGAGCCATCCTCCTCGGTGTCATGGAGCGAGCCCGGCAGCGGCGGCAGGGTGTCCCCGGGGGACTGCGCCGTCGGGACAGCGGCAGCGGGCGCTGAGGCGGGCGTCGCACGCGGGCCGGAGGCCTGGGCGACGGAAACAGAGGACGGCGGTACCACGGGTCCGGGCGCGTCCTCTGCCCGGACCTTCCACCACGAGAAGACGCCGGCACCCAAGAGGGCGCACAGCACGACCACGAGCATGACGGCGCGGCTCTTCATGGCGGGATGCTCCTGGACTACAGGCCCGCGGTCTTCAGGCGGTTCGCCTGGGTGCGGAAGACGGACTTCGGGTCGGTGAAGAACGCCGTGAGGCCGAGCACCTGGTTCACTTCGTCCAGGTGGTTCATGTCGTAGTTGTCACGGATCACCGTGCCGAAGCGCGAGCTGCAGCGGCCCACGAGGCCGTCGTTGGACTCGTTGTAGAAGAACGACGACAGCTTCATCGCGTAGTCGGACACGTCGAAGACGTTGGTGAAGGGATCCGTGCCGGACCAGGAGTAGTAGCGCTGGCCCTGGGTGCCCGTCGCCGCGCCGGTGCCGCACGAGGAGGTGGGCAGACCCGCCGGGAACTTCGCGTTGTACGTGGCCGCGCCCGACGAGGACAGGGCCGCCAGCGCGGCAATCGCGTCCTGGGGCTGCGTGTGGCCGGACAGCAGGCCCAGCACCGTGCCCAGGTTGTTCGCGAAGTACGCCAGCACGCTCTCCGTGAACGAGCCGCCCTTCAGGTTCCCGCGCAGGTAGGTGGCCAGCTCCGCGCCCTTGTGCGGCGTGCCCACCGTCGTCACCGACGCGACCAGGTCCGGCCGCACGGCCGCCACGTAGCGCACGTCGAGACCGCCGTGGCTGTGACCGATGAGGTTCACCTTCTTCGCGCCGGAGCGCGCGAGCACGTTCTGCACCTGCGCGAGCAGCGCCTCACCGCGCGCCTCGCTCGTGTTGAACTGCGGAACGTGCGTGATGTAGACCTTCGCGCCGCCCGACGTCAGGTTGGATTCGATGCCGTAGAAGTAGTCGAGCACGCCAAACAACGAGTCAAAACCCGCCATGCCGTGCGCGAGCACGATGGGGTACTTCGTCTGCGTGTACGTATCCGCGGCGCGGGCAGGCTGCGCCCAGAGGGCAAGAACTGCGACGGTCAGAACGAGGGTCCGGACAGCGTTTCGCATACAGGCTCCTGGTGGGAGGGCGGGCCGACCAGAGGGATTGACCCGCGAATCAGCCCATAAAGCGAGACACTGATAAAAAGCAAGCCAGCCCCTGATTTAGCCGCAAAGCGTGTCAGATCTGGGTCAGGCCAGACGCCGGGGGTTGTCCTCCTTCCCTCTACGACGCATCGCATTGTGACTTGAGACGCATTGCGCCATCTCAATCCAACGCATCGCATCATCATTCCAACGCCCTGCGTTGAGCTGGCATCATGCGAGGGCCTTCTCGAGGAGCGCACGATGGACGCCGACGCCTACCAGGGCTTCACCACGGAGTTGACGCGCAGGGCTGACGCGGACGGTCGTTTCCGGGGGCTCGTGGCGCTGGGTTCGATGGCGGCGCGGGACTACCTGCCGGATGACTTCAGCGATCATGACTTCTTCGTCATCGCGCAGCCCGGACACGCTGAAACATTGAGACAGGAGCGTGGATGGTTGCCGCGCGCGGAGGAGGTTTCACACGCCTTCCGTGAGACGGCGCACGGCGTGAAGGTCGTCTACCGCGACGGACACCTGCTGGAGTTCGCGGTGTTCGATCTGGAGGAACTGTCCTGGGCCCGCGTCAACCGCTACCGCGTGTTGTTGGACCGGGGCGACGTGGCCGCGCGCATGGAAGAGCGTGCACAGGCCACCGCGCGGGAGCTTCAACAGACGGCGCCGGATGATGCGTGGTTATTCGGGCAATGGCTCACGCAGGTGCTGGTGGGCCTGGGGCGCCACGCGCGGGGCGAGGTGCTCAGCGGACGGTCTCGGCTCGATGAGGCGGTGCGCCTGTTCTGCCTGCTGCTGGCCCGCCATGTCCCCGCGTCGGAGGCTTCGGTGCTGGATGGGTTGGATCCACTGCGGCGCGTGGAGCGGGTGTACCCGTCACTGGGACGGGAGCTGGCCCGCGCCCAGGAGGGGGACTCGCCGGGGCTCGCGCGGGCGCTGCTCCAGTTCGCCGCGCGCGAGCTGTCCCACGTGCCCGCCTTTCCGCGCGAAGGGGTGGCCGCCGTGGAGGCCCGGCTGCGCGCCCTGCACGGATAGCGCACCGCTCAGGCCTGCGCGGAGGTGGCGGCGACGTACGCGGGCACCTGCTCACGGGCGTTGTGCGCGATGACGAGCACCTCTTCGGGCCGGGCCTGCCGCCGGGCCCAGTCCATGAGCGCGGTGAAGCCGTCGGACGCAGGGGCCGCCGTGTCCAACGGGACGCGCTGGTGGTGCGCGAAGAAGAGGTCCTCCGGGCCCAGGTTCTGGTGGGCCCACGTGCGCCAGCCCGGCAGGGGCCGGCCCGGCGCGGGTTGCAGGCCGGTGACGGTGAAGCCTCCGGTGGAGAAGACGCGCGTCAGGCCCACCAGCGTCGCGCCCGTGCCGAAGCCGCACACCACGCGCCGCACCTTCGGGAAGCGCTCGCGCACGTGCGCCCTCAGGGCCGACGCCCAGGACTCCACGCACGCCACCATCGCGGCGTTGGTGAGCTGCCGGGGCCAGCACCAACCCTCGCGCTCATACGCCAGCGCGTGCTCCCACAGCTTCGCGATGGAGTCCGCGTGGCGCACCTGTCCCTGGAAGCCGTGGGCCCGGAGGTACGCCTCCCCCGCCGCGTCCGTCAGCGCCACCGTGGGCAGGCCCCGTTCGCGGCCCAGGACGTCCAGCGCCAGCGCGCTCGACCCACCGGACAGCTCCACCAGTCCGCGCGAGCCCGGCGGCAGCGCGGCCAGGTAGCGCGAGAAGGTGAGGTACTTGAGGCTCCCGGACGGCAGTGCTCCACCCCACAGCACCACCGGCCCGTCCGCCCGGGGACGTGACAGGGAATACGCTCCGCGCATGGTCGGCCCTCCCGGTGCGCACACCGCCCGCGCACCCCGACTGGAGGCGATTGTCCGGGGCCACGTCCCGGGAGGCCATCGCCCTCGGGCCCTGGCGGATGTCCCCTGGAGGACGGCGGGCCCACGGTTATGCTCGCGCCCATGTCTCAAGCACCTCGCGTCCGCATCCTCCTGTCGGAGACGTACAACCCCTGGTTCAACCTCGCGACCGAGGACTGGATCTTCCGCGAGCTGGACCCCAGCGCGCAGACGCTCTTCCTGTGGCGCAACGACAACACGGTCGTCATCGGGCGCAACCAGAACCCCTGGTCCGAGTGCAACCTCACGCGTATGGAGGAGGACAAGGTCTTCCTCGCGCGGCGCACCAGCGGCGGCGGCGCGGTGTTCCACGACCTGGGCAACACCTGCTTCACCTTCCTGTCCGCCAAGGAGGGCTACAACAAGACGGCCAACATCACGATCCTCCTGGACGCGCTGTCGCGCCTGGGCGTGAAGGCGCAGGCGTCCGGACGCAACGACCTGGTGATTCCGCTGGAGGACGGGCCCCGGAAGATCAGCGGCAGCGCGTACCGCGAGACGAAGGACCGCGCCTTCCACCACGGCACGTTCCTCATCGGCGCGGACCTCACGCGGCTGTCCAACTACCTCACGCCGCACCCGAAGAAGCTGGAGTCCAAGGGCAGCGCGTCGGTGCGCTCGCGCGTGATGAACATCCGCGACCTCCAGCCGGAGGCCTCACATGAGGCGCTGGTGAAGGCGATGATCGGCGCGTTCTGCGACTTCCACGGGGCGACGGCGGAACCAGAGCTGCTGGAGCCGTCGTTCCTCGAAAGCCAGCCGTCGCTCAAGCGCACCTTCGACCACTACGCGTCGTGGGATTGGCGCTTCGGCAACGCGCCCCGCTTCAACCACCAGATGGTGGAGTACCTGTCCTGGGGCTTCTTCGAGGTCCACGTCGACGCGGAGAACGGACATGTCACCCGCGCGCAGGTCTTCTCGGATGCGCTCTACCCGGACCTCGTGCAGGACCTGCAGGCGGCGCTGGTCGGCAAGCCGCACAGCCGCGATGGGATGCGGCAGGCCGTGGCCGAGGCCCGCTCCCGCCACCCTGCGCAGGAGCGGGAGCTGGGCGAACTGGAAGCGTGGTTGATGGGCCAGGTCGAGGTCTGACCCGGCCCATCGGACGTCCTCAGCGGTGACCGCCACCGCCCCAGCCGCCACCGCCGCTCCCGTGGGAGCCGCCACTGGAGCGGCCACCGCCACCACCGGAGCCGCGGCCACCCGAGCCACGGCCGCTGGAAGCCGCACCGCCGGACGAGTGGACGCCGGAGCCACCACCGCTCCAACTGCTGGAAGAGCTGCCGCCCGACGGACGGCTGGCGCCACCACCCGACGGACGGCCGCTGCTGGAGCCGCCGCCCCAACCGCCACCGGACCCGCCGCTCGACGGCTTCACGCTCCCGGAGCTGCCGCTGCTCGAAGGACGCCCGCCGCCGGAGCCGCCGCCCCAACCGCCACCGGAGTCACCCTTGGACGGCTTCACGCTTCCGGAGCTACCGCTGCCCGAAGGACGTCCGCCACCGGAGCCGCCGCCGTTCGTCTGATGAACGCCGCTGGAGTTGCCGCTGCTCGAAGGACGCCCACCACCGGAGCCGCCACCCCAACCACTGGAGCCGCTGCTGGACGGAGGACGCGCGCCGGAACCATTGCCGCCCGGAGGCGAACGGGGACCGGAGTTCCAGCCGCCGCCATTCGAAGGACGCCCGCCCCCGGAGTTGCCACCGGACTGCTGGTGACGGCCACCGTTGCCGGGACGACCGTCATTGCGGCCGTTGTAGCGCGGACCCGGCGACGCATCATGCGAGCGGTAGCCGCCGTTGTAGCCCGGACGCCCGTACCCGTAGCCATTCGGCCGGCCGTAGTGGCCCGGGCGGTAGCGGTCATGGTGATACCGGTTGTAGCCGTAGCCGTAGTAGCGCCACGACACGCCCGGGTAGCGGTACCAGGTGCGCAGGAACGGATTGGGACGACCGAAGGAGAAGGCGATGTGCGCGTGGCGGTACACCGGAACGATGACGCGGACCGAGCCGCGCGACGCCCAGCCGCCACCGCTGAACACCCACGACGAGCCCCGGTGGGTCCAGTACGGTGACACGAACACGAGGCCCGGACGCGGCGGCTCCATCCACGAGCCATCCACCCACTCGTAGCCGTTGTCGCCCCAGTACCAGTAGCCCGGCGCCCACGTGTAGTCTGGGGCCGGCGCCGCGGACTGAACCTCTACGCGCAGGGGCGGAGGCGCCTGGGTGGCCGTCACGTCCTCGCTGGCGACCTCCACGGGGATCTCCACGTCCTCGGACCCCTGCTGGGCCCAACCGCCGGAGATCCACCGCCACACGTCGCCGTCCTCGGCCCAGTAGCCGTTGACGTACTGGTAGCCGGGCATGCGCTCCACCCAGCCGCCGGACTTGAAGAGCCACTGGTCGCCATCCCAGTACCAGTGGCCGGACGTCCACACCGCGCCGGCGTACGGCCGGGCGGTCGGCGTCTCGGAGGGCATGTCAGGGGGAGCGGTCGGCGCGATGGGCCCGGACTCGTCCGCGTTGGGCTGCTCGACGTACGCATCATCCCCCCAGTCGTCCGCGGCGACCGGTGCGGTCTGCGCGTACGCCCCCTGGGAGGCCAGGCCGACAATCAAACAGACCAACCATCGAGAACTCATGACTTCGTCTCCGATCTCCAGACCCCGGAGGGGACGCGGGTCTTCCCCTATTTATTCATCTTCTGGACGCGTGGCCTGGATTCCGGTGCGACACTGCTACAGTCCCGACGGACGCGAATGCTGCGCCGACTCCTCCCCACATTGCTCGCCCTGGGTTGTGGACTGCTGGCCCTCGGATGGGGGCTGGTGACCCTCCAGCGCATCTTCACCCAGGAGCGCGAGGACGCCCGCGCCCAGGTGAATTCCCGCAGCGCGGCCCTGGAGCTGCTCGCGGCGGAGGCGCTGCGCACCGCGCTGGATCAACGGATGAAGGAGCACCTGCCCGCGCTGAACGCGGCCATGGGGGATCCGCTCCAGCCCGCCGAGGGCTACTACCTGCTGTTTCGCGGCCACCAGTTCCTGCCGCGCGTGGACTGGCCCCGGGATGGCATGGCCACCCCCGCGAAGGACGCCTACGAGAAGCTGGTGCAGGCCCTGGAGGACGGTGAAGCCCCGGCCCCCTGGCAGGAGCGGCTGGCGCGGCTGCGCGCGGTGGATGCCGCGATGGCCACCCGGAGCGACGCGCGCATCAGCGCGGCGGTGGAGGCGCTGCTGCGCTACCACGCGGCGCATCCCCTGCCGACCGAGCAGGAGCTGCCCTTCATGCTGCTCGCGGTGGAGCACCTGCGACGCGGGGAGGAGACCCCGCCGCTCATCCGCGCGCTGGTGGGCGAGGGCCTTGCCGAGGAGCTGGGCGGCATGGCCCGGGGCGCGGGCCTGCAACGGGACCTCCTGCGCGCGCGCCCCAAGCTCACCCGGGCCGACTTCGACTTCCTCCAGGAGCGCATCGTGGCGCTGAGCCGCGAGTTGGGGGAGCCCAGCGACGCGTTCCAGGCCCGCGTGGGGGAAGCCGGCGCCGGCGCGCTGGTGTTCCCGGACTCCCTGCGGGGGCCGTCGCTCATCGGCGAGCAGTGGTACGTGGAGCCGGGGACCGAACAGGTGCGGGGGCTTGCCGTGGACATGACCGGGCTGCTCGCGGACCTGACGAAGGACCTGCGCGCGCGCGGCCTGCTCCTGAAGGACAGCCAGGTGCGCCTGCGGCCCGCGGACGTGGTGCGGCCGCTGTCGGAGCCCGGGCTGGACGTGGCCATGCCCGGCTGGGCGAAGGCGGAGGCGGACATTGAGGCGCGCTACGGCCTGAAGACGCTGCTGGTGGCGGTGTGCGGCGCGCTCGCGTCGGCCATCGCGGCGCTGGCGGTGGTGGCCCAGCAGCGCAAGTACCGCTTCGTGGAGCTGAAGAGCGACTTCGTCTCCACCGTCTCCCACGAGCTGCGCACGCCGCTGGCGTCCATCCGCCTGCTGGGCGAGACGCTGGAGCGCAGGCTGGGCAAGAGCCCGGAGGCCGGGGACTACCCCACCCGCATCGTGCGCGCGGCCGAGGGGCTCCACTTCCTGGTGGAGAACATCCTGTCGTTCAACCGCATCGACAAGGGGAGATGGGCCCTGCGGCCTTCGCGCGTGCGGCTGGAGGAGGCGGTGGGCACGCTGCGCGATGACTTGCTGGACGCGGTGCAGGTGCCGGTGGAGTTGCGCTCGGAGGTGGACGACGTGGAGCTGGACGTGGATGCGTCGCTCGTGCGGATGCTGTTCGCCAACCTGGGCCGCAACGCGTGTCTCTACAACCAGCGCAGCCCGGTGGTGCTCACCGTGCGCGCGTACCCCCAGCCGGGCTTTGGCGCCACGGTGCTCTTCAGCGACAACGGCCTGGGCATCCCGCCGGAGGAGTGGGAGCGCGTCTTCGACGACTTCTACCGGCTGACCACCGCGGGGCCCGAAGTGCACGGCAGTGGCCTGGGGCTCGCGCTGTGCCGCAGAATCATGGGCCTGCACCAGGGCAGCATCCAGATCGCCTCCTCCAGCCCGGAAGGCACCACCTTCGCGCTGACCTTTCCCGAGACGCGCCGATGACGACGACGCAGCCCCCCTCCACCCGCCCCTCCATCCTCATCGTCGAGGACGACGCCAACCTGCGCCTGGGCCTGCGCGACAACCTGCGCGACGAGGGCTACGACGTGACGGACGCCGCGTCGGCGAAGGACGCGGGGCCGCTGCTCCAGGGGCGTGCGTTCGACCTGCTCATCCTGGACGTGATGCTGCCGGGCGAGGACGGCTACAGCCTCTGCCGCCGGCTTCGCTCCGAAGGCGTCAAGAGCATGGTGATGATGCTCACCGCGCGCTCGCTGGAGGACGACCTGGTGCGCGGCTTCGAGGCGGGCGCGCAGGACTACCTCACCAAGCCCTACCGGCTCCGGGAGCTGCTCGCGCGCGTGCGGGCGCTCGTGCGAAGGGCCGGCACGGCGCCGCCGCAGGTGATGACGTTCGGCGCCTTCACGTTGGATCTGGGCCGCAGGGCGGTGCTGCGCTCGGACGGCGGCGAGGTGGACCTGACGCGCACGGAGTTCGACCTCCTGGCGTTCCTCTTGCGCCACCGGGACCGCGCTTTGCCCCGGGGCGAAATCCTGGACGCGGTGTGGGGCCGCGACGTCATCGTGGATCCGCGCACGGTGGACAACTTCGTGTCCAACCTGAAGAAGAAGCTCGGGTGGACGAGCGTGTCTGGCTTCACCATCCACACGCTGCGCGGCGTGGGCTACCGCATGGAGGTCCCGGGTGCCTCTTCGTCATGACACAACCATGACGAACACATGGAGCCCTGGCGGCCCTTCGGGGGGCGCGACTCCGTAGGTTGCTTCTTGTGGGGACGGGACGCCTGGAGCGTTCGCCCCAACCAGGAGGCGGGCAGATGTTTGAGTCGGTCATCGAACGGCGGGGGTTGCGCTCGGAACGGTTCGGTACGGGCGCATGGTTGTCCATCGGCGTGCACGTGGGGCTCCTGGGCCTGGTGGTCTTCATCTCCGGCCGTCAGCCGGAGGAGCCCATCAAGGACGAGCCGGTGCTCACGTTCCGGCCACCCGCCATCCGCAAGGGCGTGCAGCAGGCCACGCAGCCGAAGCCGGCTGCCGTTACCCCGGTGGCCCCGAAGCCCAAGCCGCGCGCCGACCGCATCCCTCGCACCGCGAAGCCGATGCCCACCACCCTGCCGGAACCGAAGCCGGATCCGGAGCCGACGACGGTGGCGACCGCGACGACCACGGACCCCACGGAGGGGCCGGGCTCCGATGAGCCGGTGGGTCACCCGGACGGGGATCCGGACAGCACCAGTCCCATCGGACTCCCCTACGTGCCGAACATCCCGCCCCAGGAAGCCACCGGCACGCAGGTGCTCGTCTTCGGGAGCGGCATGTCTCCGCCGGTGATGAGGAGCGGGGCGCCGCTCGGCTACACGCGAGAGGCGCAGTTGGCGGGAGTGGAAGGCACGATCGTCGCGAAGTGCGTCATCACCGAGGAAGGGCGTGTGCGCGACTGCCGCATCCTCAAGGGCCTGCCGCACATGAATGACGCCGTGCTGTCCGCGCTCTCCTCGCGGCAGTATCAGCCGCTGATGTTCCAGGGCCGCCCGGTGAACGTGTCGTACACGTTCAACATCAACCTCAAGATGCCCCGGTAGGCCCCGGGTGTCCGCCAGTGAAAGCGCCTGGACGCCTGCCCCCTGGGGGCAGGGGAAAAGGTTCGCGGTGGGAAAGCGCGCCCGTTAGGAACTTCCCGTCGCGCCTGGCCATGTGCGCGATACCGGCACCGGATGGAGCGGGCCTCCCCCGGCCCGCTTCCGGTGCCGGTCCCTTTTTGCTGAGCGATGCCGGACACCTGGTACGACGCGGTGGTGGTGGGCGCGGGCTTCGGTGGACTGGCCACCGCGCTGGAGTTGTGTCGCCGGGGCGCGCGCGTGGCGCTCTGCGAAGGGCTCAACTATCCGGGCGGCTGTGCGAGCACCTTCCGCCGAGGAGGCTACGGCTTCGAATCCGGCGCCACGCTGTTCTCCGGCTTCGACGCGCATCAGCTCTTCGGCCGGTGGATCCGCGAGCACTCGCTGGATGTCACGGTCGACTGGGTGGATCCGCTGGTGGAGATGCGAGCCCCCGGGCTGCGGCTGCCAGTGCACCGGGACCGCGCGCGGCTCATCGATGCGTTCTGCTCGATGCCGGGCGCGCCGGTGGAGGCCCTGCGGCGCTTCTTCGAACTCCAGGCGAGGGCGGCCAACGCGCTGTGGCCGCTGTTCGATGACCCGGACCTGTTGCCACCGTTGAGCGTGACGTCCCTGCTGCGGCACGCGGGACGCGCATGGACGTACGCGCCGCTGACGCGCTGGCTGGGGCGTCCGCTGGGCGCGGTGCTGAAACACCACGGGCTCCAGCACTTCACGCCGCTGCGCATCTACCTGGACGCGCTCTGTCAGATCACCGTGCAGTGTTCCGCCGAGGAAGCGGAGGCGCCCTTCGCGTTCGCGGCGATGGACTACTACTGGCGGGGCACGGGGCACGTGCGCGGGGGCATTGGCCGGTTGGCGACGGCGCTCGCGAAGGCGATCCAGGCCCGGAGCGGCGACGTGCTGATGGCCAACCGCGTGCGCGCGTTGACGCCCGTGGACGGAGGCTGGCGGGTGACGGCGCGGCGGGGCGAACTGCTCGCGCGGCACGTGGTGGCCAACGTGCTGCCACAGGACCTGCGCTCGCTGCTGGGCGTGCCCGTGGGACGCCTTCCCCGAGTGGATGCGCTCGCCGAACGCGTGGCGGGGGGATGGGGCGCGGCGATGCTGTACCTGGTGGTGCGTGCGCCCGAGGGGGACTCAGGGAGCGCGTGCCACCTGGAGCTGGTGCGGGATCCGGGCTCGGCCTTCATCGAGGGCAACCACCTGTTCGCCTCGGTGAGCGGGGCGGCGGACGAAGGGCGCGCACGGCCGGGACAGCGGACGGTGACGGTGTCCACGCACGTGCCCCTGAAGAAGCTCGCGGCCCTGTCGCCGGAAGAACAGGCGCCCTACTTCACCGAACTCCATGCGCGAATGCGCGAGGGCCTGGAGGCCATGGCCCCAGAGTGGATGGGCCACGTGGTGCACGCCATGACAGGCTCGCCGCGCACGTTCCAGCGCTTCACGCTGCGAGACGGCGGCGCGGTGGGCGGCGTGCCCCGGCGCGCGGGCCTGGACAACTACCGGCTGCTGGGGCCGTTCCAGGCCCAGCGGGGCCTGTGGCTCGTGGGGGATTCGGTGTTCCCGGGCCAGAGCACCCTGGCCACGGCGGTGGGCGGCGTGCGCACGGCGGCGAGCATCGCGGTCGCGCGTTGAGGCACGGGCCCTACCCCATCGCCGCGGTGTCTCCGGCGCTCGGCGGCATCGTGCGCGCGGTCGTCGCCAGCTCCGACAGGATGCGCACGGCCTCCCTCGCGGCGTCTTCGGGACGGACGCTGGTATCGGAGATACCGGCGATGAGCCTCGTGCGGTCGTGGTCCACCGCGCCCTGCCGCGCCCACGTGCTCGCGGCGGGCGCAGTGAGGTACGCGGAGTAGGCGTGATGTCCCGAACCGGGGCGCTCACCAATCACGTGCACCAGGGCTCGGGGCCGTGCATCGCCTTCGTCACCGAACAACAGGCGCCCCACCTGATAGCCCGCGCGCACCCGGCCATGCTTCACCACCAGCACCTCGGGGGCCACGCTCCAGCCCTGCGCCCCCAGCTCCGCGCGCAGCGTGTCCAGGAACGGCGACAGGTGCCCCGCGTCCATCAACGACCGGGGATCCAATCCGTCCGACACGACGAGCTGCGCGTCCCACCGTCCCCCGTGCCGCTCGCGCAGCTTCCGCACCGCGGCCTCTGAATCTCCGTCCAGGGATTCGCCCGATGGCGGATGCAGGATGTAGTCGCGTCGATCCTCGGAGCACGTCCGCAACCGCACCGCTCCGGGCAGGGACTCCACCGTCGCATCGGACAGCTCCGACCACAGCCCCACCTTGGCGTCCTCGTACAAACGGCGCAGGTCCTGCTCCAGCGCGGGCTCCAGCGTCCACGGCTCCTTGCCGTGCCCCACCGCCAGCGGCACGCCCCGGGCGCGCACCCTCGCCATCTGCACTTCCGCCTCCGTCCGGAGCTCCACCTCCGGCCGCGTGTCCCCCAGGCGACGGCGGTAGTGCACGTAGACGTGGCGCGGATCCCCGAAGTGCTGCGTGGGGCGGCCCTCCGCGTCGATGACGCCCAGGCCCTGGAAGAAGGCCCACATCCGGTCATCCACCTTCAGGCCGTATCGCTCGCGCAGCCGCACGTGGTCCTGGAAGGACGTGGTGAGGTAGCTGAGCATCGGATCATTCCGAGTGGGCAACGCCATCAGGTACGCGGGCCCCGCTTCCGCGAGCTGCTCCTGGCACCAGCCCAGGTCATCCAGCGTCACGTCCATGTGCAGCGTGGAGCACACGTCCAGGCCCAGCGTGAGGCCGTGCAGCTTGCCCATCACGATGTCTTCCAGGCAGCAGCGCACCAGTTGCTCGCGCGTGCGGAACACCTCCGGCCCGATGAAGCCCGCCACGTCGTTGACGTGCACCCAGGGCGCCGCGTCCCGGCCCGCGCTGCCCTGCGCCACGGCGACCCGGCGCTTGAGGGCCCGCGCGAAGCCGTACTTGCGCGACTCGTGGATGAGCATGTCCGTGCCGTGGTGGTGCCCGTTCGTCGCGTCCGCGCCCTGCCCCGTCTCGAAGTACAGGCCCCACCGCCCGGTGCGGGACGCCGCGTGCGCCACCATCTTCTCCAGCGTCACGTCGAAGGTGCGGTTGGCCGCTTCGTTCCCTCCAAGACTCTGGAACCAGATGCCCGTGGTGCCCGGGTGCAGCGCCTCCACTTGCGCCTGCACGTCGATATGGGCCAGCACGCAGTGGGGCATCACGTCCGTCAACCCGAACGTCACCAGCACGTCGTGCAGCGCCGCCTCCACCGCCGCCACCGTCTTCGGATCCGACGACACGGGGTTCGTGCCCAACACCACGTCGCCCACCGCGAATGCCCACCCGTTGAAGACCTGCCAGCGGATGTCCTCCGGATGATCCGTGGGCGAGTTGGGCTGCAACCGCGCGCCCAGATAGCCCCGAGCGCCCACGCGGCTTCCCGGCAGCGGATGGAACACGCGCCCACCCACGGCCTTCAGCTCCGCGTCGCTCATCAGCTTCACCACGCACGCGATGACGTCGCTGGGAAGCCCGTCGAGCACGTCGTGCACGGACGCCTCGTCCGCGGTGAGCAGGAAGTCCTTGAGCTGGCCCAGCGTCCAGCCCGCCACGCGCCGCCAGCGCGCCGCGTCCCACGCCTCCAGGCTGAACACATGCAGCCGGTCCTCGAAGGGAGGATGCGCGTGCACGTCATCCAGCCGCGTGCGCGACAACAGGGTCCGGGCCCGCTGCCGGGACGCCTCGTCCGCCGCCGCGACTCCGATGGCCTCGTCGCCTTCCTTGAACGCGTTCGCCGCGCCCAACACCTGTTGGTACAGGCGCGCATCGAAGGCACCGTGTTGCCGCTGCACGAAGTCCAGCACGTCTTCTTCAGGGAGGACGTCGGGGAGACTGACGCTCATGGGGCATCAGCTTTAACCGGCGGCGCCCTCCCGCCACCATCCCCCCAGGGCGCTGTCGCCTGCGCGACGCCCGGATGCCTGCTGTCGCGGAAGCTTGCTGCTGCAATCGTCAGGTGGCTTCCGGTGCTTCGGCATCGAGGGGTACGTCATCCGGCATCCGCGCCCGGCGCGCAGCCTGGAGGTGGGCGCCATGTGCTCAGGTCTTCCAACAGGGTGTCCTGCACATGGGCCACGCCGTTGGGTGCGTCGCGTCCGTTGACGGCGGGCTCGCGCGTGAAGGCCATCATCCGGGAGGGAACCGGCTGACGCGGGCAGCCTTCCTGGAAGGAGGTCTCCGCGTCTTCCAGCAGGTCGTTCACGTGGTCATCTCCGACGGCCCAGGACCACGGGTAGGTCCAGCTGCCCGACCAGGGTTCGGCGCCTCCTTCGGGAAACCAGCTCCAGCGCAGGCGCGTCTGCGCCGTGGAGCCGCCGACGACCCCTCCCTCCATTCCGCCCACCTCGTTCGTCACGGTCCATTCAATGCGGAAGTCCTTCGGCACGGGCGCGCGGAGGGCTTCCAACTGCACGTGGGATTCGACCTCCGGAGCCAGCAGCAGCATCCACGTCAGCTCCCGGAGCTTCTCCGGGGCAATGCGTCCCACCTTCACCTCTGCGCGGCGCGCGGCATCCGTCCGGGCCACGTCCACCTGCCCCAGGGGCTGCAACATCAGCCCCGAGCAGCTGCGCGCCTCGTAGATCGTGCCGGTCTCCAGGTGGTACGCGTCCAGCTGATCACAGAAGGCGTGGTGCCCTCGTCGCCCTCGCACCACCAGCCAGCCGTCCATCGGTGCGCGGATGCGCCCCAGCGGTAGCGCCGGTTGGACGGGCCGGGCGCCCAGGGCGCTGGACAGGCATTCGCGCCAGGCCTTGTAGCGGTGCTTCGCGGGCTTCCGCGTCGCGCGCGCCGCGCAATCCGGAGGGAGCGGGCGGTCCTTCGCGGACGTGCGCAGCTGGCCGTGGCGCAGGAACTCCGGACGGAAGGCCTCCTCCGCCCGCGCACGCCAGGGCCCGGTCTCCACGCCGCACGCGTCGCTCTTCGCCGGACAGGCGAGGGCCTCCAGCCGATGCCCTCTGGAATGCTCGCGCGTCAGCACTTCACGAAGGTCCGGAGGGACCA
The DNA here is from genome assembly GCF_026626765.1 of Corallococcus sp. bb12-1. Taxonomy (NCBI): domain Bacteria; kingdom Pseudomonadati; phylum Myxococcota; class Myxococcia; order Myxococcales; family Myxococcaceae; genus Corallococcus; species Corallococcus sp. bb12-1. The sequence goes on along the minus strand of NZ_JAPNJZ010000024.1, from coordinate 528,684 downwards.
CCACCGTGTAGGGGCCGGGACGTCCCAGCCTCAGGTGGGATGCGAAGAACGCCTTGCCGCCGTCGCGCCACCACGTCTTCAACGCGAGCGCGGACACCTCCTGTTCTCCGGCTTCGGGTCGGGCGATGGGCAGCCAGACATCCTCCTCACCGGCCAGCGCGAAGCAGCGCAGCTTCCGCAGGGCGATCATCGAAGGCCGCAGCGAGGCCGCCGTGTCCGCGTCATCGAGGGCTTCCACCTGCAGGTCGAACGCGGCCAGTCCGTCACGCGCCTGGGCCCATGCGGGCGTGTCCGGGGCACACGGAACGATGCGGGGCGCAGCCGACAACAGCCAGCCAAGCCCGGCCGACACCACGAAGGACAGGGACATGCCACGCATGGCAGCCCCTCTCCCCACCTGACGTCAAGCCGCCGTACATCGCACGCCACCTGACGCACGGGCCAGCAGACGCGCTACTCCCCGAGCAGTCCGGACCAGAAGCGCACCAACCGCATCGCCTCCAGCGCGTCGACCTCCCGGTCCATCTCCGCGTGGGTGATGAGGGGCGTGGGGCGAAGGTGCACGCGCGTGAAGGGCTCCAGCGCGCGCGCCAGCAGCGTGGACTCAATCGCGGGGATGACCGAATCATCCATCCCATGCAGCAGGTACACCGGAGCTCGCGGCGGAGACGAACGCTCCGGCGACAGCGACGGGTCCGCCGAAAAGTCCTTCACGAGGGGCAACAGCCGTGCACCCAACGCGGCCACGTCGCGCGTGTTCACCTGATGGAGCAGCGTGGCGGCGGGCTCCGGCAGCTCCGCTTCCAGCGTGCGCGCTTCCGCGAACCTGGCCTCGGCCTGCTTGCCGTCCACCAGCGTCAGGTGCGACGCGTGCAGGAAGGTGCGGACCCCGGCGCGCAGCGGCTCCACCTGCTCGGGGGGCACCAGCCGGTCCGCCGCGCTGAGCAGGATGACCACCACGCCGTAGTCGTGCGGCTTGCGGCGCACCCCGTCCGCCTGGACACCCGTGCACAGGAAGGACAGCACGCGCGACAGCTCGCCGTGACCGCCGAAGGACAGCACCGCGGCCACGTTGTCGCGCAGGGACGGCCGCCCCGCCGCGACGACGGACAGGCCCCCGGAGAAGCTGATGCCGAACAGATCCAACTTCCCCTCGGGCGTCAGCGCCGACTGTGACAGCGCCCAGAGGGCCGTGTCCTCGATGACGTCCGGCAGGCGCGGGGTGATTTCGTAGCGCAGCAGGTCCGGCGGCTCCGGCGTGAGCACCGGCTGCCCCCCGGTGGCCAGGTCTCCCGCGAGCTTCACCAGCCGGGGCTCGTCGATGCCCGCCGCGTGCACCCCCGAGGTGAGCACGATGAGCCGGCCCTTGCGCTCCGCCGGCTGGTAGAGCCGCGCACGCACCGGCCCGTGGCGCGTGGGCACCTGGAGCTGCGACACCGTGAAGGGCACCGTGTCGAAGCGGGCCACCGCTTCGGCCGTGGCCCCACGAAGCCCCGCCGCGCGCAGCATGAAGGCCGCCCCCCGCAGCTCCGGCGGCAGCAGGAGGACGAGCGCGAGCAGCAGGGCCGCCAGCGCGGCCACGAGCGTCCAACGGGTGCGGTGCTTCATTGCATCAGGGTTTCGACGAAGGTGCACAACTGGTCGCGCTCGAAGGGCTTCTCCAGCAGCTCCTTCGCGCGGCGGCCCAGGAACTCACGGGCCTGGGGGTTCACCCCGCCCGTCATCAGCCCGGTGCGCGGCGCCAGCTCCGGCGCCAACCGCTCCAGTTCCACGAGGAAGTCCATGCCACTCATGCCCGGCATCATCAGGTCGCAGAGGATGGCATCGAACCGCTCCCCGTGGGACAGCCGCTTCAGGGCCTCGCGCGCGTCCTGGATGACGTGCACTTCGTAGAGGTTGCGCAGAAGCCGGCTCACCGCGCTGCCCACCGCTGGCTCATCGTCGATGAGCAGCAGGCGCCGCAGGTTCCTCGCCGCGCGCGCGGATGGGGGAGGACCGTCCGCCGGGGGCGCGGGCGCCACGGGCTTCAACGCTTCCGCCTGCGCCGTGAGCGCCGGCAGCTCCACGCGGAAGAGGCTGCCCTGGCCCTGCTCGCTGGCGACCTCGATGTGGCCGCCCATCGCATGCACCAGCGTGAGGCAGATGGACAGGCCCAGGCCCGTGCCACCCTTGGGCGCACGCGTGGTGAAGAACGGGTCGAAGATGCGCTGGCGCACATCCGCCGGCATCCCGAGTCCGTTGTCCTCCACTTCAATCAACACGTGCCCTTCGCGGCCCGGGCGCACGCGCAGCCGCAACTCGTTCTCCTCCGCGGGCCGCTCTCCGAAGGCCTGGAGCGCGTTGAGCAGCAGGTGCGTGACGACCTGTCCCAGGCGCCCCTCGTTGCCGAGCACCGCGGCCACCGGCTCCACTTCGCACGTCAGGCGCGCGCGGTGCTGGAGCTCGTCGCGCATCAGCTTGAGCGCGCCGTCCACCGCCCGCTTCACGTCCACCGGGCCGTGGCTCTCCTCCTCCGCGCGGGAGAAGGTCCGCAGGTCGCGCACGATGGAGCGCACGCGCCCGGCGCCCTCCAGTGCTTCGGCCACCACCTGCCGCAGCTCCTCCAACTGCTCCGCCGGCACCACCGGCTGCGCCACCCGCTCCCAGAGGTACGCCAGGTTGGACGTGACGTAGGAGAGCGGGTTGTTGATCTCATGCGCGACGCCCGCCGCCAGCGTCCCCACGGAGGTCATCCGCTCCGCCAGCCGCCGCTGCATCTCCAGGCGGGAGCGCTCGGTGACATCGCGCACGAGCCCCACGACGAAGCGCTCCCCGTTGGGCAGCGTGTACGCGGCCCGCTGCGTGAGCACTTCGCGAGAGCGGCCCTTCATGTCGGTGAAGCCGCCCTCGTCCTCCACCGTCTGGCCGGTGGTGAAGGCGCGCTCGTCCTGACGCCAGGACAGCTCCGCCTCATGGGCGGGACTGAGCGTCGAGGCCGCGTTGCCGCGCAGCGCTTCGACGGACTGCCCCATCAGCCGGCAGAAGGCGCTGTTCACCGCCACGTAGCGATGTTCGCGGTCCTTGATGAAGAGCGGCTCCGGCACCGCGTCCAGTGCGCCCTGGAAGATGTCGCGGGTGCGCCGCAGCTCCAGCGCATCTGTGTCCGCCGAACGTCGCCGCAGCGCCGAAATCCTCGCGCCCCAGAGCGTGCCGGGCGGCGCGACACACTCGTCCGCGCCCGCTTCACCGAGGAGCTCCGCCTCCACGCCGTCGCGCGACGTGAGCACCACCAGCCAGGTCCGCGTCGGCATCCGCCGGGCGTGCACCCACTGGCAGTGGGACTTCACCGCCTCCAGGGGACCTCCCTGGTCCCACAGGATGATCAGCCCCCGGGGCAGGGGCTCGGGCAGCGTTTCCACGCGGAGCACCCGGCAGGCACGTCCCACCGCCGTGGCGCAAAGGTCGCGCTCCACGTCCTGGGCCACCGGGGCTGGGACCGCCACCAGCATTGCCTGCACCGCGTTGCTCCTCGCGCCCCGCGGTCCGTGACACCCGCGCCGCCAACCCGCATTGCAGCCCTCCAGGGCCAACCCGTCAACGAGGGGCCATGGGGACCGCTTGCAAACATTTTCAGGGTCTGGTGGGACTCAGACTTGCAGGGAGGCTCGCGCGACAACGCGGGGTCCTACCTTGCATGAGGACAGCAGCGAGCAGCGGGCGCAGTGCACGGGCAGTGTCTTCGCCGGACAGGCCCCGCTCATCCCGTAGTGGCACAAAGCAAAGTCGTAACGGACGGGGTCCTCGGGATCGAGCGCGCGCAGGGACGCCGTCACTTCCTCGGCGGTGCGCCAGGTGAGGTCCGTTCGGCGCGTCAGCCCCAGGTGGAGCGCCATGCGGCCAATGTGCGTGTCCAGCGGCACGAGCAGCACGGACGGGGGCACCTGCTTCCAGATGCCGAAATCCACCAGGTCGGGTCCTCGCACCATCCATCGCAGGTAGAGGTTGAGGCGCTTGGCGGCGCCCGGCCCCAGTGGCGAGGGCAACAGGTGGTGCAGGCCCCGCTCAGGGCCCAGCGCGTCCCGGAGCGGTTCCATGGGCACGTCCCGGAGCGCGGCGGTGAAGGCCGCGAGCGCGCCGTGCAGCGTTCCCGCCGCCTTCCAGCCCTGGACGAAGAGCGCCTCCAGGCTGCCGTGCTCGCGCAGCGCGCGGCCCATGCCCATGAGCAGCACGGCGAGGTCGGTGCCCACGTTGAAGCGGTACACGAAGCCCGTCAGCAGCGCCTTCGCCCCGGCCACGTCCAGCTTGCGCACGAAGCCGGCGGGGGATTTGCCCATCCGCTGGAGCAGCGCGTCCACCTTCGGGCGGAACAGGTCCGCGCGCCCGTACGCCAGCGCCGCCGCGAGCAGCGCGCTGACCTCCACGTCGCGAGGGTCCTGATAGCGATGGGGAAACTCCACCGGGTCGAACCCGATGCGGGCCCGGGCGTCGGTGGAAGCGAGGAAGGCGTCCAGGCGGGGGCGCAGCCTTTCGGCGGCCTGGGTGCTCAATCCGGTGTGCGCGCCACGGCGCTTCTTCATCTGTTGCGCTCCTCCGTCATCGGCGGCGCGCGGCGGAAGGGCCGCGCGCCCTTTCCTTCTTAACGGGTGAGCTCGCGCACCGCGTGGCCCAGCTCCGGGAGGATGAGGGCCTCCAGCGCCAGCCGCACCGCCTGCGGGGAGCCGGGGAGCGCGAAGAGGATCATCCCCTGGTAGGTGCCCGCCGTGGCGCGGGACATCATCGCGGGGCTGCCAATCTGCTGGTACGACAGCATCCGGAACAGCTCGCCGAAGCCGGGCAGCTCCTTCTCGAAGAGCGCGCGCAGGGTCTCCACCGTGCAGTCGCGTCGGCCAATGCCCGTGCCGCCCGTGAAGAGCACCGCGCGAGCCCCCGCCGCCTGCGCCTGCGCGAGCGCGCCCCGGATGGCCTCCGGATCATCCTTCACCACGGTGTGCCCGGCGACGGTGTGCCCCGCCGCGGCCAGGCCCTCGCGCAGGTCCTTCCCGCTGCCGTCGTGCGCCGCGTCCCGGCTGTCCGAACACGTCACCACGAACGCGCTGACGTGCACCGGAGCGCGCGACTTGTGCTCCGCCGCCACCGTCGAACCCTCGTGCGAATGCCCGTGGTCATGACCGTGCTCGTGCGAGTGGCCGTGCTCATGACCGTGCTCGTGCGAATGGCCGTGGTCATGATCATGCGAATGCCCGTGGCCGTGCTCCTTGCCATGGTCATGCGGGTGGGTGTGGGAATGGCCATGACCGTGGTCATGATCGTGATCGTGTCCGTCGTGTCCCATGGTGGGCGCTCCTGAAGAAGGGCGAAGGGGGCTGTGCTGGAAGGGTCAGGCGTCGGGCAGGTCGACGACGAGCGTGCCGTCCTCGACCGCGAGCTGCACCGTGGGCTGGTCGTCACACACCCCGGGCGAGGTGGCGTTCTGACCGGTGTCCATGTCGAAGCCGACCTCGTGGCAGGGACAGACGACGGTGTTGCCCTCGATGCGACCGCCCGACAGCAGGCACCCGGCGTGATTGCACCAGTCGTCGAGGCCCTTGTACCGGCCTTGAATCTTCGCGATGCAGACATTGCGCTTGCCGACTTCGTAGCCGCGCATCTCCCTTTCGGCGAAGTCCGCTGGCCCCAGCTTTATCTTCGTCATTGCGTTCCTTTTTCCGCGTTCCTTCTCCCACAACCCGTCCGGGGCTGCATCCACCTTCCCCCGGCATTAATTTTCCGACCGTGACTTCCGACGTGACACCCTCCGCGGCCGTGCTCACCGACAAGGCGACCGTCGCCCAGGTCCTCCGGGACATGTCCCTGCTGCTTCAACTCCAGGGGGAGACGGGCTTCCGCGTCCGGGCCTACGACATCGCCGCCGACCGCATCGCGAACCTGCCGCAGGAGCTGGGCCCCATCGTCAGCGAAGGCCGCCTGCAGGACCTCCAGGGCATCGGGCCCGGGCTCGCCGAGAAGCTCTCCGAGCTGGTGAAGACCGGCCGCATGAGCGCCTTCGAGGAGCTGAAGGCCCGCTTTCCCCCAGGCCTCCTGGAGCTCATGAAGCTGCCGGACGTGGGCCCGAAGAAGGTCGCCGTCCTCTGGAAGGAACTCCAGGTTGGCAGCGTGGAGGACCTGGAGCGCGCCTGCCAGGAAGGCCGCGTGCGCGAGCTCAAGGGCTTTGGCGCGAAGAGCGAAACGAAGCTCCTGGACGGCATCGCCGTGTACCGGCGCGCGAAGGGCGAGCGCAAGCTGCTGGGCGACGCGCTGCCCCTCGCGGAGCAGTTGCTGGAGCTCATCCGCGCGGCCCCGGGCGTGGTGCGCGCGAGCCTGGGTGGCAGCGTGCGCCGCCGCGCGGAGACGGTGTCCGACGTGGACATCATCGCCTCCGCGCCGGAAGCCGGGCCGGTGCTGGACACCCTCGCCCACGCGCCGGGCGTCGCGACGGTGCTGGGCAAGGGCGACAGCAAGTGTTCGGTGCGGATGATCGCGGGCGACCTCCAGGTGGACCTGCGCGTGCTGCCGGACGAGGACTTCGCCACCGCGCTGCACCACTTCACCGGCTCCAAGGGCCACCACATCCGGCTGCGCAACCTGGGGCACGAGCAGGGCCTGAAAATCTCTGAATGGGGCGTGCACCGCGAGGACGGCACCAAGGTCCCGGTCCCCGACGAGGCGACGCTGTACCGGCTGCTGGGCATGCAGGAGGTGCCGCCGGAGCTGCGCGAGGACTCGGGCGAGGTGGAGGCGGCGCGGGCCGGGAAGCTGCCGGAGGACCTGGTGACGCTGGAGGACGTGCAGGGCGCGGTGCACGCGCACAGCACCTGGTCCGACGGGCGCAACTCGCTGGAGGAGATGGCGCGGGCGGCGCAGGCCCTGGGCCTCAAGTACCTGACCATCACCGAGCACAGCGAGGCGGCCATCTACGCGGGCGGCCTCAAGGTGGATGACCTCAAGCGACAGTGGGAGGAGATCGACCGCGTGAACGCGGCGGTGCCCGGCCTGCGGCTGCTCAAGGGCATCGAGGTGGACATCCTGGAGACGGGCGCGCTCGACTACGCGGACAGCGTGCTGGAGCAGTTGGAGGTCGTCATCGCCTCCATCCACGTGCGCCACTCCATGGACGAGGACCAGATGACGCGCCGGGTGCTGGCCGCGCTGGACAATCCGCACATGCACATCCTGGGGCACCCCACCGGGCGCCTCATCCAGAGCCGGGAGCCCTACCCCCTGCGCATGGAGGAGATCCTGGAGCGCGCCGCCGAACGGGGCGTGGCGGTGGAGGTCAACGGCAAGCCGCAGCGGTTGGATTTGAAGGCTGAATACGTGCGGCGGGCCGTTTCGCTCGGAGTGAAGCTGGTGGTGAGCTGCGACGCGCACCGGCAGGAGGACCTGAAGAACCTGTCCTACGCGGTGTCCACCGCGCGCCGGGGCTGGGCCAGGAAGAAGGACATCCTCAACACCCGGCCCGCGGCCAGCTTCCTCGCCGCCCTGCGAGAGCGCTGATAGGCTCGCGGGCGCGCTGATGTTCCGCCCGCTCCTCTTCGTCCTCGCCCTGCTCCTGCTCCTCGTCACGCCCACCCGGGCCGGCGCGGAGGCCCGTCCGTCGCGCGCCGACCTCCAGCGCGTGCTCGAACTGCATGCCCGCTCCGTGGTGCGCGTGCGCGGTCCCCAGCACGCCGGCCCCGGCATCATCGTGGGCACGGACGGACAGGTCCTCACCGCCGTGGCGCACGTGGGCCCCCAGTCCGCCCAGGTGGAGCACGCGGGCAATGCGCTGACGGCGCGCGTGGTGCTCTCCAGCACCGTGCTCCTGGTCGCGGTGGTGGCGGGTCCCCAGGGCGCGTGGCCCGCCGCGCCGGTGCGGCTGGTGCCGGAGGGACTCGCGGGCCACTGGGTCGTGGGCGTGACGTCCGGAGGCGGTGGCAAGGGCAATGCCCGGAGGGACACGCCGCGCGCCGCGAAGGCGAAAGCCGCTCCCGCGCCCTTCTTCGACGTGCCCCTGACGCTCGCGCCGGGCAGCCCCCTGTACGACGGGGACGGGCGGCTGGTGGCCGTCGTCGTCGAGCGCCGGGGCAGGAGCGTCCGGGCGCTGCCCCTGAGCGCGGTGAAGGCGGAGCTCGCGTTGGCGGAAACGCCATGAGCCGGCCTCCGGGGCCACCGTTCCGGGTGAGCGCGGTGCAGGAGGCGGTGGGCCTCTGGGCCCTGGGCTTCCTGGGCATCGTGGGCGCGTTCCTCCTGGCCGGCGGCACCAGCGTGCCCAAGCTGGTGGCGACGGTGGGCTTCCTCTACCTGCCGCTCATCCCCATGCGCTGGCGCGACGAGGACTACCGCGACTACGGCCTCACCCTGCGCGCGTGGAAGCAGGACGTGCGGCTGTTCATCATCCTGTCGCTCATCGTGGGGCCGCTGTTCTTCGTGGGCTTCGCTGGGTTCGTGCAGGTGGTGCCGCACCTGCCGCCCGCGCTGGCGCAACACCTGACGCCCACCATCGGCGCGGGCCACTTCCAGCCGCGCCTGCCCCCGCGCTTCGGCGAGTGGATCATCGATCAGCTCTTCGTCGTGGCCCTGCCGGAGGAGTTCTTCTACCGGGGCTACGTGCAGGCCCGGCTGCGCGACGCGTGGCCCCAGGGCCGCGTGGTGCTGGGCGGCCGGCTGGGCAAGGCCTTCTGGGTGACGGCGCTGCTCTTCGCGCTGGGCCACCTGGCCATCTTCCAGACGTGGCGGCTGGCGGTGTTCTTCCCTGCCCTGCTCTTCGGCTGGATGCGCGAGCGCACCGGCACCATCGTCGGCTGCGCCCTCTTCCACGCCGCGTGCAACCTCTACGTGCGCTTCCTGGAAGTGTCCTTCTTCGGCGGTCCCTGAGGACTGCCCGGCGCGGGCGGCCTGGTTCAGGCAGGTGGCAGGTGCTGGACCTGGAGGTCGGTCCCCACCACCAGCGTCGTCCCTGGAGACAGCTCCACCCAGCCCTGCGTGCGGGTGACGTGGCTGGCCACCACCACCGTGCGACGGCGCCGGTGCGCGCCCACCGCGGGCTGCGTCTCCGGCGTGTTCGCGTCCACGCCGCAGTGCGCGCACTCCGCGCTGCCCTCCAGGCGCGTGTAGTACAGCGGCGATTCGCCGCAGCGGGTGGCCAGGAGCACCGCGCCGTTGGTGGCCACGAGGTTCAGCGGAGGCGTGCGCACCCGTCCCGCCTCCACGAGCGCGTCCTCCACTTCGCGCACCGTGTCACGCAGCAGGCGGCCCGCGACGGCCGGCTCCAGGCGTGGATCATCCGTGCGGCCCGAGTCGCGCAGGCGCGTGAGGAACAGGGCGAAGAGCACCTCGCTGTCGGTGGCGCCTCGCACCTGCCGCTGGAGGTGCTCTGGCACGCGTGCCAGCAGCTGAGCACGCAGGGGCGCGAAGTCCGGCAGCGGTTCCTGGTGGGCGAACAGCCAGTGGCGGGCCCGGAAGGGCTGGGTGTTCTCCTCGGGCGACCGACCGGGCGGCAGGCGGCCCGCGTGGAAGAGCACCGCTTCCGACTCGTGCGGTGGTCCCAGATCGTCCAGGGTGACGTCCGTGCCCGGAGCCAGCCGGCGAAGCAGGACCTCCTCCTGGGCATAGGAGCCCACGCCCAGGGCATTGGCGTGCCCGTCCGGGCGCAGGACGACCTGATGGGTGAGGCGGTGCAGTTCGCACCGCAGGAGATTGGGATCCGACGACAACGCGGCGAGAATCGCGGACATGCGCTGTACCCCCCTTCCTCCCAAGGGATAAGGCCGTGACGGGTGTGATTCAGCGCCGCCCCCCTGCTCCCCTGCTCTGGCGCTAAGCCCTTGAAATGGCTGGCGTTTGGCCTTTCTCAAGAATTGACACGTCACACCGTGGGGCCTAACGTCGGTCCGCTTCTCGGCAGCTCCCCCCCAGAGGGACCGGGGTGCAGGTCTTCACCGGAGACGGAATGGCGGACGACATCGCAATCGGCATCGACCTGGGCACGTCGTATTCGTGCGTGGCCGTCGTCCACGAAGGCCAGCCCACGGTCATCCCCAACGAGTGGGGTGAGACGACGCATGCCTCGTGCGTGTCCTTCCTGGAGGAAGGGTCCGTGCTGGTGGGCAACGCGGCGAAGAAGAACATCATCACCAGCCCCGAGAACACGGTGTACTCGGCCAAGCGGCTCATCGGCCGCTACTACTTCTCCGACGAGGTGAAGAAGGCGCAGGCGGTGATGCCGTACCGCATCATCGAGGGCGAGAACAACTCGGTGCGCATCGGGGTCCGCGAGCGCAGCTACTCGCTGCCGGAGATTTCGGCGCTGGTGCTCAAGGAGATGAAGGCCGTCGCGGAGACGTACCTGGGCCGCGAGGTGACCAAGGCCGTCGTCACGGTCCCGGCGTACTTCAACGACAACCAGCGTCAGGCGACGAAGGACGCGGGCCGCATCGCGGGGCTGGAGGTGCTGCGCATCATCAACGAGCCCACCGCCGCGGCGCTCGCGTATGGCTTTGGCCGGGACGTCAACCAGCGCGTCGTCGTGTACGACCTGGGCGGCGGCACGTTCGACGTGTCCATCCTGGAGATTGGCAAGGACGTCTTCGAGGTGCTCGCGACGGCGGGCGACACGTACCTGGGCGGCGACGACTTCGACGACCGCATCATGACGTGGATGGCGGACGACTTCCTGGCGCGCACGCGGCTGGACCTGCGGCAGAACAAGTACTGCCTGCAGATGCTCAAGGACGCGGCGGAGAAGGCGAAGATCGACGTGGGCCAGAACGGCACGGCGGAAGTGGTCTGCCAGGGCATCTGCCAGGACGCCAACGGCAACGTGATGGACCTGCGCAACACGCTCAACCAGGACCAGTTCAACCGGATGGTGATGGACCTGGTGCAGCGCACGTTCAAGGTCTGCGACGAAGCGCTCCAGAGCGCGCGCCTGACGGCGGCGGACATCGACGCGGTCATCCTGGTGGGCGGGCCCACGCGGCTGCCCATCATCCGCAACTCGGTGAAGCACTACTTCCAGAAGGATCCGCTGGAGGGCATCAACCCGGATCAGGTCGTGGCCATGGGCGCGGCGCTCCAGTCGCACGCGCTCCTGGACAGCAAGACGGAGACGTTCCTGGTGGACGTCACGCCGCTGACGCTGCGGATTGGCACGGTGGGTGGGTACACCGAGAAGATCATCGACAAGAACACGCCGGTGCCCATCGACCGCTCGAAGACGTTCACCACCAGCCGCGACGGGCAGGAGAAGGTGAAGATCCGCGTGTACCAGGGCGAGTCCAACCGCGCCGAAGAGTGCGAGATGCTAGGCGAGTTCGAGTTCGCGGGCTTCCGCATCGGGTATCGCGGCGAGGTGAAGATCGAAGTGACGTTCGAGATCAACACGGACGGGCTGGTGAATGTGTCCGCGTGTGACGTGGAGACGGGCCAGAAGACGTCCACGTCGATCACGCTGTCGTCGGGCATGACGGAAGCGGACATCCAGCAGTCGATCCAGTCCAACCGCAACACGCGGCTCGCGGGTCACAACAGCAACGACCTGCCGGCCATGGCCAACTAGGCACCGCTGATGTCAGAGCCTTCTGATCCGACGTCCGGCGCACCGCCAGGGCCTTCCACGCCCGCGCCCCCCGCACGTCCAGCGACACCCGCGCTGCCCCGTCTGACGGCGGCCGTGCCCCCGTCCGTGGCGCCCGCGCCCCGGGCTCCGAGCGGCGCGGTCCCAGCGGTTCCGCCGCGCGCGGCACCGGCGGCCACACGCGCCACGCCGCCGCCGGTGGCTCCGTCGGCTGCGTCCCCTTCGTCCGGAGGTATCCCGGCGACGGCGCGGCCTTCATCGGCCGGTGGTGTGGCGGCGGTGCCGCGTGCACCGACCGCAGGAACGCCTCCGCGAGCGACGCCCGCGGGCCTCGCGCCTGTGGGTGCGGGAGGAGCACCGCAGCGTCAGACGCCTCCGGGCATCGCGCCTCTAGGAGTTGAAGGCGCGCCTCCGCGTCCGACGCCTCCAGGCATCGCGCCCGTGGGTGCGGGAGGAGCACCGCAGCGTCCAGCGCCTCCGGGCATCGCGCCTCCAGGAGTTGAAGGCGCGCCTCCGCGTCCGACGCCTGCGGGCCTCGCGCCCGTGGGTGCGGGAGGAGCACCACCGCGTCCGCCGCCACCGGGCATCGCGCCGATGACTTCCGCTCCGGGCTCGCCGCCACCGGGAGTTGCGCCCGTGGGAGCCACGGCCGCGACGCGGCCCACCGTCCCCGGGATTCCGTCCGTGGGAGCGACACCGCCGCAGGTGGCGACCGCTTCCGTGCCGACGCAAGCACGCCCCACCGCCAACGCCCTTCCCGCCGTCGGCGCACCGCCCCCGGTCCAGAGCGCGGCGGTTCCCGCGAACGCCCGCCCCACGGTGAGCACAGCCGCCGTCGGTGCACAGCCCGCGCCCCAGGGCGCGACGCTCCCCGCCCACGCCAGGCCGACCGTCAGCTCCATTCCCGCAGTCGGAGCCCCCCCTCCGCCCCCGAACGCGGCCGTTCCCGCCAACAGTCGGCCGACCGTGAATGCGATTCCCGCCGTGGGTGCGGTGACGCCGCCCCTGGCCCCCGCGTCGATGCCTCGCGTCGCGCCCATCGTTCCGCCCACCGCGAGCGCGACCCCCACCGAAATCGTCGCGCCCGCGATGCCCCCGGCCATGCCGCCCAGCATGGCCCCCGCCGCGCCCGCCAGGACGGCAGCGCCGCCCGCGTTCTCCGGACAGACGCCTCCGCCCATCGCGCCTGGTGTCCCCTCGGTAGCGCCAGCCGTGCCCGCCGCGCGCGGTCCCGGAGCGCCCCCGTCGAGCCCCGCGGTGCCCTCCGTGGCCCCCGCGACCCGTGCCCCCACCGCGCCCGCTGCACGCGCTCCCGGAGCGCCCCCGTCGAGCCCCGCGGTGCCCTCCGTGGCCCGCCCCCCTACCGTGACCGCAGGGGTTCCCGCTGTTCCGACCATGGCCCCCGCTGTTCCGACCGTGGCGGCCACGTCGCCCTCCGCCACCCGGATCCCGGCCGTACCGTCCATCGCCCCGGCCGTGCCCGCCGTCGCGCGCCCCGTTCCCACCGTCGGACCCGTGACGCCCGTGCCGGTCGCGCCTCGGATCAACCCGCCCGCCGTGGCCCCCATGGCGACGCCGCCCCCGGTGCTCGCGCTCGGGCTGGTGGTGCCGCCCATCGCCCCGGCCGGCCCTCCGGTGCCCCGCCCCGGCAACCGGCCCACGGTCTCACTGCCCGCCATCGCGCCCGCCGGTTCCGCGCGTCCGCCTTCGCCCCCCACGCCGCCGCCCGTGCCCGGCAACGTGCCGTCGGTCTCGCCCCTCACCCCGCCGCCTCCGCCCGCCGCGGCAGGAGGCCCGGCGCTCAGCCTGGAGCAGCTCGCGGAGCTGGAGTCCCGCTGCGCGAAGCTGGACCAGACGGACTACTTCGAGCTGCTCGCGTTGGAGCGCTCCGCCGTGCCCTCCGACATCAAGAAGGCCTTCTACCGGGAGAGCCGCGTCTACCACCCGGACCGCTTCTTCCAACTGGAGTCCAAGACGCTCAAGGAGCAGGTGCACGAGCTCTACAAGCGCATCACCGAGGCCTATTACGTCCTGCGCGACGACACCAAGCGCAAGAAGTACCTCGTGGACATCTCCGGCCCGGACCGCGCGCAGAAGCTGCGCTTCACCGACGCCTCCGAAGCGGAGACCAAGGCCGCGGTGAAGAAGGAGCAGGAAGAGCAGATCGGCACCCACCCCAAGGGCCGCCAGTTCTACGCGCAGGCCCAGAAGGACCTGGACGCCGGCAACCCTTCCGCCGCCGAACGCAACCTGAAGATGGCGCTCACCTACGAGCCCTCCAACGCCCGTTACAAGGAAACCCTCGCGGAAGCGCAGAAGCAGACCGCGGAGAAGTCCAAGGGCGATTCGTCGTTCAAGATCCGCTGAGCGCGCGCGGCACCGGGAGTTCCGTCCATGGCCATCGACCTCATCCTCCTGGGCCTGGTGCTCTTCTTCGGCATCCTGGGCGCCCTCTCCGGCGCGTCCCGGCAGGTGGCCAACACCGCGGGCCTCGCGGTGGGCTACTTCGTCTCACGCAAGCTCGCGCCCATCGTGGGCCCCAAGCTCGCCGTGGCCATGGGCGCTCCGCTGCTCGTGGGAACCCTGGCCGGAACGGTGCTCCTCTTCGTCGTGACGTGGCTCACCGTGCGCTACGCCCTGAGCGCGCTGCTCATGCGCTTTCTCTCCGGACGCAACCCGGACGAGCGCGGCCTGGATCGCACCCTGGGCTTCATCCTGGGCGGTGGGAAGATGGCCGCCATCTTCTGGGTCAGCCTGAGCGCGCTCACGTTCCTGGAGCAGCACGTCGTCGTCGCCGGCAAGCGCGTAGGCGTGTCCCCCATGGGCTCCGTCTCCTTCGAGATGGCCCGCCGCTACAACCTCTTCGAACTCACCCAGTTCGCGCCCCTGAAGGACCTGGTGCGCGTGGCCCAGGCCAGCCAGGACCCGGAGCGCGCGCGCAAGCTCCAGGACGACCCGGCCTTCAAGGCCCTGCTCAAGGATCCGCGCTTCCAGGCCGCCCTCAAGCAGCAGGACCTCAAGGGCGCCCTTCAGCGCGGAGACTCCCAGGCCCTGCTGCGCAACGACGCCATCCTCCAGCTCATCCAGGATCCGCAGACGGCGGCGCGGTTGGGCGCCGCCGCTCGGGCCGCGGACAAGCCTCCCGTCAAGCGTTGAGCTCGACGTCGTCCAGGCTGGACAGGCGCGCCTTCACGAACTCCGCGTCCACCGCCACCTGACGGTGCCGCCGCTCGGGCGCCTCGAACATGATGTCCGACATCACGTGCTCCAGGATGGAGCGCAGGCCGCGAGCGCCCAGCCCACGGGCCACGGAGTAGCGCACCACTTCGCGCAACCCGGCCTCCGGGAAGTCCAGCTCGATGTCGTCCAGCGACAACAGCTCCTTGAACTCCCGAGTGATGGCATCGGGCGGTTCGGTGAGGACGCGCAAGAGCTCCGGCTCACCCAGCCGCTCCAACTGCACCATCACCGGCATGCGGCCCAGGAACTCCGCCATCATCCCGAAGTCCACCAGCTGCTTGGTGGAGATGCGCTTCTCCTTCTTCTTCGCGCCCACCCCATCCGCGCCGAAGCCCATGGCCCGGCCTCCGTCGTCGCCGAAGTCGTGCAGGTCGCTGAACGTGCCCGCGCAGATGAAGAGGATGTCGCGCGTGTCCACCTGCACGAAGTCGCTCTTGTTCCACGCCTGGGTGACGTTCATGGGCACGTGCACCTCGCGCCCTTCCAGCAGCTTCAGCAGCGACTGCTGGACACCTTCGCCGCCGATGTCGCGGCTGCCGGCGCCGTTGCGGGCGCCCTGCGTGCGGCGGGCGATTTTATCCACCTCGTCGATGAAGATGATGCCCCGCTGGGTGTCCTCCACGGAGTGGTTCGACTTGAAGAGCAGGTCGGACACCATCACCTCCACGTCCTTCCCGTAGTAGCCGGCCTCCGTGTACTCGGTGGCGTCCACGGTGGTGAAGGGCACGTTGAGGATGTCCGCCAGGTTGCGAGCGATGTGCGTCTTGCCGCTGCCCGTGGGTCCGATGAGCAGGATGTTGGACTTCTTGATGAGGGACTGACGGCGCATCCGGCGTGCCTGCACGCGCTTGAGGTGGTTGTGCGCGGCGATGGCCACCGCACGCTTCGCGGCCTGCTGTCCGATGACGAAGCGATCCAACCGCTCGAAGATCTCCCGCGGGGTCAAAGGTGCTTCTTCCCTGCGTGCGGACGACTCCATGTACCCTCCCCTTCTCTCCACTCGGCCTCCCTGGGCTTCCCAGGTGGAAGGGTAGGAATTGGATGCTCACCAGCCCAGCAGGGCCAGCACCCCGTCTGGGGCCCCCGCCTGCCTGCCTGCTCCTCGAACAGGCGGCTATTGAATGCCCGGGACGTTTCCGATAGTCCGGCCCCCCTCCCTTGTTCATGGGAGTTTCCATCCGCCGCACGTCCTACCCGGAGGCAACGAAACAACGATGCCCGCTACCGCCCCTCAGCACCGCTGGACCCTGGCCGATGCCCACGAGCTCTACGGCATCCGCAACTGGGGCTCGCCCTACTTCGGCATCAACGACAAGGGCCACGTGTGCGTCCACCCGGACGGGCCCACCGCTCCGAGCATGGACCTCAAGGAGCTGGTGGATGAGGTCCGCCGCCGGGGCATCGGCCTGCCGCTGCTGCTGCGCTTCACGGACGTGCTGCGCCACCGCGTCGTCCACCTGAACAACGCGTTCAAGAAGGCCATCGCGGACCAGGGCTACAAGGGCCTGTACCGGGGCGTGTATCCCATCAAGGTGAACCAGCACCGCTACGTGGTGGAGACCATCATCGAGGCGGGCAAGGAGTTCACCTACGGGCTGGAGGCCGGCAGCAAGCCGGAGCTGCTCGCGGTGATGGCGCTGCTGGACAACGAGGACGCGCTCGTCATCTGCAACGGCTACAAGGACGAGGAGTACATCGAGACGGCGCTCTTCTATTCGCGCCTGGGCCGCAACGTCATCCTCGTGGTGGAGAAGCCCAGCGAGCTGCCCCTCATCGCGGAGGTCGCCAAGCGCACCGGCATCGCGCCCCGCCTGGGCATGCGCGTCAAGCTGTCCACGCGCGGCGCCGGCAAGTGGGAGGCGAGCGGCGGCGACCGCTCCAAGTTCGGCCTGTCCTCGTCGGAGCTGATGTCCTGCATCAGCTTCATGAAGGACGCAGGCCTGCTGGCCTCCTTCGAACTGCTGCACTTCCACCTGGGCAGCCAGATCTCCAACATCCGCAACGTGAAGAACGCGCTGCGCGAGGTGGGCTGCTTCTACGTGGAGGTGGCCCGCCAGGGCGCCCCGCTGAAGTACCTGGACGTGGGCGGCGGCCTGGGCGTGGACTACGACGGCTCCCAGACGAACTTCGCCTCCTCCATGAACTACACGACGGAGGAGTACGCCAACGACGTCGTCTTCGGCGTGATGGAGGCCTGCGACCGCGCGGGCGTGCCGCACCCCACGCTCGTCTCTGAATCCGGCCGCGCCGTCGTCGCGCACCACGCCGTGCTGGTGGTGGACGTGCTGGGCACGAGCGAATTCGACGCGACCCAGACGCCGGACAAGGTGGATGAGAAGGCGCCCTCCGTGGTGCGCAACCTCTGGTCCACCTTCCGCGAGGTGACGAACAAGAACGTCATCGAAGCCTTCCACGACGCGCAGGACTCCAAGGAGGAGAGCCTCCAGCTGTTCTCCCTGGGCCACCTGTCGCTGGAGCAGCGCGTGGCGGCGGAGAACCTCTACTGGGCCATCTGCCACAAGATCATGCGCGTGGCGAAAGAGTCCGGGGAGATTCCGGAGGAGCTGGAGGCGCTGGAGAAGCAGCTGTCGGACACGTACTTCTGCAACTTCTCCGTGTTCCAGTCGCTGCCGGACTCGTGGGCCATTGATCAGCTCTTCCCGATGATGCCCATCCACCGCCTCGCGGAGAAGCCGACCCGCCGCGCGACGCTGGCGGACATCACCTGCGACTCGGACGGGAAGATTGAACACTTCATCGACAAGCGGGAAGTGAAGGACGCGCTGGAGCTGCACGCGCTCAACAGCGACGACTACTACCTGGGCATCTTCCTGGTGGGCGCGTACCAGGAGATCCTGGGCGACCTGCACAACCTCTTCGGGGACACGCACACGGTGCAGGTGTCGCTGGCGCCGGGTGGCGGCTACCTCATCGACCACGTCGTCGCGGGCGACACCGTGACGGAAGTGCTCAACTACGTCAGCTACAACAAGGACGACCTCGTCGCGAAGCTGCGCAAGTTCACGGAGCTGGCGCTGCGCCAGGGTCGCATCACCCTGGACGAGTCGCGCAACCTCTTGCGCGTCTACGAGGACGGCCTGTCGGGCTACACGTACCTGGAGCGGGAGGTGGACGCGACGTTCACCTCCGCCAGCCAGCTGCGCCTGTTGCCCGGGCCGGAGAACGGCGCGGTCCGTCCTCCGGTGTCGCCGTCAGGCACCTGATGTCCTGAAGGCTCAGGCCTCCGTCGGGACCGGCATGTCCTCGCCGGTCTCGACGGACGTGTCCATGAACGCGGCCTCCGTCGCGCGAAGCCGCAGGTTCTGGAGCGTCAGGAGCTGTCCGTCCGCGCGCTCGGCCAGGAAGGCGAAGTCGAACCGCGCCAGGCGCGGATCCTTCGCGGCCACCTTCTCCAGGCTCTTCCACATGGACACCCGGCCATGGGAGCCCACGCAGAGGCCCTCCAGCTCCACCAGCCGGCTCAGCGGGGAGTAGCGCAGCCAGGAGCCATTGAGCTTCAGCCGCGACAGCTTCTCCACCACCCACGCGCCGCCCACCTTCAGCGGATCCGGCTTCACCTCCAGCGTGGACATCACCGCCAGCAGCGTGGAGCGGTCCTGCTCCAGCAGCGGGATGAGCGTCGACAGGTAGGCGCCCACCGGGTTGCTGCGGTTCTCATGCTCCGCCCTGCGCGCAAGGTCCACCCCCACCGTGGAGCCCATGAGGTGGTCATTCAGGTAGATGCCCAGTCGCTTCAGATTCATGCGGCGTTTCCTCCCCGGCGCGTTGAAAAGCTTCAGCCCAGGGTGGGCATTCAGGCCCGTGGCCGCACGTCGAACGCGGGGGCCGGAGGGCAGCCAGGCTTGCAAGCCCCTGGCGGCCCCCCGTCAGGCGGCTTCAGTCCGGGTAGCCGAACGAAGCCGTCACCTTGGTGTCCGGGTGGAGGCTGCGCGCCACCGGACACTCGTGGGCAATCTTCTCCAGCAGGGTCCGCTGGGGCGGGGTGAGCCCGGCGGGCATGAGGATGGACAGCACCAGTTCACCAATGCGGCGCGGCGGCGGGGTCATCCGCTTCTCCACCGACGCACGCACCTCGCCCAGGATGATGCCCTCGCGGTTGGCCGTCAGGTGCATGGTCGTCACGACGCACGACACGAGCGCCGTGGCCATGAGGTCCGTGGGAGAGAAGCTGCCCCCGGTGCCGCCGTTGTCCTTCGGCGCCTCCGTGGGCAACGTCGCGCCTGACGGGCCGTGCGTCACCTGGGTCTTCAACTGGGGGGCGCTCACCAGGGTCATCACCACGCCCGTCGCGGGCACCGCGGTCTGCTGACTCATCACCGGCTCCTTGGGACTTCCAGGCTGCGAGGAAGGGGACCTTCTCTAACGGACGTAGGCGGCGTGGGCCTTCGCGTCCTTCTTCGTGGAGGGTTCAGCCTCCTCGACGCTCCAGTCCAGGGTCTTCATCAGCGACTTGCTGCGCTTCTTGACGTCCGCGTCCAGGAACTTCACGGCCGCGTCCATCTTGTCCATCAGCCGCATGGGCTTGCGCTTGTTCTTCGGCTCGCTGAAGAGCGCGTGCGTGAGCCACGGGAACACCGCCGTCACGTCGCAGTGCACGTACATGGAGCCCGTCTCCACGGCCTCCACGGACACCTTGCCCCAGGTGTGGCCCTCACCGGCCGGGCAGCTGGACAGCGCGCCGTTGTCCACCGGGTCCACGCAGAACTGCACGTCGATGTCGAAGCCCGACGTGGGGACGTTGAGGATTTGATCCAGCAGGGGCTCGCCCTGGAGCGTGTAGTTCTTGGGCACGCCGCCGCCCAGAATCCAGATGGCCAGCTTCCCGCTGCCGTTGTGGCGGCAGTAGTGCTGCATCGCGGCCATGGAGAAGACGTCCTCGTTGATGTCGAGCTCGAACTTGAACTCGTCGCCCAGGAGGCGCTTGAGCTTCACGACGTTGAGGAAGATGGAGCCGTCCTGCACCGCGCCCACCCAGATGGGGACGCCGTGCTTGTAGCAGGTGGACAGGAGCGACGGCTGCTTGACGCCCAGCTCCTTCTCGATGCCGTGGATGGCCTTGCCCAGGAGGTAGTGGAACTCCGGCGTGGTCATCTTCTTCTGGAACTCGGGCTGCCGGAGGATGGCGGAGAAGAGGCGGTCGGTGTCGAGCAGCGCCTCCTCCCAGAAGCCCAGGTCGTAGATGCGGATGATGCGCGCCAGGCGGTACTGGAGGTCGCCCGCGTTGGGGTTCACCTCGCGGATGCCGTGGCCGATGATGCGGTGGGCGTCGTGGTAGAGGTTCGCGCCGGTGGTGGTGATGGCGGAGATGATGCCCTTCTCCACCATCGGGATGAGGCAGGACTGGTGGAGGCCCGCGGGCGTCATGGCGCCCGACAGCGTCAGGAAGATGGACGCGTCCTGCTGCACGGACTGCTGCATCAGTTCGAACGCGGTGCGCTCCTGCCGGCCCACGTAGGCGCTGAACGCGTGCGCGAGCAGCTCCGCCGGCTTCTCCTTGCCGGTGATGGGGCGAGGGTCGGCCTTGCGCGCGTTCGCGTAGGCGGCGCGAAGGGTGGACTTCTTCGGGGTCGGGGTCTTGGCCATGGCCGGCTACCTAACACCGCCAGCCGGACAAGGGGAGGGCCGGCTTCAACCCCGCCCCTCCCCGAAAGGCAGGCAGCGGACAGGAACAAACAGCCGGCCGTGCTTATTCACACAGGGCCTGCTCTTCCGGCCCCCGGTCGCATGGACATGGCATAAGAGTGCCTGCCTCCCCGCACGGTCCCCTGGAGGGGACCCGCCATGATCGACCTGCATTCGCACACCACCGCCAGTGACGGCCAGTACCCGCCCGCGACGCTGGTGGCGCGCGCCGCCGCCGCCGGGGTGACGGTGCTGGCGGTGACCGACCATGACACGGTGGCCGGGCTCGCCGAGGCCCGGGAGGCCGCCCGCGAGCATGGCGTGGAGCTGGTGCCCGGCATCGAACTGTCCGCCTTCGTCCATGGCAAGGAAGCGCACATCCTGGGCCACTTCCTGCGCCCGGAGGACGCGGAGCTGGCGCGCTTCGCGGACCGGCTGCGCGACGAGCGCACCCAGCGCATGGAGGCCATGGTCGCGCGCCTGCGCGAGCTGGGCTTCCCGGTGCGCATGGAGCAGGTGCTGAAGGTGGCCGGGGACGCGCAGTTGGGGCGACCACACCTGGCGCGGGTGCTGGTGAACCAGGGTTGGTGCATCGATATGAAGGCCGCCTTCGACCGCTTCCTGGGCACCGGCCGCGCGGCGTGGGTGGAGCGCTTCAAGCTGGAGGGCGCGGAGGCCATCCGCCTCATCCGCAACGCGGGCGGCACCGCGACGCTCGCCCACCCCGGCTCCTCGAAGATGGAGCGCGTGGAGATCAAGGCGCTGGCACAGGCCGGCCTGTCCGGCCTGGAGGTGCTGAGCGCGGACCACAACCCGGGCCTGCGGCAGAAGTACCTGGCGCTGGCGGCGGAGTTCGACCTGGTGCCCACCTTCGGCAGCGACTTCCACGGCGAGGAGGTGTCTCCGGACCACCGCCTGGGCGTCGCGGCCATGCCCCCGGAGCTGTTCCAGAAGCTGCGCGCCCGCGCGCCGTCCGCCTCGGCCTGACGCACCCGCCGCGCTCAGGCGCGCGGAGGCTGGGTCTTGAAGCGGCTCGTCACGGCCGTAAGCCCTTCGGCGACGGCCTGGAGGTCCTGGGCGATGCGGGTGGTGCGGCCGGTGGCGTCCACGCCCTGCTTCACGAGGTCCGCCACGTTGCGGGCCCCCTGCACGGCCTGCTCGCTGGACTGACGCTGCTGGCGCGTGGCGATGGTGATCTGCCGCGCCGCCTCGCTGGTGCCGCGCGCCAGGTCCACGATGCGCAGGAAGACGGCCGACGCCTGCTCGGCCACCTCCACGCCCCGGTCGCTCGTCGCCATGCCCACGCGGGCCTTGGACGCGGCCTCCTCACCGGAGTCCTGCACCTTCTCCACGATGCGGGCGATGTCGCGCGCGGACGCGGACACGTTCTCCGCCAGCTTCCGCATCTCCGCGGCCACCAGCGAGAAGCCCCGGCCCACGTCGCCCGCCTTGGTGCCCTCCAGCGCCGCGTTGAGCGCCAGGAGGTCGCTTCTCTCCGCCACCTGGTTGATGACCTGGGCGATTTTCGAGACCTGCTGCAGGTCCTTGTTCAACCCGACGATGGCGTCCGCCACGCCCTTGGACTCGATGCGGATGTCGTTGATGCCCCCCACCACCTGGGCCACCACCGCCATCGCCTCCGCCACCGCGTCATGGGTGCGCCGGGCGCTCGTCTCCACCACCTCCGTGGAGGAGGAGATCTGCTCGGCGGTGCGGCTCAGCTCCTCGAACGTCGCGGCGATCTGCTGCGCGTACGCGGCCTGCTGGCTGATGACGTGCTCCTGATCCGCGGAGGCGCCCATCAGTCCGCGCGACGCGGTGGAAAGCTGCTCCGTGCGCGACACCAGCTCCATCACCGTGGAGCGCAGCGTGCCCAGCATCTCGTTGAAGGAGGTCGCCATCAGCCGCACCTCGCCAGCGGCGGACACGTCCAGCTCCCCCCGGGACACATCGCCCCGGGCCACCTCCCGAGCCACCTGCGTGACGCGCGACACGGGATCCGCGATGGCGCGGCTGATGATCACCGCGAGCCCCAGGCCCAGCACCGCGGCGCCCAGGTAGCCCAGCAGTGAATAGCCCTCCGTCGCGGACATCGCGGCCTGCACCTCCTGGGTGCCGAAGCCCGCGCGGTACACGAGGCCACCATGCTCGCAGCGCACCACCACGGACTCGGGAGGCTGCGTCACCGAACACCCTCCAGGGGAGGCCACCGGAAGGGCCTGGCTGGACGGGACGACGCCACGGGACTCGATGACCGTGCCGTCCTCGCGGGACAGCTCCTGGAACCGGAGCGTGAAGCCGCCGGACTCCACCTGCGAGAAGACCTCATCGCGCCGCGCGCGGGCCTCCGGGGAGGTGTCTGGGAGCGCCATCGCCGGATGGCGGGACACCAGCGTCCCCACCGTCCGGGCCCGCAGGGACAGCACCTCCAGGGCGGCGGCGCGCTGCCGGACCGGGAAGTACACGCTGCTGAAGAACACCACCGCGAGGCACGGAAGCAGCACCGCGATCGCCACCTGCATCCGTAAACTCAGACGGCCCCACATGTCGGGTGCTCCCAGGCGATGATCGGAAGCCGGTGACGCTAGGCGTCGCCTCCCCCAGCGTCAAACGCCGCCCGGACTCTGGCGTCCCAGCGCCGGGGCCCGCGTCCGGACCGGGGCGGCAGGCGGATGAGCGGGCCTGATGGGCGCGGCATTTCGGCCGTCTTCTCAAGGGGTTGGCGCTTCGGGGGTGGGGGCGTTTCCCTTTGACACGGCGCCAGCGGTGTCATTAGGTTCCGCGCCCGATGACTACACCCCTCGCACCGTACCTGCCGCTGCTGGTGGTGCTCCTGATGGCCGGCGTCCTCGCGATGATCATCCCGCAGGTCACCAGCCGCCTGGGCCCCAAGCGCCCGAGCACGACCAAGTCGGCCCCCTTTGAAGCAGGCTCCGAGTCGAGCGGTCCGGCCCGTCAGCGCTTCGCCGTGAAGTTCTACGTGATCGCGCTGTTGTTCATCGTGTTCGACGTGGAAGCGGTGTTCCTGTACCCCTGGGCGGTGAACTTCCAGGCGCTCGGCTGGTTCGGCTACATGGAGATGCTGGTTTTCGCTTCGACCCTGGTCGTGGGCCTTATCTACGTCTGGAAGAAGGGCGCCCTGGACTGGGAGAGCTGAGACATCATGGCTGACACCGACATTGCTCCGATCATCGCCACCCGCCGGGACGAGGCCACGGGCTTCTTCCAGAAGCTGGTGTCCAAGGGCCTGGGTTGGGCCCGCAAGTACTCCCTCTTCACGTACCCATACGCCACCGCCTGCTGCGGCATGGAGTACATGTCCGTGGCCGCCAGCCGGCACGACATCTCGCGCTTCGGCGCGGAGTTCCCGCGCTTCTCGCCGCGTCAGGCGGACCTGCTGATGGTGGTGGGCACCATCAACCTGAAGCAGGCCCCCATCCTCAAGCGCGTCTACGAGCAGATGACCGAGCCCAAGTGGGTCGTGTCCTTCGGCGTGTGCGCGTCCTCGGGCGGCTTCTACGACAACTACGCGGTGCTCCAGGGCATCGACCGCATCATCCCGGTGGACGTCTACATCCCCGGCTGCCCCCCGCGCCCGGAGCAGGTGCTGGACGGTCTGATGCTGCTGCAGGAGAAGATCGGCAACCAGGTGCACCGCCTGCGCGACACCGGTCAGCCCAACCAGACGGCGGCCGAGCACGCCCGCATGCTCTCCAGCGGCAAGTAGTCGCTCGCTTCTCCCGGTTGTCCGAACGGGCCCCGCGCCGCCTCCTGCAAGAGGCTGTGTCGGGGCCCTCGGCGTTCCAGGGGCTACCAGCGGTGGTACGCGGGGTGGCCTTCCTTCACGGCGACGAAGGTACCCTTGCAGGTGGCCGTCACCTTGCCGCCCGCGGTGAGCGTGGCCTCGATGACGGCGCGGTCGCCCTTCACCTCCAGGGGCTTCGCGGACAGGTGCACCGGCCCGGCCATGGGCGTGGGCCGCTTGAGGACGATGGCGTAGTCGGCGGTGACGGTGCACGGCGGGGAGTCCGCGCCCTGCGCCTTCATCAGGTGGTACGCGGCCGTCCAGTTGCTGTGACAGTCCAGCAGCGCGCCGATGATGCCGCCGCTGAGCACGCCGGGGAACGCCTGGTGGTGCTCCTCCGGCGTCCAGTCCGCGACGACGAGGTCACCCTCCACGCGGCTGCGGATGCGCAGTCCCTTCGGGTTGGCCGGGCCACACCCGAAGCAGGCGTTGTGGGGGGCGTACGTTTCCTGGAGGCCGGGGGTTTCGGTCGTCGACATGGCCGGCGACTCTACGTGAAGCCGACTCGGCGTTGCGCTCGCGCACGTCGTCCAGCCACGCCGCCAGGGCCTCCGCGTCCGGCCCTTCACACTCGCCCGAACACGTCCGCCGCAGGGTGCCATCCGCTTGCGGACGGTCCACCCACCAGCGCTCGCCGTCGAAGGCGCCCGCGTCCTTCTCGCGCAGCACCGCGGCGTCCGCCGCTTCGCCCATCTCCACCACGCCATCCGGGCGCAGGCGGTACGCATCGAAGGTGCGCGGCGCACCAGGCCAGTGACCGGGGTCGAAGACTTCCGGGCTCACGTGCGTGTAGCCCGTCTCCGCGTACAGCGGCGCGTACGGACGCGCCTCTCCGCGCAGCAACGGCGTGAGCGACAGCCCGTCGGCCTCCGGCAGCGCGGGCAGGCCAGACAGCTCCAGCAGCGTGGGGCCCACGTCCACCAGCCGCGCCAACTCATCCACCTGCGCGGGCGCCAGGCCCCGGCCTCCGGGCGGCTTCACCGCGAGCAGGATGCGGTTCTCCTCTTCGCCCAGGCGGGCCCCGTGCACGGACGTCGCGCCCGCCAGGTCCGGCCGGTCCGCGTGGAAGCTCTCACCGTGATCCGACAGCAGCACGATGAGGGCATCGTCGTAGTGACCGGAGCTTCGAAGCGCGTCGAGCAGCGTGCCCACCTGCGCGTCCGCCTGCGCGAGCAGCTCGTCGTAGAGGCCCTCGGAGCCCTCGCGGTTCCAGGCGCCCTTCGCGCCCGGAGTCACCGGGGCGAAGTGCATGCGCAGCCTGCGGTCCAGCGGTTCGGTGGGAGGCACGTAGCGGCGGTAGAACGGGTACACCGGGTCGCCCGGGAAGTGCGCCGCCGTCGCGTGGAAGGCGAAGAGCAGCGGGCCCTGCGACGCCTCCGACACGAGTCCTTGCGACAGGCGCTCGGCGTAGCCCATCGGATCATGGATGCCGGCCAGCGCGCGGTTGTCGATGAACTCGGGCACCCAGGCGGCGCCCACGGCGTTGTCGGCGAAGAGGCCCAGCGCCCGGTAGCGCAGCTTCTCCAGCGCGAAGTTGAGCGCTCCGCGCGGAGGCTGCCAGCGCCGGGTGAAGCCGGAGGCCGGGCCCTCGAAGTGGAAGCGCGAGCAGTCGGTGGCGAACACCGTGCGCCACCCGGCCTCCGAGAACCGGGCCGCGAAGGTGGGCGCCAGCACCACGCGCGCATCGGACGTCAGCGGGTAGCGCACGCCGGTGCGGTACGGCCAGCGCGCGGTGAGCAGCGAGCGCCACGCGGGCTCCGTCTGGGCCACGGGCGTGTAGGCGCGGGTGAAGAGCGTGGCGTCCTGGAGGAAGCGCTCCACGTGCGGAGCCACCCCGCGCCCCGTGCTCCCCAGCCGGTCCGGCCGGAACGCATCGATGCCGATGACCACCACCAGCGGCTTGCGGTCCGGTTTCACAGTGGGGCGCACCGCGACTCCCGCGCCCATCGCGAGGGCCACCCCGCCCGCGCCCACCATCCACCCTCCGAAGCCCCCTCCCCGCCCGACGGCCGCCCCCGGAGCAGTCACGGGAGCCTGCGCCGAAGCCGTTGGAGCCGCACCCCGGCGCATCGCCAGCCACGCCCGCGCCCCCAGCCCCACCAGATGCACCGCCACCCACGCACCCGCCGCAGAACGCGCCTGCCACGGCTCTCCGTGATCCACCAGCCACGCCAGCACGGGGCGCACCGCCGGCAGATCATCGAAGAGCGCGGGCCGCGCAAGCGCCCGGTCCCAGGCCCAGAACAGCAACAGTCCCACCCAGTGCAGGACCGTCACCCCCAGCGCCACCCACCCACCCCGTCGCGTCCAGGCCCGCGCCAGCACCGACGCGGCAAGGCCCAGCAACCCTCCTGCCACCAGATAGACGGTCGCCACGCGCAGGACGACCCCCGGCAACAGCGGGCGCACCGCCGCCGCGAGCGCCGCGTACGGGCCATCCAGCGGGATGTCCACGCCGACGACCCCGGCCTTGAGCAACCAGGCCGTCTCGGCGGCGAACAAAAGGAGCCCCAGCAGGGAGCCCAGGGCCAGGCGCCCCGAACCGGCGCGGAGGTAGGAGGCGACGGACCGCACGGACATGACCCCT
Source organism: Corallococcus sp. bb12-1 (assembly GCF_026626765.1). Taxonomy (NCBI): domain Bacteria; kingdom Pseudomonadati; phylum Myxococcota; class Myxococcia; order Myxococcales; family Myxococcaceae; genus Corallococcus; species Corallococcus sp. bb12-1. The sequence goes on along the minus strand of NZ_JAPNJZ010000024.1, from coordinate 501,837 downwards.
GCGTCTACTCCGTCCAGGCATTCCCTGGCCACGTCTGTATTCCACCGGGCTTTCAGGGACTCCCCGACGTGCGTCGGCATCCCACTCGTTGCAAGATGGCCCTGAATTGTTCCGGGCCGACGCTTTCGTCGGTCGGGGGGACCGCTTGCCTTCGACCCACACGTCCAGCGACAGCCTCCAGGAGTCCGTGCGCCGCGCGCTCGACGTGGAGCGTCAATCCAACGGCCGCCACCTGGCCTGGGTCCGCCTGGGCGCGGTGAGCGTCCTGTTCGGGATGGCCGTCTATCTGGGCCGGGGGCGCGACCTGCACGACTGGGATGTCTACCTGGGGCCGTTCGCGCTGTACCTGGTCTGCACGTCCTTCGTCGCGGTAGCCGTGACGGCCTCCGCGCGCATCGCCCGCTGGGCCTCCCTCTCCGTCGCGTTCGTGGACGTGCCCGCCGTGTACTGGCTCCAGCACCTGGCCCTGCCCGTGTCACCTTCACCCGGAGGCGTGGCCGGCTTCACCCTGGGCATCTTCGCGGCGCTGGTGCTGCTGTCCGCGCTGAGCCTGCGCCGGCCCGTGATGCTGCTTGTCACCGCGATCGCCATCGTCGCGGAGGTCGCCCTCCAGCGAGAGGCCGCCATCGGCGGTGGGGCGCAGGTGGCCGGCACGGTGATGCTCGCCATGACGGCGGCGGGCGCGGCCCGGCTGCTCCAGCGCATCCGCACGCTGTCGGCCGCGGTCACGAACGAGGAGCTCCAGCGCGCGCGCCTGGGCCGCTACTTCTCCCCCGCCGTCGCCGAGCGCCTCCAGGACCGGGACACCCCCGTCCCGGAGCTGCGCGAGGTGTCCGTGCTGTTCGCGGACGTGCGCGACTTCACCTCGCTGAGCGAACGGCTGCCCCCCGAGCAGGTGGTCACCATCCTCAATGAGTACTACGGGCGCATGGTGGAGGTGGTGTTCCGCCACGGCGGCACGCTCGACAAGTTCATCGGGGACGCACTCATGGTGTACTTCGGCGCCCCCCTGCCGGACGCCCACCATGCCCGGAGCGCCACCCGGTGCGCCCTGGAGATGGTGCGCGAACTGGAGGCCGTGAACGCCGAACGCGCCGCCCGGGGCGAGGTGGGCCTGCGCATGGGCGTGGGCGTGCACTCCGGGCCCGTGGTGCTCGGCAACATCGGTTCGCCCTTCCGGCGCCTGGAGTACACCGCCATTGGCGACACGGTGAACCTGGCCAACCGCATCGAGCGGCTGACCAAGGGCTTCGGGGTGTCCGTGCTCGTCTCCCAGGCGACCCGGGAACGGGCGGGTGAGGCCTTCCGCTGGGAGCCCGCCCCTGTCGCCATCGTCCCTGGCAAGAGCCAGCCGGTGGTGACCTTCGTCCCCTCCACGGACGAGGAGGCTCCCGCCCTGGGAGCGGGCGCCGCCGCCTGAGGTCGCCGCCTGCCCATGACCAGGCAGGGGGTGGATCGCGACGCGGGCTACTGGGCCACCTAAGTGGCCTACATGGTTGAGGGTTTACGTTGACGCGTCCCGCGAACGGTCCTTATAAAGCCGCGGTTTCCTCTGTCGTTATTCGAGGCCCCCCTTGAGCATTTTCGCGTTGGACCGGGTCGCCGCCCAGTTTCCCGAGGCGGTCGCGGAACGCTATGTGGACCGCGCTGGCGGAGCCTGGGCCGTCATCCATGCGGAGTGGCTGCCGAAGGTCGCCACGTTCCTGAAGATGGATCCGGAGCTGGACTTCAAGATGTTCGGCTCCGCGGACGCCGTGGACCGCCTGCACCTGGCGGAGAATGATCCGCGCTTCGAGATCGTCTACTTCCTGTACTCGCTCAGCCGGAAGGAGCACGTGCGCCTGAAGGTGCGCGTCACCGAGACCCGGCCCGAAGTGCCCTCCCTGGCGGCCGTGTACCGCGGCGCCAACTGGTGGGAGCGCCTGGCGTTCGACTTCTACGGCATCCGCTTCGTGGACCACCCGGACCTGCGCCGCATCCTCCTGTACGACGAGTTCCAGGGCCACCCCCTGCGCAAGGACTACGCGCTGCGTGACCGGCAGCCGCTGATCCCCGAGCGCCCCATCAAGGACATCTTCCGCGGCCCCGGCACCAGCGGCGTCGCCTGACGAGACCTCCCATGGCCGACAGCCACAACACCGACGCGACGAAGCCCTTCAACCCCGACACGGATGGGTTCGCCCACGAGGAGTCGGAGCTCGAAGCCCATTTCCAGTCGAAGCACATGGTCATCAACATGGGCCCGTCCCACCCGGCCACGCACGGTACCGTGCGGCTGAAGGTGGAGCTGGAGGGAGAGACGATCGTCAAGATCGATCCAGAGATCGGCTTCCTCCACCGCGGCTTCCAGAAGAGCTGCGAGAACGTCACCTGGACGCAGTGCCTGCCGTACACGGACCGGCTCAACTACCTGTCCGCGATGATGAACAACTTCGGGTTCCTCAACGCCGTTGAGAAGCTCATCGGCCTGGAGATCCCCGAGCGCGCCCAGTACATCCGCGTCATCGGCAGTGAGCTGCACCGGCTCACCGACCACCTGACGTGCGTGGGCGCCACCGGCCTGGAGATGGGCGGCTTCGCGCCGTTCCTCTACGGCATGGAGGCGCGCGAGCTCCTCCAGGACCGCGTCACGGAACTCACGGGCGCGCGCCTCACCACCAGCTTCGGCCGCGTGGGTGGCATCAACCGCGACCTGCCGGAAGGCTGGATCGCGAAGGTCCACAAGTCCCTCAACCGCACGGAGGAGCTGCTCCAGGAGATGGACGGGCTGCTCACGCGCAACCGCATCTTCGTGGACCGCACCAAGGGCACCGGCGTCATCTCCGCCGCGGACGCCATCGACTACGGCTGGACGGGCCCCGCGCTGCGCGCGTGCGGCATCGACCACGACCTGCGCAAGACGCACCCGTACTGGGTCTACGAGCGCTTCAACTTCGAGTCGGTGGTCGGCGAGCACGGCGACAACTACGACCGCTACCTCGTGCGCCTGGAGGAGATGCGTCAGTCCATCAGCATCCTGCGCCAGGCCATCGACACCATCCCCGCCGGCCCCATCATCGTGGACGACTGGCGCATCGCGCTGCCGCCCAAGCCGGAGGTGTACGGCACCATCGAAGGCGTGATGGCGCACTTCAAGCTGGTGATGGAGGGCATCCAGGTGCCCCCCGGTGAAGTCTACGACGCCACCGAAGCCTCCAACGGCGAGCTGGGCTGGTACTTGGTGAGCGACGGTCGCGGCCGGCCCTACAAGGTCCACGTCCGTGCGCCGGGCTTCCCGGTGCTCGCGGCGCTGCCGCACATCATCCAGGGCAAGATGCTGGCGGACCTCGTTCCCACCTTTGACACCATCAACATGATCGGCGGCGAGGTCGAGCAGTGAGCGACAACGACACGAAGAAGCCTACCGGTGACGCGCAGACGCCCCCCAAGGGCGCTCCCACCGACTCGCCCGCGGCCAAGGTTGGCTCGGAGCCGTCCAACCCGCCCGCCGGGCCGAAGATGGACAACCCGCCGGCGGCCGCCAGCGGCCCCACCGGCACGCCTCCGCCCAAGCCTGCGGCGCCGCCGGCCGGTGGCCCTCCGCCCAAGCCGCAGCCCAAGAATCCGGGCTTCGTGACGGCGGTCATCGACGGCAGGGAGGTCGTGGTCAAGCCGGGGACGAACATGATCGAGGCGGCCAAGTCGGTCGGCTCGGAGATCCCCTACTACTGCTACCACCCGCGCCTCTCCATCGCGGCCAACTGCCGCATCTGCCTCATCGAGGCGTCCAACGCGCCCAAGCTCGTCCCCGCCTGCCAGACGCCCATGGCCGAGGGTCAGGTCATCAAGACCACGACCCCCAAGGTCAAGGAGCAGCAGCGCTCGGTGATGGAGTTCCTGCTGCTCAACCACCCGGTCGACTGCTCCATCTGCGACCAGGCCGGTGAGTGCAAGCTGCAGGACTACTACATGAAGTACGACTACCGGCCGTCGCGCCTGGAGGGCACCAAGGCCCTCAAGCACAAGCGCAAGGTGCTGGGCCCCCGCGTCGTGCTGGATCAGGAGCGCTGCATCATCTGCACGCGCTGCGTCCGCTTCATGAATGAAATTCCGAAGGAGCCGCAGCTGGGCGTCTTCGGTCGTGGCAGCCACGAGCGCATCGACGTGTTCCCGGGCAACGAGTTGGACAGCAACTACTCGCTCAACACCGTGGACGTGTGCCCGGTAGGCGCGCTGCTCAGCCGCGACTTCCGCTTCAAGGCGCGCGCCTGGTTCCTGTCCGCCACGCCGTCCGTCTGCACAGGCTGCTCGCGCGGCTGCAGCATCTCCGCGGACTGGATGTCCCAGGACACCTACCGCTACCGCCCGCGTGAGAACGAGGCCATCAACAAGAGCTGGATGTGCGACCAGGGCCGGCTGTCCTACCGCGACCTGAACACGGGCCGCGTGCTGGCCGCCCAGGTGGGCCGCCGCACGGCCGCGCGGGACACCGTCCAGCCGGCGCTCACGCGCAAGGATGCCGCCGTCGCCGCCGCCAAGGCGCTCAAGCCGCTCGTGGGCTCCTCGCAGCTCGCGGTGCTGGCCTCGCCGCTCGCGTCCAACGAGGACCTGCTCGCAAGCCTCACGTTCGCCAAGGCGAGCCTGGGCGTGACGACGGTGTTCGTGGGCGGCCGGCCGCAGGGCAAGGCCGACCACTACCTGATGACGGCGGACAAGAACCCCAACCGCCAGGGCCTGGCGCTCGTCGCCAAGGGCCTGGGGCTGTCGCTGAAGTCCTTCGAGGAGCTCACCTCCGCCATCAACGCCGGCAAGGTCAAGGCGCTGTACGCGGTGGGCACCGAGGTCCCCACGGACGTGGCCGCCTTCGCCGAGGTCGCGGCGAAGCTGGAGGTGTTCGTCGCGCAGGCGCAGAACGAGTCCCCCGTGACGGCGCAGGCGACGGTGCTGCTGCCGGCGAGCGCGCACATCGAGGACGAGGGCACGTTCACCCAGCAGGACGGCATCATCCAGCGCTTCCGCAAGGCGTACCCCTCCAAGGGCGACGCTTCGCCGCACTGGAAGTGGGCCACGGAGCTGACGCGCGAGCTGGGCGGCGAGGCCGCGCACGCCTCCGCGCGCGACGTGTGGCGGGCGCACTCGGGACAGGTGTCCGAGTTCGCCGAGTTCAACTGGGACAAGGCCTCTCCGCCGGACCGGGAGAAGCCGGGCATCAATCCGTTGCCGTCGGGTGCCGACGGCCGTCCGCCGGGCTACCGTGAATTCGGCGCGCCGCGCGTGAGGGGCATCTGACCATGAACCGCATCTTCACAATGTTGTTCGCCATGGCCTTCTGCATCTTCGCCCTCGCGGGCGGGGTGGCCACGGCGTACCTCGTGGGCGGGCTGGTGGAAGAGCACCTGTTCACGGGCGCCAGCCGCCTGACGAACATCCTCTTCCTGATGCTCACCTTCGTGATGATCATCGCCACGCTCCTCACGCTCGCCGAGCGCAAGTGGAGCGCGTTCATGCAGGACCGCGTGGGTCCCAACCGCGCGCGCCTGGCCATCCCGGGCCTGGGCAACCGCTCCCTGGGCGGCATCCCGCACATCATCACCGACGTGCTCAAGATGCTGACCAAGGAGGACTTCGTCCCCGGCACGGCGAACAAGTTCCTGTTCAACCTGGGCCCCGTCCTCGCGTTCGCGCCGGTGTTCGCGCTGTTCGCGGTGGTGCCCGCTGGCCCCTCCGTGACGGTGTTCGGCAAGACGGTGGACATGGTCGTCGCCACGCCGGACTTCGGCATGCTGTACGTGCTCGCCATCGCGTCGCTCGCGGTCTACGGCACGTCGCTGGCCGGCTGGTCCTCCAACAACAAGTTCGCCCTGCTGGGCGGCGTGCGCGCCTCCGCGCAGATGATCTCCTACGAAGTCGCGCTGGGCCTGGCGCTCGTGGGCCTGTTCCTCGCGTTCTCCTCCGTGCAGATGCCCGCGCTGGTGGGTGACGTGGGCAACGCGCTGGTCGCTGGCACCGGGCAGGCGCGCTACCTGTGGCGCTCCGACGGCGCGTTCGACCTGGGGCTGCCCGCGTGGGGCATCTTCATCCAGCCGCTGGGCTTCATCGCCTTCTTCGTGGCCTCCTTCGCGGAGACCAAGCGCGCGCCGTTCGACGCGCCCGAAGGCGAGTCGGAGATCATCGGCTACTTCGTTGAGTACTCCGGCATGAAGTTCGGCATGTTCATGATCTCCGAGTTCATGGAGGTCGTGGTGCTGGCCGGTGTGACGACGGCGCTGTTCTTCGGCGGCCACCACCTGCCCTTCGGCGGCGAGTGGCTGGCGGCGCAGCCCCTGATGCAGGAGCACGGCTGGCTCTACGGCACCATCCTGGGCACCGTGTTCTGGATCAAGGTCGTCCTGCTCATCTGGGTGCAGTTGGTCATCCGCTGGACCTTCCCGCGCTTCCGCTACGACCAGATCCAGAACCTGGGCTGGAAGATCCTCCTGCCCGCGGGCCTCGCCAACGTGTTCGTCAGCGGCGCGCTGGTGCTGTGGGATCCGTCCCTGCGCATGCTGGGCATCGTGGGCCTGTTGGAGATCGGCTTCGTCGTGGCGCTGACGATGACCAAGGGCGCCAAGGCGGCGGGCGCGCACGACACGGCGCACGGCCACGGGCACGACGCCCACGGTCACGACGCGGCGCCCGGCCTGCCGGCGCACGCGGACCCCCACTCCCATTCACCGGCGGGCGCGCACTAGCGGCGCCCTGTCCGGCAGAAGCCTTCGCCGGAAGCGAGACAAGACACCATGGCGTTCAATGCTTCCCAGGACCCGCGCACGGACATCCGCGAGCGGATGTACATCCCGGAGCTGCTGCGCGGGCTGGCCATCACCACCCGTCACTTCTTCCGCAACATGTTTGGCACGCGCGATCCGAACCCCGAGGTTCAGGAGCGCACGGGCATGAACCTGATGACGACGGTGGAGTACCCGGAAGAGAAGCCCATCTATCCGGAGGGCTACCGCGGTCTGCACCGGCTGGTTCCGCGCGACGACGGCAAGCCGCGCTGCGTGGCCTGCTACATGTGCGCGACCATCTGCCCTGCGCAGTGCATCTACATCGAGGCGGGTGAGTACGAGACGACGGACGCCGACTCGGAGTCGGTCGTCATCGAGAAGTACCCCACCCAGTTCGTCATCGACGAGCTGCGCTGCATCGTGTGTGGCCTGTGCGTGGAGGCGTGCCCGAAGGACGCCATCCGCATGGACACGTACATGCACACGCCGTCCGAGTACAACCGGCAGAACTTCGTCTACGACATCCCCAAGCTGCTCAAGGGGCCGGCCGTCTCGCACCCGTCGGATCCGTGGAACAAGCGCGACAGCTCCTCGGAGCCGCACCACGTCCACAAGGAAGCGCACACGCGCATCGGCGAGGGTCTGGTGGAGCTCAAGACGCCGCACTCGCTGGGCGCCGGACACGCCAGCGGCCACGGCCACGGCAAGGCGCTGCCTTCGCATGGGCAGACGGTGGTGACGCAGCAGGGTCCCATCCAGGTGACGAAGTTCCTCAAGTAGCGTCTGGCAGCACCCTACGGGGCGGGTTGTCCTCTTCCGCCCCTTCGCAAGCATCCCGGCCCGCCTCCTTCCTCTTGAACATGGAAGGGCGGGCCGCCGCCTTTTCAGGGGGCATGTGGTGACGCTGAAGCTCTTCAATGCACGTGGTGCCGACCAGGCACGTCAGGTCCTCCGATGAAGCGCTACCGGATGTCCGTGTGCAAGGGATCCAGCTGCCGCGAGGCCGGCTCGGACGCGGTGCACGTGGCGGCGCGCGAGGCGCTGTCGGCGAAGGGGCTCCAGACGCGCTGCGAGCTGTACCGGGGCGGCTGCTACGGCTTCTGCCACATGGGGCCCAACGTGGTGGTGCGCGAGGACACGGGCCGCAAGCGCGACCCGCTGTCGCCGGAGGACTACCAGCTCATGGGGTGGCCCGGTGAGGTGTACTACTCCGGCATGACGGCGCAGAAGATGGTCCGCGTGGTGGGCGAGCACATCCAGGATGACGCCCCGGTGAAGGAGCTGTTCGGCCAGCCGGACTCCGGCGACGACGACTGAGCTGTCCGCTGCATCCCTCCTGGAGGTGGATCCTGCTCAGAGCGTGGCCGTCCCCTGCCCCCTGGCTGTGCCTCGGCGCCGTCCTGCTGCTGGGCGCATGCTCGCGTCCCGAGACACCGCCACCGGCTCCCGTGCGGGTGCCAGGTGCGCACGCGGATGCGGACAGCCCTCGCGTCGTCGGGACGGCGCTCGTCCAGGATGAGGCGTCGCGGCAGGTCCTCTTGCAACGCTACCCCCGGCGGGAGCCGGACCCGGACCTGGCGGCCCGACTGGCGGTCCTCCTTACGGACTCCGGCCAGCGCCTGCGCTGGAGCGCCGCTCCCGTGGAGGACCTGTCCTGTGACAACGGCGACGTCCGCTTCCGGATCCAGGTGCGCATCCCGCCACCGTGCGCTGAGCGCTCCTGCCCCGTGCTCGTGTTCTATTCGTCAGCCTGTCCCCGGCCGGGCTACCACTGGCGGCCGGAGTTCTTCCTTCGCGAAGGCTTCATCTACGCGGAGCCCGCGGTGCGAGGCACGCGCTGCTGGGAGGCCTGGGCCCGCGCGGACGACGGCGAGCGCCGCATGTCGGCCGCCACGGACCTGGAGGCGAGCAGCCGCTGCCTGCGGGCCCGATTCATCCGGGACGGGGTGACACCCCGGTTGGGCATCCTCGGCTGGAGCTACGGGGGCGCGCAGGCCTTGATGGGCATGACGCGCTTCGCGGGCAGCTACGACGCGGGCTTCGCGCTGGCCGCCAAGACGGACCTGGGCTCCTTCCTCCTCCAGGCGCCTCCGGAGCTGCGCCGTGCCCGGGCTGACGAGTACGGCGATCCTGCGACGGACGCGGACCGCTTGCGCGCCATCTCGCCCATCACCTACGTGGACCGGGTCCAGGGCCCCATCGCCCTCATGCTGGGCGCTCGCGACCCGAAGGTGTCGCTGTCGGACGCGGACGTCTTCGTGCGGGCGCTCCAGGCGCGGGGCCAGGACGCGTCGCTGATGATCATCCCCGAGCACGCCCACCTCACGGAGCGTCCGGAGGAGGTCGTGTTCGAGCACGCGCACATCCTCCAGTTCCTCACCGCGAAGCTCGGCCCGGCGGACACCGACGACCACGCCAGGTGAAGCAATTCCGTTCAGGGGGAGCCGCGCAGGAGCCCGATTTCTCGGCCTGGGCAATGATGCTCCCTGACAGGACCTACCCCGGGTGGCCTAGCCGCCGTCGGAGCTGCGGCGGCGCCAGCGGATGACGCCGTCCCAGTCCGTGGGCGGCGGCGTTTGGATGTAGCCCTGGCAGCGCTGGACGTAGACGAGGGCCACCGCGTCGCCGTGCTCCACCGAGCAGCGGCGGAACAGCTCCTGGGCCACCAGGAAGTCGCGCGCGTAGTAGGCGGTGAGGGCCTTCTCGTACAGGGCCATGCCGGCCTGCTTCTCCGGGGAGAACTCGCCCTTGCGTCCCAGCAGCTCGTGCACGCGCACGGGCTGCTCGCGGTTGCGCACGAGCACCCGGTCCACCTCGCGGAAAACGTACGCGTCGCTGGCGAGCTGCGCGGTGGCTTCTCCCACCAGCACCTGGGTGCCGTACTGCTTGTTGGCGCCCTCCAGCCGGCCGGCCATGCCCACCGCGTCGCCCATGACGGTGTAGTGGGACTTGAGCTCGCTGCCCATGTCGCCCACCAGCAGGTCGCCCGTGTCGATGCCGGCGCGCACCCACAGCCGGTGGCCGAACTGCTTCTCCCAGATGGGCTGGCGCTGCGCGAGCACGGCCTGGAGCTTGAGCGCCGCTTCACAGGCCAGGTGCGCGTGGCGGTCCGTGCGCACGGGCGCGCCCCAGAAGGCCATCACCGAGTCGCCGATGTACTTGTCCACCTGCCCCGCCGTGGCGCGCACCACGGAGGTCATCTCCGTGAGGAAGGTGTTGAGCAGGGGCACCAGTTGTTCGGGCGGGAGGACTTCCGACAGGCGGGTGAAGCCCTCGATGTCGCAGAGGTACACCGTCATCTTGCGGCGCTCCGGCCGCATCAGGCTCACGTCGCGCGCGACGAGCCGCGCCACGTCCGGGCTCACGTAGCGGCCCAGCGCGCTGTGCACGAAGTCGCGCACGTCCTGTTCGGTGCGGAAGGCGTAGACGGTCGTCACCAGGAACGCGAGCCCCATGGACACCAGCGGGCCCGCCACGGCGATCCACAGCCGCTCGTTGACGAAGAACCAGCCGGCCGCGCCGACGTACCCCGCGCCCGCGGCCAGCACCACGCTGACGAAGAGGATGGCCCCCCACACCGAGCGCAGCAGCCAACTGAACGACAGCGCCAGGAAGGCGCCAATGAACGCGAGCCCCATGGTGGCCAGCATGTCAACGCGAGATGGCGCGCGGACGATGCCATCCGACGCGAGGATGTTCGCGAGCGCCTGGCCCAGGATGGCGCCATTGGCGATGCCGGGACCGATGGGCGTCACCCGCCGCTCCGGTGCGTAGCTGCTGGTGTTGGTGAGGATGACGGCGCGGCCGTCCAGGTCGTGGTCGAACCGGGCGGGGCGCTCCGCCTGCGTGTCGAAGAGGTTCAGCAGCACGTTCCACGCGCGGATGGAGCGGGCCAGCGGTCCCCGGGCGCCCCGGGTGGCGGACGGAGCTTCCCAGCGCAGGAGGCTGTAGCCGGACGCGTCCATGGGCACGGAGTACTTGTCCCCGATGTGGAGGCGCCCGTCCGCGTAGCGCAGCTTCTGCGTGCCCGCGAGGCGCATGGCGGCGGCCAGCGGCAGGGAGGGCAGCACGTAGCGCTCGCCGCCGCGCGGGCTGTACGCGACGAGGTGGGGCACGCCGCGCACCACGCCGTCGGGATCCGCGGGCAGCGTGGTGGCGCCGTAGCCGCTGGAGGTGCCCAGCAGCGGCGTCACCGGGTGCTGGAGCTGGCGCACCTCCAGGAGCTTCTCCGGATCCAACCCCGCCACCTGCACGGAGGCCAGGGCGAGGAACAGGTCCGACGACGCCACGCGGAAGGCGTCGTCCGCGGCGCGGCGCTCCTGGATGGACGCGGAGGCGGAGCCCAGTTGTTCGCCCAGGCTGCGGCCTTCGCCCTCGTCGGCGACGCCGGCCCAGACCTCAAGGCCCTTGCCAGCGGGGATGAGGAAGGCGGGACGCTGGAGCGCGAGCACGGCTTGGGCACGCGCCCGGGCCTCGGTGGGGCCGGGGTAGCTGCCCAGACGGACGCGATAGGGCCACAGGCGGCCGGTGGGCGGCAGGCTGCGCGTGCCCTCGGCGCCCCAGCGGAAGGCGAGCACGGAGTGGCCGGGGTCCTGGTCCAGGAGGGCCCGGAGCGCGTCGTCGTCCTGGGACAGGGCGCCCCGGCCGGTGCGCATGGGGGTGACGCAGGCGCGCGGGCTGAGCTCCGGGTAGGCGAAGTCCAGCATCACCACGGAGGCGCCCTCCTCCACCAGCCGGTGCACCATGCCGCCCATCACCTGGCGCGGCCATGGGTACGCGGCGATGTCGGCGCGAGGACCCTGCTGGGCCTCGGCCAGGGTGTCATCGTCGATGGAGACGAGCACCACGCGGTCGGAGCGCTCGGAGCGTTCGCCCAGTTGGCGGATGCGCCAGTCGAAGAAGACGCGCTCGCCGCCGTCGATCCACCCGGACAGCAGGTCCACGATGCCCGACGGCGACAGCAGGGGCGCGGGCGTGTCGTCCGGGCGCACGGGGCGCGAGACGCGCTGGGACACGAGCAGGCCCAGCAGGCAGCCGAACACGGCCGCCTGCACGAGCGAGAAGCCGAGTCGGTGGAGGAAGCGGCGACCGGAGGAGTGGATGCGGAGGCGTTGCACGGGCGGTGCACAGGATAGCGCGTTGGGGCCGAGCGCCTATGGGGCATACGCGCGGTATGGTTGGCCGCCGCATGTCCTCGTCCGAGCCTCGTCCGAAAGAGCCGCCCATGAAACGCCTGCTGCTGTCCGCCGCCGCCGCCGTGTCCCTGCTGTCCCCCCTCGCTTGCGATCTGGAGAAGACGGGCAACCAGCTCTCCGCGGACCACGTGATGGTGGGCACGCTGCTGGCCACGCCGCAGGTGGACGTGTCCGCCACGGCGATGGCGGGCTACGACGCGGGGACCTTCGGGGACGCGGGCGTGGACGTGGTGTCCTTCCCCGCGCAGACGGCGGCCTTCATGTTCTTCGGGACGAAGTCAGGGGCCAACTCGCAGCCCGAGGGCGTCAGCGGGGCCACCGTGGTGCTCCAGCCCGTGGGCACGACGACGCCCGTCACGCTCAACAGCCAGGGGGGCGGCAGCTACGGCGTGACGGGCGATTCCACCGACGCGCTGACGTACGCGTCGGGGGCCACGTATGCGTTCACGGCGACCAAGGACAACGTGAAGTACGTGGGGCAGGTGGAGGACTCGCCCCCGAAGGAGGCCATCACGGCGCTGCACCCGGCGGAGGGCTTCGTGCGGCTCAACGCGAACACGGCGTTCGGCTTCGACCGCCCGGCGCCCCCGCCGAACACGGACCGCACGCTGGGCTTCGTCACGGTGGTGCCGTTGAGCGCCAACGGCGAGAAGGGCACGGCCACGTACTCCAACGTGCCCACGTCGCCGGTGGAGTTCCTCCAGTTGGCGGCGGTGCCGGCCACCTTCCGGGAGGCGCGCGTGACGATTCCCGGCACCGCGTTCCCGAACCCCAAGCAGACGTATCTGGTCATCTTCCAGGCCGTGCGCATGGGCGGCGCGGAGTCCGACAACCTCTTCCTCGGCAGCGTGCTGCTGGCGGGCACCGCGGAAGTGGGCATCGTCCGGACGAACTGAAGCGCCGCTACCCCGCTTCGATGTCCAGGCCGATGCGCCCCTCCAGCTTGAGGCGCAGCAGGTGGCCCGCGAAACGCTCCGCCTCCTCGCGGGTGAGGATGCTGCGGAAGTCCGGGCCGTCCGCGATTTCGACCTCCATCACGGCGCCGCGCTGGAGGAGGCGGAAGAAGTCCTCCCCTCCTCCGGGACGCGGCACCCGCAGCGGCACGAAGCCCTTGAGGGGCAGGACCTCCGTGCTGGCGTCGATGACGCTCAGCAGCCCCCGGGCATCCGGGCGCACGCCGTCCTCAAGGACGGACTCCTCCGGGTAGAGCGGCGCGGGTGCGAGCGCCAGGTCCTCGGTGGAGTCATCGAAGAGGAAGCCGTAGCGCGAGGGGGCGCGCTCGGTGAGCAGGTAACAGAGCAGGACGGATTCATCCGGCTGCACGCGCGCGACGTGGAGGATGGAGCGCTCCGCCCCCACGCGGCGCAGGAGCAGCGTGAGGTGGGGCTGGAGGCTCCCCAACGAGCGGCGGACCCGGTCCAACAGCGTGGCGCGCACTTCGGTGAAGGCGGCCTGGTAGCGGGCCTCGCTCTCCGCTTCGCGCTGGAGGACGGCGTCGCGCGCCTTCGCGAGCTTGGACTCCGCGTCGCGCAGGAAGTCGTTGGCGGCGCCCTGCGGCTGGAGGCCCGGGCCGGCGTTGCCACCGGAGTCCATGCCGGCCGCGCGCACCGCGCCCAGCAGGAAGGTGCCCTGCTGCGCGAGCCGCGCCTGTTCTTCCTTGAAGTGGACCACCGCCGCCGCGTGGTCGCGCTTCAACTCCGCCCAGGCGTCGTACGTGGACTCCAGCGTTTCCAGCGCGCGCAGCTGGCCCAGCGCGGACTCCGGACCGGAGGTCATCCCGCTCCACGGCGTCTCCGTGTTCCGGGCGGGCAGCATCGCGGGATCCACGGCGGGAACATCCACGGGCGTGTCATGTCGCAGCGGACGGTTCACACGGCCTGACGCGACCTGGGAGTCCTCCGTCCCGGACAGCGGCCCCTGCTTCGTCCGTCGATTCTTCGCCGCGCTCACGGTGCGTGCTCCTGACAGGACATGACCGGGAATCTCAGGCCATTGAAACACGAAAGCCCCTCCCCGCTCGCGGGAAGAGGCTTCGCGCTGAACTTCACAGCCGACCGGGAATCAGGTCGTCCGCGAACCCGGCGGCACCGTGGAGCCCGCGCCCTGCTGGGTCTCCGTGCCGCGCGCGCTGTTGATGGCGCCCGCGAGCTTGTCCTGGCCACCCTGCAGCTTGGTGCGCAGGTCGCCGCGCAGCTGCGTGCCCGGCTTGTCCGCCAGCAGCAGGCCCACGCCCACGCCCACCAGCAGGCCGGCGGCGAAGATGCCCAGCGCGGGCAGCGTCGTCTCCGCGGTGGTGCGGCGGGTCTCCAGACCCACGAGGTCCAACAGGTCGTCGCGGTCCAGCTTCTTCAAGTCCTTCAGGCTCAGCATGTCCGACTCCGGGGGAGGAGACTTCAGTGGAAAAGCGAAAGCGTGTGACGCGAGGAAGAGAGCCTAGACGCTGCCCGACGGCGGCGGGCCTCGGCCCGTCTGATAGCCCTGGAAGGCCGACTCGGCCATCCCGACCAGTTCGTCCTTCACGAAGGGCAGCGCGGCCAGCCGCACGCCCAGCTTCAGGATGCGCGCCGTCAGCGGCGTGAAGAGCCCTCCGCCCAGCACGTAGCCCACGCCCGCGGCGATGGCCAGGGTGCCGTAGGGGTTGCGCTCCACGCGCCCCTTCAGGTCCAGCGTCTGCCCCAGGTCCGCCACCGCGCTGCGCGCGTTGTCGATGAACTGCTGCGCGTCCGAACCCAGCTGATCCACGCGCTGGCCGAAGCCCGCGTCGTCAGCGTGTTCCGCCGCGCTGCCATTGCCCGTCGTGCCCGAATACGTCGTCATGGTCGTGCTCCCTTCCTGCGTGCGTCCCGGAGGACGATCAGCGCGAGGCGATCCGGCCCACGAGGAAACCCACCGCGATGGCACCCAGCAGGCACGTGCCGGGGTTCGCCCGGATGAAGCCCACCACCTGACGGTTCAGGTCCACCAGGTTCTGCCGCGCCTCATCCACCTGGGGCATCACCTGGTCCTGAAGCTGCCGAGCCCGGTCCGACATCTGCTGCGGATTGATTTCCATGAAAGCCCTCTGCTGTGCGTTCGTTCTCGATGCGTCCAGAAGAATGTGTTCATCACGGCCCGCGCGCGCTTGCCGCTAGCGCCGCGAACCCACCACGTAGCCCACGAGGAAGGCCGTCCCCACGCACGCGTAGGGATGACGCCGCACCCACTGGCGCCAGTCGGTGGCCACCGCCACCTCCTCGCGCAGCGCGCTCACCGACGTGGCCAGCTCTGCCCGGGTGCGCTCGATTTCCTCGCGAAGCGCCGCGCTCGTGCGCGGCAGCTGTCCATTGCTAGCGGCCATCCCGCGACTCCTTGAAGACCTTGTCCGTCGTGTCCTTGAGCGTGTTCACCCCGGGCGTCGCCGCGTCCCGCGGACGTGCCGTGGTGAGCGCCGCCATGCTGCGCGACAGCTCGCTCGCGCTGTCATCCATCATCTGCCGGGACTTCATGCGGTTCACCGCGCGGAAGATGCCGAAGCAGCCTCCGACCAGGTTCACGCCGCCCACCAGCGCCAGCGCTCCCGCCCACCCCAACCAGGTGGCCAGGAAGGCTGAAAGCGCGCCGCAGACGAACGCGTAGCCCACGAGGAGGAAGGGCACGAACACGGCGATGCTCGCCACGTCCAGGCCCACCGCCTTCGCGTCCTCCGCGATCTCCAGCCGCGCCAACTGCAGGTGCTGCGTCACCAGCCGACTGAAGCCGTCCGCCATGCGCCCGACGAGCGCGGCCACGCCGCGCTCCGTCTGTTCACTGCCCACGTGCATGCGCTCTCCGGCCGACGCTCACTCCTGTGCGCGTGGGCGCCAACCTAGGCACCCCTCCCCGCCGCGACAACCACATCCCGGCGAAACTGTCCGGCGTTCGCAAGCGTCGGCCACTCAACGCGAGAAACCTCCGGACCCCCGTCAGCCTAGCCGATCACACCGGGGCGGCGCTGGCCCTAGCCGATGAGTTGCACCGGCGGCGCCGTGGGCGGCTGCACGGCGATGGGCGCCTCGAAGCGCATGACGAGCGGCAGGTGGTCGGACGCCACCCGGCTGAGCGGCGTGCGGTGCGGCGTCACCGACACCGGCCTCACCCCTGAATCCACGTAGATGCGATCCAACCGGAACAGCGGCAGCCGCGTGGGGTACGTCCGCGCGGCGGCCCCCAGTTCGAACGCGGCGTCATGGATGGCCTCGCGCACCAGCGACGACACCGGCCCGTTGCCCCACGAATTGAAGTCCCCGCACACCACCATCGGGTCCTTGCGCGCCGCGTCCCGGAGCAGGTCCGCGGACAGGAGCAGCGCTTCCTGCCGCCGCCGTTCGCTCACCGACAGGCCCAGGTGGAGGCAGAAGACATGGAGCTGTTTTCCGTCGCCCAGGTCCAGGTCGCACCGGAGCGCCCCCCGGGGCTCGCGCCCCGTCACGCTGAGGTCGTAGTTCTTCGACTTGAGCACCGGCAGCCGGCTGAGGATGGCGTTGCCGTAGCGGCGCCCGTTGCGGACCACGTTGGGCCCGAAGGCCATGTGCAGGCCCAGCATCTCCGCCAGGTGTTCGGGCTGGTCCTCCCGGGACGTCTTGCCCCGGAAGTCCCCCACCTCCTGAAGCGCGATGATGTCCGCGTTCACCTCACGCAGCACCGCGCCCACGCGGGACAGGTCGAAGTGCCCATCCACGCCGATGCCGCTGTGGATGTTGTACGAGACGAGTGTCAGCTCCACGCGTCGCTCACCCTCCCCTTCCGGTTCAGGCCGGGATGATCCGGCGGGCCGCCAGTCGCACCGCTTCCAGAGGCAGCGTCGCCAGGCGTTGCACCGCCGACGCCACGTCGCCCACGCCGGCCTGGATGGCCTTGAGCTGCCGGCGCGCCTCGTCGATGAGGTCCGTCAGCTGGCCCTGCGAAGGCAGCTGCTCCTTCGTGGTCGGCAGGGCCCCGATGGGCGCCGTCGTCCCGATGATGGGCGCGGAGACCGACTTGCGCTTCTTGGTGTTCCCACCCGAGCGCGCCGGCTGCGCGTGGGAGAACTTGGCGTCGGCGTCCGGCCGGGCCAGTTCCTCCAGCTCGAGCTCCATCTTGCGCGCCATGAGGATCTCCTCCGTCTGGGCGTGGCTCTTGCCGTAATGGATGCCCTGCGTGTCGTCCACCGTCACGCGAGCGGAGCGGGACAGCTGCTCCTTGTCCTGCTGACGGAGGCCACGCTTCTGCGGAGGCACGGACTGGGGGACCTTGAAGTGGTCGAAGCTGTAGGAGCGAGGCATGCGCGCTCTCCCTTTCGAAATCGATGCGCTGCGTTGATGGGATGAAGCTAGGGAGCCCACCGTCGTCCGTAACGGCTTGACACCTCGGATCCGAGACGGCTGCCTGCCGCTCGTCCGGCCGAGAACACAGATTCGCCTCCCAGGGCACGCAAGTACCGACAATGGCACGCATTCTTCGCCCGCCTCCGGGGCGTCCAGCCGGGCGTCGACCAGCAGACCTCCAGGCAGGCCCTTCATGTCCGCGAGGCAGTCAACCAACACCTCCAACGCCGGTCCGGGAAGGTTCCGCGCGCGCGTGGTGTAAAGAACGGCCCATGCCCGCCCGGAATCATTCCGCGTCCCGACTCCTCGTCCTCACCCTGCTCGCCTCCGGGCCTTCGGCGCTCGCCGCCGCGTCGCCTGCCTCTTCTCCCGCCGGGGTGACGGGGACCGTGACGGGCGCCGCGCCCACGCCCTCCCCCGCGGGCACCCGCGCTCCGGGCGCGCCCACGCCGGGCGCCGTCGTCCAGGGGGAGCTGGCGCCCCTGCTGGTGAAGTCTGGCACCGCCCCCGTGCTGGACAGGCCCCTGCTGTCGCTCCAGCCGGCCAGCGCGAAGCCGGGCGACCCGGTGCTGGTGACGGTGCGCGGCGCGGCCGGGCTTCCCACCGGGACGCTCGGGGGCCGGGCGCTGCGCTTCTTCGCGTGGCGCGAAGGCTACCTCGCCCTCACCAGCCTCCCGGTGGAGCTGCCCCCCGGCACCCAGGCGCTGGACGTGATGGCCCCCGGCAAGGGCCTGCCGGTGGCGCTGTCCGGCATGTTGGAGGTGAAGGATCCGAGCTACCGCGAGCGCGAACTGCGCGTGGCCAACAAGTACGTGTCTCCGCCCAAGGCGGTGAAGGCGCGCATGGCCGCGGACCGCAAGGCGTTCGCCGAGGCGTTCGCGCAGCCCTTCCAGGTACCGCTGTTCGGACAGAACTTCGCGTGGCCGCGCCAGGACGAGGTGACGGCGCCCTTCGGCGACCGCCGCTCGTTCAACGGCAAGCTGCAGAGCCAGCACTTCGGCGTGGACCTGGACGGCGACGTGGGCGCGCCGGTGGTCGCCGCCAACGACGGCACGGTGGTGATGGCGCGCGACAACTACGCCTCCGGCAACACCGTGCTCGTGCACCACGGCGCCGGGCTCTTCACCGCGTACTTCCACCTGTCGCGCATCGACGTGAAGAACGGCGCGGTGGTGAAGCAGGGCGACGGGCTGGGACTCGTGGGCAGCACCGGCCGCGTCACCGGGCCCCACCTCCATTGGGGTGTGAAGGCGGATGACCGGTGGGTGGATGGCCAGACGCTGCTCAAGCTGGACTTCCTCGGCGTGCCGGAGACGCCGGGCGTCGCGGTCAGCTCACCCGAACTGGCGAATCCCTAGCGCCCCCTGCGCGCGGGCGCTACCGGTCCTTCCACTGCGGAGGCCGCTTCTCCAGGAAGGCCGTCACGCCCTCCGCCGCGTCGTCCGCGAGCACGTTCAGCGACAACTGTGACGACAGGAGCTCCAGCGCGGCCGGCAACGTCATGTCCTCCGCGGTGAAGAAGGCACGCCGTCCCAGGGCGAGCACCGCCTGACTCTTGCCCGCGAGCTTCGTCGCGAGCGCGGCCACCGTGGCATCCAGCTCCGCGACCGGCACCACGCGGTTGAGCAACCCCAGCGCCAGCGCGTCGCGCGCGGGCAGCCGGTCCCCGGTGAGCACCAACTCCAGCGCGCGCTTGCGGCCCAGGTGCCGCTGCAGGAGCGCCATCATCATCATGGGGAAGAGCCCCACGTCGATTTCGGGCGTGCCCAGGTCCGCGCCCTCCACGGCGACGGCCAGGTCGCACGCGAGCACCAGGCCCAGCCCGCCCGCCAGCGCATGGCCGTTGACGCGGGCGACGGTGGGCTTGCGCACCTCCTGGAAGCGCGTGAGCAGTCGCCCGTAGGAGCGACGCCCTTCGTGGGTGGCCAGGAAGCCGCCGTCTCCGGTCATCGCCCCCAGGTCCCCACCCGCGCAGAACACCTTCTCCCCTGCGCCGGTGAGGACAAGCACGCGCACGGCAGGGTCGGCGTCCGCGCGATCGAGCGCGGCGAGCAGGCCGTCAATCACCCTCGGCGACAGCGCGTTGCGCGCCCTCGGCCGGTCGATGGTCAGGTGCGCTTGGGGGCCTTGGACTTCGTACCGGACTTCTCCCGCTTCCATGTGGACTCCTCCGGAGGGGCCTCGGGCTTCGGCTCCTCGGCCTTCGAAAGCTCGCTCCGGGAGGGCTCGGTCCGGGGAGGCTCGCCCTGGGGCTTCTCCACGCCGGGGACGAGGACACCGTGGAGGAACGAGTCGGCGATCTGCGCCTTGGCCCGCTCCAGCATCACCGTGTCGCGCGCGTCCGCGAGGCCCACGACGAAGGCCGTGAGCCCCATCTCGATGGAGCCGAACAGGAGCGCGGAGGCGAGCAGCGGATCCACGTCCGGGCGCAGCTCCCCGGACTCCTTCGCGCGGGTGAACATCTGCGCGCTCAGGCGGATGACGTCCACGAAGGCCGTCTGCCGGTTGATGCGGGCCCCCGCCGGGCTGCGGGCAATCTCAAGGATGAGGACCTTCACCGCGCGCGGATCCACCCGGTAGGCCTCGAAGGCCACGTCCGCGATGCGGCGCACCTTGTCCGCCAGCGGGCCTTCGCTCTCCGCGACCAGCCGCGCACGGGAGATGAAGCCGCTCCAGCCCGTCTCGAAGACGGTCTCGAGCAGCTCGTCCTTGTTCTTGAAGTAGTGGTAGACGAGCCCGTACGCGACGCCCGCCTCCTTGGCGACGTCCGCGATGCGGCAGCCGTGGTAGCCCTTGCGGGCGAACACGTCGATGGCGGCACGCAGGATGGTCCGGCGACGCTCGCTCTCCCGCGTCCCGCCCTCCGGTGCCGACTTCTGCTGGCCCACGCGTCCTCCCATGACTGGTTGATTCGAAAATCAGCCAGTCACGCTACGGACGCGGGGCCCCGGGGTCAATCGTTACGTGGGGCCTTCCGCCACGCCGAGGGGGAGGCGGGCGGAAGGCGCTGGAAGGCAACAGCCTGCCTGGAAGGCGTCAGGCGGCCGAGCCGTTGAACATCACCCGGGCCACGCCCAGGAGGCGGTCCACGTCGCGGGCATTGAGGCCCCGGGCGCGGGCGAAGTCCGACAACGGACGCAACAGGTCCTCCGTTTGGGCGGGCGTCTGCTCCGTGCCCGTGAAGAGTTCACCAAGGCTGACGCTGAGGGCGTTGGACAGCGCCGCGAGCGTTTCGACATGGGGGACACGCTCGCCACGCTCGATCATCGACAGGAAGGACACGCTGATCTGTGCCCGCTCAGCGAGCTCTTCCTGCGTCCATCGCTCCGGGCGCTGCGTGCGAAGCTCGCGAATGCGCTGGCCAATTCTTTTTCCGAGATCCGACACGAAAGACTTCTCCTGGGGGGGGATGTTTCGAGGTGGGTGCAACCCTCGCGTACGGCGGGTGATTCCTACCCCCCTGAACCAAAGGATCCGAATCCAGCGACGCTGAAATTCACGCCGGCGAATTCCGGCGACTGGTTGCGCCGCAGGATGACCACCCCCTCGATGCGCCAGCAGTCACAGGCGGGTCCGTAGGACACGCCAAAGGTCTGCTGAGCAAGGGGCTGACTTTCCTGGGAAACCGGATCCTTATAGAGGGGCTGCACAAGTGCTTCGTATCGCAACCCGAGCCCGAATCCGAGTTTGATTCGCGTACCGGCAGTGAGTGCCTGTGCCCGTTCGGTCGGAGAGGGGTCGACCTGGTCGGTTTGAGACGGCAGGGGGCGGGGTGCGTCTCCCACCAGCATGTCGATGCCCCGGCGCACGAAATCCGGGCCCTGCGCGAGCGGATCCAACCCACGGTCAATTGACAACTGCCTCACCGCGAGCAGGTCGTCGTAGCGCCCATAGAGCGCGTTGCCCTTGCCGTTGTCGATGGAGAAGTCGGCGCCCAACTGGGTGATGTTCCCCGTCGTGGGGTCCATGCGCACGACCGCGCCCGCGTTGAGGACACCGGCGCTGGCGGACAGGCGCGCGAAGGTGTCTCGCAGCACGCCGCCCTGCACCGTGTCCCGTCCGGCGACGGGAGCGTGGCGGGACAGGTCAAAGCCCTGACCGATGCGCAGGCGCAGGGGTTCGCGGGTGGTGGGGCCCTTGCGCACGCGCAACGACTGTTCGACAGCCACCACCGCATGGAGGAAGCCGCGCACGCGACCGTCGGACTGGAGCGGCACCGCGGCGTCCACTTCGTCGTAGATGAGGGGCACGGTGCCAGAGCCCTCCGCGCGCGCGGCGGTGAGGCCGTGGCCCCAGCCTCCGGGCACGTAGCGCAGCGTCACCGACGGGGAGACCGTGTGGCGGTAGAGCGTGTCCTTGTCCGTGAAGGTGCGGGCCAGCTGGGAGTCCAGCACCAGGTCCGCCATGGGATAGCCGCGCTGGAAGGTGCGGCCGGAGACCTCGCCCACGGCGACGTCCTGGCGCACCGACAGCGCGGGCGTCAGCCGCGCCCAGGGCCCCAGCCCGTAGGACGTGGACAGGCGCGGCAGCAACGTCACGCGGTCGCGGCCCTCGCGCTCGGTGGCGTCGAAGCGGCCGTTGCCCTCCAGGTCGTCCACGGGGAGGAGGAAGGAGTTGATGTTCAGCGGCGCGGAGGCCGGGCGCCAGCGGCGATACGGCGAGAAGAGCGCGTCCCGGCCGTCGTCCGCGAAGGCGCTGCGCAGGGGCGAAAGGCGGCTGTACTCCACCTGCACCCCGCCCATCACGCGTCCGCCGAACAGGGGGCGCTCGGGCAGGGCCAGGGTGAGGCCCGGCAGGCGCTGGAACGTCGTGGGGCCGTGCGGATCCACGGCGACGTTGTCCATGGTGGCCACGGCGGGGAGGGTGTTCGGCTGGAAGAAGCGGAACGGGTAGCGCAGGTCCTGGCGCAGCGACACGTCCAGGCCCAGGTAGCGGTCGTCCTTGCGCTGGTACACGACGGCCGAGCTGCGCAGGTAGTTGTTGTTCTGCACCAGCAGGTCGGCGGTGAGGTCGCGCGTGTAGAAGCCGTCCGACACGATGTACGCGTCCACCCGGTCGCGCCAGCCATCGCCCAGGTCCTGCGTGTGCTGCCAGGAGGCCTCACCGCGAAGCCCGCGCTTCTCGTCGACGTACTGCTGGGACAGGAGGACCGGCGACTCCCCGCTGTAATCGTAGGGCCGGATGAGCGTGCCGGTGATGGGATCCAACCGGGGCCGCAGGTCGTAGAGGAAGCCCACCGTGGCCCGGCCCCGCGTCCGCTCGCTGGGGACGTAACGAAACTCGGTGAGCAATCGCGGCCCCTTCACGCCGTTGGGCCGCGGCTCGCGAACGGTCACCTCTCCCACGGTATTGTCGATGTCGCCGCTGCCCGTGTAATAGCCGGGCGTGAAGGTCATGTCGTAGCTCTCCCCCAGCGTGAGGAAGACGGGCACCTCCAGCGCGAAGCCGTTGAGGCCGGAGTTGGACGGGCGGGGAATCAGCAGGCCGGAGCGGCGCTCGGCCAGGGGCAGGTACAGCCACGGCAGCGCGAACACCGGCACCGAGCGCACGTACACCACGGGCCAGGTGAGGATGGCCCGCTCGCCCATGACGACGCTGGCCTCCTTGGCCTCCACGCGCCAACTGGGCTCCCCCGGGCCGCACTGGCACGGGGTGAAGGCCAGGCCATCCACGGAGAAGGACGCCTCCCCGGTGCGGCGGATGCGCGTGCCGCTCAACAGGACGGGCGTCTCCCCCAGCTTGCGCAGCTCGTCCGGCGTCTTCGCGGCCTGGAGGGCTTCGGGGGTGACGCCCTTCTTCTGCATGAAGAGGCCGCCCTTCACGTTGGCCTCGTTGGAGCGCAGGTCCACACGCACGTCGTCCGCGATGGCGGCCATCATGCCGCTGACGAACATCACGTTGCCGGTGGCGGTGGCCACCTGGGTGGCCTCGCTGTAGGTCACCTCGTCCGCGCGCAGGACGTTGGGGCCGCTTCTCAGCTCGCAGTGGCCCCGCGCGGTGAGGATGTCCGACTCGTAGACGACGTAGTCGGCCGCCAGCTCCACCACCTCGCCGGTGGGCAGTTCCACCTGGGTGGCCAGCGGAATCTGGGCCGACACCAGGAGCGTCAATGCGACCGGAACGAGGAAGGTCATTCAGGGGGGGGTGGCAAGGGGCGCCGTTCCGGCAACGGCGCCCGCCCCGTCCTAGCGGCCCGGACGCGGGAAGTCGAGGGTGATGAGCCCGCCGTCCTGGCGTGTCTGGTAGCGAACCCCCTGTTTCAGCTGGATGACGACGCGCACGGACTGGCCCGGCCCCGGGTTCGCCTCCACGCGCGACACCGCCGACGGGAAGAAGTGCGTGTCCAGGGGCAGCGTGTTGTTGGACTCCACCACGCGCGTGTTCTCCAGCTCCAGCACCACCTGGTTGCCCGACTCGCTCACCGTGTAGCGGACCGGCTCGTTGGTGCGCACGAACACGCGGGAGCTGTCCGGCTGCTGCTGGAAGCCCACCAGCGTCATCGTCTTGCGGCGCGACGACGTCTGTCCCCCGCCGCTCTCCCGCGCCGCGCTGCCCTGGCTCGCCGGCCGCGAGGGCGTCTCGCGGGACGCCACCGTCCGCTGCTGGCGGCTCGCTCGGGCCTCCTCGGCCCTCTGACGCTTCTGCTCGGCGGCGGCGGCGATGGCCTGCTGCTGCTCGTCGCGGCGGGCCTGGGCGGCGGCGCGCTTCTCCTCGGCGGCGGCCTGGCCAGCGGCACGCTTCTCCTCGGCGGCGGCCTGCGCGGCGGCGCGCTTCTCCTCGGCCAGGCTCTTCGCGGAGGCGCGCTTCTCTTCCGCCGAGCTCTTCGCGGAGGCCTGGGCCTGGGCCTGCTGCTGGCGCTGGGCCTCGGCGGCGGCCTGCTCGGTGGCGCGGCGGTCGTCCTCCGCGCGCTTCGTGGCCACGCGGGCGTCCTCTTCCTGGCGCTTGCGCTCGGCGATGGCGGCGGCCTCGGAGGCGCGGCGCTCCTCGTCCTGGCGCTGCGACGCGAGGCGGGCCTCTTCCTGCTTCTTGCGTTCGGCGTCCGCGTCCGCCTTGGCGCGAGCGGCGGCGTCAGCGGCGGCCTTCTCCTGGGCCTCCCGGTCCGCCCGGGCGGCGGCGGCGGCGGCCTTCGCGGCTTTCTCCTGCGCGTCGCGGTCCGAAGCGGCGGCGCGGGCCGCGTCCTGGGCATTGGCTCCCGTGGGGGTGTTGGTCGCGGAGGCGACCTCCGCCGTGCCCTGCGGCTGCGCGGGCGTGTTCGCGGCGACGGCCGCACCGCCCCCGCCCAACACCTTCACCACCAGCTTGTTGCCGGAGGACTGGATGTCGGTCTCCACCTCGCGCTCGTAGCCGATGAGGATGCGCGCGATGGAGGCGGACTCGGTGCCGTACGTGGCGGTGCGGATGCCGGTGACGGTGCCGTTGCCCACCGGCTGCTCTTCGTCCACGCCCTGGAAGACGGCGCCGGACACGTCCAGCACCAGCCGCGGCGGATCCGTCATGGTGAAGCTGTTGAAGTCCGGCTTCTTGCTGCCGGTGATCTCCACCGTCCCACCATTCACGGTGATGCTGGTGATGGTGTTGAGGTCCGCAGCCGGCTGCTGCGCCAGCGCCACCAGGGGCACGAGCATCCATCCGAGCAGCGACACCGCCAAGGCCTTCATCGACCACTCCCGTTGCCGTACGACAGAGGCGCGCGAAATTAGCACGCAGCCGGGAGGCTCCAACTTTTCAGGCCGGTGGGAACGTCCGCGCTTCAACGCAAGCGCGGCAGCGTGGGCGAGCGCGTGCGGTGCGTGCGTGTGTATTCAATGAGATTCTTGATGTCGTAGCAGATCTGCCGGATGTCGTGCCCCATCGTCAGCTCGACGTGGCTGTTGCCCTTCACCGGCCGCCACAGCAGGTACTCGCTCTTCGCCGCGCGATACACGCTGCGGGTGGACTCCACGGACGCCAGCGGGTCCATGTCCCCGAAGATGATGGCCATGGGGATTTCAATCTTCCCGAAGCCGCGCTTGAAGTCGTAGTCCGTGCGGTAGCAGACCATCTCGCCCCGGCGGATCCACCGGGCGAACTGTTCAATCACCTTGCGCGGCTCGCGCTCGCCGCCCTCGCGCAAGAGCCACCGGATGTCGTCGCGGCTGACGCGTTCGGTGTTGATGAGCCGGTTCAGCTTGCGCGTGAAACGCTGATACAGCTTCGAATCATCCGCCTGCGCAATCTGTCGTTCCACGAACTTCAGCACGATGTCCACCGGCACTGCGTTGAACACGAGCGACTTCGGCGTGTCCGGCGCCAGGCGCTTCTGGAGCGCCGGGCTGAAGGCCCCTGCCCCCTTCGACAGGAGCGAGCGTCCGAACGAACTCGCGCGGCGATTCAGGTTCACGCCGCCCAGCGCCATGTCCACCGCGCTCGCCAGGAGCGGCGAGCCGTGCGCCAGCATGCGCAGCAGCATGAACCCGCGCCCCAGGTCCGCGGGGGCGCCAATGGTGATGAGCCCCTCGAAGTCGTCGTGGATGCCGGCGTAGCCGTAGCCCAGCATGCCGCCCATGGAGTGGCCGCAGTAGAAGACGCGCTCGCGGCGGGTGATGCGCTTCACGCCGGAGACGGCCGCGGGCAGGTCGTAGAGGAAGTAGCTGTCCAGGTCCCAGCCGTAGTCCAGGTCCGTGGGAAGCGGGCGCTTGAAGCGCTCGGCGCGCTCCTTCTGGAAGGCGATGGAGCTCTTGCCGTGCCCGCGCAGCTCCAGGATGTGGATGTCCACGCCGAAGAAGAGCAGGTTCTTGACGAACTGGCCGCTGGTCCACGTGTGCCGGTTCTGGGAGAAGCCGTGCACGAGCAGCAGCGGCTCACCGAACAGCGGCTGCGCGAACGCCTGTTTCACCGGCCGGTAGCGCGTGATGACGAGCGACCATCCGTCCGCCGTCTCCACCACGTAGTTCGTCTTTGAGTACAGCGCCCGGAAGTCGACTTCATCGACGGTGGGCATCGGAGGGCCGGGTAGGGCCGATCTCCAGTCCGGCAGGCGCATGTCTCAAAGTTACTGCCGCTGCTGCATTGCGCCAAGGTTTCACGCGAGCAATCGCTTCACGGCGCCCACCAGAAACAATGAACCTGTACAAAGGACCCATCCTTCCGGGCTGCCGTCAGCATCGACCCGGGCACCCGCGAGGGCATCCTCCAGGGAGGCATGGGCGACGACCCGTGAACACAAGACCCGCGCTTCGTCGGTGTATCGCTCCGGTGCGAGCGAGCGCGGCGTGTCCAGCGGCGTGAGGTGGACGGAGGTCGCCAGGGGAAACAGGGCCCGCATCATCGGTCCCCGGTCCTTGTCCGCCACCACCCCGAACACCAGGTGCAGGGGGCGCCCCGCGTAGAGGGCCTCCAAGGCCTCCAGCAGCACCGCCACCCCCGCCGGGTTGTGGGCACCATCCACCACCACGGACGGATGCGTGGTCACCTCCTCCAGGCGCCCGGGCCAGCGCGCCGTGGCCAACCCCACGCGGGCGGCCTCCGGCGTCACGGCCACGCCCCGCGCGTGGAGGGCTTCCAGACAGGCCAGGGCCACCGCCGCGTTCTGTCGCTGGTAGGGCCCGCGCAGGGCGAGCGTCAGGTCACCCAGCGACCAGACGAGCCCCCGGTATGCCAGCCCGCCGTCGTCGCGGACCTCCAGCCCGAAGTCACGGCCCTCCACCTGGACGGGAACGCCCAGCTGCTCCGCCCGGCGCAGGAGCGCGTCCATCGCCTCCGGGTCCTGCCTGGAGAGCACCACCGGCACGCCGGGCTTGAAGATGCCCGCCTTCTCCCCGGCGATCTCCCGGAGCGTGTGGCCCAGGTACTCCATGTGGTCGAAGGACACCGGGGTGACGCAGGTGACGACGGGGTTCGCGGCGCTGGTGGCGTCAAGCCGTCCGCCCAGGCCCGTCTCCAGGACGGCCACGTCCACGCGCTCCCGCGAGAAGTGCCAGAGGGCGACCACGGTGCCGAACTCGAAGTACGTCATCGGGTCCGTCCGCGCGGAGGGGTAGCGCTCCAGCACCTCCAGGATGCGCTGCCCGAAGACGTCGTCCGGGATGTCCTCGCCCGCCACGCGGATGCGCTCGTTGACGCGGACGAGGTGCGGCGACGTGTAGAGGCCCACCCGGTGGCCGGCGGCTTCGAGCGCGCGCGCCACGAAGGCGCAGGTGCTGCCCTTGCCGTTGGTGCCGGCGACGTGCAGCGCCGGGTAGTCGCGCTCCGGATGGTCCAGCGCCGCGAGCGCGTCCTTCACCCGCTCCAGGCCCAGCTTGATGCCGGAGGGGTTGAGCGCCTGGAAGAAGCGCAGGGCCTCCTCGGGAGTGCTGGGCGCGTCCATGGCGTTCGGAGAAACCGCCCTACCCCAGCAGGCCGAAGAGCTGGCCCAGCTTCGCGCGCAGCTCCTTGCGGTGGATGATGGCGTCGATCATCCCGTGGTCCAGCAGGAACTCCGAGCGCTGGAAGCCCTCCGGGAGCTTCTGGCGGATGGTCTGCTCGATGACGCGCGGGCCCGCGAAGCCGATGAGGGCGTGCGGCTCCGCGAGGATGACGTCGCCCAGCCAGGAGAAGGACGCGGCCACGCCGCCCGTGGTGGGGTTGAGCATCACCGACACGTACGGCTTGCCGCTGTTGCGGAAGCGCGCGATGGCCGCGGACGTCTTCGCCATCTGCATCAGGGAGAAGATGCCCTCCTGCATGCGCGCGCCGCCGGACGCGGAGAACACCAGCGCGGGGCACTTGAGCTCGTAGGCGCGCTCGAACACGCGCGTCACCTTCTCTCCCACCACCGAGCCCATGGAGCCGCCCATGAACTCGAAGAGGAAGCAGCCCACGGAGACCTGGTGGCCCTCGATGCGGCCCACGCCGGAGATGAACGCGTCGTTCTCATCCAGGTTCTTGCGCGTGGACTTCAGCCGGTCCTTGTACTTCTTGGTGTCGCTGAAGCCGAGCGGGTCCAACGGCTCCAGCTCCCTGTCGAACTCCTCGAAGGAGTCCGGATCCAGCGTGGCCGCCAGCCGCGAGCGCGCCGTCCAGGCGTGGTGGTGTTCGCAGTGCGGACACACCATCCAGTTCTTCTCCAGCTCCTGACGGTAGATGATCTCGTCGCAGCTCTCGCACTTGGCCCACAGGCCCTGCATGCGGGAGGGCTGGGGCTCGGCGACAGGCTCGGGGTCGACGGCGATGCGGGGCTTCTTGGAGAACCAGGCCATGAGGGCGCCAGGGGTTAGTCCGCCCGCCGACAGCCGTCAATACCTCCGTACGGCGCGCTGCGGCACGACCTAGAACTGGAAGGTCTCCCCCAGCTCCAGGACGTTCACCGGCAGTGGGGCCAGCTCCTTCTTGAGCTGGGGGATGAAGGCGGGCTTCAGGTGGTAGAGCATCACCTGGGCGCCGTTGCGGTCGAACTTGCGCAGCTCCGAGCCCACGGTGGCCGGCGTCAGGTGGCCGGAGATGTCCGCCAGGGCCTGGAGGCTGTTGGGGAAGCTGGCTTCCAAGAGCAGCGCCTTCAGGTTCTTCGTGGCGTTGAGCGCCTTCCACAGCTTGTCGGTGGGGCCGGTGTCGCCGCTCATCGCGAGGGAGGACTTCCCGTCGGAGATGATGAAGGCGCACGACTCCACCGGGTGGCTCACCGGCACGCTCCTCACGGTGTAGGGGCCCACCTGGAAGGTGCTGCCGGCGCGGAAGGTCTTGATGGCCAGGACGGGCTTCGCGCGCGTGGGGATGCGGGTGAAGTCAGGCCACAGGGCGTTGTTGAACATGTTCTCGCGCAGCGCCCTGGCGCACTCGCGGGAGGCATGGATGGTGACGGGCTTGTCGCGCCGGCCGATGACGAGGTCGGCGAGCAGCGGCAGGTCCTTCACGTGGTCGAAGTGGCTGTGGCCGACGAGGATGTCGTCGACCTTGCAGAGCTGCTCCAGCGACAGCGTCCCGGTGAGTGCTCCCGCGTCGAGCGCGAGCACGTCGTCCACGAGGAAGCAGGTGCTCCTGCACGTGGGAAGCTCGCCGCCGTGGCACCCGAGGACTTGCAGCTTCACGCTAGAGGTCTCCGAACTTCCACTTCATCTCGAGGTAGTTGAGGAAGTCATGCAGCCGGGCCGTGTCATACACGGTCAGTCTGTCACCGCTGCGCTCGATGAGACCCGCGCGCTCCATCCGGTCCAACATGCTGCGCACGGCGGGCTCGCCCACGCCGATCTGCCGGGGCATCTCCCGCACCGCGAAGTCGATCTCCACGCCCTCCTCCTGCTGCCGGCCCCGCGCCTGGCAGGCCTGGAGGATCTGATGGACCACGCGGCTGGCGGGGTCCCCGTGGAGCAGGTTTTCAATCTGGGCGTCCGCCTCCGACAGGCGTTCGGCCAGCTTCTTGATCATCCTGACGGCGATCTCCGCGTTGCCGCGGATCATCGCCTCGAAGGTTTTCGGATCGATGACGAGCAGCTTCGCGTCGTCATGGACGATGGCGGAGGCGTTCCGGGGCTTGTTGGAGATGATGGCCATCTCACCGAAGAATTCGCCCGGTCCCAGGACGGCCAGGACCTTCTCCACGTCGCGCACGCGCTTGGAGATGGCGATCTTCCCCGACTGGATGACGAACATCTCCTTGCCGATCTCTCCCTCACGGAAGAGCTCGGTGCCCTTGGGGAACTCCTTGCCAAATCTTTGAAAGAGGGTTTCCTCGGCGCCCATCTGGCCAGCGAGTCAATCAGCCCCCATCCCACTGGTCAAATATCCCAGAGCGATATCGCCCGAAGCGCATCGGCAGGCCGCCCTTCATGCCGGGGGGCACGCACGGTCGCCGCAAACCCGACACCGGGCCCTTGAGGCCCGAGACAGGGGCCTCCGGGAGGGATACAAGGCCGGCCCGTGGGAACGACCTATAAGCAGAGCGGCGTAGACATCGAGGCCGGCGACGCGTTCGTCGAACGAATCAAGCCCCATGCCGCGCGCACCATGCGCCCCGAGGTGTTGGCCGGGGTGGGTGGGTTCGGCGGACTGTTCGCCCTGCCGCCCGGCAAGTACCAGGCGCCGGTGCTGGTGGCGGGCACCGACGGCGTGGGCACCAAGCTCAAGGTGGCCTTCCTCGCGGGGCGCCATGACACGGTGGGCATCGACCTGGTGGCCATGTCGGTGAACGACATCCTCACCTGCGGCGCGGAGCCGCTGTTCTTCCTGGACTACTTCGCCACCGGCAAGCTGGAGGTGGACGCGGCGGCGGAGGTGGTGAAGGGCATCGCCCTGGGCTGCGAGCAGGCCGGGTGCGCGCTCCTGGGCGGAGAGACGGCGGAGATGCCGGGCTTCTACGCGCGCGGCGAGTACGACGTCGCGGGCTTCTGCGTGGGCGTGGTGGAGCGCTCGGCCATCATCGACGGCAAGACGGTGAAGCCGGGGGATGCGCTCATCGGGCTGACGTCGTCGGGGCTGCACAGCAACGGCTACTCGCTGGCGCGCAAGGTGCTGCTGGACGACGCGAAGCTGCCGCTGGACGTGACGCCGCAGGGGTTGGACCGCCCGCTGGGTGACGCGCTGCTGGAGCCCACGCGCATCTACGTGAAGGACGCGCTCGCGCTGTGCCAGGCGGTGAAGGTGAAGGGCATGGCGCACATCACCGGCAGCGGCATCCCGGGCAACCTGCCCCGGTGCCTGCCGGAGGGGACGCGCGCGGTGCTGAATGAGTCGGCGTGGAAGAAGCCGGCCATCTTCGACCTCATCGCGAAGACGGGGAACGTCGCGCGCGACGAGATGTTCAGCACGTTCAACATGGGCCTGGGCCTCATCGTCGTGGTGGCGAAGGAGGACGTGGCGAAGGCGCTGGAGGTGCTGCGCGGCCGGGGCGTGGAAGCGTCCGAGGTGGGCCGGGTGGAAGCGGGCCAGGGCGAGGCCACGGCGGTCATCGACCCATGAGCGCGCAGCGGGCGCGGCTGGGGGTGCTCATCAGCGGTGGCGGGAGCAACCTGCAGGCGCTGCTCGACGCGGCCGGGCAGGCGGACTTCCCGGCCGAGGTGGCGTGCGTGGCGTCCAACATGCCCACCGCCTACGGGTTGGAGCGCGCGCGAAACGCGGGCGTGCGCGCGGAGGTGGTGGACCACAAGGGCTTCAAGTCCAAGGCGGACTTCGAGGCGGCGCTGCACGGCGTGCTGGCCGACGCGGGCGTGGAGTGGGTGTGCCTCGCGGGCTTCATGCGGCTGGTGAGCGCGGACTTCCTGAAGCACTTCCCGGGACGCGTGCTGAACATCCACCCTTCCCTGCTGCCCGCGTTCCCGGGGCTGCATGCGCAGCGCCAGGCGCTGGAGCGCGGCGTGAAGGTGGCTGGGTGCACGGTGCACTTCGTGGACGCGGGCACGGACACCGGGCCCATCATCGCGCAGGCGGCGGTGCCGGTGCTTCCGCAGGATGACGAAGCGAGCCTGAGCGCGCGCATCCTCGCGGAGGAGCACCGGCTGTATCCGCTCGCCGTGCGGCTGGCGGTGATGGGGGCGGTGACGCTGGATGGGATGCGCACGCGGGTGGACGCGATCGTCACGGGAGACGGAAGCGCCCTGCGCAGTCCGGGGGCTCCGA
Organism: Corallococcus sp. bb12-1; assembly: GCF_026626765.1. Classification (NCBI taxonomy): domain Bacteria; kingdom Pseudomonadati; phylum Myxococcota; class Myxococcia; order Myxococcales; family Myxococcaceae; genus Corallococcus; species Corallococcus sp. bb12-1. The sequence goes on along the minus strand of NZ_JAPNJZ010000024.1, from coordinate 470,007 downwards.
AGTGAAGCCGCCGGAGTCCGCATCCAGCGGTGCCACGGCCCCCGAGGCTTCGGCGCGAGACGCGCGACGGCAGGCCCTTCGCGATGCGCCCGTGGTCCTGGTGAGTGCGTGCCTGCTGGGTGAGGCGTGCCGGTATGACGGGCGCTCGCAGCGTTCGGAGCGCGTGCTCGCGGCACTGGAAGGCAAGTCCGTGGTCCCCATCTGTCCGGAGGCCGGGGCGGGCATGGGCATCCCCCGCCCTCCCGTGGACCTGTCCGGAGGCACGGGCGTGGATGTCTGGGCCGGCCGTGCACAGGCCCTCACGCGGGAGACCCGCGAGGACCGCACCGAGGCGTTCAGGGAAGGCGCACGACTCGCGCTGGATGCCGCGCGGCGGTTCGAGGTCCCGGTGGCGCTGCTGAAGGAGAAGAGCCCTTCGTGCGGCAGCCAGCGCGTCTACGACACCGGCGTGCTGCGTCCCGGAGAAGGCATCACGACCGCGCTGCTGCGCGCGGACGGACGCACCGTCGTGAGCGACGAGGACCTGTAGCCGTCCTCCCCTGCGTTCAGCCGAACGACGGCAACACCAGCTCGTCCCCGGGTCGCGGCGCGAAGCACGCCTCCACCTCCACCTCCGTCACCTCCGCGAGCGTGGCCGGGCTCCAGCGCGGCTTTTGATCCTTGTCCACCAGCACGGCCCGGATCCCCTCCCGGAAGTCCGGCCGCGCGGTCAGCGCCTGGCTCAGGCGGTACTCCACGCGCGCCATCGTGTCGTAGTCTTGGCCACGCCCCTCGCGAAGCTGCCGCAGCGTCACCTTGAGGCTCGTGGGCGACATGCGCAGCAGCGTGGCCCGCGTCTCCTGCGCCCACGTCGACCCCTCGCGCTCCAGCGCAGCGAGGATGTCCTCCACCCGGTTGCCCTGGAAGCACCGGTGGATGACCTCCGCGAGCGCCTCCAGCGTGGAAGTCCCCGGCTCCGCGATGAAGCCCGCGAGCACATGCGCCACCACGTGGTGCGCAGGGCCACTCCAATCCGCGGCCACCAGCGCGCCCAGGACTTCCTCCAACCGCGAGGCCTCCACCCGGTGCGTCGCGTACCCCAGCCACACCGCATCCGCCGCGTCACACCGCGCGCCCGTCAACCCCAGGTACGTGCCCGTCTCGCCCGGGAAGCGCGGCAGGAACCAGCCACCGCCCACGTCGGGGAAGATGCCGATGCCCGTCTCCGGCATCGCGAGCACCAGCTTCTCCGTGACGACGCGGAATCCGCCGTGCACCGACAGCCCCAGTCCCCCGCCCATGCAGATGCCGTCCACCAGCGCGATGAAGGGCTTCGGAAAGTGGTGGATGCGGTGGTTGAGCGCGTACTCGGCGAGGAAGAACTCGCTCGAAAGGGACGCTCCCCCCTCCGTGCGGCCAACCGACCCGGCCACCGCGCGCACGTCCCCTCCCGCGCAGAACGCCTTTCCCCCGGCGCCCCGGATCACCACGGCCTTCACGGAGGCATCCGCGGCCCAGGCGTCCAGTTGGGGATGCAGCGCCCGGCACATGTCCAGCGAGAGCGCGTTGAGCGCCTTCGGCCGGTTGAGGGTGACAAGGCCCACGGCGCCCCGGGTCTCCAGCAGCACGTCCTCGCTCATATGCCTCCAGGGGATATCAGGCCCAGCCGAGCACACATGGGAGATTCAGGGGTGACAAGCCGGCTGAAAGCGGTATGGGAAGCAAATGACTTCCGCAGCCGCCCCCCTGCGCGCCGCCGTCTTCGACATGGACGGCACGCTCGTCGACAACATGGACTTCCACAACCGGGCCTGGGTGACGCTTGCCCGGAAGCTCGGGCTGGAGGACCTGAGCGCCGAGCGGTTCCAGAACGAGTTCGCGGGCAAGAAGAACGAGGAGATCTTCCCGGAGCTCCTGGGCCGCACGTTGTCCGTCGCGGAGCTGGATGCGCTCGCGGACGAGAAGGAATCCCATTACCGCGCCATCTACCGGCCCTACCTCGCGCTGCACCGGGGCGCGGAAGGCTTCCTCCACCGCCTGCGGGACGCGCGCCTGCCCATGGCCGTGGCCACCGCCGCGCCGCAGGGCAACCGCGAGCTGGTGCTGGATGGGCTCTCCGTGCGGCCGCTGTTCGCGTGCGTCGTCGGCGCCGAGCAGGTGAAGCGGGGCAAGCCCGCGCCGGACATCTTCCTCGCGGCGGCCCAGGCGCTGAAGGTGCCCCCGGAGGCGTGCGTGGCCTTCGAGGACGCCATCAACGGCGTGCTGTCCGCGCGCGCCGCCGGCATGGTCACCGTGGGCATCACCACCACCACCACGGCCGAACTGCTCAAGAAGGCCGGCGCCCACTACACCGCCGCGGACTTCGACACGCTGCCCCCGGAGCTGCTGGCGCGGCTCTTCTCCGCGCGTCCCTGACGGGTCGTCCGGACCCGCCCCCGTCCGAAACCAACGCGCCAAAAGGGCGCCAGACGCGGTGACGTTGTGTAGTGTTCGGCGGCCATGTCGACGTCCTCCGCCAAACAACTCAAGCTCCCCTCGGGCCCGTCCCGGCACGTGTACGACGTCATCGTGCTGGGCAGCCAGGTCGGAGGGGCGCTCGCCGCCGCGCTCCTGGCGAAGCGCAACCACCGCGTGTTGCTGGTGGAGCACGACGGCATGGGCCCCGGCTACGAGCACGACGGCTTCGTGCTCCCCTACGCCCCCTTCGTCGCGCCGCCCCTCAAGGCGATGCCCGCGGTGGAGGAAGCCCTCTCCGAGCTGGGGCTGTCCACCGTCATCGGCCGCGCGATGCGCCCCCACGCGCCCGAACTCCAACTGGTGCTGCCGAAGAACCGGGTGGACCTGACCACGGACGCCGCGCGCCGCCGCTCGGAGCTGACGCGCGAGTTCGGCGAGGCCGGCGAAGGCATCCAGGGAGCCCTGGCCGGCAGCGCCGCCCAGCACGAAGCCACCGACGCCTTCTTCAAGACGGGCCCCCAGCTCCCCCCCGACGGCTTCTTCGAGGGCTGGAAGCTCAAGGGGCTCATGAAGGACCACCCGGGCCTGGAGGCCACGCCCCGGCTCGCGAGCGAGGACCCCGCGCTGTCACTGGTGCGCGGCCTGCTGCCCTTCGTGGTGCACCTGGAGAAGCCCTCCGCGCCCCTGGCGCTCACCCGGGCCCTGTCCCAGGTGCTCGCCGCGCCCTCCACCTACCCCGGCGGCATGGACGCCCTGCGCGAGGTCCTCACCCGGCGGCTCACGGAGCTGGGCGGGGACGTGCTGGGCCGCGACAACCCGGCGGGCTTCATCGTCGAGGAGCTGGCGTTCGACGGCAGCAAGTTCGCGGGCGTGAAGCTGGTGCGCTCGGACACGCTCTACCGGGCGTCGTGCCTGGTGACGGCCACGGACTCCGGGGCCATCCGCCGGCTGGTGACGGACAAGAAGCACCACCGGGGCCTCCTGGAGCACCTGGACCAGTCCAACACCAAGTCCCTGCTCTTCAGCGTGAACTGGGTGGTGCCGGAGTCGGCGCTCCCGCGCGGCATGGGCGAGCTGGTGCTGGTGGACACGCAGGACCCGGAGCTGGGTCCCATGCTCGTGCAGCAGCACCCGGCGCGGACCACCACCGGGGGCAACAGCCGGGACGTGGAGGGCGTGCGCGTGGTGTGCGCGGGCGCCTTCGTGCCGGCCTCCGCGCGAGAGCTGGGCGAGGAGCACCTCCAGAGCCTGGCGGCGAAGATCGACGAGCACCTGGACCGCCTCATGCCCTTCACGAAGCAGCACCGCGCGCTGCGGTCGGCCCCCTACCTGGACGCCGGGGGAGTGCGCGGCAGCCGCCTCATGCCCCACCCCCTCTACAGCTTCGAGTCGGAAGCCTTCCTGGGCGTCACGGGGTTGAAGCAGCGCACGCCGGCCAAGAACGTGATCCTGGCGGGCCGCGAGGTGCTGCCCGGACTGGGCCTGGAAGGCGAGCTCCTGGCGGGAATGCGGGCCGCGAAGCTGGTGCAGGACATGTTGAAGAAGAAGGATCCCCTCAAGGGATAGGTTTCCGTCACGGATCCGGCTGGATTTTCGGTCTGTTTCTGGTAGGTTCCGCCGCTCTTTTATGGGCTGCCGTAGAACGCCCCAGTTTTCAAGGAGTTAGCAGTCATGGCGTGGAAGTGCGACCTCTGTGGGAAGCGTCCGCTGGTGGGTAACAACGTCAGCCACGCGAACAACAAGACCAAGAAGCGGAGCCTGCCGAACCTGCAGAAGCTGCGGGCCAACGTCGGTGGCAGCATCGAGCGCGTTCTGGCCTGCACCCGCTGCATCAAAGCGGGCAAGGTGACCAAGGCCGCCTGAAGTCCGGGTCCTTCCGGTGGGCACGACGCGCGCCCCAAAAGCAGCGCTTCCGCCCACCGAACGGCTCCACCCCCGCGCGGATGATCTGGACCTCCTCCCTGTCGAGGCGGTCGTCCGACGGTTGCATCAAGAAGACCTCATTGCCCTTCGCTCGGTGCGCGAGGCCCTGCCGGCCATCTCGGCGGCGGCCCGGACCGTGGCGGAAGCGTTGCGCGTCGGTGGCAGGTTGCTCTACGTGGGCGCCGGCACCAGCGGACGGCTTGGCGTGCTCGATGCCAGCGAGTGCCCCCCCACCTTCGGCGTGCCGTCCACCTGCGTCCAGGCGGCCATCGCGGGAGGCAAGCGGGCCCTGACGCGTGCCGTGGAGGGCGCCGAGGACGACGTCGAGGCGGGAGCGCGGGCGGTGCGCGCCTTCCGGGCGACGGCGCGCGACGTGGTGTGCGGCATCTCCGCGAGCGCGTCCACGCCCTACGTCCGGGGTGCGCTGGACGAGGCCCGCCTCCGGGGGGCGCACACGGTGCTGGTGTGCTGCAACCCACCGGGGAAGGCCATGCGGGCGGACACGGTGGTGCTGGCGCGCACCGGGCCGGAGGTGGTGGCGGGCTCCACGCGCCTCAAGGCGGGCACGGCGACGAAGCTGGTGCTGAACGCGCTCACAACCGCGGCCTTCGTGTCGCTGGGCAAGGTGTACCGGGGGCGCATGGTGGACGTGCGCCCGACGAACGCGAAGCTCAAGGCCCGCGCGGCGCGCATGGTGGCGGAGCTGACGGACCTGCCTGCGGCCCGGGCCCGGGCGCTGCTCGCGGCGGCGGGGGACAGCGTGAAGCTGGCGCTGGCCATGCACTTCACCGGGCTCCCGCCCGCCCAGGCGCGGCGCAGGCTGGAGGACGGGGGCCTGCGGGCGCTCGCTCCTCCTGTGCCTGGACGTACCGCCGTGTCCAAGGCGAACGGAAAAAGCCCCCGGCGACGTCGGTCCTGAACACCGGGGGGACCCGCGGGGCTGGGGTCCGGCGAGCGTGGGAGCAGGGCTTTAGACTTGAGGGCATGCGCCCCATCCCGCCCACCGCTCCCTCCCTGCCGCCCCGGCTGTGCGTGGGCGTGCTGTCCGGCACCAGCGTGGACGCGGCGGAGGCCGCCCTGTGCCGCGTGGAGGGCACGGGCGCGGACGTGACGCTCCAACTGCTGGCCCACGTCTCACGCCCCTTCGCGCCGGACCTCATCGCGCGGGTGCTGGGCCCCCAGGACGCCCGGAGCCTGTGCGCGCTCAACTTCGAATTGGGCGAACAGTTCGCCGAAGCAGTGCTCGCCGTCCTCGCTCGCGCGGGCGTGGCCCCCGGGGACGTGCACGTCGTCGGTTCGCACGGCCAGACGATGGCCCACCTGCCGGCGGATCTGTCCTCCACGCCCTCCACGCTCCAGTTGGGCGAGGCCTCCGTCATCGCCGAGCGCACCGGCCTGCCCGTCGTCAGCGACTTCCGCACCCGCGACATGGCCGTGGGCGGCCAGGGCGCGCCGCTCGTGCCGTACCTGGACTGGGCCGTGTTCCGGAACCGCGAACGGCCGGACGCCACGCGAGCGTTCCTCAACCTGGGCGGCATCGGAAACCTGAGCGTGGTGGGCTCTCGCATGGAGGACACCCTCGCGTTCGACACCGGGCCCGCCAACATGGTGCTGGACGGCCTGGCGCGCCGGATGACAGACGGCCGGCTGGGGTGCGACCGCGACGGGAGCCTGTCGTCCCGGGGTCGGGTGCTGCCCGCGCTCCTGGAGGAACTGCTCGCCCATCCGTTCCTCGCGCGCCCTCCTCCCCGCAGCGCCGGACGCGAGGGCTTCGGCGAGGCCCTGGTGGAGCGCATCTGGGCGGCGGCACCGGAGCGCCCCCACGACCTGATGGCCACCGCGAGGGCCTTCACCGTGGAGGCCACCGCGAGAGCGTTCGAGACCTGGGTGTACCCCCGCTTCCCCCACCTGGAAGCGGTGTACGCCTCGGGCGGAGGGACGCGGAATCCGGCGCTGATGGAGGACCTGCGGGCGCGGCTGGCCCCCGTGCCCCTGGAGCGGCTGGACGTGCTGGGCTTCCCCGAAGAGGCGAAGGAAGCGGCCCTCTTCGCCCTGCTCGCGGCCGAGCACCGGGCTGGAACGCCCGCGAATGTTTGCCCCGCAACTGGCGCGAGGCGCCGAGTCGTTCTAGGTAAGCTGACACCGTGAGCAGCGTGAACCTGATGGCCCGCGAAGTCGCGGCGAAGATCGTCTTCTACGGCCCGGGCCTGTCCGGGAAGACGACGACCCTGCGGAAGGTCTACGAGACCGTCCGCCCGGCGCACCGTGGGGAGATGATGTCCATCGCCACCGAAGGCGACCGGACGCTGTTCTTCGACTTCCTGCCGGTGAAGGTGGAGCGCGTGGGCGACTGCTCCGTGCGGCTCGCCCTCTACACCGTGCCCGGACAGGTCTTCTACAACGCCACCCGCAAGCTGGTGCTCCAGGGCGCCGACGGCGTGGTGTTCGTGGCGGACTCGCAGGCGGAGGCCATGGATGCCAACCGCGAGTCCCTGGCCAACCTGGAGGAGAACCTCCTGGAGAACGGCATCCGCCTGGAGCGCTTCCCGCTGGTGATGCAGTGGAACAAGCGCGACCTGGAGGGGACCCTGTCCGTGGAGGAGCTGCGCCGGGAACTCAACCCGCGCGGCGTGCCCGACTTCGAGACGGCCGCCACCAACGGCCGCGGCGTGCTGGACACGCTGAAGACCATCACCCGCCTGGTCATCAAGGACCTGCGCGCCAAGCGCATCGTCCCGCCGCCCCGCCCCACCCCGCCGCCGCCCGGCACCGCGCCCGCCGGCCTGGAGGCGCAGCTCGCGCAGCACCTGACCCACCGGCAGCCGCCGTCCGCGCCGCCGCAGGTGCCCCCGACGCAGAGCCCCACCGCGGCCACCATCGCCCCCACACCCGTGCCCCGGACGCTGACCACGCCCGCCCCGCCGCGCGTGGAGCCCGCGCCCATCATCGCCGCGAGCGCCGGCCCCCGCCTGCTCGGCCCCACGAGCGCGCTGGCGCCCGGGGACCTCTTCGACCATGCCCGGGCCGCCGAGGCCGCCTTCAGCGCCGGGGACTACACCACCTGCGTCACCGCCTGCACCGACGCCGTCCGGCGCGCCATGGCCTTCGCCGGTGAGGGCACCGTGGCCCAGCAGGCCTTCCTGCTGCGCGTGGACGGCGCGGACCTGCTGCGCCTGCAGGGGCTGTCCACCCTGCCGCACCTGCGCGTGGACGACGCCGCCTTCTCCCTCTACGTCCTGATGCAGGTCTTCGTGCGACTGAACGCCGTGGGGCTTCCGACCGCCGGGTGATTCAGGCCGGGCCGTCACACCCACATCTCAGGGGCATGGCTCCCACCGGGGAGTCCCGGAGGGTGCCCCTGCATGTTGCGTGTGAAGACGTCGTTGAAGCCGTCGCGGATCCACGGGTTGGGCCTGTTCGCGGAGGAGCGAATCCCCCGGGGCACCGTGGTGTGGCTCTATGAGAACGGCCTGGACCTGCGCTTCTGGCCCGAGGATGTCGAAGCCATGGCCCCGGAGGCGCGCGCGTTCCTGGCCCGCTACGCCTACTGCGAGCACGACACCCTGGTGCTGTGCGGTGACGATGCGCGCTTCATGAACCACTCGCCCGAGGCGACCTGCGGCAACAACCCGGAGCGCACCGCCACGCTCGCGCTGCGCGACATCGAACCGGGCGAGGAGCTCACGGACAACTACGTCACCATGGAGGACCCGTGGACCGCGTTCGACGGCCTCATCGACTCCGAACTGCTGCTGCGGCCCTCCACAATCCACTGAAGGTCCGCGAGGCCCCATCCATCGGAAGGACGGGGCCTCGGGCGCCCTACGTCCGGCTCGCGGGGCGGTAGCGCACCACGCGGAGGGAGGCGTTGTTGACGAGGAAGGACGTGATGGACGCGAGGCGCGCCTTGCCTCCGGACTCCGTCCATTCGAGCACATGGATCCGGAGGGGTTCATCCACCTGCAACATGTCCTTGCCGTGCGCGCGCACGAGCACGACGTCCGCCTTGTCCCCCGCGTAACGCACCAGCGTCTGGCGGAAGGTGAGCCAGGACTCGCGGCTGCCGGATTCCTCCGCCTTGCCGCGCAGGAAGGCCGTGGGATTCGTCAGGGGGCCCAGGATGAACTCACCGCCATTCAACTGGTGCTTGAGCACCTCGGCTTGGGTACTCAGCGGCGCATCATAGCAGCCGGTGCATTCGCCCTCGCAGTCGCAGTCATGCTCCTTGCCGGCCGGCAGGGGTTCATCCTTGCGGTGCTGAACGCACTGCTTCACGCAGGCCTTCAGGGCGGCCGTCTCCTGTTTGCGCGTCTTCGCGATCGCCGCGAGCATCTGCGCCTGGGTGGTGTCGGCCTCGAAGAAGGACGCATCCCCCAGGTGGAGCAGTCCGGCGACGCCCACCATCCCGTCGTCCTCCATCGCGGAGAGCGCCGCGCGCGCCGTGGCCCGCTGCGGCTTGAGTTGCGCGGGCTTCACCCGCGTCCACGTCGCGCGGGCCTCCGACGTGAGCCCCCTGTGCTCCAGGTCGGCCTTCTGGAACAGGGCGGCCACCTCCCGGGCCCGCACGAGCGCATCGTGGTACGCCTTCTTGTCCGGAACGGCCGCGAGCCGTTGGTCCGCGGACTCGCCGTAGTTGTCGTCCGGCTTCTTGCGCTCCTGCGACAGCAGGGTCTCCGCCGTGTAGCGCGGCGCCCAGGCCAGCTTCGCTCCGGTGTCATTGCGCGCGGCGGCCTGCTTGCGCTCGTACGCGAAGCTGCGCACCTCTTCGTACGCCGCGGCTTCCGCCTCCGCCCGGTACGGGTCGTCGCCTTCCACGTAGACGCGCAGGTCGCTCAGGCACGTGTCTTCGTAGGCGCTCCCGGGATACGTCGTCACCAGCGTGAGCCGCACGCCCTCCACCTTCGCGGGCACGGGCAGCACCACCTCCTGCCAGCCCTGCACGTCCTTCAACTCCACCTCCAGCGGCGTGCCCGTCGTCTGGGGGCCCGTCTCGCCCTGGACCAGCGGCTCCAGCTTCACGTTGCGTGGACGCGCGTTGGCCCGGAAGAGCTTGTCCGTCTTCTGGAAGCCGTTGCGCACGAAGAGGCGGTAGTTCTTCGCCTTCGTCAGCGACGGGCCCCACCACTCAATCGACTCGCCTTCGCCGCGCCCCTTCACGCCCTCCACCCATGCCGTGGTCGGGTCTTCATCCGCGATGTAGAGCGGCAGGTAGTTCTGCTCGTGTTTGTTCCAGCCGTTCTCCAGGAAGGAGGAGGACGTCACCCGGCGTGGATGCAGTCGGTGCGCACCGCCCGCATCGGGTTCGAGGAGGACGGGCGGCGCGGCGGCGAGCAGGAGCGAGAGGAGGATCATGGCGTGCGGTCCTTCTTGGAAGTGGGAGGGGATTGCAGCGGCGCGGCCCACAGCACCAGCCGCGACAGCCCAGCGGGATAGAGCCCCGAGTCCTCCTGCTGCCGGGACACGAGGTGGTAGACGATGCGGGCGTAGCGGGCCCCGGGAGGGAGGGGCACGCGGCGCGTCTGACCGGGCAAGAGCCGCGTGTCCTCCACGGCGCCCAGGTGCGGCAGTGCCTCTCCCGGCCACGAGCGCAACTCCAGCTTGCGTCCGAAGGTGGCCACCGTGCGGGGGGACTCGAAGAGGGGCTCGTTCGCCACCTCCACGCCCACCCAGCGCATCACGTCTCCGGTTGGGAACGCATGGCCCACGTCGCGCAGCGACAAGAGCAGCGCCCCGCGCACCTGCTCCACCTTCAGCGCGGCCTTGAGCGAATCCGTGCGGCGAGTGCCGCCCAGACCATGGTCCCCGCGCGGCATGTGGCAGGCGGTGCAGTGACGCGTGTCACCCGACTGTTCACGCCACCGCGTCCACTCGCCCACCGTGTCCTGCTGCGACTGCGTGGCGGACAGCCGCTGCCGACGGCCTCCGCTATCGAGCACCGGAAAACCGAACTGGTGACAGCCCGCGCAAGGCATCGCCTGGGCGCCCATCGCGTCACCAAGCGGCGCGTGACAGCCAGCACAGGTGACGCCGCGCTCCTCCGCGGGACTGTCGGGCGGCAGGGCTCCTCGCTTCAGGTTGCGCGCGAACGGCGCGTGGCACTGCACGCACCACGCGGGGCGGTCCTCGGTGATGGCCACCTGGAAGACGTCGTCGGTCCGCGCCGTCGCATGCCCGCTGGCGCGCCACTGCGTCACCTGCTCCGCGTGGCACTCCTCGCAACGCCGCACATCCCAGTCAGGCAGTCCGTGAGGCGCGGGCCCCGGCTCCATCCGCGCCGTCCCTTGTGGGAAACGAGCGCTGGGAGCCGCCGCCAGCAGAGAGCAGGTGAGAAGGAGCGCGAACACGAGAACACCGCAATCTAGGCGTCCGACCCGACGGTGGGAAACGGCGCACCGGGCTCGCGCGCAATACACGCGCCGCGCCTGATGACATTTTCTCAGACACTCAGAATCCGGATATCTCCGAAAACCGGGGCGAAAATACCGCCAAGAATAAAGAAATACGCCTCCGTATACCCATCGGAAGTGAACAACAGGGGCGCTCCGATTCCCGGAGCGGAACCGTTCATCGGGGCCGTGGGATGCAACCATCGGACGAAGACTGGATGCTGCGTGCGATCGAGTTGGGGCGGCGCGGCCGTCCCGCACCGAACCCGCACGTGGGTGCGGTGCTGACTCGAGCCGGCCGGTTCATCTCCGGTGGCCACCACGAGAAGGCCGGCACGGCGCACGCGGAAGTGAATGCCATTGCCAACGCTCAAGGTGACACGCGGGGCACGACCCTCTACGTCACGCTGGAGCCGTGCAACCACCACGGTCGAACGGGTCCCTGCACGGAAGCCATCCTCAAGGCGGGCATCACGCGCGTCGTCGTGGGCGCCGTCGACCCGAATCCCCACGTCCGGGGCGGCGGCATTGAACGCCTGAGAGCCGCGGGCGTGGAGGTCACCCCCCACGTGATGGCCGCCAGCGCCGAGGAACTCGTCGCGCCCTGGGCCAAGGTCCAGACCACGGGCATGCCCTACGTGCTGCTGTCCACCGGCCCGGGCTCCCGCGTCCTTCCGCCGGAGATGGATGCCTTATGGATTGGCACGGAGGAGATGGACGCGACCCTGTCGCCTTCCGCGCCGCTGACCGTCGTCGCCTCACCCGGCACGGAGCTGCTGCGCCGCGTGGCGCGCCGGAGCACCTCCGACCGCTGGCTGGTGTTCTGCCCGGAGGCCCGGCACGCCGAATACGTGCTCGCCACGGGCGCCGCCGCCATCACCGTGGTGCCGTTGCCCTATCAGGACGGCACGCCGTTGCCGCTGCGCCTGGCCCTGCGCGAGCTGCCCCGCCACGGCGTGGTGACGCTCTTCGTGGACGCGGAGCCCTTGCTGGAGCAGGGCCTGTGCGACGAGGGCCTCGTGGATGGACACCTGGAACGCCAGCTCGACCGGAAGGTGGGGACATGATGCCGTCGACCGCCGTCCCGCTGCTCCGTCGCCCCACCCTGCTCGTCCTCGCCCGGGCCCAGCTGCCCACGCGCGCCGGCACCTTCACCGCCGTCTCCTTCCGGCACGCCTCCGGCGAACAGATTGAAGACATCGCGCTCATCCGGGGCCCGCTCGACGGCACCACCCCAGTGCCCGCGCGGCTGCACTCCGAATGCCTCACCGGCGATGCGCTGGGCTCCTTGCGTTGTGATTGCCGCGACCAGTTGGAGCAGTCCCTGGAGGCGCTGGCCCGGGAAGACAACGGCGTCCTGCTCTACCTGCGCCAGGAGGGCCGGGGCATCGGCATCGCCAACAAGCTCCAGGCGTATCAGGCGCAGGACCGGGGGCTGGACACCGTCCAGGCCAACCTGCACCTGGGCTTCGACGACGACCTGCGCACGTATGACATCGCCGCGGGCATGCTGGCCGCGCTGCGCATCCAGCGGGTTTCGCTCTACACGAACAACCCCCGGAAGATCGCCGGGCTGGAAGCCCACGGCATCGAAGTGGACCGTCGCGTGGCCCTGCTCGGGCCGACCCGCCCGGAGAACGTCCGGTACCTCGAAACCAAACGCGTCAAGTCCGGCCACCTGCTCTAGCCCGCCCATGATCTCCCAGGACCGACTGAAGCTGGCGTTTGTCATTGGCAGCCACCGCACGCCGTCACAATCCGCCAAGGTGGGCCGCTTCGCCCGGGATCAATTCCTCCAGGGCGGGCCGGGCCGGGAGGCCTTCTACCTGGACCTGGGCGAGGCGCCCCTGCCGCTCTGGGATGAAGGTGTCTGGAATGGCGCCGAATCCTGGCAGGCGACCTGGGGCCCCGTGTCCCAGGAGCTGTCGGACGCGGACGGCCTGGTGCTGGTCACCCCGGAGTGGGGCGGCATGGCCACGCCCGCGATGAAGAACTTCCTGGTCCTTTGCAGCGACGGCTGCGTGCGGCACCGGCCCGTGCTCGTCATCTCCGTGTCGTCGGGCATGGGCGGCAGCTATCCGGTGGCTGAGCTGCGCATGAGCAGCAGCAAGAATTCGCATCTGTGCTTCATCCCGGAGCACATCATCGTGCGCAATGTCGCGCAGGTCCTCAACGAAGGGGCCGCGCCGGGGAGCGATGAAGATTTGTATTTGCGCGAGCGAATGTTCTACGCATCGAACGTATTGATTGAGTACGCCCGGGCGATGAAGCCGCTGAGAGCACGGCCCGGCATGTTCGAGAAGAGATTCCGCTACGGAATGTGACCCAGGCCGCTTCGCCTGAAACGCGAAGACGGCCCGCTTCAAACCCACACAGCTCCGGTCAGCGACACAAGCTTCGGTGAAGGGATGTCTTTCCACTCCCTCCGCCGAGGACCCGCCACGCGTGCGTGGTGGGGACAACCCCACACCCAGGAGACAAACCCATGAACACCCAGAACTCGATGAGCGCCCCCGCTGCCTTCCCCGTGCAGGTCAAGAGTGGCGTGAAGGCCGGTGCCTTCACCTTCCCCACGGGTCCGATCATCACCAACCCCGGCCCGATCATCACGGGTCCGATCATCGTGCGCCCGCCGATCATCATCGCGGCCCCGGCCTAGTCGTCGTCCCCCGGCGGTGGGGCGAACCGTATGTCGCCCCACTGCCGTTCTTCCTTCTTCCCACCGCCTCTCCTCCCATGACCCTGGCCTTCGCCCGTCCCGCGCTCGAACCCGTCGAGCTCATGCCCATCCCCGCCGGAGCCTTCCAGATGGGTTCCACCGAGGAGGAGGTCGAACGGGCGTTGCTGCGGTGGAAGTCCGCGCTGCTCAAACCGGACTACCACCTCATGTTCGGAGCCTGGCTGCGCAAGGAGATGCCCCAGCACCGTCAGGAGGTCGCGGCGTTCCAGTTGGCGCGCTTCCCGGTGACGAACCAGCAGTACGCCGCCTTCGTGGCGGAGACGGGCCATGCGCCGGCCACTTCGTTGCGCCAGGGCCTGCCGGACGACCACCCCGTGTGGGGCGTGAACGCGGCGGACATCGCGCGGTACCTGGAGTGGACCCGTCAGCGCACCGGACAGGCCTGGCGGCTGCCGACGGAAGCTGAATGGGAGTACGCGGCTCGCGGCCCCGAGCACTGGGACTACCCGTTTGGCGACACGTTCGATGCGCGCCTGTGCAACACGCGCGAGGCGGGCCTGGGCGGCACCACGAGCGTCACGCGCTACGCCGCCCATCCGACCGCGTATGGCGTCTGTGACATGGCCGGCAACGTGGAGGAGTGGACCGCCACGGATTACGCGCCCTACCCGGGCGGCCCGTTCATCGAAGACAACCTGACCGAAGCGCTGGGGCCCGTCTATCCGGTGCTCCGGGGCGGCTCCGCGGAGTGCGGCGGCGACCTGGCCCGCTGCGCGCGCCGGCACGGCCCCCACCCGACCTTCAACTTGTTTGGCTTCAGACTCGCGCTGTGAGCCCCGCTGGCCCGGCGTGAGCCGCGGCTTCTGGAGAACCCCTCATGAACTCCCTCCGCAAATCCTCCGCCTTCGCCGTGGACCCATCCGAACAGTTCATGTTCGCGGCGACCATCGGTGGCCACCTCCTGTCCGTGAGCGTGGATGACTTCGCCATCCACACGGACCTGGTCGCGCACGCCGCCTCCATCGAGTCCATCGCGGTGCACCCGACGCTGCCGTACCTGGCGACGCTGGGCATCGACTACACGGTGTCCATCTGGGACCGCGGCGACCCGCGCAAGCTGCGCAAGCTCCAGGACATCTACCTGCGTGACATCCGCTCGGAGGGCTACGAGTTCGTCGCCACCCTGCCCCTGTCGTGCCCGCTCGCGTTCCATCCCACGGAGCGCAAGCTCATCACCCATAACGCGGACGGCGCGCTCACGGAGATTGCCTTCGACGACACGCGCCACGATCCGCTGTGGGCCGCGGGCTACTTCCAGGATCCGGACGGCATCGCGTACGACATCGACTACGTCCGCTACCTGCCGGACTCCGGGAACATCTTCGCGTCCACCTTTGGCGGCCACGTGGCCGTCGTGGATCCGAAGCAGCCCAAGGAGCCGGTGCTGCGCTACCGCTATGACCGGCGCACCATCCACTGCGCGGAGCACCTGGGCGGCTCCATGTACCTGCTGGCCAGCGACACGCGCCGGGTCATCCGGTTCGACGCCAGCGGCAAGCAGGAGCCCTTCGTGGGTCCCCCGGTGGTGCGCGACCACCTGGAGCAGATCTCCATCAACCGCGCGTCCGGCCGCGTGCTCGCGAGCGGGTTCGACCGCACCCTCGTGGAGATCGACCCGGAGACGTGCGCGTCCAAGGGCGTGGTGCTCCAGACGCCGTTCAAGCTGCGCTGGCTGCACCACCTGGAGCGCGACCCCGACCTCGTGCTGGTGCAGTGCCGCAACGGCGCCTTCTACAAGGCGAGCCTGTCCGGCAAGCGCCCCACCGCCGTCATCAAGGAGACGCCCAACGCGCTGTGGACCGGCGTCCGGGTGGGCACGCACGACCTGGCGTTCGCGGGCGAGGGACCGGAGATGCTCCACGTGCACGTGGACGGCGCGGACTCCGCCACGATGGAGACGAAGGTCTCCACCCGCTGGGAGACGACCGCCGCGTCGCGGGGCTCCTACGCCAAGCGCATGGTGTTCCACCCGCCGACGCAGGCGCTGGTGCAGGGCCGCTCCGACGGCCACATCCTCAGTGTCCGCGGCGGCACCACCCGCCCGGTGACGAAGCTGGCCGCGCCCCTGCGCGACATCGCGGTGTCGCCGGAGGGCTTCGACCTGTTCGCCATCACGGAGGACTCCGCCGTCTACCGCATCGACCTGGAGTCCGGTCAGGTGCAGGCGAAGGTCGTCACCGGCGAAGAGCCCATCTGGGCGCTGGCCCACAACCCCACGCGCAAGGTGCTGGCCGTGTGCGAACGCCAGGGCCTGCTGCGCCTGCTGGACGCCACCACGCTCAACCCGATTCTCACCGTGGAAGGCACCTGGGCGCCCAAGCGCATGCAGTGGCGCGACGCGGACCGACTGCTCGTGGGCCGGGGCGCGGAGCTGTACGAGCTCAACGTGGGCACCGGCGCCATGGCGCAGGTCATCCCCCACCTGGGCAACACCATCGAGGACTTCGCCTGGGATGATTCGGGACGGTTCCTGGCGCTGTGCACCTACGCGCGGCGCATCCACCTCTTCGACTTCAAGACGTTCCAGGAGCTGTCGGTGACGGGCTTCGACCTGGACTACCCCAAGGGCCTGCTGTGGATGCCCGCGAACCGCGCCGAAGGGGCGCACCCGAACGAGCTCCTCGTCTTCGGGCGCACCGGGGTGCTGCGCCGGTACTGGGCCCATGACGGACGGCTGCATGCCATGGGGCAGGTGGACGCGCCGCTGTCCGCCGCCATCCACGACGACGCCGGGGTGTACGTCCCGTGATCAACCATCGCTCCCCCATCAGCGGCGTGGCCTGCCTGGACGACCGCTACGTCGCGACGGCCGGCTACGACAGCCAGCTCATCCTCTGGGACGCCCGCACGCAGACGGCGGTGGCCCGGGCCCGGCACGACCACCTGGCCAACCACTGCACCTTCAGCCCGGACGGCCGCTACCTGCTGTCGGGCAGCAGCGACCACACGGTGCGCCTCTGGAGCGTGCCGGACCTGGGGCTGCTCGCGGTCATGCGCCACTCGGATGACATCGAACGCGTCGCGTTCTCCTCCCGAGGGGACCGCTTCGCCACCGCGTCGCGCGACTACGCCATCCGCGTGTTCGACCTGACGGGCCGACTCGTGCACCTGCTGGAAGGCCACGCGGCGGACGCCGTCTTCGTGGAGTTCTCCCCGGACGGTCGCGAGCTGTGGTCCACCA
This sequence comes from Corallococcus sp. bb12-1, assembly GCF_026626765.1. Taxonomy (NCBI): domain Bacteria; kingdom Pseudomonadati; phylum Myxococcota; class Myxococcia; order Myxococcales; family Myxococcaceae; genus Corallococcus; species Corallococcus sp. bb12-1. Next base: position 453,341 of record NZ_JAPNJZ010000024.1, on the reverse strand, counting down.
GCGACGACGCGGACATCCGCCGCTGGGACGTGGAGACGGGCAAGCTGCTCCAGCAGGTGTCGTTCGGCGACGTGCAGTTGGACACCATCGCGATGGGCCCCAATGGCGTCCTCTACGCGGGCAACGACGCGGGGGAGATCCTCATCCTCAAGGACGGGCAGGTGCGCACGCACCAGGCGCACGCGCTGGGCATCAAGTGCCTGGCGTACAGCGGGCGCGAGTCGCGGCTCGCGAGCACCGGCTACGACGGCTTCCTGCGCACGTTCCGCACGGCGCCGGATGGTGCGCTCACGCTGGAGGCCGAGACGCGGCCCCCGCGCGAGGTGTGGCTGCGCACGTGCGCGCTGGACTCGCGCGACCGCGTCATCGTGGGCACGTTCGGCTCCAGCTACGCGACGTTCGACATCGGCTCGCGGCGCTGGGATTTGTCCCGCGTGGGTGACACGCCGGGGCTCAACGCGGTGGGCGTGCACGCGGGCGCCATCATGGCCATTGGCGACGCGGGCGTGCTGTACCGCGACGGAGTGGCGGTGCGGCGCATCGACAGCCTGTGCAACTTCCTCCTGTCCTTCCAGGGCCAGCTGCTCACCGGCGGGCAGACGGGCACGCTCTTCGACGCGCTCACCGGCCAGGTGCTGTTCGAACAGCCCTCGCCCATCAACTGCGCGGTGGAGGTGCAACGCGGAGGCGAGGCCCTGGTCGTGATGGGGACGTACTCCGGCGACGCGTGGCTGCTGGCGCGGGTGGGGGAGCGCATGGTCCTGCGCGAGCGGCTGTCGGTGTTCCGCGCCGCCATCAAGGGGCTCGCGGTGCACGGTGGCACGCTGTTCGCCACCTGTGCGGACCGCACCGTGGCGCACATCTCGCTGTCCACGCTGGAGGTGACGCGCACGGCGAACGCGCACGAGCGCATCACCAACGGCGCCGCCGCGCTGCCGGACGGGCGCTTCGCCTCCGTGGGGCGCGACCTGATGCTGCGCGTCTGGAGCAAGGGAAAGCCGAGCGTGCACCCCACACCGCACGGCCGCTCCGTGCGCTGCGTGGCCAGTTGCCCGCAGACGATGCTGCTGGCCACGGCGGCATATGACGGGACGCTCGCGCTGTTCGACGCCGAGCACGGCGAGTGGTTGAAGACGGAGCGGCTCACCGACTTCGGCATCTCCACCGTGTCGCGGGGCAGACGGCCCGGACAGTTCCTGGCGAGCGCCTACGACGGCTGCGTCTACGAGGTGTCCCGCGACGCGGCCCCTCGCCGCGTGTTCCGCGCGAGCGTGGAGCCGTTCCCGCCCCAGGCCCTGGCGGCGTAATCGAAAGCCCCCATGTCCTACGACTTCAGAGACTCACTGGCCTCGCTGGACGAAGGCCGCCGGAGCACGCCGGTCATCGCCACGGTGCTGGTGTTCCTGGTGGCCTGGGGTGCGTGGCTCGGCCTGGGCCGGGTCTCCGTGTACGTGAGCAGCACCACGTCGCGGCTGGAAGTCGAGGGCGCGGCGTTCCCGGTGGAGCCGACCATCGCGGGACGCGTGGCGCAGTCCTCGCTGCGCCTGGGACAGAAGGTCCGGGCGGGCGAGGTGCTGGTCCGCCTGGAGTCGGGGGAGCAGGAATCGGTGCTGCGTGAGCAGTTGGCGCGGCAGGCGGCGCTGGAGGCGGAGGCCGCCGCGCTTCGCAAACAGCGGGACGCGGAGCGCGAGGGCCTGGAGGGGTACGTCCAATTGACGAAGGCCTCGCTCGGAGAGGCGACAGCGCAGGAGCAGCAGGCGGCCGTCGTCGCCGAACAGGCGCGGCGTCAGGCCTCGCGGACCGAAGGGCTGCTGCGCTCGTCCTTCGTTTCGGAGGCGGAGTACGAGGCCGCCGTGAGCGAGGCGACCCGGCACGCGGCCTCCAGCACGGTGCTGCGCTTCTCGCAGGAGCGCCGCTCGGCGGAGCTGCGCGTGGGACAGAAGGACCGGCTCGCGAGCATCGCGGCGCTGGAGATCCAGTTGAGCCGGCTCATCGGTGAGCAGCAGGCGGTGGAGGCCGCCCTGCCCCGGCTCCGCGCGGAGGTGGACAAGCGGAGCATCACCGCGCCAACGGACGGCACCATCGGCAGCGTGCTTTCGCTGCATCCGGGCATGAACCTGACGGCGGGCCAGCAGCTCGCGATGCTCGTGCCCGAGCGCGCCTTGCAGATCATCGCGTACCTGCCAGCGCCCACCGCACTGGGCCGCGTGCGTCCTGGCCAGGAGGCACGGCTGCGGCTGGATGGCTTTCCGTGGACGCGCTTTGGCGCCATGGAGGCTCGGGTGTCGCAGGTGGCCCAGGAGGCCCAGCAGGGACTCATCCGCGTAGAGCTGAGCGCCTCGCCTGACTCCCTGCGCGACGTGGCGCTGGAGCACGGCCTCAGTGGCAGCGTGGAGATTGAAGTCGAGCAACTGTCCCCCTTCGCGCTCCTCTTCCGGGGCTTCGCGGAGACCCTGGGCACGACTTCATGACCGTGCGAGATCCCCAGCGACGGGCACCTCCCCTGCCTCCGGCGGTGTTTCCGCCCGTGGACGGCGGGGCGAACGATGTCCCGGACGAAGCGCACCTCGCTGGGAGCACCGGGGCACCGGCGCCGGTGGAGCCTCCTTCCATCGAACCGATTGCACCGGCCCGCAAGCCGCCCGCGCGGCGCTTCTTCATCCCGGAGGTCATCCAGTCCTCGAAGATGGATTGCGGTCCCGCGGCGCTCAAGGCGCTGCTCGGCGGCTTCGGTATCTCCGTGCACTACGGGCGCCTGCGCGAGGCCTGCCGCACGTCCGTGGACGGCACGTCCATTGACACGCTGGAGGAGCTGGCGGGGGCGTTCGGCCTGGACGCGCGGCAGACGGTGGTGCCCACGGACCACGTGCCCCTGCCCGCGGCGAGCGCGCTGCCCGCGCTGGTGGTGGTGAAGCGGCCGCACCTGGGCAACCACTTCGTCGTGTTGTGGAACCGCGTGGGTCCCTACGTGCAGGTGATGGATCCGGCGGCCGGACGCATCTGGGTGCGCTGGTCGGAGTTCGCGCCTTCGACGCTGAAGTACCGGGCGACGGTGCCCACGAAGGACTGGCGGGCCTGGGCGGAGAGCCCCGCGTTCCTGAGCCCGTTGGACTCCCGGCTGCGCTCGCTCGGCGTGTCGCGACGGGACGCGGACGCGCTGCTCGACCTGGCGCGCGACTCCAAGGGCTGGCTGGGTCTGGGCGCGCTGGACGCGGCCGTGCGCTTCTGCGCATCGCTCCAGCAGGCGGGCATCGTCCGAGGCTCCGAGGCGCGGACGGTGCGCGCGATGGTGGAGCGGGTGCAGGCCTCCTTCGAGGAGCGCTTCGACCTGCTGCCCCGCCCCTACTGGTCCGTCGAAGGTGAATCGCCCGAGGGCGAGATGGTCGCGTCCACGGGCGTGCTGCTCGTCCGCGCGCGGCTGGCCACGGAAGTCCGGGCGCCCGGCGTCCTACACACGGCGGAGGAAGGCACGGCGCTGCCGAAGGAACTCCAGGCGGCGCTGGAGACCCGCGACGAACGGCCCGAACAGGAGCTGGCGAAACTGCTCGCGGGTGAGTCGCGCGTGGGACTGGCGCTGCTCACGGTGGGCGCGCTGGTGACGCCGCTGGGAATGATCTGCCAGACGGTGCTGCTGCGCCGGCTGTTCGACCTGGCGCCGGACCTGGGCATGGGCCTGCAGCGCGTGGGCGCGGGCGTGCTCGTGGTGGGCTTCCTGGCGCTGCTTGGGGCGCTGGAGGCGGGCGTCTACGCGGGCATGCAGCGGCTGGGGCGGGTGCTGGAGATGCGCCTGCGCCTCGCGTTCATCCAGAAGATTCCCCGGCTCCAGGACCTGTACCTGCAAAGCCGGCTCAGCTCCGACATGGCCGAGCGCAGCCACATGATGCACGTCGTCCGGGGTCTCCCCGCACTGGCCTTCACGGGCGCGCGCGCGCTGGTGGGGCTGGTCGCGACGGTGGTGGCCATCGGCATGATGGACTCGCGGCTGTGGTCAGGCACCATCGTCCTCGCCGTGCTGAGCGTGGTGCTGCCGCTCGCCTTCCGCCAGCGGATGACGGAGCAGGACATGCGGGCCCGCACGCAGTTGGGCAGCCTGTCGCGCTACTACCTGGACTCGCTGGTGGGCGCGGTGCCGCTGCGCGCGCACGGGGCGCAGACGGCACTGGGACGGGAGCACGAAATCCTGCTCACCGGCTGGATGCGCAGCAGCCTCCAGTTGCTGCGCACCATGGTGTCCCTGCGCTTCGTCCAGGCCACCGTGGGCGCGGCGCTGTGCATCACCCTGCTCACGCTGCACCTGGGCTCCCAGGGCGTCACCGGCGGCATGCTGCTGGTCGCCTACTGGATCATGGGCCTGCCGGACCACGCGCAGCAGCTCGCGGGCGTCATCCAGGGCTACCCGGCGGCCCGCAACGTCGCCCTGCGCTGCATGGAGCCCCTGGGCGCTCCCGAGGTCGCACCGAGGCCCGCAGCCCCCGCGCCGCTGACGGACGTCTCGCGGACCCAGGCCACGGGCATCTCGCTCCACGGCGTGTCCGTGGAGGTCTCTGGCCACCGGCTGCTCCACGACATCGATGTGGACATCGCCCCCGGCTCGCATGTCGCCATCGTGGGCAGCTCCGGCGCGGGCAAGTCCACGCTCCTGGGCGTGCTGCTCGGCTGGTATCCGGTGGCGTCTGGCACGGTGCGGCTCGACGGTCGGCCGCTGGAGCCGTCGGACATCGAGGACCTGCGCACCCGGACGGCGTGGGTGGATCCGGCGGTGCAACTGTGGAACCAGAGCATCGCGGCCAACCTCACCTACGGGCAGGAGCAGGTAGGCAGCGGCGACATGGCGCGGGCGCTGGAGTCCGCCGACCTGGAGACGGCGCTCCAGCACATGCAGGGTGGCCTCCAGACACGCACGGGAGAGAACGGCCTGCGGCTGTCGGGCGGCGAGGGACAGCGGCTGCGGCTGGCCCGCGCGCTCCTGCGTCCGGGGATGCGGCTGGCGCTCCTGGATGAACCGTTTCGCGGCCTGGACCGCACCACGCGCCGCCGGCTGTTGGGACGGGCGCGCGAGCATTGGAAGGACACCACCCTGCTGTGCGTGACGCACGACGTGAGCGAGACGCAGGGCTTCGACGCGGTGGTGGTCATCGAGGATGGCCGCGTCGTGGAGCGTGGAACCCCCGAAGCGCTGCTGTCGGTGCCCGGCTCGCGCTACCGCGCGCTGCTGGAGGGTGAGGCCGTGGCGCAGGGACTGCTGCATGACGCTCCGGCCTGGCGACGTTGGCGGCTGGAGGGAGGGAGGCTCGTCGAATGACCACGCTCACCGCACAGGAGTTACCGGAGGCCTTCTCGACGGCGTGGCCGTTCGAGCGACTGTCCGACGCGGTCCTGCTGCTGGCCCGCCGCACGGGCTTCGTGGCGGAGCCCCGTGAAGCGCTGGCGTTGGATCGCCAGATGGCGCCGCACGACATCGCGGGCATCCACCGCTGGTTCCAGTACGCGGCGGACGCGCTCCAGGTCGAAATGCAATTGGTGAGCAGCCGCTACGAGGACGTGGACGGACTCGCGTCCAAGTGCGCGCCGGCCATCATCCGCCTGAAGGCGCCCACCGCGGACGAGTACCGCTTCCTGGTCATCGTCCGCACGGATCCAAAGCACTTCACGGTGCTGCTGCCTGACGGACGCGAGCAGAGCCTGCCGGTGCCCAGCCTGCGCGCGGCCCGCTTCGCCGCGTTCGAGGAGGAGACCGACACCTGGCTCGCGAAGCACCTGGGCCCCCTGGCCGCGAGGGTGGAGCGTGGAAGCCAGGAGGCGGTGCGGCTGCGCGCGGAGTTTCGCTCCGACCTGACGCTGACCAACTGCTGGCTGCTGCGGCCGGTGCCGGGCCGCACGTCGCTGAAGACCCTGCTGAAGCGCGAGCGCATCCTGCCGAAGCTCGGCGCCCTGCTGACGGTGCACGGGGCGCTCGCGCTGGTGGCGGTGCTGATGTGGATGAACCTGGGGACCAACGCGCTCGCCGGGCACAAGCCGGATGGATGGCACGTGGCGTGGGGCCTGCTCGTGCTCCTCCAGGTGCCGCTGATGAGCCGGGGCGAGTTCCTCCAGTCCCTGCTGGGACTGCTGCTGGGGCGGCAGTTCAAGCAGCACCTGCTCCACGGCGCGTTCCGCATGGACCCGGACGTCGTGCGCCAGCAGGGCAGCGGCGCGCTGCTGTCGGCGGTGTTCGAAAGCGAGTCCATGGAGATGCTCGCGCTGGAGACGGGCTTCCAGGCGTTCGCGATGATCATCAACCTGATACTCGTGCCGCTGGTGCTCCTGGCCGGGGCCGCGCCCACGGCGCAGGTGAGCCTGTTCCTGGGCTTCGCGGTGTTCATCGTGGCCCTGGGCGGCTGGCACCTGCGCGCCCGCGAGCGGTGGACGCGCGCCCGGCAATCCCTCACGCAGGACCTGGTGGAGAAGCTGTCCGGACAGCGCACGCGCCTGGCGCAGCAGCCCCGCTCGCTCTGGCACGCGGGCGAAGACGCGCAGCTCGCGGCTTACGCGCGGCTGTCCCGGCCCATGGACGCGGCGCGCCTGTGGTTGGTGTACGCGGCTCGCGCGTGGTTCGTGTTGGCACTGGCGGTGCTGGGACCGGCGCTCGTGTCGGGCGCCTCACCGGGCCTCGTCGCGACGAGCGTGGGCGGCCTCCTGCTGGGCTGGGGAACCCTCCAGCAACTGGGCCAGGGCGGGCTGACGGCGGGCAGCGCGGTGGTCGCGTGGCGCAGCATCGCGTCGCTGTTCCGCGCCGCGCGCAACGAGCAGACGAGCACGGGCGAGCGCGGGGGCATCATCCTGGACAAGCCCTCCGGCACGGGCGAGGTGGTGGTGCAGGCGAGGGATCTGGTGTTCCGCCATCCGTCGCGCGTGCGGCCGGTGCTGGATGGCTGCTCGTTCAAGATCCTCGCGGGAGACCGCATCCTGTTGCAGGGCGCGTCCGGCGGCGGAAAGACGACGCTCGCGGCGCTGCTCGCGGGCCTGCGCCGGCAGGACTCCGGGCTGCTGCTGCTGCGGGGCGTGGACCGCGCCACGCTGGGCGACCGCGAGTTCCGCGAGCGCATCGTGCTGGTGCCCCAGTTCCACGAGAATCACATCTTCGCCGCGAGCCTCGGCTTCAACCTGCTGATGGGGCGCCGCTGGCCGGCGGATCCCGCGGACCTCGCGGAGGCGCGGACGGTCTGCGAGGAGCTGGGCCTGGGCCCGTTGCTGGAGCGCATGCCGGGCGGCCTCAATGAGATGGTGGGCGACGCGGGCTGGCAGTTGTCCCACGGCGAGAAGAGCCGCGTGTTCCTCGCGCGGGCCCTGCTCCAGGACGCGGACGTCATCATCCTGGATGAGAGCTTCGCGGCGTTGGATCCGGACACGCTCGGCAAGGTCATGGCCTGCGTGGACGCGCGGGCCCGGACCTTGATGCTCATCGCGCATCCCTGACCCGCGCGCGTCAGCGCGGCAGCGTGAGGTTCAGCAAGCCCATGCGGTGCAGCTTCGCCAGCGTCTTGAGCGTCTCCAGCTCGCGCGCGGGGCTGGCCAGCACCAGCGTGGACACGTCCCACGTGCCGCTGATGAGCCCGGCGATCTGTCGCTCCTCCGGCTTGAGCATCACCATCGCATGGGGCGCCTGGACCAGTTGCGGCACCACGAGCGGCGGCATCTCCGAGTAGAGCGCGGCCACGTGTTCGCGCTGCACCAGGCGCGCGAACTCGCGCACGCGCCGGTCCGCGGGGTCGCTGGCCAGGAGCAGACCACACACGATGCCGGCCGCGTCGTACTGGCCCTCGCGCATCAACACCGCGCCCTTCTCCAGCATCTCCGCCACCGGATCCGCTTCCACCTGCGGCGCGCCGTCCACCTCCACCAGCTTCGCGCGCAACAGCTCGTGCACCCGCCGCGTCACCGACGAGCGCGACACGCCCATGGACAGCCGCAGCCGGCCCAGGTTCTGCGGCGTCGTCGTCATGCCCAGGATGATCCGGTGCATCAGCGGCTGGCTGGGGCTGGGCGGCGACAGCGCGCGCACGCTCATCGCGTCGATGGGCAGCGCCTTGTCCACGTCCGCCTGCTCATCCACCCAGCGCAGGGATTCGAAGAGCAGCTCACGGATGCTCATGTCGGACGGCACCCAGTCCTCACCGGTGCGGTCCGCGTCCTCCGTCCAGTGGAACGTGCCCCGTCCCGCGATGGTCAGGTCCGTCATCGCCGCGAACAGCTCCTCGCGGCCCAGGTCGCGCACCCAGCGCGCCTGCACCCCGTGCGCGTCGAAGGCCGCGTCCACGTCCGGAGTGCGCGCCAGCTCGTCGAAGGCCGCCAGCACCCGCTGCCCCTGGGCCAGCTTCGGCAGGGAGAGCAGGCGGGCCACACGGCCGCGCAAGCCATCGCTCGCGGTGGCGCCCACCTGGCCGGACAGGAGGAACAACTTGCGCTCGCCCGCTTCCCACGACAGCTGCAACGTCCCCGTCTTGCGGGAGCTGTCCAGCCATTGGAGGAATTCGGGAAGCGGGTAGCTGAAGAGGTCGCCGTGGATGGCCATGCGTGTCGGATTCGAGGATACAGTTCCCCGCCGTGCGCGTCGCGGTCCTGTTCATCGACGGGGTGGGCGTCGGGCGGAATGACCCGGCCGTGAACCCGCTTTCGGGCAGGGACCACCTGCTGTCCTGGTTCCAGGACGCCCCCGCACCCACCCTGCCCCACGGCGGCTTCGGCCTCCCGGTGGACACCACCTTCGGCGTCCCCGGCCGCCCCCAGTCCGCCTCCAATCAGACGGCCATCCTCACCGGGGACCCCGCCCCCGCCCTCGTGGGCGGCCACGTGCTGGGCTACCCCAACGCCGCCCTGCGCGACCTGATGGCGGAGCGCTCCATCGTGCGCCGCCTCAAGGCACAGGGCCGCACCGCCACCTTCGCCAACGCCTACCCCGCGCCCTACCTGGACGCGCTCGGCATCCCCCGGCGCCCCTCCACCTCCCCGCCGGAGTTCATCCTGCCCCCGCGCACCGCGCGCAAGGTGCGCGCCTCGGCGGCCAAGCTCGCCTTCGCCGCGGGCGGTGAGCCCCTGCGCACCCTGGACGACGCCCGCGCGGACGACGGCCTCACCCACGACATCACCGGCGCGCAGGCCCGCGCCCACGGGCTGTCCATCCCCCTGCGCACGCCCGAGGAAGCCGCCGCCCTCTTCTGGCGCATCGCCGAAGGCGCGGACTTCACCTTCTTCGAGCACTACCTCGCCGACGAGGCCGGCCACGCCCAGGACTTCACCGCCGCGCGGGCCGCGCTGGACACGTTCGATGCGTTCACCCGCGCCATCGCCGCCACCCGCCCCGCCGACGCGCGCGTGCTGGTGTGCAGTGACCACGGCAACGTGGAGGACCTGTCGGTTCGCGGACACACCGTGCACCCGGTGCCCATGCTCTACTTCGGGCCCTCCGCCCCGGAGGTAGCGTCCTTCACCACCGTCGCGGACGTGGGTCGCGCCGTGATGCGCTGGCTTGGGGCCAACGGAGAGGCTCGGGATGCGGGTGGGTGGTAGCGCAGGACGATGGAGCGTCATGCTCGTGGCGCTCGCCCTGCTGTCGGCGTGCGCTTCCTCGACCCGGAAGGCCCCCGTGGACGCCGACGCCACGCTGGACCTGCCCGGCGGTCAGTTCCGCTTCGCCCACGCCCCCAGGGAAGCCCAGGCCTCGGAGATGGTTCGCCGGGCCGTGGAGAACGCCGCCCCCCGGCTCGCCCGCTGGGGCACCTTCCACGAGCCCGTCACCCTGGTCATCCACCCCAACCACGCCGCCCTGGAGCGCGCCGCCAGCCGCCCCGACCACGACTTCTTGCGCGCCTGGGCCCGCTTCGAACAGGTGGAGCTCCAGAGCCCCCGCACCTGGACGCGCGCCGGGGCCTCCCAGAAGCAGGTGGACGAGCTGCTCCTGCACGAGCTCACCCACAGCCTGATGTACCAGGCGTCCGCCACCCGCATGACCTGGACGAAGAAGGGCATCCCCCTGTGGTTCAGCGAAGGCATGGCCTCCTACACCGCTGCCCAGGGCTACCGCGTCCCCAGCCTGGAGGACCTGTCCCGCTTCCTCCACGACCACCCCCAGGCCGACCCGCTCGCCCGCGCCGAGTCGCTCTACGAGTCCGAGAACGCCACCGTCTACGGTGCCGCCCACCACGCCTTCGACTTCCTCATCAGCCGCTACGGCGAGGAGCGCGTCCGGGGCACCCTTCAGGCCATGCGCCAGGGCCAGGACTTCTCCCCCGCCTTCCAGGAGGCCGTCGGCATCCCCGTGGACGCCTTCCTGCGCGACTTCCGCCGTTACGTGTACCTGCGCGGCTTCAAGGGGGGTCGCATCAACCCACCCGAGCCCGAAATGGGTCGGTTTCGAGGCGAAAACCGGAGGCTTCCCTGGATTCCATTGATCTCCAAACCACTGCCCCCACCTTCGGGCCCGCCAGACACAACTCTGGAGGGCACAAGCGCGAAAAGATGAAGACGCCCGCTATGCGTGGGCCGTCGGAGGATTCCCCCCCGTGAGTGACTCCAAGATCAACCGCACGACCAGCGCCCCGGCCCCCGCCAAGGCGTCTCCCACGGTCGACGCCGAAAAGGTGCTCGCCCAGCAGAAGGCCGCCGCCGCCAAGGCCGCCGCCGCCCGCCGGAACACCTCCGCCTTTGAATCCACCCCCGCCGCGGGCGCGAAGGCCCCCGTCGCCGGCTCCGGAACCCTGGCCCGTTCGGGCAACACGGAGGCCCTGCTGGGCGCTGCTCCCACCGCCCCGGTGCGTCCGGGTGCCACGGTGGAGAAGCCCGTCACCCGCACCATCACGTTCACGTACGACGCGGGCCCGCACAACCAGCTCACCAACCCGCAGCTCAAGGGCAGCTGGGACACGGACGGCCGCTTCAGCGCCCAGTGGAGCGGGGGCGGCATCCCCATGAAGTCCCTGGGCAATGGCAAGTACGAGGCCACCGTGAAGGTGGCGGACGACGGCCTGGCCCGCAACTGGGAGTGGGGCGTCAGCGTGGACGGCCCGTCCGGCAAGGACCAGTGGGCGGTGATGGGCGAGGGCAACCTCAAGTTGGATCTCTCCAAGCCCACCGCGTCCTATTCGCCCACGACGTACCACCAGATGGGCGCGCAGCGCTCCGGCCAGGACGTGTCCTTCAAGTTCTGGGCGCCGGATGCACGCGCCGTCCAGGTGAAGGTCACCGACAAGCAGGGTCAGCAGCAGCGCATCCCGCTGACGCGCGACGAGGGCGGCAACTGGACCGCCCAGGCGAAGGGCGCCTGGAGCAACCTGGAGGGCAAGTCCTACGTCTACGAGGTCGTGGACTCCACGGGCGCGACCAGCGACCGGCCGGACCCGTACGCGCGCCGGATGATGGGCGAGCAGCGCGGCCTGGACCGCCTCTTCCTGGACCCCATGCGCGGCAAGGAGGTGGACCGCTACTTCCCCGGCGCCACGCCCCTGATGCGCTTCGACGTGGACGACGCCGAGGACGCGGACAGCGCGTACCTGGTCCTCAAGGACGGCGACGGCAACCCGCTCAACAAGGCGCAGCTCCAGGAGCGCCTGGGCAAGTTCGACGAGACGCTCATCGACAAGTTCCGGGGCGGCGCGGCGAACAGCGACTTCTGGTCGCGCAACGTCACGGACGACGGCCGCATCAAGATGACGAACCAGGGCGGCGCGTGGACGACGCTCGTCAATGATCCGTCGAAGCTCGAGGGCCTGCGCTACGAGCTCCAGGTGTTCGACAAGGACGCGCAGGGAAAGCTGCACCTGCGCGACGACGTGAACAACGACGGGAAGCTGTCCCAGACGGAGCGCATCTCCTCGTCGGAGAACGACCCCTGGAGCGACCTCATCACCGTGGGCAGCGGCGTGGACTTCCGCGGCTCCGTCTTCACGGACCCCACGGCGTTCGTGTTCAAGAACGACAACGTTCCCCGTGAGAAGGACCCGTCCAAGTGGACGGTGTACCAGCTGCACGCGGGCAGCTTCCTGGGCCAGGCGGGCAACTCCAACCGCTCCACCATGGAGGACCTGCTCAAGAAGCTGGATTACTTCAAGGAGCTGGGCGTCACCACGCTGGAGCTGTTGCCCACGAACGAGGTGGAAGGCAGCCGCAACTGGGGCTACCTGGGCGTCAACAGCCTCGCGGCGGAGAGCTCGCTGGGCTTCGAGGACGACACGGGCCAGTGGGTGGAGGGGGATGAGGCCCTCAAGCGCTTCATCGACGCGGCCCACGGCAAGGGCCTCAACGTGGTGTCGGACGTCGTCTACAACCACGTCTTCGGCGACCACAACGGCCTGTGGAACGTGGGCGGCCCCAGCAACCCGTACTTCAACTGGTCCAAGGATCCGGGCAAGTTCGAACAGCGCGACACGCCCTGGGGCGCGGTGCCCGCCTACAACACGCCGGAGGTGAAGCAGCTCTTCATCGACCACGCCGTGCAGCAGGTGCAGGAGCTGAAGTTCGACGGCCTGAGATTCGACTTCACGGAGCCCATCAAGGGCGTGGGCGGCAAGGACGGCTGGGACATGCTCCGGGAGATCAACCGCCAGGTGCACTTCGTGAACCCCAACGTGTGGACCGTGGCGGAGCAGTTCGACTACGAGCCGGACATCTCGCGCCCGGCGAAGGCGGACGGCACCGGCGGCGGCTTCGACGCCCAGTGGTACACGGAGTTCCAGCACCGGCTCGTCAACGACAACAGCAAGCCGGGCCTGGTGCAGGCGGCCGCGCGCGGGCTGAAGACGGACATGGACGCGTTCGTCAACCTCATGACGGCGCCGCGCGGGTTGGACAGCTGGCAGAAGGCGTTGTCCATCATCTCCAACCACGACGAAGTGGGTAACGCCCAGCGCACCATGAACACCGCGGAGGGCGAGAAGGCCACCGACTTCCCGGACCAGTGGACGCGCGGCGCGGCCCGCTTCACCGGCGGCATGGGCATGGCTGGTCCCGGCATCCCGATGTTCTTCCAGGGTGACGAGTTCGGCGCGCAGAACGACTTCCGCTGGGGCAACCCCTCCACGTGGGACAGCGACTGGAGCTGGCAGGACGTGGGCAAGGACGTGGACTTCGGCAAGGTCACGTTCAACGACGCGACGAAGGCCACCTACGAGCGCCTCTTCACGCTCTCCCCGGACGCGCAGACGAAGGACACCGCGTACAAGGCCTTCTCCGCGGACGACAAGAAGCTGTTCAAGGAGATCTCCAGCCTGCCCGCCTCCGAGCGCAAGGACGCGATGCTGGACGTCACCCGCCGGCAGAGCTTCAGCTTCTACAAGGACGCCATCGGCCTGCGAAACAGCAGCCCGGCCTTCAGCGCGGCGGCGGAAGTGAAGCGCGTCTACACCCACAACGACGACAGCGTGATGGCCTTCACGCGCAAGTCGGGCAACGAGGAGTTCCTCGTGGTGGGCAGCCTGAACAAGAAGAACCTGGACGGCTACACCCTGCCGCTGCCTCCCGGGCAGTGGAAGGAAGTGCTCAACAGCGACGCCTCCGCGTACGGCGGCGGCAACTTCGGCAACTTCGGCGCCACGCTGAACGGCGGGAACACCAAGGTGAACATCCCCGCCGCCGGCTACGTGGTGATGAAGCGGGTCGGTTAGTTCGTCCCCTTCGCTTCCGGTCCGGCCGCCGCCTGCTTCGGGGCCGCCGGGCTGGGAAGCAGGGGCGGCCGGTCCTTGCCCTCCATCGCCCGCTGAAGCTCCAGCTCCTGGAGCAGCACCGCGGGCGCCACGGTGGACACCGGCACGTTGCCGCTCTCCGCGCCGCAGAAGCCGTTGAACACGCCCAGCCGCTGGCCCGTGGCGAGGATGCGGTTCACCGACGACAGCGGCGTGCCGACAATCTCAACGCCGCGCACCAGCGTCTCCTCGCCCGTCTTCACGTCCACGCGGTACACCATGCGCGGCACGCCCTTGAAGGCCTGGTAGCCGTAGCTGGACGTGTTGGTGTTGCCCCCGGTGATGTCGCGGATGATGAGCCCGTACGGCTTGCCCTGCCGCTTCGCCTCCGCGACGAGCATCTTCTTCAGCTCCGCGTCGCTCACCTGCTTCGCGCTGTCCACCAGGAGGTTGCCCATGCGCGCCACCGGCTGGAGCGTGCCCTGGCCGCGCCCGTGGCCGTTGGACTTCGCGAAGCCCTCCACGGGGTGGCGGCTCATCAGGTAGCCCTTGAGCACGCCCTTCTCCACCAGCGACACCGGCTGCCCCTTCACGCCCTCTTCGTCATAGAGGTAGTAGCCGTTGAGCGGCTCGCCGTTCACCTCGCGCCTGGACGGATCATCCCGCAGCGACAGGAAGGACGGGAGGATCTGCTTGCCCTCCTGGCCCTTGAACGTCTTGCCATCGCTGTCGCCGTCCTGCCGGTCCGCTTCCAGCCGGTGGCCCAGCGTCTCGTGGAAGAGCACGCCCGCGGCCTCCGGCGCCAGGATGGCGGGCCCCGCGTACGGGGTGATGGCCGGCGCCTGCCGCAGCGCGAGCAGTTCATCGATGACCTTCTGCGCCGCCACGTGCACCTTCGCCACGTCCGGCATCCCGGCTTCGGTGGGCAGGTAGAAGCTGCGCGAGTCATCCAGCAACTGCCCGTCCGGCGCGCGCGTCACCGCGGAGACGTGCAGCGCGTACAGCGTCTCCTCGGTGATGAGCTTCGTGCCTTCGGAGGAGACGAACAGCCGCGTCGCCTTGTCCGCGGTGATGCGCACCTCCGAATCGAACAGCTCCGGGTGCGCGTTGAAGCGCGCGGAGACCTCCCGGGCCAGCTTGCGCCACTTCTCCCTGTCGAAGGGAAAGGCCACCGGCGGCTGCACGTAGGTGGAGGGCGTCTCGCGGGAGAAGGACGCCGCGCGCTTGGGGTCCTCCACCGCGTAGACGTCCTCGCCCTTCTTCTTCAGGAACTGGAAGAGCGCGGCCTTGTACTTCTCATCCGTGACGAGCCACAGCGCCGTGCGCAGCGCGAGCGGGGAGTCATCCAGCGGCCCCTCCTTGCGCGCGCTGAAGCTTGCGCCCTTGCTGGTGCTGAAGCCGAAGTCGAGCGAGTCCGCGACGGAGCTGTCGAAGTCGTAGCTGCCCACGCGCACGTCCACGCCCAGCTTGCGCTCGCGGTAGTCGTCGTCCTGGAACACCGCCCCGTAGCGCGCGACGAGCAGCCGCGACTCGTAGTCCTTCACCAGGTAGCTGATGAAGTACGGCGCCTCATGGCCGTTCACCTTGAGCTGCTGCTGGTTGCGCGTCAGCTCCGCGGACATCGCCTCCAGGAGCTGGGAGCGGGGGTCTGGCGCGGGCGCCGCGCCCATCAGCAGCGACGCGGCCAGCAACAGCGGGAACAGGGGATGGAAGGCGTTGGGCACGGCGCGCACTGTAGCCAGAAACGGGCAAGGGTCCTCCCCTCACGCGCAGCCCCTCCCGGCGGCGCGTGAAGCGAGGACCCTCTCGCCTGGAAGCCTTGCGGCCTCCAGGCGCATGTCGCCTGTCTGTACCTTGAAGCCTTCGGGAAGCCTTACGCCTTGACGATCTTCTCGCGGCCCTCCGTGACGGCCTTCGTCGCGTTGCGCGTGTCGATGACGATGTTCGAGCGCTGGACCAGCTCGTTGTAATCGATGTGCGAGTGGTCGGTCAGGATGATGACCGCGTCGTACTGGCCCAGCGTCTCAGCGTCGAGCGGGACGGACGTCATCTCCATGTTGAAGCCGTGGCCCTTGTGCAGCTCCTTCACGAACGGGTCGTGGTAGCTGATGTCCGCGCCCTTCTCCTTCAGGAGCGTCATCACGCGCAGCGACGGGGACTCACGGAAGTCGTCGATGTCCTTCTTGTACGCCGCGCCCAGGCAGAGGACCTTCGCGCCGTTGAGGACCTTCTTGCCCGCGTTGAGCGCCTCCATCGTGCGCTGGACCACGTAGTACGGCATCTGCCAGTTCACTTCGCCGGCCAGCTCGATGAACTTGGTGTGGAACTCGAACTCGCGCGCCTTCCACGTCAGGTAGAACGGGTCAATGGGGATGCAGTGCCCGCCCAGGCCGGGGCCCGGGTAGAACGGCTGGAAGCCGAAGGGCTTCGTGCTGGCGGCCTGGATGACTTCCCAGACATCCACGTTCATGCGGTCGCAGAGCATCTTCATCTCGTTGACCATCGCGATGTTCACGCAGCGGTAGATGTTCTCCAGCAGCTTGGAGAGCTCCGCCACGCGCGTGGAGGACACCGGGACGACTTCCTTCAGCGCGCTGCCGTACAGGGCGACCGCGACTTCAAGGCACGCGGGCGAGTAGCCACCGACGACCTTCGGAATCGTCTTGGTGTTGAAGCCCTTGTTGCCCGGGTCCTCGCGCTCGGGGCTGAAGGCCAGGAAGAAGTCCACGCCCGCCTTGAGGCCGCCCTTCTCCAGCAGGGGCTTGAGGATCTCCTCGGTGGTGCCCGGGTAGGTGGTGGACTCCAGGATGAAGAGCTGGCCGGGACGCACGTACGGCGCCAGCGCCTCGCCCGTGGCGATGATGAAGCTCATGTCCGGCTCACGCGACGCGGTCAGCGGCGTGGGCACGCAGATGATGACGCAGTCCAGCTCGCGCGACTTCGCGAACTCATTGCTCGCCGTGAGTTTGCCCGCCTGGGTGAGCTTCGCCAGCGGCTCGCTGGGGATGTGCTTGATGTAGCTCTCCCCCTTCGTAATCTTGTCAATCTTGCGCTGATCCACGTCCAGGCCGGTCACCATGAAGCCGGCGTCCGCGAACGCCATGCCCAGGGGAAGACCGACGTAACCGAGACCCACCACGCCCACCTTCGCTTCCCGATTGCTGATCCGCTCCAGCAAGGGGTTGCCAACCATCACGCGCATTGTCGTTGCTCCCAGCAAATTGACAGGTGGCCTCGCCGGCTCGCCTGTCCCAACCCACACCGTTCACCTGAAGACGAACACCCACCCCAGCCTCGCCGGAGGCGTCATCTGCCTCCGGAACTCCACCGACACCGCCGACACCACCCGCCCATACCCGGGCGAATACTTCGACGGCACGAGCGAGGTCTCCAACCCCCGCCCCAGCAGCACCCAACCCACGGGCGCCTCCGCCGGTCCAATCTCGACAGCCCGCGCTTCAAAGGACCCAGGTCCTTCTTGCACGCGCTGGGCCCGCGCCAGCACCGCCGCGTCGGGCTCGCACCACCGCGCCTGCCCATCGGGCAGATGCAAACGTCCCACCACCTCATGACGGCCCGTACCGACGAGCCGGTCTTCCACGGCCAGCGCGCGCACGTGCCGGTCCAGGAAGAAAGTCCTCTCAATGCCTACCGGCGACGCCAGGTGCCGGTAGCCGTCGTGTCGCACCACCAGCCGGTCGTGCCGCGCGCCGGGCTGGAAGGCCAGGACGCGAGCCCTGGCATCCTCCGGCAGCGCGAACAGTCGCGCCGGATCCAATGGGGCCTGCTCCGCCCCATCCACCTGGAGCGTGTTGTGCGCCGCGGTGCTCCGCATCGCATTGCGCAGCACCGGATCCCGCGTGTACGAACCGGTTCCCGGGTCGACGATGACGGGGCGGCCATGAACATGAAGCTCGAAGGAGAGTTTGTCGTTGTGACTGTGTCCCCCGACACCCCGTTGCCCTTGCTTACCGGCCGACACAGTGAGCACGACTCCCGGGCCGCGCAAGGTGTGAAATCCACCTTCCGGAAAGCTCACCGAAACAGCCTCCGGCGCCACGGACAGCGCAGCGAAACGCTCCAGGCCCGCGGTGCCCAACAGCCACGCCGCCTCGTCCGGAAACATACCGTCACGGAGGCCCGAATCGTTGAAGAGCGCCGCGCCCAGCCCGGACAGATAGCCCTGCTCGCGATCATCCCGGTCCTGGAAGGGAAACACGCGGCCTGAATCATTGTCGCCCATCTGCGGCGCCAATCCCTCTTCGGAGGACCAGGCGCGGGATGCGACATACATCAATCGCAGACGCGACTCGTACGCGGGCCCCAGGGACACGCCCGCGCCCCGCGCGATGACCCAGGCCAGCGTGAACAGCTCCACCGACAGGCGGTGGTAGGGAATGGAGCCCTCGAAGGAAGTGCCTTCCGGATGCACCTGCGCATCCATCTGCGTGCGCAGCCCGTTGGCGGCGAGCGCCACCTGCCTGGGCGCGCCCGGCAGCTCCGGGAAGAGCAGGCCCACCACGGCCAGCCCCACGTAATTGGAGACGAGGTGGTTGTTGGGCACCGCGCCGTGGTCCTCCAGGTGGGCCTCCACCCACGCGGAGTGCTCGGTGAGCGCGCCCAGCACGGGCACCAGGAACTCCGGACGGCGCACTTCCGGCGCGTCCGCGAACATCACCAGCGCCTGCGCGAGGTTGGCCGCGCGCAGGGCGATCTCCATGGGGCACGTCCAGTGGACGCCCATGCCCACGGGGTTCGCCTGGAGGAAGTCCAGCGTCTGCGCGACGAACGCCGTCGCCAGCCGCGAGCGTCCCACCGGCGAGTTCGTCACCCAGGCGCCCTGCGCCAGCGCCACCAGGCTGTCCAGCCGGCCCATCACCCACGGGTACTTCGGATCCATGCCCTTCACGAGCAGCCGCAGGCTCTCCACGGGCTCGACGGGGTAACGCTTGCCACTGAGCGGATCCAACGACCAGTCCACCGGACGGCCCTCGCCGAAGGACACCGGCGTGCCAAAGACATTCCACGCCTGGGCGAGCGCCTGCGCCGCGCGGGCCTGCGTGCGCTGCTTCGCGCCCGGAAGCTTCTCGATGGCGGCGCGAACGGACGCGCGCTGGGACACCTCGCACCAGGTCCGCGAGGAGCGGTGGTCGAGCGCCAGCGACACCAGTTCTCCGGCCGACGTGGCACCGAAGGACTCCAGGAGCTGGGCCTCGTCGACCTGCTCACGGCGGCGGTAGAGGGCCTGCCGCGCGACACCCTGGACACGGCGGACCGCGCTCTTCGCCAGTGCTCCTGGCGCCATCCGAGCGATCGCCGCGTAGTACTCGAGAGTTCCCATCCGCCCCTTCCCGAACCGCTTGACGAGGAGGAGCGATAGCAAGTGCTCGGCCAAAACCTTTTCCCAGCGAAAGCAAGGGTTTGGCCAGGGTGTCCTGCCCCCGCGACGGTAAAAATGTCCACCCGCCGCCGATCACGGTGGGTAAAGAATTCCTGATCGCCGGTGAAGGATTTGCCCAGCGCGGGAGCCGTTGCGCCTCCACCGGGGCATGCCCATTCCTTGGCACGTGCGGGCTGGGGCTTGGATGGGGCGGCGCATCGAGGACGACCTCGATGCCAGGGTGGAAACGACGCTGACGGCGGTGGCCGAGCAGGCGCTGCGCGAAGGAACGCGCGCGGGCCTGGAGGCTCTGCTGAAGGCGACATTGCGGCTGACCGGTGCGACCGGCGCGGCCCTCTATGAAGGACGTGCGTGCGTGATGAAGGTGGGGCGAGTGCCCGCCCATCGCGACGGAAACACCGACAAGGCAGCGCGAAGCCCCGTCCTCCAGGTCTGGCCGGCGCCGCTGACGACATCGCAGCGGCACGTGGTGGCGCGCTTCGGTGCGTTCGCCCCTGCCCTGCTGAAGGCGCATGCGCGGGAAGCGGCGCAGGGCGAGCGGCAGTCGCGGCTCCTGGAAGCGAAGCTGCGCCTGGAGCGCACCGTGCTGGCGCTGGAGAAGCGTCGCTCGCGCGCGGCCCATGACCTGCGCACGCCCCTGATGGTCATCCGAGGCTACGTGGACATGATGCTCAAGGGCGCCGCGGGCCCGCTCAACGCGCAGATGCAGCGCTACCTGGAGCGGCTCGCGAAGTCGGGCACGGACCAGAAGGAGCTCATCGACCGGCGCCTGTCGCCCCTGGCCCCGGGCCTGGACGACCTGCGCCCCGTGCTGGAGCGCGCCTTCGCGCCCACGCCCGGACGCCGCCGGGGAGCGCCCACGCTGACGCTGCCCGAAGCCTCGGCCGTGGCCGTGCGAGGCACCCGCGCGGACTGGGAGCTGCTCGCCCGCACGGTGGCGAGGAGCACCGCGAACGCGGTGGCCGTGGATGTCCACCTGGGCCCGTCCCTGGACGCCACGCAGTGGCTGCTGCGCGTCCAGGCCTGCCCTGGCGCCGCCCTGCCCCCGCGCACCGAGGCCGTGCTCCGGCACCTGGCGGGGCGTCTGGGGGGCACGCTGGCCATCCACCGGGAGCCCCGGCTCGAAATCACCCTGCTCTGTCCAAGGGATGACGCCTTCGCGGTGCCGGCCCACCGCTAAACGGGCGGGATTGCGGGAAACGTCAGGGATTCGCGCGAAAGGTAGGCGCAGGTCGCAACTCGCCTACCTGTGCTTGCGATAAAAGGGAAAGCTGTTTTCCTTCCTACCCTCGAAGGTCGACCCCCCATGAAGCTCTCCCGGAACTCGAGCGTCCGCTCCACGAAGTCCGACTCGGCGCTGTCGTCCCCTCCGCGTCGCAGCAATTCGGTGGATTCGAAGCCGAAGACGAACACGCCGACGTCGTCTACCCCGACGCGGCCCACCCGTTCGAACTCGACGCCCGCGCCCACGCGGCCGCAGCCCACGGACGTGACGGGCAGCCCGTCGCGCACCCGTCCGCGCAACCCGGACGGCGCCGCGAAGGTGAACGGCCCGGACGCGGCCTCGGCGAAGAAGCCCACGACCAACACTGAAATCCGCAACTGGTACAACCAGAAGGTCGCCAGCATCCCGGAGACGGACGCGAAGCTGAAGGCTCAGGGCGCGTCCCTGGAAGAGCGCGCGAAGGCGGCGGTGAACACCCGCCACGAGGCCCGCCTGGAAGCGCGCAGCTTCATGAGCAACCCGCTCGAAGTCATGATGCTGAAGGCGCGCGACTTCTTCACGTACGGCCGGCTGGACGGTCCCTCGTTCGACCAGCTGGTCAAGGGTGCCAAGGCGAAGGGGTTGACTGGGGACGCCGTCTACCAGAGCCTTGTCGACAGCTCGAAGCGCACCAACCAGACCGTGAACAACCACTTCGCCAATCAGCAGGCCAAGCTATGAACGCTGAGCAACTCCTGAATCAGAAGCTGGAATGGGTGAAGACGACGGACGTGCTGCACCCGCTGCGCACCAAGGCGGACGGGCAGGAGCTGCGCATCCGCATCGGCGACTTCCCCGAGGAGTCCATGTACACGCTGCTCGTCGGAGAGCAGGAGGTCGCGCAGTTCGACGACTGGCCCAAGGCGTGGAGCCGTCCGAAGAAGTGACGTGTCTTCCCCGGGCCTTCCCTGACGGAAGGTCCCGGGCCGCACCCGACGCCCTGTCCCGACGCTCGCGCGGGGACGGGGCGTTGTCGTTCCATCCGCCCGCCGCGCGTCAGCCCGACGACGGCAGCAACTGCCGCACGAGTTCCAGGAGCTTGCCGCGCTCCACCTCGCGCTTGACGAGGTAGCCGTCCGCGCCGGCCTCCAGGCCCTCCATCCGGTCCTCCTGGCTGTCCAGCGACGTCACCAGGATGATGGGCGTGCGGCGGAACATGGGGTGCCTCTTCATCCGCCGCGCCAGCCCCACGCCATCCAGCCGGGGCATCTGCCAGTCGCTGACGACGAGCTGGCAGTGGACGCGGTCCAGCACGGACCACGCCTCCTCGCCATCCGCCGCCGTCACCACCGGGTAGCCGGCGATCTCCAGCAGCGACTTCATCGCGAAGCGCGTCGTGAGCGAGTCGTCGCACACCAGGATGCGCGGCATCTTCGTCTCGCCCACCGGCGAGCGCATCTCCGGCTTCGCCGCGCGCAAGAGCTCCAGCGCGTTGAGCACCGGCACCACGCGGCCGTCATCCAGCACCGCCGCGCCCGCCAGATGCGGGACGCCCTGCAGGTGCTTGCCCAGCGCACGGACGACCAGCTCCTGCTGCCCCACCACCTCGTCGATGGCGTACAGCACGCGCTCCTCGCCCAGCGCCAGCAGCACCGCCGTCTGCCGCCGTCCGGACTCCAGCGCGAGCTCCAGGCGCGGCAGCCCGATGGCCTCCGACAGCGTCAGGAACGTGAGCTGTTCGCCATCCAGCCGCGCCACCACGCGCCCCGCCACCGTGCCGATGTCGTCCTTGTCCAGCCGCAGCACCCGCTTCACGGTGTCGGAGGGAATGGCGGTGATGGTGTTGCCGGTGCGCACCAGCAGGCCCAGCGCCGCGGCCAGCGTGAGCGGCAGGTCCACGATGAAGCGCGTGCCCTTGCCCGGCGTGTACTCCACGTCCGCGGAGCCCTGCAGCCGCTGCGCGGTGGCCAGCACCACGTCCAGGCCCACGCCACGGCCCGACGTGGAAGTCACTTCCTCCCGCGTGGAGAAGCCCGGCTGGAAGATGAGCCGCGCGGCCTGCGGGTCCGTCAGCTTGTCCGCCGCGTCCTGGGTCATCAGGCCCCGGCGCACCGCCGTCGCGCGCACGCGCACCGGATCCAGGCCCGCGCCGTCGTCCTCGACGATGACGCCGATGCGCGTGCCTCGCGCCTCCACGCGCACCGTCAGCCGGCCGGAATCCGGCTTGCCCGCCGCGCGCCGCCCCTCCGGCATCTCCAGCCCGTGGTCGATGGCGTTGCGCACCAGGTGCACGAGCGGATCCTTCAGCGCGTCCACGATGCGCCGGTCCAGGCGTACGTCGGTGCCGCCCAGCTCCAGCACCACTTCCTTGCCCAGCCGCGACGCCGTCTCCCGCACGGTGCGCCGCAGCGGCTCCAGCACCTGCGAGGCCGGCACCATGCGCAGGTCTCGCAGGTCGTCGCGCACCACCTGCGCCACCAGCGCGTGCTGCTCGCCGTCGCGGTGCGCCTCCTTCGCCTGCTCCAAGAGCCGCTTCTGCATGGTGCGCATCAGGCTCACGCCCGCGCGCAACTGCTCCAGCGCGGTGCCACCCCCCGACAGGGCGAGCTGCGACGCGGAGCGCTCCAGGTGCAGCAGCACCTCATGCGCCTGATCCGTCAGCGCGCGGAAGCTCTCCGTGCGCCGGCCCGCCTGCGCCCGTCCCGCGACCAGGTGCTCCACCTGGAGCGCCAGCGAGTCCAGCGTCTTCACCGACACGCGCACCGCGCGGTCCACCGCTCCGGCCCGGCCTTCGGCCGCCGTCGTCGCGCGGGCCGCGGGCTTCGCCACCACCGGCGTCGGGGCCACGGGCGCGGGCGTGGACGTCAGGGACTCGGAGGAGTCCTCCGACATGCCCAGCATCGCGCGCAGGTCCACCAGCGCGCCCGCGACCTCCGCGGCCGCCTGACCCGCCGCGTCCCCGCCCTCCTCCATGCGCGTGAAGCCCAGCGCCGCGGCCTCCGCCAGCGCGGCCACCTGCTCCGCCTGCGCGGCCTCCGCGCTCTGGCGCAGGGCATGCGCCCGCTCCACCGCCGCGCGCACCGCGCCCGCCCGGTCCTCCACCTTGGGGGACACCAGCCGGCCCAGCGCGGCCTCCAGCGCCGAAAGGATCTTCAAGCCCTCCCCGCCCAGCGCGCCGGAGTCGGTGGCGTCATCCGACGAGGACGACACCTCCCCGCCATGGCCCAGCGCCGTGAGCAGCGCGGAGACGCCGTCCACCACGGGCGCCTCTCCCGCGTCGCCGCGGTTGAGGGCGTTCTCGATGCCGGACAGCCCCCGCAGCATCGCCTCCACCGCGGTGCGGGAGATGGGCTCCTCCATGTTGACGTGCGACAGCCCGTCCTCGATGGCGTGGACGAGGCGTTCGATGTCGTCCAGCCCCAGGCTCGCCGCGGAGCCCTTGAGGCTGTGCACCACGCGCTTGAGCGACGGAAGCAGGTCCGGATCGCGCGAGGCGGCCGGCTGCTCCAGTCCCAGCACCTTCGACCCGATGGCTTGAATCTGCTCGCGCGTCTCCGCGGCGAACACCGGCCAGATGCTGCGCAACAACTGCGGATCCATGAAACCCCAGTCCCCTCTAGCCGCGCCGGGCGGCCGCCGGGTTGCCCAGCTGTGTCAGGTCCAGCACCGTGAGCCGGTCCGGCGTCAGGAACAGGAAGGGGCCCGCCGGCGGCTGGGACAGCTCCGCGCGAAGCAGCTCCTTGCGTCCATCCACCACTTCCGCCGCCAGTCCGAACGCCTCGTCCTCCAGCTCCACCACCACCACCTTGCCGAGGTCGGACATGCCGCCGCCCTCCAGCCCCAGCAACTGCCGCAGGTCCAGCACCGGCACGATGCGCGAGCGGCTCAGCAGCGCGCCCAGCACGTGTCGGGGCGCGCCGGGCAGCGCGCACATGCCGCGCGCCTCCAGCACGTGGTCCACCAGCTCGATGCGCACCGCGTAGCGCTCGCCACCCACCTGGAAGGCGAGCACCGTGACGACTTCCTGGCGCTCCTCGTGACGCGAGCTGGCCAGCGCCACCGCGCGCTGATGGAGCACCTCGCGCCGCCGGTGGGCGCTCACCACCTGGCCGCCCTCGAGCAGCATCTGCGCCGCGTCGAGCGAAGCCTTCAGCTCCTCGAAGTCGATGGGCTGGAACTTGGTGTCGTCGGCTGGCATCGCTTTAGTACTTGGTGGCCGGCAGCTTGAGGAAGTCCCGCACCTTCGAGCGCAGGTCATCCACCGAAACCGGCTTGTTGAGGAACGCGCTCGCGCCCACGAGCTTGCCCTTCTGCCGGCTCGCGTCGTCCTTCAGGGACGTGAGCAGCAGGAAGGGCGTCTCGCTCAGCTTCGGGTCGCTGCGGATGGCCGCGCACAGCGCGAAGCCGTCCATCTCCGGCATCTGCACGTCGGAGATGATGAGGTCCGGTTTCTGCTCGCGCGCCCGCTTGAGCCCCACCGCGCCGTTGGGCGCGTCCACGAAGTCCAACCCCCACCCCATCAGGTACACCTGGAGGAGGTTGGTGATGGTCTTCGTGTCCTCCACGATGAGCACCTTCGCCGCCTTCTTGGCCCCGCCCGTCACGTTGCTGTTCATAGCTGGTACCTGCCCACTAGATCCGAGAAGCGCTTCGACAAGGTGGAGAGGTTGCCGGCCACCTGCTCGATGCGCCGGGTGCCCTCCACCGAATCACTCATGGCGGACGTCAGTTCGCCCATCGCGGTGGCGATCTGTTCCACCCCGATGGTCTGCTGCCGCGTGTTGCCGGCGATCTGCCGCGCGGCCCCTGAAGACTCCCGGATGACCTCCGAAAGTCCCAGGATGGTGTTGCCCGCGCTGCGCGCCAGCTCCATGGCCGCCTGCGCCCGCCTGCTGCCTTCGTCCGTCGTTGTCACCGCCAGACGGGTGCCCTTCTGCACCTCGCCCAGCAGCACGCGCACCTGCTCCGCCGCCATGCGGGACTGCTCCGCCAGCGTGCGCATCTCCGTGGCCACCACCGCGAAGCCGCGGCCGTGTTCCCCGGCCTTCGCCGCCTCGATGGAGGCGTTGAGGGCCAGCAGGTTGGACTGCTCCGCCACGTCCTTCACCTGACCGATGATGTCGCTGATCTGCAGCGTGCGCTCGTTCAGGTCGGTGATGGCCAGCGCGATGGCCTTCACCTGCTCTCCCAGCTTCTCCATGCCCGTCACGCTCTCCGTGACGACCTTCTGGCCCTCCGCGCTGAGCGTCTCCGACTTCTGCGTCTGCGCGATGACCGCGTCCGCGTAGGACGTGGCCTGCTTGGACGTCTGGGCGATCTCCGCCACGGTGGTGCTGGTCTCGCTGATGGCGGAGGCCTGCTGGTGCGCCATCGCGGACTGCTGCGTGGACGTGGCCAGCACGTTCGCCGCCTCGTACTCCAGATCCGTCGCCGCGCCCCGCAGGTCGTGCAGCAGGTGCGCCAGCGCGTCCGCCATGGTGGCGAAGCTGCGCGCCAGTTCGCCAATCTCGTCCGTCCCGGCGGTGTCGATCTGCTGGCGCAGGTCCCCCGCCGCGATGCCCACCGCCGCGCGGGCCAGCCGCTCCAGCGGCACGATGAACAGGCCCGCCATGCCGGCCACGGCCAGCAGGCCCACCACCAGCACCAGCAGGCCGATGCCCGCCGTGCGCCAGGTGCTCGCGGCCAGCGACTCCACCAGCGCTTCGCGGTCCAGCGCCAGTTGCACGGTGCCCACGCGCACGCCCGTGGCACCCGCCCTGTTCGCCAGGATGGGGGCCGTCGTCTCCACCACGGGCAGCTTGCCCACGGTCAGGAGGCGGTCCACCACCGCGTCGCCGTCCGCCGCATCCACCGCCGTGGCGCTCGCGAAGCTTTCGCCCGACGAGCGCGCCAGCACCTTGCCGGAGGCGTCGCGCACCACGATGTACGCGATGTCCGGCATGTTCTTGAGCGCCAGGTCGGTGCCCTGTTGCAGCGCCGCCGCGTCCTGGCCAGCGACGGACGCGGACACGTTGGCGGCCATGCCGATGCCTACCGCGCGCGCGCGCCGGGTGAGCTCGTCCAGCAGGCCGTCACTCATCTGCATCCAGAACGCGAAGGTCAGGATGCCGACCAGCACGATGCCGAACAAGCCCGTGCCGATGATGAGCTTCGTCCGCAGGCTGAGCCGCGCCGATTCCAACCCTTCGGGCAGCGCCACCTTCATCCCTTGCACTTCCACGTTGTCTCCACCTCACGTCGGGACGGACGCCGTCAGCGCGCGCCCTGCCAACCCACCTGCGAAGGCCTTGGGGCAAGCGCCTGTCGGAGCCCCCCCGCGGTCATCGTCGTCTCCACCCCTCGCAGCGGGTGCTCGTCATCCAATCCATCCAGCGCGCGCAGCGCGTTCTGCCGCGCGCGCTCCGCGTCCTCGCGCTGATCCAGGCGGCTGTAAAGCGACACCAGCGTGGCATGGCCCAGCGCCAGTTGCGGCTCCAGATACAGCGCCTTGCGCACCGCCTCCACCGCCGCGAGCAGGTCGCCCCGCGCCTCGGCCACCATCGCCAGCAGCAGGTACGCCTCCGGCGACATCGTCCGCGCGGCCTCGCGCGCCAGGGCTTCGGCTTCCTCGTAGTTGCCCGCCTGCGCCGCCGCCAGCGCCCGCGTCAGCAGGCCGTTCTGCGCTCCCGCGCGCGCGGGCGTCGCCGGAGCGGGCGCCAGGGGCAGCGGGGTCTGCCTGGCGACGGGCTCCGGGGTCGGGGCCGGTCGCGACACGAACGCGGACACGGGCGGCGGGGAGACGCGGCGGGATTCCATCCGCAGCACGTTGGCCGGCGGCGGCGTGTCCCGGCGCGCCGAGACGGCGGCGAAGGACGTCGGCGTGTCCCGGCGCGTGTGCGCGGTCGCGGCCTCCAGCGCGGGCCACGACTCCAGGGGCACGCGCAGGACGGGGGTGCCGTCCGCGTCCAGCGTCTCCAGCCCCAGGCCGTTGGTCAGCGGCACTTCCGCGGGCGACACGAAGAGCAGCCCGCCCGGCGCGAGCGCGGACACCAGCCGCGCCAGCACCACCTGCACCATCTCCGGCGTGAAGTAGATGAGGACGTTGCGGCAGAAGATGGCCTGGAAGCCCATGGACGGCACCGCGTCCGTGGCCAGGTTGTGGCGGCGGAAGTCCACCGCGCGGATCACCTCCGGCACGACCCCGTGCTGCGGGTCCTGACCCGGCAATCCGGGATGCGAGGTGAGGAAGCGCCGCTCCAGCTCCGGCTCGAGGCGGCGCAGCGACCACGGGCTGTACACGGCGGCCTTCGCGCGCAGCAGCGCCCGGCCGGACACGTCCGTCGCCAGCACGCGGAAGCGCCCGCCCTCCCCCAGCCCCGCGGCCATCAACGCCATGGCGATGCTGTAGGGCTCCTCGCCGCTCGCGCAGCCCGCGCTCCACACACTGAAGGTGCCCGGATGCAGGCGGGCCCGCGCCGCCAGCGCCCGCAGGTGCTCGGGGTGGCGGAAGAAGTACGTCTCGCCGATGACGGCGTGCTCGATGAACGCCTCCACCGCCAGCGGCTCGCGCAGGAGCAGCTGGCGCAGGAAGGCCGCTTCCGAAAAACCGCGCGCCAGGGCCGCACGCGCCAGCGCGGGCTCCAACGAACGACGCAGGCTGCTCGCGAGCGTCAGGCCGCAGGCGCCCTGGAGCACCTCCTCGACCTTCGCGAGCGTTGCGTCGTCGAGGAGCCCTTCGCTCACAGCGCCTCCATCCCGGCCAGCACGGCGCTCGTGCGCAAGAGCGGCCGCAGCCCCTCGGGCGTCCGGCACAGCCCCGCCATCAGCCCGGTGCCGTCCCACGGCAGGGCCTCCTCGCCACCCGGCGTGCCGTCCAGCAGCACCGGCGTCTCCACCAGGTCGCGCACGCGGTCCACCAGCAGCGCCACCGTGCGGCCCGCCTCCACCACCACCAGATGCGAATCCAGATCCGGCGTGCGCTTCACGCCCAGCATGCGCGCCAGGTCCACCACCACCGCCGGACTGCCGCGGTACACGAACGTCCCCGCGATGTGCGCGGGCGCGCCGGGGAGCGGATCCAGAGCCACCAGACGAACCACCTCGCGCACCTGCCGGGCGGGCACGAGCGCGGACGTGTTGGCTGCCTCCACGGTCAGGTACAGACCGGGCAGGCGCAGCTCGCCCTGCAGGGAGGCAAGCTCCTGCCGCAGCTGCACCTGCTCCGCTTCCAACGCCGTCAGCCGCTGCTGCACGGAGACGCGGCGGCCCTGGGGTGGGACTGAAGTTTTGGGGGTTTCGGCCATCAGGGAACTCCGCCCACCACGAGGAGGGCAGGAAGAAAAACCGTAATCCGGGAAGCCCGTCCAACGCAATGCGGGCAAACCAGAAGTTGACCCATGCCGGCATACCCCGAAGCGCCGGGTCTGGCTTGCCCCGACGTGGTGGATTCTGGACCCCCTTGGGGTGCGCCCGACCGGAGAACTGTGCTTGGATGAGGACCTGTCGTGATTGACGGAGAAACCATGCTGCAAGCATCCAGGGGACACGAATGATCAAGAGCGATTCCCCGAGCCCAGAAGCCCCGGGAACGGATCCGCTCATCGGCCGGACGTTGAACGGCCGCTTCAGCATTCTGGAGTCCCTGGGCGTGGGCGGCATGGGCAAGGTGTACCGCGCCCTGCAGGCCCCCCTGGAGCGCATGGTCGCGCTCAAGGTACTCAACCCCAACTTTCCCAGCAGTCGCGACCCCGGATTCCAGAAGCGCTTCCTGCGGGAAGCGTCGCTGACGTCCAAGCTGCGGCACCCGAACACCGTCACCGTCATCGATTACGGGCAGACGGACGACGGCATCTACTACATCGCGATGGAGTACCTGGAGGGTCGCACGCTCGCACAGGTGCTCGGGCAGGTGGGCCCGCTGCCGTGGATGCGCGCGGTGTCCGTCGCGCAGCAGGTGTGCCGCTCTCTGCGCGAGGCGCACAGCCTGGGCATCATCCACCGCGACCTGAAGCCCGCGAACATCATGATCCTCAGCGAGTCGGATCAGGAGCTCGTGAAGGTCCTGGACTTCGGGCTCGTGAAGTCGGTGGCGCCGCAGGAGGGGCCGGTCGGTCCGGAGATCACCCAGAACGGCACGTTCCTGGGCTCGCCGATGTACATGGCGCCCGAGCAGGCGCGCAACGTGGCGGACGCGCGCAGCGACGTGTACTCGCTGGGCATCATGCTGTTCCAGATGCTGATGGGCCGCCCGCCGTTCATCGCGCGCGACCACATCGAGCTCATCTTCGCCCACTACAAGGAGCCGCCTCCCACGTTCCAGGCTGTACGCCCGGACCTCGCGGTGCCGCCCGAAATCGAGATGGTGGTTCGCCGCTGTCTGGAAAAGGAACCCTCCCGGCGCTTCCAGACGATGGACGAGCTGCTGGAGGGCCTGCGCGAAGCGCACATGTCCGCGGGCGGCAACAGCGGCGTGTTCCGCCGGATGGGCGGCGCGAGCACCACGGGCCCCTACCCCTCTCCGCCGACGACGGGCCCCTACGCGTCCCCCATCTTCGCCAACGTGGGCAACCACGACGGCAACGACGGGCTCGCGGTGGACATCAGCGTGGAGGTGCCGCGTGACGTGCAGCGCGCCCGCCAGCGCACGCTCCTGATGGGCGGCCTCGTCGGTGGCGTGGTGGTGGCGGGCCTCGTCGGCGCGACCCTGTTCTTCCTGCGCGGTGGAGAGAAGGACGCGCCCGCGCAGCCGGTGACGCAGGTGACCACGCCCACGCAGCCGGCGCCGGTGCCGGAGACCCTGGTGGCCCCCGGGACGGGCAAGGTGCGCTTCAAGCTGATGAGCCAGCCGTCCGGCGCGCGCGTCTACTACCGGGGCAAGGAGCAGGGCACGACGCCCCTCAACCTGGAGCTGCCGCTGGGCGCCGAGGGCAGCATCACCGCGGAGCTGACGTTCGCGCTGGAGGGCTACCAGACGGAGACGGTCATCACCGGCGGCTCTGGTGAGGTCGTGCTGTCGCAGAAGATGACGAAGCGCCGGGGCGGCTCCGAACGCCCCAGCCGCGTGGACCTGGCCAACGCCTCCACCCCCGAGGACTTCGAGAACGTGGCGCCGGTGACGCCGGGTGGACTGGCCGCTCCGGTGATGATGCAGGCGAATCCCGCCGTCGGCGGCGCCGTGCCCGCCACGGTGAGCGACAAGTCCGCGGGCGCGCTCGGCGCGTCGGCCGCGACGGTGCAGGTGAGCGCGGCGGGCAGCCTCGCGGTGCCCTCGCTGACGACCGGAGCGCTGGCGCCCGTCCGGGCCGACGCCGTCGTCCCCTTCAACGACTCCATGGAGCGTCCGGTGATGCTGGAGGAGGGCCGCTCCCTGGCCTACTCGCGCGAAGCCCTCGCCACCAAGTCGGAGGGGCTCGTGGCGGTGCGCTGCACCATCACCACCAAGGGCCGCGTGGAGAACTGCCGCGTCTTCAAGATGGTGGAGCACATGGAGCGCGCGGTGCTCGATTCGCTCGTGTCGCGCACCTACAAGCCCATCCAGTACCAGGGCCGTCCGGTGAACGTGGACTACACGTTCACCATGCGCCTCGTCGCCCCGAAGCGCTGAAGCCGCGGCCGGCCTCCCGCCGCGTCCCTGGCCTCAGGGACCGGTGGAGGGCAGCAGCGGCGGTGAGGGTGGGACGGACGGGGCGGCGCCTCCAGGAGGCACGCCCCAATCCACCACCGGCCAGCCCCGCCGCCGGGCCTCGCGTCGCAGGCGATGGTCGGGGTTCACCACCACCGGACGCCCCACCACCTCCAGCACCGGCAGGTCCGTGTACGAGTCCGTGTAGAAGGAGCACGCGGACAGCGGCACGCCCGCCTCCTTCGCGGTGGCCTCCGCGTAGTAGCGCTTGCCCTCGCCGTAGCAGATGGGACCCAGCGGGCGCCCGGTGTGGCGCCCCGCCCCGTCCACCTCGAAGCGGTTGCACAGCACGCCGTCCAGTCGCAGCTCGCGCCCCACCAGGTCGGACAGGTAGCTGGAGGAGGCCGTCAGGAGCACCAACTGGTCGCCCGCCTGCCGGTGGGCCTCCAGCGCGAGCAGACCGCCCGGCCGGTACCGGCCCCGCACCAGCTCTCCGTAGAAGTCCCCGGAGCGCAGCTCCAGTTCGCGCGCATCCGAACCGGTGAGCAGGGAGGTGGCGCGCAGGAGCACATCCTCCATGGCCACGAAGCCCAGGTGGTAGCGCGCGAGCAGCACGCTGGCGCGAAAGGCCTGCCACCGGGAGATGTGGCCCAGCGCCAGCTCGCGACGCACCCACAGCGACGCGGAGTTGGCGGCGAGCAGGGTGCGATCCAGGTCGAAGAAGGCGACGGCCACCCCCACAGTCTAACCGCGCCGCCGTTGCGGCACAGCCTCGAGCGAGCCGGAAGCCAGGCCCCCAGCCCGCCCGCTCCCGCGTCGCCGCAGGAGCCCCGCGCTCCAGAGCAGCAAGGCGACCACGGCCGGCCCTGCGGTCGTAGCGCCGCAGCCGGAGCCCTTCCCCTCCGCCACCAGCTTGAGGCCCGGATCCTCCGGGGTGCGGCACTGGGTGGGGGGCAGGCCGCGCGGATAGGTTGAACAGAAGCCGGCGGCGGAGCCCGCGTCGATGACGCGCTTGGACGTCTCGCCCTTCGAGGCTGTGGCCTCCATGGTGGAGCCCACGGAGAAGACGTGGTCCAGGCCGACGACGTGGCCAATCTCGTGCGTCATCGTGTTCTGCACGTCCGTGGCGACGCAGGTGGTGGCGGGCTCGCCCCCGCCACACGGCGGACCGTTGACGGTGGTGAAGAGGAAGGCCGGCCCCCCCCATTCCAACTCCGCCGCGTTGAGCTCGATGTCCGAGTCCACCACGCGCCCGTCCTTGAAGCTGAACGACGACGTGGTGAGCCCGATGGTGGCGCCCCCGTGCGACCAGCACTGGTACACGTTGCCGCACGTCTCTTCCTGCCAGCACACGTCGTCCGCGGGGGCGACGTCCTGGCAGTTGCGCTCGCGGAAGGTGATGACGTTGTAGTTGTCGAAGGGGTGTTCCTGGTCGTAGCCGACGTCCACCTCCTGCCGCCAGTCCTCGCCCCGGATGAAGCGGAAGTCGCTGCACGTCGAGGACAGCGCCCGCCACGCGTCGAACGCGGCCTCGATGGCGGTGAACTCCGTGGCGTCGGGCGTGCGCGTGCTGCCTTTCACATCCAGGTGGTAGACGTAGTCACGCCCCGGCCACACGAGGCACAGCGGCCGGCCCGGCACGAGCGTGCGCTTGTAGTCCTGCTGCGCTTCGGCCGCCCCCGCGCCCAGCAGCCCCACCAGGAGCAGGAGGCGGCGACTCACCGAGCACCCCGGCGGCGGCGGCGCGCGAGCAGCGAAGCGGCGGCCAGCAGCGGCAGCGCCGCCAGGCCTCCCGATGCCGCGGAGCAACCATCGTCGTCGTCACCGTCACCGTTGGAGCCCGGCGGCAACGGGATGCAGGGCTGGCTCGCGCTGCCCTTGGGGTACGCGGCGCACACGAAGGAGCGTGAACCGCTGTCGATGTTGCGCTTGGACACCTCACCCGGCGGAGCGCTCGGGTTCATCGTGGAGCCCGTCGCCAGCGTGTGGTCCAGCCCCACGAAGTGGCCCACCTCGTGCGTGGCCGTGTTCTGCACGTCCGTGTCCACGCAGTTCGGGGTGGCCACGATGCCGCACGGCCCGCCATTGCCGGTGGTGAAGTTGAAGGTCGCGGCGTTGAAGGAGATGTCGGAGTCGTACACGATGCCGGTGCGCTCATCGTAGGTCGTGAGCGTGATGGCGATGGTGCCGGCGCTGTCGTCCCAGCAGTCGTACGTGTTCGCGCAGGTGTCCGCCGCGAAGCACGCATCGCTGGAGTCCACGACCTCCCGACAGCTCCGGGTGCGGAAGAGGATGAGGTTGATGTTGTCGCCGGTGCGCGCGTAGCCCACGGTCCGGCTGTCCACGCGCGGCCCCTCCGCCAGCGTCAGGTTGCCGCAGTTGGCGAAGATGTCCTGCCAGCTCTGGAACGAGTCGCTGATGGCCTGGAACTCCGTGTGGTCCGTCACCTTCTGGTTGCCCACGGTGCTCTGCTGCCAGACGACGCGCGCCTGCGTCCAGTACAGGCACTGCGTGGCGTCATCCCCGGGGGACACCCGGCTGCGCACGTACGGCGCGGAGCTCTGTCCCAGCGCCACCGCCAACACTACCCACGACGCGAGCGCGCCCATCACTTCGTTCCCTTCTTCGCGGGCGCGACCTGCTGCGCCTGGAGCGCCGCGCGAATGGTCGACTTGAGCTGCGCGAGCGTCACCGGCTTCGCGTTCGACTCGGTCTCCTGGCGCGTCTGGGGATCGATGAGCACCGCGTCCCCGGTGGGCGCCGGCACCGCCATCGCGCCCGTCTTGGAATCCGAGCGCTGCACCTGGTACTTGCCCTGCGCCATGCCCGCCAGTTGGAACGCGGATGCGCCCTTCTTCTCCAAGAAGACGACGACCTCCTCCCCTTCGGAGAACGTCGCCAGGCCGCTCACCACCTGTCCGATGTCGCCCACCCGGCCTCCCGGCTGGGTGACGAGCACCGTGCCGCCGGACGTGCCCTTGAGCGACTCGGTGACTTCAATCTCCACGTCGGTGACGATGCGCCGGTTGTCGCCGCTCCAGCGGCTCTGCACGCGCCGGACAACCCCCTGCACCACCGCGTCGGACGCCTGCGCCATCTGGGGAAGGTCCGCGCGCAGCATCGTCGTGGCCCCCGCCGGAAGCCCCCCGAGCAGGGCGGCCAGCACCAGCGTGCGAACTGCGTGTCGAATCGACATGTGAAGTCTCCTTGGCTTCGAAGCCTAACTCCAAGAGGGCGGCTTGCGTTGACCCTCATGCATCCCTCCTGCTATCGCGCGCCTGTCCTATGGCCCCGTCCAAACCCCGCGTCCGCTTCGCTCCGTCTCCTACTGGATACCTCCACATCGGCGGTGCCCGCACCGCGCTCTTCAACTACCTCTACGCGCGGCGTTACGGCGGCACCTTCATCCTGCGCATGGAGGACACGGACCAGGAGCGCTCCACCCCGGAGTCCGTGAAGGCCATCCTGGATGGACTGAACTGGCTGGGCCTGGACTGGGATGAAGGCCCTGGCAAGGAAGGTGCCTGTGGCCCCTACTTCCAGACCCAGCGGCTGGACACCTACCGCGCCCACGCCGACCAGCTCCTCTCCGAGGGCAAGGCTTTTCGCTGCTACTGCACCCGCGAGGAGCTCACCGCGCGCCGCGAGCTGGCGGCGAAGGAGAAGCGCGACTACCGCTACGAGGGCACCTGCCACGACCTGAAGGGGCCCCCGGCCGGCAAGAAGCAGGAGGACGCGGTCATCCGCTTCCGCATGCCGTCGGGTGAGGGCGAGGTGTCGTTCGACGACAAGGTGCTGGGCGTCATCACCAAGAAGTACTCGGACCTGGATGACTGGGTCATGGTGCGCGCGGACGGCATCCCGCTCTACAACTACGGCTGCGTCATCGACGACCACCTGATGGACATCACCCTGGTGTCGCGCGGCCAGGAGCACGTCAACTCCACCTTCCCCCAGTTGATGCTCTACAAGGCGCTGGGCTGGACACCGCCGGACTTCGCGCACCTGCCGCTCATCCTGGGGCCGGACCGCGAGAAGCTCTCCAAGCGCAAGCACCCGGAAGCGGACGTGATGCTCCACGCGCGCACCGGCATCCTGCCGGAGGCCCTGCTCAACTTCGTCATCCGCCTGGGCTGGAGCCACGGCGACGACGAGGTGATGACCCGCGAGCAGATGGTGGAGTGGTTCGACTTCGACGGCGTGGGCCGCACCTCCGGCGTCTGGGATCCAGTCAAGCTCAAGTGGTTCAACCAGCAGTGGTTCAAGCTGCTGCCTCCCGCGCTCGTCGCGGAGCGGCTGATCCCCTTCCTGGAGGCCCGCGGCATCCAGGCCCGGGGCGATGCGCGCCTGGAGCCGCTGGTGGTCGCGCTGCGCGAGCGCACGCAGACGCTGGACGAGATGGCGAACACCGCGTCCATCTACTTCCGCACCGGCGTCACGCTGGATGAGAAGGCCGCGGCCAAGCACCTGAGCGGCGACTCGCTGGGCCTCCTGCGCCAGGCCCGGGAGAAGCTGGAGGCCTTGCCCGCCTGGACAGTGGAGCCGCTGGACGGCGTGGTGAAGACGGTGAGCGAGGCGGCCAGCGTGGGCATGGGCAAGGTGGCCCAGCCCCTGCGCGTCGCCATCACCGGCAACACCACGAGCCCCGGCATCGGCGAGACGCTGCTGCTCGTGGGCCGCGAGGAAGCCCTGCGGCGCATCGACGCGGCGCTCGCGCGCGGCGGGTGAGATTGACGGTGGACGCGGGCGTCGCCGGGCCCTATCTTGGCCGGCGATGACGCGACCGCTTGACAGCCTGCGACCCCATTTCTATAAGGCGCGCCCGCTCGGGGCGGTGCTGCTGGCCCTCTGGGCGGCGGCGTCGGGCGCCGAAGTCGTGAACGGCGCCCAACTCCCGGATGGTGCCCAGAAGGTGGGCGAGAACCGGTACCGGGCATCGCGCGATTTCGAGGCGACGCTCGACTACTACAAGACCGTCTATCCGTCCTCGAGCTACCCGAGGCGATCGATCGTCAACCAGCCGGGCGTGAAGGCCGTGCACATCACCAACCCGTCGGGGAAGAACTTCGAAGGGTTGAACATCTACGAGGCGAACGAAGAGGTTCGCATCTACGTCGTCCCGCTGCAGGGGGCGGCGAAGCCGGCGAAGAAAGATGCGAAGCCGGTCAGGAAAACGAAGTAGTTGAAGTCGAGCAGAGAGTTGGGTAGTAGAAGCGCCCGCAGCAGCAGGTCCCGCAGGTCTTTGGGGAATCGTCTAACGGTAGGACAGCAGACTCTGACTCTGCTTATCTAGGTTCGAATCCTAGTTCCCCAGCTGAAGTTCCTGGTTGACGTCAGCAACCAGAAAACGTAGGAAGCGTCGGCATCAAAGGCGCGGTTGTAGGAAAGCCGGCCCTGTCGTCTAGCGGTTAGGACGGAGCCCTCTCACGGCTCAAACTCGGGTTCGAATCCCGGCAGGGTCACACAGAGACGCCCACCTTCTGAAAAGAAGGTGGGCGTTTCGCTTTGCGGGCCATGCTCCGAGGACAGGCCCGGGCCCTGGGCGGAAGCGGGTTCGAGTCCCAGCCGGGTCCCTGCTGGCGCCCCCTCTTCCGGAAGGATGGAGGGGGGCGCCGCGCCGGCTTCAGGACGTGACGGCGATGCTCTGGCGGAAGGCGTCCAGCGCCGCGGTGAGCCGCTCCTGGGCGCGCTGGATTCCCCGGCGCATCAGCAACATGCGCACCTTCTCCGGAAGGACGCGGGTGGCGTTGGCCTGTCCGTAGCCCACCAGGTCCATGCGCAGGGTGATGGCCTCCAGGAGGTCGCTCAGGTCGGCGTCCGCGCCGGCCAGGAGCACCACGTCGGAGGCGCCTCCCTGGAGGCGTTCCGCCAGCGTGCGCCACTGCGGATCCCCGGTCTCCACCACCACGACGTCCGCGGCCTCCAGTTGGGGCGAATACGGCGGCAGCTCCACCACCTCGAAGCGCGCCTCCTGCAGCACCCTCACGGCCTCGCTGCTGCCCACCACCGCGACGCTGCCTTGCTGGACCAGGCGCACCGTCTCCTCGTAGTTGCGCAGCTCCGTCTCCAGCGCCACATGCGCGGGCTCCGGCGCGTCGCGGCCCGCGTCGAGCAGCACCGCGGCCTGCCGGGCGACCTCCCGCGCGCCGTTGCGCGTGCGCACGCGTTCGGTGCGGCGCTCCAGCGCGGCGCGCACCTTGGCGCGCAGCACGCGCAGGTCGTCGAAGGGCTTGAGGATGTAGTCGCTGGCCCCGGCGGCGAACGCGGCGATGACGGACTCGGAGCTGGCGTAGGCGGTGATCATCACCGCCTCCAGCGCGGGCTGCATCCGGCGAGCCTCCGAGATGAGCTCCACCCCGCCCATGCCGGGCAGGTTCTTGTCCGTCACCAGCACGTCGATGCGCTGGTCCCTCAGCAAGGTGAGCGCCTCTTCCGCACTGCCTACCGGGAACACGACGAGGTCCGCCTCGCGCCCCAGAAGGCGCACGCAGATGTCGAGCACCACCGGCTCGTCATCCACCAGCAGCACCTTCGAGGCGAGCGTCCCCCGCCCTTCCCCTTCACCTTCACCGGTCTCGAACGGGAGATCCATGAATTGGGAGGATCGCACAGCTCACGTCCAACTTCGAGGGTGGGAAGAGGCCGGTGTGTCTATGCTCGCGGAGTGAGCTTCGAA
This sequence comes from Corallococcus sp. bb12-1, assembly GCF_026626765.1. Lineage (NCBI taxonomy): Bacteria > Pseudomonadati > Myxococcota > Myxococcia > Myxococcales > Myxococcaceae > Corallococcus > Corallococcus sp. bb12-1. Next base: position 415,808 of record NZ_JAPNJZ010000024.1, on the reverse strand, counting down.
GACGCGCTCCGGGAGAACCGGGTGCCGCCACTGCTGGGCGACGTGCGGCTGTTCTACGACGGGGGTCGACTGGTGGGAGAGTCCCTGCCACCACCCTGGACGCTGCGGGTCCTGCCCTCGGTGTGCCTGGGGCTGGCCGGGGTGAGCACCGTCGTGGGTACGGGGCTGCTCGTGCTGGACACGGCCCGCATTCCCGGCACCGCATCGCTGGCGCTGGCCCTCGCGGGGGCGCTGGTCCTCACGGCGCTCGTGCTGGAGGCGCGGCTCAAGCGCCGCCGCTTCGTGCTGCACTTCAAGACGGAGTCGCTGCGGCTGGAGACGCTCGCGTGGGCGCCCGGGGCCGCGAAGACGGAGACGCTGCCCTTCGACGAGGTGAGGGCGGTGCACATCGTCCAGCCTCCGGGCGGCCGCTATTCACTGGTGGTGGAGTACGGCCCCCTGGAAGCGCCACGACGCGCACTCTTGGTGCGGGACGTGCGACCCCAGGAAGGTGAAACCCTTCACCGGGTGTGGCGCCTCCTGCACAACGCCTTCGGGCTCAAGGGGGCGGGGCTCGCTGGAAGGTGAGCTCGATTTCAGTGCCCTCACCCGGCGTGGACGTCAGCCGGAGCTGACCTCCGAACTGCGTCACCAGCTCGCGGCAGATGGACAGGCCCAGGCCCGTGCCAATGCCCACCGGCTTGGTGGTGAAGAGCGGCTGGAACACGCGCTCCTGCAACGCGACGGGGATACCGCACCCGTTGTCCACCACCGACAGCACCACGTCGGAATCAGTCGCCGCCCACCGCACGTCGATGCGGCCCGTGCGGCCCGTGCCCTCCATGGCCTGCGCCGCGTTGACGATGAGGTTGAGCACCACCTGGCACAGCTTCACCGGCCCGAAGACGATGCGCACGGGGTCGCCGCTGCTCGTCAGCCGCGCCCTGTCCCGCACCTCCGCGCGCGCCAGCTTCACCGCGAAGGACACCACTTCGGCCACGTCCGCGGTGGTCTCCAGGTCCTCGCCGCGCGCCTGCGTCCGCAGGCCCAGCGCCACCTCGCGCAGGTGGCCCGCGCCATCGGACAGGTCCTTGATGAGCGACGGGAGGTCCTCGATGGTGGAGGACACCTCCTCGTCTGGATCCGTCGCCAGGTGGCGAGACACGTACTGCACCACCGGCTCCATGTCGCGCTGGAGCGAGGACACGTTCTGCGTGAGGTAGCCCACCGGGCCCATGAGCTCGTGCGCGATGCCCGCGGTCACCTGCCCCAGCGTGGCCAGACGCTCGGACTTCATCATCCGGCCTTCCACCTCGCGGATGCGCAGCTCCAGCCGGGCAATCTTGAGCGCGTCCTCCAGCGCCGCCAGCAGCTCCGCCCGGTCCCACGGCTTGACGAAGTAGCGCGTCACCTGACCGCGGTTCACCGCGTCGATGACGGCCTGCATGTCCGCGTACGCCGTGACGAGCATGCGCTTGGCGTCCGGCGCGATGGTGCGGGCGCGCTCCAGCAACTCCACGCCCGTCATCCCCGGCATGCGCTGGTCCGACAGCACCACGCCAATCTCCCCGCGCCGCTGCTCCAGCAGGGCCAGGGCCTCGTTGGGGGACGAGCACCGGAAGATGCGAAACTTCTGCCCGAAGTTGGCGTCGAACACCCTCAGGTTGAGGGCGTCGTCGTCCACGTACAGCACGGCGGGCAGGTCCGAGGCGTTCATGGAGCTCCTCCAGACCGTGGCTTCCTCATCCGGAAGGCAGGCTGGTCGCGCCGAAGATAACGCGCCCATCCGACCGCGCGCCTGTGGGTACCTTCTACCCAGGGCCGGAAACGGGCGTCGAGCGTCAATCCGGGGGACACCGCCCGACTCAGGCGGCGGTGTGCTCGAGGGCGTGGGCCACGGTCTCCACCGAGGGGAAACGTCCCCGAGGCAGCGACCCCAGCAGCGACACCACATGCGGCGGCGCATCGTTCTCGCGCGCCACCCACGTCAACTGTTCGGCAGTGAGCGGGAACACAGCGCCGTGAAGCGCCTGCTGCAGTGAATGCGCCAGGGACACCGTCGGAACCGATGGAACCGGCGAAGGCTCCACCTCCCGCAGTCCAAGCCCCAGGCGCTCGCGAGTCATGTCGTCGTTCATTGGATGAGAAGTTAAGCAGCGAACCGGCTCGGTTGCTGATCTTTTTTCGCCATCCGAAGGGAGTCAGGCGAGCGAGCCCTTTCCACCCACATGCCCCCGGGTAGCTCCTTCAGCGCGGGCATCCCACCGTACCGCCACGGCAGGCACCATTCACACCCCGGCTCCCGGGGGGAAGGAACGCACCATGGCGGACAAGAAGCATTCTGACGCGAAGCCCGTGAAGCACGTCCAGGCGACCCGGCCGGAGCCGTGGCCCGGCATCCAGGGCCGCTCCAAGAACCACGAAGAGGAGCTGGACACCGACACGAAGCGCGCGGAGCAGTCCAGCATCACCGACGAGCAGCGCAAGCTGGAAGACGACGCCGAATCGGACGCGAAGACGCGGGAGTAGCCAGCGCCCTCCCCCGCCCCCGTGCGTGCAGCACGGGGGCGAAGGGCGGCAGGGCTGCTCGACCGCTAGAACAGCAACCGCGTGGGGTGCTCCAGGAGGCCCTTCAGTTCGCGCAGGTATTCCGCGCCGGTGGCCCCGTCGATGACGCGATGGTCACCCGACAGCGTCACCGTCATCACCTTGCGGACCACGACCTGTCCGTCGCGCGCCACGGCCTTCTCCGCCACCGCGCCCACCGCGAGGATGGCGGACTGGGGCGGGTTGATGACGGCGATGAACTGGTCGATGCCGTACATGCCCAGGTTGCTCACCGTGAGCGAACCGCCCGTGTACTCGGCGGGCTTCAGGGCGCGCTTGCGGGCGCGCTCCGCCATGTCGCGGGACTCGGCGGAGATGGTCTGCAGGCCCTTCAGGTCCGCGTCGCGGATGACGGGCGTGATGAGACCGTCCTCGATGGCCACCGCGATGCCCACGTCCACGGTGCCGAAGTGCAGCACCTGGTCGCCCTGGAGCGACACGTTCATCTTCGGGGAGCGGCGCAGCGCGATGGCCGCCGCCTTCACGATGATGTCGTTGACGGACACCTTCACGTCCAGCGCCTTGGCCTCCTCGCGGATCTTCACCGCGGCCTCCATCTCCACCTCGACGGTGAGATAGAAGTGAGGCACGCCGGGCTTCACCTCCGCCATGCGCTGGCCAATCACCTTGCGCATGGAGGACATGGGCACGGCCTGCGGCTCCGGACGCGTGCCGAAGGCGCGGACCTCGGGCTGCGAACCGGCCTTCTTGGCCTGGGGTGCCGCCGCCTGGGCGGGAGCCTTCGCAAGACCCTGGCCCAGCGCCTGCTCGACGTCGCGCTTCACCACGCGCCCGAGCGGCCCCGTGCCACGCACCTGCGCCAGGTCCAGACCGCGCTCCTGCGCGATGCGCTTCGCCAGGGGGCTGGCGCGAAGCCGACCACCACCGCTCGCGGCCGGAGCGGCCTCACGGCGGATGGGAACGACCTGGGCCCCGGCGGGCGCGGACGGAGCCGCGGTGGCGGGAGCCTGCTGGGGGGCCGGAGCCTTGGGCGCGGAAGGAGCGGCCGCCGGAGCAGAGGCCCCGGCCTTGGCACCCTTGGGCGTGAGGAACGCGATGGGCGCACCGACGGCGGCCATGTCGCCCTCGTTCACGACGATGCGCGCGAGCGTGCCGTCGTCGTACGCCTCCACCTCGAGGTTGGACTTGTCCGTCTCCACCTCGGCGATGGCGTCCCCGGAGGAGACCTTGTCGCCGGCCTTCTTCAGCCACTTGACGATCTTCCCCTCCTTCATCGTGGGGGAGAGCGACGGCATCAGGATGGCGATGCCCTCACCGGAACCCGCGGCGGCAGCGGGCTGCGCCGGAGGCTTCGCGGCGGGAGCTTCCGCCTTGGGCGTGGACGGGGCCGCTGCCTTCGGGGCTTCGGTCTTCTGGGGCGCGGCGGCGGGAGCAGCGGCTCCGCCGGAGACCTTCTCGCCCTTGGCGCCGAGGTAGCCGATGGGAGCCCCCACCGTCGCGACCTCGCCCTCGGGCACGGAGATCTCCAACAGGAAGCCGTCGTCGTACGCCTCCACCTCGAGGTTGGACTTGTCCGTCTCCACCTCGGCGATGGCGTCTCCGGAGGCGATCTTGTCGCCGACCTTCTTCAGCCACTTGATGATCTTCCCCTCCTTCATCGTCGGGGACAGGCTGGGCATCTGGATGGGCGTCGCCATCGCTCAGGCTCCCTCGCGGTACAGGACCTTCTTGATGGCGGCGATGATCTTGGGCGCGTCCGGCTGGGTCGCGTTCTCCAGATTCGCCGCATACGACATGTTCACATCGAGCCCGGTGACGCGCACGACCGGCGCGTCCAGCTCGTCGAACGCCTGGGACTGGATGAGGTCCACCACGGACGCGCCAATGCCGGCCAGCGCCCAGCCCTCCTCGCAGATGACCGCGCGGTTGGTCTTGCGCACGCTCTTGAGGATGGCCTCCTCGTCCAGCGGACGCAGGGTGCGCAGGTCCAGCACCTCCACGCTGATGCCTTCCTTCTCCAGGGCCTCGGCGGCCTCCATGCAGAAGTAGTACATCCGGCTCCAGGTGATGAGCGTGACGTCGGTGCCCTCACGCTTCACGTCCGCGACACCCAGCGGGACGATGTGCTCACCCTCCGGCACCTCGCCCTTGAGCGCGTAGAGCCGCTCGCCCTCGAACATGATGACCGGGTTCTCGTCCCGGATGGCGCTCTTGAGCATGCCCTTGGCATCCGCGGGCGTCGCCGGCGCGATGACCTTCAGGCCGGGGAAGTGCGCGTAGTTGGCCTCCAGCGACTGGCTGTGCTGGCTGGACAGACGGCCACCCGCGCCGCCCGGGCCGCGGAACACGATGGGGCAGCGCAACTGGCCGCCGCTCATGTGGCGCAGCTTGGCCGCGTTGTTGACGATCTGGTCCATCGCCAGGATGGCGAAGTTCCAGGTCATCATCTCCACCACCGGGCGCAGGCCCACGGCGGCGGCGCCCACGCTCAGGCCGGTGAAGCCCAGCTCGCTGATGGGCGCGTCGATGATGCGCGCGCTGCCAAACTTGTCCAGCAGGCCCTGGGACACCTTGAAGGCGCCGTTGTAGCGACCCACTTCCTCGCCAATGAGGAACACATTGGCGTCGCGCTCCATCTCCTCGGCGAGCGCCTGGTTCAACGCTTCGCGATACATCAACTCGGGCATCGTCGGCTCCGAACTCGAAAGGGTTGTGCCTGGGGGGATGGACCCGAGCGCTAGCGGCTCAGGCCCGCCTTCTTGTCAGCCGCCTCGGCCTCTGCGCGAGGCTCCAGGTCCCACGTCACCTTCAGCTCCTGGCCCGTCGGGTACTTCGGCCAGTTGGTGACCTTCACGCCCAGCACGCGCTCGCGCGGGCGCACGTCCTCTTCCCCCGGATCCACGATGGTGTCGCGCCACAGCTCTTCCACGCTGGGCTCGGGCGACTCGTCGGCGAACTTCACCGCCGCGTCCACCGTGCGCTTCTCCTCCTCTTCGATGGATTCGAAGTCCGCGTCCGTCAGCCCGAAGCCCTGCTTGAGCGCGTACTCGCGCAGCTTGGGGATGGGGTCGTTGCGGCGCTCGTCCTCCACCTCCTGCTTGGAGCGGTAGCTGGCCGGGTCCGCCATCGAGTGGCCACGGAAGCGGTACGTGTTCGCCTCCATCAGCACCGGGCCCTTGCCCGCGCGGCAGTACTCCGCCGCGTCCTTCACCGCCTCGTACATCTTGAGGGCGTCCATGCCGTCCACGGCCTCGCCCCGCATGCCGTACGCGGAGGCGCGCTTGTGGATCTCCGGCACCGCCGACGTGCGCGCGATGGCCGTGCCCATGCCGTAGCGGTTGTTCTCGCAGATGTAGATGACCGGCAGCTTCCACTTCTGCGCCATGTTGAGGGTTTCGTGGAACGCGCCCTGGTTCGCGGCCGCGTCGCCGAAGTAGCACACCGTGACGCGGTCCTCGTTGCGGTAGCGCGCCGCGAAGGCCATGCCGGCCGCGAGCGGAATCTGCCCGCCGACGATGCCGTAGCCCCCGTAGAAGTGGTGCTCGATGTCGAAGATGTGCATCGAGCCGCCCTTGCCCTTGCTGTAGCCAGAGCCCCGGCCGAACAGCTCCGCCATGATCATCCCGGCGTCGCTGCCGCGGGCGAGCGGCTGCCCGTGGTCGCGGTAGGCGGACAGCATGTAGTCATCCGGACGGATGGCCTCGTTGCAGCCGACCGCCACGGCTTCCTGCCCGATGTAGAGGTGACAGAAACCGGCGATCTTCCCCAGCGTGTACTGCTGGCCCACGCGCTCTTCGAAGCGACGGAGGAGGTACATCTTCCGGTACATCGTCAACAACAGGTCCTTCGAGTACGCGCTGGCCACCGCGGCATGCCTCCGTCTGGGCCGCCCCTGTGGACCCGAGGGGGAAGGGCGGCAACGCCGTGCGCCTCTTAGCGCGCGGCAAAGGGACTTCCAAAGCCTTTCAGAACCACCCTCCGCCACGCCTGCTTTCAGGCGCGGTGCGTCACGTCCTCCAGGGCAAAATGTGGCACCGACACGATGCCCTCCAGCAATTCCACAGCCCGGCCGGAATGATCCGTGGCCAGGTGGATGACCGTCGCCTCCGGGAAGCGCCGACGGTAGTCATTGGCGTGGGTGGGCTCGTTGTCGAACGCGGCCACCACGGTGCCCATGCGGCCCAGGCGCGCGTGCGCCTCGCGCTTGAAGGCGTCGTCATCCTCCTTGAGCGTGGGCTTCATCACCAGGTGCACGCGCCCACCCTCGCCGGGGGGCGTCACCATTCCACAGCGCGCCAGGCACGCGATGGTGCCCTCGCGCATGGCCTCGTGGCGGCCCGTCAGGTAGACGACCTGGGCGCCCGTGGCGGCGACGGCCTGCATGAAGGCCCCGGCCCCTTCGATGGCCTCGTCGGACACGCAGTAGGCGCTGGTGAAGAAGCGGTCCTGCCAGAAGGCGCGTGCGTCCGCGAAGAGCGTCTCCACATCCGGGTCGCCCAGGCCGCACGCCCGCATGGCGGCGCGCATGTCCCAGCCTGTCTCCCAGTGGTGGGGCTCGCACGCGGACAAGAGGCCCAGGGCCCGCGCGTCGCCGTACTCGCGAAGGATGCGCGCCTGACGGGGCCGGTTGTCGAAGAGCGTGGAGTCCAGGTCGAACGCGAGCACGGCCTGGGGGCCGAGCGAGCGGGCCCTCGCCAGGATGCCCGTGAGCGTGTCGCGCCAGTCCGGCCGCACGCGTTGCTTGAGGTCTTCAAAAGCCATGGACGCCGGAAGATACATGTCCCCGGCGCGGGGCTGTTGCTCAAATCACGCGCCGGCGCGCAGGGCGGCTGGCTGGAGGGGCACGGTCCCTGCGGCCTCCGGGGCCACCACGGGCTGCGGGAAGTTCTGCATGCGCTGGATGCCGTTGCGATCCAACACCAGCCGGACCAGCTGCGCGGATTCCTTGCGGGTGCCCGCCTCCAGCACCGTGAAGCGGAACACCAGGTCCACCGGGTAGCGCTTGGCGCCCCGGATGTGGCCCACGGAGAAGTCCTCCAGGTCCACGTATTCCAGCGCGAACTCCGGCTCGTCCATGTCGCGCAGGAACCGGCCCACGTTGAGGCGCAGGATGTCGGTGACGCCGGTGAGGCCGCGCTCGGAGCGGGGCAGCAGGCGCGCGTCCAGCACGATGCGCTTCTGGTAGCGGATGACCGCTTCGGACAGCTCCCCCTGGGACACGGTGAGGAAGTCGTCGTGCAGCCGCAGGGCGGACACCCCGGCGGGCACCTTCACCGCCGCGCCGTAGTCCACCCGCTCCTCGCAGATGCCGATGGCGCGCGCCGTGACGGGGTCCACCAGGTCCGTGGTCCTGTCATACAGGTGCGTGGCGGCGAAGCGGCTGAACATGCGCCGCAGGCCTTCCTTGATGCGGTCCTTCATCATGTAGCCGACCACGGCCACCAGGAAGAAGTTGAGGCTCACCTGCGTGAAGCGCACCTGCGCCCAGAGCGCCACCGACGTGGCGAAGGCCATGGCCACGCCCGCCGCGATGGCGAACAGCACCTCCTCCCAGCCCTGCCGACGCTGGCGCCGACGCGAGGACAGGAAGAGCACGTTCATGCAGAACTTCTTCAGGAAGCCCAGCCGCTGCATGTACTCCTCGTTGTCCCCGGTGGGACTGAGGACGCTGCGCAGCCGGTGCTCCTTGCGGTAGGACTCCTCGCGCAGCACCGCCTCCATCAGCCCCTTTCGCAGGGGCAGCCACGGCCCGGTGCGCGGCAGCGCGTCCATGTCCGCCACCGCGCGGCGGAAGAACTGCTCCACCAGCAGGCTGACGTACTCGTCCACCAGCCGGAGCGACGCGCGCGTCTTCTCCTGCATCTTCGATTCGCCCGTCGCACGCAGCCACGCGCGGAAGCGCTCCAGCACCTTCGGCACGCACTCGCCCGCGGAGCGCACCACCAGCTCCAGGTCCGCTCTCGCCGCATCGCCCGTCTTGGCCTCGCAGCGCGTCTCCACCGTGGTGGCGAACCGGCGCAGCGCGCCCCGCAGGACGCACGACAAGAGCTTCGCCTGGTAGACGACGTCCGCCTCCGGCGCCAGCCCCGTGCGCAGCCACGCCTCCAGCTTCAAGAGCGGCGAGCCTTCCGAAGAAAGGATCTCCGACAGGCCCATCACCGGCGTCTTGAAGCGCACGTAGTTGTGGATGTCCGCGTAGAAGTCCGCGCGCGGGTACGTCTCCGAGTCGATGTTCAGACTCGACGGAAGGAAGAGATAGGCCTCCACGAGGTAGCGCGTCTCGTCCGCGCCCGTGGGCTGGTACTCGAGCTTGATCTCGAACTGCTTCCGGTCGTGGACGTCGAACCGGCTGTGGAGCGCTTCGGGGGCCTGGGACACAAGCGGCACTTTACGTCACAGGCCTGTCACACGGGAGCCACCCCCTCCGATGGGGTGACGGAGCGTCCGGGGCGGCACACCCCGGAGGCCCTGGGTGCCTCAACCGTTGGTGCCCGTACGAGAGGATCCGCCCGGCACGGCCCCCGGGACGACGTCGCCCACGGGCAGCGGCGCGGCCTTCGGCTGGGGCTTCGCGTTCCACACCCGCGAGGCCAGCACCAGGCCCACCACCGCCAGGGGCAGCATGGCCAGGGGCCAGGGGCTCCAGTTGGCCGGGTCCTTCATCGCGTCGCCCGTGGGCAGGATGCGCCCGTAGACGAGCGCGTGGATGGCCGTGCCCGCGTACACCGCGCCGTCGATGATGCCCACCACGACGCCCGCGTTCTTCTTGCCGCCGAAGTCCATGGTCGCCGTGCCGGACAGCATGCCGTGCACGCCGATGACGCACAGGGACATGAAGACCACGGCCCAGCCCGCGCCCGGCGTGCCAATCAGGAACACCGCGCCCACCGCGCCCAGGAGCAGGCCCGCGTAGAGCACCGTGGAGACGGGCCCGCGGCGCGAGTCGAAGATGCGGTCGCTGATGACGCCCGCGAACATGCCGCCCAGGATGCCGGCGACGCACGACAGCATGCCCCAATTGGAGGCCACGAACGCGCCGCCCTCGCCCACCGCCTTGGCGTACTTGGGGTACCACTGCATCACCGCGTTGCGCAGGAAGCCGCTGCAGAACTCCACGCCCAGGATGATGAGGATGACGCGGTTGCTCAAAAGCTTCTTGAAGAGCTGCGGCACGGAAGGCGCGGGGCCCGTGTCACCGCTGGACGCATCCTGCGTGTCGAAGTCCGGGTGGCCCGTCTGGGAGGGCGTGTCGCGGATGACGAACGAGTCCAGCACCAGGAAGGCCACGAGCATCCCGGCGGGCACGAAGAACACCCACCACACCGGCGCCGCGTCCGCGATGAAGCGGCACCAGTCGAACGCGAAGTACAGGCCCAGCGAGATGAGGATGCCGAACACGCCGCCCAACTGACCGCGCTCGCGCACGTGGAACCAGGACGCGTTCACCTTGACGATGGAGACCGCGCCGAAGCTCTGGAAGTACATGTTGACGCTGTAGAGGAACGCAAGCCACGCGACGACGCCGCCCGGCGGCGCCCAGCCGTTCTTCAGCACCGCGTAGACGACGCCGCCCATGGCCACGTTCGCCGCCGCGGAGCCAGCCGCGGACAGGAGGATGGTGAAGCGTCCCCCCAGCTTGTCCGTCAGCGGGCCGTTGATCAGGAAGGCCACGCCGTAGGTGAGCGTCCCCCAGAAGAAGATGGTCGCGAAGTCCGCGTTGGACGTCTGCTGTCCCATGGCGCTGGTCGCCACGTTGAGGTTGTAGCGCCCCATGTAGAGGAACGCGTACGTGAGCCCCAGCGGGAACCAGTTGAAGAAGCGGCGGCGACGGAACGCGTCGGTGTGCCCCAGCTCGACACGGGGTAGCCGCGAGAGCACCAGGCCAATGGCCCCGAGCAGGATGACGATGGGCAACAGCTGGGTCAGCCACGGGGGCAACGACGACATGCGACGAACCTCGCCTGCAGGGGGAATGGACGGGGAGCACCCTACCCCGTCCGTCCGCACCCCGGAAAGCAGCAAGCCGCATCCGGCGCGTCACCTGCCCCGGCGCATCAGCCCAGCCGGGCGAGCAGCCTCGTGAGGGAGACCTCTGTCTTCGCGTCCGCGATGTCGCCGCGTCGGCACGCGTCCAGCACCGCCGTCACCGGCCGCCATTGCAGGTGGATGCCCTCCTCTAGAGGAGAGCCATCGCCTTCGACCTCGCCCTGCGCGACGCCCGTCACATCCACCGCCGCCGGGAAGACCTTCTCCGACAGGATGCCCGGCGCGAGGAAGAACGCGCCGCCGAGCAGCTGGATGTCCTCTGGCCGCACCGCGTAGCCCGCCTCCTCCTTCACCTCTTCCGCCGCGCGGCGGCGAAGCCCCTCCTCGCCCTTGTCGGAGGGCTCCAGCAGCCCCGCGACGATCTCCTCCACGCGCAGGTAGCTCACCGGGTCCGGCACCGTCATGGACGACGTCTGCTCGCGTCGGAAGTACGCCGCCGGTCGCAGGTTCATGCGCGTCAGGACTTCCACGCTTCCGTCTGACGCGCGGCGGTAGACGAGCACCGACACCGCGTCCAACCGGGGACGGTCCACCACATCCACCCGGTACACCGACGAGGACGAACCGTCCGCGCGCCGGTTGCGGCACCGCAGACGCCGCACTCGGAGGAAACCTTCGTCACAACGCGCTGTGGCGGAGAAATCCTCGATGATCTCGATGTCAGTCACATTGGAACTGCTGGGACGCATGTCTGCCTGCTCTCCTGCTGCCCTGGTAGGTGGAGGTGCCACGGTGGCGTTGCTTGCCCGTGCACCCTTGATCCCGTAGGTTGCGCCGTCCTCAAGTCGTCACTCTCTTGAATCACGGATCCGCCACGAATGTGTCGCGCACTGCTCGGCCTCTTCTGTGCCTGCGCCCTGGCCCTCGCCTCGTGCATGCCTGTGCTGGAAGGCCAGGATTACCACCTCGAAGGTCAAGAGGTGCGTCTTACCCTCCTTCATACCTCTGACATCCACTCGCGGCTGGTGCCGTACGACTTCACACCCCTGAAGACGGACCAGGACCTGGAGCTCATCCCGGAAGCCGGTCCCTTTGGCGGTGCGACGCGCATGGCGTCCATCCTCAAGCGCGAGCGCAAGCGCGGCGACCGCGTGCTGCACCTGGACTCCGGCGACTGCTTCCAGGGCGCCCCCATCTTCAACGTGAACACGGGCGAGGCGGAGTTCCGCTTCCTCTCCGAGGTCCGCCTGGACGGCGCCGTGGTGGGCAACCACGAGTTCGACGCCGGCGCGCTCAACTTCACGCAGAAGGCGCGCAACTTCGCCAACTTCCCGCTGCTGGCCGCCAACTATATGTGGGACGACCCGAAGGCCGTCGGCAGCAACGGCACCGCCAACGTCACCGCCCCCTACTCCATCAAGACCGTGAAGGGTCTGCGGGTGGGCGTCATCGGCATGGCCAACATCTCCTCGCTCAACTCCATCGTGGAGGGTGGCAACAGCCTGCAGGTCACCCCGCTGGAGCAGAACGAGGCCGCGCGCTCCTACGTGGAGCTCTTGCGCCCGGTGACGGACCTCATCGTCATCGTCAGCCACCTGGGCCTCACCGAGGACCAGGACCTCATCCAGGGCTACGAGGCCTTCTACGAGTACGGCCGCGCGAAGCCCTTCGTGAACCGCGCGAAGGACGCGTGGAAGGTGCTGGAGTGGTTCGGTCCGGAGGGCGACGACAAGTCGGTGGTGCGCGTGCACATCGCGGGCGTCAACGGCATGGACGTCATCCTGGGCGGCCACCTGCACGTGGTGCTCAACCCCCCGCAGCTCGTCACCGACCCCAGCGGCCGCAAGGTCGTGCTGGCGCACTCGGGCGCGTTCGCCAAGTACGTGGGCCGCCTGGAGCTGGTCGTCAAGATGCCCTCGCAGCAGGGCGCTGACGAGGGCGGCGAGGTCATCAGCCAGGACTACCGCGCGTTCCCGGTGGACGGGCTCTGGTGCAACGAGGCCATGCGCAAGCTACGCTTCGACGAGAACGAGTTCTGGGATCCGGGTGAGTTCATCCAGCGCCCGGGCGTGCGAGAGGCCATCGAGGAGTGCCGCAAGCAGGAGGATCCGGCCGTCTCCGACATGCTGATCCCCTACGTGCTCGGCATGGACTTCAAGCTCCAGCTGACGTCCATCTTCTCCTACGCGCCGCTCGACGTGCAGCGCCGCAACAACTCCAACGGCGGTGACTCGCCGCTGGGCAACATCGCCGCGGACTCCATGCGCAAGAGAAACCGCGTGGAGGCCGAGATGGCGCTGACCAACTCCCTGGGCATCCGCGACAACCTCTACGCGGGCGTGGTGACGCAGGAGGCGATGTTCAACGTGTTCCCGTTCGAGAACACCATCAACATCATGTACCTGTCCGGCGTGGAGATGCAGGAGATGTTCGACTTCGTCGCCGACCGCTCCGCCGAGCGTGGGTGCGTGAGCCAGGCGCAGGTCTCCGGCGCCCGCTTCACCATGGACTGCGCCCAGGTGCAGCTCAACGACCTGCGCATCCCCTGCACGCCCGCCACCTACAAGACGGACTGCCCCCAGACGGGCCGCGAGGGCCACGCGCCCTGGCAGTGCCTGGAGGACACCAGCGGCTCGCGCTGCTGGGCGCACACGGGCACCGACATCCAGATCAACGGCAAGCCCCTGGACACCACCGGCACGTACAAGATCGCGGTGAACGACTACATCGCCAAGGGCGGCTCCGGCTTCACGGTGCTCAAGCGCAACACCACGCGCATCGAGACGGGCATCAGCCTGCGCGACTCGCTCATCGGCTACATGCAGGGCTTCTGCTCCTGCAGGGATCTGCTCGCGGGCAACGCGACGTCCAGCAACGGCACGCGCTGCGGCTCGCTCGTCAATGGCACGTGGACGGTGGATGAGAAGACGCTGAACTCCTGCCGCGTGTCCCAGACCTTCGAGGACGCGCTCAACAAGAAGATTGGCAGCTGCTCCTGCCTGGACCTCATCAAGCTGCCGGCGGATGCGGCGCAGCGCTGCGGCGTGGCGGACCTGACGCCGGAGGCCATCCAGGCCCAGTGCGCGGTGCCCCAGGGCCCCTACACCGGCCGCTGCACCTGCCGCGACCTGCTCACCGGTACCAATCCCACCTGCGGCACCGTGACGAGCCAGTTGCGCTCGTTCTGTGAGAAGCCCACTGCCATGCCCATCGCGAACGCCATCGAGGATGGCCGCATCGGGCGGAGGGTGAAGTAATGAAGCGACTCCTGCTCTTGACCTCGCTGGCCCTGACGGCCGGCTGCTACACGAAGGAAAACGAGGGGACGACCGGACTCACCTCCTTCCGCGTGGAGGTGACGACGGTGACCACCGGGGATTCGTCCGCCGCGCTGCTGCCGGTGGTGAACTCCTGCGCGGCCCGGTACGGCAACGACCAGGCGGCGGTGCCGGTCGCGGTGCGCGGCACCCCGGAGTGCCTCTACAGCCTGCCCCGGGGCGACATCGACATCGGCCTGACCATCACCGCGCTGGACGGCAACGGCGGGGAGCTCACGTCCTTCAACGGGCCGGTCTCCTTCCGCGTCGTCCCGGGGGACATCACCGGTGACTACAGCAAGCGATGGACGCAGCTGACCGACGGCAAGGGCACCGGCAACGTGCGCGTGGCCCACCTGTACGGCGAGACGCACGTCTGGGTGCAGGACGAGCCCTTCGACCTGGACTACTCGGACGGCGGCGTCGTGGGCGACCTGAACCAGGTGCCCCCGGAGCCCGCGACGCGCACGTTCTCCACGGGCCTGTCCAACGCCATCCGGTTCGAGGAGCCCAGCATCGCCAGCCTCCAGACGCCGGAAGGCGGCACGGAGACGAGCGCCTTCCTCAAGCAGTTCCTGCGCATCGGGCGCAACCCGGAGGCCGGCGAACCGCTGGTGCAGAACTGCGACCCGTCGGATCCGAACAACGGCCAGCAGATGAAGCTGCTCATCACGGGCACGGACTCCAGCGGCTTCTACGTCACGGACATGACGGCCTGCCGCGTGCTGGAGAAGAGCGTCACCGGCGCGAACATCCAGACGCCGGAGCCGGACGGCTTCAACCCGGGCCGCTTCAACAGCCTCTACGTCTACAACTACCAGTTCCCGGAAGGCCTGGACGCCGGCGACCTCATCTGGACGCTGTCCGGCACGGTGGCGGAGTTCACCAGCACCACGCAGATCAGCTTCCCGGCATGGACCCTGCGGGAGAACGTGCGGCTGCTGCCCCAGAGCGAGTGGAACAAGTACCTGGACCAGGTGCCCCCGGTGGAGGTCAACGGCCGGCTGTGCGGCTTCAGCGGTTCGCCCTACCTGGACGACCTGCTGTGCGGCTACAGCTACCGCAACTTCAAGATGGAGAGCCTGGAGTCGTCGCTCGTGAAGCTGCGCCGGGTGAAGTTCCCCCGCGTGTTCAAGAACTGCGACGCCAACGGCAACAACGACATGCCCATGTTCTGCCCCGTCGGCAGCGGCGCGTCGCGTACGTGGAGCAACTGCTTCGAGGAGCCGCCGGATGACCCGGACCTCCCGGAGCGCAAGTGCGTCATCGACTGCACGCTGGGCATCGGCGAATTCGCCGGCACCATCTGCGCGGAGCGCACGACGTACACGAACTTCGGTCAGTTCGTGGTGGAGATGAACGCCACGGGCCCTGCCTCCGCCAACCTGGACGCGTCCGTGCCCAGCCGCATCACGCGGCTCACGGTGGGCACCACCTCCGTCAACTCCAACAAGCTCTTGAGCGCGGGCGCGCGGCTCAACCTCGTCTGCGACCAGCCTGTGCGCGTGCGCTTCGGCGCGGACGGCGTGACGGCGGCCGCGGGCGACACGCTCGTCGCCGCCAACACGCCCCTGGAGTACACCCTCAAGGGCAACGAGGTGGCGCTCGCGCTGGTGCGGGACGCCACGGCCACCGCCAACGCCACCTGCCAGTACGCGCCGGATTCGCGCTCGCGCATCAGCCTGCAGCTCAAGGACGCGGTGCCGGACCTGAACCCGGACTGCAGCGAGACCGACGCCGACGCGGCGAAGGCCCTCCAGTGCAAGCAGATGCGGGCGGCCACCTTCGACGTCGTGGGCCACCTGAAGCACGTGGGTCCCGCGCGGCCCCGGTGGAACGTTTTGCCGCGTGACCAGGACGACCTGTGCTGCTACCCCGGGCCCGGCCTGGAGTGCCCGAAGCCCATCAAGCCGTGCCCGTAGTCTTTCACTTTTAAAAGTCGCATCGCGCCCCGGTGGATGCCGGGGCGCAGGGAGGAGCGGTCTCCCCCGGACCGCTTCCTGGAGGGACATTGAAAACGTTGCAGACGCTGGCCCTGATGGGCCTGACAGCTCTTTCCGCGCCCGCATGGGCCGGAGACTTCGTGGACACCCGTTTGTCGTTCGTCTTCGCGGACGACAACGTGCTCGCGGGCGCGGGTGAAACCACGCCCAACAGCCCGAACGCGCGCTTTGGCGCGGGTAACCAGAACACGCAGTTCTACGACAACTTCAACACCAAGTTCTCCGGGTTCGAGTCGCTGTCGAACATCGTGCTCTACAAGCGCATGCCGGCGTTCTTCGAGGGCCTCACCACCGAGGCGGCCCTCACGCTGCTGGTGCTGGAGCGGCCGTCGGGCGGTGTCGACATCCTCGACAACTCCAGCTACGTGCGCCTGAACTACCAGCCGCCCGGCTGGGGTGAGAAGGAAGGCCTGTCGCTCACCGGCTTCCCGGTGTCCGCGGACCGCTTCCGTCTGGGCTACGCGTACCGCATCTCCTGGGGCGGCAGCCCCATCTTCACCAACCGCGCCGCCGCTGCGGGCGTGCCGGGCGCCAAGCTCCAGCTCACCCGCGACCGCTGGTACGCGTACCTGGGCGGCAAGACGGCGCTGGTCCTCAACGACCTCGTGCTGGAGCAGGAGACGCTCTACGGCGTGATGGGCGGCGCCGGCTGGGACATCCTGGAGACGCTGCGCGTTGAAGCGGGCGGCGGCTTCTTCCAGAAGGGCATCGTCCCGGGCCTGGCCAACCAGGGCATCGAGGCGAACGTCAACGCCGCGGGCGTGTCCGGGCAGATCGTCTACCACGTGGGTGTGCCCGTCGGGACGAGCATCGACTTCCGGCTCTACAAGAACGACCCGGAAATCTACCAGCGCTTCTTCGCGCCGGAGCAGTACCCGGGTGGCCTGTCCTACTCCGTGTCGCTGGAGGGCAGCTACCTGACGCAGACGCTGCAGGACCCCGACACGTTCGGCGCCACCAAGCCCCAGGGCGCCACGGCGCTCGCGCTCCAGGGCCGCGCGAAGTTCAACCTGTGGCGCTTCAACGTGCTGGCGCTCTACCGCAGCCTGTCCTTCATCCAGTTCGACGTGCCGGGCTTCCCCCCGTTCCAGGACTTCCCCACGGGCACGGAGCTCAAGCCGGAGATGTTCGTCGCGGTGGGCGCGGACTACCACCTGCCCAACCTGCACCTGACCCCGGGCTTCATCCTGGGCGTGCAGCAGCCGGCGTCCTTCCGCAGCCCGCAGCCGCTCATTGGCGGCAGCAACCCGCCGCTGGGCATCAGCGGCACGCGCACCGTCGTGGTGCGCGACGCCAACCAGCTGAGCATCCTGCCCAGCACCTGCGGCAGCGGCGTCTGCGAGGCGGAGCCCATCCTCTCCGCGAAGGCCACCTTCCGGTGGGACCTGTCGGAGTCCGTGGCCGCCGTGGGTGAGGTCTATTACACCTACGACACCAACCGGACGACGTTCGAGGACGACGTCACCGGCATCGCGCAGCCGAACTTCGAGAAGCCGCACGCGCTGGGCTTCAACACGCTGCTGCAGGCGCGCTTCTAGACCCTGCTCGGCGTTGTGTCAGTCACCGGGGCCCGCCGTGCATCACGGCGGGCCCTTCGTGTTTCCAGCGCGCGGCGCTTCAGATGGCGGACGTCATCCGCACCACCTCGTCGAAGGCGGTGAGGCCCTGCGCCAGCTTGCGCACCGCGGCCTCGCGCAGGGTGCGCATGCCGTTCTTCCGGGCGGCCTTCACCAGCTGGTCGTACGGGGCTTCGTTCGCGATGAGCTCGCGCACCTCGTGCGTGGTGGAGACGATTTCGAAGACGCCGGTGCGGCCTGAATAGCCGGTGCCCCGGCAGCGCACGCACCCCACGCCCTTCATCAGCCGCACCCCGCCCGGCAGCAGCGGCAAGGGGGCCTGGAGGGCCTGGAGCTCATCCGACGTGAGCACCGCGTCCTCCGCGCAGTACACGCAGACTCGGCGGAGCAGGCGCTGGGCCATGACTCCCAACAGGCTCTGCGCCAGGAGGAAGGCCGGCACGCCCAAATCCTTCATGCGCGCCACCGCGCCCAGCGCGTCGTTGGTGTGCAGCGTGGAGAGCACCAGGTGGCCGGTGAGCGCGGCCTGGAGCGCGTTCTCCGCCGTCTCCGCGTCGCGGATTTCGCCCACCATGATGACGTCGGGGTCCTGGCGCAGGATGTGGCGCAGCGCCCCCGCGAAATCCAGGCCCACCTTGGGCTGCACCTGCACCTGGTTGAAGGCGTCCCACACCATTTCGATGGGGTCTTCAATCGTGGTGACGTTGACGTCCGGGCCCGCCACCGCCTTGAGCGCGGAGTAGAGCGTCGTCGTCTTGCCGCTGCCCGTGGGGCCCGTCACCAGGATGAGGCCATGGGGTTGATCAATCCACGACTCGAAGTGGCCCTTCTCGTCCGGTTCGAAGCCCAACTGGGCGATGTCCTGCACCAGCGTCTCCGGGTCGAAGATGCGGATGACCACCTTCTCGCCGAAGGCGGTGGGCAGCGTGGAGACGCGCAACTCCACCTCGCGGCCGTCGCGCTCCGTCTTGATGCGGCCGTCCTGGGGACGGCGCTTCTCCGAGATGTCGATGCGCGAGAGCATCTTCACGCGCGATACGATGGGCGGGTGCACCTGCGCGGGCAGCGTGTAGACGGGGTGCAGCACACCGTCGATGCGCAGCCGCACCACGCTGGTGTTGCGCTTGGGTTCGATGTGGATGTCCGACGCGCGGTTGTCGAACGCGTAGCGCAAGAGGTAGTCCACCGCCTGCACCACGGGCTTGTCGGACGCTTCCAGCTCCTGGGTGCCGCTGAGCGACACCAGTTGCTCGAAGTTGCCCATCTGCTGCTGCGCCTGCGCGCCGCCGAAGTCGTCCGCCGCGCGCGCCAGCGTCTTCTTGAAGCCGTAGATGTCCGCGATGGACTTGAGGATGTCCGCCTTCGCCGACAGCACCGGCTCCACCGGTTCGCCGGTGAGCCGGTGGAAGCTTTCAAACAGCTCGCGGTCGAAGGGGTTGGCCACCGCCACGCGCAGCCGCCCCTGCTCCGTGCGCTCCAGGGGCAGCAGCACATGCTTCTGCGCGTAGGGCCGGGACACGGTGCGCGTGGCCAGCGCCATGTCCATCTTCAGCGGATCCAGCTTGCGGTATTCCAGGCCGGCCGCGCGCGCGGCGGCCTCCGTGACGCGGTCCTCGTCCAGCACGCCCCGCCCACCCGGCGCGGGGATCTGGAAGGCCGCGATGATCTCCACGGGCGACACGTCGTAGCGGGCCGCGTCCTTGCCCGCCCCACCCTGCGTCTTGAGCACGCGGGCCCGTGCCGCGGGCTCACGCACCAGCACCTCCTGTGCCTGCTGGGGGGTGAGCAGCCGCTGGGCCACCATCGCCTCCAGCACGAAGGCGATGGTGAAGTCCGTGCTGCTCCGGGACGGAACGCTGCCACCGGGGGGGGATGCCTGGGTCAACCGTTCCTCCTTTTGCGGGTGGCCAGCAGCAACACCCCGAGCCCCGCGAGGAATGCCGCGGCGGAGGTGGGCGCGCCCTGGCAGCCACAGCCGTCCGGGCCGTTGGTGGACGGGCCCGTGCCGCCGTCCGTGGGCGGCGGAGGCGGAGTCCCTCCGTCACTGCACAGGGTGCAGGTGCCGCCGTCCGTCTTGGCGAACGGGTCGTAGCACTGGCCGCTGGTGCCGCAGTAGAGGCCATTGGGACAGTCCTGGTCGAAGCGGCAGCTGGCGATGCAGCCAGCCCCCTGCTCGAACGGGGTGCACTGCAGCGGAGAAGCGCAGGTGCCCTGTTCGCAGTCGCGGTAGCAGAAGCGTTCGCCCGCCGTCCCCGCCGGACGGCAGGTGCTTCCCGGACTGCACGTGCAGGCATCCACCGAGCACGGCTGCGCGCAGACACCCTGCGGGTTGCCGTTGAGCTTCAGGCACTGTTGGTTGGTGCCGCACTCGGTGTCCTGGGTGCAGGGATCGCCCACGTTCCGGGAGCCCTGCTTCTCCTTGATGCACGCGTGATCACACGTGCGGCACGCGGAGTTGGAGCCACAGTCGCTATTGGTGGTGCAGTCAGCGATGCAGGCGTTGCCCTCCGGCAGCGGCGCGCACGAATACCCGGTGCGACAGTCCGCGGTCCCCGGACGGCAGTCATCCAGACAGCGCTTGCCGAGCGAGCCCACCGTGGCGCAGGTGGCGCCCCGGGGGCAGTCCGTGTTCGCCGAGCAGGCCTGGGAGCAGTAACCGTCGCGCCAGCCGGGGAAGCCGTCCGTCTGCTGCGCGGTGGTGAGGCAGCGCGACACCACGGCGCCGCACTGCGAGTCCGCCGTGCAGGCCGCGCCCACGCGCGTCGTCGCGCCAGCCACCGCGGGAAGACACGCGAAGGAGGAGCCCGGAACAACGTTGGAGGCCCGGCACTCATAGGGCGCGGGGCACGCGCCCGGCACGCCATCCTGACAGGCCTTGGTGCAGATGTTCAGCGTGGCGCCGCTGGTGGTGGACTGGGTCGCGGCGCAGGTGAAGCCCTGCGAGCAATTGTTCGACGCGCAGGGAGAACCCACCGCGCCCGTCTGCGGATAGCGCAGGCAGAGCGCACCCCGGTCATAGGCGGTGATGTTGCGCCGCTGCTGCCCGGGAAGAAGCCGGGCGCCCATGACGGACTCGAAGCTGGAGTTGTAGGTGTCCGCCAATCCGAGGCAGTGGCCAATCTCACGCATCACCACCGTGCGCAGGTCCAGGAAGTCCGCGGGCGTGGTGGCGGCCGTGGTGAACTTGAAGTCCACGGCGTTGAGGAAGATGTCGCACTGGTAGACGTAGCCGTTGTGCACCAGGGGGACGGCGGCGGAGGTGCTCAACTCCCCGTTGAGCACGTCGCCGTACGCGCTGTCCGAGCGGTCCGTCACCCAGATGGCCGCGACGTTGAACGTGTCGTAGCGGTCGCGCACGTCCGGGATGGAGCCCTCCGCATAGGTGAAGGCGGGCCAGGCGCAGTCCACGTCCTGCCAGGCCTGGAAGGAGGCCTTCACGACGTCCCTCACCAGCGCCAGGTCGTTGCCCCCGGGCCGGCTGACGCGGGAGTCCACGTAGAACTTGAACGGGTCCTGGCTGTTGTTGAGGACCCAGTGGTCCAGGTACTGGAAGTCCGACGGGATCGGATCGTTCTGCGCGCTCGCCGTCGCGGCCAGCGCCAGCAGTCCGAGCAGGAAGACACTCCGCTGCAAGCCACGCATCATCACCCGCACCTCTTCGCGTCACGCACGCGCGGGCACCTGACTGGCACCCGGAGCGTCACCGGGCGGGCAGTCTAACCGTGAACGGCGCGGACGGTGGCATCCACGAGCGCCTCGGGCGTGGGGCGCTCCGCGACCGTGGCCACGTCGATGCCCAACTGCCCCAGCGCGGTCGCCGTGGTGGGGCCAATGGCCACCACCTTCGCGGACGCCAGCGGCTCACGGCCCGCGCCCTCCAGGAAGGCCTCCGCGGTGCGCGGCGAGGCGAAGAGCACCACCTGCGGCGGCGCCTCGGCCAGGTGGGACAGGGCCTCTGGCGGCAGGGGCGCGGGCGTGGAGCGGTAGGCCGTCACGCGCGTGACGCGCACGCCCAGGTCTCGCAGGCCGTCCTCCAGCTCGCGCCGGCCCTCCTCCGCGGACGGCAGGAGCACGTCGTCGTCGGGGCCGAGCAGATCTCTCAGCGCGGTGAACAGCGCCACGCCCGTGCCCTCCGTGGGCTCGGCGGACACCGTCAGGCCAAAGGCTTCCACCGTCCTCGCGGTGCGCGGCCCCACCGCGGCCAGCTTCACGCGCGACAGCCGGTCCAACGTGCCGGCGAGCCGCAGGGCTTCCAGGAAGGACTCCACGGCGGAGGGACTGGCGAACACCACCCAGTGGTAGCGCTGCACGTGCTCGGCCGCGGACGCGAGCGGTCGGGGGTCCTCCGGGGGGCGCAATTCCAGGAGCGGAAGGCTGAAGACCTCCGCGCCTTCGTCCTCCAGCAGGAAGCACAGCTCCTCGGCCCGCTCACGCGGGCGCGTCACCAAAACTCGGATGCCTTCCAGTCGCCGGTCCACGGGCCGGCACTCTAGGCGGGGTACGCGCCGTCGCGTCGGCCGAAATCGCGCAGGATGTCACCCGCTCCCTGCGACAGCAGCTCGTCCGCCAGCGCCTCGCCCAGCCGCTCCGCCTCCGGCACGGGGCCCTTCACCTCGCCCCGCACCACCCGGGTGCCATCCGGACGGCCCACCAGCCCGCGCAGGTGGACCTGCCCGTCCACCACCGTCGCGTGGCCCGCCAGGGGCACGGTGCAGCCGCCCTCCAGCTTCGCCAGGAAGGCGCGCTCGGCCCGCACCGCGCCGCGCGTGATGAGGTCCTCCAGGGGCGCGAGCAGCGCGCGCACGTCCGCGTCCGCCTCGCGGCACTGGATGGCCAGCACGCCCTGCCCCACCGCCGGCAGGCTGTCCGCCACGGACACCACCTGCGTGATGTGGTGATCCAACCCCAGGCGCTTCAAGCCCGCCGCGGCGAGCATCGCGCCCGCGAGCCCCAGCTCGCGCGTCTTCTGCAGCCGCGTCTGCACGTTGCCGCGCAGGGACACAATTTCCAGGTCCGGACGGCGCGAGCGCAGGATGCAGCTGCGGCGCAGGGACGACGTGCCCACCTTCGCGCCCGGCGGCAGCAATTCCAGCGTGTGTCCATCCGGGCTGCAGAACGCGTCGCGCGGATCCTCGCGCGCCGGCACCGCCGCCAATATCAGACCGTCTGGGAACACCGACGTCATGTCCTTGAGGCTGTGCACCGCCACGTCCGCGCGGCCATCGAGCAGGGCCTGCTCGATCTCCTTCACGAACAGCCCCTTGCCGCCCACGGCGGACAGCGGCGCGGACAGGAAGCGGTCGCCCTCGGTGGTCATCTCCACCAGCGACACCTCCAGGCCCGGGTTGCCCGCGGTGAGCAGCGACGCCACGTGGCGCGCCTGCCAGAGCGCCAGCGGGCTCTGCCGCGTCGCGATGCGTACGGCCTTCATCGCCGGCTCCCGGTGGCCACCACAGATTCGGGCTCCGGCTCCGGCGCGATGGCGGCGGCCTCTGCCTCCGTCAGGCCAAACAGCTCCGCGGCGGCGCCCGCCAGACGGTTGCCTTCACCCTGCGGCCCCACGGCGCGAAGCCGCGCGGTGGGCTCATGCAACAGCTTGTTCACGATGGCGCGCCCCATGGCTTCGATGCTCTTGCGTTGCTTGTCGGTGAGCCCATCGCCCAATGCCAACAGCGTGCGCTCCACCTCCGCCCGCGCGATGCCCTCCGCGCGCTGACGCAGCCGCGCCAGCACCGGCATGCCCTCGCGCAGCGCGCGCTCCCGGGCGAAGCGCGCCACCTCCTGCGCCACCAGTCCGCCCGCCTTGTGCGCTTCCTCCGCGCGCTGGGCGGCGTTGTCCGCGACGAACTTCTGGATGTCGTCCACGTCGTACGCGTGCACCCAGTCCAGCGTGCCCACCGCCGGGTCGATGTCGCGCGGCACCGCCAGGTCCACCATGAACAGCGGCCGGCCCCGGCGCGCCTTGCCCAGCGCCCCCACGTTCTCGCGGGTGAACAGCGGCACCGGTGACGCGGTGCTCGTCACCACCACGTCCGCGGACAAGAGCAGCGTGAAGAGTTCCTCGAAGGGCCGGGCGACGCCGCCCACCTCCGCCACCAGCGCTTCGGCGCGCGCCAGCGTGCGGTTGGTCACCACGAGCTTCCCGGCGCCCGCGTTCATCAGGTGCCGCGCCGCCAGCTCGCCCATCTCACCGGCGCCCACCACCAGCACCGTCTTGTCCTTGAGCCCGTCGAACACCTTGCTCGCCAGTTGCACCGCCGCGGACGCCATGGACGTGGCCGCGCGCCCCACCGCCGTCTCCGTGCGCACGCGCTTGGCGCAGCCGAACGCCGCCGCGCACGCGCGCGTCAGCTCCCCGCGCACCGCGCCCGCGCCCTGACCGCGCTCGAAGGCGTCCTTCACCTGCCCCAATATCTGCGCTTCGCCCAGCACCATGGAGTCCAGGCTGGAGGCCACGCGGAACAGGTGCACGAGCGCCGCCTCGCCCTGGTGTTCGTAGAGGTGCTCCAGCGCCTCCTCGCCCCCCAAGGACTGCAACGCCTCACGCGCGCGCTCCCGGGCCTGCTCCGCGCTGGGCGCGGCCAGATACACCTCCACGCGGTTGCACGTGGACACCCAGAGCGCTTCGACAGGCGCCTGCGCCAGCCGCTGCAACACTTCTGTCTGCCGGGCTTCGGGCAATGCCAGGCGCTCCCGGATGCCCAGTGGGGCGGTGCGGTGGGAGACGCCGATACAGATGAATTCCATGGCTACGGCATCCCCGGGCCAGCGGCGGACAGGTCGTAGGACGACAGGAAGGAGACCAGCACCAGGCAGAAGCCGGCCATGGTCAAGAGGGCCACGCGGCGACCGCGCCAGCCGGCGAAGATGCGAGCATTGACGAGCGCGGCGAAGACGCCCCAGGCCACGAACGTCGCGACCTGCTTGGCGTCGAAGTTCCACGCCAGCCCCGGCACCGTGGAGACGAACAGCGCCCCGGTCGCCAGCGTCAGCGACAGCGCGATGAAGCCCCACACCACCAGCCGCCGGTTGAGCGTGTCCAGGAACTCCAGCGAAGGCAGCCGCGCGAAGAGCAACCCGAAGTGCTTGGTCTTCACCTGCCGCTCCATCAGCAGGTACATGACCCCCACCCCGGCGGCCACGCCGAAGGCCGTCATCCCCAGGAGCGCGATGGTGACATGCACCGGCAACAACGGCTGACGCACCGCGGCCGGCAGCGGCGCCGGTCCCCCATGCAACAACATGCCGATGAGCAGCACCGCCACCGCCAGCGGCGTGAGGAACGCGCCGATGACGGGTTTGCGGTAGCGCACATCCAACGCCAGGAACAGCGCCAGCAGGAGGAAGGCGAACGTGGACAGGCCCTGCGCGGGCCCCACCAGCCGCCACCCCTGGACCCCCAGCAGCTCGATGAGGGCAACGCAATGCATCAGGAGCCCGGTCCCCACGAGCACCCGCCCGGACACGGCGAGCACCTGCGACTGGCGCACCAGGTAGGCAAGGTAGACGAGCGCGGCCAGCCCGTAGGCATGGCAGGCGAGTGAGACGAGCGTGTGGCTCATGGCGGCAGGCTCATAACTCCGGCCGAGGGGGCATTCAGCCCGTCCTCAACCCATTTTATTGAGAATGAAGGCCGCCAGCAGATCGGTCTCCGAGTTCGGCTTGCGCTCCGGAGAAGGTGCGCTCACCTCCGCGACATAGCCCGGAACGACCTCGTAGGCGGAGTCCCCCACCAGGATGGAGTCGGCCATCTGTTCGGCGCCCAGGCGGCCAAGCTGCTCCTCCGTCTTCACCTTGGACACCAGCTGGTGGGTGTCCTCCCCCGACACCAGCTGGACGACGTGGACGGCGGGGGTGAGGGGCCAGTCGGTTCCTCCCTCGGCGGCCACCACCAGGCGTCCCTCGCGCAGGTCTGCTTTGTCCGCCAGCGCCCACTCCTCGAGTTGTGCCTGGGACAGGAAGAGCTTCGTCACGCCGCCCAGTCTACACCAGCGTTCCCCCCAGGGGGCCGCGAAATGGGTGCAACCCCCTGGCGCCCTCCGCATCCGTTGAGCGGGGGGCACGGGCTGGATCCCGCTGCTTGCGGGGCCCCCGGACGCGTACTAACAGGGCGCGCGTCGGCAGGTGTGGACCGCCCCGAGGAGACGACATGGCTGGCGAAGTGAAGGACATCAAGGATTCGGACTTCCAGAAGTTGGTGCTGGACTCACAGGAGCCCGTGCTCGTGGACTTCTGGGCCACCTGGTGCGCGCCCTGCCGCGCCATCGCGCCTTCCGTGGAGGCGCTGTCCACCCAGTACAAGGGTCAGGTGCAGTTCACGAAGATGAACATCGACGAGAACCAGGACACGCCGCAGAAGTACAACATCCGCTCCATCCCCACCCTGCTGCTCTTCAAGGGCGGCAAGGTCGTGGAGCAGATCGTCGGCGCGGTTCCCAAGTCGCGCATCGAGGACGCGGTCAAGAAGAGCCTCATCTAGCCAGACGGCGAACGGGCCCTCCCGTCCGCCCCCACGTCCCCTCCCGCTGGTGTCGCACCGGGTCCATCCACCCGGGTTCGCGCGCGGTGCGAGGGGACGTTTCGCGTCCGGCCCTCCCACCCTGACACGGCAGAAGACACCCGGCTGTGACACGGTGCGCGTTCGATATGTCTGTAGAAAGACAACTCACCGCGACGGTAAGGGCTTTCACGTACCGGGTGCCAACCGCCCCTCGCGGGTGCCGTTTCTCTGGTGTTGAGACAAATGCCCAGGCAGCACGGCGGGACGATCCTCCCGTCATGTTTTGTTCAACAGACATTGAAATTGCATTACGAGTCAAACAAGACCCCAACGTGTCTTGTTGACAGAGTTCGCCACACCAGACAGAAGACAAAAGTACACGCCTGTCTTGATTGGCGAGTTTCAACAGGAGTTCTTCATGGCACGCCTTCGCAAAGAATTGACCTCGCAAGCGCCGCTGACCCCTGCCCTGACGTCGTGGGCGGAGGCGTTGGGTGACGCCATCGGCCGCGGCATGCTGCGCGCGCTGAACACGGGGATGCCGCAGATGGGCAGCGTGGCGCCGTCGCCGGGCAACGGCGCGGTGATGGCCGGCCGCCGCCGGGGCCGTCCGCCGAAGACGGTCGCGGGTGGGCCGGTGCCCATGGACCGCCGCTGCACGGTGGGTGGTTGCACCCGCGAACAGCGCTCCAAGGGCCTGTGTTCCGCGCACTACCAGGCCGAGCGTCGGCGGCAGATCGCCACCGGCAAGCCCGCCTGAGCGTCGGGAGACCTACTCACCGCGCCAGGGGTCTCCGGGCGTGGTGGCCTTGAGCAGCTCCCAGGCCGCCATCACGTCGATGACCCGCTCCAGCTCATTGGGCAGGGAGCGGGCGCGTGCGGATTTGAGATAGTCCTCCGTGAAGGCTCGCAGGCGTGCGCCCAGGAAGAGCCGGGCCAGCGCCACCTCCGTCTGACCGGAGAAGTCCAGGAAGCGCAGGGCGAAGCCACTCTTGCCCTCTTCCTCCGGACCCCGCTCCTCCCGGACGATTTCCGCGCGGGTCTCAACGGGCGCGGCCCCCTCTTCCAGGGCGAAGCGCGCGCGCACCACGGTGCCCATGGGCAGGAAGAACGTGCTCGCCAGGAAGGCGCCACTGACGCTCACGTTGATGGAGACGAGGTTGGCGGAGAAGCGCCGGCCCCCGGCTTCATCATCCACCCAGAGGTCGAAGTGGGTGGCCAGGTTCGCGCGCGGGAAGTGCCGGTGCTCCGGCTCGCCCTGATTCATTTCGATGCGCGGGACCACGCCCGGCGTGGGCACGACACGCGAGGCCCCCACGCCCACCGGCGGGACGAACGCGCGCGGCGCCTCCGCGCCCTCCAGGCCCCGGACACCGGGGCTGGACTTCACGGCACCCTTCCTCTGCATCATCGAAGCCTCCGGCCGTCGTCAGAACATGTGACGGCGCATGCTGATGTTCACCAGCAGCCCGATGCACAACATGACCGACAGCATCGAGGAGCCACCGTAGCTCATGAGGGGCAGCGTGATACCCGTCACTGGCAACAGGCCAATGACCATGCCGATGTTTTCGAACACCTGCCAGAAAAGTGTGGCCACCACCCCTACGGCAACGAACGCTCCAAAACGATCTCTCGCGCTGAAGCCCACCCCCAGCCCGAGGATGAAGATGCCGCCGTAGAGCAGCAAGAGCAGCAAGCATGAGAAGAAACCGTGCTCCTCGGCCCACACGGAAAAGATGAAGTCCGTGTGCTGTTCCGGCAGGAAACGCAGACCTGTCTGGGTTCCCTCGCGCCAGCCCTTGCCGGTGAGCCCGCCGCTGCCCACGGCGATTTTTGATTGCGCGGCGTGATAGCCGGAGCCGCGCAGGTCCGCCTCCGGATCCAACCACCCGGAGATGCGCTGGCTCTGGTGCTTCTTCAGGTGGTGGCGCACGACGGTGGAGCGCGGTTCGGGCATCTCGCGCACGTAGTCGTTCCAGATGATGAGGCCGCCCACCAGCACGCCCAGCACCAGCGTGCCGGCCAGGTACCAGCGCACCTTGCCGAAGAGGATGACGGTGCCGGAGGACAGGAAGATCATCAGCGCGGTGCCCAGGTCCGGCTGCACCAGCACCAGCACGAAGGGCACCATCACCACCAGCACCGGCTTCCACAGACGCACCAGGCCGTAGGACGGTTGGTTGGGCTGGAAGTCGTCGTGGTAGACCTTGGCGAGCATCAGCACGACGCCAATCTTCATGAACTCCGCGGGCTGCAGGCGGAACGGGCCGATGACGAACCAGCTCTCCGCGCCCTTGGCGGTGTGTCCCACGACGCGCAGCGCCAGCAGCGCCAGGATGTTGGCCACGTAGATGGGAAAGGCCATCCGCTGGATCCAGCGGTAGTCCACCAGACACACCATCAGCACCGCGCCCAGGCCCACGGCCAGGTAGAGCGCCTGGCTCGTCCACACGGGCGCCATGGGAGGCCGCGACGCGGACGCCAGGTTCCAGATGCCCAACAGGCACACGCCCAGGACGCAGATGACGAGCCCCCACGGCACGTGGGGCATCATCCGGCGCTCAATCCGCAGTTGCACTGTCGTCTCCGGTTTCCGAGGGCGGCTGCATGGGCTCACCCGGCAGGTTCACCCGGGGCGGCGGCACCACGGCGCGCGTGAGTGTCTCGGTGTCCAGGCGGGGCGCCGGGGGCAGCGACGGCGTGTAGGGCTGGTTTGCGCGGGGCAACGGGGACGTGGCGTCCTCCGCCTTCAAGTCGAAGTACTTCTTCATCACGGCCATCGCCGTGGGCGCCGCGTCCACGCCGCCGTGGCCACCGTGCTCGTTGAGCACCACCACGGCCAGCTCCGGCTTGTCCGCCGGAGCGAAGCCCGCGAACCACGCGTGGTCGCGCTCGAAGTAGCTCATCTGGTGCGTCTTCAGACGGATGGTGCCGATGCGCGTCACCTGCGCGGTGCCCGTCTTGGCCGCGATGGACATCTCCAGCGGCAGGCCCGACTTGAGCTTCGCGCGGTACG
This sequence comes from Corallococcus sp. bb12-1, assembly GCF_026626765.1. NCBI lineage: Bacteria > Pseudomonadati > Myxococcota > Myxococcia > Myxococcales > Myxococcaceae > Corallococcus > Corallococcus sp. bb12-1. The sequence goes on along the minus strand of NZ_JAPNJZ010000024.1, from coordinate 386,859 downwards.
CGGTGCCACCGGGCTCCTGCGCCACCGCGACGAGCCCCTCCACGATGGCCTTCAGGTGCGCGGGGTTCATGTCCACGCGGCTGACCACCTCCGGCTTGAACTCCTCCATCACCTGGCCGTCCAGGTTCTCCAGCCGCTGCACCATCTGCGGCTTGTAGAGCTTCCCGCCGTTGGCGAGCGCCGCGTACACCAGCGCCAGTTGCAGCGGCGTCACGTTGTCGTCGCCCTGGCCGATGGCGCTGTTGAGCGCCATACCCTTGGTGTAGCCGCCAGGGGACGCTTTGTCGTGGTACGCGCTGGACGGCATGATGCCGGGCACCTCCGCCACGACGCCGATGCCGGTGGGCCGGCCCAGGCCCAGCGACTTGCCCATCTCCGCGATGGGGTCCAGGCCGATGGTGTCCGCGACCTTGTAGAACCACGAATCGCACGACGCCTTCATCGCGCCCTTGCCGTCCAGGGGCCCGTGGCCGCTGTCCTTGTGGCAGCGCCAGACGCGCGCGCCCAGCCGGTAGCCGCCGGAGCACTGCACCACCGTCTCCGGACGGAACACGCCAGACTTGAAGGCGGCCAGCTGGGTGACGACCTTGAACGTGGAGCCTGGGCTGTAGTGCTCGGCCGCCACGCGGTTGATCATCGGGTGGAGCGGGTCCCTTGCCAGCGTGGCCATCTGCGACGGCGTCACGCGGCCCGTCAGGAGGTTGGGGTCGAAGCCGGGGCGGGACACCAGCGCCTTGATGAAGCCGGTGTTCACGTCGATGGCCACCACCGCGCCCGTCACGCCCGGGAAGGAGCGCTCCGCCGCTTCCTGCAGGCGCATGTCCAGGGAGAGCACCAGGTTGCCGCCGGCCGTGGGCGGAATCACCGAGTTCTCCCCCAGCTTCTCGTTGAGTTCCCGAATCGTCTGGCCGCGCGCGTTCACCACTTCCTTGCGCACGCCGTCCTGGCCGCGCAGCTTGGATTCGAAGTAGCGCTCCAGGCCGCGCCGCCCGATGTAGTCCCCCAGCGCGTACTTCGCGCCGTCCCCGTTGAGGCGATCCAGCTCCTCCTGGGTGATTTCGTTCATGTAGCCCAGCACGTGCGACAGCACCGTATCCGCGCGGTAGTTGCGGTGCGGCACGGGCACCACTTCCACGCCGTCCAGGATGTCGCGCCGGGCGTTGAGCCGGTCGTACTCGTCGCGCGTCAGGTCCACCCGCACCGGCACCGGCATGAAGGGCGCGTTGCGGCGGCTTGAGCGCACCAGGTCTTCAATCTTCTTGCGCTGCTCGGGGTCCCACTCGAGCAGCTGGCCCAGGCGCGGAATCACCTGCTCGAAGCAGTCCGTGCAGAAGGCGGGCGTCACGAAGGCGTCAAAGGAGGGGCGGCTGTCCACCAGGATGGTGCCGCGCGCGTCCTTGATGACGCCGCGGTCGGCGCGCAGGCGGACCTCCTTCACGAAGTTCGCCACGCTCTTGGCGGCGTACTCCTCATGCCGGATGAGCTGCAGGCGGTAGAGCTGGATGGCCAGCGCCACGATGCCCAGCGACATCGCCAGGCCCAGCCACAGGAAGCGGCGCTTCAGGTCGCGGCCCGGGGTGGTGTTGCCAATCGTCGGAGGCGTCAACGGAGCAACCCCGCCGGCCGCTCCTGGGCCACTTCGAAGCGCTTGAAGAGCGGGAACAGCAAGAGCGCCGCCAGTCCCGTGAGCGCAAGCTGCACCGGCATCCCCGCGAGCAGTGGCGCCGTGGAGCCCTCCTTTACCGTGAGCCAGGTGAAGAACGTGGACAGCAGGGAATGGCCCAGGTCCGCGCCCATGGCGAACAGCGCGAAGGCCACCGGGCCCCGCACATCCACGAACGACGCCACCAGCCGGCCCACCAGGAAGGTGAACACCGCCAGGAACGTGAACAGACCGGTGGGCTGGCCGCTCATCAGGTCCAGGAGGTAGCCCACCGCGAAGGCAGAGCACGCGCCTTCCGTGAGCGTGGCGCGCAGCGCGAGGAAGGCCACCAGCACCACCGTGACGTCCACGCGGCCCAGCACCAGCCCCACCTGCTGGACGAACACCGACTCCAATGTGAGCAACGCCAGCGCGAGCGCCACTGTCACCAGGAACTTCATTTCTGCGCGCCCTCCGCCGAGGCCCCGGGGGGGCCCATCTCACTGTAGGGACTGCCTACCACGAGCACTTCCTCCAAGCGGCTGGTGTCCACCGCCGGCTGGATGTCCGCGCCCTGGAACATGCCGTGCTCCTTCTTCTCCAGCTGCGTCACCCGCCCCACCACCAGCCCCGGCGGATAGATGCCGTCCGTGCCGGCGGTGATGATGAGGTCGCCGTTCTCCACGTCCTCCGTGCGCAGCATGTTCTCCAGGTTCAGGGGGCCGTTGCCCGCGCCCGCCGCCGTGCCGCGCGCCCGCGAGCGCTGCACCCGCACCGCCACCCGGCTTTGCGGGTCCGTCACCAGCGCCACGTCCGCGTAACCGCCCGTGGACCGGATGACCTGCCCGACGATGCCGTCCGGCGTCACCACCGACATGCCCCGGAACACCCCATCCTTCTCCCCGCTGCTGATCCGCACCGACAACAGCTTCGCCACCGGGTTGACGCCCACCACCCGGGCCGGAATCTCCGGCCCCGGCGCCGCCTCCGAATAGGACAAGAGCTTGCGCAGCCGCCCGTTCTCCGACCGCGTCTCCCCCAGCACCTGCACCGTGGCCCTCAGCTGGAGGTTCTCCAGCCGCAGCGCGTCATTATCCTGACGCACGCCGCGCAGGTCCAGGTAGTTGCGCACGGTGGCGACCACGCCCTCGATGCCGACGGTGAGCCCCTGCTGCACGGGGGCCGTCAGGGCGATGACGCCCCGGTCGATGAAATTCGGATCCCTTCCCCGCCGCCCGCCCAGCAGGAAGGCGCCGAGCGGGTACAGGAGGAGGGCTGCCACGAGAAGAAAGCGGCGGTACCGCTTGAGAAGAGACAGCACGGACGGGGGCTTTCCCGGGGTGGGCGGGGGACGGCGAAGAGGGGTGAAGGGGTGGGCTAAACTCTCTGAATCGCTTGCATTTTCCGGTCTGTTGTCCTAGGCAGTCAAGGCCCGGATGAGGGGGATACGCAGGTGCTTCCCCCACCGGCCGGGCTACCAACAACACGGCGCCGCGAGACCTTCCGCAAGGGTGAATCGCGGGCGCTTCCGACCGTGAAGTGACGACAATGGACGGTTTGAATCCCCGGAAGGTCTTCTCCCTCCTGTTCATCTTCGGCATCGCCGTGGTGTTCACGCTCCAGTTCGGGCCCGGCAGCAACGGGTTCAGCACGAGCGGCGACGCGCCGACGACCGCCAGCGCCGCCGCGGTGGTGAACGGCAAGGAGATCCCCCTGCGCGACTTCAGCATGGCCTGGTCGCGGCAGATGAACTTCCTGCGCTCGCAGGGCAGCCCCATCCCAGAGTCCATGGCCCGCCAGTTCGGCATGGACAAGCAGGTGCTCGACCGCCTGGTGAACGCGGAGCTCCTCGCCCAGGCGGCGGAGAGCCACGGCATCAACCCCTCGGACGAGGAGATGCGCAAGCTCATCCACCAGAACACGGACTTCCACTCCAAGGAGGGCGCGTTCGACTTCACGCGCTACCAGCAGGTGTTGCGCGACTTCTACCGCCGCACGCCGCAGGAGTACGAGCAGGAGCTGCGCCGGCAGATGGCCGCGCAGAAGATGCTCGACGTGGTGCGCACGGGCGCGGTGGTGTCGGACGACGAGGTCCGCGCGCGCTACGAGAAGGACGGCAACCAGGCGAAGCTGGTGTTCGCCCGCTTCCTGCCCACCATGTTCGTGGACAAGGTCGCCGCGCCCACGCCCGCGCAGTTGGCGGAGTTCCAGAAGGCGCATGAGAAGGAGATCGCCGACTACTACGCGGCCAACAGCTTCGTCTACAACGTGCCGGAGCGCATCCGGGCCCGGCAGATCCTGGTGAAGGTGGCCCCGGACGCGACGGCCGAACAGAAGGCCCAGGCGAAGACGAAGGCGGAAGGCCTGCGCAAGGAGCTGGACGCGGGCAAGGACTTCGCCACCCTGGCGCGCACCAGCAGCGACGACGACGCCACCAGGGCGAAGGGCGGCGAGCTGGGCTGGGTGGAGCGCAACACGTGGGACCCCACCCTGGCCACCGCGGCGTTCGCGCTCAAGGCCGGTGAGGTGACGCAGCCGGTGGAGTCGCCGCTGGGCGTGCACCTGGTGAAGGTGGAGGAGAAGAAGGACGCGCAGAACAAGAAGCTGGAGGACGTGAAGGCGGAGATCGCCACCACCCTCTACAAGCAGGACCAGGCCAAGGGCCTCGCGAAGGCGGAGGCCGACAAGGCCCTGGCCGCGGTGAAGGCCGGCAAGTCGCTCAAGGAGCAGTTCCCGGTCGCGGCGGGCCAGCAGCCGGCCATCCTGCGCTTCGAGACGGAGACGAAGCCGGAGGCGGTGGAGACGGACAGCTTCACGGCGGCGGGGGATTCCGTGCCGCACCTGGGCCCGGCGCCCGGGCTCGTGAAGGCCACCTTCGAGGCCTCCGCGCCCAAGGCCCTGGACGAGGTCTTCACCGTGGGCGAGGCGAACGTCGTCGCGCAGGTGGTGGAGCGGGAGAAGCCGGACACCGCGGGCTTCGACAAGCGCAAGGAAGAGCTGCGCACCCAGGCCCGTCAGGCCAAGCAGATTGAGCTGACGGAGTCCTTCCTCAAGTCGCTGCGCAAGAGCGGCAACGTCACCATGAACACCGAAGCCATCGACTCGGTGCTGGGCGCCGCGGGGTAGTCCCGCCGGACAGCGCGGGATGTTTCAGCGGGCGAAGGGGACCTCCAGGCGGGGGACCTCTTCGCCCGTCACACGTTCAGCGACCGCGACGGCGTCACGACCCTTGCCCTTGGCCGCGTACATGGCGAAGTCCGCCGCGCGGATGAGGTCGGTGGAGGACGTGGCGTGATCCGGGAAGGACGCCACCCCGACGCTCGCGGTCAGCGCCACGTCCAGCCCCTGCTCGCGCAGGAAGCGCTGGCCTCGGAAGGCCTCGCAGATGCGCTGGGCGATGACCTGCGCTCCGTCGGTGTCCGTCTCAATCAACATCACCGCGAACTCGTCTCCGCCGTAGCGGAAGACGGCGTCCAGGTTGTGACGGCCCAGGCTGATGAGCAGGTCGCCCACCTCCTTGAGCGTGGCGCTGCCCACCAGGTGCCCATGCCGGTCGTTGATGGACTTGAAGTGGTCCAGGTCCAGGAACACGAGCGACAGCGGGTGGCGGAAGCGCGCCGAGCGCTTCACCTCCTGCTCCAGTTGCGCGCGCAAATGCCGCGCGTTGAAGCAGCCGGTGTGCTCGTCGGTGATGGTGAGCTCCTGTACGCGGCGGAAGTTGCGCGCGTTCTCGATGGCGATGGCCGCGTAGTCCGCGATGGCCGTGAGGGTGGTGAGGTCCTCGGGCGTGAAGCCCGGTTCGGTGGGGCCGTTGACCAGCTCAATCACGCCCAGCACCCGTTCGCGCGCCAGCAGGGGCACGGCGAGCAGGGAGCGGGTGTGGAAGGCGGAGGCCTCATCGAAGCGGGGCGCGAAGCTGGGGTCCCCACCCACGTCGTGCACGAGCCTGGGCGTGGCGGAGGCGAACACCGCCCCGGCGATGCCTTCCCCCGGGTTGAGCTGCAGGCCCTTGAGCGCCTCGGCACCCTCGCCCACGGCGATCTCGAAGTAGAGCTTTCCGCTGCGCTCGTCTTGAAGGATGAGAGACCAATTGCGCGGCCGCAGCAGCGCGCTGACCTTCTGCATCACCAGCGTGAGCACTTCGCGCAACTCCAACGTGGAGGTCAGCGCCTTGGCCATTTCGTTGTAGGCGGCCAGTTGTTCCACTGTCCGCTTCATGGCCGACAGGAGATCCGCGGGGTTCATCGGGATGCCCTCCGGAGCGCAGGTCTGCTAAGGCCCGCGGGTCGCGATACACGACCCGCCCATGGATCCAACCACTTTGCTCGTTCTCGCCTCCGCTTCGCCCCGGCGCAAGGATTTATTGGCCCAGCTGGGTCTGCGCTTCACCGTGACAGCAGCGGATATCGATGAAACGCCGACCGCCGGAGAAATTGCGCGAAACTATGTGCAACGGCTCGCGGAGGAGAAGTCGCGGACGGTGGCTGCCCGGCATCCGGACGCGTGGGTGCTGGCCGCGGACACCACCGTGGCCCTGGGTTCTGAGCTGTTGGGAAAACCCCGGGACGCGGCCGAGGCGCGCGACATGCTGGGGCGTTTGTCCGGCCGGACGCACGAGGTCTTCACCGGCATCGCGGTCGCGGGCCGCGCCCGCGCGTCCCAGGTGGTCCGCACCCAGGTGACCTTCCGTGCTCTCTCCCAGGAAGAAATCGCCTGGTACGCGGACACCGGAGAACCCCTGGACAAGGCGGGGGCGTACGCCATCCAGGGCAAGGGCGGCTTCCTGGTGGCCTCCATCGAGGGCAGTCCCACCAACGTCATCGGCCTGCCGCTGGGCGAAACGCTCGCCCTGCTCCAGGAGGCGGGCCTTCCCCTGCCGTGGAAGAAGGTGGGCCCCGCATGAGCACCTCCGTGGCGGACAACCTGGCGCGGGTGAAAGAGCGCGTGGCGAAGGCCTGCGCCAGCGCGGGGCGACCAGAGTCGTCGGTGACGCTGGTGGCGGTGTCCAAGCTCAAGCCCGCGGCGCTCATCCGCGAGGCGTACGCCGCCGGGCAGCGCGACTTCGGGGAGAACTACGCCCAGGAGCTGCGCGACAAGGCGACGGAGCTCCAGGACCTGGACGGCCTGCGCTGGCACGCCATTGGCGCGCTGCAGACGAACAAGGTGAAGTACGTGGCCCGCGTCGCGCACGCCTTCCACGCGCTGGAGCGGTGGGAGGTCGCGGCCGAACTGTCGAAGCGGCGCGAAGGGGCCCCTCCCCTGCCCTGCTACGTGGAGCTCAACCTGGGCCAGGAGGACACCAAGCACGGGCTCTCCCCGGAGGCGCTGGGGGACTTCCTCACCCGCGTGCGTGAGTTGCCGAACCTCCAGCCGGTGGGCCTGATGGCGCTGCCGCCTCCCACGGACGACGTGGCGCGGATGCGCGAGGGCTTCGCCCGGCTGCGCGAGCTGGCCCACGCCCATGCGCTGACGTCACTGTCCATGGGCACCACGCACGACTTCGAGCAGGCCATCCTCGAAGGCGCCACCGTCGTGCGCGTGGGCACCGCCATCTTCGGCGAGCGCGCTTAAGAGAGCGCGCCCGCCGGAAGCTCACGCCGACTTGAGCTTGAGCTTGCCTTCGGAGCTGACGCGGGCCTCGAACTCGCTGCCGCAGTACATGCAGCGGACCTCTTCCTTGTCGAAGAACGTGTCGATGCCGACGTTGTGGGCGCTGCAGTCGGGGCATTCGAACTCGTCGAAGGAACGGCCGCTGCTGGCGGCCCCTGCCTCCTTGGCGAAGTCGTCGTCGTCGAACTGGCCATTGCTGGACATGGGCGAGGCTCCTCAGGTGGGGGCGAGGCGGCCCGGAAGGCTACCAGCACCGGGCGGCGCGACGCACCGGGAAGCCTACCGCTGGGCATCCAGGCAGGCGTGAAGGACTGTCCGCCATTTGTCAGCGCCGGGCGTGTGCGGGTACCCCTGTGGGCCCCCCTGCCGTCCAGCAGCCGGCCTTCGCCGGAGCGTCCGGGGGGCGGCCATCCGACTTTGAATGTCCGCGCACGCAGGCCGTCCCGGAAATGTCCGGTGGTGGGGTCGGTTGCGTTGCGCGGTTGGCTTGGGCGGACCGGCCACCTAACTTGCAAGCAAGGGAGCACACCCGATGCGCAGTCTGTCCAGGTGGGGGTTCACGGCGGCGATGGTCGGACTCATGGGGTCCGCGCTCGCGCACGCCCAGGAGCCCGCCCCGGCGGCGTTCGGCCCGGGTGAGCAGGCCCAGTACCGGGTGAAGTACCTGGGGATGACGGCGGGCACCGCGACAGTGACGGTGGGCGCGCCCATGACGCAGTGGGGCCAGAGCGTGTGGCCCATCGTGGCGCTGGCGAAGTCCGACGACCTCGTCGGCATCTACCCCGTCAAGAGCCGCTACGTGTCGTACTGGAACGCCGCGGCGCAGCGGATCACCGGCAGCGACCTGCACTCGGAAGAGAACCGCAAGCGCCGCCGGCAGCGCATCCAGCTCACCGAGGACAGCAAGGGCGCGAAGGTCGTGAAGCAGAAGGAGAGCGACCCGCCGCGCGAGACGAACCACGAGCTGCCGGACGGAACGCTGGACATGACGGGCGCGGCGTTCGCGCTGCGCGGCCAGGACCTCACGGTGGGCCGCACGTACACGTATCCGGTGTTCACCGGCAGCAAGGTGTTCACGATGAGCGCCACGGTGGAGGGCCGCGAGACGCTGGCCACCCTGATGGGCCCGCGCGACGCATTCCGTGTGCGCGTGCACACCGAATTCGGCGGCAACATGGAGTCCAAGCGCGACCTCACCGCGTACTTCACCACGGACGTCCGCCACGTGCCGTTGCGCATGGAGGCGGAGTTCGCGCTGGGCTCCATCGTGGTGGAGATGACCGATTACAAGCCGGGCCGCGTGGTGGCGGTGGCCCGCGCGGACGACTGACCAAGGACGACGGGAAGGTCGTCCCCAACGGAAGGCAGGGGCATGGGCGTGGTGGGTTGGGCGTGGGCAGTGTCGGCGGTGCTCTCAGCGGCTCCGGTGGGGCCTCAGGTGGTGTCGCCGCTCGTGAAGGTGCGGGCGGACGCGACGCCGAAGGGCGCGGTCCAGGCCCGCCTGAGCGCGGCGCGCGGTGAGTGCGAGGCCACGCAGGTGGTGCTCCCCAAGGGCGTGACGCGCGTGACGATGAAGCCCCTGGCCCTCAAGGGTCCGGGCGCGCCGCTCACCGTGGACGCGTGGCGCGAGGCGTACCTGGACGTGAAGACGCCGTCCAACGGCCAGGGCCAGGCCGGGCCGTGGCCCGACGCGCTCGTGCCGCTGTCGGCGCCCGCCAATCCCAGACACCCCACCGTCATCTACGCGGAGGTGTGCGTGCCCCGGAAGCAGGCCCCGGGCACCTATGCCGGCAGCCTGAGCGCGTCCGCGGACGGCAAGGAACTGCCGGAGGTCCCCTTCACCGTGGAGGTGCAGCCGTTCGAACTGCCGGCCACGTCCTCGCTGCCCAACAGCTTCGGCATCTCGCTGTACAGCATCGCGAAGGGGCACGGCATCGCGGCCGACTCACCGGAGGCGAAATCGCTCTTGCGCGCGTATGGAAAGGCGCTCCTGGAGCACCGGGTGAGCGCGCACGGCATGGGCATGGATCCGCCGGGCGTGAAGTTCCAGGACGGCCGCGCGGTGGTGGACTGGACCGCGTACGACGCGGAGATGGCGCCCTTCCTGGACGGCAGCCTGCTGCCCTCCGGCGCGCGCTTCACCACGAGCGACGTGCGCGACAGCAAGAAGGCCTCCACGGACGCGGAGAAGACGGCGTACTACCGCGCCTTCCAGAAGCACTTCGAGGACAAGGGCTGGCCCGCCCAGCTCTTCTTCTACGCCAAGGACGAACCGAAGCCGGAGGACGTGCCGCTGGTGAAGGCGCAGTCCAAGCGTGTGCGCGACGCGGGCGGCGGCATCCCCGTGCTCGTCACCACCCCGCTGGACGCGGCGCTGCAGGGCTCGGCGGACATCCTCACGCCCACGCTCAACTGCTTCTATCCGCGCGAAGGCCCGCAGACGTGCCGCACGGTGGCGAACACCGCGTCCGTGCGCAGCCGGCTGCCGTCCCGCGCGAAGGTGTGGTGGTACCAGAGCTGCAACTCACACGGCTGCACCGGCGGCACGCCCCCGGACGCGAAGCTGGACCGCGCCTACAGCGACTGGGCCTCGTACATGGTGGACCACCCCGCCCCGCTCAACCGCGCCATGGGCGTGCTGGCCTATTCCAGCGGCGTGGACGGCGAGCTCTATTTCGACACCGTCTTCGCCTACAACACGAAGAAGGATGTCTGGACGGACCTCTTCGAGTTCGGCGGCAACGGAGACGGCACCCTCTTCTACCCGGGCACGCCCTCGAAGATTGGGGGAAGCGAGCACCAGCCGGTGGTGTCGCTGCGGCTGAAACACATCCGTGACGGCCTGGAGGACTATGAATACCTGCGCCTGCTCACGGAGCTGGGCGACGGCGCCTTCGCCAGGACGGCGGCGAAGCGACTGGCGAAGTCGGGGTATGAAATCTCCCGGGACCCGGGAGAATGGGAAGCGGTGCGTCGGGAAGTGACGGCGCGGCTGGTGAAGCAGTGGGCGTCTGAACAAGCGAAGCGCTCCGGACGTCGGACTTCCGGGGGCACCCCGTAGTCACTCCCCCTGGGAGGAAGCAGAATGATCTCCATGCGCACCCTCGTCGCGGCCTGTCTCGCCTTCAGTGCCGCCACCGCCTGGGCCCAAGAGGCCCCGCCCTTCAAGATGCCCGTCCTCCCGCACCAGCAGAAAGGGGACGCGCCGGTGACCGACGGCGCACCGGCCGCCGAGCCCGGCGTGAACACCGGTGACGCGACCGCGGCCGCACCCGCCAACGAGCCCGTCGTCGCGGTGAAGCCGTGCGACCAGGGCCTGCCCGCGCTGAAGACGCCGCTCGCGTTCAAGCCCGGGGAGCTGCTCGAGTTCGACCTGGACGCCATGGGCGCCAAGGCGGGCAAGCTCACCATGCGCGTGCAGCGGCAGGCCAACGGTTCGCTGCCGGTGCTGGTGGAAGCCCAGACGAACACCCTGTTCTCCAAGGTGCGCCGGGTGCGCGGCAGCGCGACCAGCTACCTGCACCCGCGCACGCTGCGCCCTTCGCGCTACACCGAGGACGCGGTGGAGAACGAGCAGCGCCGCAAGGTGAACGTGGCCTTTGGCGCGCAGGACCGCAGCGTCAAGGTGGACTACCAGATCGCGGACCGGCCCAAGGGCCAGTTCAACTACACCTGGGACAAGGACGGCCTGGACGTCGCGGGCGCCATCTACCTCATCCGTCAGTTGCCACTGAAGAAGGACCTGCCGGTGTGCTTCGACGTGTACGGCATCCGCCGCATGTGGCGCCTGACGGCCACCGTGGTGGAGCGCGAACACGTGTCGCTGCCCCTGGGCGAGTTCGAGGCCTGGCACCTGTCCGGCACCGCCGTGCGCCTGGACCGGCCGTCCCAGACGCGCGACGTGCACGTGTGGATCACCGACGACGAGCGCCGCTTGCCCCTGGCCGCCGTGGGCGCCATCGACCTGGGCGCCGTGCGCCTCACCCTCTCAGGTGTCACCCGCCCCGGTGAGAAGCCCATGGCGGCCCAGGGCAAGGAAGATCTCAAGTGGTGACGCGGGGTTGAACCCCGCCTCCAAGGCCCGCCTCCCCCGGGAGCGCGGGCTTTGATTGCTCCACAAAATGAGAATGGTTTGCAAAATCAAAAACCGGGGCGTAGGGTGCGCGCCTTCCGATGCGCCCCCATCTCCTGAACCCGCTGCTGTCGTTGCTGTTCGCTCCCCTGTTCCTGCTGCCGCTGGCGGCCCGTGCGCAGTCCTTCCGGGCCCATGACGAAGGCCGGTCGCGCCGGGGGCGCTTCATGGACGAGTCGCGCATCGGGGAGCCGGAGAAGAACGAAGTCATCACGGTGGGCAGCAAGCCGAAGCTGGACCTGGACGTGAACGCCTACGCGGACCTCCAGTTCGCGTACTTCAACTACGGGGAGAACCAGAACCGGGCGAACGGGTCGCAGAAGGACTCGCGGCTCGTCTTCGACACAACGCGCCTGGTGCTGGAGCTGGAGGCGGGGCTGCCGGAGTACGGCATCGAGGCCGAGTTCGAGGTGGAGTTCGAACACGGCGGCGCGGGCGCGGCGCTGGAGCTGGAGTACGAGGAGTTCGGCGAGTTCGACACCGACGTGGAGAAGGCGGGCGAAGCGCTGGTGGAGGAGCTGTACCTGACGAAGAAGCTGGGCCGGAACCTGGAGATTTCGGTGGGCCGCTTCTACGTCGCGGTGGGCACGCTCTTCGCGGACTACCGGCCCACGGACTACCTGGGCACCATCCGCTCCGAGGCGGAGACGCGCATCATCCCCAACACGTGGAACGACATGGGGATGCAGCTGCGGCTGGACATCCCCTGGGGCCTGCGGCTCACCGGGCAGGTGGTGAACGGCCTGGACTCCACCGGCTTCAACTCCAACACGTGGGTGGCCACGGGCCTGCAGCAGCGCTTCGAACTGGTGCGCGCGTCGGACCTGGCGGCGGTGCTGCGCGCGGACGTGAAGCGCTTTGCCGGCTTCATCTTCGGCGTGTCCGCCTACTACGGCGGCACCACGCGCAACCGGCCCAAGCCGGACCTGGTGAAGCAGTGCGACGACGCGAACCCGAACGTGGTGGCGCCGTGCGGCTACGTGAGCGCGCCGCTGTTCGTCGCGGACGCGCACCTGTCGGTGAACCGGGGCGGCTGGCGGGCGCACGCGATGGTGATGTACGGCCACCTGGGCAACGCCGCGGCGGTGTCCGCGCGCAACGCGCGTCTGTCCAACCTGCTCAATGTGCTGCGCACGCCGGTGTCCGACAACGCGCTCACTGCGTGGGGGGAGCTGGGCTACAACATCGCCCCCGCGCTGGGCCTGGACGGCAACCACCGGTTGGAGCCGTACGTCCGCGTGGACTACATGGATTCGCAGTTCAGGCCTCGCGCGGAGCTGTTCGACAACCCGCGCTTCGAGCGCACCGTCTACACCGTGGGCACCAGCTACACGCTCGCGGGCCTCGCCGTCATCAAGCTCGACTTCGGACAGCGCCGAATGGGCTCGTCCGCGTTCCGTCCGGAGAACTCACTCCGGATGTCGACGGGCTTCGTCTACTGACGGCCTTCCCCAGTTGATTGAAACGCGGTTGCAAAGCACGTCCCTGAAAGGGTCCTCCATGTCCTTGCGTTCCCTGAAATTCTCCCTGCTGGTTGGCGGTGCGCTCGTGCTGGGCGCCTGCGGCGATGACGACGACGGCGGCGACCTGGAGTCGTTGGATCAGCAGCTCGTCATCAACTTCGCGGACGCGGTGGTGGTGCCCACCTACAACCAGCTCGCCACGCGCATGGTGGAATTGGACGCGGCGGCGCGGGCGCTGAAGAACACGCCTGGCGCGGCGACGTTGAAGGCGGCGCAGGACGCGTGGTTCGCCGCGCGCGTGCCGTGGGAGCAAAGCGAGGCGTTCCTCTTCGGACCGGTGGACAGCTACGGGTGGGATCCCGCGCTGGACAGCTGGCCGGTGAACCGCACGGACCTGGACGCGGTGCTCGGCAACTCCGACACGCTGTCCCAGACGTACGTGAGCAACCTGCAGGAGACGCAGAAGGGCTACCACACCACGGAGTACCTGCTCTTCGGCGAGGGCGTGACGAAGAAGCCGGAGGACTTCAACGCGCGGCAGTTCGAGTACCTGCTCGCGCTCACCGCGGAGCTGAAGGCGGTGTCCGGCAACCTGGCGGCCTCGTGGACGACGGGCGTGGACGGCAAGGCCCCGTACCGCGACACGCTGGCCAAGGCCGGTGAGGCGGGCAACACCGTGTACCCCACGGTGGAGGACGGCGCGCAGGAGATGCTGGGCGGCATCCTGGTCATCCTGGACGAGGTGGCCAACGGGAAGATCGCCGACCCGTACGACGCGAAGGACGAGAACCTGGTGGAGAGCCAGTTCGCGCTCAACTCGCTGTCGGACTTCACCAACAACATGCACAGCGTGGAGAACGTCTACCTGGGCCACATGCCGGGCGTCGCCGCCAAGGGCCTGTCCATGTCGGACGTCGTGAAGGCGCGCGACTCGGCGCTGGACATGCGCGTGAAGGCGGAGCTCGCGGCGGCCATCACGGCGCTGGGCAAGGTGCCGGAGCCGTTCCCGAAGTCCATCAAGGACCCGGCTTCCGCGGATGAAATCGAAGGGGCGCAGGAGGCCATCCGCAAGCTGCACGACACCTTCCAGGTGGACGTGAAGGCTGTCATCCTGCCCTGATGTCGGACCGGGGGAATGCGATGCGACGGGCACTGGGACTTGGGGCGCTGCTGTGGTTTGCAGGCTGCGGCGACAGCGAACCCGAGGCTCCAGAGGCCCCGCGCGCGGGGGGCGCCACCACCATCGACGACCGCACGTCGCGGGCGTTCGCGTATGCCGCCCCCAACCTCACCGCGGAACACGAAGCGCTGCACCGCGAGGGCGACGCGGCCTTCGCGGCCGTCTTCGTGTCCGGCCCCGCCCCAGTGAACCCGGGGCTGGGGCCCGCGTACAACAACACCTCGTGCAACGGCTGCCACCTGCGCAACGGCCGGGGCATGCCGGTGATGGGCGGGGGCCCGCAGCGCACGCAGTTGCTGGTGCGCGTGAGCCTTCCGGACGGCACGCCGGAGCATCCCCACGGCGCGGTGCCGGTGCCGGGGCTGGGCTTCCAGATTCAAGACCAGGCCGTGTACGGCGCAGCGCCCGAAGCCAGCGTGACGCTGTCGTGGGTGGAGAGCGCGGGGACGTACGCGGACGGCACGGCGTACGGCCTGCGCTCGCCGCGCGTGGCCATCGTGCTGCCGGACGGGTCGTCACCTCCCGCGAACATGCGGATGTCGCTGCGCCTGCCGCCGCCGGTGGTGGGCCTGGGGCTGCTGGAAGCGGTGGCGCTGGATACGCTGCGGGCGCTCGAGGACCCCGCCGACGCGAACGGCGATGGGGTGTCCGGCCGGCTGAACACCGTGTGGGACGTGCAGGCGCGTGCGCTCGCGCCGGGACGCTTCGGCTGGAAGGCGAACAGCCCCAACCTGCACCAGCAGTCAGCGGAGGCGTACTTCAACGACATGGGGGTTTCGAATCCCCTCTTCCCGGACGCGGACGGCACCTTCGAACTGCCCCAGGACACGCTGGACGCGGCGGTCTTCTACGCGCAGTCCCTGGGGGTGCCGGCGCGCACGGCGTTGGCCGACGCGACGGTGAAGCGTGGCGAGGCGAAGTTCCGGGACCTGGGCTGCGTCACCTGTCACCGCGACACGCTGGAGACGGGCGAGCATCCGGTGGCGGAGCTGGCCCACCAGCGCATCCACCCCTATTCGGACCTGCTGCTGCATGACCTGGGGCCGGGGCTCGCGGATGGGCGGCCGGATGGAGATGCGACCGGAGCCGAGTGGCGCACCGCGCCCCTGTGGGGCCTGGGCCTGACGCACACGATTCTTCCGTACTCGGGCTGGCTGCACGACGGGCGCGCACGCACGCTGGAAGAGGCCGTGCTGTGGCACGGCGGCGAAGCGGAGCGGGCCCGCGAGGGCTTCCGCGCCCTGTCCGCGAGCGACCGGGCCGCGCTGGTGCGCTTCCTCCAGTCGCTTTAGGGGCCCTCCGACGGCTACCCGCGGCGAATCATCCCGGCGGCCTGGGACATCCGGCGGCGCAGGTGCGTTACCGCTTCGTGCAGGTCCTCCAGGCGCTGGAGCACGTGGAGGTCCTCGCCCGCGTTCAGCAGGGCGCCCGGCGTGAGCGTGTCGCGCTGGAGGGCCTGGAGCAGGTCGTGGAAGTGGGCCTGCACATCGCCCAGCGCATCCAATCCCTCGCGAAGGTCGTCCTCCACGAAGTCCAGGAGGACGGTGGCGTCCGCGCGCGCGGGCAGCGCCTGGGCCAGACGCTCCACCGCCCCGCTGACGGGGTCGGTGCGGCGCAACATCGCGGTGGTGGCGAGGGCTGCGACGGGAGAGGGCATGTCCAGGACGCTACAGGCGCGTAGCGTCCGGTCAATTTTCCCACCCCCTGCCCTCTGGTGCGAAACGCCCACGCCAGCGCAAGGGGGCGGCGACAGCCTGCTGCTCCCGGAGCGCACCCGCGAGACACCAGGAGGGCCGGAGGCTTCGAGGCCCCGGCCCTCGCGTGCTCGAAGCCGCGTCAGCGCCCGGCCGGGGCCGCCGGAGCGCCTGTCGCGGGCGCGGCGTTGGCCGGCGCGGACGTGGAAGGCAGTGCGATGCTCGGCGACGAATTCAGCGGCGCGGGCGTACTCAGGAGCGGCGTGGGAGTGCCGGCGTTCAGCGGCGTGGGCGTACTCAGGAGCGGCGAGGGAGTGCCGGTGTTCAGCGGCGCGGGCGTTCCCAGGAGGGGCGACAGCGG
This sequence comes from Corallococcus sp. bb12-1, assembly GCF_026626765.1. Taxonomy (NCBI): domain Bacteria; kingdom Pseudomonadati; phylum Myxococcota; class Myxococcia; order Myxococcales; family Myxococcaceae; genus Corallococcus; species Corallococcus sp. bb12-1. The sequence continues at coordinate 370,777 of NZ_JAPNJZ010000024.1, read as the reverse complement.
CGTGCTGGAGGACTGCGACAGCGGCGGCACCGTGGCGAGGATGCCCGGGCTCACCTGGCTGGTGCCCACGAAGTTGTTGAAGTCCGGCGCGGACACCTGCGGCGTGGTGAAGCCCCCCACCGACCCACCTCCCACGGTGGGCGGCGTGGCGAACGTCCCCTGCCCCACCGTGTCCATGGAGCCCGGCGCCCCCCCCGACACGAACGCGGGCGGATTCGTCGGCGCGGACGGCGCGAACGAACCGCTGTAGGTGGGGGACGAATCCGACGGCAGCGACAGCACCGTCGCCACGCTCGTCGTCACGGTGGAGCCCACCGGCCCCGTGCCCGACGTCCTCCCCGCCGTGCCACTGCCACCCGTGCCCTGCGTGGCCGGAGCGAAGTTCGGAGGAGACATCGGAGCCACTGCCGCCGGGAACGCCGTGGGCAGCACCGGCGTGAGACCCGCCAGGTAGGCCGGCAGTTCCCCTTCGCTCGGCACCACCGCCACGGACGGCACCGGCACGCCATCCACGTTGATGGCGACCTCGTCGAAGACGAACTGGAGGAACCCGCGCGGCTCCTGCTGCGCCGGCAGGTTCCACACCACCACCACCAGCTCCGCGTCACCCGGACGCGCCTCGCGCAGGATGCGCTTGGTGTCGTCGTCCGCGAACGTGCCCGCGTCCAGCGCCGCCGCATGCACCAGCGCTGAATCCGTCAGCAGCGTCCCGTTGCGCCACACGCTGCCAATGCCCCAGACGGCCATCGCCGCGTGCGCCCGCGTCGTCGCGCGCCACCCGAGGCCGCTGTCGCCATAGAGCGGAGTTCCCATCAGCACGCCGCCTTCGATGAGGTGCGGAGGAGGCCGGGGAAGCGGCCCTTCAAGGGCCCGCGCCATCGCCTGGGCGGGCGGAAACCCCGTCTGCGTCAGCTCCACGCGGTAGTCCGCCCCCCCGATGCGCAGGTTCGCGCTGAGCTGCGCCTTGTCCCCGAAGGTCGCGTTGGCCATGCCCACGCGATCCTCCACGGAAAGGGACGCCTGCCCCGTGCCGCGCTCGGCCAGGTCACTGAAAGGAAGCGGCCCCTGGATGAAGTACCCGCCCGGCTGGTCGGCCCTCGCGCTGGCCTGCCGGCCCTCGAACGTGAACCCGTCGCCCCCTGGCGCCGCCGCCAGGACACCGGACATCAGAATGCTCGTGAGGATTGAACCCGCCATCGACGCTGCCTCCCTTGAAGTTGAAGGTAGGCAGCGGAGCGGGCCGTGGCACGCCCCGGAACTAAATGAGACCGCGGGCGCGGCGGATCTGCTCGACGGTCTTGTTGTACTCGATGTCGAAGGCGCTCGTGCCTTCCTGCAGGTGCTTCAGCCGCGAGCGAGCTTCCCGGTCGATCTCGTCGTCCACGTCCAGGTGCTTCTTCATTCCCTGGAACATCTTCTGACGCAGGATGTTATCGGCGGAGAAGACCTCCTCCACGTTCCGGCTGATGAGCAGGAATTCGATCATCTGGTTGATGACGTACTCGATGCCCTCGTCCCCCATCTTGAAGCCGCGCACATCCGCCATCTCGCGCTTCACCTGGTTGAACTTGGAGTAGTCATATCCCCGACGCTCCAGGGCCTCTCGCGTCGCCTGGTTCACACGCTCTTCGTTGGCGAGGTACTCGCGCATGATGGCGGAGAGGTCCATCTCGGCGTCAGCCACGCGCATCGGCTCCACCTCGATGTCCCCGTCCTGCATGAGCTGCTGAATGGCCTCGCGCGAGATGATCGGGATCACCTTCGGATACAGCCTCATGTCGGTCCTCGTCCTCTTCAAACGTGCTCGGATCTTCAACCGCTATAAAACAGCGCCGAGCATGGTCGCAATGAAAAACCCTAGGAACGTCGCGGGTTCCAGCGGCCAGCCCCCCCGGCGTCCGAACCGGAACTTAATCATGCCGTACCCGGTGGCGACCCTCCATCCGCTTTTTCGTGCGCTGCTTTTTCGGCCCCGGGTTCGCTCGCGTCGTCCAGGCTGGCTTCGCGCACGGGGTCCTCGGAGTCGTCCTCCGGGTCGCCATGCAGCCCTGCGTGGACGCGTTCGGCCATCGCCGGGCCCACGACCTCGGCCAGCTCCTCGATGCTGGCGTCCCCCACCCGCTTGAGAGAACCGAAGTGGCGCAGCAACATCTTCCGCCGGCCTTCGCCCACGCCGGGGATGTCCTCCAGCGCCGAACGCATGGCGCTCTTTCGCATGGACTTGCCCTGAAAGGTGATGGCGAAGCGGTGGGCTTCGTCACGCATGCGCGTGAGCATGAACATTTCCGCTGAGTTCTGGGGCAGGACGATGGGGTCCTTGCGGCCCAGGACGAAGACGCGCTCGGGGCTCTTCGCGCTCTCCGCGTCGCGGTCGAAGACTTCCTGATCGCGGCTCTTGGCCAGGCCCACCACGTCCACGCCCTGCACGCCCAGGTCCTTCATGGCCGCGTGCGCGCTGGCCAGCTGCCCCTTGCCACCGTCGATGACGAGCAGGTCCGGCAGGTCCCCATCCTCCAGGCCCCGCTTGAGCCGGCGGGTGATGACCTCGTACATGCTGGCGAAGTCGTCCTGCTTGTCCACCGTCTTGATCTTGTATTTGCGGTAGCGCGACTTGTCCGTCTCCCCGTCCGTCACCGCCACCTGCGAGGCGACGATGGAGGAGCTCTGGAAGTGGGAGATGTCGTAGCACTCCATCCGGCGCGGGAAGTTGCGCAGGCCCAGCTTGGACTGGAGCCGCGAGAGCACCGTGTCCGTCTCGTCCTTCGTCCGCTTGCGCTCCACGAACGCCTGCTCCGCGTTCTTCACCGCCATGTTCACCAGTTCATGCTTCTCCCCGCGCTTGGGGACGAACACGCGCACGCGGTCGCCCCGGCGCTCGGTGAGCAGGGCCTCCAGGCCGTCGGTGCCGTCGCCGGGCTCCAGGGGCAGCAGCACCTCCTCCGGCACGAAGCCGCCCTGGTCGTAGTAGAGGTTCACGAACGAGGCGAGCAGCTCGTCGTCCGGGAACTCCTGGCTGCCGAAGGGAAAGGCCTGGCCGCCGTTGAGCCGGCCCTGCCGCACGTGCAGCACGTAGAACAGGATGCGGTCGCCCTCGCGGTAGAAGGCGAACACGTCCTGGTCCTTGAAGTCGCTGGTCGCCACCTTCTGGCGCTCCAGGCTGCGTTCAATGGCGAGCAGCTGGTCGCGCACCCGCGCGGCCTCCTCGAACTTCAGTTCGGACGCAGCGCGTTTCATGCGCATGCGCAGCCCTTCGGTGAGCTCCCCCGCCTTGCCCTCCAGGAACATGGCCACCTCGTCCACGCTCTTGCGGTAGTCCTCCTGGGACACCGGGAAGACGCACGGGGCCGGGCACCGCCCGATTTGATGGAGCAGGCACGGCCGCTTGCGGTTGGCCAGCACGTGGTCCGTGCAGGTGCGCAACTGGAAGAAGCGGTTGATGAGGCGCAGCGTTTCGCGGATGGCGCCCGCGCTGGAGTACGGGCCGAAGTAACGCGCGCCGTCCTTCTCGTACTTGCGCACCACCTCCAGCCGGGGGAACGGCTGGTGGCGGTCCAGGCGCAGGGAGATGAACTGCTTGTCGTCCTTGAGCAGGACGTTGAAGCGCGGCTTGTGCTTCTTGATGAGCTCGTTTTCGAGGAGGAGGGCTTCCTTCTCGTTGTGGACGAGCACCGTCTCCAGGTCGCCCAGCATCGTGTCCAGCATGGACACGAAGACGCGGGTGTCACCGGAGCGGTTGAAGTAGCTGCGCACCCGGCTGCGAAGGTTGATGGCCTTGCCGACGTAGATGATCTGCCCGCGCTTGTCCTTCATCAGGTACACGCCGGGCTCGGTGGGCAGCGCGTCCAGCTTCTCCTGCAGCCGGATGTCCATGCGGAATGGCTCCTAGTTCTTCGCCCGCGAGCGGCCGGACGGCTTGCCCGGGGAACCGCCTGAAGTCCCGCCGGACGAACCCCCGCCCGACGGACGCCCACGGCCACGCCCCCCCTTCTTCGGGGTGGTGCCCGGCGCGTCCACCGCCTTGGGCGGCGCGCGCAGGAGCGACCGCGACGGGGGCTTCAGGCCCAGGTCCATGTCCTTGAGCAGCTGGACGCGGTCGCGGAACTCGGCGGCCTTCTCGAACTGCATGTCGTCCGCGGCCTTGAGCATCTCCTGGTTGAACTCCGCGATGAGGCGTTTGATCTCCTTGGCCTCCAGCAGGTCGTTCTCGCCTTCCGCCGCCATGGGCAGCGCGCCGGCCTGCGCGTCGTAGTCCGGGATGTTCTCGGAGAAGTTCTGGATGTTGCTCTTCACCGAACGCGGCGTGATGCCGTGTTCGGTGTTGTAGGCGGTCTGGATGGTGCGACGGCGGGACGTCTCCTCGATGGCCCGCTTCATGGAGTCGGTCATCTGGTCCGCGTACATGATGACGCGCCCGTTCAGGTTGCGCGCCGCGCGGCCGATGGTCTGGATGAGCGACACGTGGCTGCGCAGGAAGCCTTCCTTGTCCGCGTCGAGGATGGCGACGAGCGACACCTCCGGGATGTCCAGGCCCTCACGCAGCAGGTTGATGCCCACGAGCACGTCGAACTCACCCCGGCGCAGGTCGCGGATGATGGCCATGCGCTGGATGGCGTCGATGTCCGAGTGCAGGTAGCGCACCTTCACGCCCACGTCGTTGTAGTACTCGGTGAGGTCCTCCGCCATGCGCTTGGTGAGCGTCGTCACCAGCACGCGCTCCTTGCGCGACACGCGCACGCGGACCTCTTCCAGCAGGTCGTCCACCTGGTTGCCGGCGGGGCGCGTCTCCACCTCAGGGTCGATGAGGCCGGTGGGGCGGATGATCTGCTCCACCACCACGCCCTTGGACTTCTGGAGCTCGTACTCAGCGGGCGTCGCGGAGACGAAGACGGCCTGCTGCACCATCTCCTCGAACTCCACGAACTTCAGCGGCCGGTTGTCCAGCGCGCTGGGCATGCGGAAGCCGAAGTTGACCAGCGTCTCCTTGCGCGCGCGGTCGCCTCGGTACATGGCCCCAATCTGGGACACCGTCTGGTGGCTCTCGTCGATGAGCACCAGCATGTTGCGCGGGAAGTAGTCGATGAGGCACGGGGCCGACTCGCCCGGCGCTCTCCCGGTGAAGTGGCGCGAATAGTTCTCGATGCCGTTGCAGTAACCGACCTGTTCAATCATCTCCAGGTCGAACATGGTGCGCTGCTCCAGCCGCTGCGCCTCCAGCAGCTTGCCTTCCGCCTTGAAGATTTGCAGTTGGCTGGCCAGCTCCTCGCGGATGGTGCGCATGGCGCTCTGGCGCGCATCCGGGCCCGCGACGTAGTGGCTGGCGGGGAAGATGACGATCTTCTCCAACTGCCCCAGCGTCACGCCGCGCAGCGGGTCGAATTCGGTGATGCGCTCCACCTCGTCGCCGAAGAAGCTGACGCGCACGGCGCGCTCCTCCTCGTAGATGGGGAACACCTCCACGGTGTCGCCCCGGGCGCGGAAGGTGCCGCGGTGGAAGTCCAGGTCGTTGCGCTCGTACTGGGCCTCCACGAGCTTGCGCATGAAGCCGTCGCGGCCCATGTCCTCGCCCACCTGCGCGCGGATGGCCAGGTCCACGTAGCTGCGCGCGGCGCCCAGGCCGTAGATGCAGGACACGCTGGCCACGATGATGACGTCGTCGCGCGTGCGCAGGCTGTGCGTCGCGGAGTGGCGCATCCGTTCGATGTTCTCGTTGATGGACGAGTCCTTCTCGATGAAGGTGTCCGTCGACGGAACGTAGGCCTCGGGCTGGTAGTAGTCGTAGTAGGAGACGAAGTATTCGACGGCGTTGTTCGGGAACAGGCCCTTGAACTCACCGTAGAGCTGCGCGGCCAGCGTCTTGTTGTGCGCGATGACCAGCGAGGGCCGCTGCACGTTGGCGATGAGGTTCGCCATCGTGAACGTCTTGCCCGAACCGGTGACGCCCAGCAGGGTCTGGTAGCGGTCGCCGCGCAGCAGGCCCTCGGTCAACTCACCGATGGCCCTGGGCTGGTCGCCCTGGGGCGAATGGTCACTGACGAGTTGGAACTCCGGCATGGGCAGCGATCTAACATCCCGGCTGCTCCCATACTGAACCTTCGTGCATGCCCGTCCGCCAAAAGACGGTCAGTGCGGCGGCCGCTGCCCTACTTCCTGGGCGCCCCCTTCAGTGCCTCCAGGGACTTCAGGCGGGCGGCCTCGAATTCGTCCCCCTTGTTCCACTTCGGCATCTCCTTCGCGCGCGCCACCTGGGAGCCCACCAGGAAGAAGAGCCGGGTGTCCTCCACGGCGCCGGAGAGGTCCCACTCCGGCCGCAGCTCGTCGGAGGGCTGGTGGTAGTGCTTCAGCTCCCACTCCCCCCGCTGTGCGCGGCCCCAGCCTTCCGGCTTGCCGATGAAGTCCATGCCGCTGCCGAAGTAGGCCGCCGGGATGCCCATGCGCGCGAAGTTGAATTGATCCGACCGGTAGAAGAAGCCGCGGTCGGAGAGCTGATCCGCCTTTACCGTGCGCCCCTGCGTCTTCGCCATCGCGGTGACGAAGCCATCCAGGCTGGACTTGCCCAGGCCGATGACGGTGATGTCGCGCGTGCGCCCCAGGATGTTGGCGCCGTCCACGTTGACGTTCGCGGCGATGCGGCCCGTGGGCACCGGCGGGTGTTCGGCCAGGTACGCGGAGCCCAGCAGGCCGTACTCCTCCGCGGCCACGGCGGCGAAGAGGATGGAGCGGCGCGGGGCCGTGGGTAGCACGGAGAAGGCCCGGGCCACGGCGAGCATCGCGGCCACGCCAGACGCGTTGTCCACCGCGCCGTTGTAGATGACGTCGTCGCCGGGCTTGCCGTCGTCCTTCTTGCCCAGGTGATCATGGTGCGCGGTGTAGAGCACCACCTCCTTCGACAGCACGGGGTCGCTGCCCGGCAACAGGCCCAGGACGTTGGCCGTGGGCCGGCGGTGCACCTCGCTGGTGATGCGCAAGGACAGCGTCACGCCCAGCGGCACCGGGCGGAAGTCCCGCGACTGCGCGGCGGCGCGCAGCGCGTCCAGGTCGTGCCCCGCGAGCTTCATCACCTGCTTCGTGGCGTCCTCGGTGGTCCACGCCTTCACCTGAAGGCGGGGCGCGTCACCGGCGGGCAGTTCGAACTGCTCACCCGTCCACGACGTGCGCACCACCTGCCAGGGGTAGCCCGCGCTGGGCGTGGTGTGGATGATGATGGCGCCCGCCGCGCCCGTCTTCGCCGCCTGCTCGTATTTGTAGTCCCAGCGGCCGTACCAGAGGCGCGTCTTGCCCGCGAACAGGCGCGGATCATCCTCCGGGTCGTTGTTGAGGATGACCAGCGTCTTGCCCTTCAGGTCCATGCCCTTGAAGTCGTCCCACTGGTACTCCGGCGCGACGATGCCGTAGCCCACGAACACGAGCTCGGACGCGTCCAGCTTCGCCTCCGGGGCCTGCACGCCGGACACGGCGATGAAGTCCTCGCGGGTCTTGAGCTCCAGCCGGCCTGACTTCGCCTGGAACGTCATCGCACCCGGATGGCTGTTGATTCCCATCAGGTCGAAGCGCTGCAGGTAGCTTCCGTCCGGAGCGCCCGGCTTCAGGCCCAGTTCCTCGAACTGCGCGGCGATGTACTCCCGCGCCAGCGCGTCGCCACGCGTGCCGGGGCCTCGTCCCTCCAGCAGGTCGCTCGCCAGGAAGCGCACGTGCGCGCGCAGCACGTCCTGGGTGATGGCCTGCTGGGCCACCTTCTCCTGGGACGTGGGGGAGGCAGCGCCCGCCGCGACGGCGGACGTTGAAGACAGGGCGACGAACAGGACGAGGAGGTGCGCCGGGAGGAGCCTCATGCGCCCTGGCCTAGCATGGCTGGCCAGGGCGCCCCCAGCGGGTTTTCAGGAGGCGGGCGCCGCCACCTTCCACGTGGTGCCGCCAGGCGTGTCCATGATGTCCACGCCGAGTTCCTTGAGGCTGGTGCGCACGCGGTCGGCCGCGGCGAAGTCCTTCGCGGCACGCGCGGCGGTCCGCTCGGCGAGCAACCGCTCCACCTCCGCCACGTCGATACCCCGCTCGCGTACCGCGCGGTCACGACGGCGCAGGAGCCAGTCCGCCGGGTCGTCCTCGAAGAGGCCCAGCACGCGGGAGGCTTCACGCACCTGCTCGCGCAGGGCCTGGAGGGTGCGGCCCACCAGCGCCTTGTCCTTCACGGGCGGCTTGTCGGTGAGCTCGTTCATCAACCCGAACTGACCCGACAGCGCACCCAGCGCTCCGGCGGTGTTGAAGTCGTCGTCCATGGAGGACTCGAACTCCGTGAGGAAACGCGCGGGGTCGCCGTGCAGCGGGCCCTTGCCGAAGTCCTTGCCCGCCACGCGCTCGTCCACCTTGCGCAGCGTTTCGTAGAAGTACTCCATGCGCATCTCCGCGTCCTGGAGCGCCTTCTCCCCGAAGCTCAGCGGGTGGCGGTAGTGCGTGGAGACGAAGAAGAAGCGCAGCGCTTCCGCGTCCACCTTGGCGAGCGCGTCGCGCAGGCGCACCACGTTGCCCAGCGACTTGGACATCTTCGCGCCTTCCAGGTCCAGGAAGCCGCAGTGCATCCAGTACTTCGCCATCTGCTGGCCGGTGGAGGACTCGCTCTGGGCGATCTCGTTCTCGTGGTGGGGGAAGATGAGGTCCAACGCCCCGCCGTGGATGTCGAACGAGCGGCCCAGGAACTTCTCGCTCATCGCGGAGCACTCGATGTGCCAGCCCGGACGGCCCTTGCCCCACGGGCTGTCCCACGACGGCTCACCGGGCTTCGCCGCCTTCCACAGGGCGAAGTCCAGGGGTTCGCGCTTGAGCTCCCCGGGGTGCACGCGCTCGCCCTGGCACAGCTCGTCCAGGTGGCGCTTGGACAGCTTCGCGTAGTCCTCGTCCTTGCTGACCGCGAAGTACACGTCGCCCTTCGCCTCGTAGGCGAAGCCCTTGTCCACCAGCGTCTGGATGAGGGCGACGATCTCCGGAATCGTCTCGCTCACGCGCGGGGACACGTCCGGCTCTCGCAGGTGCAGGGCGCGGGTGTCCTCGCGGAAGATCTCCACGAAGCGCGACGCGAGCTCCACGGGGGACTCCCCCGTCTCATGCGCGGCCTTGATGATCTTGTCGTCGACGTCCGTGTAGTTGCGCACGTACGTCACCTTGAAGCCCCGGTAGCGCAGGTAGCGGACCACCACGTCAAAGGACGTGAAGGTGCGCGCGTTCCCGATATGGATGTAGCTGTAGACCGTAGGCCCACAGACGTAGACCTTCACCTCGCCGGGCACGAGCGGCTCCAGCGGCTCCTTCTGCATGGACATCGTGTTGAAGAGCCGGATGGATGGGGGGGCCACGGTGGAGGGTCCTCCTGGGGAGCGGGGCGGGCGCGGCACTTGCGCGACGCGGTACACACTCTAGGATCCCCCGTCCCACACAGGCCAGCCTTTGACGCCGGAAGCGTTGGACAGCCACGGAAACGCCGGCAGGGGCCCTGTTCGCGGCCCCGCAACCTGGGAGAATGTCCCGCATGGCTCCGCCGAATCCCAAGCGTCCCCCACGCCCTCCCCGCCCGCCGGGGCAGCAGGCGACCAAGGACGACCCGGCGGAGGAGCTGCCGTTCGACGACGACGAGGTGGCGCCCCTCCAGGCGGATGATCCGCGCCCGCAACGGGTGCCCCAGTATCCGGCGGGGTCCCGGAAGGTGAAGCGGCGGGGGCCGGGCGAGCGGTCGAAGTCCGACCGGGAGCTGTCGCCCCGCTACGACTGGCAGAAGGAGTACTCAGAGCCGGGGCTGGCGCCCGCGTTCCTGTACGTGGAGCGGGGGCCGGGTGCGGGACAGTTGGTGCCGCTGCACCAGGGCTCCATCACGCTGGGGCGTTCCTCCACGTCCGACCTGCGGCTCCAGCACGCGTCCATCAGCCGGCGCCATGCGCAGCTCACCCGTCGCGGCAATACGTTCGCGGTGCGTGACCTGGGCAGCCAGAACGGCACGTTCGTCAACCGCTCGCGCATCAAGGGCGAGGTGGAGATCCGCCCCGGAGACGAGCTGAGCCTGGGCAACGCGATGCTGCGCCTGCGCGGTTCGGGCGCCCCTCCGATGGAGATCAAGACCGCGTTGGATCCCCTCCTTCCGCGCGGTGGGAAGCGGCCGGTGGGCGTCGTCGTCGTGGCCCTGGCGGCGGCCGTCGTGGGCTCCGCGGTGGCGGCGTTGATCAGCCTGGTGGCCATGAGCATGACGGACGCGTCGCCCGCACGGACCGCGACGGAAGGGACGTCCGCGAAGGGCGTGGGCACGCATGCCGCGAAGAGTCCGGCGAAGGCCGTGAGTGCGGACACGGGAGTGGAGGCACAAGGCGCGGACCCTTCCGGATCCGTGGTGCCTGCCGCTGCTTCTGGAGAGCCTGCTACTGGCATGGCGTCCCCGCTCCCCGGTTCTACGGACGGCACGGAGGCACAGCGTGCGGGGACGGCGTCCGCGAAGGCCGGCGAGGCTCCCAGCGCGACCGACATCGCCCGGGGTCTGCACGCCCCCGCGAAGGCCGGGGAGACGCCTGGCGCGACCGACATCGCCCGGGGCCAGCAGGCGAGCACGACGTCAGCGAAGGGCGCGGAGCCGGACTCCGGCGCAACGGGCGTGGCTCGCGATGACGCCCAGGCTTCACGGAAGGCGACCTCGACGGCCCGGAAGAACCCGGTGGCCGCCGCGACGACAGGCTCCCCGGACGAGAGTGCGCGCGAGGCCATCATCACCCGCTACGAGTCCGGCGACGTCTCGGGGGCCCTGACCCTGGCGCGGCGCGCGAACCTCGCACCCCTGGTGCAGCACATCACCCGCTTCCAGGCCGCCCGGGACACCGCCCAGAGCGCGCTGGACCGGAACGAGGGTCCCCGGGCGATTGACGCGCTCAGCGCCGCCGTGCGGCTGGACCAGGAAATCGCCCACGGATGGAGCACCCACGGGGCCGCGCTCCGCCGCCAGCTCGCCGGCCTCTACCTGAACTCCGGCAAGGATGCCGTCCGGGCCAGCCGCTGGTCCGACGCGCGCGCGGCCTTCACCTCGGCCCTCAAGCACGACGACAGCAACGCCGAGGCCCGCGCCCAACTGGCGGCGCTCGAGGCGCGGGGCACCCCGTCAGCGCAGTGAAGCGCGGCGCTCCGCCCGGGGCGCACTCCAGAAACACGACGCCCCGAGTCCCAACGAGGGAACCCGGGGCGCGGGATGCGAGCGCGGCGGCCACGTGGCCCGCCGCACTTCGAAGACATCAGGCGAGGTTGAAGATCTTCTTCAGGTCGGACTCGACCTCTTCCTCGGTGCAGTCCTTGGCCAGCGACAGCTCCTTGATGAGCAGGGAGCGTGCCGTGTCGAGCATCTTGCGCTCGCCGAACGACAGGTCCTTGTCACCCTTGAGCAGGTACAGGTCGCGCAGCACCTCCGCGATTTCGAAGACGGAGCCCGTCTTGATCTTCTCCATGTACTCGCGGTAGCGACGGTTCCACGTCGTCGAATCCACCGAGATGTCCTTCTCGCGAAGGATGGAGTAGACCTGCTTGACGTCCTCCTCGCTGATGATCTCCCGAAGGCCGACGGAACCGACCTTGTTGATGGGGATCATGATCCGCATCCCGTTCTCCAGGATGCGCAGCACGTAGAACGACTGGCGCTGCCCGGCGACCTCGGTGTGCTCGATGCCCATCACCTCGCCGACGCCCTGGCCCGGATAAACCGCCTTGTCACCAGTCTTGAAGCTGGTCTGCACTAACTGCCTCCTTGGAGAAAGCTTCGACCCCGGCCTTCAAGCCGGCCACTACTACCACAAACCACATCCACGGGCAACGAAATCGCCTTGACCCGCCGAAGCGGGCCGCACTACCGTGTCCGGTTTTGTGTGCGGAAGGGCTCAGAGTACGAGCGCCGCAGGACGAACACGGTGGTAGGTGGGGGTGGGTGTTGGTTCGTTATGCGTGGCGCGACCTGGGCACACGTCCTTTGTTTTTTCCAGCGCTGAGCCTCACGCTCGGCGCCCTCTGGGCAACCGGAACAGGGAGCGCCGCCGGGGTATTTCTCCTCTGCGCGCTTTGTCTGGGACTGGTGGGAACGGCGCTCGGTCCGTTGCCGGGAGCCCATCTCGCGGTGCTGGTCGCACTCGCCTTCACGGGCGCGGGGCTTTCCGGTTTTGAAGCCCGGGTGGAGGTCCCCCCGGCGCTCGTGGAGGGTGGCCCCGCGCTGCTGGAGGGTGAATTGGAGCGCGTGGAGCGCTTCGATGGCGCCACCCGGCTGCGGCTCGCGGTGGCCCGGGCAGGCCCGCCCACGGGTCCGGAGGTCGCCGCCCGCTTCCGCGCGAGCCTCTCTGGCCGGGGTGAGGGCCTGGACCTTCAGCCCGGACAACGGGTGCGGGTGGAGGCGCGGCTCCTCCCGGATGCGCCTCCATCCAATCCGGGCGAGCGGGACTTCGCGTCGGCGCGGCGGCGGCAGGGCGTGGCCTTCACGGGGGGCTTCAACCCGGGGCGGCTGCTGGTGCTCTCCCCTGCCCCGGCATGGCGACTGACGCTGGAGGATCTGCGCGGGCGGCTGGCGCTGGCGGTGCGGCGGGTGGCGCCGTCCCCCGACGCGACGGCGCTGTTCCTCACGCTGGCGGCCGGGCAGCGCGCGGAGCTGGATGACGCCTGGGAGGATGCGTTCTCGCGGGCGGGGCTCGCGCATGTGCTCAGCGTCAGCGGGCTGCATGTGGCGGCGCTGGCCCTGATGACGCTGGCACTCCTGAGACGGGGCCTGGTGCGGTTGGGCGGGCGGTGGCGCGGGCTGGAGGCGCGGCGGGTGGCGGCCCCGGCGGCGGTGCCCTTCGTCTGGGCCTATGTGCTGTTCACGGGGAACCAGGCCCCGGCGGTGCGCTCGGCGGTGATGGCCACGGCGGTGTTGCTGGGGCTGGGCCTGTGGCGGCGCGCGGACGGGCTCAACGGACTGTCGCTCGCGGCGCTCGTGCTGGTGGCGTGGACGCCTTCCAGCGTGGTGGACCTGTCGCTCCGGCTGTCGTTCCTCGCCGTGCTGGGACTGGTGTTGCTGTCGCCCGCGCTGCGCGAGGCCCTGCCGGTGGACCGACCCGACCCTTCCGAGCCCCGTAGGCTGAAGCGCTGGGCCGCGCAGGCGAAGGAGACGGTGGCGCAGACTCTGTGCGCGAGCGCCGCGGCGACCCTGGTGGGGCTGCCCGTGGTGGCGGCGGCGTTCGGGCGCGTGAGCCTGGCGGGGCTCGTGTCCAACATCATCGCCCTGCCCCTGTGTGGCGTGCTCACCGGGCTCGCGGCCGGAGGCGCGGCGCTCTTCGTCGTGGCCCCGGTGCTGGCGACCCCGGTGCTGTGGGCGGGCGCGTGGGCGTCGGAGCTGCTGCTGGCGCTGACGCGAGGCTTTGCGTCGGTGCCCTTCGCGGCGGTGGAGGTGCCCGGCCTGGGGTCGCTCCTGGCCCTCGCCTACGCGGTGGGGCTTTCGTGCTGGGCGCTCGGTTCGGGACGCTGGCGCTACGTGGGCGTGCTCACGCCGCTGGCCCTCCTGGGCGCCGTGCTGCTTCCCGGGCTTGCCCCGGAGCCCGCGCTGCGCATCACGTTCCTGTCGGTGGGCCAGGGGGACGCGGTGGTGCTGCGCTCGCGGGGCCACCATGCGCTGGTGGACGGTGGCGGCGTCCCGGAGGGCGCGGACACCGGGGAGCGCTTCGTGCTGCCCTTCCTCAAAGCCGAAGGCGTGTCACGTCTGGACCTCGCGGTGCTGTCGCATCCGCATCCGGACCATGCGCTCGGGCTGGTGTCGACGCTGGCACAGGTGCCCGCCGAACGGCTGTGGCTGTCCGCGGGCACGACCGACGGTCCCCTCTCCCGGCGCGTCGTGGCGGCCGCGCGAGGCGCGGTGGTGGAAGAGGTGCAGGTGGGGCATCCCTCCTTCACCCTGGGCGAGGCGACGCTGGAGGTGCTGGGGCCTCCGGTGGACCGGGAGTTGATGGAGGGCGCGAACGACCGGAGCGTGGTGCTGCGCGTGCGCCATGGCGACGTCACCGTGCTGCTGGCGGGCGACGTCGAGGAGGACGGCGAGGCCGCGCTCGAGGAGGCCGTGGGGACGGTGACGGTGTTGAAGGTGCCGCATCATGGCTCGCGCACCTCCTCCACCGCGCCGCTGCTGGCCCGCACGCGGCCGCGTCACGCGGTGTTCTGCGTGGGGCGGCGCAACCGGTACGGCTTTCCCCATCCGGAGGTGGAGGCCCGCTACCGCGCCCTGGGCACCGAGTGCTGGCGCACCGACACGGATGGCGCCGTCACCCTGGAGAGCGACGGCCAGGACGTCCGCCTGGTCTCCTTCCTGCCGCGAAGCGAAGGTGCCCCCCTGCCCGTTGCGGCGAGTGCGGAGCAGACCCACCGTAGCGCCGATGATTTCAGATGATCTCGATCTGCAGCAGTTGACCGTCGAACTGAAGTCCAAGCTCGGCCCGGGCGAACCCGTGGGCTACCTGCGCGGCAAGTCCCTCATGCGCGACATGCTGCTCCACATGCGGGCGAATCAGTTCTCCGAGCTGGAGGCCGAGGAGCTCGTCGACACGCTGGAGTCACGAGGCTTCGTGCGCTTCCTTGGAGATCCGGCGGAGCGCTCCGTCGCGGATGCGCCCTGGGACATCTCGCCCCACGCGTGACGCGTGGGCTCCGCCGTTGCCCTGCTACTGGAAGACGAGCCACGCGAAGCGCGGCAGGGCGTGGAAGTCCCCGATGAAGAGCGGTGAGAAGGCCTGGCCTTCCACCTGTCTGCGGTCGTGGTGCTCCAGGCGGTAGAGGTTGAAGCGCCAGCGCTCCCCGGGCTCGGGCGGGATGTGGGGCACCTGCGCGAGATTCTTGAACGGGATGGCCATCTCCACGCTCCAGCCCTCGTCGCGGTCCGACGCGTCGTCCAGCGTCCCGCGCACCTTGACCGCCGTCTTCATCCCCGAGTCCCACGACAGGTCCATGCCCTGGCGCCGCGCGGGGAAGTACGCGTCGAAGAGGACGTTGTGCGGTGACACCTGCAGCTCGTTGTACGTGCGCCCGTCCGCGTTGGCGTCGAGGAAGATTTCCACGACCTCCTGCTCGTAGATGGGGTCGTCGCGGTTGCGCATCGTGCCCCAGACGTCCGGGTCCTCCACGTCGAAGGCCACATACAGGTACGCGTCGTCGTAGACGAGGCGCGCCTGGGTGCGCAGCCGGAGGGGCCGTCCGTCGAAGCTGCCCACGAGCGTCACCGGCTTCGCGCCCTTCCAGGCCTCGTCATCGAGCACACCGTCGAGCACGGGCGCCTTCTTCACGCGCGTGACGGTGTACTCCGGCAGCGCGGGGGGCTCGCCGCCCAGGAGCGGACCGCGCACGCGGTTGGCGCCCAGTTGCACGCGCGGATCATCCACCGCCAGGCGCTCGTCGTCGCGCCAGAAGCCCAGCACCACGCGGCCGGGGCTGCCCGGCATGGCGACGGTGTGCACGTCCTCCAGCACCTTGCCCACCGGCCACGTCTCCAGCGGCGCGGCGCCGTCCTGGAACTCGTGGTCGGCGTTGCTGATCATCTGGCCGCTCTCCGGCTCCACCACATGCACGAAGAAGTGGAAGCCCTGCGGGGGCGCGCGGACCGCCTGGAAGTAGTGCGCGAGCTTCACCGGCTGCCCGGGCTGGGCCTTCTCCGGCGTCACGCGCGTTCCCAGGTAGACGATGGCGCCGCCCGCGAAGGTGGCTCCGCTGCGCACGGTGAGCTCCGCGGGGGCCGCGTCCAACGTCCGGATCGTCGTGGGCGCGGGCAGGCGGGGCGTGCGGTGGGCGGGGCCCGCCTGTTCGTCGCGGCAGGCGCCGACGAGCATGAGGGAAGACAACAGCGGGAGCAGGACGCAGGGATGGACGCGCATCGAAGGCCCGGACTCTACCCTTCCCCGTCTTCCGGGAAGCGTTCTTCCGTGGGTGGGACGGTGCGTTCCCAGTCGTGGGCAACCCGTCCGCAAGGGAGGGCGGCCGAGCTGTCGGGCCCCCCCGTCCCTGTTGGCGTGCCCGGAAGTGCACCCCATGTTTCAGTCCATCACAGGGAGGGGTAACCAGATGAACAAGGGACTGATAGCGGGTGCGGTGGTGATCTCGGTGTTGGCGGCGGGTTCCGCGCAGGCGGCTTCGACGGAGCTGCGCAGGTCCACGAACACACGAGGCCTTTCATTCATGGTGGGCGGCGGCGTCGAGGGCTACACCGACGCGCTGCGGACGCAGATTGATCCGGGCCTCGCGTACGGCGTGACGATCGGCCTCAAGCCGACGAACGTGGTGGGCGTGGAGCTGGGCTACACGGGCAGCATCAGCGAGTTCAACAGCGGCGGCGTGTTGGCGACGAACGCGAACGGGCCGGACATCGTGCGCAACGGCGTGCAGGGCGCGGTGACGATTGGCCTCACGGCCACGCGGCTCCAGCCGTACGTCATGGGCGGCGTGGGCGTCAGCCGCTACAACGTGCGCGCCTTCGCGCCGGGCTTCCAGGACGACACGGTGGGCAACGTGCCGGTGGGCGGTGGCCTGCGCCTGCAGTTGGGCAGCTTCACCGCGGACGCGCGCGTGAACTACAACTTCCTGTTCGACCAGGGGTTCGCCGCGTCGCTGCCGGCGTCCGACGTGGACCTGGGCGGTGACGAGACCTTCAGCAAGGGCGGCCGGTACATCGGCACGCTCAACCTGGGTGCCACCTTCTAGACACTCCGCGGCCTCCCGCCGTCCCGACCTCCGGACACGGAGGGCCCGGGGCGGATGGGTGAGCGCGGCAACCGCGCGAAAATCCAGCGCCCGGTGGCAGGCGTGACGCTTGCTGCCGGGTATTCGCATGCGCTTCGAATTCGAGCACCTGGGCAGCCCCACCCCGTTCGAACTGACCGAGGGACAGCACCTGCTGGGAGGTGGCCCCGAGGACCACGTCCACCTGGAGGGCCTGCCACCAGGGTTGTTGACCCTGCGCATCGAATCCCAACGGCTGATGGTGGAGGCGGTGCGCAGCTTCACCGTGAATTCGGTGCGCGTGCTGCCCGGCGTGTCACGCCTGGTGCTGCCCGGGGAGGTGCTGGGCCTTCCCGACGGCATGTGCCTGCGAGTGCTCGCCGAGCCGAGCGCCCCCGAGCGCGGCGTGGGCACCGTCGCGGTGCTCAAGGGACTGCTGACGGACTCCGAGTCGCGTCCATCGCGCGCCGCCACCGTCACCTGCCTGACCGGCCTGGACGTGGGCCGCTGTCATGCGCTCGCGGAGGCGAACACCGACATCGGCCGGGGGGATGGGGTGGCCCTGCGGCTAAGGGACCGGGCCGTGTCCCGTCTGCACGCGCGGATCCGCCGCGAAGGTCCGGGCTTCCTGCTGGAGGACCTGGGCACGCCCAACGGCGTGTTCCTCAACGGCGTTCGTCTGGAGGCGCCCGGGGCGCTGGCGGATGGCGACGTCGTGGAGCTGGGGCGGTCCCTGCTGCGCTTCCAGGCGGCTTTCGACGAGGCTCCGGACGGCGGCGGGCCCGTGCTCCCTACCCCGGACGGTGACGTGGCGAACGGGCCGCTTCAGCCTCCCGAGCGCGGGCAGCGGCGCACGCGTTCGGAGGGGTGGATCATCGCCGTGGGCGCGGTGCTGGCGCTGGTCGGGTTGCTCCTCACCTACGTGCTGGCGGCTTCAGGGTGAAGGCGGGCTTCGCGCGCTTCAGCCGGGCAGCGGCGAGAGGCCCGCGCGCTCCACCAGGAGCGTGGCTAGGTAGCGGTGGTGGCGGAAGAAGCTGGTGAAGTGGACGAAGCCCTTGCTGCCCCGGATGGCGTAGACCGTCACCGGGCCAGGGAGCACGTCCAGCTTGCGGATGTCCGCGAAGGAGAAGCGCCGGGTGCGCACCATGCCCCGGCAGGTGATGCCCCGGGAGTCCACTTCGATGCGGGTGCGTCCGTAGTAGGTGACGGACACCGCGAAGAAGACGACGAAGAAGCCCGCGGACAAAAACGTCTTCAACGGCACCCCGTCGAAGTTGAACAGGTAGACGAGCACCCCGAGCCACAGCAGGCCCGCCGCCGCCATCGTCGCGGCGAGCACCCGCCGGGGGCGAAAGACCTGCTGCGACTGCTTCCCCTCCACCGTCCGTTCGAGTCCGTCCATGACTCCTAAAATAGTGGCGGGGCCAACCCCTGGAATGATGCCCGGCTGCTCTCCATGCGAGCAATCAGCGCAGGCGCTCGGCCTTCTGCCGGGACTCCGCCTGGAGTTCCGGGCGCACGTCCGCCGCGCTGGACTTCGCGTAGCGCGCGTAGAGGTCCCGGGCCTCCAGGTTGCGCCCCAGGGCCCGGTAGGCCTCCGCGAGGCCGTACAGCGGGGAGGCCGAGTCCGGCTCCAGCTTCAGCGCGAACTGGTAGTCCGCCGCGGCCTCCGCGTACCGGCGCAGGCCGATGTTGGCGCTGCCCCGCGCGGTGTAGGCCACCGTGAGCAGGGGCTCCTGCTGCACGGCCTGGGTCAGCGTCTGGAGCGCGGCCGCGTAGGCGCGCTGGCTGATGTGCTGGACGCCCTGCTCGTAGGCGCGGCGGGCCTGGGCGCGCGTCGTGTCCGCTACCGGGCCCGAACCGGGGGGCTGCCCCATGGCCTGCGGGGACGTGCCGGACTCCGCCTGCTTCGCGCGCGCCCGGGTGATGTTGTCCTGCGCGCTCTGACGGATCGCGGCGTCCTGGGTGAGGCGCGAGGCCTGCTCCCATTCGTCGATGGCGCGCCCGTAGTAGCCGAGCACCGCCAGCGCGTTGCCCAGCTTGAAGCGCGCCTCCACGTGTTCCGGCGCCGCGTGCTCCGCGTCGAGGAAGGCGAAGGCCGCCTCGCGGTAGCGACGCTCGCGCATCAGGGCGTCCCCATCCCGGATCCGCGTGGCGGCCAGCACGGCCTGCGAGGTGCGCTGCGGCTGCGGCTCCGCGAGCGCGGGCTCCACGGGGCGGGAGGGCGCGACCGCCGCAGGACGGGCGGCGGGCTCCTTCGCTTCGACGGAAGCGCCCTGGGCACGGGCGGCGGGGACCGGGGTGGATCCGCCTGACGAGGCCTGCGCAGGCGTGAAGGGGGCCATCGCGGCCTCGCCTGACGGGGCGGCCTGCGGGGGCGCGACGGGGGCCATCGAGGCCTCGCCCGATAGGGCCTGTGCCTGGGTGGGACCGGCGGCAGGGGATGTCGTGGCACCTGCGGCCTGGGCCCGGGGAACCCCTGGCTTCGCCTCGGCGGCGGGCGTCTTCGTCCCGGCGGTCGGTGACGTCACGGGGGCACCTGCTTCCGGTGACGCCGCGCGGGTGACGCTTCCCTTCGCCGGGGTCGTCCCCTGCCCCCAGGCTGACGTCGACGCCGTGCCGAGCAAGACCACCGCCGACACACCGAGTTGGAACCTGCGCGTGCGAACCATGTCCCTCTCCCGTCCTCGCCCCCGGCGGGCAAGGATTTCTACTGCCTGCGAGCCACGTCCCTCACGGGTCCGTGCTCCCCACCGTCCGTCAGCCGACCTTGCGATTGATGAGGCGCGATGAGCCCCCGGTCCTACCTCATGCAGGGGGTGACCTCACCGTAGCCCAGGTCGAGCCGGTCCAGATCATCCAGCCGGTTTTCGATCCGCCACGTCCCGGGGATTCCCCTTCCATCCACGGGCCACGCGCGGTGCGCACGGCGTCCATGAAGACGGCAATGGGGAGATTCGGACACGCCCGGCCTGCACTTCCGGGGATGGCCCTTCAAGGCCCTCCCCGGCGCCGCCGGGCGTCTCTTCCCTTCCTAGCTGCGGAAGGGGTTCTGCAGCAGCACCGTCTCGCCGCGGTCCGCGCCGACGGAGACGCACACCACGGGCACGCCGCTGACCTCTTCGACGCGACGCACGTAGCGCTTGGCGGCTTCCGGCAGCTCATCGAAGGTGCGCACGCCGGCGAGCTTCTCGTCCCAGCCGGGCAGCGACTCGTAGATGGGCTTCACGCGCGCCAGGTCCTCGTAGTCGCCGGGCAGCTCCGTGACGCGCGCGCCGTCCAGGTCGTACGCGTTGCAGATGCTGAGCGTCTTGATGCCGCTCAACACATCCAGCTTGGTGAGCGCGATGCCCCACAGGCCGTTGACCCGCACCGCGTAGCGCAGCACCACGCCGTCCAGCCAGCCGCAGCGGCGGGGACGGCCCGTGGTCGCGCCGAACTCGTCGCCCACCTTGCGCAGCCGCTCGCCCAGCTCGTCACTCAGCTCCGTGGGGAACGGACCGCCGCCCACGCGCGTGGTGTAGGCCTTGCTGATGCCCATCACCTTGTCGATGGCCGTGGGACCCAGGCCCGAGCCCACCGCGGCGTTGCCCGCCACGCAGTTGGAGCTGGTCACGAACGGATAGGTGCCGTGGTCCACGTCCAGGAGCGTGCCCTGCGCGCCCTCGAAGAGGATGCGGGCGCCCCGGCGAACCTGCTCGGAGAGGAAGAGCGACACGTCGTGCACGTAGGGACGCAGCCGGTCGCCCAACGCGGTGAACTCCGCGAGGATCTGCGGCGTCTCCATGCGGGGCACGTCCACGCCCGCCTGGGCGCAGAGGTCCTTGAGTTCGTCCAGCGCGGAGGGCAGGCGCTCGTCGATGCGGCGGCGCAGACGCTCCGGGAAGAGCAGGTCGCGCACGCGGATGCCCCGGCGCGCCACCTTGTCCTCGTAGGCCGGACCGATGCCGCGACCGGTGGTGCCAATGGCGCTGCCGCCACGGGCCTTCTCCCGGAAGCTGTCCAGCAGCTTGTGCCACGGGAAGATGACGTGGGCGTTGTCGGAGATGAGCAGCTGCGCGTCATCCTTGAGGAAGCCGCGCACCTTGAGCGCGTCAATCTCTCCGACGAGGACGGCGGGATCCACCACCACCCCGTTGCCAATGACACACGTCTTGCCCGGGTGAAGGATGCCCGAGGGAATCAGGTGCAGGACGGTCTTCTGGCCTCCCACCACCAGCGTATGCCCCGCGTTGTTGCCGCCCTGGAAACGGACGACCACCTGGGCATGCTCGGTGAGCAGGTCGACGACCTTGCCCTTCCCTTCATCTCCCCACTGCGCTCCGATGACGACGACGTTCGGCATGGTGCCCGCCGCTTAGCACGCGGGAGGGGCCGGGTGACAGTGTTCCGCGAAGCCGCAATGAAGGGCCTGGCAGGCCGCCTTGTCCCACCCCACCCCGGTCCCCATGGATTCGGACTGGACAAGTGCCCGGACACCTCGGGCGAGCAGGCGCACCGCCCCCGCCTCCCCGGTCCCCTTCGGCAGGAACTCCGGCTCCGGGGACGCCTCACCCAGGAAGGCCACCCCCACCCGCACCGGCACCCCGTCACGCACCATCCGCGAAGCCGCCAGGGACAGGGCCGCCAGTTCGTGCGCGCACGCGGCCGGCCCCAGGGGATGCCGGGCGCCCGGGCGCAGGAGCACCGCCACGGCCTCCCCTTCCGGCGATTCCCAGAGCAGATCCATCATCCCCTCCAGCGCGGCGCCGTCGGCGCCATCTTCCAGGTCCAGCACGAAGTCGAGCCCCCGGTGCACGCTGGACGCGGGCGTGGCCGCGAGCCGCTTCGCGAAGGGCGTGCCCAGGAAGCGCTCCGCCGTGGCCAGCACGTCTCCCAGGCCCTCTTCGCCTGGATCACGGCCCACGCTGCGCAGCAGTTGTTCCAGGTGCGCACGGCGCTCGGAGGCCTCCGCGTCCGGCCCCGCCAGGGACAGGTCCACCTGCCGCAGGAGCCGCGTCACCAACTGATCCGGACGCTCCACCGGCAACCATCCCTCCGGATCCACCAGCAGCGGGGCCGACCGGGCGGGCGCCTCCCACGGCTCCGAGCCCACCGCGAGCCCCAGCCGGTGGAGGTAGTGATGGCGGCGCGGGCACGAGAGGAAGTCCTGCACCGCGCGCACGGAGGCGATGGCCGGGGCTTCGTCGAACGCCGCGTCCCCTTCGTCGGGCCCAGCGTCGGAGGCTCCCGAGGACCCCGTCTCGAAGTCGTCGGATGCGGACTCGGACACGCGGGCCAGGGCGGACTCGACACGGGCCTCGGCCTCGGCCTCCTGTTCCGCGGTGGGCGGCTCCGGATCCGCGGGCGGCGGCAACTGCTCCACATCCACGTCGTTCGCGAGCGCGCGCAGCGATGGATCCGCTTCCAGCCGGCGGTCCACGCGGTGCCACCACGAATCCGTGCCCGCGCGCTTCTCCTCTCCGCCCGACAGCACCAGCAGGTCCTTGGCGCGGGTGAGGGCCACGTAGAGCAGGCGCAGGTATTCGGCGTCCTCGCGGGCCTTCAGTTCGGCGCGCACCGCTTCGAAGCGCTCGGAGGTGAAGGTGTCCAGCGAGTCCGGCATCCAGGGCCGCAGCGCCAGCCCGAACGAGCGCTCGAAGTACGCGCGCGCGGACGTGGTGCGCCTGCGGCCTCCCATTCCAGGCACCACCACCACGGGCCACTCCAGGCCCTTGGCGCGGTGGATGGTCAAGAGCTGCACGGCGCGCGGGTCGCCTTCGTCCAGCAGATCCGCCTGCGCCTCGTTGGGGTCGGAGTCCGCCAGTTGGCGCAGCTCGCGCGCGAAGGCCACGCAGCCGCCCGTTCCCCGCTCGTCCCGTCGCGCCGCCAGGGACAGGAGCTTCTCCACGTTGGCGCTCGCCTGCTCCGCGTACGGTGAACCCGCCAGCGCCTCGCGGTAGCCGGTCGCCTCCAGCGCCGCGTGCAGCAGGACGTGCACGCCCAGGCGGTCGCGCTCCCTTCGCAGCACGGGGATGAGGTCCAGGAAGCGCGAGAGCCGTGCCTGTTCGCGCGCGGACATCGCGGCGCGCACGTCCGCGTCCACCAATCGCGGCGAACCGAGCGACAGCGGCAGGTCCCCCGCGAGCCGGAACAGCGACGCATCCGACAGGCCCACCAGCGGCGAGCGCAGCACCGCGGCGAAGGCCAGCGCGTCGTCCGCGTCCGACAGGAGCGCCAGCAACGAGGCGAGGTCGCGCACCTCCTGCGCTCCGTAGAAGCCGCGTCCGCGCAGCACCCGGTGCGGCACGCCGTGGTGGATCAGCGCGGTGCGGTACTCCTCCAGGTGCGTGAAGGTCCGGAAGAGGATGGCCACGTCGCCACCTCGCGCGGGACGCAAGCCCTTGCGGTCCTCCGCCATCACCGTCGCGGGCGCTCCGGGCGCGAGCATCACCCGCAGCCTCCGCGCCACCGAGTCCGCTTCGTACTCGCGCAGCTCCGGAGCGGTGTCAGCCTCCGGCAGCGTCAAACGCTCCACCACCGGACCGTCCGCCAGCTCCGGGCGCGTGGGGGACAGGTCGTCCGTCGCTGCGTCGTAGACGACCTCGAACGGACGGGGCGTCGCCTCTTTCGCCACGAGCAGTCCAGCGAACGCGCGGTTGAAGAAGGACAGGACGCCGGGCAGCGAGCGGTAGTTGTGCTGGAGGAAGCCGCGCGTCCCGCCCTCCGCTTCAATCTTGTCCGCCAGCACCGTGAACACGGACACGTCCGCGCCTCGGAACTCGTAGATGGATTGCTTGCGGTCACCCACCGCGCACAGGAACGCGGGCTCTAGCGGCAGCGCGGTCACGAGGTCCGCGCCCGGCGCAAGCTCTCGCGGACCACCTTCCCGCCGCTCCGACAACAGCAGCACCAGCTCCAACTGCAACCGGTTGGTGTCCTGGAACTCGTCCACCAGCAGCGCGCCCAGCCGCTCCTGGATCTGCTGGCGGAACTCCGGGTGGTCGCGCAGCAGGTCGCGCGCCTTCACCAGCAGCGACGTGAAGTCGAACACGTTGCGCCGAGTCAGCTCCGCGTCGTGCCGCGTCTCCAATTGGCCCAGCAGGTCGCGGAAGGTCTCTTCGAAGGGGGCCGTGCGCCACGCGGCATAGGCATCTTCCAGCCGCCGCACCGAATCGTCGCTCTTACCCTTCACCTTCCAGAGCAGCTCCTTCATGCACGCGCCCGCGCCCTTGCGCAGGTTCGCCAGCTTGCGCGCCTCCGGCAGCAGCACGGAGTGCAACTGAGGGAAGCGCTCCGGCTGGAGGAATGTGTCTGGCGTCATCCCCTCCAGCGCTCGCTCACACTTGGACAGGAGGGAATTCCACTCGCCTTTAGCGTCCTGCGCCCGGGCCTCGTTGCACAGCCGACGGCAGTCCTGGATGAGGCCTTCGAGCTGCGCCTTGTCCGCCACACCATCGCCTACACGGGCCGTCGCCGCCTTCAAGCCCTCCTCGCGCATCTTGCGGTAGACGTCCATCAGCGCGGCCACGAGTCCGTCGGAGAAGCCCGAACCGGAGAAGCCCAGCTCCGCGCACAGCTCGCGCACCTTCGCGTCGCCGCCCTCCAGCGCATCCAGCACCACGCGTTCGGTGACGTCCTCCAGCAGGCCCGACGACTCCAACTCGTCCAGCACCTCGAAGGCGGGATCGATGCCCACCGCGGGCGGCGCTCGACGCAGGATCTGTCCGCAGAGCGAGTGGAAGGTGCCCACCGTCGCGGCGCCCAGCTCCTCGCGCACCTTGCGCCACTCGTCCTGCGTGGGGAACGGCCGCTCCAGCCTCGCGAGCGATGCACGCAGGTCCTTCTCCGCGTCCAACGGCACATCGCCCTGGGCCAGCGCGTCCAGCCGCTCGCGGACCCGCTTGCGCATCTCCGCGGCGGCCTTGTCCGTGAACGTGAGCATGCCCAGCCGCGACGGCCGCAGCGCGGGGACCGCCTCGCGCGCTCCCGCGACCCGCAGCGTGGGGACCGCCTCGCGCGCTCCCGCGAACAGGTGCAGCGTCATCGTCACCAGGCTGTACGTCTTGCCCGCGCCGGCGCCGGCCATCAGGGCCAGGTTCTTCTCCAGCGCGAGCATGTGGGGCGCGGTGTCGCTCATCCGCCTCCCTCGTCCATCACGCGCCGTTCGGTGATGCGGCACACCGCGCGGTAGCCGCACCTTCCGCAGTCATTGGGCCGCGCCGGGAAGTCTCCGTTGCGAAGGCGCGTCACCAGCGTCTCCACCGCGTTGGGCAGGTTGAGCCCCTGCGCCTCCGCCACGCGCTGGCGCACCTCCGGGTCGGTGGACAGCAGGTCCTCCAGCTCCGCGGGCGGCATCACGTCCGCCAGATGGATGCTCGCCCCCGTGCGCAGCGAGAACCACGCCGCGTTGCGCGCCCCCACGTGGCCGCTCTCGCGCGCCGCGTAGAGGTACAGCGGGAGCTGGAAGTCCGAGCGCAGCAGGTTCTCCTTCAGCGTGCGCTTGTCCAGGCGGCCCGTCTTGTAGTCGATGACGCCCACTTCCACGCCGGCCGTGTCCAACCGGTCGATCTGCCCCTCGAAGATGATGGCGTCATTCGCCACCAGCAGCTTCACGTCGCTCCAGCGCGGATCCTTCGCCGCGGGACCGAACTTCAACTCGAAGCCCTCCGGCTTCAGCGGATCAAACGGCAGCCCCCGGACCTGATCCGTGAGGATGCGCCGGACCATCGCATGGGCCTTCTCTCCCGCGAGCTTCCACAGCTCGCGGTGCCCCACGTGGTGCAGCTCCTCGAAGTGCTTGCTGGCCTTCTTCACGGCCTTCTCCAGCACCTCCTTGGGGATGTCCTCCGGCGCCTGTCCCAGGAGCTTCTCGTCCCGGAGCGCCTTGAACACCTCCTCCATCACGCGGTGCCAGAAGGTGCCGCGTCCCCGGGCGTCGAACTCCTCGCCGGGGATCACCGGCTCCGCCACCTTCAACCCGTACGCGACGAAGCCCTGGAAGCCGCAGTTGCCAAAGCGCGCCAGCGCGCTCGCGGACAAGGGACGCTCCAGGCCGAAGTGGAACGTCTCCCGGAGCTTCTGCTCCAGCTCCGGCCCCTGTACGCCGCCGGTGAACTCGCCCGTGGCCTCGTCGTCGCTGCCGAAGAAGCGCAGGCGCGCGGCCTCCATGTGGGCCAGCTCGCGCGCGCCCCGAAACCAGTCCTCCGTGCCGAAGCGGTCCTTGAGGATCCTGCCCGCGGGATCCGGTTCGGTGACGCGGAGGCTGGGATAGGACTGTCCCGCCAGCGCCTCCAGCGCCACGGTGCGCCGCAGCTCCGTGCGCGTGAGCACTTCGTCCAGCGGCAGCACCGGCGGCAGCGTGCGCGTGCGCCAGTGATGCGAGGTGAGCCGGCGCACCTCCTCCAGGAACGCCGAGGGCACCTGCTCCTGTCCGCCCGACGCCTTCACCGCGAACGACAGGCTCAGCGACGACTCCGCCGCCGCGAGCGCGCTGGCGAACAGCAGCCGGTCCTCCGTGAGCCTCCAGGGCGCGCGGTCATCGAACTCGCCGCCCGTCAGCCGGAACACGTCCCGGCCCAGGTGCTGGTTGAGCGCCACGCGCTCCGCGTCCCCCAACAGCGGCGACGGCGGGTCGCGCCCGGGCAGCCGTCCTTCGGTGAGACCCGCGACGAAGAGGTGGCGGAAGGTGCGGCCCGGCACCTCGCTCAAATCCAGCACCTCCACCGCGCCCGTGGTCGGTCCGCGCGCGGGCAGGTGCACGTCCCGCAGCGCATCCGCCAGCCACCGCCCCAGCATCCGCCGGGTGATCTCCGGACCGCCGCCCACCGCGTGCAGGGAGCGCAGCAGCGCCTCCATGCGCTGCTGGAACGCCGCCAGCGCCGCGTCGTCCCGGGCCCTCGCGTCCTCGATGCGCGCGCCCAGGCTGCCTTCTTCGCGCGGCTCCAGCTTGCCCGCGGAGTCCAGCAGGCCCAGCCGCTCCACGACCTTCCACCACGCGGCGACCAGCTCCGCGGCCGTGCCCTCCTTCGGGATGTGGCGGCACTCGTTGATGAGCCGCATCACGCGGTCGCGCAGCGCACGCACAGCCATCACCCGGACCGCGTCCTCCTTGTGCCGGCCGCCCTGGGCCTGCATCCGGCGCGCGAGGTCCTCCAGCCGCACGTCGTAGGCGCCCCTGCCTCGCGTCGCGCCCAGCCGGTCATCCCGCGCGGCCGCCAACGCCAGGAGCGCCGCGGGCGCATCCGGCCCTCCGCGCGACAACGACGGCACGTAGCGGCTGGCGATGATCTCCGCCACGCGCTCCGCCGGGAAGCCGTCTTCAATCAGCACCGGCAGCTCCAGCGCCAGGCGCACCGGCCCCGCGAGCGCCAGCGGTTCGCCCCAGGGCAGGCGCACGGGCACGCCCAGCTCTCCCAGCGCCTCCGCCAACCAGCCCGCCTCCGGGCCCAGGTCGCGGTACGTGATGGCGATGTCGGACGGCGCGCTGCCCGCCGCGATGAGCCTCCGCACGTCGCGGGCCACGATGCGGGCCTCCTCGCGCGCGGACGTCGCGTTCCACACCGTCAGCCCGTCCACCGCGTCCTTCAACACGTCGCGCGCGGCGCGGGGGGAGAACAGGTGCCGGCCCAGGTCCGTGAAGGGCCGGCCCTCGAACGTCACGTCCGCCTTGAAGAGGTCCACGTGGGGCATCGACTCGCCCCGGTTCTCGAAGGCCCGGAACAGCGCCGCCAGCGCCGCGTCCGCCACCGGCGAGCCTCCCACCGGCGTCTCCACGCGCAGCGACACCCGCCGCGACTCGCACGCCGCCGCGAGCCCCAACAACAGCTCCAGCTTCGACGGCCGCACGTCGTAGACACCGTGGAGCACCAGCCCCGTCACGCCGTCCCAGCCCGAGGGCCAGGCGCCCCGGTCCAGCGCTTCACGCGCGCCCCGGAGCACGTCCTCGCGGTCCGCGAGCCCCAGCTCCGCCATCCGCTGCTCGTACAGGTGGTACAGCCGGGCCAGGACGCGCACGCGCGCGCGGCGCTCCGGGGGCAGCACCTCCGCGGCGTCCTGCAATTCACGCGCGGAGAGGCGGCCCGCCTTCAAGTCCAACAGCACGTCCGCCGCGGCCCGGGCGAACGCGGGCTCGCGCACGTAGTCCCCGAACGGCGTGGTGCCCAGCGCGCTGGCCAGCCCGGCCACCACCGCGCGGGCCGCCGTCGCCGGACAGGGGCGCCGGTTGAGCTCCCCCGCCCCACCCAGCGCGTGGACGAAGTCGTCCCACGTGAGCAGGCGGGAGCCCAGGGAGATGCCCCGCACACGCCGCTCCGCCCGCAAGGCCGCCTGACGGCGCGCGGCATCGGGAAAGACGTGGAGTGTGCGGCCAGGGCGGGACATGCGGGGCGAGGACTCTAGAACGGCCAGGGGCGCCCTTTTCATGCTCCTTTCGTCCCATTCCCACACCCTGGCCCGTTGTCCGCCCGCCTGCTGTCCTCCGGAACCCGGGAAGTCCGACGTCGCGGGAACGCCATCCGACCCGGCGCAGTGGCGGTTCACCACCCCACGCGGCGGAGGAGTTCGTCACCCTGCGCGACAAGCGGCCCGACCCGTCGGAGAGCGCCACGCTGCTCGAACTGGGGCGTGAAATCGTGGCGGCGCCTCCGGAAGGATACGAGGGGATGAAGCGATGGGAAACCCAGGCAGGAAGCGCCGTTCCCCCTGTCCTCCTCATCCCTCTGCGTCCCCTTCCGTTCCCTGGTGTGCCCCCTCAATCCGCGTCGGAGGGGCACACTGGGGGCACATGGCGGCTTCGTCGCTAACTCACCAGCGACGGGTGGTGGTCAGGCCTCTTCGTCAGGTAGGAGCATGCGGACCAACTCATCGTCAGGCCCGAGCGGACGCCAGCCAGGGGACGGCGGATTGGAGAGGAGCACATCGCCGGCCCGGTCAACGCGCTCCTGATGGGTTTCCGGCGTGTAACCACTCCATCGACCGAGCGCGATGGCAACGTCCATACGGGCTTCGTCGTCCATCACGGCCGGCCAGCCGTCGGGGAAGTCGTCGGACAGCTCGCGCACGAGCACATCGCGCACAAGACGTGTGACCCGCCTACTCTGCTCTGCCTCAGCGAGCAACCCGCTGAACACCTGCACCGCAGCGACATCGTCTTCACCAAGCTCGTCGGCCAGTCTATGCAACGGGACGGCAGGGCGCGCCTCAGCAAAGGCGGTGAGCGTGTCGTAACCACGCTCGCGGACCCGCTCATACAGGCGGGCTCTCACGTCGCCCTCCCACGGATGCCGGGCGGTCAGGGGCCCCTCCAGGAGGCGAAGTTCATTGGGATCTTATAGTCCTTCATGTGCTTTGCGACGAGCTTCAGGATGGCATCCCGCGTCAACATGCGGCCGGCTCGTGTCTCGGCTTTGAGCAACTCGCGCATAAGAAACTGGTTCCATTCACCGGGCCATGTGCGACCCAGCTTCCAGTTTCCCCCGCCGTGGATCGCCTCGTGGTGGGCCTGCTCCAACCGGACGCAGAACTGGTCGATGTCCATGTCGCCCTTGAAGCCGCGCTGCTCGAACCACTCGCGGTGCTCCTGCGGCAGCACATGGTGTTTCGGAGCGTCCGACATGCCTGCCCCCGCTCTGCCCGTCACCTGCATGCTGCGCACCTCCGGGCTATCGCCCAGCGCTTCGCGCACGCCCTTGGGCAAGTCCTGGTGCGCCTGGGCCATCGTGACCTGCCCGCCCTGAATGAGGACGGCCGCGCCGACGGCAGGTACGGAGATGACGCCCGCCTGCACGAGCCTTCGCATCATCTCCACCCACTCGGCGGAGACCACCAGCCGCGAGCCCACCATGACTCTGCCCGAACTCATCACGAGGCCCACGCCAAGCATCACAGGGGCCGAGGGCGGCACGCGTGGCAGGGCCATCTTCATCGTGGAAATCATCGTGACCATCTCCACCGCCTGCATCGCCGAGATGACCTGCCCGCCAAGCTTCAGGGTCTCGCGGGTTTCCCGCTGGAGCGTGTCGAATTCATGCGTCAGCTTCCCCATCAGCTCGGGCATCGCGGTCGTCGCCGCCTCCACCCGCTCCGGGTCCAGTGAGGCGAGGTCCATCAGCGTGGGCTCCATCAACCCCTGCACGCGATGAAGGTCCACGAAGAGCTTCTCGGCGCTGCACATGGGGCAGTTGCGAAGCACGGCGTCCGCGAGGTGCAGGAAGTCCACCCAGGTGGCCAGCAGAAGGGTTCCAAACTGAGCTGCCTGGAGCTTCGGCCCCGTCCTGCGCAGCAGGCCCAGCTCCATGTCCGTGTCGCCAACTTCCGAGGCCACTTCCGTCAACGCGGTGGCGCTCCCGAGCGCGCCCTGAAGCCACGTCACCTGCTTCGAGCCTTGATCGAGGTAGCGCGTGAAGACGCCGGTGAGGCTCCAGCCCCAAAGGTCTGGAGGACGTGCCGCCAGCTTGGTGAACGCGGCCTCGACGCTGCGCAGGGAGCCCTTCACCTCTTTCGTCGCGTCGAGGACTGCCTGCCGTGTCAGTGCTGCGCTCCGGGCCCCGCCCCCAGCGGCTGCCTCCCTGCCGACGTCTCCCACGGCTGTCACGTCGTCACGCGGCTGCTGGCGGCGCAGGAGCCGTTGCTCGGACCCGGAGAGGACGCGTGGGAGGGAGTCCCAGGCACGCGGGGGCTCATCGTTCGGAGCCTTCACCCACGCGGGCGCGGAGTCCTCACGCGGCGCGTAGCTCAAGCTTCGGCCACGCGCAGGCACCTGCGACACGGAGGCGCATCCCGTGGCCATCAGCACCAGGGCCAACACCAGGGCGTCAGCGCGCATCGTCCACCCCCAGGCCCACCGAGGCGAAAGCACCTGGACGCAGCGTCCCGTCACCTTCCGGGAACAACAGCGTGCCGCCCGTGGCCATCGCATAGAGCTTCCCCGCCGCGATTCGCCAGCGCGCTTCCACCGCGCCCAGGTAGCGCGCTCCGGGCTGGCCCATGCCCACCCCAAGTCCCTTCAACGCCACGTCGAGGTTGCGCGCGAAGAGCTGCATCGACACACGCCCATCCACGTCGAAGCGGCCCCACGAGAAGGCTTCCGCGCCCAGTGACAGTTTCAGGTGCTTGGAGAGGCCACCGTAGCGGACCGCGTCCCAGCCCACCTCCGCCTCGCCATAGGCGGAAGTCCCGTCCGGGAAGAGAGCCTCCGCCAGTGGCACTCCCTCCGGCCCCGCCGCTTTGAAGCGCGCCAACTCGTAGTCCGGGCCGAAGTAGCCCTGTCGGAAGCCACCCTGCTGCCTACGCACCTCCAAGCGCAGCCGCAGGTCCAGCGTGGGCGTCAATGCATCCGCGCCCGCTCCCACCACCGCACCCCACGCGCCGCCCTCACCGGGCCGTCCGCCCCAGCCGGCAAGCAAGTGAACCTCGAAGCCCGGCCGCACCACCGCCACGGCGGTTCCGTCCAGGTGCGCCAGCGTCACCGAAGAGGCTCGACCTCCAGCCTTGCCCCAGTCATGCACGGCGGAGAAGGCCAGCGTGTAGCGGCCCGGCTCGCGAGGCTGGCCGAAGAGGACGTGCTCCAGGTCCAGCGCGGCTTCCGCCCCCATGAGGCGCGCGCCCAGCACGTCCGAGACGAACGCTTGCGTGTAGAGGGGTCCCAGGGTGGCGGTGAGGAAGCCTCCCGCTGGGTGATAGTCGGGATTGCTTCGGTTGGAGTAGCGCCGCACGAGATGCGCGGACAGCAGGCTGTAGGACTCTAGCGCGCCGAACCAGACGCCCACGGGCGCGTCGTTCGAGCCCAGCTTGAGGCCACGCACCACCTGCCCCCAGTCCGAGAGGCTGTCCCAGTCCTCTCTCCGCACAAGGCCCGTGCCACCCCACGCTCGCAACCGAACCGGAGCGCCCAGGTTGAGGCCGAACTCGGGACCACCATCCAGGACGAGCGTGGGTTCCAGTTGGACGAAGCCCTCGGCCTCACCGCCACTTGAGCGCGGAAGGAACGCGAGCGTCGCCACCTCCAGCCGCGCCAGTGAAGCCCAGGGACGGATCGGTGCCTTGGGGGCCGAAGCATCGGAGTCTGGCGAAGCCGTGGCCGCTCCTCGCAGGGAAAGGAGCCCCAGCCACAGCACCGCCCACCAGCGGTTGCCCATTGCTCGCGCCTCCTGACTGCACTCCGGCGTGGCGTGCGGAACCCCGTCATACCCGCCGAGTCCGACAGGCGGACTGGACCTGAAAGACACATGCCACCGAGGGCATGGAGGGAGGCGAGAGTCAGGGCTTCAGCCCGTGGGCGGGCGACTCCCACCAGCCGGGCGCGCTCCAGGGCCTGGCACTGTCGTCTGTAACGGGCCGGGGTAATGGATCGCAGCCGGGTCGGCCAAGCGGATCGGCCCAGGGTCGGCCAAGCGGATCGGCCCAGGGTCGGCCAAGCGGATCGCCCGCCGGAGAAGAGGCGGAGGCGGTCCGCCCACGGCGGAGGCGATTAGAAGAAACGTAGCCAGTGGGTAGGCTGAGTGCCTACCTGGGCAGTCATCCCATGCATCCTCGCGCCCCACCGAGCACCGCCGGAGCGGTGTGCGGAGGGGCGCGCGCGGATGAGTTACCGGAGAGTCGACATGGACAGGTTGAGAGAGCTGGTGCGGCTGCACCGGATGGGGACGGGTGCGCGCGAAGTGGCCCGGCTTTTGAGGATGGGCCCGAATACGGAGCGGGCGTACCGCGCGGCGCTCACGAGGGCGGGGATGCTGGAGGGGCGCCCGGAGGAGGTGCCCGAGTTGGAGACGCTCAAGCTGCGGGTGCTGGAGCACCGGCCGCCGAGGGTGCCCGCGCAGCAGACGTCGTCGCTGGTGGAATGGCAGCCGCGCGTGGAGTCATGGCTTGCCCAGGGACTGGGCGCACGCGCCATCCACGACAGGCTGCGGCTGGAGGTGGAAGGCTTCAGCGCCAGCGACTCGGCGGTGAAGCGGATGGTGCGGCAGCTGCGCAAGGCGCGGGGCGTGAGGGCGCAGGACGTCGCCATCCCCGTCGTCACCGCGGCGGGTGAGGTGGCGCAGGTGGACTTTGGCTACGTGGGAAAGCTGCTGTGCCCGAAGCAGAGGGTGCCGAGGAAGGCCTGGGTCTTCGTCCTGGTGCTGGCGCACAGCCGCTACCTGGTGGCGGACGTCGTCTTCGAGCAGTCGCTACCGACATGGCTGCGGCTGCACGTGGAGGCCTTCGAGCAGCTGGGCGGCGTGGTGGAGACGGTGGTGCCGGACAACTTGAAGGCCGCTGTGCTGCGCGCGGCCTTCACCCCGGACGAGCCGTCCGCCCTCAATCGCAGTTACCGCGAAGTGGCCCGGCACTATGGCTTCAAGGTGGACCCGACGCCGCCGTACGCGCCCCAGAAGAAGGGCAAGGTGGAAGCGGGCGTCAAGTACGTCCAGTCCAACTTCTTCAAGGGCCGCGAGGGGCAGGACGTCGACGCCGTGCGCGCGGACTTGAAGCGCTGGCTGGCGGAGGTGGCCAACGTGCGCCGGCACGGGACGACGGGCCGGCGCCCGGTGGATGTCTTCCGCGAGGAGGAGCTGCCTGCCCTGCGGCCCCTGCCCGCGAAGCGTTTCACGCCCGTCCTCTGGAAGGCCACGCGCGTCCACCAGGACAGCCACGCCCTCTTCGAGCGGCGCTTCTACTCGGTGCCCTGGCGCCTCGTCGGCAGCGAAGTCTGGCTGCGCGTCACCGACGCCAGTCTGGAGGCCTACGCGGACGACGTGCGCGTGGCCACGCACGCCCGGCGCGGCAGTGGCCTCTACAGCACCCACGAGGCGCACCTGCCCCAGCACCGCGCGGACCTGCGCCACCGCAGCCGCGGCTACTGGGAAGGGCGGGCCGCGAGGCTGGGCGAGGACGTCCTCACCTACGTGCGCGCCGTCTTCGACTCCGACGACGTGCTGTCGCAGCTACGTGCGGTGCAGGCCATCGTCACCCACCTGGAGAGCTTCCCGCCCGAGCGCGCCCAGGCCGCCGCCCGCAGGGCCCACTACTACGGCGCGTACACCTACCGGGCCATCAAGAATCTGCTGCGCCAGGGACTGGACTTGCAGCCGCTGCCCCTGGCGCTCGCGGCCCCGGCGTCACCCTCGCTTCCTCAGCCGCGCTTCGCACGCAGCGTGGCCGAGCTGCTGCACCCCTCCGTCGTGCCCCAGGAGTCCGAAATTGAGTGCCACTGACGCGCTCGTCCCCATGCTCAAGAAGCTGCGCCTGTCCGGTGTCCTCCAGTCGCTTCAGCTGCGCACCCAGCAGGCGGTGGACGACAACCTCTCCCACTCCGAATTCCTCTACCGGCTCTTGGGCGACGAGGCGGAGCGACGCGACTCCAAGCAGCTCTCCCAACGCGTGCGCCGCGCCTGCTTCGAGCACGCAAGGACGCTGGAGGACTTCGACTTCCACTTCAACCCCAGCGTCCCCAAGGCCAAGGTGCTGGAGCTGGGCACGTGCGGCTTCCTGGAGCGCCACGACAACGTCCTCATCGTCGGCCCCACCGGCGTCGGCAAGTCCCACCTGGCCCAGGCCCTCGGCCACCGTGCCTGCCGCGCCGGCTACAGCGCCCTCTACCTGGGTGCCCACGAGCTTCTCCAGCAGCTGCGCGCCGCCCGGGGCGACGGCAGCTACGAGAAGCGCCTCCTGCGCTTCACCTCGCCCGAGCTGCTCATCATCGATGACCTCGGCTTGCGTGCCCTCACCCAGGATGAACCCGCGGACCTCTACGAGGTGGTCCGCCAGCGGTACGAGCGTAAGAGCACCGTCATCACCTCCAACCGCGCCATCGAGGAGTGGCCGCCCCTCTTCGGCGACCCGCTGATGGCCAGCGCCGCCATGGACCGGCTCCTCCACCACTCCCACCTCCTCGTCATCGAAGGCGACAGCTTCCGCAATCCGCCCCCAACGCGGCGCAGGAAGCCCTCCTCCCAGGAGCCTCGGTAGTCTCCGGATGCGATCCGCTTGGCCGACCCCACCTCGCCAACGCCGCGAACTCGAGCTGCGGCTGCATGACGAACTCGTCACCCCGATCCGCTTGGCCGACCCTCCTGCGGTCCATGACCCCGGCCGTTGACACCCTCACCGCGTCTTCTCCCGAATAGGGCGGCAACCGAGCCAGCCGCGCGCGCAAGAGGCCCTCCAGCTCCGACGCCGTGGCGAAGCGCTCCGAGGGTTCGGGCCGCAGCAGCGTGTGGAGGATGTCGCGCAGGGGCACGGACAGCCCTTGCGCCGCGCGCTCCACGTCCCCGGAGCGGTAGGACATGGCGCACCGGATGATGTCCTCCGCGAAGGGCGGCAGCGTCAGCCCCAGCGAGGCCACCGACGCCGCGAGCACCTTCTCCCGTTCCTCCCGTGACAGCCGCGCCTCCACCCCGTCCGCGAGCAGATGGCCCGGGTCGTAGAGGTGCCGCCCCGTGGCGAACTCCAGCAGCGTCAGTCCCAGGGAGAAGAGGTCCGCTCGCGCATCCACCGTATCGCCCATCAGCGCCTCGGGCGCGGCATAGAGGACTTCACCTTGGGGCCGGGGGAAGGACGTCGCCACGCGGCCCGTCAACCGGGAGAGGGCCACGCCGAAGTCCGTCATGCGCACTTCACCGCGCGGCCCCAGGCGGATGCGGCCCGGGTTGACGTCGCGGTTGACGATACCCAGCGGCAGGCCCGCTTCATCCGTGCGCGTGTGCGCGGAGTCCAGCGCCGCCGCGACCTCCGCGCCCACGTAGAGGACGAAGGATTCGGAGAAGTAGCGCCCGCGCGCCTGGGCCACCGATAGCAGCGTGTTGAGGGACAGGCCCTCCAGATTCTCCATCACCACGCACAGCCCATGCGTCATCTCAACCAGCCCATGGACGCGCGCGATGCGCGGGTGCTGGAGGTAGCGCGCGAGCCGCACCTCTTCCTCCAAGCGCGTCCGCGTGAGCTGGAAACCTTCGGACAGCGCTTCTCCTTGCGGCAGGGGAATGCACTTGAGCACCACGCAGTCACCCAGCCCTTGAGGCGTCCGGACGAAGGCGAGCAGGACGCGCTCCCCCAGGCGCCCCGCGCCCAGGTCCCGGAAGAATTCGTAGGAGGTGTCCCCCTGCGTGAAGAGCACGACGCCGCTGGAGAGCGGTGGGTTGGACGGATGGACCATGCGGATACCCCTTGCACCCGCGCGAGAGGAATTCGCGCGAAGGAATGTGCAAGGTAGGGCTCGCATCGCTCAGGGGGAACGACGCGACGGGTTCAACGTTCCCCGCAGTCCCCCCTCACTCCGAGTGAGATGGACAGAGGCTGAATCGTAAACAGGCGTTACTTTGGGCAGGGGCCTCAACGCCAACGTTCGACCGCGAGGCCGGACTGATTACGGCGGGCCACAATCTCCCCCGGCTTGGACTCGTCGCTGGTGAGCCATCCGAGTTGATAATCATTTCCCATCTCAATGCAGACCGGCACTCGCTGGCCATTCGGAAGACGGGCCTCGGTGTAGCGGCCCAGCAGCACGTCCTTGTTCCCCGTCCACAGGTAGCCGTAAAGCAGCGTGCCCTCGGGGAGCTCGGGCCGGGCGCCGTTATGCACCTCACCCGTCACGGGCCCCTCGCGGTAGACCCCTAGATCACCTTCGCCCTTCTGACGCGCGTCCACGTAGAAGGCGACATAGGCCTCCTTTCGCAACCCCAGCCCACCGTCCTTCTTCTTATTGAACATCGCCTTGCGCGCGGCCTCGGGGCATTCCGCGGACTCGGGACGCACCTGGGCTGCCGGGCACCCCATCTGGAGGGCGGCTGCGGCGGTCAGGCCCGCGCACGTCTTGAGGAAGCCCCCCCACTCCGCCGGGGGCCACCCCTGGGAGACGGCCAGGGGCGTTGGCTTCCGGGTGGAGGTGGCGGGCGGCGAGAGGGGCGAGGGAGCGCGCTTCACGGGAGGACTTTCCTTCGGCTCGGGTGCGGACACGGGAGAGGCTACTTCAGGGGGCATCGTGATGGGCGCTGGACGGGGAACAGGCTGCTTCGACTCTTGGGGCACCTGCCGTGCGGAGGAGGGCGTTACCGGTGCGCGCTGTGCGGCCGGAGGAGACTCCGAGGGCGTCGTGAAGCGCCAGAGCACGAGGCCGCCCAAGAGCACGGCGAGCGCCACCACGAAAGCCCCTCTTGCGGTCACGAGTCCACGCCGGGCAGTAGGGGCGGGCACGTCCTGCGATGGCGCGGGGGACGGCACTTCGGGGGCGAGTTGGACGGGAGGCTTGGGAACGTGGAAGGGCTCCCTCCAAGCGACTCCCACCTCGGGCAGCAGTGCCGCCAACTCGCGCCGCATCACCTCCGCCGTGGGGGCACGCTTCTCCGGGTCCCGAGCAACGAAATGGAGGACGGCCGCGCCCAGCGCCGCTGGCACCCGAGGATTCAGCGAGTGCGGCGCGGGCAACTCCAGCCGTCCCCCCAGGAACATGGCGGGAGCCTCGCTCCAGGGACGCGCAATCGTCAGCAGGTCATAGAGGCAGATGCCCAGTGCGTAGACGTCATCCGTGGCCTTGAATGCGTAGCGCGCCTCGGACTCCTCGCCATGCTCGCGCAGGAACTTCGTGGCCTCCGGGGAGCGGTAGCGCCGGGTGCCGGGCGGCAGGGGGCCCTCCGTCAATTCCGGCGCCTGCGCGTAGCTGCCCACCCCGAAGTCCAGCAGGAAGGGCTCCCCGTCGGAGGCTCGCACGAGGATGTTGCTCAGCTTCAAATCCCGGTGGAAGACGCCTCGCGAATGCACGTGGGCGAGGGCGGAGGCCAGCTTGATGAAGAGGGCCGTCACCTCATGCGCCGTGGGGTGCATCTTCTCCAGCCACTCGCCCAGCGTGTAGCCCTCCACGTAGTCCTCGACGACGTAGAGCCAGCCCCGCGTCGCGTCGTTCCATCGGCCGTGGGCGTGCGTGCGCACGATGTTGGGATGGCCGCTCACCTGAACGAGGCAGACCATTTCTCGCAGCAGGCGCGCATCGGACTGCTCCGCATCCCCGCTGCTGGCGCGGCGCATGGCCATCTTCAGCGCGAATTTCTGGCCGTCCTTCTCCACGAGGTAGACGGCGCCGAAGGAGCCCGAGCCCAGGGGCTTCACCACGCGCCAGCCATCCACCATCTGCCCAGGCTTCAAACTGGTGGGAATGAAAAGCACCATGGCCCGCGCTTCTAGAACACCACGGAGGGGATGAGAAGGCGCCGGGCCCCCCTGCTGTCGCGCAGTTCCACCCGATGGTCGCTGCCTTCGAGCCAATCCTCGCCACGGACCTCCACCACGACACGCGCCTTCCCGCCGGGAGCGATGCGCGGTTCCTTCATCGTCACCGTGACGGCACGGGAACGGCCTGGGGATAGCCGGGCCTCCGTGGGCGTCCAGGGCGCCGTCCCTTCATTCGTGATTTCAAGCGAGAGCGCGACCCACCCTGTCCCCCGGAAGGCGATGACCTGCTTTACCTTCAATCCGTCAGTGGGCTTCGGTGGGTGGAATCCGGGCTCCTTCGCCTTGACACCTTCAGAGTCCATCGTCCCGGTCAGGATCATGCCCGAGGGCCCCGTGGCCGCGCTTCGCGCCCGCAGCGATTCCAACTCGGCGTCCTTGCCCGCGCATGCGGCGCGCACCTCGTCCAGTTCGGCCTGCACCGCCTCGGCCGTGCGTGGCAACCGGGACACCTGGACCTGAGCATCCACCTGCGTGGCATTCGTGACGAGCGCGAACACGGCCCGCGCTGGGGACATGCCATCCGCGAAGGGCACGGTCAGCAGGACGCGCTCACCCGCTGCCACATCGGCCGCGGGCCTGAGCATGACCAGCCGGTCATTGACCACGAACAGCTCCAGGCGGTCTCTGGCGTCACCCAGCTTCACGCCCGCGCGGTCCACGGGGGAGTCGAAGTCCAGCACGGTGACGGAGCCCGAAGCGACGTGCAGTTCCACCAGCTTGCCGGTTGCGGACTGGGAGAGCGCCACGCGCCGCTGCACCAGTTCGCGCCCGCGTGGGTGTTCCTGAGCCGTTGCGTTCGTGCCCAGCAGGAGAAGGGACAGCAGAAACAACGGCCGGGAAACCAGGAGCACCAGCGGGCAACCTCCGAGAAGACGGCGCCGACGGTAACAGGTGACGTGGGGTCGCAGGTCTTCGCGCCTCCTACGAACACGGTCGTTTCGGCAAGTCGGGGTTTCGGCAACGATTCATTTCCCAGCGGGCCCAAAACCCGACGGGCGCGCGCGGGCGGAGCCGCAACGGGCGATGCGCTCAGGATCACGCCTTCGCCGTGAGTGGACAAGCCCAACGCCCGCTGAACCCGACGACACCGGGGATTGCCGGAAAGGGGTGGAGCGCCTCTATGCTCCTCCGCCCCATATGCCCGCCTCCCTCCGGACCCTCGCCACCCTCTGCCTGTTCCTCCTGACGCTGGCGCCGCTGTCGCAAGCCTCCGCCCAGGACACGGCCTCCGACGCGCCCCACGCCCTGCGCTTCAACTGGACCCGGGACGGCATCATCACCGGCGGCGCGGGCGCGCTGTGGCTCTCCAGCGAGACCGTGTTCAAGGACAACCTCGCCCCGGCCCAGTGCCGCTGGTGCGACCGCGCGCCGGATGGCACCGACACGCTCAACCGCCTGGACCGCTGGGGCCGGGGCATCGCGGGCAACACCGAAGCGTCCCGCAAGCGCGCGGACACCTGGAGCAACATCATCGGGTTCGCGGGCCTGCCCCTGGGACTGCTCGGCGCCCAGTACGTCGCGGGCCACTCCACCGGCGCGTCCGGCGAGTACTTCGCCCAGGACGCCACCATCATGGTTGAAACGGCCGTCATCGCGTCCGTCGTCAACCAGGCGGTGAAGTTCACCGTGGGCCGCGAACGCCCCTTCGTCCACGTGCTGTCCGACGCCGACAAGGGCCTCACCGCCCACCCCTCCGACAACAACCTGTCCTTCTACAGCGGGCACACCAACCTGGCCTTCTCCCTGGCCGTGTCCGCCGGCACCGTCGCCGCGCTGCGCGGCTACAAGCACCAGGGCCTCATCTGGGCCGTGGGCCTGCCGCTGGCCGCGTCCGTGGGCCTTCTGCGCATGGGCGCGGACAAGCACTACCTGTCCGACGTGCTCACCGGCGCCGTGATTGGCTCCGCGTTCGGCGTGGCGGTGCCCCTGCTCCTCCACGGCCGCACCGACGACGCCGCGCCCTCCTCCCGCCGGGCCTCCTCCCTGTCGCTCAACCCCTCGATTGGCCGGCAGATGGTGGGCGTGTCCGGGGCCTTCTAGGAGCGTGTCCGGGTCAGCCGATAAACGACATCCGACCCACGAGCTCTGGTACCGGGCCTCAAAGCTGGATCCAACCTGGAGTGGATCATCCGATGACTCCAACAAGCTCCCATGCTCCTGTAGCCCGCCGAAGCGCTCACCACCGACAAGACCGGGGAAGCCAGCCGCCGGTTCAAGCGGATCAGGAAGATGCGTCTATGAGAGACACGAAGCACGAATACACAGGTCTTTGGGACGAAGACATCCTCGCTCTGCACGTCTCGCGCAACGGCTTTGAGGGTCTGCCTGTAAGCTCCCATGAGGAACTGGTCGACAGGCTCAACAGCAGGCCGAAGAAACCCAGGGCCCCCCTTGAGGTGCCCAGCTTCAAGAATAGGGTTCAGAACATGGAGAACCGAGACGACCCCAAGAAGGGTCTGTCAAATGCGGCAAAGCAGTCCAAGCTCATCCATGCATGGTTCGGGGAAATGGCTCCTGAAGAGTTCAGAAGACTGTGCGTTCGCATTCTCACCATCAGGGATATTGACGAATGACCGAGGTACTGCCGTACCCAAGCAGGGAGCGCGGCCTGGGCCGACATATGCCCAAAGGGGCCTACACGGCTTCCTCATCGGCTTGGGTCACAGCCCCGGAGCACCCATTAGCGACCCTCCTCGGTCCCTCGACCCCCTGGCTCCAACCCTCACCCTCAACAGAATCTCACGTCAGTACTCATATACGCATCAAGGCTGAGGTTCTTCATCATGGGTGACTCCTAAAAACTGGCTGTGGAGTGCTGCTTAGAAACCACCTGGCTCTGGAGCTGGCATTTGAGAAGCAAGGAATGAAAGCGACTGATGGACGCCGGCGAAAGTCATTCTCACAAAGAAGGCTCGAGAACATGAAACTCGACCTGCAGGTAGCGGCCAATGCTAGAAAGCAGAGACATCTTCTTCAATCGAGCAAGCAGCCTTCTCAGCTCAGTTACAAGTTCGTCGGCGATCGTCATGTCTTGTCCGGGCTCTACCTTGAGAGCAAACGTGTGCCTGACGTGGTGCGATATGTACTCGACCTGACCAGCAGCACGCCTGCGGTGCCCTTGTCTCCTTGCCAAGGCTGCGCAAATCCCATCAAAAATGATGAATGGCAAGATGTGCGGGCAGACGAGCACACTTCACCGCACAAGCGAATCGTGCTGCTCCTTGAATCGCCGCACAGGTACGAGTACACGCAAACCTTCACGCCCATTGCGCCTGCGCAGGGAACCACCGGCGAGGGGATTGAAGCTTGCATACTTCCGCTGCTCAACAAGTACGAGCGACTCGAGTTGCCACCGGATCGCTATGAGCTGTTGATATGCAATCCGGTCCAGTTCCAAGCCTCGCTCTACGAGTTACATGGCCAGTCCCTCAACGAGAACAGTCCGGCCCAGCGATTGAGGGACATCACCTGGCGGACGCTGTACTACGACATGAACGAGCGGGACGGATTTCTCCAGCGCCTTGGGCGCTACAACGCCGCCGCCGTCATCGTTGCCTGTACGGCAGCTCTCAAGCAGGAAGTGCTGGGTGACGTGAGGTGCTGGGCGAAAGACCGCCCGGTGCCCGTGGTGGAGGCCAGCTCCCATCCTTGTACCTGGCGCAGGAGCACGGTTAC
The DNA here is from genome assembly GCF_026626765.1 of Corallococcus sp. bb12-1. Classification (NCBI taxonomy): domain Bacteria; kingdom Pseudomonadati; phylum Myxococcota; class Myxococcia; order Myxococcales; family Myxococcaceae; genus Corallococcus; species Corallococcus sp. bb12-1. Next base: position 329,197 of record NZ_JAPNJZ010000024.1, on the reverse strand, counting down.
GTTCGCGTGAACGCGAGCCCCCGAGCCATCCGTACAGGTCCGGCGCCAGTCATGAGCCATCTCAGACCCGTTGCTCCTTGCCTCGGTGGAAAGGCTGTGGTCATGCGTTCCCGCGCTTGCATCGGACTCCTGCTTTTTCTCTCCGCCTGCGCTACGTCGACACCGACGCCCAGCGCGCGGGGAGCTCGGAGCCAGAGAATGGCCAACCTCCAGCGAGCGGCGGCGCTGCCCTGGACGGACGGCGGGCAGTGCGTTGTCCGCGAGGCTTCCCAGCCTTGGCCCGTCCTGGTGGAGAGGTGTTATCAGGCCCTCGACCATGACCAGATCGAGTTCCACGACACCGCGGGAAGATGCGCGGTCGCCTCCGCTGGCGCTGGTGCCATGGGAGTCGGGCTCTGTGTTCTGGTGGCTCCTGAGCTCGTTGTGGGGGCCGTGATCGTCCTTGGCGTGGTGGTGGTCGCCGTCGCCATCAAGGAAGAGCTGGAGGCATATGAGCTACGCCACGCCTCCCCCGATGAGTGCGCCGACGAGTTCCCTCCCAACCGTTACCCTGGAATGGACGTGCTCGTGGGCGGTGTACGCTTCGATGCACTGCAAGTCGGTGTACGCAAGTTGTGGGAGATCAAGAGGGAAGTCGAGCAGCTACGCAAGGAGAGAAAAACTGCGATGGCATGCGGATATGAATTTGTCATTGGGGTGAGTACCGAGGCGCACAGAGACGCGCTGTTGCAAGAGAATCAGTCCCTGAATGTCGTCGTCACGGGGTGCAGGCGATGACTGCCCGAAAAAGGCTCACCTTCATCGTCTACGCGCCTGCGCTTGAGGGCAAAGACCGCCGCGCAATCGATAGCGTCCATGGGATGGAGAAGGCGCTTCCCGGTTTGCGGCTGGAATGGCGGCTCTCTAAAAGCGGGCGCCCCGATGCATTGCCGCAGCGTGACGCGTGGCTCATGGAAAAGATTGAGGACGGAGGCTTCCCGATGGTGTGTAACGGGGACGAGAGCTACCCCGTGACGGTCTGGGGAGCGGAGAACCCGGGGCCCTTCAGCGCAGGCGGTCAGGCCCAGTTCGAGGTGCACGCGAAACTGCCCCTGGACGAGCCGGTGATCGCGTCAGCGGCCGAGATGCTGGAGGGCGTGGCGGAAGGAGCGCGTGCGCTATGGGGACGAGCGACGCCATACGACGCCGCAGTGGACATCGCGTATCAGACTGCCCCCACGCTGAAAGGGCCGCCATCTCCACGCCGGGGGCTGCCCGCCCTGAAACTCTTCGAGCACATCCGCGCGCCCGAGATTCCCTATTACCTTGGGTGGCTCAACTATTGGTCTGCCGCAGCCGCGCGGGCCATCGGGTTCCCGGACCCGACCCGTGACGCCGAGCTGCTTTCACGGGCGCGGCGCACGGCGACGGGCGGGTGGGTCGTGCAACTCACCGATGCGCCGCTCGACCTGGACAACCCCGCCCACCTGGACGCGCTCCTGCGGGTGTATGAGCGGTTCCCGGAGATCGGTGGACGTGCAGCGCTTTGACCCGATTCAGGGGTCCGGCGCGCCGCTTCGGCTGTAGGAAAGAGGAGCAACTCCTCGAAGCCGCCCTCCTCGGACGCCCCTGGCATCCCGCGACCTCTGAAGAAGCGCACGGGCCGCAGCCCGTTGTAGGAGCTGCCGCGCCGGGGCGTGGACGTCGTCAAGCTGTAGCGTTGTCGTTCGGCGACGCGCTGCCCGGCCCGTCGCCATTGTCGGCGTCCACCAGCGGCGGCAGCGTGTGCAGCCCCCAGCGCTGCCCCACCTGCCACGCGACGGCGCCGCTGACGCCCCAGCCGGCGCGCTGGGCCTCGCGGCCCTCGAACTCCAGCCAGAAGACGGCGGTGTCCGGCTTGGCCGCCTGATCCAGGCACGCCACGCGCGACTGCGTGCGCCCCTGCGCCTCCAGCGACACGGCGAAGGGCTTGTGCGAATGGCCGCAGAGCACCCAGCGCGGATGCACCACGTCCACCAGCTTGCGTGTCACCGGGTTGCCAATCCACGGCGAGGGCAGCGGCCGTTCAGGGGCCAGCCGCTCCTCGCGGGCCTTCTGCACGATGCCCCGGGGCCACTCGTGCACGAGCAGCAGGTCCACGTCCTGGAGCGCGGCCACCTGCTCCACCTCCGCGGCGCGGAAGTAGCCCGCCTGCTTCGCCGTATCCAGCGTCGTGGGCCGCTTCAGCGGCTGGTCGATGAAGCGGGGCGCGTGGATGCCGGACAGGTACGCCACGCGCAGGCCGCGCACCTCCCGCAGGCCGGCGCGGCCCAGGTAGTGGACGTCCGGGGCCAGCTCGCCGCCGTCGGGCAGGTCGTGCAGCGCTTCGAAGTCCTCGTTGTTGCCGCCAATGAAGTACAGCGGCCGCTTCACGCGACGGAGGCCGTCCGCGTACTCGGCGAACTCCGCGGGCATGGCCCGCTTGGCGGCCTTGCGCTTGTGGTCGTCCGCGCGGCGGAAGGCCTCCACGTCCCCCACCGCCAGCACCAGGTCCACGCGGCGGCCCCGCGCCTCTTCCAGCGCGTCCAGCCATGCCTCCACCCGGTGGAAGCGTCCATGGATGTCACCCAGCGCGGCGACGAGGAGGGAGTCCTGCGGCATGACCCAACTCAAAGCCTCCCGTCCCGCGCTGTCGAGTCACCCGCCCCCACGTCTGCCCGGTGAAGGACGAATGGCCGTCCACCGAGCCTACGGGCAGCCTACGGGCAGCCCAGCGGATAGGTGATCTCCACCAGGGCACCCGGCGGAGGGGCGCGCTGGCGGTCGAAGATGACCGCGTTGGTGCGGCCGTCATACGTCCACCCGCCCACCACCGGGGTGCCCTCCACCCGGACGGTGATGGCCCCGGTGTCCGCGGGCTTCTCCGACAGGGGGAAGTTGCGGTTGGGACCGAAGGCGCTCTCCGACAGCTTCTCCAGCGACGTGGCCCAGTTGGGCGTGCAGATGCTGTCCACCACGCCCCCCAGCTTCAGGGCCAGTTCCATGTAGCGGCTGCCGGAGCTGCTGGAGGTGGGGCAGGTGGTGAGGTCCGCCGGGCCCACCACCGCGTTGAAGCTCACCTTCGCGGGGTCGTTGCCCTTGAGGGCCAGGAAGTACGTCTCGTAGAAGGCCACCGGCTGCGAGCTGAAGTCCTCCTCGTCCGACAGCGCGATGATGGCCAGCTTCGCGTCCTGGCGCAGGAAGCCCCCGTTGCCGTCCGCCGGCTGCGGCGTGCGCGGATCGTCCAGGTTGTAGAGCAGCGGATCCGACAGCGCGCGCCACGCCGCGTCCAGGCCCTGCTCGTTCCAGTGGCACACGCCCACCTTCGTGTTGAAGGCGAAGACGCTGGCCGCGTGGGGCGTCTGGGGCGTGATGATGCGCGGGCTGGAGCCGTCCACCGGGAACAGGCGTCCGTTCTCACCGCCGAGCGCGCCGCCGGGGCACTCCGACCAGCCGCCTGGAGACGGGTCCAGGCCGGTGGTCGTCACGCCGATGCGGTAGTCCACCTGCGCGGCGGTGGCGGCGGAGAGGAAGGCGGAGAAGTTCTCCCCCAGGCTCTGCTGCTCCTCCATCATGGAGCCCGAGTTGTCGACGATGAAGAGCACGTCCACCTTCGCCTCCGCCTCCTGGAAGAAGCGGTCGGTCTGCTCCGTCTTCGACATGGCCTGTCCCAGCAGGCCCGCGTTGTAGACGGAGCCATCCGCCAGCGTGAAGCGCACCGTCGCCGCGTCGTCGCCCGCTTCCACGGGCGTGTACTTCGCGGTGAGCTTCACCCGGGCCCCCGGCTGGAGCGTGCCCGGCAGCGCCCCCGACATCGCGAACTCCTGGCCCGGCTGCTCCAGCTTCATGCCGGCCACCTTCACCGCCGCCGGACAGTCGTTGTAGGCCATGAATTCGCGCGTGCGGGCACCGCACGACAGCCGGCTCACGCCGAAGTCCACCGTGGTGGGCTGCACGGAGAAGCACCCCCGCACGCCCTGACCGGACAGGGACACCATCGGATGGCCCAGCGTCGGATGGCTCACCCAGCCTTCCGCGAGCCCCTGGAAGGGCCCTTCGGTGTCCGGCTGGAAGCGCACGATGAGCGTCGCCTTCTTGCCGGGCGCGAGCACGCCGTTGCCCACCGGCTCCGCCTGGAAGGCCCCGTCCGAACCCGACGCGAGCTGTAGGGCCGACAGGTAGCAGGCCTGCGTGCCGGTGTTGCGCAACGTCACGCCCAGCGCCACGCGCGAGCCCACCGGCACCTTTCCGAAGTCCAGCGTCCGCGGAAGCGAATAGACACAGGGCGGGAACTCCCTGCCCTCGCCGGAGAGCGAAACTCCGTCCGTGGCGAGGGAGCCGTCATGCGACGTGGTGACGTTGAGGACCCCGTCGCTCACGCCGGTGACGCCCACGCGGGGGCTGAAGGTCAGCCCCACCTTCACGCGGGCCCCGGGCGCCACGGGCAGGCTCGCTGGCGGCTGCGCCAGGGTGAAGTAGCCGCCCGTCTTCGTCGTGAGTACAAGCCCGGTGACGGCCGCCTCGTCGCGGCAGTGGTTGTGCACGGTGACATCGCGCGAGGCCGTCATGCCGAAGGCCACCGCGCCGAAGTCCAGCCGCGCGGGCGTCACCTCCACGCACGACGTGCCCCCCTCGCCCGTGAGCGACACCTTGGGCCCCGGCGACGTGGTGTCCGTCTTGCGCACGGCCACCTCCACGCGGCCGTCCTTCACCTTGCCGGAGGCCACGGGCGTGAAGGCCACGCGCAGCTCCACCACCGCGCCCGGCGGCAGGATGTCGTTGGACAGCACCGGCGCGCTCACCACCTTGAACACGCCTGAAGGGTTCTCCAGGAGCGCCGCGCCCTTGTAGCTGAGCGCTTCCGTGCCCTGGTTGCGCACGGTGATGCGCGCCTCGGCGGTGGCGCCCACGGCCACCCGGCCGAAGTCCACGCGCAGCGGCGTCACCTCCAGCATGCTCGCGACGCCCGTGCCGGTGAGCGTCACCACCGCGGGCTCGCAGCCTTCGCACACCGTGACGTGCAGGGCCGCCTCGGAGGTGCCCAGCCGCACCGGGCTGAAGGCCACCGGCACCTTGCGCGTCTCATGCGGCGCGAGCACCGACGGCAGCCCCGCCCCGGCGGAGAATTGATCCGCGTCCGTGCCCTCCACCGACAGCACCAGCGGGCTCTCCACGTCGGAGGGATTGCGCACCGTCACCTCACGCATCTCCACCAGCCCCAGGTTCACGTTGCCGAAGTCGAGCGCCGTCTCCGTCACCTCCACCAGCGCCTTCACGCCGCGCCCGGTGACGGGCACCTGCGCCACCGCCTCCCCCGACGCGTCGGTGAGCACCTCCAGTTGTCCCTGGATTTCGCCCTCCACGTCGGGCGTGAAGCGCACTTCGATCTCCTGCTCCGCGCCGGCCGACAGCGTGAAGGGGGCGAAGGACGGAACGCTGACGTTGGGCAGCGTGGAGCGGGCCCCCTCCACCCGGTAGGACGCGCGGCCCTGGTTCGCCAGCCGCAGCTTCATCGTCTTGGTGCGACCCAGCGCGGACGCACCGAACTCCAGCAGCTCCGGTCTCGCGGCGAACCCCGTGCGTGCCTGGTGTGACGCCGGCCGCTCACAGGCCGTCCACACCACCGTCGCCAAGGCCACCACCACCGTCGCCCATCGAGATCCACCCATACAGAGTCCCGTCCTTCCCACACCTGGCACCGGTGTCCCCCCGAACTGCCCTGCACGTGGATCCGGTTGGCGTAGAAAGATGCAATGCGGGTGCCTGCCTTCCGCACGAGCCCCCGTCGCACCGCTGACAGGGCAAACCAGCGCCACGACAAGGGCAGGCATCCAAAGCAGCAAAACTTGGAATTCGACGTTTCGTGGAAGCGATAGCAAAAGCTTCCAAAACGGTTGGTGCCTCACCGACCTCTCGCCCCGAGGGGCTGTCCGCCTTTTCGTGGGGCGGGTGATGGCTGGGAGACGGCTGTGGGGCGCCCGGCCGGCCCGGGGGATGCGGGAGGCGGCGCGGGGCGTTCAGACAGAATCCCTCCGGTAGGGCGGCTTTGCGTTCACCGGAACACCCTTTCAGTGATAAAGCGCGCCCCATGTCCGAGCCCGACGTCATCTCCATCCGTGGTGCCAGGGAGCACAACCTCAAGACCGTCTCCCTGGACATCCCGAAGAAGAAGCTCGTGGTGTTCACCGGCGTGTCGGGTTCCGGCAAGAGCTCGCTCGCGTTCGACACGCTCTACGCGGAGGGCCAGCGCCGCTACGTGGAGAGCCTGTCCTCCTATGCGCGGCAGTTCCTGGGGCAGATGGAGAAGCCCCGCTACGACACGCTGCGCGGCCTGTCGCCCACCATCTCCATCGAGCAGAAGGCGGCCAGCAACAACCCGCGCTCCACGGTGGGCACCGTCACGGAGGTGCACGACTACCTGCGCGTGCTCTACGCCTCCATCGGCGTGCAGCACTGCCCCCAGTGCGGGCGCAAGGTGGGCAAGCAGAGCGCGCAGCAGATTGTCGATGAGATCATGAAGCTGCCCACGGGCACCAAGCTCCAGGTGCTGGCGCCCATCGTCACCAACCGCAAGGGCGAGCACAAAGATTTGCTCACGGAGGCGCAGAAGCGCGGCTTCTCCCGCGCGCGCGTGGACGGGAAGCTGCGGGAGTTGGAGGAGCGCATCGAGCTGGACAAGAAGTCCAAGCACGACATCTCGCTCGTCATCGACCGGCTGGTGTTGAAGCCGGACCTGCGCACGCGCCTCACCGACTCCGTGGAGACGGCGCTGCGCGAGGGCAAGGGCACGCTCATCATCACGGATGAGAAGGGCACGGCCGCGTCCGACCGCGTGATGAGCGAACTGAACGCGTGCCCCGCGTGCGGCCTGTCCTTCGGAGACCTGACGCCCGCGTCGTTCTCCTTCAACAACCCGCTGGGCATGTGCACGGACTGCAACGGCCTGGGCACGCGGCCGGAGATGGACGCGGACCTGCTGGTGCCGGACCAGACGCGCAGCATCCGCGACGGCGCCATCGAGCCGTGGGCCAGCGGCATGAACCGCGGCGAGGGTTGGACGGCGGACTTCGTGGAGAGCCTGGCGGCGGCGTTCAAGATCGACCTGGACGTGCCGTACGCGAAGCTGACGAAGCGGGAGAAGGACACCCTGATGAACGGCGTCAAGGGCAAGTCCTTCACCGTGGAGTGGGGCGACAACGGCCAGTACCAGATGGAGTGGGAAGGCCTGCTCGCGCGCACGATGCGCAACTTCAAGACGACCACGTCGGAGGCGCGCAAGGCGGAGCTCCAGAAGTACTTCAGCGACAAGCCCTGCCCGTCCTGCAAGGGCGAGCGCCTGCGCCCGGAGAGCCGCGCGGTAAAGGTGCACGAGCGCACGCTGGTGAACCTGAGTCAGCTGACCATCACCGACACGCGCACGTTCCTGACGAAGTTGGATCTCTCCAGCCAGGAGGAGAAGATCGCCCAGGAGCTGCTCAAGGAGATCCGCAGCCGCCTGTCGTTCCTGGTGGACGTGGGCCTGGGCTACCTGACGTTGGACCGCACCGCGTCCACGCTGTCCGGCGGTGAGAGCCAGCGCATCCGGCTGGCGTCGCAGATGGGCAGTGAGCTGACGGGCGTCATCTACATCCTGGACGAGCCCTCCATCGGCCTGCACCAGCGCGACAACGGCAAGCTGCTGGCCACGCTCAAGCGGCTGCGCGACCTGGGCAACTCGGTCATCGTCGTGGAGCACGACGAGGAGACGATGGAGGAGTCCGACTACCTGGTGGACTTCGGGCCGGGCGCGGGCGAGCTGGGCGGACAGGTGGTGTCCCAGGGCACGCCCAAGCAGGTGATGGCGGACGAGAACAGCCTCACCGGCGCGTACCTGTCCGGGCGCAAGGAGATTGAGATTCCGGAGTCACGCCGGCCGCCCAATCCCAAGCATCAGATCTCCATCGTGGGGGCGACGGAGAACAACCTGAAGAACGTGGACGCGGACATCCCGCTGGGCATCTTCACCGCGGTGACGGGCGTGTCCGGCGCGGGCAAGTCCACGCTGATCAACGAAATCCTGTATCCGGCGCTGGCGCGGGCCCTCTACGAGAGCCGCGAGCGGATGGGCAAGCACAAGTCCATCAAGGGCCTGGAGCACCTGGACAAGGTCATCGACATCGACCAGCGGCCCATTGGCCGCACGCCGCGCAGCAACCCGGCCACGTACACCAAGGTGTTCGACGCCATCCGCGAGGTGTTCGCGATGACGCCGGAGGCGCGCACGTTCGGCTACGGCCCGGGCCGCTTCAGCTTCAACATCAAGGGCGGTCGCTGCGAAGCGTGCGAGGGCGACGGCGTGAAGCTGGTGGAGATGCACTTCCTGGCGGACGTGTACGTGCCGTGCGAGGTGTGCAACGGCAAGCGCTTCAACGAAGCGACGCTGCGCGTGCGCTACAAGGGCAAGAACATCGCGGAGACGCTGGACATGAGCGTGCGCGAGGGTGTGGAGCACTTCGGCGCGCACAAGGACATCCTGCGCGTGCTCCAGACGCTCACTGACGTGGGCCTGGGCTACCTGCGGCTGGGCCAGCCCTCCCCCACCCTGTCCGGCGGCGAGGCGCAGCGCATCAAGCTGGCGCGAGAGCTGGCGCGCGTGGCGACAGGCCGCACGCTCTACATCCTGGACGAGCCCACCACGGGCCTGCACTTCGAGGACATCCGCAAGCTCTTGTCCGTGCTCAACCGGCTGGTGGAGGCGGGCAACTCCGTGCTGGTCATCGAGCACAACCTGGATGTCATCAAGAGCGCGGACTGGCTCATCGACCTGGGGCCGGAGGGCGGCGCGGGCGGCGGACAGATTCTCGCCGTGGGCACGCCGGAGGAGGTCGCCCGGGTGGAGGCCAGTCACACGGGCCGCTACCTGAAGCACGTGCTGGGCAAGGCGCGCAGGGCCCGGGTGGGCAAGCGCGTGGACGCGGCGTAGGCGCCCTTCCGGAGACTGGAAAGCAAGGAGGGGACGGGGCCTCCGACGACCGCGAGTCGCCTGAGGTCAAAGAGGTTGCGGCGCGTGCCGCGATAACGGGCCTTCGGGCCCTGGCGGTTGGCGAGATGTGCCAGGCAATGCTCGACGCCGACACGCTCGCGGAGTCCTGCGCGGCCCGCGCGCGACTGGAGACGTGAGCGAAGACGCTTCTGGAGCCGCTCGTCGTCACCCATCGTGACGCTGCGACCCCTGCCGGACGCGGCCTGGGTACAACTGGAGCGCAGCTTGCGCGGCCCGCAGGCTTCCGGGTCGAAGTGCACGACGGCGCCGGGTTCGAAGGGCTCCACCTCGCCAGCAGGGCACGTGAGGGTGCCGTCGCGGATGTTCACTTTGAAGTCGCGCTTGCCGAAGAGTCCGGGCTTCGCGCTGGCTCCTCGCCACGGCCGGCAGACGACGTCGCCGCCGCTCTCCAGCACGTCTTCGGCCAGGGTGCTGTTGAGGTAGCGAGTCAGCGGAGCCGCGACGCACGACTTCGACTGTTTCGCCACCCAGGCCATGAGACGGTCGAGCTGCCGGCACAGGCGATTGAGTGTGTCAGCTGCGTGTCCTTCGGTGGGGAGTTCCAGCCTGGGAAGGAGCGCTGGCTTCCGGCCCTCGGCCGGGCGCGGCGGCGGCGGCTGTAAAGAACACTGGTGTCGACACCACCGCGGAGCTAATCCCGTCGCATGACTCGTCACGCCTGGCTGGGATTGACGCTGTTGACCGCCTGCGCTCCGAACGACATCGCGCGGTCGTCCTGTCAGAGCGTGATGATGGCCACGCACGAGCCGTGGGAGTGCACGCTCAGCGGTGAGCGAATCGGACGCGCATCGTCGATCGAGTTCGACACCGCGTCGAAGAACCACGTCGCCCAGGTGAAGTTCGCCATGCAAGTCACCAAGGGGACGCTGCGGGTCGGTTACCGCGACCTCGACGGCGACAAGCAGCTCGTCGTGACTCCGGCGTCGCCGGCATCGCTCGAGATGCGGACGCGCCTCCACCGCGAGCGCCGCTCGTTCACGCTGTATTTCGAGCCCCTCGGCGGGCACGTGGAGGGACTGACGGGCACGGTCGACTACTCCACGCCGTGAGCAAGAGTCGGCGCCGGGGGCCATCCCCCTACCGGTAGTCCACGTGCAGGGCCGGGACGTAGTCGATGGAGCCGCCCGTCTGCTCGAGGCTGCAGTAGCTCGTGACCTGGTTCTGGTTGTCCCAGGTCTGCCCGCCCCAGCTCGGCACGCGGTCCGTGATGGGGGACTGCCCCACGTAGAGGCCGTTCGAGGGCCAGGTCCCGCTCGCCCAGTTCTTCACGACCGTCGTCACGTCCCAGGCCTGCGCGCCGCCGGCCGTCGGCGCCGGCAGCCACCACGAGCCTGCCGTGTAGACCTGCGGCAGCGTGTTGAAGGTCACCGTGGACGGGCTCCAGGGCCCGGCAAGCGCCCGGACCAGGTAGCGCGCGTCGGACACGGGGTGTGGGGCGAGGGTACAGGGGTACATCACGAGCGCCGCCACGAGCACGCTCCTCCCCGAGAGCGCCGCCGTGTCGAACCGGAGCGCCGAGCCACCACAGTTGTGGAAGAGGGCCTGCCCGCCCGGGCCGAGGGTCCAGGTGAAGAAGCAGCCCACATCATTCGGTCCGGAGGGCAGGGTCACGTTCTGGTTGGCGAGCAGCGCGGTGCTCTCCATCACGGTGGCGTCACCGGTGGTGCGCAGCACGGCGCGGGTCGCGGTGGTGAACGAGACTCCGTTGGAGGGCGCGGAGCTCGTCGTCCCCTTCACCGCGCGCACGCGCATCCAATAGGCCGTCGCGGGCGTGAGGCCGCTCACGCTCGTCATGGTCATGTTGGCGCCGAGGCGGAAGGCCTCGGTGAAGGGCCCCGCCGCCCCGGTGGCGTACTCCACGGAGTACCCCGTCTCGTCCTGGGCCACGTCGGTCCAGGCGAGGCTCACGCTCGTGGCGGAGATGACCGTCGCGGTGAGCCCGGTGGGCGTGGCGATGACGACAGGCGGCACCGTCGTCGCCGAGACTGGCGCCGTGTAGCCCGAGGGCGACCACGGCGGCCCAGAGGGCGTGGGGGCGAAGAGGGGGAGCGTGCGGAACCGGTAGTGGTAGGGGGTGCCCGGCACGAGGCCCGTGTCATCCCACGTACCGTTGGGCGGCCCGCCGAAGACGAAGTTGCCCAAGCGGGCCACCTCGGCCCAGGGGCCGGTGGCGGACGGCGCGCGCTCGATTGCGACGCCGCCGCAGATGTTCCAGGTCCAGCCGAGCCGGAGCGAGGTCTGCGACAGCGCGGAAGCCGACGTGCCCTCCGTGGCCGGGCAGAACGTGCCGATGACGATGGGGCCGTTGTAGACGGAGACCTGCACCCAGGCGGAGGCGCCCGCGACACCCACGGCCCGCACGCGGTAGTTGTTGGTGGCGAAGACCGGGCTCTCATGTACCCAGCCGGTCGAGCCCGCGGGGAGCGTGACTGTCGAGCCCCAGGGGATGAACTCGCTGGAGTGCTGCACCTCGTAGGCGGTCTCGTCGGTCGCGGCGTCGGTCCAGGAGAGCCGCGCCACGCTGGCGGACGCCACCACCTCCTGCACGCCGGTGAGGCCGGTCGGCGCGTTGGGCGGCACCGCCGCGGCCGTGCTCACACCCACGACGGAGGTGAACGCCGACGCGCTGGCGCCATTCACCGCGCGCACCCGGTAGAAGTAGGTGCTCCCGGTGGCGAGGCCCATATCGCCGTAGCCCAGGGCCGAGGCAGGCGGGCTCGCGATGAGCGCGAAGGGCCCGCCGCTCGCAACGGAGCGCTCGACCTCGAAGCCGGTGAAGGCTCCGGACGGCGGCATCCAGGTGAGCTCCACGCCCTGGGAGCTCGTGGCCCGCGCGACGAGGTTCGTGGGCGCGGATGGCACTGCCACGCCGCCGCCGTCTCCTCCGCCGCCGTCTCCTCCGCCGCCGTCTCGTCCACCCCCGTCGCCGCCGCCTGCTCCACCACCGTCTCCTCCGTCCCCGGCGACTCCCTGGCCGCCGTCTGCTTCTCCATCGCCGGCCCCGTCGGTGGGCCCGCCACCGCACGCGGCAAGCGCCACGAGCGAGACCAGGAGGAGTGCACGGCAGGTGCGGGGCGAGGCGCGAGGCATGGAGACTCCGGTTGAGAGGAACACCGAGGCCGACTATTCCCCTGGCCCGCGGCACGGGGGAGGTGCACTCGCGACAAGTCGGCTGGGCCACCCCTGAGCGGGGGTAGGAGGCTGGCTCACCTTCACTCCACCGCGAGCGAAGCGGCCGCCCGCGACGTATCGTGTGGCCACGCCGCCAGCAACCGGAGCAGCCGTGGCCCCCGGCATCCCCACCATCACCCTCGACCCGCGCTCCAACCGCCCGGTCTACCTGCAGATTGCGCATGCGCTCATGTCCGAGATTCACCGCGGCCGGTTCCGGCCCGGCGACGCGCTCCCGGGCTACCGCACGCTCGCGCAGGGACTGGGCGTGTCCCGCAACACGGTGATGGCCGCGTACCGCGAGCTCTCCGACGAGGGATGGCTGGTGGCGGCGCCGGGCGAGGGGAGCACCGTCGCACCCACGCCGCCGCGGCGCCTTCCGGGCACCTCCGAGACTCCGCCCGGGCCCGCGGCGGAGCTCACGGGCGCCGGCATGGGCTTCGACCTCCGCCGGCCCCCAGACCCCGCGGTGCCCGACGCCGCCCGCAATCTGCTCCGCGTCGCCACCGGCAACCCCGACCCGCGCCTCCTGCCTGGCGCCGCGCTCGCGCGGGCCTACCGCCGCGCGCTCACCGTGAATCCGCGCGGCACGCTCGCGGTGGACGACCCGCAGGGCCACCCCACCCTGCGCGAGGCGCTCGCGCGCACGCTGCGCGCGGCCCGCGGCGTCGCCGCCGCGCCGGAGCGCCTGGTGGTCACCCGCGGCGGGCAGCTGCCGCTGGCCCTCGTTGCCCACGCCCTGCTCGGGCCGGGCGACGCGGTGGCGGTCGAGGCGCTCGGCGCGCGGGACGCGTGGGAGGCCTGCGCCCGCGCCGGCGCGCGCTGCCTGCCGGTGCCGGTGGACGCGCAGGGGCTCGACGTGGACACCCTCGAGCGGCTCCTCTCGACGGAGCGGCTGCGCGCGGTGCTCACCACCCCGGTGCGCCAGTACCCCTCGGTGGTCGCGCTCTCGCCGGAGCGCCGGGCGCGGCTGCTCGCCCTCGCGGCGCGCCACCGGTTCGCCGTGCTGGAGTCCGAGCACGACGCCGAGTTCCAGTTCGAAGGAGCGCTGCCCCCGCCGCTCGCCGCGGAGGACCGCGCGGGCGTGGTGGTGCTGGTGGGCTCCCTCTCGAAAATCTTCAGCCCCGGGCTCCGCCTCGGCTTCGTCCACGCGCCCGCGCCGCTCGTGGCGCAGCTGCGCTCCGCCCGCGACGCGCTCGACCGCCACGGTGACCCCGCGCTCGAGCGGGCGATGGCGGAGCTACTCGAGGACGGCGAGATCGAGCGCCACCTCAACCGCATGCACCCCATCTACCGCCACCGTCGCGACGTGCTCGCGAACGCGCTCTCGGAGCACCTCGGCGCCGCGCTCACCTTCGACCCGCCCACGGGCGGCCTCGCCCTGTGGGCCCGCACGCGAGAGGGGCTGGACGTGGACGCCTGGGCGCGGCGCGGCCTCGAGCGCGGGGTCGCCTTCCAGGCCGGCCGGCAGTTCGCCTTCGACGGCGGCGCCGTCCCGGGGCTGCGCATCGGGTTCTCCAACTACGGCGACGCGGAGCTGGTCGAGGTCGCGCGGCGGATGGCCGAGGCCCTCCCGGAGGGGCAATGACGGTGGAGCTGCAGCCGCTGGACGGGCGCGTCGTGCTCAAGGGACTGCTCGGGGAGGGCGGGATGGGCCAGGTCCACCGCGCCTTCGACTCCACGCTCGAGCGCGCGGTGGCGGTGAAGTTCCTGCGCGGCGACGACCCGCGCGAGACCGAGCGGCTCGTCCTCGAGGCGCGGCTGCAGGCGCGAGTGGAGCATGAGAACGTGGTCCGTGTGCACGCGGTCGGCTCGCTGGAGGGCCGCGCGTGCCTCGTGCTCCAGCTCGTCGAGGGCAAGACGCTCGCGGACCTCGCCGCGGGCCTCACGCTCGCCACCCGGGTCGAGCTGGTGCGCCAGGCGGCCCTCGGGCTCGACGCCGCCCATCGCCAGGGGCTCGTGCACCGCGACGTGAAGCCCGACAACGTGCTGGTGGAGCAAGGGCCGGGCGTGCCGCTGGCGAGGCTCGGTGACTTCGGCCTCGCCCGCGGCGAAGAGGGCGGGCTCACCCACTCCGGCTTTCCGGCGGGCACGCTCGAGTACATGGCGCCCGAGCAGCTCGCCAGCGCGGGCCCGGTGGACTTCCGCGCCGACGTCTATGCGCTCGGCGCCACCCTCTACGCGGTGCTCGCCGGGCACCCGCCGTTCCACGGGCTCGCCGAGGCGTCGGGGCGCTCCGAGCCGGCGATCCTGCTCCGCCGCATCCTCGCCGATGAGCCGCCGGCCCTCGGCGCCGCGGTCCCCCGCGAGCTGGCGCTCGTGGCCGCGTGGGCGATGCAGAGGGAACCGGCCGCGCGCTACCCCTCGGCGCTCGCGTTCGCCGAGGACCTCGGCCGCTTCCAGCGCAGCGAGCCGGTGCTGGCGCGGCCGCCGACGCTCGCCTACCGCGCCACGAAGTGGGCGCGGCGCAACCCGGTGGCGGCGCGCGCCGCCGCCGTGGCGGCGGCGGCGGTGGTGCTCGGCGTGGCGTGGGCCGCGTTCGCCGAGCGGCGGGCGGGCCTGGACGCGCTCGAGGCCGCGCGGCTGGGCGCCGAGGCGCAGCGCATGGAGAACGCGATGCGCATCGCGCACCTGTCGCCCGCGCACGACCTCTCGCCGGTGTACGCGGCCATCCGCTCCTCCGTGGACGCGCTGCGGCGCGCGGACGGCAGCGCCGGAGCGGCCGCGCGGGCCTTCGCCATCGGCCGCGGCCTCCAGCTCCTCCATGACGCCGACCCGGCCCGCGAGGCGCTCGAGCGGGCGTGGACGCTCGGGTTCCATCACCCCGAGGCGGCGCTCGCGCTCGGCCTGCTGGACGGCGAGCGCTACGCGCGCGAGCGCGCTCAGCTCCCGCGCATCGACGACCCGAAGCGGAAGGAGGGCCGAATCGCCGCGCTCCGGGCGCGCTTCCGCGAGCCCGCCGTGGCGCGCCTGCGGCTCGTCCCCGCCGCGACCGGCGCCGACCGCGACCTCCTCGAGGCCCGCATCGCGCTCGTGGAGGAGCGCCATGCCGACGCCGCCGCGCTCGCCCGGGGGGCGCGCGAGGCCGGGGCCGACCCGCTTGAGGCGAGCACACTCGAGGGCGAGGCCTGGCTGCGCCGCTCCCTTGAGGTCTACGAGACGCGAGACCATGACGGGACGCTCACGCCCCTCGCCGAGGCCCTCCCGGCGCTCCGGCGCGCGGCGGAGATAGGACGCAGCGCCCCCCGCCCCCGCCTCCTGCTCGCCCAGGCGCTCATGCACGAGGGCATGGTCCGCCAGCAGCGCGAGCCGGTCCGCGCCGACCGCTTCGATCCGGCGCTCGCGGTCCTCGCCGAGGGGCTCGCCCTGGACCGGAAGGACCCGGACCTGCTGGTCGTGCGCTCCGAGATTTTCGCGGAGAAGGGGCGGCTCGCGCGCATGCTCGGCACCGACCCGGGCCCGAGCCTCCTCGCCGCGGTCACCTCCGCCGACGCCGCGACGCGGGCCGCGCCTTCGAACCGCTCCGCATGGGAGCGGCTCGCCTGGGCCTGCCTCAATTACGCGCGCGAGCTGCGCGATGCCCATTACGAGGTGGGCTGGGCCTGGGAGAAGGGCATCGCGGCGGCGACGCGCGCGGGCGAGCTCTCTGCCGAGTCGAGCGTCCCGCCCTCGCTGCTCTCGCAGATGTACGCGGACCGCGCCGAGACCACCGGCATCCGCGGCGGCGACTCGACCGGGGACATCGAGGCGGCGCTCGTCGCGGCGCGCCGGGTGGCGGAGATTGGAGACCGCCCCATCGTATCGCGCATCATGCTCGCCCAGGCCATACGCCAGGACGCCACCCGGCGCTGGTCCGCCGGCGAGGCGACCGACGCGCGCTATGCGGAGGCGGCCCACATCATCGGCGAGGCCTTCTCGAGGGCCGAGGGCCAGTCGGCGCTCGCCGGCTTCGGCGTGCAGATTGCGGTCCTCTGGGCCGAGTCCGTGCTCCTCGAGGGACGGGGGCCCGGCGACGCGCTGGCCGCGGTGGCTCCCTGGGCCGCGACGCTGCGGACGCGCGTCGACACCGACATCATCGCCGCCGCCCAGCTCGCCGAGCTCGAGGTGCTCGAGGTCCAGGCCGCGGTGCTGGCGGGACGGGACCCCGGGCCCGAGTTCGCCCGGGCCGGGCCGCTGCTCGAGAAGGTGGTGAAGGCCGGGGTCTACCCGGCGATGCGGGGCCGGATGGCGGAGGTCGAGCTGCACCGCGCGGCGTGGCTGGCGGGCCGCGGGCTCGACCCCCTGCCGGCCCTCACCGCCGCGGACCGGTACGCGCAGCTCATGAAGGCCGAGGATGCGAGCAGCCCCGACGGCTGGCGCCTGGAGACGGAGGTCGTGCTCGCGCGGCCCTCGCCGCTGGCGGCCGACCTCGCCCGGGCGCGCGCCGCCATCGACAAGTCCCTGACCTTCACGCCGGAGGACCCGCGCCTCCTCGCCCTCCGCGGCCACGTGCTCGCCGCGTCGGGGGACCTCGCGGGCGCACGCGCCGCACTCGAGCAGGCCCGGACGCGGAACGGCCGTCTGGCGTGGGTCAAGTCGCTGCAGGCCAGGTTGCATTAGCGCGTCTCGGGGGGTGGCCCCGCGCGCCCGGCCGCCAGGCAGGGGCCCCGATGCCAGGGGCCCTGCCCTTCCCGCTCGCGACGCGCCCTACCCGCTGTGCCTACCCAAAATTTCGTCCCTACCTCACGGAGCATCAAGACACGCGTCATGACGGATGCGGCAGGTCTAGCGGGTGGACTGTCGAGTTGATGATGTCGGGGATGTCGGGGCACCCAGTTCGGCCCGGCGCTGCTTCCGGCATGGCCCCGAATCTGCGGGCCTTGGAGTGGGGGGGGAGGGCGGACGCTGGAACGTCCAAGCTGTGCTGGGGCCTTGGTGCTTCTCCCTGCCTCGCCTACACCGAAAGTCGACGACCACGCGCGCCTCGCTCACTCGCACTGACGCAATGCCGAATGTGGCCTTGACGCACGCATGACGCAGCGACCGAATCTTGGGTAGGCACACGCGTCAACGGATCCGGATGACGCGTCAACGGATCCGGATGACGCGTCAGCGGGCTCGCCGGCTGACGCGCTGGAGCCGGCACCGGAGGAACCTGACTCCCCCTCCGCGGCGCCAAGGCCTCGAATCCACTCCGCCTCCTTCCCCTCAACTCCGGCTCGACGGGTGTGGCCCGCCCCTTGCTGCTCAGTCAGACGAACCCTTGATGTGAGGAGATGCACATGATTCTCACGACCATTGCTTCAGCCCTTCTTGCCACCACGCCCGCCCCGCAGGCGTTTCCCTATTGCGGCGCGGACATCCAGCTCAAGTCGTGGAAAGGCGACTACCTGCACCGCCCCGATGGCCAGCCGGCCGTCACCTCGTGGAACACCGGCCCCGGCAACACGTGGAAGGTCGAGTGCGGTACAGACGGCAAGGTGCAGCTCAAGTCGTGGAAGGGCGACTTCCTGCACCGTCCCGACGGCCAGCCGGCCGTCACCTCGTGGGGCACCGGTGTCGGCAACGCGTGGACCGTCGAGTACTCGGGAGAGAAGATCAAGCTGAAGTCGTGGAAGGGGGACTACCTGCACCGCCCGGACTCCGCCCAGGGCGTCACCTCGTGGGGCACCGGCCCCGGCAACGAGTGGACCGTGGAGTTCGCCGCGTGCGGCAAGAAGGTCCAGCTCAAGTCGTGGAAGGGTGACTACCTGCACCGCCCCGACGGCCAGCCGGCCGTCACCTCGTGGAACACCGGCCCCGGCAACACGTGGACCGTCGAGTGCACGGGCAGCAAGGTGCAGCTCAAGTCGTGGAAGGGCGACTACCTGCACCGCCCCGATGGCCAGCCGGCCGTCACCTCGTGGGGCACCGGTGTCGGCAACACGTGGTCGCCCGAGTTCGCCAACGGCAAGCTCAAGCTCAAGTCGTGGAAAGGCGACTACCTGCACCGCCCCGACACCGCCCAGGGCGTCACCTCGTGGGGCACCGGCCCCGGCAACGAGTGGGTCATGGTCATGGTCCCCTGAGCGGGTGCGGGAAGGTCCGGTGGGGTCCTTCGTGACGGGAAGGACCCCGCTCCACCGCGAAGCGGGGCCCGGGCTTCACATTGAAGGCAGGCGCGTTCGTCACGCCCAGGCCTTGCGTACCTCCGCGTAATCGTTCCGGAAGAACGGAACCATCGCCCCGGCCTTGAACTCCGCCGTGAACTCCCGGCGCGGCCTCCGGGGCTGCCTCTGCTTCTCATCAGTCGCGGACATCCCGTGCTCCTTCCATCACATCTCGGGTGTCCACGGAACCGGGCCACTCCCAACCGCACGCTCACGCCCTTCGGGTTCCAGGGCGAACGGCGCACGCTGTGGGAAGCCCCCGGCGTGTACCAGGACGCCTCCGCCTTCCTCGTGGCGGATCGCATCCGCGCGCCGCTGCTGCTCATCCACGGCCAGCGGGACACGAACCCGGCGACGCCTTTCTTCCAGAGCGAAGCGCTGTACCGGGCCCTGGAGCGAAGGCAGGTGCCCGCGAAGCTCGTGGGCCTGCCGGGCGAGAACCACGTCCTCCAAAGCCGCGACGCCATCCTGCACGCGCTGTGGGAGATGGAGGACTGGCTGGGCCGCCACGTGGCGAAGCCCGCCAGGTGAAACACGCGCGGGGATCCGCGCCCACTGTCACATGCTGTCTGGCGTGGGGACATGGGCTCGCGTGCCCTGTCGTGAGGCCAGGGGGCTGACGGTGGAGTCCCGCTGAAGGCTTGGGTAGGGTTCGCCCTTCGCTTGCCCCACTTCCCCCGTCTCCCGGGAGCCCGCAGCTTCATGGCCGAAACCACGACCGCGCCGTCCAACCGCTTCCCGCCGCAGATTCCGTACATCATCGGGAACGAGGCCTGCGAGCGCTTCAGCTTCTACGGGATGCGGAACATCCTGACGGTGTTCTTCATCGACTACCTGCTGCGCACGCACGTGCCGGAGACGGGGGCGCGCGAGGCGCAGGCGAAGGGCCTGTTCCACCTGTTCATGGCGGGGGTGTATTTCTTCCCGCTCATCGGTGGGTACCTGGCGGATCGCTTCTTCGGGAAGTTCCAGACCATCTTCGCGCTGAGCCTCGTGTACTGCGCGGGGCACGCGTGTCTGGCGCTCTTCGAGGACAACGCCACGGGCTTCTACACGGGCCTGACGCTCATCGCGGTGGGCAGCGGCGGCATCAAGCCGTGCGTGTCCGCGATGGTGGGTGACCAGTTCACGCAGAGCAACAGCCACCTGGTGAAGAAGGTCTTCGCCATCTTCTACTGGACCATCAACTTCGGTTCGTTCTTCGCGTCGCTGTTCGTGCCGCTGCTGATGACGAAGTTCGGGCCGGCGGTGGCGTTCGGCGTTCCGGGCATCCTGATGTTCGTGGCGACGGTCATCTTCTGGGCCGGCCGCAAGCACTACATCCTGGTGCCGCCCACGGGCCCCAACCCGCACTCGTTCCTCAAGGTGGTGTTCAGCGCGTTCAAGTCGGCCGGCCCCAAGGGCAGCCACTGGTTGGATCGCGCGAAGGCGGACCACCCGAAGGAGGCGGTGGAGGGTGTGAAGGCGGTGTTCCGGGTGGCCGGACTGATGCTGCCCTTCATCCCCTTCTTCTGGATGTTGTTCGACCAGAAGGCGTCCACCTGGGTGGTGCAGGCGCGCGCGATGGATCCGCACGTGGGCAGCATGGTGTTCCAGCCCAGCCAGATGCAGTTCATCAACCCGCTGCTGGTGATGATGCTGATTCCGTTCCTCACCGCCATCGTCTACCCGGCCTTCCAGCGCATGGGTTGGGAGCTGACGCCGCTTCGGCGCATGCCCATGGGGCTGGTGTTCGGCGCGGTGTCGTTCGTCATCGCCGGCTTCTTCCAGGTGGTGATGAATGGCGGGGCCACGCTGAACATCGCGTGGCAGTTGTTGCCGTACATCGTGCTGACGGTGGGAGAGATTCTCGTGTCCACCACGGGCCTGGAGTTCGCGTACACGCAGGCGCCCCGGGAGATGAAGGGCACCGTGCAGAGCGTGTGGCTGGTGACGAACACGCTGGCCAACGTGGCGGTGGCCATCGCCGCGGCGCTCAACGTCTTCACCGGCGCGGGGCAGTTCTTCTTCTACGCGGGCATGGCGCTGGTGGCCGCGGTGGGCATGGCGCTGGTGGCGCGCCGCTTCGTCGTGCACGACTACTTCCAGACCGACGCGACGGCCCCGCTGGATGGCCGCACGCCCGGAGTGGAGGCGAAGCCGGCGTAGCGCTCAGGGGTCGGACTTCAGGACCGACTCCGTCCGGACGCTGCGCGCCTCGATGACACAACCATCCCGGGTGTCAGGCACCCGGGCCCGGTCATCGTAGGGGTCGAGCGACACATAGACGGAGCCCGACTCCAGCAGGAGCGCCTTGTAGCCGGGGACGAAGAAGAACGCCTGCTCCGACGTCCAGACGAAGTCGAACCGCGTCACCTCCGTGAAGCGCATGCGCAGCTCCCGCACGGGCTTGTCCGCGCGCGGGATGCACGTGGCCTCCAGGACCAAGCCACCGTATGCGTCCGCGTGAAGGGCGAGGCCCGTCACCGTCGAGTCCAGCAACCACCCCAGCTCCTCCACGGCCTGCTTCCCCTCGAAGACGTGCATCCCGGCATCCTCCACCGGGGCTCCTGTTCCCCCAAGTCAGCGAGGCCGTCGGTGAGACTGGAATCGAAGATGCGAAGGGGGTCGAGAATGGCCGCGTTCTTCCTGCTCCTCGCCGGAGGATGTCGAAGCCAATCCCTGCTCACCGACGGGCGAACCCATGATGCCCTCCCCGGACAGGAGGCCTCACCCGCCAGGCGCATGGGCGGGGGGCCCTGGCTGCTTCAGGTCCGCGAGCAGGACCTGTGGGTCCGCACCCCTGCTGGGGACAGCGAGTACGCGCTGACACGGACCGGGCGGGTGGTGGCCACCCGCCCCTACGGAAACGGGCTGGGATGGAGCGGCGTCGCCATCTCTCCCGATGGGCGCCAGGTGGCCTATGTCGAACGCCCGGAAGCGCAGGAGCACGAATCCCCGGGCCGATGGGCCCTCCTGTGGATCGTCAATTCGGATGGCTCGGGTCGACGCATGCTGCTGGACCTTCGCGAGCACGCGCTGGCTCCGGGTCCGTTCCGCGCGGGCCCCATCCTCTGGTCTCCGGACGGCGCCCGGATCGCATTCTCCCTGGAGTCCTTCAAGCGAACCGGTCCGGAGCCGCGGCCCTGCCCGCTCGCGGAGATCCACACGGTGGAGGTGGGTTCGGGCAAGGTGGAGCGGCTCTTCGAGAGTCCAGCGCGCGGGATGCTCACCCCCCGAGGGTGGAGCGCACAGGGAACCTTCTCCTTCTCGCTGTTCTCCTGTGAGGCAACCGCCGAGGACGGGAAGGAAGGCCGCTTCTTCGAATTCGAGCCAGGAAGAGGCATCCGAGACACGCACGCGCGCGGTGCGGTTTCCTCCGACGGGGTGCATACGCTCCTGCTGCCATCGCCGCCGGAAGCCGGGGTTCCCACCGCGTTGCTGGATGGAAGGAAGGTGGATGCCCCTTCCGAAGTCGACACCCGACTCGTGCGCCACGTGGCCTGGATGCAGCACCAACCCGTGGCCTATCTCACGACCTACTCCGGACAGCCTCGCTCCTGCGCCTTCGACCGTGTGCCTGCACCCGCGCTCTTCCAGGCGAACTTCGACGCGTCGCGGCCGGGCATCGAGCCGAGAACGGGACTGGGTGGACTCATGGTCCTCGCGTTCTCACCCGACGACGCACACGTACTCGCCGCGACGGTCCTGCTGCGCACCCAGGCAAGCGAGGTGTGCTGGCCGGACACCTTCGATTCGCTCCTGGTGATGGAACGCGCCCAGTTGGAGAACAGCCCCACCCTGACCGCGCTCTCCGCTTCCAGCATCCGGATCGACGTGCCGACATCGAAGATGGGTCCAGAGCTTCAGGGCTTCGTGGGCTGGGTGCGGTAGCACTCGAAGCCACGAAGAACGCCGGAGCGCTGTGACAGCGCCCCGGCGTCGGTCTTCAAGCAATCCAGGCCAGGGGCCCGGAAGGCATCACATCAGGTGGCCGCTTGCGCCGCGCCGCCCTGCTGCGGGCTGGCCGGCACGGGCGTCACTTCATCCGTGCCGTGCATCATCCGCTTCAGCGAGGGGGCGAGGAACAACAGGATGACACCCGCCAGGCCCGCGCCGACGACGATGGTGAGGAACACGCTGAACTCACCCATCTTCTCCGAGTAGCCGCCCAGCACGCCGGACAGCTTGTTCGCAGCGGCGTTGGCCAGGAACCACACGCCCATCATCGCGGAGACGACGCGCATGGGCGCCACCTTGCTGACCATGGACAGGCCCACCGGGGACAGGCACAGCTCGCCCATGGTGTGGAAGAGGTACGCCATGATGACCCACCACGCCGCCGCCTTACCGTCCGCCGCGCTCTCCTTGGAGGCGCCCAGCATGAAGGCGAAGCCCACCGACAGGAAGATGAGGCCCAGGCTCATCTTCACCGGGATGCTCAGGTCCTTGCCGCGCGCCGCCAGCCCGCTCCACAGCATCGCGAACACGGGCGCCAGCGCGACGATGAAGACGGAGTTGAAGTTCTGGAACCACGTCGTGGGCACCACCCAGCCGAACATGGAGCGGTCCACCTTCTGGTCCGTGTAGAGGTTCATCAGGCCGCCGGCCTGTTCGAAGCCCGTCCAGAAGGCCACCACGAACAGCGCGATGATGAAGATGACGATGATGCGGTCCCACTCCTCGCGGGAGAAGCCGGACTTCTGGCCCTCCGCCGACGCCGTCACCGACGCGGCAGGACGCGGCGCGGGCGCGAGGCCCACCTGGCCCAGCATCCGGTTCTGGAGGGCCAGGAAGATGATGACGCCCAGGGTCATGCCCACGCCGGCCGAGCCGAAGCCCCAGTGCCAGCCCACGCGCTCACCCAGCGTGCCGCAGATGAAGTTGCCCAGCACCGCGCCCAGGTTGATGCCCATGTAGAAGATGGTGAAGGCACCGTCGCGCCGGCCGTCGCCCGCCGGGTACAGCCCGCCCACCATGGTGGAGATGTTCGGCTTGAAGAAGCCGTTGCCCACGATGAGGAAGCCCAGGCCCGTGTAGAAGATGCCCGCGCCTGGAAGCGCCAGCAACAGGTGCCCGATGATCATCAGCACACCGCCCAGCAACACCGCCTTGCGCTGTCCGATGTAGCGGTCCGCGATGTAGCCGCCCACGATGGGCGTCAGGTACACGAGGCCCGTGTACGTGCCGTAGAGGCTCAGCGCATCCGCCGTGGACCAGCCGAAGCCACCCCGCACCTTGTCGGTGAGGAAGAGCACCAACAGGCCGCGCATGCCGTAATACGACATGCGCTCCCACATCTCGGTGGCGAACAACAGGTAGAGGCCCGGGGGATGCCCCTTGCGGGCCTCGCCCGCGGCGACGGTGCTTTGCATGCCGTGAGTTCCTCGTACTGACTTGGTAGGGGATGAAAGAAAAGACGCGCGACTCTACCAGAGTCACGCGGGAGTCACGCTTTCAGGGAACAACCCCTCCGGTCAGCCGAGCCGCCGCGTCCACCGCCCCCGACCCGTACCGCCAGTCGGGGTGGACGCGAGGGGCTCCGACATCAGCGGGCGCATGGGCAGCCGCACTTCCACCCGCGTGCCCTGCCCCACCTGGCTCGTGATGTGGATGCGTCCGCCGTGCTGCAACACGATGCGGCGGCTCAGCGCCAGCCCCAGGCCGGTGCCCTCGCCCGCCGCGCGCGTGGAGAAGAAGGGCTGGAAGAGGCGCTCCAGGTCCTCCGGGCGGATGCCCACGCCGCTGTCGACGATGGTGACCACCGCGTCGTCGTTCTCCTGGGTCGTCGCCACCCGCACGCGGCCGGTGTCGCCCACCGCGCGCAGGGCGTTGTCGAGCAGGTTGAGCCACACCTGGTTGAGCGTGCCAGGGTCGCCCCAGATGGGGTCCGTGGCGTGGTACGCGCGCTCCACCACGACGCCCGGCGGGATGCGCCAGCCCAGCACGCTGAGCGTGGAGTCGAGCGCCTGATCCAACCGCACCGCCACGGGCTTGTCAGCCGTGCGCACGAAGGACAGGAGCGATTCGGCCAGGTGGCGGATCCGCTGGCCGCACTCCTCCATCACCTCCAGCATGGCGGGGCCCAGGTCCGGGTCGCCGCTCGTGTCCCTGCCCAGGAGCACGTCCTTGAGCGGCATCAGCGCGTTCATCAGCCCGTTGAGCGGGTTGCGCACCTCGTGCGCGAAGCCGGACGTGAGCAGGCCAATGGCCGCCAGCCGCTCGTTCTCCGCCGCGCGCACCGCCGCCTCGCGCAGCCGCAGCTGCGTCTCCACGCGCGCCAGCAATTCGCGCGGGCTGAAGGGCTTGCCCAGGTAGTCGTTGGCGCCCGCGCCCAGGGCCTCCACCTTGGCGGACACCTCCTGGCGCGCGGTGAGCAGGATGACGGGCAGGTCCACCGTCTGCGCATGGGCGCGAAGCTGCACCAACAGATTGAGGCCGGAGAGCACCGGCATCATCACGTCGGACACCACCAGGTCCGGACGGTCCTCCATCGCCCGGCGCACGCCCTCCTCGCCGTTGGCTGCCTCCAGCACCCGGTAGCTGGGCGCGAGGATGTCCGCGATGAAGGCGCGGATCTCCGCGTCGTCCTCCACGACCAGGATGCGGGGCGCCTTCGCGTCCGCGCGTGAATGGTCCTGCGGCTCCGTGGGACGCTGGGCCCCGGAGACGGTCGCGGCCAGCACGGTGGCGAAGCGCCCGGAGCTGCGCCGCTCACGGCGGTTGGAGGGCTCCAGCACCCGGCGCTCGCGCACGTCCTCGCGCACGACGGTGTTGGACTTGGGCAGGCGCACACGGAAGCTGGAGCCCTGGCCCGGCGTGCTCGACACCTCGATGCCGCCCGAGTGCAACTCCAGCGTCTCCTTCACCAGCGCCAGGCCGATGCCGCTGCCCCCGAAGCGCCGCGTGCCGGACGTGTCCGCCTGGGCGAAGCGGTCGAAGATGACGGCCAGGTCCGCGGGCGCCATGCCCTGCCCGGTGTCCACCACCTCCACGTGCACGTCCGTGGCGTCCTCGCGCAGGCGCACGGCGATGCTGCCGCCCGCCGGGGTGAACTTGAGCGCGTTGGAGACCAGGTTGTGGAACACGCCTTCGATGCGCTCCACGTCCACGGACACCGGCGTCAGCGGCCCGCCCTCCAGCGTGAGCATCAGGCCCTGCTTCTCCGCCACGGTGCGGAAGGGCAGAAGCTGCGACGTGAGGAAGGTGTGCAGCTCCAGCGACTGGTAGCGCAGGCGCACCTTGCCCGCCTCCAGCTGCGCCAGGTTGAGCAGGTTGTCGATGAGCCGCAGGAGCCGCTGCGTGCTGCGGTCCAGCGTCGTCAGGTGCTGGCGCACCACCGTGGGCAGCGACTCCGGTTCCTTCTGGAGCGCGTCCAGCGACAGCAGGATGAGCGTGAGCGGCGTTCTCAGCTCATGGCTCACGTTGTCGAAGAACTCCGTCTTCAGCCGGTCCTGCTCGCGCTGTTTGATCAGCGCCGCCTCCAGCTTCTCGTTGGCCTCCGACAATTCGCGCGTGCGCGCCGCGACGCGGTCCTCCAGCGCCACGTTGCTGCCAAACACTTCGTCGTAGCGCTGCTGCAATTCGCGCAGCGAGCCCAGGTTCGCCTGCGCCTGGGCGGAGAGCAGCTCGTCCTTGCGCTGCAGCTCCCGCCGCCGGTCCAACCAGCCGCCCAGCGCGAAGCCGCCCACGCCCAGCGACGTGACGGAGAAGAGCGCGTCGCCCCAGCCCAGGTGCGTGGCCAGCAGGCCCGTCACCATGCCCAGCAGCAGGCCCAGGTAGTGGCCCCACATCGTGGGCGGATCCGTCCACGTCAGGTGGTAGCGGCACGCCTCGCCACCCAGCACCTGGCACTCCGTCTCCTTCACGTCCGCGGGCGTCAGACCCCAGATGGTGGGAAAGGACGCGAACTGGCCCATGCGCAGCTCGCAGATGTTGCGGTTCTGCTCCGGGATGCTGCTGCGGTACGACAGCTTGAGCCGCTTGTGCTCCAGCAGGTCCACCGTGAACGCGCCCACCCGGTTGTAGCTGGGGGAGAAGTCGATGGTCTGCTTGTAGCAGGCGCGCGGAGAGCCGAACGCGCGCAGCATGTAGAAGACGAAGCCCAGCGCCTGCGGGGATGCGGTGAACAGGCCCGCCTCGCGCATGAACTTCGAATCGCCGGAGGCTTCGCGCAGCGCCACCGCCACGCGCTCCAGGAAGCGCAGCGAGACGTAGTTCGTCGGCGTGCGCATGTAGTCCAGCCCCAGGCTGAACCCGTTGTCACGCCACAGCTTCGACAGGCGTTCGGCGCCGTAGCGGTGCTCGAAGTAGAGCAACAGCGTGGACGTGGCGCGGACGCTCACCTCCGGGGCGTTGTCCGGCGACACATCCTGCACCTTCACCGCCGGCAGCCGACCACTCACGTCTTGGTTCCTTCGGTCACCAGCGTGACCGCATATTTGAGTCCCTCCGGGTCCGCCAGCATCGTGAGGAACTCCTCACAGTGCGCCCGGTAGGCCGCGGGGCCCCCGAAGGCGGGGACAGCCACGGGCGCCAGCGCTTCGAAGCGCGTCTCCCAGTCTCGCAGAAGCCGGGCCTCCGCCGCGCCCGGGGCCATGTAGAAGGGCACCATGTGCACGCGCACGTCGGCGAGGCCCGCGCGGCGGAAGTCGGAGAACATCTTGCGGCCCACGTACAGGTCGAAGCCGCGCGCCTCCAGCGCCTCCACGATGCGCTGGGTGCCCTGACGCAGGTGTTCCGGGAAAGGCCAGTTCTGGAAGCCCAGGCCATCAATGTCGGACACCACCACCCGTCCCCCCGGCCGCGTCACGCGGATGAGCTCCGCGAGCGCCACCTGCCGGTCCGGAAGGTACTCGAAGACGTACTGGCTCCACACGTAGTCGAAGGTGTCCGCCGGCAGGCCGGTCGCGCGTACATCCGCCTGGAGGAAGGTCAACTGGGGGCGGTGCCGGTTGCGCGCCTGGGCCTCGGCGATGCGGCCCTCGTGCACGTCCACGCCGGTGACGTGGCCGCGCTCCCCCACCCGCTCCGCCATCAGCTCCGTGATGCCCCCCGGGCCGCACCCCGCGTCCAGCGCCCGGTCCCCGTCCTTGAGGCCGGTGAGGCGCAGCACGCCGCGCGTGTCCTGGGACTGCTCCTGCTCCAGCAGGCGCCGCGCTTCTCCCGCGGATTCCATCAGGTACATCACCGCGCCTCCTGGTCCTGGTCCTGGGCCGGGGACATGGCGGCGCGCGCCTCCGCCCGGGCCTCGCGGGCCGCCCGACGGGTGGGGGCCTGCCGCTCGAAGAGCGAGCGCCAGGCCTCGCACCAGCGGCGCACCATGGAGCGGTGGAAGGTCCATTCGGAGAAGCGGCCCTGGTCCACGAAGCCTGCCTCCAGCAGCACCGGCACGTCCGCCGCGTCCACCAGGCCCAGCGCCGAGGGCCGGCCGCGCTCACACGCGTGCTGGCGGCACCGCGCCGCGAGCGCCGCCACCGCCTGGCGCGCGTCCGGGTGCGCCCGGTCCGGCACCACCAGGTTGAAGCTGTTGGAGACCTCGATGAGGCTCAGGCCCGGGGTCGCCTCCTCCTGGAGCGCCATCGCGAGCGGCCGCGTCGGCCCGTCCACCACGAACATCCGCCGCTCCCGGTGCAGCCCCACCGCGCGGAAGCGCTCGCCCAGCTCCTGTTCGGCCCCCAGGTCCGCCAGCAGGTCCTCGCTCAGAAGACGCACCATGTCGCCCTGGGCCCGCAGGTACATCTCCAGCCACTTGCGGTCCTCGGGGCCCGCCTCACGCACGGCGGGCAGCGCTCCCGGCGCGACGATGGAGGGGGCGTCCCGGTCCGCGCGCAGGTAGTGGAACTGGCGCAGGTGGCACAGCCCCTGGCCCTCCAGCACACGGGCCAGCCACGTCCCCAGCCGGTGGGGCCAGCGGTTGTCGGTGCGCCACATGTAGCGGATGAACTCCACGTCCTCCATCGCCTCGCCGACCTCCACCGCGAGCGACGTCAGCTCGCTGGAGACCTGCTCGCTGCGCCGGAAGCCGGGCAGCACGGCCAGGTGCTGCACCAGCCACGTGCCGGAGTGCATCCGCAGCCCGTTCACGTGGCCCAGGGGCCGGTGCCCGTCGGTGTAGACGAGCGAGCGCCCCAGGTCGCGCGCGCGGCCCAGGCGTTCATGCAGATCTTCCAGGGCGGGCAGGACGCGGGGCTCCTCCCCGAAGGGGTGGTCCGGGTGGAAGGTGTAGCGGGCGTCCTGCATCATCCGCCAGAGGTCCGGGAAGCGGAACACCGTCCCGTCCTTCACCTGGGGCGAACGGGCGGACACGAACGCGTCCACCACGGCGTCGCGCACCGTGGCCGGCATGTCCAGGATGCGCACCCCGCAGCGGTAGGGGCGCAGGCGCTGATCATGCCGGGCCTCGAACGGGACGACATCCACCGAGCGCACCTCCACCCGGCACGCCACCTCCGAACCGTCCGGCAAGAGCAGCGCCGCGTCCAGGTGGGAGCCCGCGGGCAGCACCTCGCACGACGCGTCGATGGGGAAGGCGAACCCGTGGCCGCCCAGGTCCAGCACCGCGCGGGTGATGCGCTGGCCGCCGAAGGGCGAGGTGAAGCGCACGAGGAAGCGGTGGTCCACCGCGGGCCGGAAGCGCTGCTGCCCGCGCCGGTTCTCCACCGACAGCGAGCGGGGCAGGCCCAGCGACACGCTGTCCTGCGCGACGTGGAGCATGCTGGTGACGCCCGAATAGTGCTGGCCGCCCATCTCGAAGCAGAGGTGGACCACCTCGCCCACGCTGGCCGGCAATCCCGGGGCCACCACGCCGCGAAGGATGCCGCGCTCGTCCACCGGATCCACCGTGGCGGACTCCATCCGGAAGTGCGCCGCCTGGCTGTCCGGCGGATGTAGCCATAGGGGTAGCTCGCGCCGGAGCGCCTTGCGCAGCGCGGCCAGCACCGTCACCGGGTCGCGCAGCGTGCGGGGCGGCGCCGCGCCGGACTCGTCCGGCATGGGCCGCCAGGAGATGCCCACGCGCAGGAACGACCGCCCGTCCTGGTGCACGGGCGTGGCGTGGCGCACGTAGGCGCGGCCCACGTGGAGCACGGGCCGGCCGTCGCGCACCATGGACAGCCCGTCCAGGACCGTGCCCGGGAGGAAGGCCGCCATCGACGCATCCATGGGAATGCGCAGGGCCGCGCCGAAGTTGCCCAGGTCCTGGCACTCCGCGACGAAGGGCTGGTCGCGCAGCAGGAAGTCCACCCGCATGCCCGCGTCCAGCGCCACGCGCGTGGAGGCACGCAGTTGGAGGATGTCGCGCAGGCGCAGGCCCAGCTCCCCTTCCGACAGCGCGTCGTCCACGGTGCTGAAGACGTGCCCTTCCGCGGCGGTCTCCACCAGTTCCTCCAGCCCCAGTTGATCCGACCGGGAGCAGACGAACACGCAGACGGCCTCCGGAGCGGCCCGGTCCACGTGGCGCAGGAAGCGCCGCGCGTTGTCCGCGGGGGCGATGATCAGCGTGGGCACCGACGCTTCCATGCTCCGGGTGGCCTCCACCTGCGAGCCCACCGCCGCCACCCGGTGAGCCCCCAGGGCCGCCACCAGCGCGCTGCGACGGGCTTCGTTGGGGTGGACGACGAGGACTTCGTGAGTGGGCACGCTCATGGATTTTTCCCGACGCGCAAGGGCCACACCGGCGCCCGCGCAAGGCGCCATTTCTGTAGACGCGAGGCCTGGATTGAGCCCCGTTCCCGCCAGTCGCATGTCTTGAGTGTCCGAGCCTGGTGGATGTCCGCTGCCAGCGAGCCCGCGCTGTGACGCCTTCCCGGTGAGCCGCCAGCAAACCGCTGCGTACTTTACCTGCTCCTATGGATTAGGTGATGTACGCGAGGGTAAGAGACTTTTCGGAATAGGTTAAAGTGCGAAGTCACCACAGACCCCCTGCTGGGTAGGAAGCGCGCACGGGGCGGCGTGGAGCGTGCTGGCCGCGGAGGCTGCAGGCGGTTACAGAAGCCCTGGCGAGGTGAACCACGATGGGCGTGACGGTGGACTACGAGGCCGAGATCCGGGCGCTGAAGCGCTCCATGAACGCGGTCATCCTGGCGCACTACTACCAGGAGAGCGAAGTGCAGGACGTGGCCGACTTCGTCGGCGACAGCCTGGCGCTCGCGCAGGCGGCGGAGAAGACGGACGCCGACGTCATCGTCTTCTGCGGCGTGCACTTCATGGCGGAGACCGCGAAGATTTTGAATCCCACCCGACAGGTGCTCCTGCCGGACCTGAAGGCCGGCTGTTCATTGTCGGACCGGTGTCCGCCCGCGGCCTTCAAGGCGTTCAAGGAGAAGCATCCGGGCGCCTTCGTGGTGTCGTACGTGAACAGCTCCGCCGCGGTGAAGGCGATGAGCGACGTCATCTGCACGTCGTCCAACGCGGTGCGCATCGTCAACCAGATTCCGAAGGACCGCCCCATCCTCTTCGCGCCGGACCAGCACCTGGGCCGCCACGTGATGAAGGAGACGGGGCGCGACATGGTGCTCTGGCCGGGCAGCTGCATCGTCCATGAGATCTTCAGCGAGAAGAAGCTCGTGGGCTTGAAGGTCGAGCATCCGGACGCGGAGGTGGTGGCCCATCCGGAGTGCGAGCAGCAGGTGCTGCGTCACGCGGACTTCATCGGATCCACGAAGGCCATCCTGGATTACGTGGTGAAGAGTCCGAAGTCGAAGTTCATCGTGGTGACGGAGGCCGGCATCCTCCACCAGATGAAGAAGAGCGCGCCGCACAAGACGTACATCCCGGCGCCGCCGGACAACGGGTGTGCGTGCAACGAGTGCCCGTACATGCGGCTCAACACGCTGGAGAAGCTCTACCGGTGCATGAGGGACCGCACGCCGGAGCTGGTGCTGCCCGCGGACCTCCAGGGCGCGGCGCTGGCGCCCCTCAAGCGGATGCTGGAGTGGTCTGCTTGAAGTCTTGAAGAGGGACTGTCGTCCGCGTTCCAGGTTTGGAAACTCGTGCCTTGCGGACGGCGGGCCCAAGTGCCATGGAAGAAGCGTGGCCTTCCGATTTCTTGCAATCCCCGCCCACCGGCTCGTGGACTTCCCCAACACCCTGCCGGACGACGAGCGCCTGGAGCCGGAGCTGCCTCCGGTCCACGAGGCCGTGGAGCGCGCCCTCGCCGGCGCTGAGTTCCGCGACCTGCGCGCCCGCGACCGCATGCGTGCCCTGCTCCAGGGAGACCAGCCTCCAGCCCTCGGTTCGCCCGGCAAGGGCTTTGGCCCCAGCGCCGTCTTCGCCAAGCCGCCCCAGGACCTGCCGGCGCTCCTGCGCCTGGCGGACGAACTGGAGGACATGGCGCGACGCGAAGCCGGCGAGCGCGCCCTGGTGTGGAAGTGCGGGCAGTGCAGCGCCCGCTACGCGGTGCCCGTGGCGCTGGTGCGTCAGGTGTCCATCCGCTGCGAGCGCTGCGGCACCCCGGTGGAGCTGAGCTCCCAGCAGAGCCTGGGCGAGGAAGCCCTCATCGACCCGTTCCAGGGCGCGGTGAACAGCAGCCGGCACGAACTGGCCACGTTCTTCCGCGAGGCGATGGCGCGAGGCTGGCCCGTGCTTGTGTCCGAGGGCGGGGCTCCCGCGCCGCGCACGCGCGCTTCCACCCCGGCCGTCTGACGCGCCGCGGGCGTGCCGGACGGCGGCGCCCGCGGAAGTTCAACCCCTCAGATGAAGACGCCGGCGGAGGCGTCGTAGCGCGCCTCCTGCAACTCCTGCGTCGCGGGACGGCCGCGCAGCGCGTCCATCACCTGACCGGGGGCGTGGCGGCCCGAGCACTTGGAGCACTCGCACTTGCCGCGCTTGCAGGTGCAGTCCGCCTTGCTGCCGCAGGAGCACTTCGCGGTCAGCATCCTGTCCAACTCCTCTAGAGGTCGCGGGGCCGCCTCCGGCTTCGCCTCGGAGGACTGGGGAGGCGCGGGCGTCTGGGCCTTGGAGGCCGGCTTCGCCTTCGCGTGGGCCTCGCAGGCACGGGCGGGCGCCGGCACCAGCCACAGGCCGCCCAACACCAATCCGGCGGTCATCCACGTCGCGCTGCGTGCCATGTCGCTCTCCTCGGGAGGGGCACGGCTGGCCCCTGGAGTCCGGCCTATAGCGCAGGGCATTCCCCCTGCCAAGACATGCGCACATACCTTTGCCTACCCATCGACAGAGCGCATGGGAGCCCACGGTGCGCTCGCCCGGCGCGGGGGCGCGCGCGTACAGTCCGCGCCCTCCTGCCCGTGACGAACCGACAAGCCCGCATCGCCTTCGCCGCCGCGCTCGTGCTGGGCGCGCTGCCCCTCTGGGTGTCGCGCGTCCTGCCCATGGTGGACCTGCCGCAGCACCTGTACCTCATCTCCGTGCTGCACCGGCTGGAGGACCCGACGACGCTGTACCCGGCGCTGTTCGCCGCGCGGCACGAACTGACGCCGTACCTCGGGTACTACTACCTGGTCAGCGCGCTCAACTGGCTGTTGCCGCTGGAGGTCGCCAACCGCGTCTTCCTCACCGCGTACGTGGTGGGGCTGCCGCTGGGGCTGGCCTTCCTGCTGCGCAGCCTGGGCCGTCCCTCCTGGCCCGCGCTGCTCACGCTGCCCCTGGCGTACGGGGACAGCTTCGGCTGGGGCTTCATCAACTACCTGGCGGCGCTGCCGCTGACGCTGCTGTGCTGCGGCCTGTTCGTGCGGGCGCTGACGGACGCGCCCCACCGCGTCCGCTGGGCCGTGGGGCTTGGCGCGTGCCTGGTGGCGGTGCTGCTCTTCCACGTGCAGGCGTTCGGGTTCCTGGCGTTCGGGCTGCCGTGGCTGCTCTTCACCACGCCGGTGCCCGAGGACGCGGCGGCGCGAGGCTTCCTGGCCCGGCTGCGGCCGCGTGCGGCGGCGCTCGCGGGCGTGGTGCCCGGCGTGACGCTGTTCCTCTCGTGGGTGGTGCTGCGGTTCGGCAACCCGCCGGACATCCAGCCCGGGGCGCCCTGGAAGGCGTGGGGGCCCACGTTCTCTCCGCAGAACCTGGCGTGGAAGGGCTTCGCGCAGAACCGCGCGGAGTTCTTCCAGGTCCTCGCCAACACGTTCCACGACGGTTCGGACCGCTGGCCGCTGTACGCCGTGGGCGTCGTCGCGCTGGTGGGCTGGGGGCTGGGACTTTTGCGGCCGGGGACCCGCCGCGAGGGGCCAGTGGCGCGCTGGCGGCTGTTGGGGCTGGGGGTGCTGGCGCTGGCGCTGTTCTTCCTGCTGCCCTTCGACATCCGGGGGTACGTCTACTACCTCAACACGCGGTACGCGCACCTGGCCGCGGCGCTGCTGGTGGCGAGCATGCCGGCCACGCGCGTGGAGTGGCGGCGGCCCCTGTGCCTCGCGGCGGCGGCGAGCGCGCTGCTCGTGGCCTTCGTGATGGGGCGCGGCTTCCGAGACTTCGCCGAGGAGGCGCGCGAATGGGACGCGCTCGCGGACGTCACCGGAAACCGGCCGAAGGTGATGGGGCTGGTGTTCGACGCGGGCTCCCACGTGGTGCGCTTCCCCGTGTTCCTGCATGGCGCGGCGGTGCTGGCGCGCGAGCGTGGAGGGGTGCCCAACTTCACCTTCGCCACCACGCCGCACTCGCCACTGCGCTACCGGGACGCGGTGCCGCCCACCTTTCCCTCCGAGTGGCGTCCGCAGGAGCTGGACTACGCGGCGCAGGGCAGTTGGTACGACCACTACCTCGTGCGCGGGGCACACCCGTCGCGCGTCTTTGGGGGGCGGCTCCAGTCGGAACTGGTCATCGTGGGACAGGCCGGACGGAGCTGGCTGGTGCGGCGGCGGTAGCGCGTGCGGTAAGAACGCGCCCATGAGCCCTGCCCCCACCGAGCCCCGCCCCCTGCTGGACGCGCTGCGCGCCGGCACCGCCCTGCCCGCCTTCGCCGACACCGCCGTCGAGCAGGCCCGGCGTCTCGCGGGAGACGTGGCCTCCGCATCCCCAATGGACGTGGAGGCGCTGCCGGAGCCCCTCGCGGGGGCGGTGCTGGAGGCCGCCGTGCTGGCGGGACACGTGGCGCTGCCGGAGGCCCTGTCCGCCTCCACCGTGAAGCCCCTGGCCAAGGCCGCGAAGAAGGCGCTGTACCGGCTGCGCTCGCGCGGCGTCACCCCGCCCGAGGTCCCCCGGGAGACGGCGCCCGCGGCGGCCCCGGAGACGCTGCCGACGCTGGTGACGGTCGTCTCGTCGACGGGGCAGTACGGCCTGCTGCTCCCGCGCGTGGTGAGGGGCGGCGTGGAGCTGCTCCAGGTCATCGCGTCGGATGAGCAGGGCGTCCTGGAGCTGACCCGCACGGAGGTGAGCCGGGGAGAGGTGCGCCGCATGCTCAAGCACGCGCAGCAGAACCGCTTCGGCTCCGAGGTCTCCCGCGAGGAGGGCGCCACGCTGCTCGCGGAGGCCGCGGCCCTCAACCTGAGCACCCGCACGCCCTTCCCGCCGGACCTGGAGGCGGCGCTGCGCCACCATGGCGTCCAGCCCATCCACGAGCCCGCGCCCCTGCCCGCCCCGGAGCCCGACGACGCGCGCCATGCCCTGGAGGGCGACCAGCTCCACGCGACGCCGGAGATCGCCGAGTGGATGCCCCCCGACGCGCATGTCCAGCGGCTGATGGAGCAGGTGGGGGCGCTGGCCGAAAGCCCGCTGGCGTTGAGCGCGTCACAGCGCCAGGAGCAGGTGCGGCAGAAGGTCCTGGACGCGGCGCGGGCCTGGTTCACCCCGGAGGTGCGCCAGCGCTACGCGCGCCGACTGTGGCGGATGGCGGCCTTCTTCGAGAACACCGCCCGGCCCCTGCAGGCGGCCATGGCCCGGGGCGAGGCCCGGCGGCTCTTCCACGGGGTCGAGGAGCCCTTCTCCCGTTTCGCGGAGACGCTCTTCGCCAAGGTCGTCGTCCTGGCCGCCGCGGGCGCGCAGGCCCAGGCAGCGGCGGCAACGGGGGCCCCGGCGTCCGGCGAGCCCCCTGCCCCGGCCACGCCCGAGCGGCGCGGCCCGGGGGGCCTCATCCTCCCCTGACGCCCACGCGGCGCCTGGGGAGGAGGCCCGTCGTCAGGCCGGATCCGTGCGGGCGCACAGCAGCAGGTCCAGGTTCTCCCGCTCCCAGGCGACCGCCCGCTGGTAGTCGTGGAAGCGCTTCTCGTGCTCCATCAACTCCGGCGGGTGGATGCAGCGCCGGCCGTCCTCGCCCCGGCGGGCGCGGTACACGTGGTGCAGCATCTCGTGGAAGACGATCCACTCCACGAAGTAGCGGGGTACCAGCGGCTGGTCCAACGCCGGGTGGATGCGGATGACCTTCGAGTCCGCCGAATACGAGCCCATCTTGATGCTCTTGCGCGGGCCCTTCACCCGGGGCGCTGGCCCGAAGGTGATGGCCGCGTCGATGCGGCTCTGGAAATAGCGCTCGTTGAGCCGCTCGTAGATGCGCGCCAGGTCGTGGTAGCTCCCCACGGGCGACAGCCGCAGCCGCTTGCGCATCTGCGCCGGGGACAGCCGGCGGATGAAGACGCGATTGCGCTCGATGTACTTGTCCAGGAGCGTGCTCGCCTCCGCGTCCCCCGTGCGCACGAAGCTGGCGAGCGCCTGGAGCACCTCGTCCGGCGCGGCCAGGAACATGTGGTGCAGCCGCAGCCGCCACAACGCGCGCTGACGTTGGAACGTCAGCATCGTGTGCGTGTTGTCGTGGATCTCCACCGCCACCTTCCCCCTCAACCGCGTGCGCAGGCGCCGCTCCAACACGCGCCGCCACACCTTCACGAGGCGGTTGGGCTCAGGGGCGACCGGGAGCTGACGGGCCACCCTCCCCGCGGGGTAGGTCCTCTGTCGGATGATGTTCTTCTGCTTCTTCGCGCGAGCCATAGAGGGGGCGGAGTCTACGGACCCCTCTGACATGTGTAAACGCGCCCGCTTGGTGGAAAACCAAGGAATTCCAACGACTTAAGGGCACTCAAGCTTACCCGGTCCTACGTGTCCGCCGCAGGGTGCGCATGCCGCATACGGGCAAGTGGCCGTCCCGATTAGCGTCGCCTCCGGCATGGGACCCGCAGCGTCTGGAGTTCCACGGTTCCGGGTCGGATGTTGTAGGTCTCGATGCGTGGAAGTATCCGTTTTCCCGGACACGTGTACTGAACGCGAAGGGGGCCGGGGACCACGGCGAGCACCTGGTTGATGGGCAGCTTGTCGCCCCCCGGCCGGCCAAGCACGGTGCGGGCGGGCGCATCGAACCGGACCTGCACCGTCGCGGGGGCCGGAGGCGGTGGGACGGGGGCCGGGGGTTTTGCTTCCGTCCCGGTGTCCGGAGGGGCCGCCACGGCGAGCGCGTTCGAGGGCTCCTCATCCGGCGTCGCGGTGGAGTCCGCGACGACGGGTTCGGAGGGCTTCGGCACCGGCGTGTCGGGAACACCCTCGGGGGGCATCACGGGGGCCGTGCCAGTGGGCCCGGGACGCGACGGCGCCCCCGTGGCGGGCGCCTGCATCGGCGTGGCTCGGGGCGGAAGCTCCGGCTCGAAGGCGCCCATCATCCAGGCGACGCCCAGGCCCAGCAGCGCGACCAGCACCGCGGCCACCGCCAGCATCACGGGGGTGCGCGAGCCGCGGGGGGACTCGGACGCATCGAAGGTGTCCGGCCCGTCGTCCTCGTCGAACTCCCGCGCGTCGTCTTCGTCCTCGGCCTCGACGGCAGCGGCACGGAAGCCCTTCCGGGACGGCCGGCGCTGCGACTGGAAGCCCATGGTGGATTCGTCGTCATCCGGATCCGACGACCGGCCCGGCGTTGGATCCGTCTTGCTTGCTCCGGACATGCCCGGGTCGGTGCTGAAGCGCTCGTCGTCCTGCGGGGACGGACGCGGCGGAGCGCGGACGTTGCGCGCCCCCGGATTCACGGGCGGGGCGGAGCGGTTCGCGTCGCTGGACAGCGTCCCCGGACGTCGGGCCCCCGGGCCCCCGCGTCCCTCCTCGACCGACGGCCGGCGGGAGGAATCCGCGCGCCCGTCATCCCCACCAGGAACGCCCATGCGCCGAGGTCCCGAGGCCAGCGGTTCGGAGCGACCATCGTCCCCTGCGGGAACGCCCATGCGTCGGGGGCCCGAAGCCAGCGGTTCGGAGCGACCGTCATCGCCAGGACCACCGCCCGGCCGGCGCGAGCCCAGAGGCGGAGGCGGTGACGCGCGCTCGTCCGAAGCGTGCGGAGGCGTCCGACGCGGAGTGGGAGAGAACGGGTCGCCATCCACCGGACCGCGCGGCATGGCCACGCCCGGCGAGGACATCCGGCGAGCGCGATCAGCCTCCCCACGCTCCACCGGAGGCGATGAACGCGGCGGCGGTTCCGCGGCGGCCCCACCCCTGCGCACCGGCGCGGGCACGACGCCCCGGGGGCGGCGCGCGCGCAGCGGCACGGTGGAGTCCGCGTCTTCGTCCTCCTCGTCCTGCAGCGTCTCCGGCTCCAGCACCGGCTCCAGGTGCCGGCGGGGCGGGTACGCACCGGGCATCGTCCCGACGGCGGTGGACTCGTCGAAGTCCTCGTCCTCCTCGTCGTCGTAGTCGCGAGTGGGAAGCTCACGAGGCCGCGCCATCTGCGTCTCGGGCTCGCCGTCCTTCTCATCGTAGGCGCGCAGCACCGCGCCTTCCCGCGTGGGCCTCCGCGCGGGCGGCCGTGCCACGAGCCCCGCGGGCGTCACCGCGCCAGGGCCCGTCCGGGGCGGCGCCCGGCCCATCCCCGATGCCGAGCCCCCCAGGGGCAGCGTGCGCGCGGCGGTGTCCTCCACCTCGGGCGGCAGGGGCAGCGTGCGCGCGGCGGTGTCCTCCACCTCGGACGGCAACGGCAGCGTGCGCGCGGCGGTGTCCTCCACCTCCGACGCCAGCGGGAGCGTCCGGGCCGACGTGTCCTCCGGCAGATCCGGAACCGGCGGGGGCGGAGGCTGCCGCAGGGACGGCAGCGGAACGGTGGCCTCGTGCCGGCCCGCGCGCTTCGCCGGCGGAATGTGCAGCACGGTGCGCTCGTCGGCTTCCCCGAGCAGGCGCGCGATGTAGTGCGGGATGTCCAGGCTCTGCTTGAGCACGCCGGAGGCGAGGAACGCGTCCAGGTCCGCCCTCACCGCCGAGGCCCGCTGGTAGCGCTGGGTGCGGTCCTTCACCAGGCACCGCATCACGATGCGCGACAGCTCCTCCGGATAGTCCGGGCGCACCAGGTGCGGCGGCGTCGCCTCCTCGTGGCGGATGGCGTAGAGGATGCCCTCCGTGGTCTGCCGGGAGAAGGGCTGCTTGCCGGTGGTGATTTCGTACAGCATCACCCCGAGCGCGTAGATGTCCGCCCGGTGATCCAGCCGCTCCTGCATGATCTGCTCGGGCGACAGGTAGAGGAACTTCCCCTTGATGACGCCCGGCTTGCTGCGCTCCATGAACGCGCCGGCCTTGGCGATGCCAAAGTCGACGAGCTTCACGCGCCCGTCGTAGCTGATCATCACGTTCTGGGGACTGACGTCCCGGTGGATCAGCTCCAGCGGCCGGCCATCCACGCCCCGGCTGAAGTGCGCATGATCCAGGCCCGACGCGATGTACGCGCAGATCCTCGCCGCGACCCCGTAGGGCAGGCAGGAGCCGAACTTGGCCTCCTCCACGAGCACGCGGCGCAGGTCGACGCCCTCCACGTACTCCATGCAGATGAAGATGTTGTCGCCCTCCTTCCCCAGCTCGTGCACCTGCACGACGTTGGGGTGGTGCAGCTGGGCGGCGATGCGCGCCTCGTCCAGGAACATCTGGACGAACTCCGGCTCCTCCGACAGGTACGGGAGGATCCGCTTGATGACCACCAGCTCCTGCGACGGAGGCTTGTGCGCGAGGAACAGCTCCGCCATCCCGCCCAGCGCGAGGCGCTTGATGAGCAGGTACTTTCCGAACGGGGTGGCCGTCTGGGGCGAGCTCAAGGACGTGGAGGGTGTGCGTCTGCGGGTGGGACCAAGAACTGCTACCGGAGCCTACCTGCATTCCAGGCCCGGGGGGAGCCGGCCGACCCGCCCGGGGTCCGACTCTAGGCAACCCCGCGTCCCCACGCGAACTTTCAGGCCCTCCCTGCCCGCCCCCCTTGAAACACGACCGCCCCCCACGGCCAGGAGCCGAGGGAGGCGGAAGAGGTGCCGGCGGACCGGCGACAGCGTCCCGAGGGAAGACTACGGGGCCGCCGGGGCCACTTCGCCCGGCAGGTCCGCGCAGTCCTGCGGGATGATCGTGTACGTGTAGGGCTTCGTCGAGCCCGGCACGCCGCTGTCGGGGGTGTTGTCGCCGCAGCCGGTGATGTCCGTGCCACCGTCCTTGCAGGGCGCGAAGGTGTAGGTGTCCCAGACGCCGCTGATGCCGTTGGGGAACGTCACCGCCCCGCCATCCAGGGCCGCCTTCTGGAAGTCGCAGCGCACTTCCACGCCACCGTCGCTCAGGTTCCGGTCACGGGTCTTGTCCTGGTAGACGAGGATGCCGTTGCCGACCTCGAAGCCGTAATAGAGGGGCTCCGCGCCGGAGCTGTCCAGACGCTTGAGGGCCTCCGGCTTGGGGTTGGTGAGCGTCAGCGGTCCGGCCAGGTGCACGCGCGTGCCCAGGAAGGCCGCGGTGGACTGGGCCGCACCGAGCGACGCCTCGAGCTGCTCGGCCGTCACCTCGTTGGCCGGGGGCCGCGCGCCCACGCCGGCGTCGGTCGTCTTGACCGTCAGGGCGAGCGCCACGGCGGGCGTGCGCTGGTTGGCCAGGTGGTGACGGCGACCGGAGAACGGCTCGTAGTTGGGCTCCGTCCCGAAGTACCCCTCGACGTCCAGGGTGTCACCCGGCTGGGGCCGGTACGTGTCCGGCGTGTCGGTGTAGAACTTGTGGATGAAGATGCCCTGCGACGGCGCGGCCGGGTCCGTCACCCAGAAGTACGAACGCCAGGAGTTGTTGCCCAGCTCGCTCAGCTTCTCGTAGTGCACATCCGTGACGACCACGTTGCGCAGCGTCACCTTGGTGCTGAACGGCAGCTTGCGCGCCGCGGCGATCTGCCCCGCCGTGCCCGCGTCCGTCGTGCCCGCGTCCGTCGGTCCAGCATCCGTCGTTCCAGCGTCCGTGCTGCAGACACCCGTACAGCCAGCGTCGGGAACGGGATCGGGATCGTTGTCGCGGCCACCACAGCCGGCCGCCGTGGCCATCGCAGTCGCAGCCAGGAGCGCCGCGGCGCCCAGTTTCTTGCGCAGTTCCATTCGTATCTCTCCGGGGGGGTGAGGGCGCCGCGCTTCTTGAAGTCCGACGCCTGTCGGGCTGAGGATTCAGGTCCTTATACCGGCCGCTCACCAGGGCCGGCAAGGAACGGACCGGCACCCTGCCCGTGACATCGTTGTGAATTCAGGAATAGGTGGAGCAATGCTGCCGCGTGACACGTTTTTGCAGGGTCTGAAGCCCACGTTGCACATCGCGCACCGCGGCGGAGCGCTGGTGGCGCCAGAGAACACCCTGGAGGCCTTCCGCCTCGCGGTGGAGCAGCACCGCACCGACATGCTGGAGCTCGACGTGCACCTGACGCGCGACGGCGAAGTCATCGTGGCGCACGACGACACGCTGGAGCGCTGCACCGACGCGGAGGGCCCGCTCGCGGCGCGCACCCTGGAGGAACTGCGCCGGCTGGACGCGGGGTTCCGGTTCAGTCCGGACAACGGGCACACCTTCCCCTTCCGGGGCCGGGGCGTGCGCCTGCCCACGCTGCGCGAGGTCCTGCGCGCGTTCCCGGCATTGCGCCTCAACGTGGAGCTCAAGCCGGACGTGGCCGGCGCCGAGGACGTGCTCGCCCGCCTGCTGACCGAGGAAGCGGCGCTGGGCCGCGTCTGCCTGGGCAGCGAGCAGGACGCCATCG
Organism: Corallococcus sp. bb12-1; assembly: GCF_026626765.1. NCBI lineage: Bacteria > Pseudomonadati > Myxococcota > Myxococcia > Myxococcales > Myxococcaceae > Corallococcus > Corallococcus sp. bb12-1. The sequence continues at coordinate 288,009 of NZ_JAPNJZ010000024.1, read as the reverse complement.
CGGAGCGGCTGGTGCGGGTGCTGCCCGACGCGTGCCACTTCTATCCGCGTGATGCGCTGGCCGCGTTCATCCTGACGCTCAAGGCGGGTGAGGCGCCGCCGGAGGACGCGCGCTATTCGGTGCTCGACATGCCGTTGTACTTCGGTGAGGTGCGGCTGGTGGATGACGCGCTGCTGAGGGCCGCGGCGGAGCGCGGCAAGTGGATCAACGTGTGGACCGTGGATGATCCGGCGGAGATGGACCGGCTGCTCCAGGAGGGCATCGGCGGCATCATGACGGACCGGCCGGATCTGCTCCGCCAGCGAATGGACGCCTCCGGAAAGCCGGGCTAAGCCCTTAGCTCCATGCCCCGCCCCACCGCACGCGTGCGTCCGGCGACCCGCGCCGAGCCGCCCTCCCCCAAGGCGCCGCCCCCGGCCGTCTCCGAGCCAGAGCCCAAGCCCGCTGGCCGCAACAAACTCAAGCTGAAGGTGCCGCGCGCCCGGCGCTTCGTGGCGCTCGCGGGCAACATCGGCGCGGGCAAGACGACGGCCGCGAAGATGATCAGCCAGGGCTTCGGCTTCGAGTTGTTCGACGAGCCCGTCATCGACAACCGCTTCCTGCGCGACTACTACGGCGACATGTCGCGGTGGTCGTTCACGCTGCAACTGGAGTTCCTCATCCGGCGCGTGGAGCACCACGAGCTCATCCACTCCGTGAGGAAGAGCTGCGTGCAGGACCGCACCCTGTACGAGGACCCGGAAATCTTCGCCAAGTACCTGCACGGCCTGGGGCACATGACGAACGCGGAGCTGGACCTGTACTACGAGTACTTCCAGCGGCTGTCGCGCCACATCGTCCGGCCCGACAAGGTCATCTGCTTCGACGTGCCCTCGGAAGAGATCCTCCTGCAGCGCATCCGCACGCGCGGCCGGGCGGAGGAGAAGGGCATCGGCAAGCAGTTCCTGAAGGGCCTCAACGGCTACTACGCGGGCTTCCCGCAGGTGCTCCAGGAGAAGTACGGCGTGGACTGCCTGGTGGTGGACGTGTCCAAGCAGGACATCCGCCGGGGCCCGGGCCGCGAGGAGTTCCTCGACCGCGTCTCCGCATTCCTGGCCTGACGCCGCGCCATCCGTTACACGCTTCGGGGCCATGCACGACCTGACCCCGAAGAGCCCGCGCGACTCCGAAGTGGTGATGACGCAGCTCATCCTCCCCCCGGACGCCAACAACCTGAACGCCGCGTTCGGCGGGAAGGTGATGCAGTGGATCGACATCTGCGGCGCCGTGGCCGCCCAGCGCCACTGCCGTCAGGTCGTGGTGACGGCGTCCATGGACGACCTGCACTTCCACGCCCCCATCCGCGTGGGCTGGATTGCCCTGCTCCACTCGCGCGTGCTCGCCACGTTCCGCACGTCGCTGGAGGTGGGCGTCACCGTGCACGCGGAGAACCCGCTGACGGGCGAGCGCCACCTCACCACCAGCGCGCTGCTCACCTTCGTCACCCAGGACAAGGACGGCAAGGGCGTGCCGGTGCCCCCGCTGCTCCTGGAGACGGACGCGGAGCGCGACGCCTTCGCGGAAGCCGAGGCCCGCCGGGCCCAGCGCCGGGGCCGTGGCAAGGAGGAGCAGTCCTGGATGAAGGTCATGAAGCCGGTGGCCGGCGCCTGAGCCTCGGGGCGTCCAAGCCCCACAAGCTCCATGGGCTCCCAAGACGAGCAAAGGGCCGGGGGCACGCCTGTCTGGCGTCCCAACCCGGCCCTGCCCTGCTTCACCTGTCAGTGCGACTCAGGTCGTGAACGACGTGCCGCAGCCGCAGGACGACTTGGCGTTCGGGTTCTCGAACTTGAAGCCCGCGCCGGTGATGCTGGTGACGTAGTCGATGTGCGTGCCCGACAGGTACTGGGCGCTCAGCGCGTCGGTGGCGATCTTCACGCCGTCCTGCTCCCAGATCTGGTCGCCGGCCTTGGACTCCTTCACGAGGTTCAGGTCGTAGCCCAGGCCGCTGCAGCCGGACGGCACCACGCGGATGGAGAAGAAGTATTCCTGGAAGCCCTGGGCCTGGATGACCGTCTTCACCTGGGCGAGGGCGGCGGCCGTCAACTGGACGGGCACATTGGCGGCGGGCTGGGAGACCGGCGTGGAGCCGGCGACGGCGGTGGAAGTGTCCATGTGCTTAAACTCCTCGTGAACGGCGCCTCATAACGCCCTGGCGCCTGAAAAGCCATGGGACCCCACGGGCCCCTTCCGGTGAGAACACAAGATAACCCCCATGCCCATCCCTGAAATCTCCCCGGCCGAGCTGGCCCGGCGCCTGGCCGGCCCCCCCGAATCCCGCCCCGTCCTGGTGGATGTGCGCTTCGTCCACGAGCACGAATGGGTGGCCCTGCCGGACTCGGTGCTGATGCCCCTACCGGAGCTGGAGGAGCACACCGAGGCCCTGGAGGCCCTCCGGGGTCGCCCCGTCGTCGTCTACTGCCACCACGGTGTGCGCAGCCTGGACGGCGCCGCCTACCTGCGCGACCTGGGGCTGGATGCTGTGTCGCTCCACGGCGGCATCGACCTGTACTCGCGCACCGTGGATCCGTCCCTGCCCCGCTACTGAGGGGCTAGAGCGCGGAGTCCAGGTCCAGCACCTGGTCCGTCGTCTCACCGGGCTTGATGATGGCTTCGAAGGAGACAGGCTCCTTCAGCTTGGTGCCGCGCAGCTCCAGCCGCTGCTTGCCTTCCATCAGCTTCAGCGTGGCGGTGGCGCTGCCCAGCGACTGGTTGTTCCGGTAGACGGTCAGGCCGGTCATCGACTTGGGCGTGATCTTTAGCCGCAGCGTGCCTTCCTTGAAGGTGCGCTCGAAGGTCTTCAGCTCGCCGGGCTGACCGAACGCGAGCTCCTCCGAGTCCTCCAGGAAGATGCCCTGGGCCTCGTTCTCCAGGATGAGCGTGTCCTGCAGGTGGGCGCCCTGCGCGCGCGTGAGCGGCGCGGTGCCCAGCAGCGTCACCGGCTCCTGGCTGCCACAGCGCTCCGTGTGCCGCACCGACACCTTCACCGGCTGGTTGGTGTTCACCGTGAGCCACACGCCCTGGGCGTCCGCGGCCTTGGAGGTCGCCGCCGCGAGGATGGGCTCCCGGAAGAGGACCAGCACCGCGAGCAGGCCCACGATGAAGCCCACCGTGGCCACCGTGCGCACGCCCTGGCCCCGGGGCCGCGCCGGCACATCCCGCTCATCCCGCTCATCCCGCACCGCGAGGGCGCTGTTGCGGGAAGGACGCCGCGGAGCGGGGTCCTCGTCGTCCACCGGAGCGGGGCGCTGGCGCGGGGCATCCACCCGGCTGGAGGTGCGGCGGCGCGGCGGCTCCACGGCGGACTGCTGGCTGGTGTTCGTGCGACGGCGCACCACGGGCGCCGGCACCGTGTCCGGATCATCCTCCGGCGGAGGCAGGCGGGTGCGCTCGTCGTCCTCCTCCACGTCCATGCGCTGCTGTACGCCGGAGCGCGAGCGCGAGGGAGGAGGCTCCGACACCGGCACCACGCGCGACATCGTGCGCCGGGGCGGCGGAGGCGTAGGCACGTCCTCCATCGGCTGGCTTCTCAGGTCCGAGCGCGAGTTGGTGCGCGCCACCTGCGTGACGCCCGGGTTGCTGGAGGACGTGTTGCCGCGGCGGGCCGCCGGCTCCGACACGCTGGAGCGGCGGCGCGGCTGCGACTCCACGCCCGTGAGCGACGGCGCGTCGTACTCGTTCGGATCCTCCGGGACCACCGCGGGCGCCATGCCCGTCGCGCGGCGGGGCGCGGGACCGGCGCGGGTGTTGCCGCGCGCGCGCTCGCGCTGCGAGGACGACTCACCCGGCGGGGCCTCCCAGCTCATCTCCGCGGGCGGCCGGGGCGGCGACGTGCTGGAGTCCTCGCCCACCGGCACGAACTGGCCCTGCTTCAGCTCCTCCGCCAGCCGGTCCGAGAAGAGCGTCTTCATCAGCTCGGAGATCTGCACCGAGCCCACCACCCAGCGCTCATTGACGAGCAGCTCCTCCAGGGCGGACTGCAATTCGCGCGCGGTGTCGTAGCGGTCATCCGCGCTCTTCGCCAGGGCGCGCATCACCACGTGGTCCATGTCCCGGGGCACGTCGGCCACCTCGGACGGGGCGGGGATGGCGCACTCCATGGCCGCCTGCAGCGTGGCCAGCTCCGAGTCCTTCTTGAGCGGCCGGTGCCCGGTGAGCATCTCGTACAGCACCAGGCCAATGGCGAAGATGTCCGCGCGGGCGTCCAGGTGCTTGCCGCTGGCCTGCTCGGGCGCCATGTACGCGAACTTGCCCTTGATGGCGCCGGACTTCGTCATCGACGCCTGATCCGCGGCCTTCGCGATGCCGAAGTCCACCAGCTTCACCGAACCATCGAAGCTGATCAGGATGTTTTGCGGAGAGATGTCGCGGTGCACGACGTTGAGCGGCTGGCCCCGGTCGTCTGAGCGGGTGTGCGCGTAGTAGAGGCCTTCGCACGCGGAGGCGACGATGCGCACCGCCAGCGGCCGGGCGATCCACTGGTTCATGCCGCTGGCCTTGCGCATGACCCGGCCCAGGTCCTCGCCGTGGATGAACTCCATGGCGATGTAATAGGTCCCGTTGGCCTCGCCGAACTCGTACACCTGCGCGATGTTCGGGTGGTTGAAGCGCGCCGCGATCAGCGCCTCATTCCGGAACATCTCCACGAACTCGCGGTCCTCCGCCAGGTGCGGGAGGATGCGCTTGACGACAACGTCCTTCTGGAAGCCCTCGATTCCGGACTGACGCGCAAGCCAGACCTCGGCCATGCCGCCCGTAGCGAGCTTCTTGAGGAGCTGGTATTTCCCGAAGGCTTGAGGGTTCATCCCGGGGACTCCCCGGGGGGAGCGGGCTTGGTGGAAGGTGACAGGGCAGAGCATCTTAAGGGACTGCGGCCAATGAGGCAAAGCCGCAGGTCCACCTTCCTGGGGTGGGTCGTCGCGACCTGCCTGCTGACCCTGCATGCCGTCGCGGCCCCCGCGGCGGATCAGATCAAGGTCGAGCGCCGCAACGAAGTGCTCGCGCTGTCCTGGCAGGACGCCGAGGACACGCTCCAGGGCGTCATCACCCCCGCCGAACCCCGCCCCGGCGAGCCCCTGCGCCTGACGCTGTCGGTGGGCAACATCCAGGGTCCCCCCTTCGAGGGAGGCGTCACCGTCGCGTTCTCCCAGGACGGCGTGCCCGGTCAGGTGACGCGCGCCCTGAAGCGGGACGCGGTGGGGTGGAGCACGGAGTTCGTTCCCCCGGAACCCGGCGCCTGGGACCTGGACGTCCGCTTCCTCACGTCCAGGCCCAAGGCGCTCCACGCGAAGTTCACCGTGAGCGAGCCTGGAGTTCCGCTCCTCGTGTGGCGCACCCTCCTGGGGCTCGTCGGGATGCTGGTGCTCGTGGGCGTGTTGCGCGCCTTGACGCAGCGCGAGGTGCCCGCGGAGTCCCCGGGCGAAGCGCCCGAACAAGGCCCCACCGTGCCGCCTGCGTCCGTCCCGGAGGTGGAGCCGCCTCCCACCCCTCCGGTGGATCAGCGCGCTGATCGGTAACACCGCCCTTCTTACAGCCCCGCGTTACGGGCCCGTGCGACCCGGAGAGGGAAAAATCCTTCCCATCCTGGGTCTCGTCACGCCCCTGTCACATGGCATCCGGGCCGCCAGCCCCTTCCCAGTGTCCGTCAGTGCACGTCATTGCCCTGGGCACCGGGGTTGCACGGGAGAGCAGGCAGGGACGTACGGCGTCGGGTTTTCCGGGCGGGGAGGCAGCAGGCATGGGCGGGCGGGGGTTGGAGGAGAAGGGGTGGCGGCGGGGCTTGCTCGTCGCGGTCCTCCTGGGCCTCCCGGCGGTGGCGGGAGCCGAACCGGTGGAGGACGCGGCGACGGACGAAGCGGAGCAACCGCTCGAGGTCGACCAGGAAGACGGCGCGGTGGCTTCCACGGCTTCGCCGTCGGACGACGCGCTGGACGGCGCGGTGGCGCAGGCGATGCCCGGCCCTGGACAGGGGCCGGTGAGGGGTTCGCCGGAGCAGGTGGATGATCCGAGCGCGCCGGTGCCCGACGCGGCGGTGCCGGGCCCGAAGAAGAAGAACAAGGGCGCGGACACGCTGGGCGAGGCGCCGGACGAAGCGGACAAGGCGGACGACAAGGGCAAGCCGCAGCAGCGCATCCGGGTGTTCGGTCGCGTGTTCGCGCAGGGCACCGCCGACGAGCGCGCGAAGTACCAGCGGGAGCTGGGCATCGAGTCGGCGCGCGTGGGCGTGGCCGCGTCGCTGTCCAACCTGGAGGCGGAGGTCAGCGCGGATCTCGCCTCCAAGACCATCCTCAAGGACGCCTTCGTGCGGCTGGCGAACGACGCCAAGCAGCTGCGCCTGTACGCGGGCCGCTTCAAGTCGCCCTTCCTCCAGCGCTCGCTGGAGTCGGCGTGGAGCCTGCCCCTGCAGGGGCGCGGCCTGGTGGAGGACTACCTCACGGACACCAACCAACTGGGTGGCCGGCGTCTGGGATTGATGGGCGAGGTGCGGCTCAAGGAGGCCTGGGGCCTGAAGCTGTCCGCGGGCCTCTTCGAGGGCGGCGAGGGCCCGGGTGGGGAGCGGCTGAGCGAGGACGGCGCGGCGCGCCTGAGCGTGCGGCCCTTCAAGTTCCTCACCGTGGGCGCGAGCACGTACCTCACGCAAGTGATTGACGGGACGCAGCAGTACGCGACGGCGGCGGACGCGGAAGTGACGCTGTGGGGTCTGTCATTGACGGGTGAGGTGGCGCGCGGCCAGTTGCCGCTGGGGCCCTTCATGTCGCAGTCGGTGCTGGCGTACTGGACGGTGCCGGTGGGGCACGACGGCTGGGCCGTGCAGCCCATGGTGGGGGCGGAGGCCTTGCAATTGCAGGGCGGTATCCAGGCGCGCGGACATGCGCTGACGGGGGGCTTCAACGTGTTGCTGGCGGATTCCTTCAAGGCCCAGGTCCAGGCTGAGCGTGCGCTCCGGCCGGGGGATCTGGAGCCCGCACTTGAGCTGTCATTGCAGCTCGCCACCCGCTTCCGGTGAGGAGACACGACCATGATCTCGTTCGCTGAAGGCGAAGTCACCAAGTTGCGCCGTGAATTCAAGGTGGTGTTGGAAGGCAGCGAGGCCGGGGCGGTGTGCGCGCGGCTGTCGCAGGAGTTGGGCGGGGGGCTGCCGCCGCCCACGCGCATCGTGTCGGTGTACTTCGACAAGCCGGGGTATCCGCTGACGGAGCGCGCCATCCACACGCCGGACAACTGCATCAAGGTGAGGACGAAGGAGTACTCGCCGGACGTGGGCACGGCGGGCCGTGAGCGCGTGGTGCTGGAGGTGAAGCGCGAGCGCGGAGGCCTCACGCAGAAGCGCCGTGTCTGGGTTCCGCGCGCGGAGCTGGGCCGGGCGCTTCGCGGCGGGGTGAGCCTGTTGCCGCTCATCGCGGGAGGCAGCCTGATGCCGGTGCTGGCGGTGACGTACCGGCGGCACGTGTATCAGGTGTCCCAGGCGTGGCGGGTGACGGTGGACCGGGACATCGGCTTCCATCAGGTGTCGCCGGAGCTGGCGTTGTCGCCCACCGCGCTGACGGTGGAACGACTGGGAATGCCGATGTGGGAGGACTCGCGGGTGGTGGTGGAGGTGAAGCACCTCGGGGCGGCACTGCCCGGGTGGCTGGCGGCCCTCAATCCGGGGGGCGCGTCGGCCTACAGCAAGTTCGCGGAAGGTATGGCGAGGGTTCATGCCTTCGCTTCGGCCGGGGTTGGGGTTGTAGGGGGATAGGGCACCGTGTTCATCGACTTCGAAGGCATTGACGGCAGCGGCAAGACGACGCTGTCCAACCTGCTCACCGCGCGGCTCAAGCGGCTGGGTTACAAAGTGACGCATGCGCGAGAAGGCGGCGAATTGCAGTCGCCCACGGCCCGGCGCATCCGCGAACTGACGCGGGACTCCAAGCTGTTGGAGATGGGGCCGCGCGCCGAGTTCTTCCTGAACCTGGCGCGAGATGCGCAGCAGTTGGAGGAGGTCATCGCGCCCTCGCTCAAGCGGGGCGAGGTGTGCGTCACCGACCGCTACCTGTATTCACAGCTCGCGCTGACGGCGGGGGGCCGGGGTCTGAAGGAGAACGCGCTCCTGCCCGCCTGTGAGCTGGCGTCGCAGGGCCTGTGGCCGGACCTGGTCATCCTGGTGGACGTGGATCCGGAGCTGGCGCGGCTGCGCAAGCGGCTGGGCAAGGTGCAGAGCGGGCGCGCCAACGACACGGACAGCCGCAAGGGCCTGGTGGGCGCGGGGCTGGCGGTGCGCGTGCGCGAGGCGTTCCTGGAGCAGGCCCGCAAGGATCCGGCGCGGTGGATCATCCTGGAGAACAACGACCAGCCCCTGCGCGTGCTGGAGCAGCGGCTGGTGGAGGCCGTCGTCGCGCGGCTGGAGGGCCGTGAGCAGCCGGTGCAGCGGCTGGTGCCCGCCCCTGCCCCGCCGCTCCCGGGCGTGGCGTCAGTGGACGACGTGGAGCAGCGCTTCTTCCACGCGCTGGACGGCCTGGAGGCGCGCGAGCCACAGCTCGCGGTGTGGCTGCTCAATGGCATCCCGGGCCTGCCCGCGCACCAGCGTCGGCTGACGTACGCGGAGCGGCTGCCGGGGCTGGTGGCCCGCAGCCTGACGGGCCTGGACGACGACACGGCGTGGACGCTGCGCGACGTGCTGATGGCGAGCGTTCCCGTGGACGTGGCGGAGGGTTTGGGGCTCGTCACCTCCCCGCGCTCGCACGCGCTGCGGCAGCGGCTGTACGCGCGGGCGCCGGGAGAGGTGCTGGAGGGCCTCAAGCGCCAGGACTCGCCGCAGGCGTGGGCGCTGCGCGAGCGGGGCATGAAGGACGGCCACCTGGGCGCGGTGCTGCTGGGGCTCGCCGGGGTGGATGGCGAGGAGTCCTGGGTGGTGCGCGAGGCGGGCATGCAGCGCAAGCTGTACGCCGAGGTGGCGCGCAGCCTGGGAGGGCTCGCCACGGAGCGCGCGGATGCGCTGCGCGAGGTGCTGCTCAAGCACGACCGGCTGGCGGTGCTCAAGAGCACCACGGGGCTGGAGACGCCGCTGGCGGTGGGGCTGCGCGAGCAGTTGGAGAAGGGCGCGTTGAAGCTGGTGCTGCGCTCGCTCACCGGGGTGGATACTCCCCGGGCCTGGGAGATGCGCGAGCGCGGGGCGCCGCACACCAAGGAGGCGCTGGACTCCGTGGACGGGATGGATAGCCCGCGGGCGTGGAAGCTGCGGGCGTCGGCGGCGCGGCGGTGGCCGGCGACGGTGGTGTCCTCGATGCGGGGGCTGCCGCTGGTGGCGGAGACGCGGGCGCTGCTGGAGCGGGTGCTTTCGGAGCAGGCCGGGAAGCTGCCGGTGTTGCGCAACGCCTATGCGGTGGTGGCGCAGGCGCGGACCCTGGAGCAGGCGGGACGCACGGTGCGGCCCACGGTGGAGACGTCCGCGACGGAACTGGGACGGCAGGAAGCATGACGCCCATGGAAGGTCCGTTCGCGACAGTGTTCCAGGACGTGGAGCGGGAGCTTCAGTCGTTGTCGATGGCGTCGATGCTGCCCCGGTTGTTGGCGGCGGCGCTCATTGGAGCGCTGCTGTCGTCGCGGCCCTGGCGGTTGGTGATGGGCAAGCCGCTGCCGAAGTCAGACATGGTGCAGGCGCAGATCCTGCTCTGCGCGGCGGCGGCGGTGATCACCGCGGTGATTGGGGACAGCGTGGCGAAGGCGTTCGGCCTGGTGGGGCTGGGCGGGTTCGTGCGGTTCCGCTCGGGGCTGAAGGACCCGCGCGACGCGGCCATCCTGTTCCTGGTGATTGGCCTGGGCATGGCGTGCGGTCACGGCAACCTGGTGCTGGCGAGCGTGGGCACGGGGTTCGTGATGGTGCTGCTGCTGGTGTTGGATTTGTTCGAGAAGAAGGAGGTGCCGGCGACGGGCGCGAAGCAGCGGCTGGTGTTGTCGGCGCAGTCGGACGACTTGGTGCGCGCGGAGGCGACGCTGCGCAAGGCGTTGGGGGAGCGCAACGTGATGGTGAAGAGCTGCGCGTTGGACTTCTCCGCGAGGCGGTTGGAATTGGAAGTGGAAGAGCCGGAGCCCGGGACACTGGCGGCGGCGTTGGGCAAGACGGAAGGGGCAGCCCTGCGGGGGTTGCGGTGGACGTCGGTGAGCGCCAAGGGCGCGCGGGAGGAGATGACATGAAGTTCAGGAAATGGGCGGTGGTGTTCGCGGCGTGTGGCTCCCTGGCGGCGTGTGGTGGCGGCGGAAGCCTGCCCACGGGGAATGATCCGGGCGCGCCCACGACGAATCCGGATGGCACGGTGGACCTGCCGGGAGACGCGGTGCAGCCGGACAACGGGCAGACCGGCGGGGAGAACAAGCCGGACGAGTACACGAAGCTGTGGCCGCTGACGCAGGGCTCGACGTGGACCTACCGCATCAACGACCCCGTGAGCGGGGTGTTCAACAAGACGGTGACGGTGCTTGGGCCTGAGACGGTGCCGGACACGCAGATGACGGCCATCAAGGTGCACAGCCGGCAGGACCGCACGGCGACGACGGGCACGGTGTACGAGGAGAACTCGTGGCAGTTGGAGCTGACGAACGGGCTGGTGGTGCGCCTGCGCGAGGAGGACATCACGGATGGCCTGCGCACGAGGGCTACGACCTGGTCCCCGGCGATGATGAAGTCCCTGGCGGCGACGCCGGCATCCGTACCCTGGGAGCACCAGGACGCGGTGCGCGAGCTGATCACGTATGACGCGGGCGGGACAGAGGGGAAGGATCCGACCTACGTCTGGAAGGTGCTCGAGAAGGACGTGACGGTGACGACGCCCGCGGGCACGTTCACCAATGCCATCAAGGTCCAGCGCGACAAGCTGAACAAGAACGGCGAGGTGAAGGAGGAGAAGCAGCGGATGTACTGGCTCGTTCCCGGCGTGGGCAAGGTCCGCGAGGAGGGGGAACGGACAGAGGAGCTGGTTTCGTTCGATGTGAAGAAGCCGTAGGGCTGACGGGGATTGGGCCTGGGCTGGAGCAACGAGCGCGTCGGCCTGGGCATTGCCTCAAGTTCGACAGCCTGATCCAAATCCAAGAGGGCCCCAGAAACATCGCTCAAGAGCAGCCCGTTCAGGCCCCGCCTTCTTGCCCAACAAGCCCTTGTGCTTCGCGATGAATTGACACCGCCCGCTCGAGTTCGAAGCCAAAGAGGCCTCGGAGAAGGCGAACCGCGTCCACATCAGAAGCGCCTGCACGAATCGCTTCAACACCAATCTCGACCGGTGGCTGGCCTGCCTCCTTCATGGCGGTGAACCTCCCAGCTTCGACGGCAGCAAGAAAGCCTGCCTGCCGAACACAACTGGAGTCGACAGTTTCTGGGGCAAGGTGTGTTCGTTCAGCACGTAGAACCTCGGTGAGCCCCACCTCCTCGGCTGCAAGCTGCAACTCGCTCCAGAACGAAGCTGGGAGCCGCTCTCGGTCAGACTCGTACTGGTCGCCTATCCCACCGAGAACCGAGAGCAGGATCTCGAACTCGTTCATCTCCAGCCATTTCTCCACGTCGGCTCGGGTATGGAACATGCCCTCGAGGCTGAAGGCATCCGGGGGGAGAAGGAGCAGGGCCCTCCGCATCCGAGCAATGGGAGCCATTTCATCTCGCTTCGCCATCCCTCGCATCCATTGCCGGAGCCACTCAAGAAGCATCACGTTCCACCCTTGGTCAAGAACGACCCATCAGCGACCACCGGGGAAATCCGCAGCGGGCTCATCCAACACCATTCACGCAACACCGGTTCCGGAGACGGATTCACTCTCCCGCATCGTCAGGCAGACCTTCTTCGCGTCCGTTCGTTTGGATGTCCCGCTGGAAGTGCTCCGGAAAGATGACGGCCTGGGGTTGGAGGGGAAGCGCTTCCTGCGCCAGACACTTCCGGAGCGCCTCGATCTCCGACACGTAGAGTCCCCGCTCGAAGACGAAATGGAACGGTTCACCTTCCGCCTCCAGGCGCCAGGTGATGGTCGAGGTGCCCACTTCGACCTCTACCCCTTCCCACCCACCGTCCTCCGCGATTCCACAGGAGCACGTGAAGATCAGATAGCGCCCGGAGGCCACAGCACTCTTCTCCAGCTCCTCGAATACGACCCATGCGTCGCTGAACCGCGGGCGGTCATGAAGTGCTTCCCCGTCGATCGCGATGCGCACGAAGGCGCACTCTGTGAAAGGCATCCCCTCCATCCACAGGGTCTGCGCCCCCGTCACCCGCTCCAGGGACAGCGTCAGCCAGAGGTCCAGCATGGGTGCTCTCGGCAGGTCAGCCATGCTCGGCATCCAACCGGATCCTTGAAGTCTCGACGCCACTTCTTCCCAGCAACTGCTGCAGGTGCTGAATCTCGGCCAGGGTCCCCTCGGTCACGACCCCGGTCATCCTGTCCCGGAGCCTTCCTGATTCCACGAGAGAGAGCCCCATCTCCGCGCGCAAGAGCTTCAGGGCCAGCACCGCCTGGGAGCCGGACGCGTGGACCTTCAAGCCCCAGGTTCCATCCGCCCGCAGGAAGGCTTCGCGGAAGGACGCTTCCGGAATGCCCCAGCCGTCCATCTCGATCATGCGGCCGCAGTGGGCGCACGTGTACGAGGCCCACCATCGGAGCCCATCAAAGGCCGACTGCCCGGCGATCAGCTCGACGGGGCGACCGCAATCTCCGCACACGGACTCGCCCACCCGCACAGCAGTCATGGCCTCAGCCTCGGGAAAAGTGCCTGGACGCAAACCGCTCCCGAACCTGACCTACTCGCCGTCACCCTCCCCTGAAATCGCCTCCGCATAGGGGAGCGGAATGTGACGCTCCTTGAGGACCGCCTCGTACATCGTCAGATAGTCCCGCAGGCGTTCTTCCACGTCATCCAGCAGGCTGGCCGTGTCATCAGCGCCGTCCTTCGTGGGAGCAGCGGGGCAGAGTTCGCGCGCCTCGCGGACCAGGGCGTGGAGAATGCTCAACGAGTCCCCCTGGATGACCACTCCCGGATATTGCCGACCGGGAAGATGCACGACGGCTGTATTGCCTTGCCTGGAAAGCAGCACCACCTCATTGGACTCCATTGTCATCCTCCTGGATTCACACCCAGTACATCGGTTGATGGTTTCTCGCTTCCAGCTTCCGCATCGTTTCCAGCAACGGCCTGCGCATTGAACGCCCAGGCGCAGTACCCGCAGCCCTGCCCCCTGCGATAGACATCCCCCATCAAGCAGAGCCGCTTCGGTTCGACCCAGACTCGGTCGACCGAATTGACGACGTAGAAAGGCCTTCCTCCCAGTTCGGGCCGGGCCGTGAGGACCGCGTCAAACAGCTCGCCGTGCAAATAGACCTTGATCACCTCCGACAAGACTGCGGGATTGGCGCGCCAAAGCTTCTGGATGGAGGGGTAGCCCAACTCTCGGAATCGACGCGGGTCGCCCTCCATCTCTTCCAGGGGCTCATGGATCTCGTCCTCCCGGAGTTCCCGGATCAGGCCTTCGTACGGCGTGCTCAGCACCTCAAGAACTTCGTCCAACCGCAGCCGCAACACATACTTCTGGGCAACATGGTCGGGCCAGGGCTGACCAAACTGCTTCACCGGAGTGCACGCCTCCTCCGGTTGGACCTGATCAATCCCGACGAAGAATTCCATTCCGATACCGGGCTACAGAACCTCGAACTTCTTCACGGTATATGCGCGCCGGATTCCAGCGAGGCGACCTTCATCCATGATGCCGGCCTCCGAATTCAGGACCACACCGCCTCCGACGACGCAGAAGCTCACCGTGTCATTGACGATCAGCACACAGTCACATCCGAAATCATCGACTAGGGCCAACGCGCCCCCCAGCATCCTCAAGAATGACGTCACACCATCCAATCGATTTCCAACCCAGAAATCGACTGTCACCGTAGGCTCGATACCGCATGATTCACGGCCCTGATTCTGCTCATGATCCGAGGCTGAAGACACCCATATGTCGAACTCGGGAATCTCGACGCCGCATCCCCTGTCGCGCTCGATAACCGCCGCCCCCTCCATCCCGGCCCCCCGTAGCACCATCTCCAAGACCCTGCGCAAGCTCAAATCCGTTTCAACATACAGGGAATACCTCATCGTCCAGCCCTCTTCGTTCCAGCCGCTCATGGCGTGGAGCAGGTTCACGGTTCAGGAAGACCCGGGCACGGGTTCTCAGCGTCCCGATACTTCGGCATCTAGCGTTGATGGTTCCATCCCGAGATCGACCCTTCGCCCCTCCAGGGCCGCCTCCTTCAATGGGCCCGGATACGCATCCACCTTCAACCGCGGCTGCGTCCCCGGTAACTGCATAGCCTCGAACTCGAACCCCAGGTCATCAACCGCCTCCCTCGCGTAGGGGCCATCCTCTTCCAGTACGATGATGAGGAGGACCTCCGCGCCCGAGCACTCCAGGGAGATGGCGCGCATGGACGTCAGCCGCGAGACCTCCGTTGGCTCCATCATGATGCATCTCTCCATGACATCCGCTCCAGGCATGCCTGGCCTATCCGATGGAGATTTCGCCGAAGACCTTATCCCGCGAGGCTGCAAGCCACTCCCGCAGGTTGCGTGCCCGGCTCGCCCCAATCAACTGCTCCCGGGTTCCGTGGTGCCCTTGACCGGAGCGTAGAAGCCCCGTTCGACATCCACGACGACTCCAGCCTCCGGAGACAGGCTGACCAGGACACGCATGTCCCCACCTTCATCCACCAGATCCGGTCATCCATCTGCTCCATATGGAACCAGTGATCCACGACCAGTTCATCGAACACGCCCTGATTCTGGAGTTCCACCGCGCCTGCCTCGTCGTGCGCGAGCACCCTCCACGCGTGTCCAGGCGACGCCAACTGACGCTGGATCCGCTCCGCTTCATCCTTCGTTCCCATGAGGCTCCTCGACTTGAACCCAGTCCGCGGGGTGCACCGCCCCGAGCACAGAGGCGAAAGTCACGATGTGCCACCAGCCCATCGATGCTCACGACGCAGGCGCCGTCCAGTGGTGACGCCGCATGTGTTCGACCCATTCCTCGGGCAGCCTGACGTGGTAGCGCGCCACGTAGTGGGCGAGCTCGCCCAGCCACGAATGGACCCCATCGGTCAGCAGCACTGGCCTGTCGAGGAACGGACGCCGCGGGTCCAGGACATCCCGGCAGATGCCCGGTGCCACCGCCACGATGCTCCCTGACCTCAGGTACTGGAGGATCCGGAGCTCATCCGGATGCCCAGCGGGCTCCGGAACCAGGGCGACCTGATACAGCACCCGCGCCGCCCCCTCGGGGTTGTCCGTGTCCGCGATGGAGATCGCGATCGAAGTCTCAGGGTCCACGGGTTGCCTCCGGCCATATGCGGCCAGGCCCCGTCGTCGGGCCTCCAGCAATCCTGACACACCGGACCCGACAATGACCGACGCCCCTCCCCGAGGACGCCCGTCCTGCGCGCTCAGGCCCGTGCGCCGTCGTCGTACGACACGCGCAGGCCCTGGTGCGTCACCGTGATGAGCGGGCGGCCCATCCAGCCGCAGTGCGTACAAACTGCATTCGGGCCTCGGGCCGTCACGCGCACCGGCAGGTCCGCCTCGCACACGGGGCACCCTTCGGGCAGGGTGTACTCGCGGGTCTCAGTTGCGATTCCGGTCATGGACTCAGGGGTAATGCAGCATCCGGGCTCCGCAAGCCCGCCTGCCCGCTGTGCCCCCTGGCCACACGTCACGCATCACCTCGAATGCCTGTTCACACAGCCTCCGGCCCCACGCATCGCCCGTTCGCCTGTCTCCCCTTTCAGGGACGTTTTTCGGATGAACGTTTGACGATGAACGGTTGGGCCGGCGTCCCGAATGTCTCGGGCCGGAGGATGCATGGACCGGACGAAGTCTCTGTCGCTCGCCCCCCTGGCTGCCCTGCTCGTGATGGGCTTCGCCTCGGGCACCGCGCTCGCCCTGCCGCGTGATCCCTACCTGCAGCGCGTGGGTCCCGACACCGCCACCGTGGCGTTCCGGCTGGCCTCGAACTGCTCCTCGGCCCAGGTCCGCTATGGCGTCGGCAACACCAGCACGTTGGCGCGCTCGACGGACTCGGCCCGCGTCCATGCCGTGGTCCTCACCGGCCTTACCCCCGCCACCACCTATACGTATTCGGTGGACGCGTGCGGTGAGACGACCCCCGCCAAGACGTTCGGCACCGCCCCCGTCACCGGCACCCGGCGCGTGCACTTCGCCGCCGTGGGCGACTTCGGCACGGGAGGCAGCGACCAGAAGAAGGTCGCCGCCGCCATGCTCACCCACAAGCCAGAGCTCTTCGTCGCCCTGGGCGACAACGCCTACGCGTCAGGCACCGAGACCGAATTCCAGACGAACCTCTTCACCCCCATGGCCGCCCTGCTCGCGCAGGTGCCCATGTTCGCCACCCCGGGCAATCACGAGTACGTGACCAACGAGGCCCAGCCCTACCTGGACAACCTCTACCTGCCCACGAACAACGCGGAAGGCTCCGAGCGCTACTACTCGTTCGACTGGGGCCACGTGCACTTCGTCTCCATCGACTCCAACTGCGCCATCGGGCTCGCGTCCGCTTCGAAGTGCTCGCTCGCCGCGCAGAAGGCGTTCGTGGAGAAGGACCTCGCGGCCACCACCCAGCCGTGGAAGGTCGTCTTCTTCCACCACCCGTCCTGGTCCAGCGGCGAGCACGGCTCGCAGCTCACCATGCGCCGCCAGTTCGGCCCCCTGTTCGAGAAGTACGGCGTGGACCTGGTCCTCACCGGGCACGACCACGACTACGAACGCAGCAAGCCCATGCTCGGTGACGCCGAGGCCGGCAAGAGCGAGCGCGGCGTCCCCTACCTCGTCGTGGGCGGCGGCGGTGCCACGCTGCGCGCCTTCGCCACCTCCCGCCCGTCCTGGAGCGTCCTGCGCGATGACGCGGCCCATGGCTTCCTCGACGTCGACGTCGTGGAGGGCACCCTCACCGCGAAGCTCGTGAAGACGGACGGCGGCGTGCTCGACTCCTTCTCCCTCACCAAGGAGCTGCCCGCCCCTCCCGCGCCCCCGCAGGGCACGCTCAACGTCACCGTCGGCAACGCCAGCGGCCCCGCCCCCCACACGGCCGCGTTCGTCGCCACGGCCTCCCAGACAGGCGCCACCGTCGCGTGGGACTTCGGCGACGGCGCCACCGCCCAGGGCCTCCAGGTGGAGCACGTCTATACCCAGCCGGGCACCTACACCGTGACCACCACGGCCCAGGGCGCCACGCCTGTGAGCGCCACCACCGTCGTCACCGTGACGGCCAGCGGAACCACCGACCCGGGCACCGGGGAAGACCCCGGCACGGGGAGCGACCCGGGCACCGACCCCGGCACCAGCAACCCGCGCCCGGGACTGCCCTCCACGCCTGCGACGCCGGGCATCACGCCCGGGGACGACTCGGAAGGAGGCGGCGGAGGCTGCTCCGCCGGGCCGGCCGCCCTGATTCCCGCCGCAGCCCTCCTCGTCGCGGGCCTCGTCCGCCGCCGACGCCGCAGCCGCTGACCCGGGGGCCGCTCCAGTCCCCGGAAAACCCCTTCCTGACTGGCGCTCGGACGCCCGCCGGCCGGCCCCCCGGGGCCTACCGGGGGCGTCTTTTGCGTTCCCTGCTTGTCAAGCCGGCCCGGGGGATGCGAAGGCCCATGCCACATGGCCACGACTCGCAAGCCTGGACCTTCCCGCGGTGCCGCCTCGAAGTCCGGCGGGCCCCGCTCGTCCCGCCCCGGCGGCCCGGGACCCTCCCGCAGTGCCGCCCCGAAGTCCGGCGGCCCCCGCTCGTCCCGCCCGGACGGCCCGGGACCCTCCCGCGGCGCCGCCTCGAAGCCAAAGGGTGGCGGCGGGCTCCACCCGCCCCGCACCGGCGCGCCGAAGCGCAAGGAAGCCAGCGGACGCCCCGACAAACCCAAGATGAGCCGCGCCCAGCACGAGCGCGCCCGTCCCAACCCGAACCGCCCCCTGCGCGAGGACCTGGTCCTCCAGGCCTGCCTCGAAGCCTACGGCGGCGTGCGCCGCGAGGGCCGGCTGTCCGACCGCGCGCTGGAGTTCGTCCTGCGCAGGAAGACGCTCCTCTACTCCACCGAACGCCGCGCCGTGGCCGAGCGCGTCTACGCGCTGCTGCGCCGCCAGCGCACCGTGGACTTCCTGCTGGAGCACTCCCAGCACAACTTCGAGACCCTGGACGGCACCCGCCAGGACGTCATGCGGCTGGCCGCGTCCCGCATCCTCCACGGCGAGGACCCCAACTACGTCTCGCGCACCAGCGGCCTGTCCGGCACGGACCTCACCGTGCTCGACCGCCTCCCGGACGCCGCCGCCGAACTCGACGCCCTGCCCGACGCGAAGCGCTTCCCCATCGCCGCGTCGCTGCCGGACTTCCTCGCGGAGAAGTTCCGCGCCGTCTTCGGCAAGGACGCCAGCCGCGCCGCCGAGGCGATGAACGAGCGCGCCCCGCTCAACGCCCGCGTCAACGCCCTCAAGGGCGACCGCGATGTGCTCCAGGCGCGCCTGGCCGCCGAGGACGTGGAGTCCACGAAGCCCACGCCCCTGTCCCCCCTGGGCATCACGCTGGAGACGCGGCTCAACATCTTCTCGCTCCAGAACTTCAAGGACGGCTGGCTCGAAATCCAGGACGAGGGCAGCCAGTTGCTCGGCATGCTCGTGGACGCGCCGCCCACCCGCGTCGTGGACGCGTGCGCGGGCGCCGGTGGCAAGACGCTCCAGTTGGCCGCGCAGATGAAGAACCGCGGCGACCTGCACGCGCTCGACGTGGACGAAGGCCGCATGGAGGACTTGCGCAAGCGCGCGCGCCGCGCCGGCGTGCACAACGTGCGCACGCAGATCATCCCGCCCGAAGGTCCGGAAGCAGAGGCCGCGCTCGCGCCCCTCAAGGGCCAGGCGGACCGCGTGCTCGTGGACGCGCCGTGCAGCGGCACCGGCACCTTCCGCCGCAAGCCGGACGCCCGCTACCGCCTCACCCCGGAGTCCCTGGAGATGCACGTGGCCCGGCAGAAGGCGCTCCTGGAGCGCTTCTCCACGCTGGTGAAGCCCGGCGGCCGGCTCATCTACGGCACCTGCAGCGTGCTGCGCGAGGAGAACGAGAACGTGGTGGAGGACTTCCTGTCGCGCCACCCCGAGTTCACCGTCCGCCCCGTGGCCGAAATCCTGGGCGCGGAGCTGGGCAAGAAGGTGGGCCCCGGCCCCTTCATGCGGCTGGCTCCGCACATCCATGGCACCGACGGCTTCTTCGGCGCCGTGCTCGTCCGCGCGAAGTAACCCCGCCCGCGGTCCCCCGCGAGAAAGGCATCCCGGCCATGTCGTCAGCCGTCCACTACCGCGTCGCCATGCCCCGTCCGCATGCGCACCTGTTCGAGGTGGAGGCCACCTTCCCCGCCGGGCCCGACACGCTCGACGCGGTGATGCCGGTGTGGACGCCGGGCAGCTACCTGGTGCGCGAATACGCGCGCCAGGTGCAGGACGTCAGCGCCGTGGACGAAGGCGGCCAGCCGCTGCCGGTGCGCCGGGTGGACAAGCGCACCTGGCGCGTGGAGGCGCGGGGGCACGCCGTCACCCTGCGCTACCGCGTCTACGCGAACGAGCTCTCCGTGCGCACCAGCCATCTGGATGGCAGCCACGGCTACTTCAACGGCGCCACCGTGTTCCTCTACACGGAGGCCACGCGCGAGCGGCCCCACCACGTCACCGTGGACGCGCCCCCGGGCTGGCGCACGTTCTGCGCGCTGGACTCCGAAGGCAGCACGTTCCACGCGCCCGACTACGACACGCTGGTGGACAGCCCGTTCGAAGTGGGCCCGCACACCCCGCTCACCTTCACCGCCGCGGGCGTGCCGCATGAAGTGGTGGTCTGGGGCGACAGCGTGCCGGACGCGGACCGGCTGTGCTCGGACATGCAGCGCATCTGCGAAGCGCAGGCGCGCATGTACGACGGCCTTCCGCTGAAGCGCTACCTGTTCCTCGTCTACCTCACCGACAAGGGCCGGGGCGGGCTGGAGCACCAGGCCTCCACCGCGCTGCTCTTCCCGCGCACCGGCCTCTCCTCCTTCAGGGGCTGGGAGGACTTCCTCACGCTGGTGGCGCACGAGTACTTCCACCTGTGGAACATCAAGCGCGTGAAGCCGCGCGCGCTGGTGCCGTTCGACTACTCGCAGGAGAACTACACCACGCTCCTGTGGGCCTTCGAGGGCGGCACCGCCTACTACGACAACCTCTTCGTGCGCCGCGCCGGATTGATGTCCGCGGCGCGCTACCTGGCCCGCCTGGGAGAGACATTCAGCCTGCTGCACTCCACGCCGGGCCGCCGCGTGCAGACGCTCACCGAGGCGTCGCTCGTCAGTTGGGTGAAGCACTACCGCCCCGACGAGCACTCCCCCAACAGCGCCGTCTCCTACTACCTGAAGGGCGAGGTCGTCTGCTCGCTCCTGGACCTGGAGGTGCGCCGCGCCACGCGGGACGCGAAGAGCCTGGATGACGTCATGCGGTGGCTGTGGCGACACCACGGCGACGGCGACGGCGTGCCCGAGGACGGCATCGAGAAGGCGGCCAGCACGGTGGCGGGCGTGGACCTGACGCCCTTCTTCGACCGGGCGGTGCGCTCCACCGAGGACCTGGACTACGGCGTCTTCGCGCACGTGGGGCTGGAGGTGTCCTTCCGCGTGCGGGAGGCCCCCAATGACAAGGGCGGCACGCCGCCGCGCCTCAAGCAGGAGCCCAAGCCCAAGGGCTGGCTGGGCGTCACCCTGCGCGGTGCCGCGACGCTGTCCACCGTGCCGGAGGGCACGCCCGCGCTGGAGGCGGGCCTCTACCCGGAGGACGACGTGGTGGCGCTGGACAGCTGGCGCGTGGACGGCGCGGGGCTCATCGCCCGCTGCGAGGACAAGCGCCCGGGCGACACGGTGACGGTGACGCTGTTCCGCCGCGACCGGCTGCTGGAGGTGCCCGTGGTGCTGGGCCAGAAGCCCGCGGATGCCGTGTGGCTCCAGCGCGTGGAGCGCCCCACCGACGCGCAGAAGGCCGCGTTCCAGGCCTGGCTCGGCGCGCCCTGGGACGAGACACCCGGCCCGGCGTAGTAGGCTTCCGCGGCACCATGGCCGCCCCCGCCTCCCCTACGTGCCCGTCCCATCCGGCCGCCGTCGCTGGCTGGAGATGCGAGCAATGCGAGTCGCCCCTGTGCCCCTCCTGCGTGGAGACCCGGCGCATGGGCACGGTGGAGTACTTCGCCTGCGGCCACTGCGGTGGCACGGCGAACGTGCTCCTGCGCCACCGTTCGGACGTCGACTTCCGGCAGCGCCTGAAGGACGCCCTGGGCTTCCCCGTCCGCGGTCCGGGCCTCCAGACGCTGGCGGCCGTCAGCCTGATGCTGGCCGTCCTGCGCACGCTCGGGGTGGGCATCCGCCTGTTCCAGGTGCTGCCCCTGACGCTCGCGCTGGGCATTTTCTGGGCCACCTTCTTCGCGCTCGTGAAGGGCGCGGCCCGGGGCGATCCGGATCCGGAGGCCCCTGACTTCACCGACGTCATCCGGGACAACCTGATGCCGGGCCTGCGCGGCCTGTGCGTCACCGTGGGCGTGTTCCTGCCCGCGCTCGTGCGCGCCCTGTCCCTGGCGCCGCCGTCCGACTCGAACCTCTTTCTCCTCGTCGTCGGCGCCCCCCTGGCGACCGTGCTGTCTCCGGCCGCGCTGGAAGATCCGCTCACCTGGGGGCTCCTGCTGCTGGGCTTCCTGTGGCTGCCGTGGGCGTGGCTGCTGGCCTCCATGGGACAGTCGATTCTCGGCGCGCTCCACCCCGGACGCGCGCTCGCGTGCATCCGGGCCCTGGGGCGCGCCGCGCTCCAGGTGATGGGCGTGTTCGCGCTGCTGGCCGTCGTCCACGCGGGGATGCACCTCCAGGCGGACGAGGTGCTGGAGTTCCACATCTTCTTCCTCCCCCGGTGGATCGCGGAGGCGATGACGCTGCTCGCGCCCTTCGCCGCCGCGAACGTGCTGGGACTGGTGCTGTTCGTGTACGGCGATGCCCTGGGCTACCTGCCCTCGCGCGACTTCCTGGAGCCCGTGCTGGGCACCACCGCGCCAGAGCGCGCGCCCCCGCCGCTGCGCTCCTCCACGCCCGGAGCCCCCGAACCCGAGCCCCAGCCGGAGCTCCTGTCCGCCGCCGAGGTGACCTTACGGCTGGCCGCGTTCACGAAGGCGGTGGACGCGCGCGACGTGGCGCAGGCGCTCGCGCTGTACGCGGCCCTGCGTGTTCTGCCCCGTCTGAAGCTTTCGCCCACGCACCATCTGTTCGTTGGACAGGCCGCGGCGGTGGAAGGAGATTTCCCACTGTCGGTCGCGGCGTTGGAAGCGGCGGCGGACGCGGCGCCCGAGGAGCCCACCGCGCCCCGCGCGCTGGTGCTGCTGGCGCGCGTGCAGGGGGAGAAGATGGGAAACACGGTGCGCGCGGAGGAACTCTACCGGTACATCCTGCACCGCTATCCGGAAACGGATGCCGCCCGTTTTGCCCACGCGAGGGTGCCGCCCGCTGCGTAGTCTTCGCGTTGCGTCACCCGCCCTCCGGTACCAGATTGCCTGCATGGGACGGGTTGGGGGCGTGGGGATGGGGAAGCGGTTTCGGACGTATGGGTGGTTGGGGCTCCTCGCGAGCGTGCTGGTGACGGGGTGTGATGAAGCCCCGAGCGCCAATCGCCAGGAGGACCCGTGCGCGGAGCCACTGTCGCTGCGCGTACACGTGGTGTCGTCGGACGGCGCGCGCATCCAGGGCGCCACCGTGACGGCCACCAACCTGGAGAGCAATCTCAGCATCACCGGCGTGACGGATGACCGGGGCCTCACCACGGCCATCAACGAAAACCTCGCGCCCAGCCCCATCCGGGTGATGGCCACCGCGGGCTCGCACGTGACGCCCGCTGAACGCGTGGAGTGGACGTGCGACGCGTGCCACTGCACGCCCGTTCCCGCCGAGCTGACGCTCGAATTGCAGGACTGACGTCGAAGACCCGCCAGAGGGGCCCGGGACGCGCGGAAATCCACCGCCCCGGGCCGTCCGGCGGTTGTGTTGACCTGCCCGCGTGCGGTACGGCTTACGCCATGCGTCAAACCCGCATGCGCGCTCTCGCGTCGGACAGGCTCCCCTTTCTCCAGGCCGCCCGCTCGGTGTGCCTGAAGGCGGCGGCCTGGACGTGTTGTCGCGGCACTGGTGTTCCCCCGCTCCAGTAGGCCGTGCAACCGCGCTACCCGCCGGGTAGGCATTTCCGTGGCACCCCCTGAAGGTCCCCCATGCCCGCAGACAGTGTGGAAGTGCTGCTCCAGTGCTCGGTCACCGAGCTGACGGGGCGGTTCATCACCCAGGCTCAGTCCATCCCCCAGGGCCTGCTGGAAGCGCTGGAAGCCGATCCCCGACAGGGCGCGCAGGGGCTCGCGCGCAAGCTGCGCTCCCGCCAGGAGAAGAACCGGGCGGAAGGCCAGCGGCTGCGGCATCTGCTGAAGTTCGAGACAGAGCTGTGGGAGCAGGGCCTGCTGAAGGTGGCCGGGGTGGATGAGGCGGGCATGGCGCCGCTCGCGGGCCCCGTCGTCGCCGCCGCGGCCATCCTTCCCCGGGGCTACCGGCTCCGGGGGCTGGACGATTCGAAGAAGATTCTCGACCCGGACAAGCGCGAGGCGCTGGCGGAGGCCCTCAAGCGCGACGTGGTGGCGTGGGCGGTGGGCCAGGCGGAGGTGGAGGAGATTGATCAGCTCAACATCTACCATGCGGGCCTGCTGGCCATGCGGCGCGCGGTGGAGGGGTTGGGGGTGACGCCGGACTACGTGCTGGTGGACGCGCGCACGATTCCCCAGTGCCCCTCTCCGCAGCGGGGCATCATCAAGGGCGACTCGCTGTCGTTGAGCATCGCGGCGGCGTCGGTGCTGGCGAAGACGACGCGCGACCGGCACATGGCCGAACTGGATGCGCGCTACCCGGGCTACGGGCTGGCGGCCCACAAGGGCTACCCCACCGCGCAGCACGTGGCGGCGATCCAGGCCAAGGGGGTGCTGCCCATCCACCGAAGGAGCTTCGGACCGGTGCGCGAGGCGCTCGGCCTGGAGCAGCCATCCGGGCCCGTCCCGATGCAGGCGGACCTGTTCGCTGCTACTCCTGATCAGGTGGCGAAGCGATGAGCGCGGACCGGGACATCGACGGCTGGCTGGCGGAGCGGGGCGTCACGCTGATGGACGCTCGGGTGCGAGCCAGGGGCGTGCTGGAGGAGGTGGGGCTCACGCGGCCGGGCAAGGCGCGCATGAGCGAGCCCAAGCTGATGCGAGCGGCCGAGGTCCTGGCCGAGCGCTTCTTCCAGGTGTGCGCGGATCCCGCCTGCCTCCAGGTGGCGACTGCGAGCGGCCGGGAGCCCCTGCGTGTGGAGCCCCGGAGTCACTGCGCGCGGTGCGGCGGTTCGGCCAACCGGCGCGCGGAGGTGGCGTTCCTGGAGGTGTGCAACGCCCGCAACGTGAACCGCGTGGTGGTGGTGGGCGGCTCGCCCGCGGTGCGCGAGGAGTTGGAGTCGAAGCTGGGCGGCCACATCGACCTGCGCATGGTGGACGGCACGGAGCGGCGCACGTCGGACCGGGCTCGGAGTGACCTGGAGTGGGCGGACCTGGTGCTGGTGTGGGGCGCCACGGAGCTGCACCACAAGGTGTCGGGCCATTACACGCACGGGCCGCCCGCGCATCACCACAAGGTGGTGCACGTGGTGAAACGGGGCGTGGCCGCGCTGCTGGATGAGGCGATGATCCACCTTCAGCGCGCCGCCGTGCGCTGAAGGGCGTCACGGCGGGAAGGACGCAGCAGGGGCGCGGTTTTTTCAGCGGCCCGACGGGTTGTCGCTCTCCGCCGGGCGGGCAAAGAGCTCCCTGCCAGCTCGGATCGTGCACTGGACGTCGGTGAACCGCCGAACGTCCGTGGAGGGATCGCCGCCGAGGACCACGAAGTCGGCGTCGAGCCCCGGCTTGACGCGGCCACGGCGCTCGTCGGCGTGCCAGCGCGCCGCGGGTGCGGTGGTCAGCGACGCGAGGATCTGCATCGGCGTCAGCCCCGCGTGGGCCATGAGGACGTATTCCTGCGTCGGATCCAGGTCCGCCATGTACCCGACGTCGGTGCCGAACAACACCTGGCCACCGGCGCTCGAGAACGCCGCGAGCTGCCGTTCGGCATCCGCCACGATGGCATCGCGGATGTGGGGGGGCACGTCTGCCTTGGCGAGTTCGTACCCCCAGAGCTGCAGCGTCGGGACCACGGAGACGTTGCGGGAGACCATCTGGCGGATGAGCTCGGTGCTCCACGTGGACTTCGGCGGATCAATCGTCGTGTGCACGAGGATGTCCACGCCGGCCTGTACGGCGGCGCTCACCCCGTCGGGATCGGTGGGGTGCATCATGGACAGGCCACCCAGCCGGCGGGTCTCATCCACCGCGGCGCGAGCGATGTCCGAGGACATGCGCCGGATCTCACCCTGCCCCTGGGGCGTGGCGACGAACAGCTTGGTCCCCTGCGCGCCGTGTTCGAAGTTCCCGCGCACGATGGCGCGGGCCTCATCCACCGTCGCGGGTTGCGATAGCTGTCGCAGCAGCGCGGGCGGCAGGTCGCGCAGGTAGATGGGAATGCCGTTCTCCGGATACAGCGGGGCTCCGACGGTGAGGATCGCCGGCCCCCGCAGCTCGCCGCGCGCGATGCGCTGGCGAAGGGCCTCGGTGTTCGCGGGGTCGGATCCGGTATCAACGACCGTCGTGAAACCGAAGCGCGTGGTCATCCGACTCAGGGGTTGCTGGAGCGCGTCGGGCGGGCGGGAGGCGGCACCGGCGAACACGGGATCCGTGAAGTGAACGTGGCTGTTCTGGAACCCGGCCGTGATCACCCCTCCACTGCAGGCGGCCATCCGCCGGATCCCGGCCGGCGGAGCGACCGACCCAGCGCCGATGGCTTCAATCCTTCCGCCGCTCACGAGCACCCAGGCGTTGTCCATCGGAGGCTCATCCGGCGCCACATAGAGCCGCGCGGCCGTCAGGAGCCAGCGTTCGGCGTCAGCCGGCCGCTGGCTCGAAGCGCAGCCAGCGGTGGCCAGCCAGAAAAGAAGTACGACCCGCTGCATCATCCCCACCTCTCGGATTCGAATCATGCGTTCAAGCGCGGAGCCTCGTGAGGACTCCAAGAGCCTGTTGAATCGGGCTGCTACGAGCTGACGAGTGCCACGAGGGCTGTCAGCGCGTCTTCAAGTCTCTCTGAAGCAGCTCGGGTTGGAGCCAGACCGTCATCCGACTCCGGGCCGCGGCCAGATGCACTCCGGAGTCCAACCAGTCCTCCTTCTTCCCCGCTCTCAGCCGGATTCCCACGCTGCTCAACGGCTCCTTCGAAGTCACGGTCAGCGGCAGCACGCCCCGCTGGACCACCGTGGGTGGCTTGCCGATCGAGCCATCGGAAAGAACCTCCGCCTGCATCCCAGCGGGTCCCTCGAAATGGATCACCGTTCCCTGCTCGCCGTCACGTTCGGAACGGATCTGGATTCCCTGCCGGCTGCTCTCGAGCGTCAGCCAGTCGCTCCGGGAATAGCCTTCCTTCGAGGAGGCGATCTCGCTCCACCACACGCGCCAGAGGGGGCGGACGCGGTTCCAGTACTCCTGCTCATCGGCGGCCTGGAAGCCCCCATGCTGCCTGAGGCCGTTGATGAGATCATTGGACGACCAGGCCGCGTCCTTGACGGGGCCATCGGAGGTGGACCGGCTGCCAACCACAAGCCACCAGGTCAAATCCTCCTCGATGCGGAACACGATCGGATCGCCTGCTTCGGACTCGCGCCTGCGCTCGTCCGTTGCCGCTGACAGCAGGGCCGCACGTTCCGACAGGACAACCTTCGAACGATGCAGCTTGGCCCCCTCGTCCGAGTCCTCGGACACCGCGTGTCTTGCATCCATTTCGACCTCCGCCGCATCGCTCCGCAACCGCGTGAGCGTCGCCGGGTCGGGACGAAGCTTCAGCGCCTCCGCGAGCACGAGCCCCTGGAGGCGGACGAGAGCGGAGGGCGACGCCATGAGCTGTTCGAGCCCCGGCCGGCCCAACCCGCTCAGGGTTTCCAGCGCATTGCGCAGTTCCTGGAGCCGCGAGCCTTCGATGAGCAGTCGCGTGGGCGGAAGCGGCGGCGTCCCGCACCAGGAGTAGGGAACCTCCTCGATGAGTTCGTTGCGGGCGGGGGCCTTCTCCCATTTGGACGCAAGTTCCCGGCCCCGGGCCAGGTCCTTCGCGGCCAGCGCGCTCAGCGCCGGGTAACGGTCCAGCTGCTGGGGAGCAACGTCCTGCGCCGTGAGCGCCCGGAGGAACCCCAGGAGTGCCTCCCGTGCCTCTGGTTCCCGGGTGCGCAGGGCCAGGGCCTCCAGCTTCGGCAGCAACGCCGCCCCACGGGAAAGGAGCCGGATTCCCGCCTCGGCTCGCTGGGCGCGCTCCCCCGACAGCAGCCAGCCCAGCAGTTCTTCCGCTTGCTGGGATCCCGTGTCGGCTTCCCACTGGCTCGGCTCCAGCCAATTCCAGGGCGGTTCGGCTCCCGTGCCGCTCAGCTTCTTCACCGGCGGCGCTGACCGCGTCGCATAGACCCCAAGCGCGGCCTTCGGAGCCGCGTAGGCGGTGGTGGTCAGGAACAGGTAGACCGTGAACAGCCCCGACGCCGTGTAGCGCATCTGTCATCCACCTCCAGTGGGAAGTGATTCTACGCCCGGAACGGACCCGCCTGGCTACCCGACACCCGTGCCAAGCGTCGCTCCGGATGGGGGCCCCTCCACGGAGCAGGATTTCGTCCGCGGCGCGCTGGCGAACTTCCCGAATGTCTTCGTTGAGCCCGCGTTCTTCGCGAAGGTCGCGAGCCGTCACCCGGATTTCATCCACCAGGGCTCCAACCCGGAAACGCAGCGCACGCCGGTGTTCCACCAGCAGTTCCACACCGCCGCGTCCGGGCTCGGTCCGGCCGTCCTCGAACTAGCCGTAGGGCGTCTTCTCGTCGTGCCGCTGGAAGGGGTACGCGAGCTGCCCCAGGTACGTCTCAGGCGGCTGGAACTTCGTGGTTCCGTAGCGCGAAGGCCAGTGCTTCGGCAGGTAGGCGGTGCCGAAGAGGACATCGATGAACGACAGGAAGACGGCGAAGTTCTTGTCGATGCCCTCGTCATCCGACGTGTGGTGCCAGTGGTGGAACTCCGGCGTCGCGAACACCCAGCGCAGGTACGGCCAGCGGTGATTGACGTTGGCGTGGATGTACACCGCGTGGAACGACACGAAGACCAGGTAGCCGTAGATGGCGGACGGGTGGAAGCCCAGCAGGAACACCGGCACGAAGCCCGCGAAGCGGTTGACCAGCACATCCACCAGGTGGCTGCGAGAGCTGGCCAGCCAGTCCATCTGCAGCGTGGAGTGGTGGATGGCGTGGAACTTCCACATCCACCCGAAGGTGTGGAAGGCGCGGTGCACCCAGTAGCTCACCAGGTCCACGACCAGCAGGATTTCAAAGAACTGGAGCCACACGGGCTGCGCGGCGACGTGCGCCTGGAAGTCCATCTTCACGGCCCAGGACAGGAACACCTGCACGGGGATGAGCACCCCGAAGGAGATGAGCTGCACGCCCACGTGGCTGACGAAGAAGTGCTTCAGGTCCGTCTGCCAGCCGGTGCGGAAGATCTTCTGCTCGTTCAGCGACCACAGCCGCTCCATGGGGATGAACACCAGCCCCAGCACCAGCAGGTCCAACGCGAAGAAGTCCAGGCCGGCGCTCATCGCCCGGGGATTGTGCGTGAGGGGCTCCGCCTCGCCGCCCCCCAGGAGCAGCGCCACCAGCGCGAGCGCCATGGCGATGCCGCCGTGCGCCTTGGAGCGCAGCGTCATCACGCTGAAGGTGCCCAGCAGGAAGGTGAGGATGATGGAGACCTGGAGGATGCCCCGGAAGACCTCCAGGTGCTCCGCGTAGAAGGCGCGGCCGTCGTTGGAGACGAGCACGTGGGGAAAGAGGAAGCAGAACTCGGCGACCACGCACAGCACGCCGAGCAGTCCGCCGGTGACGCCGGCGCGCTTGCCCAGGTCGATGCGCCGGGCGGGCGCGAGAAGGATGTCCAAGGAAACCGTCCAGGAGGGAAGAAGCCAGGCGCAAGCCTACGCCACTTCCGTGGAGGTCCAGGACCCGTGCTTCTTCAAGGACGCGCCCCGCGCGGCGGGGTGAGCCTTCCCGAGGCCCGTGGCCCGGCTTGCTCCCATCCCCGCCGCGTCCTTAGGATCTCGACCTTCGCGGCCTCCCCCCATCGCCAGGAACCAACTCCATGCGTTACACGCGCAAGAACATCTCCGAGCTGCTCGATACCGTGCAGGGCAGCCCCGACGTGATGGGCTTCTGGACGTCAAACTTCGGCGGCTCCGCGTTCACCCTGGTCCCCTCCCCCGGAGGCATGATCTGGCAGGACGTCTACGCGCCCAGCCACAAGGTCTGCGAGGACGGCATCCCGTACGGCACCGAGGACGGCATGAACAATCATTGCGGCGGCGCCGGCTATTAGAGCATCGGAGGATCCAGGACCGCGCTCTCAGTATTCCTTCAGGAGCGCGTCGGCCATCGTGAGGCCCAGCCTCTTGAACAGCGCCGACAGCTTCGCCTTCGGGATCATCTTCTTCGCGGCCGCTTCGACTCGGAGAAGCGCGAAAGCGAGGTGATCGAGCGAGGTGAAGGCCGGCGCGACAGTGCCTTCCTCGTGCGCGTAGCGGACGACGGCTCCCGTCGTGACGTCGAGAAGGAACATCTCGCCGGAGCCGTCGCTCGCGATGCCGACGTACTTGTCGTCGGCTGCACCGTAAAGCTCCTCCTTCTTGCAGTCGAAGCCGTAGCTGTCGAAGTCGAAGGCGAGGGTCATCGACGGAACACCACCGCCCAGCACCACGTCGTCCAGCGCGCGACCCGCGGGAACGGCACGGACCTTCTCGCTGCCGGGCTTCGACACGCGGGGCGCCTTCGGGAAGAAGCGCGCCGCGTCGGCCGCGAAGTCGCCGCGTTCGATGTAGCCGGCCAGGGTGCTCGCCTCGGCGTCCTCCCCCCACGCGGTGAGCGCGGTCTTGCTCACGTCGAGGGTCGTGCCGTCCTTGCTGAAGTACGTCGTGCTCTTCAGCTTGCCCTTGGCGAAGACCGCCGTCACGCGATGGGGCCATGGCTTCGGGATCTTGAAGACCTTGGGCAGGAGCGTGGTGCCGGCGTGCTCGAACAGTGCCCCTTGGACCGGCCCGACGACCCACTCGACGGCACCGTCAATCACGCCGTCACGCAGCTCGACCCGCAGCGTGTCCGGGAAGTCGAAACCGGGACGGAAGCACACCTGGACCAGTGCGCCGTCCGCGAACGTCGCGATCATCGTGGTGTTCGGCCCCTTCGGCAGGCCGAGCGCCTCCTGCAGGGCCACGCGCGGCGCGTGCTCGGACATCTGGTGAATGCCGAGCGACCACTTGATCTCTCCATCGAGCTTGCCGTCCTTGCGCGTGGCGTCGAGCAGCAGGAGGCCCGACGGATGGATCCACAGGCGTTCGCGCGAGTCGTTGGGGCCTCCGTCCCGCCAGAGGTTGGCGTCGGCATCGAAGGTGGCTTCGGGAGGCACACTCTTGGGGCGCAGGTCGGTCGTCATCGTGCCGAACCATACCTGCCGCATCCCCTATTTCCAGGAGCATGGTGAGCTTGCTCGGGTCCGGAGGAACTCCCCCATTTTATGTGAAACGGAGGCTCAGGCGGCGAGCAGCGCGCTGCGGCGCAGCAGGCCCTACGCCACTCCGCTTTCATCCAGCCGCTTGACAGGTAAGCATCTTCTTACGCATTATCAGCGGGCGATGATGAACACGGAGCCAGGGGTGTTCGGAGCGATCAGCCACCCGGCGCGGCGCCGCATGCTCGACCTGCTGGTCGACGGCGACCGCCCGGTGAATGAGATCGCCGAGAACTTCGAGATGAGCCGCCCGGCGGTGTCTCAGCACCTGCGCGTGCTGCTCGGGGCGGGCCTCGTCACCGAGCAACGGCACGGCAGGGAACGGCGCTACCGCCTCGTGCCGGAGCAACTGGAGCCGGTGCGCGACTGGCTCGCGCACTACGAGCGGTTCTGGGACGACAACTTCACCCGCCTGCGGCGGCACCTTGAGAAGGGCGACGAGCGATGATGACGAAGACAATCCGACGGGAGCTGAAGTTCACGCAGTCTCCCGCCGCCGTGTGGCGCGCGCTCGCGACCCGCGAGGCGCTCGCCGACTGGATGTACCCGAACGACTTCGAGCCGCGCGTCGGGCATCGCTTCACGTTCCGCGTGCCTCCGGACCCTCGGGCCAAATTCGATGGCCTCGTCGTGCACTGCGAGGTGCTCCGGTGCCTTCCTCCATCCGATCTCGAGTTCACGTGGGTCGTCGGCGAGGGCTGGCTGGATACGCGCGTCAGCTACCGCCTCGAAGCCGATGGTGATGGGACGCGCGTGCTCTTCGAGCACTCCGGCTTCAAGGAGGACTCGGCGTTCCACGGCGCCGAATACGGCTGGAAGATGATGCACGGAAAGCTCGCCAAGGCGCTCAAGGAGTCCTCGCGCGGCGCCGCTCTGCCTTCTCCCGATAACGACAACCCGGCCCTCAAGGCCTGACAACCGAGCCACCACCCATGAACATTCTCTTCTGGATTTTTCAGGCCGTCCTCGCGCTGCTGTTCCTCGCGGGCGGGTCGTACAAGGCGTTCTCGTTTCAGCAGCTCGCGAGCCAGTTCAGCGAGGTCCCCCTCGTGGGATGGCGAGCACTCGGCTTCCTCGAGATGGCCGGTGGCGTGCTGCTGATCGTGCCGGCGGCGTTGAAGTGGATGCCCGGTCTCACCGCGCACGCGGCCGCAGTGCTCACGTTCGAGACGTTCGCGCTCGCCGCGCTGTACGCGACTCATTCGACGAAGCTGACGCCCGAGAACCCGATGATCTGGGCGCTCGTGATGGGGGGGCTGGTCGCCTTCGTGGCGTATGGTCGCTACATCCTCCATCCGGTGGTGTCAGTCTCCGTGTGACGCGTCTTCGGGCCCTTGTGCGGGGAGGGCCAGGCGGCAGGTTCGATTCCCTCCGCCTCCGAATGGCCGCGACGCTGTTCAGGCAAACCGCTTCGTGCACGACAAAGAAAAAGCCCAGCAACCGGATGGGTTGCTGGGCCTCTGAACCTTGAACTCCAGCCTGACGTCCCCGGTGCCGGCGCGGAACCGTCCGCGCCGGCCGGAGGACTACCGGACGATGTTCAGCGCGGTGTCATCCAGGAAGAAGCTCGTCTGCAGCGACGAGTCCTCCGTGCCGTTGAAGTAGATGCGGACGGTCTGGCCCTTGTACGCGGCCAGGTCGAACGTCCGCTGCACGTAGGCCGTGCCCTTGTCCAGGTTGCTGTAGGTGGCCAGCGTCGCCAGCACCGTGCCCGCGCTGTTGCGGACCTGGACGGCCAGCTTGTCGTAGGCCGTCGTGGTCGTCGTCTCCGCCGAGGTGATGCGCGCCCAGAAGCTGAACGTGGCGCTGCACGCCGTGGAGGGGATGGTGATGTCCTGGTAGGCGAACTCGGTGCGCGTGGTGCCGTAGCCGTTCAGATAGGCCTTGAACGTGCCCGTGCGCGGCGCGCTGCCGGACGTGGTGCCGTCGATGACGCCCGACGACGTG
The DNA here is from genome assembly GCF_026626765.1 of Corallococcus sp. bb12-1. Taxonomy (NCBI): domain Bacteria; kingdom Pseudomonadati; phylum Myxococcota; class Myxococcia; order Myxococcales; family Myxococcaceae; genus Corallococcus; species Corallococcus sp. bb12-1. The sequence goes on along the minus strand of NZ_JAPNJZ010000024.1, from coordinate 255,268 downwards.
GTCCAGCCCGTGTTGCCGCTCTCGAAGCCCGCGTTGAGCAGGAGCTGCTCGGAGATGGAGCAGCTGCCCGTGCCGTTGTTCACCGTCACCGACACCGTGGTGGACGTGCCGACGTTGTTCGCCGCGTCATACGCCTTCGTGGTCAGCGCATAGGCGCCGTTGGCCACCGCCGTCGTGTTCCACGCGATGCTGTACGGCGCTGCCGTCGCCGTGCCCAGCAGCGCGGTGCCCGCGTAGAACTCCACGCGCGACACGCCCACGTTGTCGGAGGCGTTGGCGCTCAGGCTCGCGCTGCCGCTCAGCGTGGCGCCGCCCGCGGGCGAGGTGATGGACGTCGTGGGCGGAGTGGTGTCACTGCTCCCGCCACCGGTGATGAAGAGCGTGTACAGCAGCCGGTTGGGCGAACCCGTCCCCGGGCTGGTGACCTTGTTGGGCGTGGAGTTGTTCACCAGCGCGTCACGCACCTGCGCGGGCGTCGCGGAGGGGTTCGCGCTCAGGTAGAGCGCCGCGGCGCCGGCCACGTGCGGCGAGGCCATGGACGTGCCGCTCATCGAGGTGCTCGACGAGTTGCCGGAGTTCGAGGCCGAGGTGATGCTCGAGCCCGGCGCGAAGATGTCCACGCACGTCCCGAAATTGGAGAACGACGAGCGGGCATCGGTGCTGGTGGTGGAGCCCACGGTGATGGCGTTGGGCGCACGGGCCGGCGAGTAGTTGCAGGCGTTGGCGCTGTCGTTGCCGGCGGCGACCACCGTCGTGACGCCCGCGGCGATCAACCGCTCCGTCGCGTCATCGATGGCCGGAATGCCCACATCGCCCAGGCTCATGTTCGCGACCGCGGGCTTGATGTGGTTGGCCGCCACCCAGTCGATACCGCCGATGACCTGCGCGTCGTTTCCATAGCCCGTGCAGTCGAGCACCCGCACACCGTGGAGGGTGACCTTCTTCGCCACGCCCCAGGTCGTGCCGCCCACCGAACCCGCCACGTGCGTTCCATGGCCATGGCAGTCCGTGGGGTCGCTGTCGTTGTCGATGAAGTCGTAGCCGTTGCCGGTGCGACCGGTGAACTCGGTGTGGGTCAGCCGGATACCGGTGTCGATGACGTACGCATGCACGCCGGTGCCGTCGACGTTGTAGGTGTAGGAGCTGTTGCGCGGCAGGTCACGCTGGTCGATGCGGTCAATGCCCCAGGTCGCGCTGGTCTGCGTCGCCGACACGTGGAGCAGGCCGTTCTCCTGCACATACGCCACGCGAGGGTCGGACAGGAGGCGCTGGGCCTCGGCCTCGCTCATGTTCGCCAGGAAGCCGTGGAGGGTGTGCTCATAGGTCCGCAGCACCCTGCCACCGGTGAGGGACACCATCTCCCGGGCGATGTTCGCCGCCCCCTGCTGCCGGACCTCCTGCGTGGAGTCGCGCAGGACGACGATGTACTCGCCGGGGATGGCCCGCTCCCGGCGGATCATCTGCGCCGTGTGACCGAACTGCTCGCTGTCGGACTCCTGTGCCTCGGGCATCGGGCCGCATGCCGCGGCCAGCAGGGAGATGACACTCACCGCCTGGGTCAGTTTCAGTTTCATTCGGCCTCACGGGAACGTGCGGGCCCCGAATCGGAAGCCCTCGCACAGCCCGTGGAATTAGCTTTTCTTGAAAAAGCCGTCAATGCGGCCCCCCCTGAAAGCAGGCTCCCGCACGACAGAGGACCGACGTCCGCGTCACGGGCGAGGTTCAGTCTGGCGCGGCCCGGGTGAACAGCCGTCCACCCTGCTTGCGCTGACGGCCCTCCCGCTCCCACTGCGCGTCAGACCGCGTCCTGGATGTTCCCCAGATACGTGTCGATGCCGTGCTTGCCGTCGGTGCCGAACACCTCTCCGCTCGCCCCGGGGGAGTCGAAGGTGTGGATGGTCGAGCCCTCGGGGGCCTGCATGGACGGGCCGCCATTGATGAGGCCCACGCCCGGGAACAGGCCGGACACGATGCCGGTGACGATGTCCGTGACGGGGTTGAACTCGTGCGAGCCCAGCCATGTCGGCACGGGGTCCTGGTTGTTGACGTAGAACGTGTAGTTCGGCCCGTCCGGGAACGTCTTGCCCGCGCCCGCGAACATGGTGGCATTCACGTTGCCGAGCAGATCCTCGCGCTTCTCCCGGTTGCCATCTCCGAGGATGGGCAGGTTGCCCCAGAAGCCGCCCATGTCTTCCTTGAGGCGGTTGTCCACATCGCGCAGCGCGCTGGACACGATGGCGCCACCCTGGCTGTAGCCGGTGACGTTGACCTTCTTGCCCGCCTTCAGGTCGTTGTAGATGGCGTCCGCCAGCGTCTGCGCCGCCGGGTTGTTCCCAAACCCCAGCCGGTCCATGCCCGTCTGCGCGACGTCCTCGGCAAGGCTCTGCGAGGCGTTGTAGATGGGCACCACGTTGGTGCCCGTCTCGTTCGCCATCTTCTGGGCCTCGCTCGTGGCGCTGCCCTGCGGGGTCTGGATGCCGTTGACGTGGTACGTCGTCGGCGTGGGGCTCGCGATGGGCGAATCCGGCCGGAACGGCGGCACCTCCGACACGGAGAACTTGTCCGGCGGGTACGCGTAGCCGTCCGAACCCAGGTACATGCCGTCGTAGGTCGTCGGGTCGGCGGATTCGTCGATCTTCAGCGCCCCGCGCGCCTCCTTCGCCGCGTCGGTCAGCACCACCGTGCCAGCCCGCACCGTGCCCGTGTTGGACTGGACGGGGGGCAGGTTCGCGTTGCCCGGCGTGGAACCCGTGGACCTGGCGCTCTTCGCCTCGAAGACGTCCGCGCGCGCCAGGGGGCGGGCCACCTGGTTCTTCGCGGCGGCGGGCGCGGCCTGGGAGTCCAGGGGACGCGGCGTCGCCGGGCGGATGCTGCCTTTTCCTACTCCGTCGATGCCCATGGTCAGGTCCTCAGGATTCTCGGGTTCCAGGGAGTTATCGGAGCCTGAGAGAAAGAGTTGCCCCGTCAGGTCGGATAAGGACGCGGACCCGGGCGTGGGGCACCATTGACGTTGGCGTGGATGTACACCGCTGCCTCACCCCGGCTGCCTCTCCAGGTACTCCCGCACCTTCGCGAACGCGTTCGGCTGCGTATAGACGTCCCCACGGCGGTTCAGGGCTGCGTCGCACAGCACCTGCGCGACCTCCTCCGCCGTCTGCGTCGCGCCACCGATGGCGGCGAGGACCTCCGTGGGCAGCTTCCCGCTGTCCCCCATGCGCTGCCCCAGCGCGTTATGACCGAAGTCGGTCGCGATCCGGCCGGGGTAGACGACGACCACGCGGATCTCAGGGTGCGAGCCCGCAAGCTCGATGCGGAAGGCCTCCGAGAGCGACATCATCGCGGCTTTCGCCGCGGCGTAGGCAGCGCGCGGAGGCAGCGGGGTGCGGCCGAGCAGCGACGACACGTTCACGATCGCGCCCGTTCCGCGGGCCTGGAGGTGCGGCGTCACGACCTGCATGCCGTAGAGCACCGACTTCAGGTTGTCGCGGATCATCGCGTCGACGTCGTCGTCGGTGATTTCGAGCAGGGGGCGGCCGATGCCTCGCCCCACGTTGTTGATCCAGATGTCGACGCGACCGAACTTCGCGACGGCCTCGTTGAAGAGGCGCTGCACGTCGTCGCGCTTCGTCACGTCGGCGACGACGCAGTGGGCCTGGTCCCCACAGCGTCTGGCCACTTCGCCCAGAGGGCCGGCGCGGCGCGCGGCCAGCACGACCGATGCTCCACGTCGCGCGAGTTCCTCGGCGGTGGCAGCTCCGACACCCCCGCTCGCGCCGGTGACAACCACGACCTGGTCTGAAAAGTCTCGTTTGCCCATGCGTTACCTCCACCCCTTTCGTACCTCCCGCCGCGGCCCTCCGATTGGAAGGACCGGACATTTCATCGTGCCTTGCGTGCCGGCTTGAACGGCCACGGTGGACGCGTGAGAGTGCGAGGGTGCCGCGCACGATGGACTCCGCCGCCTTGACGTTCTCACTCTCCCGCTTCGTCGAAGACGTTCGCGCGGTCGTGCCGGCCGCCGGACACGCACGTCACGAACGGCTGCCCGACGGAAGAACGACGCTTGTCTTTCGAGTGCTCGAGGAGGGCCGGAAGGGGGATGTGTGCGTCGCGGGTCCGCGGACGCGGGCGCTGTTCAAGAACGCACCCGGCGTCGCGCGGGCGGTCATCGTTCAGTTCAAGCCGGGCTGGTCGGCGCCGCTCCTGGGCGTGGCGGCGAACGCGCTGACGGACCGGATCGTCCCGCTGGAAGACCTCTGGGGCCGTCCGGGCGGCGACCTCTGCCTCGAGCTCCTCGCGGCGCGAAGACTGCCGGAGGTGCTGGAGCGGCTCTCCCACGCGCTCGCCCTGCGGGCCCACGCGACCTTCGAACCGACATCGGCACGGCTCGCTCGACGCGCGGTTCGCTTGCTCGAAGGCGACGAGGTTCGGGTGGAGAGCGTGGCGAAGCAGTTGGGTGTCACGTCGCGGCATCTTCGCCGCGCCTTCGCGGAGAACATCGGCATCGGGCCGAAGGATTTCGCGCGGACCGTTCGCCTGCAGCGTGCCGTGCGAATGGCGGCGACCTCGAAGGACTGGGGAGGCATTGCCGCGGACGCGGGCTATTACGACCAGGCGCACCTCATCTCCGACTTCCGGGAGTTCGTCGGGCTCACACCGGGCGCCTTCCTGAAGCGTCCGGGCGTTTGGCCAGGCACCGGCGCCGCGCAGGCCGCTGCCGACTCCTGAACGCAAGCAGGGGCTCGTACGGAGGGAGGGGCGGAGGGCGGTCTGGCTTCGTGCTACGGCCTCCTGCCGGCGCAGCGTCCACCGTAGTCCCAAGGAGGACTTCCCATGTCCGTTCCCCAGAAGATCGTCACCTGTCTGTGGTGCAACAACAACGCGGAGGAGGTCGTGGGTTTCTACACGTCCATCTTCAAGGACTCGAAGGTCCTGCGGGTCGCCCGTCACACGGAGGCGGGGCCCGGCCCCAAGGGCTCGGTGCTGACCATTGAGTTCGAGCTCGCGGGACAGCGCTTCCTCGCGCTCAATGGCGGGCCGCAGTTCCCCTACACGGAGGCCATTTCGCTGAGCGTGAGCTGTGAGACGCAGGCGGAGGTGGATGACCTGTGGGACAAGCTCATCGCGAACGGCGGCAAGCCGGTGCAGTGTGGCTGGCTCAAGGACCGCTTCGGGCTGTCCTGGCAGATCGTCCCCACGGTGATGCCGGAGTTCCTCCAGGACCCGGACGAGGCGAAGCGGGACCGCGTCATGCGCGCGATGATGAAGATGGTGAAGCTGGACATCGCCGCGCTGAAGCAGGCGGCGGAGGCGCGGTAGCCGCCACTTCCGCAGGGAAGAGCGGGCCGCCCTGCGACGAGCCGCCGGGGCAAAGCCGCAAGCACCAGGCTGCCTTGCTGCATGGGCAGACGGAGGCCGTGCGGCTCAACGACCGGCCCCGGGAGTACGTCGAACCCTGATGGGCCCGGTGAGAGGGCCCATCCCCCCGCCAGGGCCCGGGCAGAGCCGCCTCCGCCCGCCGCGCGCTAGAGTTCGCGGATGGCGCGCACTTCGACGCTGACCGGCGCTTCCGGACGCGACGCTTCGAGGCGCGCGCAGGTGCTGCCGGTGAACCGCACGCCCGTGTCGACCACCGACCAGGAGTCCGGCCCCCCGAGCGTGCGCTCACCGTTGATGTAGACGACGATGAGCGAAGGGTCGGACGGCATCTGGCTCGGATCGAGCGGGATGTAGCAGGGCTCTTCGCGCTTGATCTTCTCGCTGATCGCCTTCAGCGCGGCCGCCAGTTCCACCTGGTTTCCCGCCTGGTAGAAGGCGCGACCGCAGCGCTTGGCGCTCACGTCGCACGTGTCACCCGCGCCGCAGTCGAGGTCCGCGCGGCACTCGCGCGCGAAGCCGCCCGCACGGGCCATCTCGTTGAGCACCTGGGGACCGGCGCCCGCCGACGTCTCCGCGCCGAAGCCGATGACGATGGTGGAGATCTCACGAGCCTTCAAGGACTGCACCGCCGCGACCGAGGCGTTCTTGTCGAGGCAGCCCCGCTGATAGTACGCGCTGTCTTCCACGAGGCAATGGGTTGTCGGGACCACCGTGCAAGCGCACTCCTGGGGATTCTTGCCGCCGTTGTATTCGTTGTCCGCGTTGCAGTTCGGCAGACCGTCGGTCAGCAGGATGATGATCTGGGGGCGCTCCTTGGGGTCTGTCGTCAGCAACGAGCCCGTGAACGCCAGACTCCCGCTCGTCGGCGTACCACCGCGGGGACGATTCGCGCCGCCGTTGGGAATCGCCTGCAGGATGGTGTTGAGGTTGTTCGCGTGGGCCAGCAGGTCGGCGTCCGCGTCCAACGTGGTCGGGATCTGGACGCGAACGCTCTCGCCCGCGGAGGCCGCGGCGCAGAGCTGGGCCACGGTGGGCGTGGCCGACGTGATGGGCGCGGGATACGTCGTCAGGCCGAAGCGGACCAGCTTGCCGCTCTCCGCCAGGAACGGCGCCATGGCGGCCTGGAGTTCCGACCAGCGCGTGGGACACACGGACGTATCGCAGGGAAGGTCCTCGTCGCAGATGTAGTCCTGCCCCCGCGCATCCTGGCCGTGACAGACCTTCACGCCGTTCACGATCTTCTCTGGCTCCACCGGCTTCGTCATCGAACCGGAGGTGTCCACCAGCAGCATGACGTCCGGCTTGCTTCCGCGCGCCGCGATCACTGTTTCTATCGTCGTCTGGGCGATCGCGAGCGGATCCACCGGTTCGAAGTCATACGTTTGACAGCCAGCCAGCATGGCACCACCGACGATGCCGGCCAGCAGTGCGCTCAGGGGGGTTGACTTGGCGCGCATAGGCTTTGGGGAGTTCCTTCCAGCGGGGAATCGCAGACCACGAAGGCGCTCACCGTAACGCGTGAGCACCCACCGTGGCTACAACGACTTGCATCTGGCAGGTCCCAGTCAGGTGAAGTCGCGAAGTTCCAACAACAAGCGAGACTCTTGGACAAGGAGCGATGGCCGCGACGGGCTCCGTCACGGCCATCGCTCCGGCGCTCAGTCTTCGAGTCGCTCCGGCGTGAGGCATGCCGCCGCGAGGTCCAGGTCCTCCAGCGGGATGCGCTGGATGTGCTCCCGGGGCTCCTTGACCTTGTCGCGGTACTTTTCCGAGCCGCTCTCGTACGTCACCCAGAGCTCGCCATCGATGACGTTCACGCCCTGGGCGTAGGGGTCGATCAGCCCGTTGCTGATGTCCACCCGGGCATCGATGTCCGCCTCGAAGGAGTCCTCGGTGGATTCGATGGGCTGGTAGACGAGCTTGTGGTCGCCCGTGGTGAACAACAGGGCGTCGTCGACCACCGTCATGCCCTGGGCGCGGTCCGGTGCCCGGATGGGCCCTTCGCGCGAGTCCTCGATGAGGGCACCGGTCTTCTCGTCGAGCTTGTAACGCCAGACGGCGCCCGCCTTGCCATCGCCGTCCGGGCTGTAGCCGCCGATGTACGCGTAGCCGTCCTTCACGGTCATGTAGCTGCCAGCGGACACGAGGTCGAGCCCGGTGGCCGGATCCTTCACGCCGTCGCGCTCCGGGACATCCATCACCTGGAAGGCGCTGGCCTGGGTCCCGGCCTTCGCCGCCCGCTCGAGCTCCTCCCGCGTGTAGACGAAGATGTGATCCGTGTCGGAAACGTAGACGAACTCGCCGTCCGTCGAGACCCCGCCACCGTGCGTGGGCGCGGGGCCCGTGGAACTGGAACCTCCGAGTTCGACCTGGAGCGTCTCGCCGCCCGAGTCCTTGTCCTGCACGGAGAGCAGCACGTCGTGGTCGTCGTTGTAATAGGTCGTGAGCACTTCGCCCCGCCCGGCGTCGTAGCCCTGCCCCTGCGGCGTCCACCCATCGCCCAGATGCAGCATCGGCGGACCGTGGGTCTCGCCGCTGGCCGCCTGGGTCAGCTCCGGCGTGACGCGCAAAGTCTCCGTGGACGCAGGCGCGCTCCCGTAGCCGCTGAGGTTCACGGGGTGCGGCCGGGCCTTGTCCAGGGCGTCCTTGAAATAGGGCGCAGGCGGAGCCGCCGGCGTCGGAGGCGGGGCCGCCGGGGCCTTCGTGATCGCCGTCTGGACCGTGGTGACGACCTGCCGGATGAGGGAGCTGATCAAGGTCCTGCCTCCATGAAGGCATCCAGCATACGCCCAGGGAGACCAGAGCAAGGGCTTCCGGCTGGGCAAGTGCGTCAAGGCCGCCTGCACCTGCTTCTGAGCGACGCACCCTCGCGAAGCCCACGAGGTCTCATGCCGCGCGCCGGGCCAGCCCGGCGCGCGGCATCCCCCTGAAGAACGACGACTGCTCAGCGACCCGGCTGGGGCGGCCCGCACCCAGCGTCCGAGGTGGATTGGTCTTGTATCGGACTCTCCCCTAGAGTTCGGCACCGTCCCCACACCCGGAGTCACTCCATGCACTGCATCCCGCGCGCTGCCCTCCTGTCCGCCGTCCTCTGCCTGTCCGCCTGTGGCGGGGCCCCGGAGGCGGAGGGCACGGACACCCTGGCGGAGCAATCCCAGACGCTGCTCAACGGCACGTCCCAGGGCTGCCAGTACGGCATCTCCTATCTCTCGCTTTCGTTCTACAGCCCGCCGCAGTGGAACGTCTATCTGTCGCGGTATTCGTCCGCGACGTGTACGGCGCGCACCGTCCTGCTGGGGGTTTCGTACAACGTCCCCAAGATCTCCCTGGCCGCCAACGACCTGGGCGTGGCGGTGGGCTACGCGTACCGGGCCAGCCCGAGCGTGAGCGGCAACATCCAGTGCCGGGTCCAGCACATCGAACCGTCTGGGATGACCGTCACCCGCACGTCGGATTTGGTGGTGATGTACGGCGCGGGCAACGTGGAGACCTGCAACCTGGCCATCTCCGGCGATGGCACCACCCTGACCGCCGGGGGCACCAAGACGGGGCCGCTGGCGGGTGAGACGGGCAGCGGCAGCAACTACGTCGCCACCTTCGCCGACTTCTTCACCACCACCAACGCGCCCACCTTCGCCGCGTACTGAAGCCCTCGTCGCACACGCGCCGCTGAGAAGCGCGTCATGGGGCCTCCCGCTGACGCGTCATGGATTGCGCCTGATGCGTCAGCGGGGCGGTGGAGCGAGGGCCGCGGCTGGAATTCCGCGCGGTTCGGAGGTGAGAGTCATTGGCGTGATGGGTGCAATGGGGTCCGCGCATCCGCCGGGGACCTTCCCCGCTCGCGGATTTCACTCCCTTCGACGAGGCACGCCCATGACCACCACGTATGACGACCTGTTCTTCCGCACGACCACGTCGGACGCCGGGGAGATTCCCTCCCCCCGCAACTACGAGTCGCCGGACATCATCCCCTACGGCATCTCCCCCCAGGGGGACCCGAAGACGCTCTTCACGTCGAACTACGGGCAGGACGTGGGGCAGAATCTGGTGGGCAACGGCCCCAACTACATCTACCTGCGCACCAAGAACCTCTCCTCGGGACCGCAGCAGGGGGTGGCCTCTCTGTACTACTCGAAGGCCAGCCTGTTGCTCTTCCCGGACCAGTGGCAGGACAACCAGATCCTCACCAGCGACAACCAGCCGGGGTCGCTCCTGAAGGCAGACTCCGCGGGGGACATCGCCGTGACGGAGAGCCCGTTCTTCTGGGAGCCGAATGACATCAGCGGGGACCACTACTGCCTCATCTCACGGGTCGTCACCGACAAGCATGAGAACCCCATCCCCCAGGTGGGCACCTACTCGGACCTGACCGACTTCATCATCGAGAATCCCGGCTTCGGCTGGCGCAACGTCAGCGTCGTCGACTCCAACAGCCCCAACTTCAACCACACCATTCAATTCCCAGGGAAGCCGGATGGCGGACAGTTCATCTTCTTGCTGACGTGCACCAATGTGCCCGCCGGAGGCAGCGTCGCCTTCTCGTCGGGTGACGCGGGTCCCAATCCGCCCATCGTCGTGCAGCCGACCGTCGTGCCGGACACGGTGCCCGGCCCGGATGGGAACCGGAGCTGGGGCACCTTCGTCATCAGCAACATCCCCCCCAACTTCGAGACGAACATCACCTATTCCTACTGGGCCAACGGCACCAAGCCCCTCCTGGGCTTCAAGATCCAACTGTCGTTCCAGGCCTACGTGGCGCCCGGCAGCAAGAACTTCAGCCGGATGCTCGCGCCCCACCAGTTGGGCGCGCCGCCCGAGCTCGCGCAGAAGCTGAGCGGTCAGCGGGGCATCACGCTCGGCTCTCACACCACCATCATTCGCTGAAGCCGCGCCTCGCGCACGAAGCAGACCCCAGCGGTCATCGGGACGGGTGGTCCAACCGTCACCGATGGCCGCTTTTCTCATGCCCGCGCACCGGCGGGACACGACGAAGCGGCCACCCGGGGCAGGCGTGAAGCCCGCCCCCGATGGCCGCCACGGTCCCGCCCTCTTCGTCAGGGCTGGTTCTTCGTCACGCTTGCTTCGCTCAGCACCATGGACCAGTTGTTCATCAGGTCCACCCGCGAAGCGCCCTGCCCCTGGGACGTGTACGTCAGCGACGTCTGCGTGTTCAGGTGACTGGTCATGTACATGAGCCTCTTCACCGCGGGCCCCGGTTGCGAGGGCTGGCCCTTTGCGTCCAGCAGCGAGTCCCGGAAGCGCGCGTTCAGGTAGGCCGGCGGAATGGTCTGGTAGTTCATCCTTACGCGGATGCTCTTCCACCCACTCACCTGGGCCAGCGGCACCTGGAAGGTGATGTGGTCCGTGCCTTTCGCTGGCGACGTTTTGAAGTCCGGGTCACCGGACACGCTCATGTCATTGTCGCCCAGGACAGCGCTGAACGGCTCCGTGAGGCGCGCCATCTGCTGGAGGTTCAGCCCGAGCAGCATCTCGTCCGACTTGCGCTGCTCCGCTGAAGTCCACCCCTCCGGCAGCAGGCGGTTGTCCTTCACCGCCTTGAACTGCTGGAGCTCCAGGCTGGACAGCCGGTTCAGGTCATCCACCGCGCGCAGCTCGTAGATCTGCGCCTGGTCCTGCCGGGTGATGAGCTGGTAATTCGGCTGGAGCTTGGACACATCGGTGGTGAATTCGCTCGCGAGCAGCGCGCTGTCATCCGGCTTGCAGACGCCCGAGCAGATGACGCCCAGCGCGTTGGGCTGGCCCGACGCCCACAGCACCTTGCCGTCCGCGTCCGACACCTCGAACTGGAGGAAGGCCCGGCGGAAGCCCGCGCCACTGGGGAACTTGTGGCCCACATTGCTGGTGACGGTGACAGGCACCTTCAACAGGCCGTTGTCTTCGGTGAACGAGTCCACGGAGAGCAGCACCGCGGGCTGTGTCGGGTCGAAGACGCCCTGCGCGGTGTTCACCGCCAGGTCCAGGATGGACTGCTCGGCGTTGAGGAGGTTCTTCGCGAAGGTGTAGTCGCGCTTGCCGTCCGTGAGCGGCGCCACCGAGCCGTCCGGGAACTTCAGGGCGAGGAACACGTCGTCCACGCGCAGCGCACGGCCGGGCTGGAAGGCCAGCCGCAGCGCGCTCGTTCCAGCGGGAATGCGGGTGGGCTCCGCCGCCTGCACGGGAATCCAGCGCTGCTGGCTCGCCGGCACGTTGAGGGTGCCAGCCGAGTTCGTCCAGGCCCCCTGCCCTGTCTTCTGCTGCAACGTGAGGGTGCCGCAGGGCACGACGCCATCGCAGTACACCGTGGCGCCCCACTGCACGGTCGCCGCGCCCGCCGCCTTGTCGATGAGGGCCTGGTACGCGGACACGTCCACCGTCAACGACGCGCCGCCGCTCAACTGGAAGAACTGCGCGCCATGGCTGGGCAGGATGGTTTGCTGGGACTGCCCCTGCTGGGAGGCCACCACCGTGACCGTCGCCTCGGTCTCCGGCGCCCAGCCGTCGGCCGTCAGGTCCGCCTTGGGACCGTCCTCCGCGCCCGGGTTGGTGACGAGGTTGGGCGTGCGCGCGAGGATCTCCGGGCTCTGGAGGTACGGCGGCACGCGCGAGTCCGGCTGCGCATAGAAGTCCAGGCCCAGCACGTCCGGGAACTGCTGGAACATCTCATGGACGAACAGGTTGATGCCCAAGAGCGTGTGCCGGTTGTACTGCCGGGGCGGCAGGGTCTGGTTGTCGCGGTAGAAGGCCGCCAGGGCCTCGTTCTGCTGCGCCACCTTCACGTTGCCGTCGAACGGCAGCGCGGGCTTGGTGATCTGCATGTGGCACGTCATGCAGGTGGCCGTGGACTGGGCGTAGCCGCTGTTGAGCCACTCGAAGTAGGTCGTCTGCTCGTATGCCAATTCCACGCAGGGGTCGGTCAGGAAGTCGCCGGTGCTGCTGAAGGTCGTCTGGTTCTGCGCGCAGCTCACGGGGCGCTGGTAGACGCCCTGGGCCTCCGCCTCCGCGATGGGCATCGAGGGCCGGTAGTTCGTGGGCACCCGGGGCAGGATGACGACGTGGCACGAGCCGCACACCATGGAGTCGCGCAGGTAGCTGTGTCCGCCCACCGTGGCGGCCGTCTCCAGGCTGAGCCCCGCGGCGGCCATGGGCTGCTTGTTCAGGTGCGTGTCCGGACCCACGATGGTGCCCGGGCGCAGGTTCATGGACGAGGTGAAGGGGAACGCGGGCGGCTGCACGGTCTCCGACCGCGTCTTGAGGCGGTCCGACACGTTGTCGCCGAAGAGGGTGCCGCTCGTGGTGCCGTAGAAGGCCGTGTAGTCCGTGCCGTTCCAGGGCTGCCCGCTCGCGGGCGCCACGGAGTGACACGCGCTGCACGACACGCCGTCGCGCCCCAGCGCGCCCAGCACCGCCTGCTCCGGATCCTGCGAGGAGTTGGCCGGCGTCGCGTAGAGCAGGTCGTGCGTGAAGTCCCGGCCCTCGCCATCCGCCTGGCGCTGGGCCAGCGGGGAATGGCAACGCAGACAGAGCGTGTCCACCTTGGCGGGCTGGTAGGGCGACAGCTTCCGCGTGGTCTCCACCTGCGCGAGGAAGATGGGGTCGCGGCCCGCCAGCGCCTTCACGGACGCGCTCCAGTCTCCGAACGGAGACCAGTTGGCCACAAGCGGCAGGGGCGCGGTGGGATCCAGGAAGGACGGCGCCGTGTTGTCATCCCAGAACTGGTCCACGTCCTTCATCCGCCAATAGGCCATCGTGGCCAGGGGCTGGTAGGTGGGCAGGGCGTCGGGGGGCAGCTTGAGGTCGTCGCTGGCCAGCCAGTCCGCGTCATGGCAGGACTGACACACCAGCGAGGAGTTGAAGCGCTGGCTGCCCAGGTTCAAGCCATTGTGCGCGATGTCCAGGGTCCGGGCGGGCAGCGCGGAGAGGTCCCCTTTCGTCAGCGAGGGGAAGGTGACGCCGCCCTGCTTCGCATAGAAGTCGAGGAACTGCTGGGCCCGGATGTCCCCCTCGTCCAGCGGCTGGGTCAGCTTGTTGCCGTGGGGAAAGACGGGATAGGGCGTCGACACGGTGCCCGGGGTGGGGACCGAGACGACGTTGACTGCATTCGCGTCCTCGCGGACAGGGGGGGGCTTGGTGGAATCCCCTCCCCGCTGTCCGACCACGGCCACCGCCACGCTCAAGGCGCTCGCGCCTCCCAGCGCGAGCAGGAGATATCGCTGACGACTTGTCTTCATGGATTGATCCCGGTTGGGGTGAGCAAGAGGCGGCCGTCACGCGGCCAGGGCGTCGGAGGCCAATGCCTCGCGCCGGTTGCGCCAGAAGGGGGCGTCGGGCCACCGCCGCTCCTCACGGTAATAGTGGTCCCGCGTCCGCAGGTGCTCCGCGAAGCCCTGGCGCACCCGGGCCGCGTAGGCGCCCAGGGCCTCCGCGCGGCCCCGCAGGTGCTGATCCAGCGCTTCGGCCGCCAGCAGGGCGGAGTCGAGCGCCTTGGAGATGCCCTGGGAGGACAGCGAATCAAAGGTACACGCCGCGTCCCCCACCGCCAGCCAGTGTCCGGCATGGAGACGGTCCAGGAGCCCCACGGTGGCGGGCACCGCTCGCAGCGGCTCCCCGTTGAAGTCACACACGTCCAGCCGCTCACGGGTGGCGGTGGTGCGCTCCAGCAATGACAGCCAGGCCTCCGGGGTGCTCGGCCGCACACCGCGCAGCGACTCCCCATCCCCCATCAGCGCGACGACGACGCGGCCTCCGGGAAGCAGCGCGGAGTACCACCAGCCCTCCGGGCGGGCCTCCACCAGCGCCTGCGTGCTGAACGCCGCGCCCTCCCGCAGGCGGAAGTCGCCATACAGGGCGAAGCAGCGGTCCACCACCTGTCGCCGCGCCCCCTGCGACGTGGCGAAGTCCGCCTTCCAGCCCGTCGCATCCACCACGAAGCGCGCGCGGAGCGTGGAGAGGCCTTCCGACGGATGCGACAGGTGCAGCCGGAAGCCCTCCGCACCCAGGGCCTCGCACCCCTTCAGCGCGGTGCCGACCCGCACGGTGCCGCCGCGCTCCGCGACCTGGGCGCGCAGGCTCGCGTCGAAGCGGGCGCGGTCCAGGTGCCAGGCCGGCCCTCCGGGCGACATCAGCGTGTCGTGATAGCCCACCGTGGCGGAGCCCCACGCGGACGCCGTGCCGCGCGAGGCCAGGTGTCCGTCGCGAAGGAAGCCGCCCCACACCCCCAGCTTCGCCAGGGGCCGCCGTGCATCTGGAGGCAGCGTCTCACCGACGCGGGGCGCGTCAGGGGAAGCGCGCTCCACCAGCGTGACGGACCACTGCGTCTGGGCCCGCAGGGCGAGCGCCACGCCCGCGCCCGCCGGCCCTCCCCCGAGGACCGCGACGTCACAGTGCGCGTCGCTCACGACATGCCACCGTCCGGCAAGCGGCGCTCCACCTCGATGTAGAGCGGGGCCGGATCATCCGGCGTGGAGCTGCCCTGGTCCGCGGGCTGCGCGTCCTTCCGGGCCAGGATGAAGCCCAGGCCCTTCCACTTGAAGACCATCTCTTCGTCCTTGTCGAAGTTGATGTCGGACGGGCGCGTCCAGTAGCCCTGCTGCCACTCCCCGTCGCGGTCCTGGTAGTTCACCTCGTAGGGCCGCTGCGAGGGCCACCACCACAGGGACGTGTTCTGCACGACCTGGTTGGAGCACTCGTTGAAGTCCGCCTGCCAGGGCAGGGCCATGTACTTGGTGGCGTCTCCCGGCTCCAATCCCTGTCCATCATGGGGGTTGGTGTCCCATCGCAGGCCGCTGGCGCCTGGCGTGCGGCGCTTGAAGCGGAACGGCTCCATGAAGAAGTTCGGGTCGCGGGCAATCCAGGTCATCTCGATGCCCGGGCAGAAGGGCCCGCCCACGCAGTTCTCCAGCACGCCCCGGTCCAGCAGTTGGCCCGGGGTGGGCATGGCCGTGCTGGGCGTGTTGTCGAAGAGGCCATTGCTGAACTGGGTGAGGAAGAAGTACTGCGTCCGCGTGAGGGTGAGGAAGTTGCGCGGGACGTCCGGCGTGAGGGGATTGTCGCCCGCCATCTGGGGCATGCGCAGCGGGTAGTCATTGAACTGCTTCGGGTCGCGCACGTACTTCATGAAGTTGTGGGTGCTGGCCTCAGGCCGGGGAAGCCCCGCGTGCGCGTCGATGCCCTGGTCGTTGATGCGCGCGACCCAGCGGTAGTCGGACGGACGCTGGAGGATGGGCAGGATGTCCGCCTGGAAGTTCGGCCTGTAGCTGTCGTTGAAGGTGCCGCCCTTGCAGACGTCAGGTTCCAGATTGCCCTGGGTGACGAAGGTGTCGCGCAGCGTGTCGTACAGCGTGACCATGTTGAGGAGCTGGGGCGCGTAGGCCGGCGGGGCCACCATCATCCACGCCGGAAACGCCACCTCCACGCGCGTGCCCCCCTCCAGGATGACCGTCGCGGTGACGGGGCCATCCGACGTGTCGTCCCACCAGAAGTTGTTGTTGGCGTAGGTGTCCAGACGCGGCTGCATGTAGGCCTTGGCCTGCATGTAGTCGGCGGTCTCCTGGATGTCCGCCGGACTGTTGGAGCCGTGCGTCGCCAGCTCCGCCACCATGGCGGCCCGGAGCGCCTCCTGGGTCGGGTAGCACTGGTCCGCGACCGGCCGGAGCTGTCCGAGGCGCGTGCCCTGCGCGTCGGTGAGCGTCGTGTCGTCCTCCAGGAGGTTGTCAATCAACCCGTTGGACAGGTTCCACACCCCCGTCGTGCCGGAGAAGCCATGGCCTCCCACCGTGTAGAGGTAGCCCTGGTCATCCGCGATGACGCTGCCCAGGGTGGTGATGTCATTGTTTTCGGGGAGGAGGTTCGACGCCGCGGGGAAGGTGCAGGGATAGCCCTGGGCCTGGGGATCGTCCTTGGAGAACTCCGCGCGCAAGGGGAGTTTCTTGTTGCCCCGGCACGCCACGGTGCGAGGCCCCGGGTCGATGATGAGCGCCTTGCGCCCGGCGGCGTCCGTCGTGCGGGGGTTGCGCAGCGGGTGCGCCTTCGCGTCAGCGGTATCGACAAGGTTGTACACGCCGTCCGCGCCCTGCTGCTGCTGGAACTCGAACCAGGCCGCCTTCTTGTTCGCGACGTGGACGGTCCATTCAATGTCCAGCACGCCGTCGGCCCCGGGTTGGACGCGCTTTCCCGGCGCGTTGGGGTGGTCGGGGTCGAACGTGTGGATCTGGAACCGGGCCGCCTGCCGGCGGATGCCACCGTGCACGTCGCGGAAGCGGGTCACATCCCCACCGGTCCGCTCCTGCGGCAGCCCCTTGGCCGTCTCGGGCCCCAGGTAGTAGTCCTCGCTGTCCCCGACGCGGGCCACCCCGACCGCCGGGTGGATCTTGTAGTTCATGCCCATTGCAGCACTCCTCCGGTGTTGGCGGGGAGTTCTGCAATTGATGGGCCTTCCAGGAGAAGACTGGACTTGAGGAAGTGCACGGGTTTAGGGGGCGCGGTCCTTCCACCCTGACGTGTCAGGCCGGGGGCTGACGTGTCAGTCCTTGGGGTCCTGGACTCGCACCCACCCCTTCCAAGGCATAGGCTTGCCCCGTGGCCTCGAGTCCCCCCTTGCTGGATGACATGCTCCTCTTCACGGAGGTGGTGACGACGGGCGGCATCACGGCCGCGGCGGAGCGCCTGGGCCTGCGCAAGTCGACGGTGAGCCGTCGGCTGGCCGCCATGGAGGAGCGCCTGGGCATCCGGCTGCTGGAGCGCAACACGCGGCGGCTGCGGCTCACCGAGGCGGGCCGGGAGTACCACGCGCACTGCGCGCGGCTCGTCTCCGAGGCCCGCGAGGTGAACGCGGCGCTGAGCGAATCGCGTGGGACGCCCCAGGGGACCCTGCGCATCGCGACGCTGTCGCTGCTCGGCGAGCTGCTCACGCCCGTCATCGCCGAACTGCTGCTGCGCCAGCCCCGGCTGCGCGTGGAGGTGTCGCTCGCGCAGACGCATGTGGACCTCGTCGCGGAGGAGTACGACCTGGCGCTGCGCACCGGGCCGCTGCCGGACTCGTCGCTGGTGGCGCGCAGGCTCGGGCGGGTGCGCACGGGCTGCTATGCGAGCCCCGCCTATCTGAGCCGCCACGGCACGCCGCTGTCGCCCGAAGCGCTGGGCGCGCACGAATGCGTCCTCCTGGCCGAGCCCGGCACCGACGAGGTGTGGTTCTTCGGTGAGGGCCGGAGCGCGCGCACGGTGCCGGTGACGGGCCGCCTGCGCGTGCCCAGCGTGCGCGCGGGCCAGGCGGCGGCGCGCGCGGGGTTGGGCATCGTGCGACTGCCGGCCTCGCTCGTGGCGGACGACGTGCGCGCGGGACTGCTGGTCCCCGTGCTCGCGGCGGACACGCCCCCGGGCCTGCCCATCTTCGCCGTCTACCCGAGCAGCCGGCAGCTCCCGTTCAAGGTGCGCGCCTTCCTGGACCTGCTGTCCGAGCGCGGCGCGGCGCTGCCGTGGGAGGAAGGCTAGAGGGCTCCTGGCGGAACAATGCGTTGCGACCGGGGCACTCGTCCCCTGCCCTGCCCCGCGATTACATCCTGGCCGTGGATCCGAGGCGCGGCCTGCGTGAGCGCGCCCTTCACCGGAGGATGGAACATGGCTGCGAACGTCATCGAGCTGGGAGACGCGGAGTTCAAGCGCGAGGTGCTGGAGTCGTCCGAGCCGGTGCTGGTGGACTTCACGGCCACGTGGTGTCCGCCGTGCCGGGTCCTCGCGCCGGTCATCGAAGCGCTGGCGACTGAGTACAAGGGCCGGATGAAGATGGCCAAGCTCAACGTCGACGACCACCCGGTGACGCCGGAGCAGTACGGCATCCGGGCCATGCCCACGCTGCTGTTCTTCAAGGACGGCAAGGTCGTGAAGCAGATCGTCGGCGCGGTCGCGAAGGCGAAGCTCGACGAGGCCGTGCGACAGGTCCTCTGAGGGCGCCGGGCAAGCGTTCCATCATCGACACGGGCCGTGCGTTCCGCCCTGAACACCTCGTGAAGAAGGGTCAGCGACCGGACGAGCGGGCCCTCGGCATCCAGGTACCCACTCCCCGGGAACCGGGTTAAAAACGCTCCCATGAAGTTCCTGGGCGCACTGGATGACGCATCACTCGGGCGGACGCAACGGTGTAATCGCCGCCTCACGGATCCCAATCGCCTGCAGGCGATCCGGGACACCGGCCTGATGGATACGCCTCGGGAGGAAGCCTTTGACCGCCTTGCACACCTGGCGGCCGAGCTCCTCCACGTCCCGTTGACGATCATCTCCCTGGTGGATGCCGACAAGCAGTTCTTCAAGGCGGACTTCGGCCTGCCTTCGCCCTTCAGCGAAACGCGGGAGCTCCCGATTGATGCTTCGCTGTGTCGCTACACGCTCGAGGGTGAATCCATCATCTCCTCGAACGCCCTGGCCGATCCCTTCCTCAGGTTCCATCCCTCGACCGGGCCGTGGGGCATCGTCGCCATCATCGTGCTGCCGTTGATCAACCCGGACGGGCACGTGCTGGGGACCTTCTGCTGCATCGAGCCCAAGGTGCGCGAATGGACGGCGCAAGAGCTCAAGGTGATGCGGGAGCTGACGGCCTCCATCATGACGGAGATCAACCTCCGGAATCAGATCACGAAACTGAAGGCCGAACAGAACCTCCGGGACACGTTCGTCGCGGCGCTGACGCATGATCTGCGCACGCCCCTGACGGCGTCGAAGTTGAGCCTGCAACTGCTCGGCAGACGCCATCCGGACATGCCGAGCATCCAGACGTCGGTGGCTCGGGTGAGCCAGAGCCTGGACCGCGCGGAACGGATGATCCAAAACCTGCTGGACGCGAGCCAGATCCAGGCCGGAAAGCAGGTGGTCCTGAAGCTCAGCGAATGCGACCTCCACGCCATCACCGTCCAGACGCTGGAGGAGCTCACGTCGGTCTATACAGACCGCTTCGTCCTGAAGGCAGAAGGCACGTTCCAGTTGATGGCGGATCCCATCGGACTGCGTCGCATCGTCGAGAACCTGGCCTCCAACGCGGCGAAGTACGGCGCACCGGGCACCCCGATTGAAGTCGCGCTGGGCCGGAGCGGCTCGCAGGTGACGCTCCAGGTGAGGAATCAGGGCGACCCCATCCTCGGGGAGGATCTGCGAAACATCTTCGAACCGTTCCACCGCTCGAGGTCCGCGACGGAGAGCGCGGAAAAAGGCTGGGGACTCGGGCTGCCCCTGGTGAGAGGTTTCGCCGAGGCGCATGGTGGGCGAGCGTCCGTGACGAGCTCGGCCCAGGAGGGGACCTGTTTCACGATAACCCTGCCGCTCGACGCCAGGGCCCTCGCGGAGACGCTGTCGGGCATTTCCAGCCTGGAACGTATCAAACCGGCGTCCGCTGTCTCGGCGTCCACGCGCGAGTAAGCCGCGGCGAGGGGCGGGCCGGGGGGCTTGGGCTTCCTGAGGGCTGCTGCTAAAGCCTTCGGGATGGCGCCGGCTGGAAGATTCTTGCTGCCCCCCCTCGTCCACCTGCTCGTCGAGCAACACACGGTCGAACATCCCTCCCAGGTCGCGATAGGCCAGGGGGGCGAGTCCCTCACCTACGCCGCGCTCGACCAGCAAGCGAACCGCCTGGCCCATGCGCTGCGCGCCCGGGGCGCTGGACCGGACTGCATCATCGGCATCTGCCTTCCGCGAAGCACGCGACTCGTCGTGTCCCTCCTGGCGGTGCTCAAGACGGGAGCGGCCTGGCTGCCGCTGGACCCGTCCTCTCCGCCCGAGCGCCTGCGTCACATGGCGACGTCCGCGGGGGCGATGGCTGTCATTGGCGAGGGACCGGCCGCGGAGCGGCTCGCGGCGACGGGCCTCCAGGTCCTCTTGCTTCCGGACCAGGAGCTCGCGTCGTTTCCGGGCGTGAACCCGGAGGTCCGCGTCCTGCCGGACCAGCTCGCCTATGTCATCCACACCTCGGGCTCCACGGGGCTGCCCAAGGGGGTGATGATCAGCCACCGCGCCCTGTCCGCGTTCACCGCCCACCACCGCGCCACGTTCGCGCTGTCACCGGCGGATAACGTGGGCGTGGTGGCCTCGCTGGGCTTCGACGCGCTGATCATGTCCATCCTGCCCTCGCTGGCCTCGGGCGCGCGGCTGGAGCTCCCGGAGGACGAGGAGACCCGTCTGTCACCCCGGAAGTTGCAGCAGTGGCTGCTGGCCCGGGACATCACCTTCGCCTTTCTGCCCACCCCGCTCGCCGAACGCGTGCTCGCGCTCCCCTGGCCGGAGACCTGTGCCCTGCGCCTGCTGCTCACCGGAGGCGACCGGCTGCACGTGCGTCCCAGGCCGGGGATGCCCTTCCAGCTCGTGAATGGCTATGGCCCCGCCGAGTGCACCATCTACTGCACGTCGGATGTCGTCCCGCCCGCCGGGGTGTCGCGCGAGGAGCATCTGCCGTCCATTGGTCGTCCCATCGACGGCGCGGAGATCCACCTGCTCGACCCGGCGCTGCGGCCCGTGGGCGAGGCAGAGACAGGGGAGATCTTCATCGGAGGGACAGGCCTGGCTCGCGGGTACGTGGAGGCGCCGGGGCTCACCGCCGAGCGCTTCATCCCCCATCCCTTCTCCCCCACCGGCGGCGAGCGCCTGTACCGCACGGGGGACCTCGGTCGCAGGGCGCCGGATGGCTCGCTGGAGTTCCTGGGCCGCGTCGACTCGCAGGTGAAGGTGCGTGGCATCCGCATCGAACCCGCGGAGATCACCGCCGCGCTCCAGACCCATCCGCACGTGGGGGCCGCGCACGTCATGGCGCGAAGCACCGGAGCCCTGACGCCTGACGCAGACGTCTTCTTCGTGGCGTGGTTCACGCCTCGCGACGCGCGGGCCGTCCCCGGAACGGAGCAACTGCGCGAGCACCTGCGGGCCTGGCTTCCCGAGGCCATGATGCCCCGGACGTTCGTGGTGGTGGACTCGCTCCCACTCGGCCCCAACGGCAAGGTGGACGTCCAGGCGCTCCCCGTTCCAGCCCTCCACACTCCCCGGATCCGTGAGTATGTCGCGCCCCGCACGGAGCTGGAGCAGGGGCTCGCGCGGGTGTGGCAGGAGGAGCTGAAGCAGGAGCAGGTCGGTCTCCAGGACGACTTCTTCGAGCTGGGCGGCCACTCCCTGCTCGCCACGCGCATCACCTCCCGGATTGAAGACACACTGGGCGTCAGCGTTTCACTTGCGCAGCTCTTCGCCCACCCCCGCATCGCCCTGCTCGCGGAGCTGCTGGAGTCGCGCAGGGCCGCTCCCGCGAAGGCCATGCTGCCGCCCGTGGTTCGCGCCGCCGACCCCTCGCGCGCGCCGCTCTCCGTGCAACAGGAGCAGGTCTGGTTCCTCCAGAAGCTGTCGCCCGACAGCATCTCCTATCAGGCGCAGACCACCCTTCGCGTGATGGGCGGGCTGGACCTGGCGGTGCTCGAACGCGCCCTGACGGAGCTCACCCGGCGCCACGAGCTGCTGCGCACGACCTATGAAGAGGTCGACGGACGGCCGTGGCAGCGCGTCCAGCCGGTGACGCCGGTGCGACTTCCCCTGCTCGACCTGAGCGCACTGCCCGAGGGCGTCCGGGAGCGTCGGCGGGAGGAGGCCATCCGGGAGGAGCTGCGCCGGCCCCTCTCCCTCTTCGCGCTGCCGCTGGCCCGCTGGAGCGCCCTCCGCCTGGCTCCGGACGAACACGAGCTCGTGCTCGTCGAGCATCACGTCGTCCACGACGGGGTGTCCTTCTCCGTGCTGATGCGGGAGCTGGACGCGCTCTACAACGCCTACCTGCGGGGCGAAGACTCGCCGTTGCCGGAGCCGGCGGTGCAGTACCGCGACTTCGCGGTCTGGCAGCGTGCGGCGCTCGAAGCCCCGGGCATGAAGGCCCAGCTCGCCTACTGGCGCGAGCGATTGGCGGGAGCCCCGGAGGTGCTGCCGCTGCGCACCGACCGCCCGCGACCGCCCGTGCAGGGCTCCAACGGCGACCTCCTCCGGTTGGAGCTGCCACCGGCCCTGCCGGGCGCCTTGCGCACCTTCTGCCAACGCGAGGGCGTCACCCTCTTCCATGCCCTCTTCGCCGCGTTCGCCACGCTGCTTCACCGCTACACCGGGGAGCAGGACCTGTGCATCGGCTCGGCGTTCGCCGCCAGGGCTGGCATCCGCAACATCGAGAACCTCATTGGCATGTTCGTCAATGCCGTGGTCCTGCGATGTGATGTCTCCGGCGCGCCGTCGTTTCGACAGCTGGTCCACCAGGTGAAGGACGTCACCTCGGCGGCGGCGGAGCACCAGACGTATCCCTTCCTCAAGCTCGTCGAAGCCCTGGGCGTGAAGCGCGACCCCAGTCGCAACCCGCTCGTCCAGGCCATGTTCAGCTTCCACGACTCGGCCGTGCCCAGTCCCAGGTTGGGCAGCGCCTCCTGCACCATCTTCGAGCGGGGCAATGGCTCATCGAAGGTGGACCTGGATGTCGTCGCCATTCCCCATGCCGGACGGCACCTGGGGGACGCCTCACGCGGGGATGCCCGCATCTCGCTCATCTGGGAATACAACCGCGACCTCTTCGACCGCGCGACGATGGAGCGGATGTCCGCCCACTTCCTGCGGCTGCTCGAGGTCGCGGTGCGAAGCCCCGACACCACGGTGTCGCGCCTGCCGATGCTCACCGACGCGGAACGCCATGCCCTCCTGCGGGAGCGCAACGGCCCAGAGGTGTCCACGTCCGAGCCCCCGGTGCAGCGCCAGGTCCTGGAGCAGGCCCGGAGGACACCCGCCGCGGTGGCGGTGCGCGATGAGGCGGGCGCGCTCACCTACGCGGAGCTGATCCGCCGCGCGACGCTGCTGGCCGAACACCTGCGCCGACAGGGCACGGATGCGTCGTCGCTCATTGGCGTCTGCGCGCCCCGGGGCGCCGAGCTGGTGACGGCCGAGTTGGGCGTACTGCTCGCCGGAGCGGCCTACCTGCCGCTGGATCCGGAGCACCCCGCCGAGCGGCTCGCGCTCCTCCTCGCCCATGGTGGCGTCCGCCAGGTGGTGACCACCGGCGCGCTCCGCGAACGGCTCCCCGCCACGCTGGAGCGGGTGTGCGTCGGGGACTTTCACGCCCCCGGCACACCGCGCGGCCAGCCCTCCGCCGATGCGTGGCCCGGACAACGGGCCTACGTCATGTACACCTCCGGCTCCACGGGCACGCCCAAGGGGGTGATGGTGGAGCACGGCTCGCTGGCCCACCTCGTCGGATGGCACCGGCGCGCCTTCGGCCTGGATGCGAACAGCCGCGCCACGCTGCTCTACTCCCCCGCGTTCGACCCCTCCGCCGCGGAGATCTGGCCGGCGCTGACGGCGGGCGCGACGCTGCATGTCCCCGGACAGGACGTGCGCCTGTCCCCGGAGCGACTCCAGGCGTGGCTCCTGTCCGAACGCATCACCTTCACGGACCTGCCCACCGCGCTCGCCGAGCGGCTGCTGGCCCTGGACTGGCCTGACGCGTGCGAGCTGCGCACGGTGCTCGCGGGCGGAGACCGGCTCCTCTCGCGTCCCAGGCCCGGGATGCCCTGGCGCCTGTTCAACCAGTACGGCCCCACGGAGACCACCGTGACGGCCACCTCCAGCGAAGTGCTTTCCTCGGGCACGGATGCGTCCCTGCCCGCCATCGGTCGCCCCATCGCGGGGACCACGGCGTATGTGTTGGATGCGGAGCTGCAACCCGCTCCCCTGGGTGCGGGGGGAGCGCTGTACCTTGGCGGCGCCGGGGTGGCGCGGGGCTATCTGAACCGCCCGGACCTCACCGCTTCGAGCTTCATCCCCGACCCCTTCTCATCGCGCCCGGGTGCGCGCCTGTACCGCACGGGAGACCACGTCCGCATCCGACCCGACGGTGAGCTTGAGTTCCTGGGCCGCATGGACGCGCAGCTCAAGCTTCGCGGCTTCCGCGTGGAGCCAGCGGAGATCTCCGCGCGGCTGCGCACGTGTCCAGAAATCGCTGAAGCCCACGTCCGCGCCTGGAGCGCTCCAGGCGCGGAGCCGAGGCTGGTTGGCTACCTCGTGCCTCGCGCCGGGCACGCCGTGCCTTCGCCCGCGCGGCTGCGCGAACACCTGGCCCGCGAGCTGCCGGCCTACATGATTCCCTCCGCCTATGTGGCGCTGGAAGCGCTGCCGCTCACCCACGGCGGCAAGGTGGATGAACGGGCCCTGCCCGCGCCCACCGTGACGCAAGCGTCCCAGGTACCCCTCGCGAATGAGCTGGAGCGTCAGCTCGCCGGCCTCTGGTGCGAGACCTTGCGGTTGGAGCGGGTGGGCGCGGAGGACAACTTCTTCGACCTGGGCGGGCACTCCCTGCTGCTGGGACAGGTGCAGCACCTGTTGAAGAGCCGCCTGGGCCATGACGTGCCCATGGTGAAGCTGTTCGAGTTCCCCACTGTTCGCGCGCTCGCCGGGCACCTCCAGGGACAGGGCGATGGCGGAGCAGCGGCCGCCGCGCGTGAGCAGCGCCAGGAACAGCGACAGAGCGGACTCGCGCGCATGACAGGCCGTGCGGAGACCGCTGGAGCCGGACAGCACGCCGGAGGAGCAGGAACGGGTGCCTCCGGGGAGCCGTGGGAGGACCGCTCCGCGCACATCGCGGTGGTGGGGCTGGCGTGCCGGTTCCCCGGTGCGGCCAACGCGGAGGCGTTCTGGGCCAACCTGGCTGGCGGCGTCGAATCCATCACCTTCTTCGGCCCGGATGGACACCCCCGCGAGCAGCCGCCCGGGGAGGCCGCCGTGGGCGAAGAGGTGCCTGCATTCGGGCTGGTGGCGGACGCCGACAGGTTCGACGCGGCGGCCTTTGGCTGCTCGCCTCAGGAAGCCCTGATGCTGGATCCACAGCAACGGGTGTTCCTGGAGTGCGCGCGAGAGGCATTGGAAGACGCCGGGTATGATCCGGCGCGCTACCCCGGCGCCATCGGGCTGTACGCCGGAGGCAGTGAGACGTCCTACCTGTCCGCGCTCCGAGCCCGGCGGGAGCTGCTCGCGGGTGCCAGTGATTGGCAATTGCGGCTGGCGACGGGCATGGACTTCCTCACCAGCCGGGTGGCCTACAAGCTGGGGCTGCGCGGTCCCGCCGTCACTGTGCAGACGGCCTGCTCCACGTCCCTGGTCGCCATCCATCTGGCCGGCCAGGCACTGCTCGCGGGGGACTGTGACATCGCGCTGGCCGGCGGCGCGTCGGTGCATGCGCCGCCCCGGTTCGGCCACTACAGCGAGGGCGGGCCCCTGTCTCCGGATGGCCGCTGCCGCGCGTTCGACGCGAAGGCGCAGGGCACCGTGGGCAGCAATGGCGCAGGGCTGGTGGTGCTCAAGCGGCTCGCGGATGCCCTGGCGGACGGGGACACCATCCGCGCCGTCCTCCGGGGTTCCGCCATCAACAACGACGCTGCTGGGAAGATTGGCTTCACCGCGCCGAGCGTGGAGGGGCAGGCCAGCGTCATCCAGACCGCGTTGCGCGTCGCCGGGGTGGCGTCCGAGAGCATCACCGCCATCGAGGCCCACGGCACCGGCACGCGGCTGGGAGATCCCATCGAGCTCGCCGCGTTGACGAAGGCGTTCGACACCCGCCGACGACAGTTCTGCTGGATTGGTTCGGTGAAGACAAACATCGGTCACACGGACGCGGCGGCGGGCGTGGCGGGCTTCATCAAGACGGTCCTCGCGCTGGAGCACCGGAAGCTGCCCCCCAGCCTGAACTTCGAACAGCCCAACCCGGAGATCGACTTCGAACACAGCCCCTTCCGGGTGAACACCCAGCTGCGGGACTGGGACACCGGCGGCCTTCCACGGCGGGCTGGCGTCAGCTCCCTGGGCATTGGCGGGACCAATGCCCACGTCGTGCTGGAAGAAGCACCGGCGTCGCCTGAGCCCGAACGCACGCGCACGCCGCGGTTGCTGGTGCTGTCGGCCCACGGGCCCGCCGCGCTGGCCCGGGCCGTGGACCGGCTCGGCGGCCACCTGCGCGCGCACACGGACGTTCCCCTGGGCGACGTGGCCTGGACGCTCCAGGTGGGGCGCACCGCGCTCGCGCACCGCGCCTTCGCCGTGGGCCAGGACACCGCCGACGTACTCCGCGCGCTGGCGGAGCAGCAGGGCCCCGCGAGCGACGCGCGGCCGGAGCCCGCGCCACGCCCGGTGGTGTTCATGTTCCCCGGCCACGGCGGACAACACGTGGGCATGGGCCGGGAGCTGTACGCCGCACAGCCGGCCTTTCGAGAGGCCGTGGACGCGTGCCGCGCGCACCTCACGCCCCTGCTGGGATTCGACCTGGGGACGGTGCTGCATCCGGAGCCTTCGGACGGCGTCGCGTGCGCGCAGGCCTCCGCCCGGATGGGCGAGTTCGTCACCGGCCAGCTCTGCGTCTTCGTCATCGAGTACGCGGTGGCGCGGCTGTGGGAGCGCTGGGGCGTGAAGCCCGTAGCGGTGGTGGGTCACAGCCTGGGGGCCTATGCGGCGGCCACGGTGGCCGGCGTGTTCTGCCTGGAGGATGCCCTGCGGTTGGTCCTGGAGCGCTCGCGCATCCTCGCGAGCCTGCCCGCGGGCGCCATGCTGGCCGTGCCCCTGCCCGAGTCCGAGCTGCGCCCCCTACTCCATGCCGGACTCTCGTTGGCGGCCGTGAACGGGCCGGCGCAGTGCGTGGTGTCCGGTCCGGTGGCGGACATCGAAGCCCTCCAGGCGCGGCTGAACGGGAGCGGAGTGGAGTCGCGCCTGCTGCGCATTCCAGGCGCCGGACACTCGCACCTCGTCGAACCGTCGCTGGCCGCGTTCACCGACTGCGTCCAACGCATCGAACGGCATCCCCCCACGCTGCCGTGGATCTCCGACCTCACCGGCGCCGCCGTCACCTCGGAGCAGGCCGTGGATCCCGCGTACTGGGCCGCGCACCTGCGCCACACCGTCCGCTTTGGCGATGCGCTGGGAACGCTGCTCGCGGGCCCGGCCAGCCTCTTCCTGGAGGTGGGCCCTGGACGAACGCTGGCGACCCTGGCGCGCCAGCATCCCGACGCAGGCACGCACCTCACCGTGGCCACCCTCCCCCACCCCGCGGACAACACCTCCGACCTGGTGAGCGCGCTCACCGCGGCCGGGCGCCTGTGGACGGCGGGCGTGCCACTCTCCTGGCAGGAACTTCACGCGGGTGTTCGACGCCAGCGGGTGCCGCTGCCCACGTATCCATTCGAGCGTCAGCGCTACCTTGTCGAGGCTCCAAACCCAGCCACTCCCTTGGCGAGGCAGGCCGAGACCGGGGCGAGCCCGCCCGCGCATACGGCTTCCACCATCACCGCTGAACAGGAGGAGCCTGATGCTGGGGACGATGCGACGGTGCGCCATATCGCCACTGCTTTCGCGGAGGTCCTGGGGCTGCCCCGGGTCGGACTCCACGACAACTTCTTCGAGTTGGGAGGCGACTCGCTGATGGCGGCGCAGCTCATCGCGCGGCTGCGCCCGCATGTCGCCACGCCCCTGCGGGTGAAGGCCATCTTCCGCGCCCCCACCGTGGCCCGGTTGGCCCGCTTCCTCGAAGAGGCAGCGTCCACCGCCAGCCCGACCACCGGTTCCTCTTCGCAATGACCCTCAATCCCTCTCCCTGGCTTGCCTGCCGGCTGCGGCGTCCGGAGGCCCCCATGCGCCTCTTCTGCTTCCCCCACAGCGGTGGATCCGTGGGTGAATACGTGCGCTGGGCGGACCTGCTCCCAGACATCGAGGTGTGGGGCGTACAGCTTCCCGGCCGTGGCGCGCGGGCGGAAGAAGCTCCCTTCACGCGGATCCGCGAGCTGGTGGACTCCCTGGTGGCCGCGGTGGACTTCGGGACGCACTTCGCATTCTTCGGGCACAGCCTGGGAGCGCTCGTGGCCTTCGAGACAGCCCAGCGCTTGAGGGAGCTGGGCCGTGCAATGCCAGACGCGCTGATGCTCTCCGCGGCTCCCGCCCCGCAGCTTCCTCCGCGTGCCATCCCGTCGAGCCACCTGGACGAGGCCGGATTGCTC
This sequence comes from Corallococcus sp. bb12-1, assembly GCF_026626765.1. NCBI lineage: Bacteria > Pseudomonadati > Myxococcota > Myxococcia > Myxococcales > Myxococcaceae > Corallococcus > Corallococcus sp. bb12-1. Next base: position 226,883 of record NZ_JAPNJZ010000024.1, on the reverse strand, counting down.
ACCGCTCTGGAACCCACCTACGGCGAGCTGATCCAGGAGCTGCGGGAAGACGCCGAGCTGCGCGAACTGCTCCTGCCAGGCTTGCGTGCGGACCTGTCGCTCGTGGAGTCCTACCCGTACGAAGCCCGCGCACCCCTGCCCTGCGCGATGACGGTCACGGGCGGCACGCAAGACGACCTGGCGCGCGAGGACCTGGAGGCGTGGCGCATCCACACCACCGGGCCCTTCGAACTCCACCTGCTCCCGGGCGGCCACTTCTACCTGCGGGAGCAGAAGGCCGCGCTCCTGCGCCTCCTGGGCGAGCCCCTGCGTCAGGACCGTCCCCCCACCGTTTCCACCAAGGACCTGAAGCCATGAGCGAGCCCCTGCATCCCGCCACCCGCGCCCGCGAAGGCTTCCTGGGCCAGCTCTTCGCGGGGACGCTCCGCTGGGACCTCATCCGCCAGTTCCCTGAACACGCGCCCGAGGAACGCCAACAGGGCGATGCCGTCATCGCGGAGGTCGAACAGTTCCTGAAGGAGCACGTCGACCCGGACGAGGTGGAGCGCACGGGCCGCATCTCCCCGGAGCTGCGCGAAGCCCTGCGCGCGAGGGGCTATTACAAACTGCCAGTGGAGCGCGAGCTGGGGGGCCGGGGGCTCTCCATGCTGAACACCTTCCGCGTCATCGAAGCGGTGATGAGCCGGTGTCTCCCGGTGGGCTACACGCTGGCCATCCACAGCGGCCTGGGCGCGGGTGCCATCATCGAGGCGGTCCAGGACGGTCCGCTGAAGGACTACGTCCGCGCCCGGATGGCCGAAGGGGCCATCTCCGGCTGGGCGGACACCGAGCCCACCGGAGCCTCCGCGCGGAGGGCCTCCACCACCGCCACGCCCACGGAAGATGGGACGGCCTATGTCCTGAACGGGGAGAAGGTCTACATCGGGAACGGCTCCATCGCGGACGTCCTGAACGTCACCGCCACGCTCTGCGAAGGCGGCAGGGAGCAGATCAGCCTCTTCGTGGTGGAGACGACGAGCCCCGGCTTCCACGTGCGGGCCGAGCACGGGCTGATGGGCCTGCGCGGACTGCCCATCGCCGCGTTGGGTTTCGACAACGTGCGGGTGCCGAAGGAGCGGATGCTGGCGATGTCGCAGGAGCACTGGCGCAACACGCCGCTGCTGGAGCCCCTCAGCGCCCTGGGCCGCATGTACATCATCGTGGCGGCGTCCCTGGCGCTCTCCAAGAAGTGCCTCCAGTGGTCGCGCGAGTTCCTCCACCGGCGCCTCGCCCAGGGGCGCGCGCTCGGCGAGTTCGACGAAATCCAGCGACAGGTCTCCACCACCGCGGCGGAGGTCTTCGCCCTGGAGAGCGTGGCCCGCTGGAGCCTCACGGGCGTGACGGCGGAGAACCTGCCCGTGCGCTGGTTCGAACAGGTGGCGGCCAAGAACATCGCCTCCCTGGCGTGCGCGCGCATCGTGGACCGGACCGTGTCGCTCCTCGCCGCCGAGGGCTACGAGACCTCCGAGAGCAAGGCGGCACGGGGCGCGGTGCCAGCGCCGGTGGAGCGCGCCCTGCGGGACGCCCGGGCCTTCCGCGTGGCGGGCGGCGTGGACTTCCTCGTGGACCACAAGGCCGCGCGCGAGGGTCTCCTGTCCCTCCACTCCGCGTCGCCCGAGCACGCCGCGCGGCTCGAAGCTCCTCCCGCGCCGCTCCCGGTGGAGGAGCACCTGTCCGAGCGCAACCGGGAGCACCTCCAGTTCACGGCCCAGGAGGTCCACCGGCTGGCCCGCAGGTGCGTGGAGCTGACGCGCCACCATCCGGAAGCGAGCGTGCTCCACGCGCGGCAGCGGACGCTCATCCTGCTGAACCAGCTCAGCAACGAGCTGTTCACGATGTCCGTCACGCTGGCCCACGCGTCGGCCCTGGCCTCCCGGGGCCAGCCCCACGCCGACGCGCTGGCGGACATCTTCTGCACCGCCGCGCGCCACCGCCTGGACGACCTCTGGCGGCAGAGCGACGCCGGCTCAGAGCCCGACTTCGCGACGGTGAGCGCCCAATGGCTGTCCGGAAGCGAGCTCGACTTCCTGCTGTGCGACGTGCTGCTCCGACCGTGAGGCCGGGGCTCAGCGCGGAGCGGGGATGGAGGGCGCCGCTTCGTTGCGGTGGATGACGCCGTCCTTCATCACGAAGAAGACCTTCTCGGTGGCGCGGATGTCCTGGAGGGGATTGCCGGGAACGGCGACGACGTCCGCCACCTTCCCAGGCTCCAGCGTCCCCAGCCGGTCCGACACCCCGAGCAGCTCCGCCGCGTGCACCGTGGCGGTGCGCAGCGCTTCCGCGGGCGTCATGCCGAACGACACCAGCGCCGCGAACTCCTCCGCGTTGCGCCCGTGGGCGAACACGCCCGCGTCCGTGCCGAAGGCGATGCGCACCCCCATGGAAATCGCCTTGCGCAGCACCTGTTCGCGCCGCACGGCCACCGTCTGGAGCTTGACGACGGTCGCCGGCGGCAGCTTGCCCTGGGCCGCCAGCTCCTGGATGCCGTTGAAGGCGAACGCCGTGGGCACGTACCAGGTGCCCTTGCGCTTCATCAACTCCAGGCCCTCGTCGTCCATCAGGGTGCCGTGCTCGATGGAGTCCACGCCCGCGCGGATGGCGCGCTTCGCTCCTTCCGCGCCATGGGCATGCGCGGCCACCTTGCGCCGGCGCGAGTGGGCCTCGTCCACCACCGCGTCCAGTTCCGCCTGGGTGAACTGCGGCGCGTCCGCATCCGCGTTGAGGCTCATCACGCCCCCCGTGGCGCACACCTTGATGAGGTCGGCGCCGTACTTGAAGTTCTCGCGCACGCGGGCGCGCAGCGCGTCCGGCCCATCCGCCACGCCGGGGCTGGAGTCCTCGGCCAGCAGCCCCTTGCGCCACGAGTTGCCGTAGTCACAGTGCCCGCCAGTGGAGCTCACGCTGGAGGTCGCCGCGAGGATGCGCGGCCCCACCACGGTGCCGCGAGCGATGGAGTTGCGCAGTCCCACGTCGATGAAGTGCTCCGCGCCCAGGTTGCGCACCGTGGTGAAGCCCGCCATCAGCGTCGTGCGGGCCCAGGGCAACGCGTCCAGCGTGAGTTCGGGGATGGTGCGCTGGAAGCTGTCGACGACGTCCTTGCGCCAGTCCGGCCCGGGCGCGACGGTCAGGTGCGTGTGCGCGTCCATGAAGCCCGGCAGCAGCGTGGCGTCCCCCAACTCCACCACCGTCGCGCCTTCCGGCACGGGGGCCTTCGGTCCCACGCCCACCACCTTTCCCTCCGCCACCACCACCACGCCCGGGGTCACGACCTTCCCCGTCTTCGCGTCGAAGAGGCGCGCGGCCTTGAGGACCTGGGCGCGAGCGGGCTCGGCGGCAGGGGCGGACTGGGACAGCAGGAGGGTGCCAAGGAGAAGGACGTGTCGCATGGTGGTTCATTGAGACCGTCCTCCCCTTCGAGTCAAGGCCACCCATGCGGTCCGTGCGTCCGCACCCCCTCGTGGAGTCCTGCCTTCTGATAGCCTGGGGATTCAAGCCTCACCCCGGAGTTCCATGAAAACCCACCCCATCCTGCTCATGGCCCTGATCACAACGACCCCGGCGTGCGATGAAAAAGAGAAGCCCAAGGCGGACGGCAGCGCGGCGGCGTCAGCCCCGGCCGTGCCCCAGGTGGCTCCGAACGGGAAGCTCATCGCGCACAAGATGTTCGACGACAAGTTCCAGGAGATGGGGAACATGCCGCTGCCCGACAACTGGGTCCTGAACAATGGCAAGGCGGCCATGAGCGGTCCGGGCAACGTCAATGTCTACATGCTCCCGCTGAAGACATTCATGTATTCCAATGACCCGATGATGCAGGAATGGTCACGCAGGTCCGGCAACAAGATGCGGTTCTTCAACTCCATCGACGCTGTCATCCAGGAGGATCTGGCGCCGGTCGCGCAGCGGGATGGCGCGAAGCTGGTGAAGCAGTACGACGTTCCGCAGATCGCCGCCGCCAACAAGGGCTTCTCCGACCTGCTCTACAAGGTCGGCCCGATGCGGCAGCTCTTCCTCGCCCGGGTCACGGAGTGGACGGACAAGAAGGGCAATCCCTACATGATTGTCATGCACCTGAACGCGACGGACATGGGCAACATGGTCAATTGGAACTACTACTGTCACGCGCTGGATGCCCCTCCGGAGCGCTACGAGGAGAGCAAGAAGGTCGTCCTCAACGCCCTGTCCAACACCCGCTACAATCCCGAGTACGTCCAGGCCTACAACCAGAACGAAATGGCCAGGGAGCGCTCCAGTTGGGCGGCGCACAACCAGCGCATGCAGGCCAACAAGTCGGCCTTCGAAGCCCAGCAGCGGGCCTTCCATGAGAAGAACGACGCCATAAACACCCTGATCGCGTCCAATCATGCCGACCGCGACGCCGCCTCGGACCGCAACCACCACCGGTTCCTGAACTACATCAAGGACGAGGAGACGGTCCGGAGCCCCACCGACGGCAAGCGCCATCAGGTGCAGACGGGCGCGAAGCAGTACTGGATGAATGGCAACGGGCAATACGTGCCGGCGAACGACCCGAACTACGACCCGAACCGGGATCCCGCGCTCAACGGCCAGCAGTGGCACAAGACGACGATCGAGGAGTGAGAGGGATGGACGAGTCCGCCGTGGCGACCCGTTCACGCCCCGCACCCAGAGTGCTAGACTCCTGGCGACGCCCTGCCAGGAGGCTTCATGGGAGACGACGGACATCTCGCGGACGTTGAGCTCGAAGACCTGCACAAGCAGCATCGGCAGAAGAGCACGACCGAGGGCGGCGCATGCCTGACGGGGCACGAGGCCTCGTTCCGGAAGAAGCAGAACAAGGTCACCTGCAACTACCGCTATCAGGCCTACGAGCAGGCGGGGGCGGAGGCGAAGATCAAGGAGCGGCTCCACGACTACGCCAGCCGCACGACACCGGTGAAGACCTCGGTCTATGAAACGAACGCCGGGGGGTGGGCGCCCGCGTACTACGCCCTTGAATTGCCGGCGCCCGCACAGGGCGATTGGGACGTAGGTGGGCCGTCGAAGTCAGTCATGCGGAAGAGCATCCATGGACTGATGATAAAAATCCCTGCTGGGATGAACTTCTCGCAGGATACCTGGCCCTACTGGAACAATGCCCACCACCTCATCCCCAAGGGCCTCTTCAATACGCTCATCTCCGAGCAACTCAAAAATGTACCGAATGTGATGCGCAAGTCGTTGATGATGGCGAAGTACAACATCAACCACAAGCTCAACATGTTCATGCTTCCACAGGACAAGGAGGTCGCGCGAATCCTCGGCCTCACCAGACACATCCAACTCAAGCACGGGGGAGAGGGTGTCGATGAGATCTGCACCGATCACCCCGTCTACAACCGCCATGTGCGAAACACCTTGACTGGCATCATCAGGACCTACAAGTCGCTCTGCGACAAAGCCAAACAGGAGGGCCACGAGCTTCCAGAGACAGAACTGATCAAGAAGAAACTCGAAAACCTCTCTAAAAATCTGATGAACCAGATCATCGCCTGGGGCCAGAGTGAACCCGGCGCATCGCTAGACAAGCATGCAAACAAGCTTCAGCCTCAGGCCAAGAACAAGTCCGACACGCTCTAGAAACCTCCCGACGGAGCAGATGTGAAATATTATTTGCTCAAGACGCTCGAACAGACCCGACCGGAGTTCTGCGTCCTCCTCAACTTCCCCGAAGACATGGGCCTCAAGAGTTGGAAGCTCGGCGATGGCGTCGAACTCCAGGGGGACGAGTACCCCCAGGGTGCGAAGATCTTCATGTCGGACGAAGAGCCCGGTATCGAGATCCCGGACCTCATCCCCAATACCGTGCAACTGCTCATTGTCAGCAAGCGCTTGAGGGACGGGATGGAGGAGATCAACCGAGGGCCCGTGCAATACCTGCCGCTCTCCATCTACAATCACAAGAAGCGACTGGCCTCCAGTGACTACTTCATCGTCAACCCGCTGGGCACAGTGGATGTTCTGGACACCTCCGCCTCCGAAATTGAATACCTCGACGGGAAGGTCGTGCAGATCACGCACTACGTCCTGGACCCGAAGAAGATCGCCCAGGCACCGGACCTCTTCCGCCTCAAGGAGGAGCCTGAATCCTATGTCGTGAGCGAGCGCGTCCTGGATGCGTGGCGGAAGATCGTCCCGAAGCCCACCAACATCACGTTCTTCATCCTGGACGTCCCCGCCACCTGACCTCCCGAGGCGGCTTCATGCCCCCCACGTTCGCGCCACTCGCTGGAAAGAACGCTGCGGTGACGCTCGAGGAACTGCTCCCGCAGGTTCTCTCCGCGCCACCGCGCCAGCAGCACTACTTGAGGGTTTCGACCCTGTACCGGCGGATGGCCATCGCGGGCCTGCTGAGCACGGCGGATCCGAGCACCTTCTTCCCGAACCTCTTCAAGAGCGGACGCGCGTTCCTGCACTTCCTCCAGAGCGCACCCGACGCGGAGAAGCTGACCTCCAGGTCCGAACCCTTCTTTGACGCGATCGCCTGTCGCGATGACGCTGGCGCGGCGGAGCTGGCGAAGCACTCTCGAAAGACGCTCGCGAAGGGCAAGGAGTACGAGGAGGACTTCTTCTATGTCCGCTTCCTCATGGACCGGTTCTTCGTGGAAGCCTCCGAGGGGTCCGCCCAGCAGTGGCTGGATGCATGGGCCGCGCTGGCTCCGGATGACTTCCGTCTCGCGGTCTGCACGGCGCTGGACCGCCGCGACCCGCGCGCATTCGAGGTCGCCCTTGCGACCGCCATCGCGGAGCTCCAGGCGCGCACCGAAGCCATGCGTGCCCGGGACGCCTTGAGCGCCGACGACGCCGCGACGTTCGCCCATGTTTCCACGGAGGTCCTGGCCTGGCTGGAACTGGCGGTGCGCGCAGGGCTCTCCGTGGAGCGTGACTCGCCGCTGGCCCCCGGCCTCGCGAGGCAGTTCCAGGGGATGCGACTCCCCTCCCCTGACTCCTGGAAGGCCGTCGAAACCGCGCGGGCGTTCGAGAAGCCACAGGTGCGTCCATGAGGCAGGTGATCTCCTCCCTCGGGCTGGTGACCGCCGTCGGGTACGACGTCATCTCCTCCGCTGCGGCGTTGCGTGCGGGCATCGTCCGGGTCCGTCCCATCGCGGGGCCTACCGTCTACGGGGACGAAGAAGAGGCTCCACTCATGGGCTCACCGGCGTGGCCCCTGACCGAGGGGTTCATCCAGACCGCCGCATGGCTCCGGCTCGCCCAGGTCGCCGTGGAGGGCGTCATCCGGTTTGGCCAGCTTCCGCCGGCCGAGGACGCGTTCTGGGGCGAGACAGGCCTCGTGTGGGCCCTTCCGGAACTCGGAGAGCGGCGCTTCGGATGGCCCGAGCCTGAGACAGCCACGGCGCTCCAGCGCTCGTGCGGGGACCTGCTTCGCAAGCTCACGGGGCTTGCGCGAGGCGCGGTGGCCGACGAGTTCATCCTGGGGGGGCATGCGGCCACGGCTCTTGGACTCCAGCGCGCGTCGCGACTCCTGTCGGAGCGCCGGTGCGCCCGCGTGCTCCTCATCGCAGTGGATTCCTGGCTCGACGCCATCAGCCTCCAGTGGCTCTCCGATGACCGCCGACTGCATTCGGAAGAGCTTCCGACCGGGCTTCGGCCGGGTGAGGCCGCCGCATGTCTCCTGGTGGAGGATGAGTCGGCCGTCCAGCGCAGGAACGCGACCGTGGCCGCGCGACTCGCGGGCGTCGAAGTGGCCAGGCCCTCCACGGCGATCGATCCCGACGATGCTGTACGGTGGCGGACAGGAGCGGTGCCGGAGATGGCGGGCCACCTCGACGCCACGGTCCGCGCCGCCCTCGGACGCATGAAGACAGGCGCGACGTTCTCTGGAGACCTGGTGGTCGATTTGAACGGCGAGTCGTGGCGAGCCAACGCATGGGGACACGCGCGAGTGCGACTGACACCCGTCCTGGAGTCGATTCGCGAGGTGGTTCCGGCCACGTCGCTCGGGGATGTGGGGGCCGCGAGCGGAGCACTCGGCGTCTGCATCGCGGCAAGGTCGTGGGCGCGAGGCTACGCACTGACGAATCGCGCCCTGGTCTGCAGCACGTCCGACAGTGGAGTCGTGGGCACGATCGCCCTGGGGGCTCCAGGGCCCTGACCTCGCGACGCGATCTCCACGGGCGCCCGCTTCCCGGAGGCGCTAGGGTTGCGCCCCCTCTTTCACCCGCGAGCGAACGCATGGCCCACGACCTCTACGACATTCCCCTCACCGCCATCGACGGCACCGCGCGCAACCTTGGCCAGTTCAAGGGCAAGGTCCTGCTGGTGGTGAACGTCGCGTCCAAGTGCGGGCTCACCCCGCAGTACGAGGGCCTGGAGAAGCTCTACGAGCAGAAGCACGACCAGGGCCTGGAGGTGCTCGGCTTCCCCGCCAACGACTTCATGGGTCAGGAGCCGGGCAGCGAGAAGGAGATCCAGGAGTTCTGCACCCTGAAGTACGACGTGAAGTTCCCGCTGTTTTCGAAGATCGCCGTGGTCGGCGAGAAGAAGCACCCGCTCTACCAGGAGCTCACCCGCGCCCTCCCCGACGCCACCGGCGAAGGGCCCATGCGCGAGAACCTCAAGGGCTACGGCATCGTCGCCAACCCGAAGCCGGAAGTGCAGTGGAACTTCGAGAAGTTCCTCATCGGCCGGGATGGTCGCGTCGCGGCCCGCTTCGCCCCGGATGTGACGGCGGAGGATCCGCGCCTCGTCCAGGCCATCGACGCCGCGCTCGCGAAGCCGGCCTGACGCCAGGGCTGTTTCAGGGCGCGGGGATGAACCGCAGCTCCCCGGGGCGCGGGGCGCCTCCCAGGTATTTCAACCAGTCCCCGTACTCCGGATCATACGAGGCGCGTCGGAGGTAGACGTCTCCGAACGCCCCCGAGGTGGGCGACGCGCGCAGCCACAGATCCAACGCGCCGTCGTCTCCCATCCGCGCCACGCCGACGGTGCCCGATGACGGCGAGCCCGGCAGCGGGGGCAGAGGTTCGACCCCATCCTCGGGCGAGGTCTGGAGGTTCTGGATCTTCTCGCGCACCGAACCCAGCAGCCACGCGTCCATGTCCGGCAACGCGCGCAGCCGTGGCTCCTGCGCATCCAGCCGTCCGCTCAGCGCGGGAAGCACCTGGGTGCGGAGGGTCTCCACGGCGCGCGCGTCCCAGCCCAGGTAGCGGGTGCTGCTCTGGAGCGCCAGTCGCAGCCGGCCCAGGTCTTCCATGGACGCGAGGGCTTGAGGCCGGGCCAGCCAGGTTTCATAGAACGCGCGCAGGAACCACTCCTGGTCGTGCCTTATCACCGGCACCGCCTTGCTCCACTCAAACGCGGGAGCGAGTCCAACCTCCCCCAGCTTCCAGGTCTGGAAGCCCATCTGCTCATCGAAGAACTTCGAGAACTCCGCCCAGCGGGCTTCGACCCCGGGCCGGGACTCGATGAAGTCGCGGCAGCGGCGCATGTCCTCCGCGGAGGCGCGAGGATCCCGCGCCACCAGGTCGCACACCTTGTGCCGCGCCCCACCGTCGACCTCGGCACGGAGCGCGGCCAGCGCCGCCCGTACCTCCTGTTCGCGGTGGCGCGACGTCGACAACTCTCCGCCCGTGACCGCCAGGAAGGCCGCGCCCGCGCACACCACGAGCGCCACCAGGGGCAGCCCCATGCCCAGCGGCACCGCCTCCCAGGGACGGTCCGACAGGAAGCGCCGCCAGCCGACCCAGAGCGTGACGAAGGTGGGGAGGACCGCCAGGGCGAAGGCCAGCATGTTCAACGCCTGATGGAGCGGCGTGGCGTTGTGGCGGTACGCCTCGCTGCTGAAGGCCAGGGTGAAGAAGGCGCCAATCACCAGCGCCACGCCCAGGGCGAGTTCCCCCAGCAGACACACTCCCGCGAAGACAGCGCCCATCGGATGTTCCCCTCAACCCACGGACCCGGGCCCCATGCTCCCGGTCGCGTCGCCGCCCGATCCTATCTCAGGGCTCGGGGACGAAGCGGTAGAGGGCGCTCTCGATGTCGGACGTCAGGTAGACGGTGCCCGAGCGCCCCACGGCGACGCCCGTGGGCAGGTAGCCCGGCGGGAAGGGAGCGCTCTCGGGCAGACCGATGCGCAGCTTGCTCGCGACCACCGTCGACCTGCCCGTGGCTGGATCGATGCGCACCAACTGCTTGCGGCCCACCTCGGCGACGAAGAGCCCACCGTCCGGATGTCGGGCGATGCCCTCGGGGCCCTTGAGGCCCCTGGCCACCGTGCGTTTGGCGCCATCCGACAGCCGCACCCGGGTCACCTTCCCCGAGCGCACCTCGGTGACGTACACGCCGGGCTCCCTGGCGTCCGTATCGGCCGCGAGCCCCACCGGGCCCTCCAGCCCCTCGGCGAGCACCGTGGTGACCGCGGGCTCGGCCGTGTCCACTCGCACGAGCCGGCCCGTGGCGCCCTCGGCGAGGATGAGCGTGCCGTCGGCGAGCTCCACCACGCCCTGGACGCCGTGGGTGTTGGGCAGGGTCCGCAGGAGCTTTCCCGTGGCCCGCTCCAGCACCTGCACGCTGCTGTGGCCGCCCAGATAGGACGTGCTGCGCACCACGTGCTGCGCGCTCACGCTCACGTTCATGGGGAAGTTCGTCGGGGAGGAGAGCACCCGGTCCGTCTGGTGGATCTTCCCATCCAGGCCGCCCACATGGCGCAGGGCATACACATCCGCCACGTAGACCCGCTCGTCCGGATCATCCGGCGCCACGGCGATGCCCGAGGGCACGCTCAAGCGCGCCTCGACCAGCACCCGCACCGAGCCATCCGCGGGGTTGACCACGCGGATGTCGTTGTCGACCATGTTGGACACGTACACCTGGTCGTCGGGACCCACGGCCAGGTTGTCGAGTCCGGTGGGCAGCGTCGCGACGACCTCCTTGTCGCCCGAGGGCAGCCGCACCCGCACCAGCTCGCCCCGCGCCGCGTCGACCACGTAGAGGTTCTCGCGCCGCGCGTCGAAGTTGACGGCCGTTGGCATCGCGAACCCCTGGGCCACGGGCTCGATGCCGCCCGTGTCCACGTCGATGCGGGCGATCTGCCCCTTGAGCAGGAGGGGGCCGTAGAGCTTGTCGTCCGGGCCGAACTCGAAGCCGTTGAGGAAGCCGGGCCCGTCAATGACCTTGCGTGGCGGCTTCTTGCCGTTCGGGTCCACTTCCCACAGCACATCCGCCGCGCCGAGCTGGGTGGCGTAGAGCCGACCATCGCCACGGAAGGCCAGCGAGTTGAGGCCCGGCAGCCCCCGGGCGATGACGCGCGTCTTGCCATCCGGCGTGCGCCGCATCAGCTGGCCGGTGAAGTAGCCGGTCCAGTAGACCGAGCCGTCAGGCCCCAGGGTGACGTCATCCGCGCCGCCCAGCGGAGGCCCCACCAGGGTGCTCACCGCGCCCGTCTTCAGGTCCACGGAGTGCACCGTCTGGCCCAACAGGTTGCTGGCCAGCAGGTGGCCCTTGCCGTCGACGACGAGCCCGTGGACGCCCTGGAAGGGGGAGCCGGCCACCACCACCTCCTGGCGCCAGGTCCTGGGCGGAGCGGCCAGCACCGCGGCCCCGGCCAACACCAGACTGGCGGCCAGGGACCTGGAGAGGAATCGGAACATGGGAGCGCTCATGACGGGACCTCCGCCCCGCCGCGCGTGAGCTCCAGGCCCACGAGTTCCTCGCCCTTGCGCCATTCGCGCAGCACGTCGATGAACGCGAGCGTGTCGCCGCCGAAGGTGGCGAACTTCATCATCTCCGGGCCCGCCGTCACGCCCTCGTTGTTGTAGTAGCCCGGCGTGCACTCGGCCCCGCCAAAGGTGGCGCTCGTCTTGAGCCGGCCGAGGATGACGTCCCACCACTGCTGTTGCGCCTGCTCCGAGGGCTCGGACACCTCGACGCCCTGCTGCAAGCACCGCGCGATGATGTAGGCGGCGTGCTGTGATTGCTCGTCGAGGATGTGCACGAAGTTGATCGCCCAGCCGCTCTGGGTCGTGGTGAACAACATCAGGTTGGGGTAGCCGCGGCTGTGCATGCCGTGCAGCGTGGCCGGGCCCTGGGCCCAGGCATCACGCAGCGACCGGCCGCCCCTCCCCCGGATGTCGAAGCCCAGCTTCTGGGTGAACTCTCCCGCCACGTCGAAACCCGAGGCGTAGATGAGACAGTCGACCGGGTATTCCCTTCCGTTGACCACCACGCCGGTGGGCGTGATGCGCTCCACGCCCTTCCCCTCGGTGTCGACGAGCTGGACGTTGGGCCGGTTGAACGTCGGCAGGTATTCGTCGTGAAAGCAGGGCCGCTTGCACATCTGGTTGTAATAGGGCTTGAGCGCCTCGGCCGTCGCGGGATCCTTCACGAGGGCGCCCACGCGCGCGCGGAGCTCCTCCATCTTGCGGAAGTCAGACAGCTGCGCGAGCTCGGCGGCCTCCTCCGCCGAACGGGCCTGGGTGAGATCCAATCCCTGGAAGATGTAGGTCCAGCCGTCGTTGATCATGTCGACGGGCTGCTGGCGGCCGGAGACGATGGCGGAGAAGTTGCGGATGCGCTCCTGCTGCCAGCCCGGCTGGAGCGACTTCGCCCAGGCTTCGTCCGTCGGCTGGTTGGCTCGCACGCCGACCCCCGAGGGGGTGCGCTGAAAGACATACAGCTGCCGAGCCGTGGCGCCCAGGTGAGGAATGGCCTGCACCGACGTCGCGCCCGTGCCGATGATGCCCACGCGCTTGTCGCCCAGCTTCGTCATGGGGCTCGTCGGGCTGCCCCCCGTGTATGCGTAGTCCCAGCGACTCGTGTGGAAGCAGTGGCCCTGGAAGGTCTCGATGCCCGGGATGCCCGGCAGCTTCGCCTTGTGGAGGATGCCGCCCGCGATGATCACGAAGCGCGCCGCGATGAGGTCACCCCGGTCCGTCGTGACGTTCCAGCGACGGGTGCCCTCGTCCCAGTCCATCGTCCGCACCAGCGTCTGGAACAAGGCGGCCTTGTAGAGGTCGAAGTGCCGGCCGATGCGCTGGCAGTGGGCGAAGATCTCCGGCGCCTTCGCGTACTTCTCCTTGGGGATGTAGCCCGTCTCCTCGAGCAGCGGCAGGTAGATGTACGACTCCACGTCGCAGGCCGCGCCCGGGTAGCGGTTCCAGTACCAGGTGCCGCCGAAGTCGCTGCCCTTCTCGACGATGCGGAAGGACTCCACCCCCGCCTGACGCAGGCGAGCGCCCGCCAGCATGCCGCCAAAGCCACCGCCGACGATCAGCACGTCCGTCCGCTCGGTCAGCGCCGGACGGGTGAAGCCGGGCTCGACGTAGGGATCCTTGTCGAAGTCCGCGAAGACGCCCTGAAGGGGGCGGTACTGGGCATTGCCATCAGCGCGCAGCCGCTTTTCCCGTTCCTGCCGGTACTTCTCCTTCAACGCTTCCGGAGAGAAAGACAGCTCGCCCTTCGTCGTCGCAGTCATCCGCGCACGTCCCTTCGGCTGGGCGGCCGCGCACGATGTACACGGCCGTGTACATAGCTGGACATACCTGAATTCCTAGCATAGGTAAACAACCGTGGATATGCCGCCTCCGCCCGACCCCAGGTCCTCGACGCGTCAACGCGATGCCGAGCGCACGCGTGCCGCGCTCATCGATGCCGCCCGGACGCTGTTCTCCACGCGTGGCTTCGCCAGCACGGGGGTGCGCGACATCGCGGACCTTGCGGGGGTGAACTCCTCGCTCGTGGGCCGCTACTTCGGTTCGAAGCAGGGGCTGTACCGGGCGACGCTGGAGCAGGTGCTCGACATCACCCCCCTGTTGCAGGTGGAGCGTCAGCGCTTCGGTGAGGAGGTGGTGTCGCTCTTCTTCGGCGCGGAGGACGCTCCGGGGCCCCTGGCGATGTTGATCCTCTCGGCGACGGATCCCGAGGCATACGCGACGACGGTCGAACTGCTGTGGGAGAAGGCGCTGGAGCCGCTGGCGCGCTGGCTCGGCCCACCGGATGGCGAGGGGCGCGCGGCCCGGCTCAACATCCTCTGGAGCGGCTTTCTCATCAGCTGCCGGTTGATGCCCGGCTATCACCTGTCCGCGTCGGGCAACACCTCCACCCGCCGCTGGCTGGAGCAGGCCATCCAGGCGGTCGTCGACGAAGGCGGGAGCTGAAGGACGGCTGAGCGCGTTGTCAGCGGCGGCGGCGCTGCGCGGGCTTGGGAGGACGCAGGTCCGCCTTGCTCTTCGGCAGCTTCGGCCCCGAGGCGAGGTCGAACTCGTAGGTGGCGCCGAGCAGGAGGCGGAACTGGTAGATTTCACTCAGGCCCTCGGTGACTGCGATGCCCGCGACGGCCTCCAGCACCAGACCGGGGAACGCCTCGTGGCGCACGACCGGGAGGATCTCCACCTGGGTGGCGTTGTCGCGCCAGACCGGGGTGATGACGTCCTCGAAGTAGAGGCGGCCCACCACCTCCAGCCCGAGCATCGTGAACTTGTCGAGGTTGTAGGTGGCCGCCAGCGCGAGCTGGACCGCGTCCGGGACATCGAATTCGGGCAGGCTGCCCCGGTCTCGCGTGCCCTGGTGCAGGTAGCTGCCATTGAGCATGAAGCGCAGGTCCTTGGTCGCGCGCAGCTCGCCGATGAGGGTGCCCTCCCAGTCCCAGGTGCCGTCGGAGAGGCTCGGGAGGATGCCGTCCTCGTCGCTCGGCCCCGTGGGCAGCGTGACGCGCCCGTAGGCCGCCAGCGCCACCTTGCCGGACTCCAGGAACGTCCACTGGAGCCCGAGGGGAATGTCACCGAAGGCGACCTTGAAGTCGTCGTCCCCGGGGAGTCCCAGCGCCAGCAGCTCCACGTAGAGGTTGGCCTCCAGGTTGTCGACGATGCCGAAGCGCAGGCTCGGCGAGAGCTGCTGGTAGGGCTGCGATTCGTCGAGGTCGAGGGCGAAGAAGCCCTGATAGCGCAGGCCCAGCTCCAGGTTGCCGCTCTTCGTGGTGGACGCGGTGCGCGTCACCATGGCGCGGTAGGGCCGGGCCCACGCGCTGGATGCGCAAAGCAGACTGGCGAGGACGACGAGCGGCAGACGGGCGTTCATGGCGCGTGAAGCTAGTCGACGCACCCGTGACGGCGCACGCACGTCCGCTCAGGGTGTGGAAGTGCGCTGCTGCGCGAGGAGCCAGTCCCAGAACGCGGAGTTGTCGTACTGCTGGCTCCAGCAGTCGAGGTGGGTGCCGGGCAGCACGGTGAAGCGCGCCCTCGCGTTTCCGGAGGCCACCACACCGGGCTGCGACGTCCATGCGGGGCTGCTGCCCGCCGGGAACAGGTACGTCACCGTTGACGAGGACGCCGGCACCACAAGCTGCTGGCTCACCCCGTAGTTCTTCGTCACGCCCGTCAGCCAGGGCCGGTGCGCGACCAGCGGATGCGGCGCGGGATGACGGAAGGCGACTTCGACTGGATCGAAGTCGATGCCGCTCGCCAGGCGGATCACCTGGAGGATGCTTGCGATGGAGTTCTCCTTCATCACGCGCATGCCCAGGCCAGGCTCGCTGGCGCGGATGAATTCGAGCCGGAGCCCCTCGTGCACTTCCGACACCTGGATGCGCGCGGTGTCGGCCAGCAGCGCGTAGTAGCGCACCGCCTGGTGGATGCCCTCGCGGACGCTGGCGGAGGTGATGGCCGCGAAGCCGACCAACCCGAGTTCTCCCGGGGAGATCATCTCCGCGAACTGGATGGGCACCGAAGCGTCCGCGAGCGTGCGGACCACGTGCTCCCAGAACTGTAACGCAGGGCCGAAGGAGAGCCGCGCGTCCGGATCCGCCAGGGTGACACGGTCGGTCTGCATCAGCCGCAGCACATCGCGCTCCCCGAAACCACGGGCGAGCGCGAAGCCCAGCATCTGGTTTCCCAGCGCCGTGCCATAGGTGCCGCGCAGGAGGGCTTCATTCATGCCGGGAGCGAAAAAGACTCCCAGACAGCCTGCGCCGGCTCAAGGCACCGGCACGCGCGCGATGCCCTGGCCGTGAAGCGTTCCCAGGTAGAGCCACGACGCGTGGGGCACGGCGTTGCTCAAGGGGAACAAACCGCCGGTGGCGGTTTCACTGTCACCGGGAAGACGATCTTCTGGTGGTCGGCACGGTGGCCGGGACATCGGAGTCATTCACGGGCACACCTGCGGCTCCAGGAAGGGAGCGAACACCATGGCTGGGATTACACACCGCACCGTCGAGACCCACGGCATCCACCTGCATCTGGCCGAGGCGGGCGAAGGCCCCCTCGTCCTGCTGCTCCACGGCTGGCCGGAGTCCTGGTACTCGTGGCGCCACCAGTTGCTGGCGCTCGCCGCGGCGGGCTACCACGCGGTCGCGCCCGACGTTCGCGGCTACGGGCAGAGTGACAAGCCTCGGGAGATCGAGGACTACAGCATGAAGCACCTGATGGCGGATTTCGTCGGGGTGCTCGACGCGCTGGGGGAGAAGACGGCGGTCGTGGTCGGCCACGACTGGGGCTCCGCGATGGCGTGGAACCTCGCCGCGCTCCACCCCGACCGCTTTCGCGCGGTGGTCGGCATGAGCGTCCCGCACATGGGCCGCACGCCGCTGCCGCCCACGCAGCTCTTCAAGCATGCCTTCGGCGAGAAGTGGTTCTACATCCTGTACTTCCAGGAGCCCGGAGTCGCAGAGGCGGAGCTCGAAGCGGACATCCCGAAGACGGTGCGGACCATCCTCGCCGGCGTCCCCGGCTTCGATACGAAGTCCGCCGCCGTCCAGGGCAGGAAGCAGGGCGACGGGTTCCTCACGGGGCTGGCCGCGCCTGAAACGCTGCCGGGCTGGCTCAAGGAGGAGGACGTCGCGTACTTCGCGAAGGAGCTCCAGGGCAGCGGCTTCCGTGGCGGCCTCAATCGCTATCGCAACATGGACCGCGACTGGGCGGAGCTGCCCGAACTCGCCACGGCGAAGATTGAGCAGCCGGCCCTCTTCATCATCGGGGAGAAGGACCCGGGTCGCGCCTTCGCCCCTGTCGAGCCCATGAAGGCGCTGGTTCCCAACCTCCAGGACATCCTTGTCCTCCCGGGCGCGGGCCATTGGATCCAGCAGGAACGCGTCGCGGAGGTGAATGCCGCGCTGCTTTCCTTCCTGAAGTCCCTGCCCGCCTGAGCACCGTGCTGAAGGGGCTCGAACATGTCCGCTGGGCTCAGGAGCGCCAACCCTCCTGGAACCCGGCGGATGAAGTCCCCCAGGCGCTGCGAGCACTGGCGGCCGCGACCCCGGAAACGGCCGACGCGGTCTACTCGCGCGTCCTCTACGCGCTCGGGAACAACCACGCCGGGACCTACTTTCCCGTGGTCCTGGCGGTCGTGCCGTTCCTGGGCGAGTTCCTGCGCGAGGGCAGCGCAACGACACGCATCCAAACACTCGAAATCCTGAGCGACCTCATCGCATCATTCGAACCGAAGCAGGGTTTCGAACTGGTGGAACTCGCTACTGGACGAGCAAGGTTTATGGCGTCCGCACCCAGGCGCGTCTCAAAGATGGCCTTTCCAAGCTGAAGTGCCTGAAGGAGGCCTTCGCCCACCAACCGAGGCGCCCCATTCCCTAACGACCGCTCGCGGTTCTCGGTGGGACTCATGCTGCGCGTCGCGCGGTGGCGGCGCGCAGTACCAGGCTGGGAGTGGCCCGCGCATTCCGGGCCTCCAAGTATGTATCCCCCCTCCGCTCGCACCCAGGCAGTGGTCATCCCGGCCGCTCAGCCGAGGCGACAACTTCCCTGACACAGGGGGCAACTGGCCCGGACGCTCGTGAAAATGGCAAGGCACGTCGACCCAGCGATGCTCCTCAAGCACCCTCGCGGGCCGAAACCACGGACGAAGAAAGGCTACGCCCCGGGGAGCGAGGTGCGCCGGCAGGTCGCGACATCACGCGTCCTCGCTGCCGGCACCGTCGATTACGTCAAGCAAGAGGTTTAAAGGGATGCCCTTTAGCGCTCGGCGGCTTCCGACCGTTCATCACGAACCGTGCGACGTGAAACAGACCCGGCTTGCCCTCGATACATTGGAGGCCGCGATTCACGCCACGAAAACAATGCGCCCCGCCAAAGACACACACCGGCTGGCGGATGTCAGGCCACGGCCTGGAGCGCCGCTTCGCGCGGCACCTTCGCGGCGGCGGCGAGCACCACCTCTGGGCCCGCGCCATCCTGGTGGGCGTTCTCGCTCAGGTGCCGGCGCCACGCGCGCGCGCCCGGCAGGCCCTGGAAGAGGCCCAGCATGTGCCGGGTGATGGCGCCCAGCGGCGCGCCCTGGCTCCGCTGCGCTTCGATGTACGGCATCATCGCGTCCACCACCTCATGCCGCGTGGGAGGCGCCTGCGTGCCTCCGAAGAAGCGCCGGTCCGCTTCCGCCAGCAGGTAGGGCGACTCGTAGGGGGCCCGGCCCATCATCACGCCGTCCACGCGGGGCAGGTGTTCGGCCGCCGCGTCCAGCGTCTTCACCCCGCCGTTGAGGCTGATGTCCAGGTGCGGGAACTCCTGCTTCAGCCGGTACACCAGGTCGTATCTCAGCGGCGGCACGTCCCGGTTCTCCTTGGGACTCAGGCCCTTCAGCCACGCCTTGCGCGCATGCACGATGAAGCGCGTGCAGCCTGCCTGGGACACACGCCGCACGAAGTCCTCCAGCGTCGTCCACTCCTCCAGGTCGTCGATGGCGATGCGCGACTTCACCGTCACCGGGATGCGCACCGCCTCCCGCATCGCCGCCACGCCCCGGGCCACCAGGTCCGGCTCCGCCATCAGGCACGCGCCGAAACGGCCGGACTGCACGCGGTCGCTGGGGCACCCCACGTTGAGGTTGATCTCGTCGTAGCCCCACTCCTCGCCGATGCGCGCGGAGGCCGCCAGATCCTCCGGCTCCGAGCCTCCCAGTTGGAGGGCGACGGGGTGCTCGGCTGGCGTGAAGCCCAGCAGGCGGTCGCGCTTGCCGTGCAGCACCGCGCCCGTGGTCACCATCTCCGTGTAGAGCAGGGTGTGGCGCGTGATTTGACGGAAGAAGTACCGGCAGTGCCGGTCCGTCCAGTCCATCATCGGCGCGACACACAGCGGCATGGGATAGGCCAGGGCAGTCATCCCCCCTTCCCTATCCGAAAAGCCCGCCGTCCGCCCAGAGGCCTCCCGGAGGGCCCCCCCAAACCCCTCCGGAAGCAGGCAGCCACGCGGGCCACCCGGGTCACTCAAGCCGCGGCGCTGAGCACCACGCCCTGCTCCGCCAGCCACGCGTCCACCAGACGCTGGCCCGCGTCCGTCAACGTGAAGCCCAGCCCGGCCCACTGCTGGCCGTTGAGCATCACCACCTGCCCCAGCGCCCGCCCGAACGCGGACTCCGGCGCCACCCGCTTGAGCAGCGCGCCCGCGTAGTGGTGCAGGAACAGGTCGAAGTTCTTCGCGAAGTCCGGGTGCCCCGGAATCGAATCACTGCGCGTGTCCGCCGCCACGTCGTAGCCCCGGATGAAGCCGCCAAAGCCCAGCACCTCCACCAGGAACGCGTGCATCCGCGCCTGCCCCCGCACCCGACCCGGCAACCACCGCTCCGGCCCCGTCGCCGTCTGGAACGTCCACAGCCCACGCTGACGCGTGGCGGCGAAGGGCAGCCCCCCCGAATCCTGGCCGTCCCGCGCCGCCCGCAGCATACGGCGCTGCACCCGGGCGGGCGCCGCGTCCGGACGCGCGGGGAAGTACACGATGACCGCCGGGGACGAGCGGGCGCAGTTCATGGGGGACGCACTCCAGAGGGGGGAAACACCTGCATTGGAATTATCCGATGCAGGCGCCTGGAAGTTGCGGCCTTCCCAACGCTTTTCAGGGGCTGCCGGGCACGGGGCCGGCGAGCGCTTCCACGGACTCGGGGAGCATGCCCCGGTCCAGCGAGGCCTGGAGCGCGTCCATCTGGGCGTGCACCACGGCGCGGGACACCTTGGCGCCGGCGCCGTCGCGGATCAGCAGCTCCAGCGTGGCCTGCGCCAGCAACAGGGGCAGCGTGGTGAAGGCGAGCACGTCCCGGGGGGCGCCCGCGCCGTAGAGGGCCCTCACGTAGCGGGCCGCCGCGACCAGGTCCTCGCCCGCCAGCCGCTCCACGTCCTGGAGCTCCACGTTCGCGGGCAGGAGCGCGCGGCCTTCCTGCCGGTCCTGCCGCACGTCCTTGAGGATGTTGACCAGTTGCAGCCCTTCGCCGAACAGCGGGGCCAGCGCGCGCAGGTTCGGCGAATAGGGCGCGAGACGCGGATCCAGGACGAACAGGTCCGTGAGCAGCTCCCCCACGAGTCCCGCCACGATGTAGCAATAGTCACGCAGCGACTGGAGCGAGTGCAGCGTCAGCAGGCCCTCGGTGGTGGCGCCCGCGAGCACGTCACGCATGCCCCGCACCGTCTTCAGCACGAAGTGGCGCAGGATGGCGCCGGCCTCCGTGCGCAGCGCGTCCAGGCTCGCCAGCAGCGCGGGGGTGCGCTCCAACAGCTCCAGGTAGCCCGCGTTCTCCGTCGGACGGCGCGACAGCCAGCCACTCACCAGGGCCCCCACGTCCGCCGCCGGGTCCTCATGGAGCAGCGATTCGAAGCCGGCCAGGGCCTCGCGCCGCTCCTCGCGCGACCAGGGGGCGGCGTCCTCCAGCGTGTCGGCGACGCGCAGCAGCAGGTAGCCCAGGCCGACCTCGCGGCGCAGGGGCTCCTCCAGCAACGGGATGGCGAGCGCGAACGTGCGGCTGGTGCGTACGAGGAAGTCCGCCAGCTCGTCGTCCCGAAGCGGAGGGGCTGTCACCAGGGAAGCGTCACTCAAGGAACCGTCCTTCGCGAAGGGGCGCGCTTCCGCCCGGGCCCGTGACTGCCACAAGCCACGCGTGGACACACGCGTGAACGTGAAGGACCCGCGCGGCTTCGCACCGCGCGGGTCGGGGGCGGACGCCGCGTCACAGCCGCGACCCGCGGACCGGAGCGGGACACCGGGCGGGGGCTCCCGGTGTGCCTCGCCCCGAGGGGCAACCTCAGGGGGCCGGAGCGACGGTGGGCTTCGGGGTCGCCGGAGCCGCGGCGGGGGCCGGCGTCGGAGCCGCGGGGGCCTGGGGCTTCGGCTCGGGCTTCTCGCGCGACTCCAGGCGGGCGCCGTTGTCCGCGGCGATGCGGCGGTACCACGCGTCCTGGTAGCGGGGGTGGTTCACCTTGCCCGTCGCGTCGCGCACGTTGCCGTCGATGTACTTCACGAGCAGCTGCTCGCCCAGCTTGCGCCAGCGCGCGTGCACCTTGTCGCCCTGCTGGAGCGAGTACTCGGTGAGGTACTGGCGGGCCTGCTCGGGCGTGCGCTTGTAGAGCGTCTGCGCGATGCTCTCCACGTTGGCCTGATCCGCGAGGAACTGGCCCTCCAGTTCGCCCTGGGCCTTCTGCACGTCCACGATCATGTCGCTCCAGCGCCCGTAGGCCTGGTTCGACACCCAGTTGAAGACCCAGAAGGACGAATCCCAGGAGAAGTCGCCTCGGCTGGCCACGCCCTGGGAGAAGTTCTTCGGCACCTGCCGGATGCCCGCGTACATGGGCGTGTAGACGGTGGTGAACGTGTCATCCACGCCGAACCAGAGCACGCCGCCGATGGCGTCCGGCAGCGAGCCGCGCATCTGCGCGACGAAGGAGAAGCCCGTCTGCTGCGTGGAGATGGCGCGCTCGTGGACGTAGTTCTTGCCGTCCACGTCCCACGTCATCGGGCGCCAGCGGTAGGGCGCCGCGTAGGGGCCCGCGCCCACGTCCTTGGACATGTCCAGCGCGGTGCCTTCGAAGTGGTCGCGCATGAGCGCCATCGCGTCCTGCACGGACACCTTCTTGTCCGGCTTCACCCACAGGGGCAGGCGCTTGTTCAGGTCCGCGCCATCCGCGTACTCCAGGCCCAGCTTCAGGGACGGGGCCGCGCGGCGGAAGATGCTCCACACGCGCCCTTCGCCGAAGCGCTGCCCGCCGAAGTCCAGCGGGTGGTACGTGTCCGCGAAGCTGAAGTCCTTGTCCGCGCCCGTGTACCAGCCCTTCGCGCGCGCGAAGGTGATGACGTCCGGCGAGTACAGCGTGGTGGCGGGGTCACCCAGCGGGAACTGGCGGATGCGCGCCTGGTTGGCGTGCGCGGAGATGACGCCGTCGGGGAGCTTGCGGGCCACCCACACCGCGCCCTTCTGGCCGGCTCCCTTGCCAATCATCTCCAGGAGCCACGCCTCCTTCGGGTCGGCGATGGAGAACGTCTCACCCGTGGAGGCGTAGCCGTATTCGGCGACCAGGTCCGTCATCACCTGGATGGCCTCGCGCGCCGTCTTCGCGCGCTCCAGCGCCACGTAGATGAGCGAGCCGTAGTCGATGAGGCCCGAGGGCCCCTCCAGCTCCTTGCGGCCCGTGAAGGTGGACTCGCTGATGGAGAGCTGGTGCTCGTTCATGTTGCCCACCACGGAGTACGTGGCGGGCAGTTCCTTGATGCGCCCCAGGAACTTGCCGGTGTCCCATTCGACGATGTCGCGCTGTGCCCCGGCCGCGTGGCGGCGCGCGGGCGTGTGGTACAGCTCACCGTACAGTTCGTGCGAGTCCGCCGAATAGGTGATGAACGTGGAGCCGTCCGTCGTGGCGCCCTTGGTCACCAGCATGCTGGTGCAGGCATCCGCGACAGGGGCGACCAGCACCGCCGTCAGGGGCAGCGCGGTGAACAGGGTCGAGGAGAATCGGTTCATGGGGGCGCAATCTAGCAGGACTGCCGCCCGCTGCCCGCCCAGGCAGGTTGCCCGACCGCGAAGCACCCGGGCCCTCGCCGTCCGAGTGGGGCCTCCCGGACTCTGAAAGGTCGGCGGAGGCCAGCTCGCCGCCCTGCGGCATGCACAGGGGCAATGGGCGCGTCGCTCCGAGCTACTTCCTGCCCGACCGCCTCTCGTGGCACCCACGGGACGGGGACGCTAGGGTTGCCTTTTCCGGTCCCTGCGCACCCGTTGCCACGGACCCCTGGAGGAAGCCTTGACGGAGATCGTGGTGGGCCTGGTCGTGTTCTTCGTCCTCACGGTCGTCCTGGGCCCCGCCCTGTGGAGCTCCCGCATCTGGTGGAGCAAGGAAGACCGGGAGAACGTGAAGGACAAGCACGGCCGCCCCCGCAAGGGCGCGGAGGACGGCCGTCCCTGAGCAGCGCGCGCGGGCCTACTCGTCGTTCTGACTGAGCGCGGCCAGGACGTTGAGGTCCTCCAGCGTGGTGGTGTCCTGCGTGGACTTCCTGCCCGCGGCCACGTCGCGCAACAGCCGGCGCATGATCTTCCCCGAGCGCGTCTTGGGGAGCCCTTCGGCGAAGCGGATGTCATCCGGCCGGGCGATGGCGCCAATCTCCTTGCCCACGTGCGTGGCCAGCTCCTTCTTGAGCGCGTCCGACGGGGCGTTGCCCTGCTTGAGCGTCACGAAGGCGACCAGCGCGGTGCCCTTCAGGTCGTCCGGGCGTCCCACCACGGCGGCCTCCGACACCTTCGGGTGCGACACGAGCGCGCTCTCCACCTCCGCGGTGCCCAGGCGGTGGCCGGCCACGTTCACCACGTCGTCCACGCGGCCCATCAGCCAGATGTAGCCGTCCGGATCCGTGCGCGCGCCGTCGCCGGTGAAGTACATGCCGGGCAGTTCGCTGAAGTACGTGCTCACGTACCGCTCCGGGTCCCCGTAGACGGTGCGCAGCATGGATGGCCAGGGCTTCGTCACGAACAGCAGACCGCCCTGCCCCTTCGGCACCCGCTTGCCATCGCGGTCCAATATCTCCGCGTGGATGCCGGGCAGCGGGAAGGTAGCGGAGCCGGGCTTGGTGGGCGTGGCGCCGGGCAGCGGGGAGATCATGATGCTGCCCGTCTCCGTCTGCCACCACGTGTCCACGATGGGGCAGCGGCCGCCGCCGATGACGTCGCGGTACCACATCCACGCTTCGGGGTTGATGGGTTCGCCCACGCTGCCCAGCAGGCGCAGCGAGGACAGGTCGTGCTGCTTCACCGGCCCGTCACCCAGGCGCATGAAGGCGCGGATGGCGGTGGGCGCGGTGTAGAGGATGGTGGCCTTGTAGCGCTCGATGATGTCCCAGAAGCGGTCCGGCCCCGGCTGCGTGGGCGCGCCCTCGTAGAGCACCGTGGTGATGCCGTTCATCAGCGGGCCGTAGACGACGTACGTGTGGCCCGTCACCCAGCCCACGTCCGCGGTGCACCAGTAGATGTCGTCCTCGCGCAGGTCGAACACCCACCGCGTGGTGAGCGACGCGTTCATCGCGTAGCCCGCCGTGGTGTGCAGCACGCCCTTGGGCTTCCCGGTGGAGCCGGACGTGTAGAGGATGAACAGCGGGTGTTCGCTCTCCACCCACTCCGGCTCGCAGGTGTCCGACTGGGCCTTCACCAGCGCATCCCAGGCCAGGAACTTCGGTCCTTCGGGCAGCTTGCCGTCGCCGGTGCGCGTGAGGACGACGACCTTCTCGATGCTGGGGGCGTTCGGGAGCGCGGCCTCCACGTTCTTCATCAGCGGCACCACGGCGCCCTTGCGCCAGCCGCCGTCCGCGGTGAGCAGCACCTTCGCGCCCATGTCCTTCATGCGCTCCTGGAGCGCTTCCGCGGAGAAGCCGCCGAACACCACGGAGTGCACCGCGCCCACGCGCGCGCACGCCAGCATCGCGACGGCTGCTTCGGGCACCATGGGCAGGTAGATGCCCACGCGGTCGCCCTTCTTCACGCCCAGGGACTTGAGGCCGTTGGCCAGCCGGTTCACCTGCTTCGACAGCTCACCGTAGGTGACGCCGCGGCGGTCGCCGGGTTCCCCCTCGAAGAGGATGGCGGGCTTGTCCGAAAGCTTCGGCAGGTGCCGGTCCAGACAGTTGTAGGAGAGGTTGGTCCGGCCCTCGATGAACCAACGCGCGTGGGGCGGCTTCCACTCCAGCACCGTCTGGAAGGGCTCCTTCCAATAGAGCTCCTCGCGGGCACGGTCCCCCCAGTACTTCTGGGGGTCCTTCTCGGCCTCGTCCCACAGCCGCTGATAGTCCTGCATGCTGCGGATGTGGGCCCGCCGGGAGAAGTCCTCGGGCGGGGGGAAGACGCGGGACTCGGTCAGGACCGAGTCGATTGCCTGCGGGTCAGCCATGGGCGTCCCTCCATTGCGCGTGGGAACAGCCCTCCTGTTGTAGGGGCCCGGCCCCCGAGTCTCAAGGCGACTCTTCGCAGCGGGTGTTGCCCTGAACGCCTTCGAAGCGGACCCACAGCTCGCAGGTGCAGCTGGTGACGCCGTTGGAGTCGTAGGCGAGCCGCAGTTGACCATTGAACTGCGTCTGGCACTGCGTCGTGGCGTCCAGGTGCACGCGGACCTGATCGAGCAGGCACTCCTGACCGTTGGTCGTGGTGCTCACGTTGGCCACGCTGCCGTCGGCGGTGAACGCCTCCCCTTCCTCCAGGAAGTAGCCGAGCAGCTGCATGTTCTGCACGCCGAAGTCCGCGCGCACCACGCGACCGGAGATTTGGAGGGCGAGCTGGAAGTTGCTCACCACCTGCGGCAGCAGGCCGCAGTCGTCCCGCAGCACCTCCACGGGGGTCAGTTCGTATTCGCCCTCGTTCTGGCTGTACGGCAGGCAGCCCGCCAGCGAAGGGGCCGCGAGCGCGAAGACAGCGAAGCAGAGGCGTCGGAGGGTAGACACGGCACGCACCATCGCCCACGGGAGGCATCCGAAGCGGGCGCTCGGGTGGGGGCGAGGGTAGAGTGCGACGCCATGCCTGAATACCGCAACCCCAAACCCACCGTGGACTGCATCATCGAGTTGTCCGGCGAGCGCATCGTGCTCATCCGTCGTGCGAACCCGCCCGTGGGCTGGGCGCTGCCCGGCGGCTTCGTGGACGAGGGCGAGCCCCTGGACAAGGCGGCCATCCGCGAGGCGAAGGAGGAGACGGGGCTGGACGTGACGCTGGAGGAGCAGTTCTTCAGCTATTCGGATCCGAAGCGCGACCCGCGGCTGCACACCATCTCCACGGTGTTCATCGCGCAGGCGAAGGGTGAGCCGGTGGGCGCGGACGACGCGGCGGAGGCGAAGACCTTCACGCTGGACGCGCTGCCGAAGGACCTGTGCTTCGACCACGGCACCATCCTGTCCGACTACGTGACGTACAAGCGCACCGGGAAGCGCCGCAAGCTGTAGGCGCGGACGGCACCGGATGCACTACCTGTTCGTCCTGCTCGCCCTCGGGGCGCTGCTCATCGTGCATGAGCTGGGGCACCTGGTGGCCGCGCGCCTGCTGGGCGTGCGGGTGCCGCGCTTCACCGTGGGCTTCGGGCCGCCGCTCCTGTCGTTCCGGCTGGGCGGCACGCAGTTCGTGCTGGGCGCGATTCCGCTGGGTGCGTCCGCGAACCTGCAGGGCATGAACCCGCACCGCTCCGCGGAAGAGGACACGACGGGGTTCGGCACGCTGGGGCCGCTCAAGCGGATGGCCATCATCCTGGCCGGGCCGGTGGCGAACTACGCGGTGGCGCTGGGCCTGCTGTTCGCCCTGTATTCGTCGGGCACGCACGTGGTGGTGCCGCTGACGGTGGGCACGGTGCTGCCCGGTTCGGAGGCGGCGCGCGCGCAGTTGCTGCCGGGGGACCGGCTGATGCGCGTGGACGGCAAGCCGCTGGAGAACTGGTCGGGCTTCGTCACGCGGGTGGCGGACGGCGTGGGTCGCGAGCTGGACCTGGCGGTGGAGCGCCACGGTGAGCCGCGCACGGTGAAGGTGCGGCCCCGGGCGGATGAGCGGGGAACGGGGCGCATCGGCGTGAGCCAGCAGTACGTGTTCCGCACGCACGCGCCCGGCGAGGCCTTCAGGCAGGCCCTCGTCCACACGGGGCGCGTGGCTTCCGAGGCGCTGTCCACGCTGGTCACGCTGGTGCGGGGACCGGGCGTCACGGGCCGGGGCGGGCCGGGCGCGCTGATGCGCCAGGAGTCCTCCGACGTCGCGTCGTCCACCGCGTCCGGGCTGGATGCCCTGGTGCGCGCGATGGTGGCGGCGTCGGTGGCGCTGGCGCTGCTGACGATGGTGCCGGTGCCGGGGCTGGATGGAGGCCGGGTGCTGCTGCTCGCCGTCGAAGCGGTGAGTGGCCGGCGCATTCCGCCGCGCGTGGAGACGGTGGCGCAGACGGCCGGGTTCCTCTTCCTGTCGATTGGCATCGTGGCCACCGCGGGCGCGGAGATCCGTCGCGCGTTGCCTTCGTCCGCGCCCGTGGCTCCGCATGCCACGATGGGCGGCGCGGCGACCGCGCATGCCGTGCCCCCACCGGCTTCAGCGGGAGGCACGACACCGACGGTGGACGGAGGCACGACAGGGATTGCAGCAGCGGCCCCTTCCACGGTGCAGAAGGCCGCGACGCCGCCTGCCACGGCCGGAGCTGCGGCCGCCACTCCCGCCCCGCGGGCGGTGACTGCCTCGACCGCCACGGTCGGGGCTGCGGCCTCCACGGTGGCCCCGACCGCCATGGTCGGTTCAGCGGCCTCCACGCCCACCCCGCAGGCGGTGACGCCCGCTTCTCCTTCCGCTGGCAAGCCCGCGCCCATGGTCCCCGCTACGCCCACGACCGCCACCTCCGGGCTGGCGCAGGACGCTGGCTCCCCCTCCCCAGCGCAGGAGCCGAAGCGCGTCGTCACCCCGACGCCTCCCTGAGGCCCTGGACCAAGCCGCCTGCCTGCTCCTCCGCCCTGCATCCGGCGCACAGAGCCCCTGAGGGAATGGCCGTTCCTTCATGCCTGCCGGCCTCCGCGTCGATTGCAGAGGCCCGTGCTCACCCCTTAGAAGCCGGGGCGCTCTTTTCTCCCGCTCCGCGCATTCCAAGAGGCTCGCATGCCCCTGCCCTTGCCCCTGTCCCCCACTCCTTCCGAAGACCGCCACTTCGCGGGGGGCGGCGAAATGGGGGCGTTGGTGCGCTCGCTGGACTGGTCCCAAACGCCGCTCGGTCCGTCGCGCGACTGGCCCATCAGCCTGAAGACGATGGTGGGCGTGGTGCTCAACAACCGGTTCCCCATGCTCATGTGGTGGGGCCCGGAGATGATCCAGATCTACAACGACGCCTACCGGCCGGTGCTCGGCCACAAGCACCCGGGCTCCCTCGGTGCTCCCGGCGGCGAGGTGTGGAAGGAGATCTGGGACGTCGTCGGCCCCATGGCCCGGGGCGTGCTCGAAGGCGCGTCCGCCACCTGGAACGAGAACCTTCCCCTGTTCATCAACAGCCGCGGGTTCATGGAGGAGACGTTCCACACGTTCTCGTACAGCCCCATCCCCGATGAAGAGGGGGGCGTGGGCGGCGTGCTCAACACCGTGCGCGAAACGACCGAGGAGGTGCAGCACGACCGGCAGTTGCGGATGCTCCGGGACCTGGCCGCCCGGACCGCCGACGCCAAGTCCTCCGAGCAGGCCTGCCGCATCGCGATGGACGTGCTCGCGGGCAATGACCGGGACCTGCCCTTCACCCTGCTCTACCTGGTGGACGGTGACGGCTTCACCGTCCGCCGCGTGGGCAGCAGCCTGCTGGCGGAACCCACGCTGGCCACGGTCACGCTCCGGCAATCGCTGACCCACGAGGACGACACCGACTGGCCCTTCGCCCAGGCCGCCCGCACCAACGAAGCGGTCGTCGTGGAGGACCTGCCACGGCGCATGGGGCAGCTGCCCGGAGGTCGCTGGAACAGTCCTCCTCCCAGGGCGGTGGTGCGGGCCCTGGCGCGGCCGGGCCAGACGCGGCCCTACGGCTTCCTCGTCGGTGGGGTGAGCCCCCGGCGCCTGCTCGACGCGCGCTACCACACGTTCTTCCAGCTCACCGCCGAACAGGTCGCCTCCACGCTCGCCAACGCGCGCGCCTACGAGGAGGAGCGCCAGCGCGCGGAGTCGCTCGCCGCGCTCGACCGAGCGAAGACGGCCTTCTTCAGCAACATCAGCCACGAGCTGCGCACGCCGCTCACGCTCCTGCTGGGCCCCACCGAGGACGCGCTCGCCACCCCCGAGCGCGCGCTCCAGGGCGACTCGCTGGACACGGTGCACCGCAACGCCGTGCGCCTGCGCAAGCTGGTCAACATGCTGCTGGACTTCGCGCGCATCGAAGCCGGCCGCGTGCAGGCCGCGTATGAGCCCACCGACCTTTCGACCCTGACCGCGGGACTCGCCAGCGCCTTCCGCTCCGCCGTCGAGCGCGCGGGGCTGGTGCTCGACGTCGATTGTCCTCCCCTGCCGGAGCCGGCCTGGGTGGACCACGAGATGTGGGAGAAGATCGTCCTCAACCTGCTGTCCAATGCGCTGAAGTTCACCTTCACGGGCAGCATCCGCGTGGCGCAGGGCTGGCACGACGGGCACGCCGAGCTGCGCGTCACCGACACCGGCACCGGCATCCCCGAGCACGAGCTGCCCCGCGTCTTCGAGCGCTTCCACCGCATCCAGAACGCCCGCGCGCGCTCCCACGAGGGCTCCGGCATCGGGCTGGCGCTGGTGCATGAGCTGGTGCGCCTGCACGGGGGCACCCTCTCCGTGCAGAGCGAGGTGGACCGGGGCACGACGTTCACCGTGCGCATCCCCGCGGGCTTCACCCACCTGCCGAAGGAGCAGGTGATGTCCGCCCGGCACCGCCGCGCCCCGCTGGCCGGCGCGGATCCCTACGTGCGCGACGCCCTGGGATGGATGCCCGGAAGTCCCCCCGCGCTCGCGGAGGATGGCGCGCCCGCGACGCGCGTCGACACCTCCGCGCTGGGGCCGGTGGAGCGCTCCCGCATCCTGCTCGCGGACGACAACGCCGACATGCGCGACTACGTGGGCCGGCTGCTCGGCGCCACCTGGACGGTGGAGGCGGTGGCGGATGGCGAGGACGCGCTCCAGGCCGCGCGCGCCCGTCCCCCGGACCTCATCCTCACCGACGTGATGATGCCGCGCTTGGACGGCTTCGGCCTCATCCAGGCCCTGCGCGCCGACGAGCGCACCCGGCACGTGCCCATCATCCTGCTGTCCGCGCGCGCGGGCGAGGAGGCGCAGGAAGAGGGCCTGCGCGCGGGCGCGGACGACTACCTGGTGAAGCCGTTCTCCACCCGGGAGCTGCTCGCGCGCGTCACCGCCCAGCTCACGCGTTCGCGCCTGCGCGCGCTGGAGGCCGCGCACGGTGAGCGGCTGGCGCGCATCTTCCAGCACGCCCCCGTGGGCATCGCCATCCTGCGTGGACCGACGCACATCTACGAGTTCGCCAACCAGAACTATCTGCGACTCATCGCCCACCGCGACGTGATGGGCAAGGGCATCCGCGAGGCCCTGCCGGACCTGGCCCACCAGGGCATCTACGAGCTGCTGGACGGCGTCTATTCAACGGGCGAACCCTTCATCGGCCGCTCCGTGCGCATCGTCTTCAACCACGCCCCGGATCAGGCCCAGGAGATCTTCTTCGACTTCGTCTACCAGCCGATGACGGACGCCCAGGGGCAGGTGGAGGCCATCATCGTCGTGGTCTTCGACGTGACGGAGCTGGCCACCGCGCGGCGCGAGGCGGAGTCCGCCAACCGCGCCAAGGACGAGTTCCTGGCGATGTTCGGCCATGAGCTGCGAAACCCCCTGGCCCCCATCCTCACCGCGCTCCAGCTCATGCGCCTGAGGGGCGACACCGTCGCGGAGCGCGAGCGCACGCTCATCGAGCGGCAGGTGACGCACCTGGTGCGGATGGTGGACGACCTGCTGGATGTCAGCCGCGTCACCCGGGGCAAGGTCACCCTCAAGCGCGAGCGCACCACGCTCACCGACGTGGTGGCCAAGGCGATTGAACAGACGAGCCCCCTCATCGAGCAGCGCCAGCACACGCTGGAGGTGGACCTGCCGGAGCACGGCACGGCCCTGGACGGAGACTCCACGCGGCTGGCGCAGGTGTTCGCCAACCTGCTCACCAACGCCGCGAAGTACACCGAACCGGGCGGCTTCATCGCGGTGACGGGCTCGCGCGAGGGCAAGGAGCTGGTCATCAGCGTGCGCGACACCGGCGTGGGCATCGCACCGGAGATGATGCCGCGCGTGTTCGACCTCTTCGTGCAGGAGCACCAGGCCTTGGATCGCTCCCAGGGCGGGCTCGGACTGGGGCTCGCCATCGCGAAGAGCCTCGTGTCTCTGCACGAAGGCACCATCAGCGCCCACAGCGCGGGCCGGGGACGCGGCAGCACCTTCACCGTGCGCCTGCCCGCGCTGGAGGCGGAGGTGCCCGCCGCCCTGCCCGTGCCGCAGCCCGGCGCCCTGGTGCCCACGGAGCCCACCTCCGTGAACGCGCGCGTGCTCATCGTGGACGACAACAAGGACGCGGCGGACGTGCTCTCCGAATCCCTGGCGTTCCTCGGCTGCGACACGCGCGTGGCCTACGACGGCCCCAGTGGCCTGGAGGCGGCGAAGGGCTTCCTTCCGGAGATCGCCCTGCTGGACATCGGCCTGCCGGTGATGGACGGCTACGAGCTGGCGAGGCTCTTGCGGCAGCAGGAGGAGCCCCGCGCGATGAAGCTGGTGGCGGTGACGGGCTATGGCCAGGAGTCGGACCGCCAGCGCTCCAAGGCCGCCGGCTTCGACGCGCACCTGGTGAAGCCGCTGCACTTCGAGACGCTGGAGACGCTGCTCAAGGCCCTGACGGAGACCTGAGCCGGGGCCGTCCTCCTGGCGGGCGACCGGGCTCGGTGGCGTCCGCCAGGGGACGCCCCCAGCAGGAAGCCGGGCCCGAAGGGAGCGAAGGCCTT
Source organism: Corallococcus sp. bb12-1 (assembly GCF_026626765.1). NCBI lineage: Bacteria > Pseudomonadati > Myxococcota > Myxococcia > Myxococcales > Myxococcaceae > Corallococcus > Corallococcus sp. bb12-1. Next base: position 195,135 of record NZ_JAPNJZ010000024.1, on the reverse strand, counting down.
ATGCTCCGACCCGACATGGCCACCGTTCCCGCGCCCTCCGCCAACGTGGCGGACGGCGGACTCTTCTGCGAGCTGTATTGGGGCACCTCCCTGGCGGAGGCCTGGAGCTATGGCCCCGAGCTGCGCCAGGTCCACGCCGCGCCCGACGAGACGGCCCCCCTGCCCCTCTACGGCTTCACCCTGCCCGAAGAGCCCTTCCTCCTCGCCGAGCGCACCGCGAAGGGCTGGCGCATCCACGTGCCGCCGTCGGCCCGCGTGGAGAAGAGCCTCAAGGGCGACGCCTTCCACGACGTGGCCCCCGAGGAGCTCACGGGCGCGCCCGGCCGCGTGTCGCTGGAGCTGCGCGAGGGCATGACGCTGCGGCTCGTGGAGGGAGAGCTGCGGCTGCTCGTGCAGCCCTCGGTGGTGAAGGAGCGCGCGGACCGCTTCCGCGTGCGCGACGTGGCGTGGATCATCATCGCGGCCCTCCTCTTCCTGAGCGTGCCCGTCGCCTTCCTCGCCATGGGGCCGGATCCGCAGCGCATCGCCGCGAGCAACGCGCGCGCGCTCCAGTCCGCCCACGACAAGGAGGAGGCGCGGCGCAAGGCGCTCGGGTTGGATCAACCGATGAAGCCCCTGTCCGCCGAGGAGAAGGCCTCGCGCCAGCAGGACGGCGGCGCGCGCATCACCGTCCCCGCGAGCCTGGGCGTGCGGTAGGGCTGTTCGTGGGACGACTCCGGGGCCGCGTCAGGGCCCCAGGCCGACCCACACTTCGCCGTCCTCGAAGAACTCCTTCTTCCAGATGGGCACGTCCTGCTTGAGCCGCTCGATGGCGTGCTCGCAGCCCCGGAAGGCTTCCTTGCGGTGCGCGGATGCCGCGGCGATGACGACGGCCAGCTCGCCCGGCACCAGCGTGCCCACGCGGTGCATGATGGCCAGCCGCGTGCCCGGCCACTGGTGAGCGACCTCCTGGCCAATCTCCGCGAGCTTCGCCTCCGCCATGGGCGCGTAGGCTTCGTACTCCAGCCGCAGCACGCGCCGGCCCTTCGTCTGGTTGCGCACCGCCCCGGAGAACGTCACCAGCCCGCCGCAGGACTCACCCGCCACCGCGTCCACGACCTCCGACAGGACGAGCGGCCGGTCCACCACGGAGAAGAGGCCCGGCGAGCCTCCAGCCACGGGCGGAATCAACGCCAGCTCCGCGTCCGGGGGCACGGGAGCGTCCGCGCCCACGAACTGCTGCTGCACCGCCACGCGCAGGTGCGGCAGCAGCGGCGTCAGCGCCGGGTGCCGCGCGGCCAGCAGCGCCAGCACGTCCGACACGCGCGCGCCGTCGGGCACGTCCAGGGACTCCCGCGATACGCCCGCGCGCTCGCGGGCCGCGGCGAAGTACAGCACCGTGACGGACATGGCCTGAAGGCCCTCCTCAAGCTCCCCGGCAGGGAGCCATGCGTTCCAACGCGAAGGCAGGGGCGCTCGCCAGTGCCTTCGCTCCACCCGGACGAAACCCGCGCGCTAGCGCTCGCGCAACACGACGCGGCCCCGGAGCCGGCCTCCACCCTCGGCGGGGGCGAAGTCGAGGAACCCGTACTCCAGCGGGGTGAGCCGCTCCAGCAGCGCGCCGACGAACACCTGGCTCGCGAGCAACTGCCCCTGCCCCACGCCCGGCACCGAGCGCGTGCCCGCGAGGTCCGCGCGCAACCGGCCCAGGTCCACCATCAGCGACAGGTGGCCAGGACCGAACGCGTCCGCGCCGAAGCGCGTGCGCAGCGTGGCGCCCACGTCCCCCGTCTCGCGGCCGGAGAGCACCTCGCCCGCCTCCAGCGTCGCGCGCTCGGGGCTGAGCGTGAGTGACACCGGCTGCTCCTGGAGCCGCGTGCGGAAGCGCGTGGTGTTCCCCTGCGTGTCCTTCTGGAAGACGAGCTTGTTGTCCTGGAGCTGCTTCTGCACGAGTTGGAGCACCGGCGGCAGCGACGTGAGCCCCGCCTCCATCACCACCGTCCCCTTGGGGGCCGGGCGCTGGTCGCGGATGAAGCTCTGGAAGAAGGCCGCCGCGTCGAAGTAGACGAGCATCGCCACGTCCCCGCGCAGCGACTTCAGGAGCGCCTCCGCGTCCAGTTCCTGCGTGCGCCAGCGCTCCAGTGTCCGCTGCCGCCGGGGAGAACCGGGCGAGCCGAACACCAGCCGCGCCAGCTCCTCCGGAGGCACCGACAGCTGCGCCGCCGCCACCGGCCCCGCGGCCGCGCGCCCGAGCAGCGCCGACGCCGGGCCCGGCGTCGCGCCCAACAGGGGCCGGGACGACGACAAGAACCCATCCAGCTCCACCTGATCCGCCTGCACCGCCAGCGCGCCAAAGAAGCCGCGCACCGGCATGTCCTCCTTCTCCGCCTCCGGCACCGGCGGCGCCGAGAAGAGGAACACGCTGCCGTCGCGCACCTTGCCGCGCAGTTCGCCCAGGAGCGCGTTCTCCGACACGCCCGGCCCCGACAGCGCCTGCACGCGGCGGCGCACGACGTTCACGTCCGGCGAATCCTCCACCACGGCGAGCGCCTTCACCGTCTCCCCGGGCTCGGGCGCGTCCGGGGAGTCCGGCACCGCCAGGTACACGTAGCCCCGGTCCGCGAACAGCAGCATGGAGCGCCCGCCGTCCACTGGATCCACGCGCGCGCTGCCGTCCTCCTGGGGCAGCACCCGGTGGCCCGCGCTGCGCAGTTCGCGCGACACCGCCTCCAACGCCGCGCGCATGTCCGTCACGCCCAGCAGCGCCACCACGCCGTCGAAGCCCGGCAGCAGGAAGAAGCCGAAGCCCTCCTCGGGATCCACCTCCGTGGGGCCGCCCGAAAGGCTGCGCAGCAAGAGCGGCACCAGCGGCGCATCCTCCAGCGAGCTGCGCGCGTTGCGGGAGCCGACGAGCCGCTCGTAGAAGTCCACCAGCCCCTCCACGTTGCCGCGGAGGCGGGGCACCCAGAGCACCGTCTGCGCATCCTCGGGCACCGCGCGCAGCACCGGGCGCGGCACCACGGTGAGCACGACACGGGCCAATTCCTTCTCCCCGTCCAGCGCGCGCACCGTGTAGCGGCCCGCCGCGTCCCACGCGTGGCGCACGCCTGGCGCCGTCTGGGGCGGCGTTCCGTCCCCGAAGTCCCAGGTGACGGAGGGCGCCTTCGCGTTCGGCGAACCGAAGGACTCCGGCACGCCCGCCTCCAGCGTCCGCTCCGGGCCCAGGTCGGGCCTCACACTCCGGCAGCCGGGGGCCACGAGCCCCACGGCGACCATCAGGAGGAACAGCGGGAAGTTCGGGAGCGCGCGGGGACGGGACGCCATGGGCGTTCCGTTAGTAATCCAACGCCAGACCAAACATCCAGCGCCGGCTGCCCAGGTTCAGGCCGCCACCGCCAAAGTTGTTCACTTCCGCGTAGGTGTACTCGGCGAAGAGGTACGAGTGGTTCACGCCCAGGTCGGAGTCGAAGTCGCGCGCGAAGCGCGGCTCCAGCACGTCCAGGAGGAACGACACGCCCAGGGTCCCCGCGTAGCCCCACTTGCCGCCCTTGGCCGTGACACCGTCCACCACCTCGGTGGAGCTGCCCTTGGTCATCCACCACGGCGAATAGACGAGCCCCAGCTTGCCGTAGGGCACCAGCGGCACGCCCCATTTGAAGGCGGCGTAGTCGAACTTGTAGAAGGCGTTGAGCTGCAGGGGCAGCACCTTGAGGGCCGCCTTGTCCGCCGCCGCACCGCCACCATCCGCGAGCACCGCGTTGGCGTACTTCTCCCCGTAGCCCGCCGACAGGCCCAGGCCCGCCGTACCGATGCCCTGGTAGAAGAAGCGCTGCAGTTCCAGTTCGACGAGCAGCAGCGACGCATCCCCGAAGGTGTCCTTGTAGGGCGTGCCCTGGAGGTCCTTCTCGGAGTCGATGCGCGGCTTGTAGCCGCCACCCCGGAAGATGATCGCGCCGGTGCGCGGAGAGCGCGTGGGGATCGTCACCTCCTGCGCCACCGCCGGAACCGCCAAGAGAAGCGCCGCGACTCCCAGGCCCACTGCCGTGCTGCTCATGACACCTTCCTCCGAGACGAAAGCCAGAGGCCCAGCGCGGCCAGCACCGCACCGCCCGCGAGACCTCCGCCAGTGGACGAACAACCGCCCTCCTCCTGGCCGTTGGCGTTCTTGTACGCGTCGAACAACCCATTGCTCTTCACGGGCGTGCCTTCCAGCGCGGCGGACGGTTCGCTCACGTTGCCCGCCTCGTCCTGGACCTTGGCCCGGACCCGGTACGTCACCCCGTTGATCAGCCCGTCCGCCACCACGTTCCCCTCGCTGGAGGCCTTGCGGAAGCTGAGCGTGGGCCCTTCCGTCACCTCGCCCGTGCCCGCGTCATCCGTGCCGGCCGTCGTCAGCGCGTTGAGTTCCACGATGACGAGGGAGTCGGCCTCCGCGTTGTCCACCTGGACCGACAGCGCCGAGTCCCGGGCGATGATGTCGCCAATCGAGGGCGCCGAGGGCGGTTCGGGGTCGTAGTTCACCTGAAAAGGGGGGGTCCCGACGCTGGAGTACGTCGACGAGCAGGTCAGGTTGATGGAGTCCGAGATGGTCGGCGTGGAGGCGCACAGCTTGAAGGTGACCTCCGTCGTTTGCGAGTCACACGTCGTCGGCGTCGCCAGCTTGGCGAGCACGCTGGCCACGGTGAAGGTCAGGACGCCCGTCGTCGTGGTGTTGCCCGTGACGGCATCCAGTTGGAGGTCCGTCGCCGCGGGCTGCGACCCACAGGTCCCCGTGGTGACATAGAAGTAGAGGTTTCCTCCGTTGCAGAGGTTCCCTGTCCGGCTCCAGTTGAAGCGCAGCGTCGAGCCGCAGTCACCCCGGGCCGAGACCACTATGTTGTTGGGCGCGGTGGCCGTCGTGGTGAACGTCACCGCCGTTCCCGTCTGGGCCACGGCCGGGAGGGCGAAGAACAGGAAGGCGACAACAAGAGGGAGGCGCATGGATGGGGCGGAAGCTAGCAAGCGCGGGGCCACCGACAACACCCTTCCGGATGGCCCATTCAGCGGCAAAAGCCCCCGGTTCGCGCGCCAAACAGACACGCGGTCCCCAGGGGCCGTGCCAAATTGTCAGGAGGGGCGTTCGGTGAGCTTGAGGCCGGCTTCCACCAACTGGGCGGCGGCCCGGCCGGCGTTGTCCACCGAGGCGAAGAGGGTCACCCACTCCGGGGCCTGGGGAAAGGCGCGCACCCGTCCCACATGGATGGCGGGGTCGGCCATCACCAGCATGGGCATGGGGTAGATGCGCTCGCCCGGGGCATCCAGCACCTTGAGAGACGGGGATGTCTTCAGCGCGGCGCGCACCTGCTCCACCGGGCCGGGCTTCTTGAGCTGCACGTTCACGGAGAGCCCGTGGCCGTGGAAGGTGGGCACCTGCACGGCGGTGCCGGCCAGGACGGGCACCTCGCCGAGGGCGGCGAACAGGCGCGCGGCCTCCAGCGTCCAGCCGCCCTCCTCCTCTGTCCAGGGGGAGTTCACCATGAAGCCGCCCACCTGGGGCACCAGGTTGAAGCCCACCCGGTGGGGGAACGCCTGGGGCTCCGGCTCCCGGCCGGACAGCAGGTCCGCGGTCTGCTTCTCCAGTTCGGAGATGCCGCGCACGCCCGCGCTGGAGGCGCCCATCAGCGCCGTCACCTGCGCGCGCACCACGCCAAACGCCCGGCGAAGGGGCTCCACCAGGTGCACGGTGGCGCTGGTGATGATGCCCGGCAGGCACACCACCCGGCCCTTGAAGGTGAAGCCCGGCCCCAGCGCCTCGGTGTTGAAGCCCGGGAGCACCAGGGGCACGTTGCCGTCGCTCCGGAAGGCGTTGCTCGCGTCCACGACCCAGGCGCCAGCGGCTTGCGCTGCCGGGGCGAGCGTGCGGGAGGCCTCCGCCGGCGTGGCGAGCAGCACCAGGTGGATGCCCTTGAAGGCATCCGGCGTGGCCAGCTCCACCTCCAGCGTGTCCTCGCCGTACTCCACCTCCAGGCCCTTGGAGCGCTCCGAGCCGAAGGCCCGCACCTGCTCCATGGGCACGTCGCGCGCGTACAGCGCGGCCAGCACCTCGCGGCCCACCACGCCCGTGGCACCCACCACCGCGATTTGAAGGTTCTCTTTCATGAGGGCTCCTTTACGCCACCGCCCCCAGGGGCGCGAGCACGACGCGCGGGGCCCTCCTGAAAAGCGGTCAGTCTTCCTTGAACCGCGACGTGGGCGCGGGGCCCGGCAGCGGCGGGAACTTGGGGTTGCGCTCCGGCTCCGACGCCCGGACGTAGTGCGGCTCCATCGCGAACAGGGCCTGCATCGAATACGCGTCCGGCAGCCGCGCCAGCCGCCCCACCTCCACCGCGGACGGGAAGGCAGGCCCGGACAAGAGCCGGTGGGGTGACACTCCGTGCTTCTCCAGGGCCTGCCGGTAGTCCGTCAGCGCCGGCCCCAGCGCCACCGCGGCGGGTTCGGCGGCCATGCGTTGGGCCACCTCCTCCGGCGACATCGCGGTCTCCGGCTCCAGTGCCTCCACGGTATGGCCCGTGCGGCGGTAGGCCCCCAGGTAGAGGTCGTCCCGGCGCGCGACGGCGAGGCAGTAGAGCGGCACACCCTCCGGCCCCTCCAGCGCCACCGCCGCCAGCGACGACGCGCCGGCCACCTTGAGGCCCGTCGCGTACGCGAGCGACTTCACCGTGGCGAGCCCGATTCTCAGGCCCGTGAAGGACCCCGGCCCCAGGCCCACCGCCAGTCCCTCCAGGTCCGTCAGCTTCAGGCCGTGGCGCGCAAGCAGCTCACCGACGACGCCGGGCAGCGCCTCGCTCTGCTTCTCCGGAGGAAGCACCACCACGTGCTCCACCGTGCGCACGTCGTTCCCCTGGCGTTCCACCAGGGCAAGCGACAGCGTCAGCGTGGAGGTGTCCAGCGCGAGCAACACGGGCAACGTCCCTTCCTTCGGCGCTCAGGCCGGAATGGCCCACAGGTCCAGCGGCACTTCTGACACGCGGACGCCACACCGGTACAGCCGCACGCGCGCCAGACCCTTGTCCAGCATGTCCAACGACTTCGCGGCGGCCTTCGACAGGTCGATGATGCGACCGTCCACGAAGGGGCCGCGGTCGTTGACGCGCACCTCCACCTGGCGGCCGTTCTCCATGTTCATTACCTTCACGCAGGAGCCGAAGCGCGCCGTGCGGTGCGCCGCGGTCATCGCGTTCTGGTTGAACTTCTCCCCGCTGGCGGTGGGCCGGCCGTGGAGGCCGGGGCCGTAGAAGGAAGCGAGGCCTTCACCCAGGTACGTGCCCGGCATCTTCTCCCGGCGGGTCACCTTCGGGTCGTCCTTGCCTGAGCCCGAATCCGTCTCCGGGGGCTGGGGCTTCGTCGCGCGTGTCGCGCAGCCAGCGAACAGTCCCATGCCCATCAGCAGGAGCGCGGTGCGTCCTCGCATCATCACCTCTTGGTTAGCGGGTCACATCGTTGGTCACTGCCAGGAGCATCAGCAAGACGAGCAGCGCCAGACCCACCATGTTCGCCACCTCGCGCACGCGCACGGGGATGGGGCGGCGGCGGATGCCCTCCCAGATGGCGGACAGGAGCGCGAAGCCATCCAGGACCGGGATGGGCAACAGGTTCATCACGCCCAGGTTGATGGAGATGACGGCCATCAGGTTGAGGTAGCTGTCCATGCCCTGCTCGGCGCTCTTCGCGGCGAGCTGGTACATCATGATGGGACCGCCAATCGTGCTGGGGGACACCTTGCCCACCACCAGCCCGCCCAGCACCTGCACCATCTGCCCGATGATCTTCGGGACGATGAGCGCGGCCTCCTTGAAGGCGGCGACCGGACCCAGGTCGATGGTCACCTTCTCCACCGGCGGCAGGTCCGCGCTGCTGTAGTTCCACGGGCGCACGCCGAACACCAGCGGCGCGCTCGTCTGCCCGTAGTCGTCACGTGTCTTGAGCGGCGCCTGCGCCAGCTTCTCCGTGCGCTCGCCCTGTTCACCGCGCCACGTGAGCGTGAAGGGCTGCGCCTGCAGGCCGTTGAGCACCGTCGCCAGCTTGTTGAAGGACTTCAGCGGCGTGCCGTTGATGGCCACGATGCGGTCACCCGGCTGGATGCCCGCGCCTTCCGCCACGCTGCCCGACGCCACCGTCGCGACGTAGAGGTCCACGGCTTCGGCGCCCAGCGCCGCGGGGCCTTCACCGGGCTGGCGCGGCAGGGACACCTGCGTCACCTCCGGCACCCGGCCGGAGACGGCGCCCACCGCGACGGGCGCGAGCCGCGCGACGCTCAACGAAAGCGGCGTGCCCTCGGGCACCTTGGCGACCTCGCGGTAGAGGGCCGCTTCGTCCTGCACGTGCACGCCGTTGACGGAGAGCACCCGGTCGAAGCTCTTGAGGCCCGCCTTCGCCGCGGCCGAGTCCGCGAGCACGCCCACCACCGGCGGCTGCGGATAGGGGCTCACGCCAATCATCCCGCGCTCGACGGTGTCCACCGGGGACACCTCCGAGCTGCGCTCCGGCGTCACCTGCACCACGCGCTCCTGGCCATCGCGCTCCAGGGTGATGGGCACGGGGCGCTCGAACTTGCCGACGAACGCGTCACGCATGTCGTCGAAGGTGCGGACGGCTTCGCCCTCCACCTTGAGGATGCGGTCTCCGGGGCGGATGCCCGCGGCGGCGGCGGCCATGTCCGGAGACACCATGCCCACGCGGGTGGACAGCGTCTCCTGGGGGCCCAGGAAGACGAAAAAGTAGACGAAGACGGGGAACACCAGGCTGAAGGCCGGCCCCGCGAACACGATGAGGGCGCGCTTCCAGGGGGGCGCCGCCAGGAAGCCCCGGGAGGCCTCCTCCGGCGACAGCTCCTCATGGGGCAAGTCGCCCGCCATCTTCACGAAGCCGCCCAGGGGCAGCAGGGCCACCTGGTACTCCGTCTCACCCTTGGTGAAGCCGATGAGCTTGGGCCCGAACCCGATGGAGAACTTGAGGACCTTCACCCCGCAGGCCTTGGCCACGAGGAAGTGGCCAAGCTCGTGCACCGTCACGAGCACGCCCAGGAGAAGAATGAAGAACCCGAGGTTCTGGAGCATGGGCCCAACAGTAATCGCGCCCCCCGACCTGGACAACGCGCAACGACGGGCGCGTGGCAGACGGGCAGGCGCGAAAACGGGCACTTACGGCAACAGGTGCCTCACGAACTGCACATAGACGAACACCAGCGGCGCGTTGAACACGAGCGCGTCGATGCGATCCAACACACCGCCGTGTCCGGGAATGAGCTTTCCGGAGTCCTTCACGCCGTACGCGCGCTTGAGCATGGACTCGCACAGGTCGCCCACGGGGCCCAGGAGTCCACCAAAGAAGCCCAGCAGCACACAGTCCCACACGGTGAACACAGGGAAGAAGAAGCCCCGTGCGACGAACATGCCCAGCACCGAGCCGACCATGCCGCCGAAGAAGCCCTCCCACGTCTTGTTCGGGCTGACCGCGGGGTAGAGCTTGTGCTTCCCGAGGAAGCGACCCGCGAAGTACGCCAGCGTGTCGTTGGCCCACGTGATGGTGAGCGCGCAGATGACCCACGCGAGGCCGTGTTCGGGGAGCAGCCGCAGCGCGGACAGCGCGGTGAGGCCGATGGCGCCGTAGAGGAAGCCCGTCACGAGGTGCGCGGCGCGGGTGGGAGCCTCCGCGAGCGCGCCCCGGAACAGGTTGTAGATCCACGCGAAGAAGAAGAAGACGGACGTGACCCAGAAGGCCGTCTCGCCCGTGCGGGCGGCGTCCTTCAGGGGGAGCAGCGGCATGAGGAAGGCGGCGGCCATGCCCACCCAGGCGGCGGCGCCCAGTCGCTTCTGGGTGATGAGGTAGTACTCACCCGTGCACACGGCCGCGGCGGCGCCGAGCAGCACCGCGCTGTACCACCCGCCCAGGAACAGCAGGAGGAGCACCAGCGGAAGGAGGGTGATGCCCGTGAGGATCCGGATGAGGAGGTTCTTGTTCTTCTCGTTCACGCCTTGGCCCGCTGGGGTGTTTCGTCCCGGTTCAACTGGGCGGACGTCAGCCCGAAGCGCCGCTCACGGCCCTGGTACTGCGACAGGCAGCGCAGGAACTCTTCGGTGCGGAAGTCAGGCCAGAGGGCGTCGGTGAAGCACAGCTCGGCGTACGCCACTTGCCAGAGCAGGAAGTTGGAGATGCGCTGTTCGCCGCTGGTGCGCACCACGAGATCCACGGGAGGCAGCCCGGAGGTCCACAGCCGCGACTCCAGGTCGTCCGCTCCCAGGTGCGCGGGGTCCAGCTCGCCGCGGGCCACGGACTCGGCCAGGGAGCGCGCGGCGCGCAGCAGCTCCTCGCGGCCGCCGTAGGAGAGCGCCAGGGTGAGGACCATGCCGGTGTTGTGGGCGGAGTCGGCCATCAGCCGCTCCAGCGGTTCCTTCACGTAGCGGGGCAGCTTCTCCACCTCGCCAATGGCGTTGAGGCGGATGCCGTTGTCGAGGATCTCCGCGCGCTCGGATTCCAGGTACTCGCGCAGCAGCTCCATCAGCCCGGCGACCTCTTCAGCGGGGCGGGCCCAGTTCTGGGAGGAGAAGGCGTAGAGGGTGAGGGCCTGCACGCCTATGCGGCGGGCGGCGCGCGTGACTTCGCGCACACTCACACTGCCCTCGCGGTGGCCTTCCAGGCGCGGCTGGCCCCGAAGCTCCGCCCAGCGCCCGTTGCCGTCCATGATGATGCCCACATGGCGCGGGAGAGGCCGGGCCTTGACCTGGACCTCGAGAGGGGTGGGCAACACGGTGGGGCGATCCATGAAGCCGCGCACCCTAGCGGCGGCTAGCCGTCGCGTCCACGGGCGCGTGGCCGGCCGGTCCCCCACCCCTGTTGGCCGGTCGCCTGCCGGGGTTGAACGGTTCATGACGGGACACGCGGGCCGATTAGAGTGGTCTTCCATGAAAACTCCTCATGTCCGGCCCCCATTCCGGCTGCTCGGCGGCCTGTTGGGTCTGTGCCTGTTCGGAGCGGGTCCGGCCTTCGGGCAGGCGGGCGGTGCTTCGGCTTCCGGGGGGCAGGTGGCGCCTCGGGATTACTTCACGGCGGCCATGGCGGAGACGGCTCGGCTCCATGACGACCTGGAGTACGAGCAGGCGCTGGCGGCGGTGACCCGGGCGAAGCGGCTGGCCCGGTCCGAGTCGGAGCGGGCGTCGGCGGCCATCTATGAGGGCGTCGTGTTGGCGGACATGGGCCAGCGTGATGTGGCGATGGCTGCGTTCCGGGCGGGACTGCTGTTGATGCCGGAGGCGAAACTTCCGGTGAGGGTGTCTCCCAAGGTGGAGGGGGACTTCGAGTCGGTGCGCAAGGAGGTCTTGCGTGACCGACCGGTGGTGGCGGCGGCGCCGGTGCCGCCTCCTGGGGTCATTGAGGTTCCGCCCCGTCCGGCGGATGCGCCGGTGCAGCCGACGGTCGAAGCTCCTCCGACGTTGCCTTCGTGGCCTGTGGCCTCCGCACCCGTGGCTTCGCCCGGCGTGGACCTGAAGGTGGATGCGAAGCGGACCTCCGTGCGGAAGGTGCCGACCCTGTCGTGGGCGCTGCTGGGGACGGGAGTGGCGGCGGGAGGCGTGGGGACCTACTTCGGGCTTCAGTCGCGCGGCAACGTGAGTTCCGCGCGGGAGGCGGAGCTGTCCACGTCCGTGGAGGGGCGCCTGGACGATGCTCGCGGGCAGGCGGTGGTGGCGAACGTCCTCTTCGGGACGGCGTTCGCGGCGGCGGCGGGCGCGGTCACGGCGTACTTCCTGAGCGAGCCCATGACTTCGGCGGGCACGCCGTGAGGGCCTGGGTCGCGGTGGCCTTCGGTCTCTGGTTCGGGGTGGGCTGCACGGTGCCGAGCGCGGAGCAGGTGGCGGTGGAGCGGCTGTGCGCGGGGCGGGGAGCGCAGGCTTTGGATGGCGTGCTGCGCGCGGATCCGAAGGCGTGCGACCGGGGGATGGAGCTCACGGTCCAGTCCACGGGCTTCAAGCCCGGCTGCGTCCGCGTGACCGTGGGAACGCCCGACGGATCCCGAAGCGCTTCCACCCTCGTGAGTGGCAGGCCCTCCACGGTGGCGGGAAACACCCTCCGCGTCGGTGTGCAGTTGTCCGAGGCATGGAAGGGCAACCTGCGACTCGGAGCGGAAGCCTTCGAGCAGACCTGCGACGCGGTCGCGGTGACGAAGCAGTCGCTCGATGCCGCACCTGCGGCGAAGGGACGCGTGAGCCAGGTTCGACTGGAGCTGGCGGCGACCGATGCGGACGACGACGGCTATGTCGCCACGAGCAGCGGCGGCACCGACTGCAACGATGCGAACGCCGCCATCCATCCAGGTGCCACGGAACGCTGCGACGGCGTGGATGACAACTGCGTCAACGGCGAGGAGGACGCCTTGGATGATCGGACCTGGTACATCGATCAGGATGGGGACGGATATGGCGGTTCCGCCCTCAAAACCTGTACACGACCGACCGGAACCCTCAGTGAAGGGGGCGATTGCAACGACGCGAATGCATCCATCCATCCAGGCCGGAGCGAGTTTCGCTGTGATGGCCAGGACGACAACTGCGACGGCACGGCGGACGAAGGCTTGCCCATCCTGACGTGGTACCGGGACGCGGATGGGGACGAATATGGCGACGTGACGCAGGCCGTCTCGGGTTGCGCGCCGCCGTCCGGCCATGTGGCGAAACCCACTGACTGCAATGATGCCGATGCAACCATCCACCCCGGGGTCGCGGAGTTGCTGGACCTCAAGGACAACAACTGCAACGGCGCCATCAACGAGCGGCTCTACCCAGGCCCGCGCATGTTCTCAGCATTGGAGACCAATTTCGCCATCACCGCCGCCGGGACGCTTTGGGGGTGGGGCATCAACCGAAGCCATCAGCTTGGCGATGAATCCGACCACTCATATCCCAAGTATATCTTCGCATCAGAGGTCGAAGACGTCACGACACTGGCCGTCGGCGAGACCCACATCCTGGCTTTGCGGCAGGACGGAAAGGTCACCTCCTGGGGATCGGACGGCCACGGGGAACTCGGGCATGGCTTCCAGGGGGGAGAATCCCCGCCAGCACAAATACCGGGACTTGAAGATGTGACAGCCCTTGCCGCCGGGATGTTTCACTCGGTGGCACTCAAGCGCGATGGTACCGTATGGGGCTGGGGGGATAACACCGAGGGCCAACTGGGTGATGGAACAACCTACGAGCGCCGCCTGGCGCCAGTCCAAGCCCGAGGCATGACAGGTGTCATCGCCATCGCAGCGAAGAGCTTCCATACAATCGCATTGAGAGCGGATGGCACCGTCTGGCTTTTCAGTGACGAGGGGGCCGGTGGCATCCCAGCCGTGATACCAGGCCTGACGGGAGTCGTGGCTATCGAATCAGCATACAGTCGCAAGGTGGCATTGAAAGCGGACGGAAGCGTCTGGCAATGGGACGGCTTCGCCGGTCCGGTTCCAACGCAGGTGCCAAACCTGTCGGCTGTCACGGCCATTGCCGCCGGTGGAGCCCATGTGCTCGCATTGAAGCAGGACGGCACCGTCTGGGCATGGGGGCGCAACGGCAGTGGCCAGCTCGGAGACGGGACGACCCAGGAACGAGAGGTCCCGGTGCAAGTCACAGGTCTCTCGGACGTCGCCACCCTGGCTGCGGGCAATGACCATTCGCTCGCAGTGAAGAAAGACGGAAGCGTCTGGAGTTGGGGGTTCAATGCCCACGGACTGATCGACGATTCGGGCATGGACATCTACGTACCGAAGCGGATCGCGGGTTCGGGGGATTGGAACTGACGACCTCTTGAACCCACCCGTCACTCCGCCAGCAGGTTGAGCTTGAAGACGTTGTCCTGTCCGGCCTTCACCTCGAAGGTCCGCGTCACGTCCTTCTTCAAGTCACCGTTCACGAGCCGGATCTGGTGCGACCCCACCGTGGTCTCCACGGCGCCGAACGGGGTCTGCCCCAGGCTCTTCCCATCCAGGAACACCGTGGCGTACGGACGGATCCGGAACTCCACCCGTCCCCTGGCCACCGGGGGCTTCCCCCCCAGGGAGCGAGGCTTCGTCTGCGTCCGGGGACTGCCTGCATCCAGCGCCATGGGCGCCAGCCCCGCGTCCGCGACGACATCCATCAAACCCGCGTCTATCGCAGGAGCGCCTGCGTCCTCGACAGCCGCGAACCTCGTGACCGCGACTGGAGCAGGAGGCTCGCTCGGCGTCGGGTCCTTCAAGGCCGCCGCGACCTTCACCTTGGGCTCCACGGGCTTCGAATCCGAACCGAGGACGACCCATCCGCCCACCGACACCAGCGCGCCCAGGGCCACGACCGAGGCCACCACCACCCCACGACGCGAAGGGGGTTTCCCCACCGGGCTCGCGGGCACCGAAACCTCGACCGGTGCGGCGACGGGCGGCACCACCACGGGTCGCGCGGACGACGCTTTTCGCGGCAGCAGATTGCCCGCGGACGGCGTCGCGGGATCGGTCGCCGCGTCGGGAGCACCTGATAGCTCCAGCGCCCGTTCCGCAGTCATCGCGGGGGCTTCCATGGGGTCCCGTCCACGAGCCTCCTCCCTCCCCGCCCCGCCCTGCCGGACAGGCATCGGCGTCGTCAACCCCTCCGCCGCCCGGGGCGCCTCCTCCGGCCGGGGCTTCGCCTTCCCCTGCTCCTCCGCGCCCAGGACCGCCGTCTCGCGCACCTTCGCGTCCACGCGCGCGGGCGTGGACATGGGCGGCGTCGAGGCGTTCTCCGTCAACTGCGCCACCAGCCGGGCGATCTGATACGCGCCCACCGGCTCGCCCAGCGACAGCACGAACCGCTCCAGGTCCGCTTGGAGCTCCCGACAGTCCGGATAGCGCTGGTCCCGGTCCTTCGCGAGCGCCCGCTCCAGGATGCGCTGCATCGCCGGGGGCAGGTCGGGCCGGCGCTCCACTGCGGGCACGAACGGCTCGAAGAGGATGGCCTGCATCATGCCCACCTCCGTCGCCGCATCGAAGGGGCGGCGGCCGGTGAGCAGTTCGTAGAGCACCATCCCCAGTGCGTACACGTCCACGCGCGCATCCATGGCCCGGGCCTGGAGCTGCTCCGGAGGCATGTACGCGACCTTGCCCTTCACCACGCCCGTCTGCGTGCGGTGACTCTGCCCCGCCACCTTCGCGATGCCGAAGTCCACCACCTTCACCGCGCCCTGCCGGGACAGCAGCACGTTCTCCGGACTGACGTCGCGGTGGATCAACCCCAGCGGCGTCCCCGTCTCCGCGTCCGTCAGCTCATGCGCGAACGCCAGCCCCTCCGCCGCGGCGGCCACCATCTTCGCGCACAGGGCCGGGGGCAACGGCGACTTCAGCTCCGTGGAGCGCTTGATGAGCCGGCGCAGCGTGGGCCCGTCGATGTACTCCATCGCCAGGAAGTAGCTGCCGTCCGCCTCGCCGAAGTCGAAGATCTGCACCACGTTCGGGTGGTCCAACTGCGCGGCCAGCTTCGCCTCGCCCAGGAACATCTCCACGAACGCTTCATCCTCCGCCAGGTGCGGCAGGATGCGCTTGAGCACCAGCGTCTTCTCGAAACCACGCGGCCCGGCGGCCTTGGCGAGGAACACCTCCGCCATGCCCCCCGAGGCGAGCTTGCGAACGAGCTGGTACTTCCCGAGTTGCATTGGCGGCGAGGTTTCCCACGGTTTTCCGGAAAAGTGAAACGGCCTTGAGGGTCGAGCGTCCGCCGGCCCGCAAGGTGTCGCTGGTGTTTGACCGTGACGTGACGTGCTCCGTAGGATCCGCGCTCCCATGCCCCCCAAGGCCATTGGTCCCTACCGCGTGTTGGAGACGCTCGGAAGTGGCGGGGCCGGGACCGTTTATCGGGCCCGGGACCGCCGCACGAACGACGAAGTCGCGCTGAAGCTCCTGTCGACCGGTCCGTCCCTGGACGACCGCGCCGCACGGAGACTCGTGCGCGAATTCGAGACCCTCGCGGACCTCGCCCACCCCAACGTCGTGAAGGTCTTCGAGGCCGGCGTCCACGAGGGCTGGCCGTACCTAGCCATGGAGCTCATCGAAGGCCTCACCCTGCGCCACTACCTGGACGTGAGCGCGGGCGAGCTGCACTCCGCCACGCCGCTCTCTCGCGCGCCGCTGTCCATCCGCCGCACCGAGGACGACGACTTCGGCAGCGTGGACGGGCCGGACGAGGAAGACGACTCGGTCGTGGACGACGACGACGGCACGTTCGGCCTGAACGCCTTCGCGGAGGAAGCCCCTAGCGAGGACCTGGCCAGCTTCCACGGCGCAGGCGCGGAGGATGACTCGGATTCGGACGACGTGCCGGTGGATCCGCGGCGCGACCTGGCGCGCAAGCCGTCCACCCCGGCGCGCGCCGCCCCGCCGCGCATGGCGGACTTGAACCGCCCGGAGCGCATGGGCCGGCTGAAGGACGCGATGCTCCAGGTGTGCGAGGCGCTGGCGTACATCCACGGCCACGGGCTGGTGCACCGCGACCTGAAGCCGTCCAACATCATGGTGGACGACGACCGGCAGGTGCGGCTGATGGACTTCGGCCTCGCGAAGTTCCTGGCCGACGACGCGGGGATCACCGCGGACGGCAAGCTCGTGGGCACCTACCGGTACATGGCGCCGGAGCAGATTCTCGGGGAGCCGCTGGATGGGCGCTCGGACCTGTACAGCCTGGGCGTCATCCTGTACGAGCTGATCAGCGGGCGTCCGCCGTTCGACGCGAAAACGCCGCACGAGCTGTGGCGTCAGGTGCTGGAGACGGAGGCACCGCCGCTGCTCGCGCTCAACCTGCATGGCGACCCGCAGCTCGCGCGCGTCGCCCATCGCCTCATCCGCAAGGAACCGGACGACCGGTTCCAGACGGCCGAGGAAGTCTACGAGGCCCTCTCCGAGTGAGCACCGCGACGACGCACACCCTCACCGTGGACGCCGCCAAGGCGGGCCAGCGCGTGGACCTGTTCGTGGGAGAGGCCCTGGGCCTGTCCCGCGCGCGCATGAAGCGCCTCTTCGACGAGGGCCAGGTGCGCGTCAACGGCCGCCCCGCGAAGAAGGGCCTGATGGTCGCCGCCGGCCAGCAGATCTCCGTGACGGTGGAAGAAACCACACGCGAGGCCGTGCCCGACGCGGACTTCCCGCTGGTCATCCTGCACGAGGACGCCTCCCTGCTCTTCGTGGACAAGCCCGCCGGCCGGGCCTCGCACCCGCTGCAACCGGGCGAGACGGGCACCGTGGCCAACGCGCTGGTCTCCCGCTACCCCGAGTGCGCGCAGGCGTCCCTGGACCCGCGCGAGGGCGGCCTGTGCCACCGCCTGGACGTGGAGACCTCCGGCGTGGTGGCCGCGGCCCGCACGCGCGAAGCCTGGACCGCCGTGCGCGAGTCCTTCAGCCAGCGCGCCGTGGACAAGCGCTACATCGCGCTGGTGACGGGGCCCCTGGCCGACGAGGGCGAGGTGGAGGTCCCCCTGCGCCACCACCCGCGCCATCCGGACCGCGTGGAGCCCGCGCCCCATGGTGCCGAGGATGCCCGCGAGGCGCTGTCCCACTTCCGGGTGCTCGGCCGCTCAGGGGACTACAGCCTGGTGGAGGTGAAGATCCTCACCGGCGTGCTGCATCAGGTGCGCGCGCACCTGGCCGGCATCGGCGCGCCGCTCGTGGGGGATGCGCTCTACGGGGGCCGCGAGGCGCCGGAGCTGGGCCGCTTCTTCCTGCACGCCCGCTCGCTCACCGTGCCCCACCCCGTCACGAAGGAGCCCGTGCGTGTGGAGAGCCCCCTGCCCCAGGACCTGGTGGCGGAGCTGGGGCGGCATGGCCTGACGCTTCCCGCGCCCGAGGTTGGAGCCGGGGCCGGGGCTATTCCCCCATCACCTTGAGGATGACGCGCTTTCGCCGCTGGCCGTCGAACTCGGCGTAGAACACCTGCTGCCAGGGGCCCAGGTCCAGCTTGCCGGCGGTGACGGGAATCAGCACCTGATGGTGGACGAGCATGGACTTCAGATGCGCGTCCCCGTTGTCCTCGCCGGTGCGGTGGTGGCGGTAGTCGGGGCCGGAGGGCGCCAGGTGCTGGAGCCAGTCCCAGATGTCCTCGTGGAGGCCGGGTTCGTCGTCGTTGACGAAGACGCCCGCGGTGATGTGCATGGCGGACACCAGCACCATGCCCTCCTGGATGCCGCTCTTCTTCACCAGCGCCGCCACGGTGTCGGTGAGGCGCACCAGCTCGCGCCGGGACTTCGTCTCGAACCAGAGGTATTCGGTGAGGGTCTTCATGGGCCGCACTGTCAGAGGGGGCCACTAGAGTGACTCACGCCATGCGAGCCATCCTCCACGTGGACATGGACGCCTTCTATGCGTCCGTCGAGCAGCGCGACAACCCGTCCCTGAGGGGCAAGCCCGTCATCGTTGGCGGGCATGCACAGCGGGGGGTGGTGGTCGCCGCCTCCTATGAGGTGCGGCCCTTCGGGGTGAAGAGCGCGATGCCCATGGCGCGCGCGGTGAAGCAGGCCCCGCACGCGGTGGTGGTGAAGCCCCGCTTCTCCGCCTACGCGGAGGCCAGCGAGCAGGTGTTCGCCATCTTCGAGCGCTACACGCCGCTCATCGAGCCCCTGTCCCTGGACGAGGCGTTCCTGGACGTGACGGCGTCCGTGGGGCTGTTCGGCGCGGCGGCGGACATCGCGAAGCGGATCCGCAAGGAGATCGCCCACGAGCTGAACCTGCCGGCGTCGGCGGGCATCGCCACGGCGAAGTTCGTGGCGAAGATTGCCTCCGACCTGGCCAAGCCCAACGGCCAGCGCGAGGTGCGCCCCGAGGAGACGGTGGCCTTCCTCGCGGGGCTGCCGGTGTCGCGGCTGTGGGGCGTGGGGCCCAAGACGGAAGAGGCGATGAAGCGCGCGGGGCTGTCCACCATCGGGGACGTCGCGGCGCGGGAGATGGGGTGGCTGGAGGAGCGCTTCGGCTCCAGCGGCAGGCACCTGTGGGAGCTGTCGCACGGCATCGACGCGCGGGACGTGGTGCCGGACCGCGCGGCAAAGAGCGTGGGCGCGGAGGACACGTTCGAGGAGGACCTGACGGGCCTGGAGACGCTGAAGCCGCACGTGCACGCGCAGGCGCTGCGGGTGGCGCGGCGGCTGCGGCGGGCAGCGCTGAAGGGCCGCGTGGTGCAGCTCAAGTTGAAGTTCGCGGACTTCACGCTCATCACCCGGCGCACCACGCTGCGCGAGGCGACGGACGACGGGCAGGTGCTCTACCGCGCGGCGCTGGAGTTGCTGGAGCGCGCGCACGAGGGCAAGGCGATGCGGCTCAC
Source organism: Corallococcus sp. bb12-1 (assembly GCF_026626765.1). Classification (NCBI taxonomy): domain Bacteria; kingdom Pseudomonadati; phylum Myxococcota; class Myxococcia; order Myxococcales; family Myxococcaceae; genus Corallococcus; species Corallococcus sp. bb12-1. The sequence continues at coordinate 175,837 of NZ_JAPNJZ010000024.1, read as the reverse complement.
AGGCGTCAGCGTGCAGTTGGACGAGGACGAGGCGCAGCTCGGGTTGTTTCCGGCAGCGGCGCCGAAGACTTCGAAGCTGAATGAAGCGATGGACCGCATCGCCGCGCGCTTCGGGAGCAAGGCCATCACCATGGCGGACATCGCGGGCGCGGAGGCACCGGACGATGACGACCACCGCTCCGAACGGCCGGTGGAGAAGCCCAAGCGGTAGGGCGCGAACCATCAGCGCCCTGCTCACCGCTCCGACCCACAACGGAAGAAGCCGAAGCGCATCAAGCGCTCCGGCCTCTTTACGACTACCCCTCGCCGCCGTTGGAACCGGAGGACGACGCCGGACGTTCCGCGCCGGAGCCGCCCTCGCCGCTCCCACCACCGGTGCGACGGCGACGACGACGGCGGCGCTTGCGGCGGGGGCCTTCCGCGTCCGCCGCGCCACTCGCGCTCGCGCGCTGCGGGGGCACCTCTCCGGACTGCCACGCCTCCAGCGCCTCACGTCCTTCGCCCGTGGCCTCCACCGTCATCGCGAAGACGGCCAGCGCCTCGTTGAAGAGCGGATGGCGGCGGAAGGCGCCCGTCTTCTTGCGGCGCTCCCCGGACAGCGTGCGCTGCATCAAGAGCAACATGCGGCAGCGCTCGGCGATGCGGCGCGGCAGCCTCGCGGCCTCCACGAAGCCCGCCAGCAGGTCCTCGATGACGTGCGCGACTGACGCGCGGCCCTCGTCCTGCGACTCCTCCGCCGGCTGCGTGCGGCCAATGGGCACCAGCAGCGTCGCCAGCAGGATGGCGTCGTCCAGCACTTCGCCCGCCGACACTCGCTTATCCAGCGCCTGGGCGAAGGCGTAGAAGGTCTTCTCCCCTTCCTTGCCGTTCTCCCGCAGGTATTCGTCCACCGGCGGCAGCAGCAGCTTCAGCGCATCCAGCGCCGCCAGCAGCTTCAGCGCCGGAGCGGACACGCCGCCTCGGATGAGCCGGAAGGTCTCCTCCAGCAGACGCGCGGGCGCGCAACGCGGCAGGTCCTCCACCGCGCCCTCCATCGCCGCGTACGTGCGCGATTCGATGTCCAGGTCCAGCTTCGCCGCGAAGCGCACCGCGCGCAGGATGCGCACCGGGTCCTCGCGCATGCGCACTTCCGGGTCACCGATGGTGCGGATGAACCGCTCGTCCAGGTCGCGCCGGCCGCGCACGTAGTCAATGACCCGACCTTCGGCGGCGTCGTAGAACAGGCCGTTGATGGTGAAGTCGCGGCGGCGCGCGTCCTGCTGCGCGGTGCCGAAGACGTTGTCGTGGGTGATGAGCAGGTCCTCACCCGACGCCTCCTCCGTCGCCGCGCCCGGAGCGGGCTCCAGCTCCGTCGGGTTCGCGCGGAAGGTGGACACCTCCACGATCTTCCCGCCCTTGAAGTACACGTGCGCCAGCCGGAAGCGCCTTCCGATGAGCCGGCAGTTGCGGAAGACGGCGCGCACCTCGTTCGGGTGGGCGCTGGTCGCCACGTCGAAGTCCTTGGGCTTCTTGCCCAGGAGCAGGTCGCGCACGCAGCCGCCCACCAGGTACGCCTGGTGGCCGTGCTGGTGCAGCCGGAGCACCACCTTGAGCGCGTCCGGATCCATCTCGTCCGGGTCGATCTCCGCCGGCTCGCCGGTGCGCGTGGTGGTGGGCGCCTGGAGCTCCGGCTCGTTCGCCGCGGGCTCCGGCTCCAAGATGACGGCCTCGGGCTCCTCCGCCTCGTCGCCGGCTTCAGCGGCGGCCAGGGCGTCCTCGGCCTCCGCGGCCTTCAGGGCCTCGGTGGCGCGCCGGATTTCGTCGCTCACCTCGGGGTCGACCGGGATTGCCTCCTCGGTGTCGTCGTCATCATCGAAGCCTTCGTCGTCCCCCGCGTCCGCGGAGTAGGAGGGCTCGGTGCCGTTGTCGGAAGGGGCCTCGGGGGCCCGGGCTTCAGGTTCACTGGGACGCGCGGAGGAGTCCGCCGGCTCGGTGGCCGCGGTGCGCTCCTCCTGGCCCGTCAGGTCCAGGGGGGAAGACATAGAAAAAACCTCGTGCGCGGACCCGGAGGACTCCACCGCTGCCGCCTCAAAGGAGGCCTCTCCGCGCGCGTCGTCTCCGGGCGCGGCTGGCAGCGTTCCGCCTGGGGGCGGGGGATGGGTCGGGTCTCGCGTCATTCGCCTCGGAAGGGCAGCCGTCTATCACGCATCATCCCACCCATGGGGGTTGCGCTTAAGGACATTCTTCAAGGACGTCGAGGGTCCACCAGGGGCCCCCCGCCCGCCCTCCTGGCTCCCGGTGTCACCCGGTGCCCAGAGCCCTCCCAGGGCGCCCCGCTGCCCGCGAAAGGCGCCCTGCCAGGGGTAACAGTCAGAGCCCACCCCATCCGGGCAGGCCCCCGGTTCCGGGCAGGCCCCCGGTCTCTCGCTTGCCACATGGGCAGGCAGGCTTCAGTTGTCCCGGGAGCCCTGGAAGGCCCCGACAGGAGGAAGAAGCTCAGGTCGAGGGCTTCGTCGAGCGTCCCTTATGCGTCCGGGGCAGCGCGTGGGAGATGAGCGACACGTAGTCCACCGCCTGCACGCGGGGCGGAGGCGGCTGCGTGCCCAGCGCGGCCAGGCGCTTGCTGAACGCGGCCAGGATGTCCGGCACGGGGCGCATCGCCTTGAGCAGCGCGTTGGGCCCCTCCATCGCCTGGGACAGCGCGATGGCCGCCTGCTGCAGCGGCAGCCCGCGCCTCAGCAGGTCCTGGAACGAGTTCGACAGCGTGATGATGTTGTGCCCCGCCGTCTGCACCATCTCCACGGCGATCTTCAGCACCTGGGGCGCCGTGAGGTGGCCGTCCGCCAGCAGCACCAGCGCCGCCTGGAAGTAGTTGAAGATGGGCACCACGCGCGGCCCGTAGGCCGAGAAGTGCGCGGGCGGCGTCAGCCGGTCCAGGTGGATGAAGATGCGGCGCACCGGGTCCGCCACCGGAATCTTCTTCCACGCCTCGTGCACCCGCGCGACGTCGTCCGGGTACACCCCGCCCGCCTCCAGCACCTGCGACAGCACGCGCTCGTCCACCCGGCCCGCGATGAGGTCCGCGTAGAGCGAATAGATGAACGCGTCGGCCTCCGCGTCGTCGCCGAAGAGCACCTCCTCGGCCTCCACCGGCGCGTGGATGCGGCTCTCCAGGATGACGGGCAGCTTGTAGCCCACCTGTCCCCTGAGGGCCCGGAAGCGCCCGCGCAGCAGGTTGCTGACATTGTCCTTGAGGACGAACTCATCCCACTGGACGCCGTCCAGCTTGAGCTTCTCCTCCAGCACCGCGCGCATCTGCTTGGGGCTGCCGGACACGATGCACAGCCGCGAGTCGCCCTGCTCCGCCAGCTCCCGGATGAGCGCGGAGGCGCCCGGCACGGCGACCTTCTCGTGCGCCTTCTGGAAGGCGGTGCGGAACAGGTCGCGCAGCGACTCGAAGTCCGTCTGGAGGTACGTCTTGTCCAGGTCCCACCGGTAGATGCGACGCGGTGGGCGTGGGTCGATGCGGTCCGGCAGGCTCACCGCGCCAAACCCTCCTGGATGGCGGTGCCCAGCTCGTTCGCCACCGCCTTCGCGGCCACCTTGCCCGCGTTCGCGATGGCGCGCGCCTTGGAGCGACCGTGCGCCTTGATGAAGATGCGGTCGAACCCGAGGATGGGCGCGCCGCCGTACTGCTCCCAGTCCGTGATGTCCTTGAGCCGCTCGATGCCAGAGGACAGCATGGCCAGGCCCGCGCGCCAGCGCAGGCTCTCCTTGTAGGCGTACTGGGCCAGCTCCATCACCGTGTCGTGCACGCCCTCCAGCATCTTCAGGCACACGTTGCCCACGAAGCCGTCCGTGACGATGACGTCCGCCGTGCCGCGCGGGATGTCGATGCCCTCCACGTTGCCGGTGAAGTTGAGCCCCGTCATCTGCGACAGCCGCTGGTGCGCCTCCACCACCCGGGGCGGGCCCTTCTGCGGCTCGATGCCGTTGGACAACAGCGCCACCTTGGGCCGCTCGTTGCGGGAGATGATGCGCGCGTACGCGCTGCCCATGACGGCGAACGCCACCAGGTCCTCCGCGGTGGCCTCCACCGTGGCGCCCACGTCCAGGATGAGGCTGAAGGGGTCCTGCTTCGCCCCGCGCACGCCCCGCGTCGGGTACACCGTGGCCAGCGCCGCGCGGCGCACGCCCGGAATCAACTGGAAGTGGCGCTTGCACGCGAGCACGCCCGCGCCCGTGTTGCCCGCGGACACCAGCGCGTGCGCCTCGCCCTCGGCCACCAGCCGCGCGGCCACCGCGACGGAGGACTCGGGTTTGCGCGCCAGCGCCTCGCCGGGCTTTTCGTCCATGCCCACGAAGTCCGCCGCGTGGTGCACGGAGATGCGCTCGCCGTTGTGCTTGATGCCGGCGAGGGCCTCGTCGATGACTGGACGGTCCCCCACGAGCAGCGCGTGGATGTGCGGAGACTCCAGCGAGAGCTGGGCCGCACCCCGCACCACCTCCGCCGGGCCGTGATCGCTCCCCATCACGTCGAACGCGATGGTGATGTGCTGCGGCTTCCCCACCATGGACTCCATCCTATGAGCTTTGCTCGGCGCCCGCTCCCGACATTCTCACCTGTGTCACCAACGACAGTGCCAGGACACCCCCCAGGGCGACCAGGACCGCGCCCGTTCCGTAGGGGGCCGCCGGGCCCAACCGGGTGAATAGCAGGCCGCCCAGCGCCGGGCCCACAATGCGACCCAACGAACCGCAGGCCTGATACGCGCCCAACACCGCGCCCTGGCGTTCGGGGGGCGCATGCAGGGACACCAGCGCCGACAGGCACGGGTTCACCAGCGCCGACCCCACCGCCAACAGCCCCATCACCGGGAAGAGCCACCCGTACGTCGGCGCCAGCGGCAGGAGCGCGAGCCCCGCCGCCGTCAGCGCGAACCCCGCCACCGCCACCGGGGCCTCCCGCCCTGCCCTGCCCCCCGAGCGTGCCACCGGCCCGGTGCCAGGCGCGGGGGCCACCAGCCGGCGCACCAGCCCGCCCTGCACCAGCGCGGACAGCACCCCCACCACCGCGAAGAGCGCGCCGGAGCGCAGGCTCGCCTCCTTCAGGACGGCCGCGTCCGGATGCACCGCGTGCACCAGCCACCCGCCCTCCAGCGGCACCGCCCCGGAGGACAGGAAGCGCGTGAGGAGGAACACGGAGAAGGTGCCCTCCATCTGCGCGAAGGCCACGGTGAAGAGCAGCACCAGCACCACGCACCGGCCCACGACGGGCAGCGTCAAGACGGACGCGGCGCCCTTCATGGAGCGCACCGTGGCGGACGGGCCTCCCGGCACCCGCGTCTCCGGCAGGAAGAACCAGGTGTTGATGAGGTTCAAGGCGGACAGTCCCGCGGCGAACAGGCCGATGGCGAGGTTGCCGCCCCACGCCCCCAGGACGCCGCCCAGCGCCGGCCCCAGCACGAAGCCCAGGCCGAACGCCGCTCCGATGATGCCCATGCCCCGCGCGCGCTCGCTGGGCCTGGTGATGTCCGCCACCACCGCCTGCGCCGTGGACACGTTGCCGCCGGACACCCCATCGATGACGCGGGAGAGGAACAAGAGCGGCAGCGTGTCCGCGAAGGCGAACAGCACGTAGCCCGCGAGCGAACCCACCTGGCTCACGAGCAGCACCGGCCGCCGGCCGAACCGGTCCGACAGCCGCCCCATGATGGGCGCCGCCACCAACTGCATCAGCGAGTACACCGCGACGAGCAGCCCCACCGTGAAGGGCGAGGCCCCGAAGCGCACACCGTACACGCCCAACTGCGGAATCAGGATGCCGAACCCGATGAGGTCCAGGACGGCGATGCCGAACACCACCCGCAGCGACGCCTCCCGTGCCAACTCGAACTCCCCTCGTCCACGTGCCTTCGAAAAGAGAAAACCGCCGGAGCGCTGTGACAGCGCTCCGGCGGGCCGGGAGACTCCCACCTGTCCTGCCGTGCGTCTACATCGCGCCGGCGGACTGGATGTTGCGGTTGGCCGTGTCGCGCTCGATGCAGCCCTTGGTCATCGTGTACTGGTACGTGCCCAGCTCGTCACGCCAGTACTCGCCCTCGTAGGGCCAGTAGAGCTGATCGTCCGCGACCGCCACGGAGTACTTGTACTTCTTGACGATGGCCGTGCGGCCGCCCGCCCTGAGCTGCTCCTCCAGGAACTCCTTCTCCTTGGTGGTCGTCTCGAACTTGATGCGCAGGCCGTTGGCCAGGAGCAGCTTGAGCGCCCCCAGCTCCGTCTCCAGCTTGCCCTTGGCCATGGTGCCGGCCTTGGAGATGAGGCTGGTGCGCTGGACCTTGAGGCCCTCCAGCAGCTGCTTGGTCAGCTCCGAGTACTTGAACGTGTCGCCCTTGTTGGAGAACAGGTCCATCTCACCCTCGAGCTCCAGGATGGAGTCGTTGGTCTTCTTCAGGTCCTGATCCGTGAGCGCGAGCCGCAGGATGCGCTCCAGGAGCACGTCCGTGCCGTTCTTCTCCAGGCCGTCCTTGTTCTTCTTCTGCACGTCGGCGAGCACCGTGTAGTACTCGCTCGCGTCCATGTTCTTCTTCACGAGCGAGTCCAGCTCGTCGTGCACCGGCAGGTACGTGTGCTCGAAGTCCTGGAGGATGAGGTTGGACTCCCGGTAGCGGCAGTTCTCGTAATAGATGACGGCCTTCAGGATGAGCGCTTCCGGGAAGTACTCCTCGCGGAAGAAGGGCGACGACAGGGTGATGAGGTTGCCCAGCGCCTGCTCGTACTGACCGATGCGATAGTTGGCCCACGAGGACTCGAAGAGTGCCTCCAGCCACTGCACGTTCCCGCGCTCCACCTTGTTCAGATAGAAGATGGAGAAGCGGTTCTGCTGCATGCCGTAGTGCGTGCGCGCCAACTGCATGAACGCCAGCTCGCGCAGCGACTTGTCCAGCTTCGCCTGCTCGCCGGTGCGGCCCACCATGGGACGGGTGAGGCGAACCACTTCCTTCATCGCCTCCACCGACGCCATCACGTCCGTGTTGCCGCGCTTGGCCGCCGCGTCCTTGTGGTGCGTGCCGTTGCGGAAGAAGGCCAGGCCCTCCAGGTACTTCGCGCGCGGGTAGAACGTGTCCGTGCGCGGGATGGTCAGGGCCAGGCGCTTCACTTCCTCGAAGCTCTTGTCCGCGTTCTCCGACTGGCCGACCTGATCCAACGCGCGACCGCGCACGAAATGGTAGCGGGCCAGCAGGTAGCGGAACTCGTTGCGGAACTTCTCCGGGAACTCGTAGTTCGCGTACCGGGCGATCTCATCCAGGATGACCGTCTCGTTCTGCGTCTTGCGGCTGATGAAGAACAGCCACTCCAGGCTCGTCTTGAAGAACTTCGTGGACGGGCCTGCCGCGAGGATCTTCGAGAACTCGCCCAGCGACGAGTGGTACAGCCCCATGCGGTAGAGCGACTTGGCCAGCACGTAGCGCGCTTCGGTGTGCAGGCCCTCCAGCTTCTTGTCGCCAAGAAGCTCGTGCGACGCCATCGCCGCCTTCTCGTACTCGTCGTTCTTGAACAGCGAGATGGCCGCGTCCAGGCGCTGGCGGTCCGCCGTCTTGCCGGACACGTCCACCGCGTCAAACGTCATCGTGGGCGCGGGCGGCTTGTCGTTGTCGCCCGTGAGGTCCAGGCCCAGGCCGCCGCTCTGGGCAGGCTGCGCGGGCTTGACGGGCGCCGGGGTGGGCGTCGCGGTCACCGGAGGGGTGGCCGGATTGGCGGGGGCCGGGGTGGCTTCCGGCGCCGCGTCCGCGGTGTCTTCCGCGGGCGCGGCCTTGCCCTTGCCGCGCTTGGTGGAGGTCGTCTTCTTCTTGGCGGACGAACCCTTCTTCTTCTTCTTGGACTGGCCCGCCAGATCCAGTCCTTCGAAGGACTGGGCCAGCGTGGGGGCCGTGTACGCGAGCGTGAGCCCGAGGACGGCGAGACGGAGGAACCGGTGGGTGCGCATCATGCTCATGAACCGGAGGGGAAGAAGAAGGACAGGCCCATCTCGAAGAGGATCTGGTTGCGGAGGTACGTGGGCGTGGGCTCCCGGCCCTTCTCCACGTAGATGAGGTCGCGCAGCTCCGTGCGCAGCGTCATCCAGCGGTTGAAGAAGAAGCGCAGGCCGACGCCGATGTTGCCGCCGCCCGTGAGGTAGGACTTGCCACCCGCGATGGCCTGCCCGTCCACGAGCTTCGTCTCCGGGCCGCGGTACTGCACCACCGAGGCGCCGAGGATGCCGTACATGTCGAAGTGGACGAACTTCTCCGCCAGCAGCGACAGCTTGCCGTAGATGGGCGCCCACTGGACGTCCGCGCCGCCCAGCAGCGTGAGCTGCCCGGGGGCCTGACCGTCCAGCTCACCCTTCGTCGGCGCGCGGCAGCCGCGCGTGTCGCCGCCCGCCCCGCCATCCGTGAAGGTGCAGATCTGCGCGGAGCCGGCCACGGAGTTCACCGCGTAACCGGCGCGCAGGCTCACGCCCAGCGTCTCCGACGGGTAGTACGTGAGCGAGCCGCCGAAGATGTACTTCTTGTAGAACGCGTCTCGGATGGTGATGGACGCGGACGGGCTGACTTCAAAGCGGCCCTTCTTGAGGAACATGTGGCCGGACACCGGCCGGATGCGCTCGCGAAGGGGACCCAGGGCGTCCTTGTCCACCTCGGACACGTCACCGGCCTCCTCCTCTTGGGACCCTGCCGGCGCCGGGGGGGCGTTGGCGGGCTTGGGGGCGGGAGCCGGAGCGGCGGGCGCTGCTGCGGCGGGTGCCGGAGCAGGGGTCGCGGCGGCGGGAGCCTGGCCGGCGGCGCCAGCCAGCGCGGGCACGGCCGAGCACAGGGTCAGGAGCAGACGGAAGGCAGGCCTCATTCGGACTCCCTCCCCGTCGAGCGCAGCGGCAGGAAGATGGAGATGCCCGCGTTGAGGGTCATGATGTTCTGGATGGCGCCCTTGCTGCTGCCCAGGGGCTGATCCACGTAGGAAGTGTTGATGAGGGCCACGTTGACGGCCAGGTAGTCCTTGGTGACGAACCGCATGCCCAGGCCCAGGTCGAAGGCCGGGTTGAGGCCGCGGTCGGGCAGCGCGGAGGTCTCCGTCTTCACGACGCCCATGCCCCCCATCAGGTAGCCGTCGAAGTGGAGGATGGAGTTGAGGAAGGACACCTTGCCGTACAGCGGCGCCCACTCCACGTCACCCATGGCGGACCACTGGGGCACGGAGTTGTAGATCTTGCTGTTGAAGGTGCGCTTGGCGGTGCGCACGTCATCCGACGGCAGCACCTGCATGAGCGAGCCGCGCGCGGAGATGGCGAGCGTGTCCGCCAGGTACCAGGCGCCTCGCAGCGAACCCCCGAACTTCGAATAGAAGGGGTCGTTGACCGAGATGCTCACCAGCGGGGTGATCTCGAAGCGGTGCTTCTTCAGGTAGACCTTGCGCTGGACGCTCTTCACCCGGTCGTCCTGGGTGATGTCCGTCAACGGCATCAGCGCTTCCGGTGGGATGTCCTTCGCCTTGTCGGCGGTGGGCGGCGACGCGGGCCGGGCTTCCTCGTCCGGCGGCGGCGCGGGGTTTTCTTCGGCAGGCTTGGGCTGGGCGTCCTCGGTGAGATCGAGGCCCATGCCTTCCTGACTCTGGGCGGGGGCCAGCGCGGGCCACATCAGGCTCAGCGCAAGCATCAGCGTGGGGCGGTTCAAGTCCGGGCGCTCCGTGGGGGGGAGGGGGCGTACTGCCACCGGAAGGCAGCATGACATCAGCCACGCCATCCTATCGGCCGTATTCCCAACCATCAACCGCCGCGACGTGCCTGCTCCCTCTGATATCCAACGGTGTCCCTTCACAATTCCACCCGACCGGCGTCCCACACGTCGGTGGTTGGCGTGAAGGAGGGCTGTGCTACCGTTTCCGGCTTCTGGGTGTCGCCTTCCCCCACGCCCCCGGTTCCTTCCTTCCTAGAGGTCTCAACGATGTTCGTGCGATCCGCGCTCTTCCTCTCCGCCGTCCTCCTGCTGGGAGGCTGCGAGGTCACCACCGAGCTGGGCAAGCCGTGCCGTCTGGTGCGCAAGGCGACGGCAGAGGAGCAGGAGACCTACTCCACCAAATTCATGCCCATCCGGGAGCGGGACGTGGCGCCGGATCAGGACTTCATCTCCTTTGGTTCGCTGGACTGCGAAGACCTCATCTGCGTGCGGGACGTGGACTCCGAGCGCAGCGACGACCCGACGGCCGAGGCCCTGGGCTACTGCAGCAAGGAATGCGTGCAGGGCACGACCACGGGCTGCGAGGTGACGCGCGATGACGCGCCCGCGGGTCTTGCGCCCCGGATGGCGTGCCGCCCCCTGCTCCTGGATCAGGCGACGCTGGACGCGATCCGCGTGGCGGACGAGCAGAAGTACCGCGACACCTTCGGGGAGAACAATTCGCCCTACTTCTGCGCCGGTGCGTCCCCCCAGGCGCAGGGCAACTGACGGAAGCGCCCGCTGAACAGTCGTCTCGCGCGAAAGGGTTAGACCTTTTCGCGCGTCCCGTTCGTAAAGGCAGGGCCCGCGTTCCACACGCCCTGGAGTCCTGCCATGAATCGAACGGTCCTCTTCCTCTCCCTGGCCGGTGGCCTGGCCCTCACCGCCCTGGTGCTGGGCCTGCCCCGGGGTGAGGACACCCCGCGCCCGCCCCTCGTGGTGGTGACGCCGCCGAACCCGCCGAACCCGCCGCCGCCCGTCTTCCCCGTCGGGGCCGCGGGCTCCATCCTCGTGAAGAGCCGGCTGTCGCACCCCTACCTCCCGGTGGGCGCGTCGGAGACGTACGCGACGGTGGACCTCACCGGCATCGAGGTGGCGGGCGCGAAGCGCAGCCCCGTGAACCTGGCGGTCGTCATCGACCGGTCCGGCTCCATGAGCGGCTACAAGCTGCAGCAGGCGAAGCAGGCCGCGCGGCACCTGGTGACGCTCCTGCGGGACGAGGACCGGCTGGCCATCGTGCACTACGGGTCGGATGTGAAGAGCCTGCCGTCGCTGCCGGCGACGCCGTCCAACCGCGAGCGGATGGCCCAGTTCATCGACGGCATCTGGGACGACGGCGGCACCAACATCAGCGCGGGCCTGTCCGTGGGCCGCACGCAACTGGCGTCCGCCATGGGGGGCTCCGCCACCGTCAACCGCCTCATCCTCATGAGCGATGGCCAGCCCACCGAGGGCGTGTCGGATGAGCAGGGCCTGAAGAACGTGGTGCGGGAGATCCGCGCCTCCGGCATCACGGTGAGCTCCATTGGCGTGGGCACCGACTTCAACGAGGACCTGATGCAGGCCTTCGCGGAGTACGGCGCGGGTGCGTACGGCTTCCTGGAGGACGCAAGCCAGCTGTCCACCCTCTTCCAGCGCGACCTCCAGCAGGCCACCACCGCGGTGGCGCGCAACGTGGAGCTGTCCTTCGAGCTGCCTCCGGGCACGTCGCTGGGCGAGGTGCTGGGCTACCGCGCGCACCAGGCCGGCAACACCGTGCGCGTGGCGATGCCGGACTTCTCCGCCGGCCAGGTGGAGCGCGTGGTGGTGCGCCTCAACGTCACCGCGAACACCGCGGGCCAGACGGTGCAGGTGACGGGGCTGAAGCTCACGTACACGGACCTCATCGCCCACAAGAACGTGGAGGACCAGTCCCGGCTGACCGCGATGGCCACCAACGTGCAGGAGGAAGTGGTGCAGCGCCAGGACAAGGAGGCCACGGTGTACGCGGCCCGTGCGCGCGGCGCGCAGAACCTCCAGAAGGCCGCGGAGGCGATGAGCCAGGGCAAGAAGGACGAGGCCCAGAACTACCTGCGCCAGAACCAGGCGCTCTTCATGGAGGCCGGCAGCGTGGCGGGCGCGGCGGCGGTGGCCGAGGATCAGGCGGATCAGGCAGCGTCCATGAAGGCCTACGACGACGCGGACAGCGAGGAGTCCCAGCGCGCCGCCGTGAAGAGCAGCAAGGTGAAGGCGCTCAAGGGTTTCGGTCGGATGGGCTCCACGTACTGAGCCGTCTTCCGGGCCGGCGTCACCTGGGCGTGACGCCGGGCCGGGGCTGCCGGGTGGGCTGGAGTGGGGAACGCTCGGCCCCCTGGCCCCTTGTCGACGCGAGGCGGCATCTTCGCGATTGACCTGTGGAATCGCGTGGCCCTATCTCCGCGTTCTTCCAGGTTTCAGCCCTGGAAGGGCGCACTGGAGGCGCGAGACAGCATGGCGGCGAGCGCGAGCACCCCGTGGGTCGGGGTCATCATGGGCGGCAGAAGCGACCTCGAACACCTGCAACCGGCGATCGACATCCTCGCCGAGCTGCGCATCCCGCATGAGGTGCGCGTCGTGTCCGCGCACCGCACCCCGGACTGGATGATGGAGTACGCCTCCACCGCGGAGGCGCGGGGCCTGTCGGTCATCATCGCCGCGGCGGGCGGCGCGGCGCACCTGCCCGGCATGGTGTCCAGCAAGACGCTCCTGCCGGTGCTGGGCGTGCCCATGCCGACGACGGTGCTGAACGGCTTCGACGCGCTGCTCTCCATCGTGCAGATGCCCAAGGGCGTCCCGGTGGGCACGCAGGCCATCGGCAAGCCGGGGGCCGCCAACGCGGCGCTGCACGCGGCGGCCATCCTCTGCCTCAAGTACCCGGAGCTGCGCGAGCGGCTGGGCGCCTGGCGGCAGGCGCGCACCGACGAAGTGCTGGCCCACCGCGTGGTGTCCGGATGACGGCGCGCGTGGTGCTCCCCGGCGGCACGCTGGGCATCCTGGGCGGAGGGCAATTGGGGCGCATGATGGCGCTCGCCGCGCGCACGCTGGGCTATCAGGTGCAGGCGTTGGATCCGGACTCCACGTGTCCGGCCCGCTCGGTGGTGGACCGCTGCCTCACCGCGTCCTTCTCCGACACGTCCGCCGCGGAGGACCTGGCGCGCTCGTGCGACGTGGTGACGCTGGAGATTGAGAAGGTGTCGCTGGCCACGCTGAACGCCGTGGCCCGCTACACGCCCATGCGGCCCGGCGCGGACGTGCTGTCCGTGGTGCAGCACCGCGGCCGGCAGAAGGCCTGGCTCGCCAAGGGCGGCTTCCCGCTGGGCCCCTGGCGCGAGGCGAACTCGGAGGCGGAGCTGTCCGCGGCCATCTCCGCGATGGGCGGCAAGTGCTTCATCAAGTCCAGTGAGGGCGGCTACGACGGGCGCGGCCAGTACGAGGTGAAGGGCGCCTCCGAGGCGGCCGTCGCGTGGAAGGAGCTGGGCGAGCGCTCCGTGGTGGTGGAGGCCGCGCTGGATTTGAAGGCGGAGCTGTCGGTGCTCGTCGCGCGCGGGCCGGATGGGCAGCTGGCGGTGTACCCGCCCGCGTTCAACCACCACGAGGACCGCATCCTCGCGTGGTCGCTCTTGCCGGGTCCGCTGCCGGAGGCGGTGCTGTCACAGGCTTCGCAGGTGGCGCGCGACATCACGGCCGGGCTGAAGGTGGAGGGGCTGCTGGTGGTGGAGATGTTCCTGTTGGGGGACGGCTCGCTCCTGGTGAACGAGGTGGCGCCCCGGCCGCACAACAGCTTCCACTCGACGGAAGTGGCGTGCCTGACGAGCCAGTTCGAGCAGGCCGTGCGCGCGGTGTGCAACCTGCCCCTGGGCTCCGTGGAGGTGGTGCGTCCGGCGGCCATCATCAACCTGCTGGGCGACCTGTGGCTGAACGAAGGAGGGCCCCGCTTCGAGCAGGTGCTGGCGATGCCCGGCGTCCGGCTGCACCTGTACGGCAAGCGCGACGCGCGCAAGGGCCGCAAGATGGGCCACCTGTCCGCGGTGGGCAGCACGCCCGAGGACGCGCTCACCCGCGTGAAGGCCGCCGCCACGCTCCTGGGGATGTGACGCCCGTGAAGACGAACGCCGCCCGGTTGTTGGATTCGCTCGGCATCGCGTACAGCTTGCGCGACTACGACGTGGACCCGGACGACTTGTCCGCGGAGACCGTGGCGGCCAAGGTGGGCATGCCCGCCGAACAGGTGTTCAAGACGCTGGTGGCCAAGGGCGACCGCACCGGCGTGTTGATGGCGGTGGTGCCGGGCAACGCGGAGCTGGATTTGAAGGCCCTGGCGCGGCTGAGCGGCGACCGCAAGGTGGACACCGTCCCGCTCAAGGAGTTGCAGCCGCTCACTGGGTTCATCCGGGGCGGCGTCACCGCGCTGGGGGGCAAGAAGGAGTACCCCGTCTACGTGGACGAGACCCTGGAGCTGTTCGACACCGTCGCCGTGTCGGCGGGGGTGCGCGGCACGCAGATTCTCCTCGCCCCCGCGGACTACCTTCGCGTGACGAAGGGCAGGACGGGACCGCTGTCGCGCCCCAAGGCGTAGACCTTTTTCGCGGGCCACGCGTTCGAAGGACATTCCCGGCCCGAGGGCCGTTCCCGGGGTGTCCCGATGAATGCCGCCGTGTTGCAATTCCACCACCGCGAAGCCTTCGAACACACCGTCACGCGCGCGCTGGCGGCAGGCGCCGGGGCGGGGGTCGTGCAGTGGGTGACGCTGCGCCTGGGCATACCCATGCCGTTCACGTGGCTGGTCCCCGCGGCGGTGGTGCTGGCGTGCGCGCGGGGAGACCGGTGGGACCGGGGCCTCTTGAGCGGGCTGGGCCTGCTGCTCGTCGGCCTGCCCTATGGCCTGGGCCTGTCGCCCGGGTGGACGGTGGCGATGAGCGGCGCGGCGGCGGGCGCCCTGCTGGTGCGCGCGCGCCTCAACGAGCTGGGCGAGGAAGGGCAAGTGGCGGAGGCCCGCCCCACCCTCGTGCACTACGGCCTGGGCACCGTCCTGGGCGCGGGGCTCACCCTTGCGGGCGGCGTGGTGGCGAAGATCGTGGCCGTGCATCTGGCGTCCGTGGCCACGCCGACGCTGCTGTCGGCGGTGCTGGTGGGTGGCATCGTGGGCCTCTTCGTGGGCCTGGGCGCCATCGCCGCGCACCTGGGCCTGACAGCCGACCCGGTGGAGGCAAGAGCGGAGGAGCTGCTGCCCCAGCTCTCCGGTGACTTCCACACCCTGTCCGAACGCGCGCTGTCCCTCTACCGTCAATGCGGTCAGTCCCTGGCGAAGCTGCCCCGTGAGCCTGCGCGCGAGGAGCTGGCCCGCACGCTGGCGCGCATCACGCGCGGCGCGGTGGAGCTGGCGTCCGAATGGGCTGGCGTGGAAGCGCAACTGGAGGAGCGCGCCACCGCGGAGCTGCAGGCGGAGCGCGACAGCCTGGAGAAGAGCGCTCGCGCCAGCACCGACGCGGTGGCCCGCCGGCAGTTGGAGGTCGCTGCGGCGTCGCTGGCCGAGGAGGTGGAGCGGCTGGGTGACATGCGTCAGCGGCGCGAGCGGATCATCGCGCGACTGCGCGCGGAGGTGGCGCTGTTGGAGCGCGCGCGTGTGGCGCTGTTGTCCCTGCGCAGCGGTCAGGCGCAGCTCAAGGCGGCGGAGCTGGCCTCGCTGGCGCGTCGTTTCCGGGCTCTCTCGACTGCTCAGGGAGAGGAGGGGCAAGCCATGGACGCGGTCGCGGCCCAGGTGACGCTCGCCCAGGTCGCGCCGGTGGAAGTCGCCCCGGTGGCGCCCGTGGACGCCGCCCCGATGGCCTCCGAAGGCGCCAACGTGCCGGAAATCCAGCGGATTCGTGGGGAGTAGCGCCCCCTGAGGCCATCTTTCTCAGTTCCCGGGAAGAATGGTGGAGCCTTCCAGCAAGGGTCCTTTTTGGATGTTGGGGGCGCCTGAAGGGAGGGGGGGACTGAAGCTTCCTTCAGAGCGCGGTACATTTTAGGAGTCATGAGCCTGCCTTCCCCCAGCAAGCCCGGCCTGCCACCCCCCTGGCTGTGGAACGGTGACGAGCCGAGGGTCGCCACCGTCTTCCAGCCCATCGTCGATCTGCTCAGTGGCGAGGTGCTTGGCCACGAGGTGTTGTCGCGAGGCCTGGGGCCAGTGGAGTCCCCCAACGAACTCTTCAACCGCGCGCGCGTGGAGGGGTTCACCTACGAGTTGGAGCGGGCGTGCTGGACCGCGGCGGTGCGCCGCATCGCCACGCTGCCGCAAGAGCAGCGGCGCGGGCCCTTCTTCTTCAACGTCAGCCCGGATGTGCTGAGTGACGAGCGCTTCGGCGGCGCGTCCACGTTGGAGCTGCTTCGCACGCACGGCCTCAGTCCCCGGCAGATCGTGCTCGAAATCACCGAGCGCAGCACCTTCGAGGACACGGAGCAGCTGCGCATGCTCGCGCGGCGGTACGCGGAGCAGGGCTTCGGCATCGCGCTGGATGACTTCGGCGCGGGGCACTCCGGTCTGGTGACGCTGGTGCACAGCGCGCCGGACTTCATCAAGCTGGACCAGGCGTTGGTGCGGGACATCCACCTGCACACGTACCGGCAGCACCTGGTGAAGTCGCTGGTCACCTTCGCGCAGCGCGTGGACGCGGTGCTCATCGCCGAGGGCGTGGAGACCTGGAACGAGCTGGCCGTGCTGCTGCGCCTGGGCATCCGGCACGCGCAGGGCTACCTGCTGGCGCGTCCGGCGAACGCCCCCCAGCGTCCGGGCGAGGACTTCGCCGAGCGCTGCCGCGAGGCCATCCGCGCGCTGAATCACCGCGAGTTCGAGGACGACGAGACGGTGGGCAGCATGATCATCCGTCCCCCGTGCGCGCCGGCCGCATCGCCCGCGGTGGAGTTGGACCGGCTCTTTCGCCGCACGCCGGGCGAGGACCACGTCGTGCTGCTGGACGGCGAACAGCCGCGCGCGGTGGTGACGCGGCGGAGCTTCTACGCGCGGTGGGGAGGCACCTCCGCCGATGAGACCCCAGCGCTCGCGGACGGGGCACCCGACGCGTTGATGGTGGTGGAGGACGCCACGGCCATCACCGCCCTGGCCCGCATGGCGATGCGCCGTCCTCCCGAGGCCGTCTACGACCCGGTGGTGGTGACGGACGCGCAGGGCCACTTCCTGGGCACGGTGACGATGAAGCAGCTCATCGCGCGGGCCTCGGACCTGGAGCAGCACGCCGCCACCGGCGCGCACCCGCTCACGGACCTGCCCGGCAGCCGGATGATCGAACGGTGGATCCGCGCCGCGCTTCAAGGCAGCGCGTTCACCATCATCTACGGCGACCTGGACCACTTCGAGACTTACAACGACCGCTACGGCTTCCTCCAGGGAGACCGGGTCATCCGCCACACGGCGAACCTGCTCTCGGAGTGCCTGCACCTCTTGCCGCCCGGCTCGCACCTGGGCCACGTGGGCGGCGACGACTTCGTGCTCGTGTGTCCCGAAGGCGTGTCGCCCGAGGTACTGCGCAAGCTCTGTCAGCGCTTCGACGCGGAGCGGGTTCCCCTGTACGGACCGGAGGACCTGCGACGCGGAGGCTTCACCGCGAACGACGCGCCGGGCACGCCCATGGTGCCGGTGACGCTGAGCCTGGCGGCGGTGGACCAACGGGGCCTGTCCCCGTCACCCCACCCCGCGCAGCTGTCCGCCGTCGCCGCGTCCCTGCGCAAGAAGGTGAAGGCGCTGTCGGGCGAGTCGCACGCCAGCACGTTCCTGTTCCAGCCCGCGTCGGAGGAGTAGCCGCCGCGCGGTCAGGCTCAGGGCGTGATGGGGAGGGTGCTCACGCCCTCGAACTCCACCGTGCCGCCCCGGACGATGCCCTTCGACTGGCACCAGCCGCCGGGGACCTCCAGCACGAACTGGCTGGGGATGCCCACCGAGCGGTTCATCAGCGTGCGCGGCTCCGCGTTCTCGATGACGCCGACGATGCGGTGCTCGGAGGTGATGAAGAGCATGTCCAGCGGGATGAGCGTGTTGCGCATCCAGAAGCCCCGCACCTCCTCCTCGGGGAAGAGGAAGAGCATGCCCTGTCCCGCGGGCAGCTCCTTGCGCCACATCAGTCCGCGCGTGCGCGCATCCCCGGTGGCGGCCACCTCCACCGCCACGCGGTGCACGCCCCCGTAGGCGTCCTTCAGCCGCACGTGCGCGCGCGGCAGCCCTGGCATCACGAAGTCCTCCGCCGACACGTCCTTCGGGCGCGCTCGCGGGGCGGCGGGCGCGGGCTTCGGGGGTGCGGCGGGCGCTTCCTGGCACGCGCCGCCCACGAGCGCCAGCGTGCACAGCGCCATCGCGACACGAAGGCTCATGGGTGCTGGGGATGCAGGGGCTTGTTGAGCAGCTTCTCCGTCAGCTCGGAGCCCAGGCTGTCGGACATGAGGCGCTCCACGAGCGTCTCGAAGTCCACCCGCTGGGACTCGCTGCTGTAGATGAAGCGGATGCCCATGCCGGGCTCCTCCGCGTCACCCTTGGACCAGACGACCTCGCCCAACAGTTCGAAGGGTGCCTCGCGGTGCGGCACCGTCAGCTTGAAGAGGAAGCGCGTGCCGATAGGCAGCGGCTTCTTCGTCTTGATGAAGGTGCCACCCTTGCTGATGTTCTTCGTGTAGTCGGCGAAGAACGAATTGAGCTTCTTGTAGTCGACCTTCAGCTCGATGGGCGCACGACCATGGGTGCGCAGTTCGGATCCGCTCTTCTGTTCGGACATGCGGCCGGGGAGTATAGGGGACACCATGCGGCAAGTCCTCCCCCGCGCCAGAGGTCTGTTGGGCCGTCCGGCCGTCCTGGCCACCGTGCTGCTGCTCGCCGGTGGGGGGTCGGCCCTCGTCCTGCTCCCGCTTTTCGGCGTCCCCGGCTTCGAACTGGGCCTCGCCCTGGCCATCGCCGTCGGCCTGCTCGGGGGAGGGACAGGCATCGCCGCCGCCTTCCAGGAGCGCCGCATCCTCACCGGCGCCCTGCCCCGGCCCCCCCTGGCGGAGGCCTCCACCCTGCCCGGCACGGCCGTGGGGCGCGCCCTGGGCGCAAGCCTCCTCCTGAACCTGGGGGTGCTCATCCCCCCCTTCGTGTGTGCCCTGCTCTTCGCCCGCTTCCGCACCGCGTGCGACCCGTTCGAGCTGGCGGGGTTCTATCCCCTGCTCACCGTGCCCTCCGCCGTGCTCGCCTCCGCCGCGGGCGTCTTCCTGGGCTTTTCCACGGCCCGGCCCCGGGGCGCGGCGGGCCTGTACGCCCTGCTCCTCCTCGCGTCCCTGGTCGTCACGGTGGTGCCCATCGTCTTCGGGCCCCAGGTGTTCGCCTTCAACGTCTTCCTGGGCCACCTGCCCGGCCCGCTCTACGACGAGGCCCTCAAGATGACGGCCGCGCTGGGCTGGTTCCGCGTGGAGACGCTGCTGTGGGCGGGCGCGTTCGCGGGGCTCGCCCTGGCGCTGCTCGACGTGCGCACCGGCAGGTTGACCCTGAAGGGCGCGCGCGTGGGCGGCCTGGGCCTCGTCGCGCTCTGCGCGGTGGGCATCTGGATGCTGGAGTCCCGCGCGCCCCAACTGGGCCTGCGCATGACGGACGCGTACCTGGCGGAGCAACTGGGCGGCGTGCGGGAGACGGAGCACTTCGTCCTGCACTACCCGCGCGGCAAGGCTCGCGAGGACGTGGACCGGATGGCCCGGGACCTGGAGTTCCGCTACGTCCAGACGGCGCGCTTCCTGGGCGTGGCCCCCACGGAGCGCGTGCGCGTGTGGCTCTACCGCTCCGAGGACGAGAAGCAGCGGCTGGTGGGCGCGGGCCGCACCCAGTTCGCCAAGCCCTGGCGCACGGAGCTGCACATCCAGGACAGGCCCTTCCCCCACTCCGTGCTGCACCATGAGCTGGCGCACGTGATGGCGGCCCCCGCCGGCGCGGGCTTCTTCCGCGTCACCACCCGGCTGGGCGTGTGGCCGCTCATGGGCGTCATCGAGGGCCTCGCCGTGGCGGCGGACGACCCCGTGCAGGGCGAGCTCACCCTGCACCAGTGGGCCGCGGGCATGCGCCGTCAGGGGATTGCCCCGGACATGCGCGACCTCATGGGGCCCAAGGGCTTCTACCAATCCGCCCCGGCGCGCGCGTACACCGTGGCGGGCTCGTTCCTGCGCTACCTGGCGGACACCTATGGCGCGGACAAGCTCCGGGCCGTCTACGCGCACGCGGACTTCGACGCCGCCTACGGCCAGCCCCTGGAAGCGCTCGTCACGGAGTGGGAGCGCACGCTGGACGCGTTGCCTCTGGACGAGTCCACGCTCGCGCGCGCCTTCGCCCGCTTCCGCTCGGGCAGCCTCTTCTCCCGCGCCTGCGCCCGCGAGGTGGCCCGGCTGTCGGACTCCGCCCGCGACGCGCTCGCCAGCGACCCGCAGGACGCGCTCGTCCGCTTCCAGCGCGCCGCCGCCCTCCAGCCGGAGGAACCCTCCTTCCAACTGGGGCAGGCCGTGGCCCTGGACGCGCTGGAGCGCTCCGCCGACGCGGCCGGGGTGCTGGCCTCGCTCGCCGAACAGGTGAAGGACCGGCCCGCGCTCGCCGCGGAGGTGGCCGTGGCCCGCGCCGACGTGGCCCTGCACCTGGAGAACCTGGACGCGTCGCGCGGGTTCCTCCAGACCGCGCTCGCGCTCAACGCGGGGCCGGAGTTGACGCGCACCGCGCAGGTGAAGCTGGCCGCGCTGGAGACACCGTCGCGCCGCGCGCCCATCGAGGCGTACTTCCGCGCGCCCCAGGAGGAGCTGCGCCTGCTGCTGCTGGACCGCGCCCTGCTCGTCTCGCCGCAGGACCCGTGGCTGCGCTACCTGTTGGGTCGGCGGCTGCATCAGGTGGGTGCGCCCGCACTCGCGGCGGATCAGCTCCAACGTGCCCTGGCGGACACCGCGCTGCCGGAAGCCATCCGCCGGGAAGCCACGCGGCTGCGGATTGAAGCCGCCTACCTGGCGGGCGACTGCGGCACCGTGCGGCATGAAGTCGGTGCACTTCCGGACTACGGCGCCGCATTCCGCGCGGTCGCCACCGAGTGGCGCGAACGATGTGACTTCGAGCAGACGACCTATCGCGGACCCCTGGTGCCGCGTCAGGCTTTCCGCTAGACGCGGGCGACACATTCCGGAGGTGGACGGAGCATGCGGTTCGGCAAGCAGCAGCGGATCCAGGGCACAGTGGATGAAGTGGAGCGCGCACTCCTCGACGAGCGCTACTTCCCGTTCCTCCTGCAGCACCACGGAGTGCTGTTGGAGTTGCAGCCCCTGGAGGTGAAGGTGGACGGGGACCGCGTGCACCGCCGCGTCCGCTACCGCCCCAAGCCCGTCATCGCCACCATCGGCACCAAGAAGGTCCCGCCCGAGTGGTTCGCCTTCATCGAGACGTCCACCTACGACAAGCGCAAGAAGGAGCTGGCGTTCACCAACACGCCCACGTCCCAGACCATCTCCAAGATGATGGTGAACACGGGCGTGCTGCGGCTGCGCGACCTGGGCAATGGCCAGACGGAGCGCACCATGGACGGGGAGATTTCGCTCAAGCTGCCCTTCCTGCTCAAGGCCGTGGCCTTCATCGGTGAGAAGGTCATCGAGTCCGAGGGCCTGAAGATCCTCGACAACGAGGTGCCCGTGCTCAACCGCTTCATCGCTGAAGTCATCCGCGCCAAATAGTCAAAGCGCGCATCGCGGGCGGGGCCTGGGAATGGGTTGACACCCATGCGGTTGAACCCATAAGGCCCCGCCATGCACAACCGCTTCCTCGCCCTCTGCGCCGTCTTCCTCCTGGCTGCGTGCGCTCCGAAGCGCATTGCCGGCACGGAGTTGCAGGACACCGACGACACCCGCGCCATCCTCGCCGTCATGGAGCGCTACCGCGCGGCCCTGGAAGCCCGCGACGCGAAGGCCATCCAGGCCCTGGTGTCCCCCAAGTTCCGCGACGACGGCGGCACCGAGGACCCGGAGGACGACCTCACCGCCGCCAACATCGGGCCCCACTTGGAGGCGCTCTTCACCAAGCTGAAGGACCCCAAGGTGGAAATCAACGTCCGCCGCGTGCAGTTCCGCGAGGACGAAGAGGTCGCCTACGCCATCTACTACTGGAACGCGTCCTGGCGCATGCCCGGCCTCAACGCCCGGCCCCAGCAGGACTCGGAGCTGGAGCAGATGATCTTCCAGAAGGTCGACGGCGACTGGAAGATCGTCTCCGGCATCTAGGCCGTCACACGCCGACCAGCGCGCGCAGCCCGTCCGGCCCCATGCCGCCCAGGGCGCGCGCGCGTGACAGGTACGTGCGGTAGTCCTTGGGCGCGAGCTTGTCCGCGCCCAGCGTGGACAGGTGGTAGTCGCGGATGCGGCTCGTCGTGAAGCGCACCGCGCCGTAGAGCGCATGGCCGAAGAGCGCGGCCTTCTCCACCTCCGCGAGCGGCCGGGCGTCCTGGTAGCCGCGCAGGAACGCCTGGCACAGCCCGGGCTGGTAGCCGCCGTCGAAGCACCACGCGTTGAGGGTGATGGCGACATCGCGGGTGTACGCGTCCACGCACGCCATCTCGAAGTCGAAGAAGGCGCCCACGCGGTCGCCCAGCCACTTCACGTTGTCCAGGAAGAGGTCCGCGTGGATGACGCCCCTTGGCTCCAGGCCCGGGTGTTCGGCTTCCGCGCGCGCGAGCAACCCCTCCAGCTCCCCGGCCACCGCCGCCAATTCCGGCTCCGGCCGCTGCCTCAATCCGGCGAGCCAGCCCTTCACCACCTCCGGGCCGTAGGGGTTGCCCCGCGAGCCGCCGAAGGACTGCGTGGTGCGGTGCAGTTTTCCCAGCTCCGCGCCCAGCCGCTCCAGCACGTCCGGCGTCAGCTGGGCCCGGGTGAACTCCTCTCCCGGCAGCCACTTGAAGACGCTGATCCTCCCGCCGTGCATCTCCAGGAAGGGCGTGGGCCCTGTCGGCACGAGCAGCACCGGCGCCGGGAAGTGCGCGCGCGCCAGGTGCTCCAGGAGCGCGGCCTCGAAGCGCAGGTCGTCCGGCGAGCGCACCGTGGTGTGACGCACGAAGACGCGGCCCGCGTCCGTCTCCAGTCGGTGGTTGGTGTTGATGGAGCCCTGGGGGATGGGCGTCATCCCGCGCACGGCGCCCAGGCCGTATGCGTCCGCCACGTGGGTGAATGCCTCGGGGGGAAGTGTCGTGTAGACCGCCATCGCGTGCCTCCAGGGCTTGCCGCCCCTCGTGCGGACAGCCCCCACCCGTTGACACCCCGGGAGGGCGGACCTATCTGTCCATGCCCGTCCTACTTCGCATAACTGTCTGAAAATCTTCAATATTTGCGCGAGAGGCCACCCCATGGACACGTCGGGTCGCGGTGACTGGAAGCGTCGCGAGGGTCTGGGCAGCGCGCTGCTCCAGATTGGCATCGTCGCGGTGGTGCTCGCGGCGGGAGTCGCCTGGTACGTCCACCGGGGACAGGTGCGGCAGGAGGTGGACGCGCACCTGCGCGCGGCCCGCTCCGCGGCGCTGAAGGGCAACCCCAGCGACCTGTCCATGGCGCAGCAGCAGTTGGAGACGCTCTTCACGCTCTCCCCCGACTCGCGCGACGCGCGCGCCCTGTCCGCCGACATCCAGACGATGCTGTGGTTGGACCATCACCAGCCCGGCGCGGATGCGAAGGCCCGCGAACAGTTGGACCGGGCGGAGGCCATGGGCTCGCGCTCCGGAGAGCGCTACGGCGCGCGCTCGCTGCTGCTCATCGGCGAGGGCAAGACGGCCGAAGCGCAGAAGCTGCTGGAGGAGTTGAAGGCCCAGGGCGCCAACAGCCCCAAGCTGACGCTGGCCCAGGCCCGGCTGCTGCAGAAGCAGGGACGGCTCTCCGAGGCCCGGCAGGCGTTCGCGCGCGCGGCGGAGGGGGCGTGGAAGGATCCGCGCTTCTCCACGGCCTATGGCGAGGCGCTGCTCGACGAGGGGCTGTTCCCCCAGGCGGTGGAGGCCTTCTCCCGGGCCACCTCCGCGAACCCGGATCACCTGCTGGCGAAGGTGACGTCCGTGCTGGCGCAGCTGTACTCAGGACGCAATCCGGACAGCGTGAAGGCGACGCTGGAGGAGCTGGGCACGCGCGGCAAGGAGCTGACGCCCGCGCTCCAGGCCCGCATCGCGGTGGCTCGGGCGGAGATGGCGCTCGCGAAGGGCGCGCCCGACGAGGCACTGCCCCTGACGGACGCGGCGCTGAAGGCCTCTCCGGACGAGCACTACGCCCTCTTCACCCGGGCTCGCGCGCTGGCGGCGAAGCAGGCGCCGGAGGCCCGCGCGGCCTTCGAGGCAGCGGTGGCGAAGCACCCCACCGCGCCCCTGCTGGCCCTGGATGGAGCGCGCCTGCTCCAGGCACAGGGTGACGGCGCGGGGGCGCTGGCGCTGCTGGAGGCCTACGAGAAGACCTTCCGCGAGGTGAAGGTGACCACGTCGGACGGCAAGTCGGTGGCGGCGCTGGACAAGGACGACCGGTACTGGCTGTCGCGCGGAGGCGTGATGGAGCAGGCGGGCCGGCAGGACGACGCGCTCGCGGCCTACGACAAGGCGCTCGCGGCGCGGGGCGTGGGGCTCGCGCGGGCGCAGTACGCCAAGGGCGCGCTGCTGCTCGCACGCAAGGACTTCGAGGGCGCCCGGACGCTGCTGTCGGCCGTGGCCCCGGACACCGGCGCGGGCAGCATGCCGGAGGCGTACGCGGCGCTGGGGGAGCTGCTCTTCGCCCAGGGCGACTTCGCCGCCGGGTGCCAGCAGCACTACTTCGCCCTCGTGCGCGCCCGCGCCCAGGGCACGCCGCCAGCGCTCATCGCCACGCGCGCCGACGACATCAAGAAGCGCCTGGAGACCTCCGGACAGCCCGCCATGGCCAAGGCGTGGCTCACCGAGGCAGGGCCCCTGTTCCAGCAGCAGTAACGAGAGGAGGGCTACAGCAGCTCGGAGGGGTCCAACCGGCGCTGCTTCGCCTTCATCACGCGCCACTCCCCGTCGGCTTCCTTCTCGAAGATGCCTTCGATGGAGTAGGCGTTCAGCACGCTGTCGCGCGCCAAGTCCTCCAGCTTGTCCGCCTGCGAGCGGCCGAAGATGAAGCGCGCCTGGAACTCGGCCTGCGTGGGCGTCACCTCGTGCACTTCGATGTCGGTGGTGAAGATGCGCACCCACTGACCGCGCAGCACCTGCGCGGCCAGGATGCGGTGCACGTCCTGCCGGCTCCAGCCGTCCGTCGTCTTGAAGCGCTCGGACACGCCGTCCATCACCCCGCCGACGTCCTTCTCCTCCGCGGAGCGCGTCATCGCGATGATGCGACGGGTAACCGCGTCCTTCACCCCCGGCTCCTCCCGGGGCCAGAGGTAGAGCACCAGCGCGGCGGCGACCAGCGCCGCCATGCCGCTCACCACCCGCGAGCGCGTGACCAGCATCTCAGGCCGCCCCGGTTTCCGGCTCCAGCATCATGTCGTCCGCGTCGATGATCTCCAGCGGCCGCAGCGCTTCACCAATCTGCTTCAGGCGCCGGTCCGACAACTGCTCCAGGTACGTGCGGATGTTGGGGAAGGCCTGCACCAGTTGGTGGAAGGCGTTGCGCTCCAGGTACGCCGCCGCCGTCTTGCGCGGCACCAGCACCGTGGCCGTGGCCCGCAGGCCCGTGAGCAGCGAAATCTCTCCCGCCACCTCGCCCTCGCGCAGCACGCCCAGCGTCACCACGCCGCCCGCCGGATCCTCCTTCTGCACCACCAGCTCTCCGGCCAGCACCAGGAAGAGGCCCGGCGAGTGCTCGCCCTCCACCAGCACCTTCTCGCCGGCCTGGAGGGGCCGGAAGGTGAAGCGCTGAAAGAGCGCGCCCCGCTCCGACTCCGGCAACTGCTGGAACAGGGGCGAGTTCGCCATCAGGTTGCGCATCATGCGCTGCTGCGCGAAGTCCGCGAGCAGCTGCGGCACCGCCGGGTGGCTCTTGGCCACCGCGTTGAGGTGCTCGCGGCGGATTTCAAAAACTTCCGAATCCGACACCGCCGTCACCGTGGCGGTGGGGGCCGCGCCCGTCAGCAGCGCCAGCTCTCCGAAGATGGAGCCGCCGCCCAGGAAGCCCAGGGTGCGGTCCTCGCCCTCCGCCCTGCGCGTCACCTCCGCCTTGCCAGCGACGAGCACGTACAGGTGGTCGTCCGGTTCACCCTCGCGGCTGATGACCTCCTCCGCCTTGATGGTGCGCCACACCATGCGCCCCACCAGGTCCAGGAACGCGTCGCGGTCCAGGTCCGCGAACAGCGGCAGCGGCGGACGGCCCTGCGGATCCGCGTTGCCGCCGGTGTCCGGCGCCGCCAGCACCTCGATGGCGCGGTTGGACAGCTCCTCGCCCAACAGGCCCATCAGGTCCGTGTCCACCTTGCCGTCATACAGGTGCTCCGGCGGCAGCGGCGGCGGCACCGCGGCGCGGCCCTTGGCGTGGCGCGCGGCGCGTGAGTGCACGCGGGCCAGCGTCTCCTTCAGGCGCCGCTCGTTGGGCGACAGCTCCAGGGCCAGCTTGCACGCGGCCATCGCGCTCAAGAGGTAGTCGCGGCGCAGCAGGCCCTCCGCGCACGCGTGGTACGCGGTGACGGCGCGCTCGCGCTCGCCCAGCTCCGCCAGACACCGGGATGCCAGCATGCGCGAGCGGTGGTCCGCGGGCACGCGGCGCACGGCCTCCGCGAAGGCGGCGAGGGCGCGCTCGAACTGGCGCTCCTCGAACAGATCCATGCCCAGCTCACGCAGCGACGACTCACTCATCCAGTGTCTCCAAGACAGACCGCGACAACGACCAGGAAAACCCACGGGGCCGCCCGCCCCCACCACGCGCGAAAAGCGGCCCCAACGGGGTGCTACGAACCGTCGGACTTCTGCAGCTCGCTCAGCGCCATCTCCGCCTTGCGCTTCACATCCGAGCCTTCCGAGGACGCCTCGATGACGATCTTGAACTGCTCCTTCGCCAGCGCGGGGTCGCGGTCGCGAGCGATGTACGCCGACAGGTACAGCTCTTCCACCTTCTTCTGCAGCTCGTCCAGCCCGGTGCGCGCGCGCGAGTCGCCGGGGTTGAGCCGCAGGGCCTCGCGGAAGCTGCGGCCCGCCACCGGGTACTCCTTGCGCTTGAAGGCGGACTGCCCCGCCGCCACCGACGCGGACGCCAGCTCGTTGTCGAGCGTGTCCCCCAGCGAGCCCGCGAAGCCGATCTGCCGGTACACCTCCGCCGCGCGGCGCAGGGGCTTCACGGAGGCCTCCAGCGCGTTGCTCTCGTACTTCTTCTGGCCTTCCTCGAAGGCGGCGCGGAACTGGGGGATGAGCTTCTTGAGGTTGCGGGCCCGGGCCTGCACGTCGGCCTCCGCCCGGTACTTGTCCATCACCCGGTCCACCTCCAGCGTCGCGCGCTGGAAGTCCCCGCCGTTGAACCGGCGCTCCACGTCCTCGAAGGCCTGCTCCACGTACTGCGCCCGGCGCTGCTTCGCGCCCTCCGCCGCCACGGCCTTCTGGACGCCCGCCTGCCGCACCGCCTGCGCCGCCTCCTTCGCGAGCGTCGCATCCAGCTCCGCCAGCCGCGTGTCGTACGGGGGCCGTGTGGCTTCGACGAGCAGCGGGATGAGCGTGCGGGCCTGCTCCGCGTCGCGCGCCGTCAGCGCCGTCTCCAACTGCCCCACGTGGTAGGCCTGCTCCTTCGTCTCCAGGTCCACCTTGAGCTCGTCGCGCTCCGTGTCCGTCCGGGCGGTGCCCTCGGGCAGGTCCTTCAGCCGGGCGCGCGCGTCGTCGTAGCGGTTCTCCGCGATGAGCCCGCGGACCTCCTTGAAGCCCTCCACGATGTCCTGCAGCCGCTGCGCGCCCTTGCCCACGCCGTCCGCGTCGATGCCCGCGTGCGCCTTCTCCGCCTCCGCGGCGAAGCGCACGGCGTCCGGGTATTCGCCGTCCCGCACCTTGTCGCGCGCCTTCTGCATCAGCTCCGTGGCGCGCTTCAGGCCCGGATCCACCGGCGGCGGCGGCGGGGGCCCCCCGCGCCCCGAGGTCGCCAGGCCCACCATCATCAGCACCACCACCAGGCCGGCGACGGCCGCGCCCACCTTCATCTTGAAGTCGAACTTGATGCCCTCGCGCGCCGAGTTGCGCACCGGACGCGGCCGGGGCACGCCCGCCTTGCGCGCCTTCTCGTCGCGCATCAGGTCCGCGATCTTGTAGTTCGCGTTCGTCTTCTCATCCAGACGGGGGTCCTTCTTCTCCTCTTCCTTCTTCTTCTCCGGCTCCGACTCGCCAGACTCCGCCTTGGCGCGCATCTCCTTGATGAGCTCGGTTTCGTCCACGAACCTCAGGCGCGTCTTGCCCACGGAGATCTCATCCCCGTGCTTGAGGATGCACTCGTCCACCTTCTGGTCGTTCACCTGGGTGCCGCTGATGCCACCCAGGTCGCGCATCACGACGCCGCTGGCGCCGTACACCAGCTCGATGTGGCGCCGGGACACCGTCTGGTCGCCCAGGGCGAAGTCGCAGTCCTTGCTGCGCCCCAGCACCATGCGCACGCCCTTGAAGCGCTTCTTGCGCCCCTTGTCGGGCCCGTCCAGCACCAGCACGAGCACCGGGGGACCGGCGCGCGTCGTCTCGGAGTTGTCCTCTTCCTCCTCCTCCGAGACCTCCTCCGGATCCGGACGCACGTCCGCGACGGACGCCACCCGCGTCTCGCCCGTGCGCGAGCGCTGCGGCTCCGCGTCCCCGTACAGCTCCGGGTCTCCCCCTTCCTCCGGACCGTCCTCGCCCGACAGGGGCGCGGACCAGTCCTCGTCCGGGACGGCCACCCGGCGGGAATCACCTCCGGAGGAGGATTTGGGACGGCGTTCCGCCGTCGAGCCACCGGAACGGCCGGTGCCCGAACGCGACGACGGTGATGGACGGCGAGGAGGCATGGATGGGTCCAGGTTGAAGCGGTCGCCATCTTAGAGCGCTGGCCCCACCGTGGGAATGCGCTCCCACCGTTCCTTTCAGGGAAGACCGGGCCCTCGCGGACCGTTGGCCCGCAACGCCGTCCCATCCCGATGTAGGTTTCCCCCATCCCCGCTCCCTCAAGAGACACGCCCATGCCCGCAGCCCCCGCCGCGTCCCCGAGGCGCGCCCGTCCCTCCCAGCTCGCCCCCCTGGCCGCACGGCAGCCGCTCCCCTCCCCGCTCCTCCCCCCGGGCCTCCTGGAGCGCCTGCTGGCTGAAGCCATGGGCCGGGGCGCCGACTTCGCGGAGGTGTACGTGGAGCGCTCGTCCACCACGGCGGTGGTCCTGGAGGAGTCGCGCATCAAGAGCGCCCAGGTGGGCCTGGTGCAGGGCGTGGGCGTGCGGGTCATCACCGGAGCCAAGGTGGGGTACGCGTATTCGGATGACTGGGACGAGGCCGCCCTGTTCCGTGCCGCGCGCACCGCCGCCATGATTTCCCAGGGCGGCGGCTCCGAGCGCTCCTTCCCCATCAAGCGCGTCGCGGTGCCCAGCCACTACCGGGTGGCGCATGCGCTGGAGGACGTGGCGGTGGCCCGGAAGACGGCGCTGCTTGGCCGCGCGGACAAGGCCGCCCGCGCCTTTGATTCGCGCATCCAGCAGGTCAACGCCTCCTATGTGGATCAGACGCGGCGCATCGCGGTGGCCAACACCGCCGGGCGCTACAGCGAGGACACGCAGGATCAGTCGCGCCTGAGCGTGCACGTGGTGGCGCTGGGCAAGGGCGGCGAGCGGCGCACCGGCATGTACGGCAGCGGCGGCCGGGTGTCCTTCACCTACTGGGACGGCGTGACGCCGGAGAGCGTGGCGGAGGAGGCCGCGCGGCAGGCCATCGCCACGCTGGGCGCGGTGGACTGCGTGGCGGGCCCGCAGACGGTGGTGCTGGCGCCGGGCTGGAGCGGCATCCTGCTGCACGAGGCGGTGGGCCACGGCCTGGAGGCGGACTTCATCCGCAAGGGCACCTCGCTGTTCGCCGGCAAACTGGGGGAGAAGGTGGCCTCCGACCTGGTGACGGTCATCGACGATGGCACCGTGTCCAACGCGCGAGGCTCCATCAACATCGACGACGAGGGCGTGCCGGGCGAGCGCAAGGTCCTCATCGAGAACGGCGTCCTCAAGGGCTACCTCTATGATCAGCTCAACGCGAAGCTGATGAACCAGCGCTCCACGGGCAGCGGCCGGCGCGACTCGTTCAAGAGCCTGCCCCTGCCGCGCATGACGAACACGTTCCTGGCACCCGGGGACCACGCGCCGCAGGACATCCTCCAGGAGGTGAAGCGCGGCCTGTACTGCGCCACCTTCGGAGGCGGACAGGTGGACATCAGCAACGGCAACTTCGTCTTCGAGGTCAGCGAGGCCTACCAGATTGAAGACGGAAAGCTGGGCCGCCCGGTGAAGAACGCCATCCTCATTGGCGTGGGGCCGGAGGCGCTGAAGAACATCAGCCGCGTGGGGAGCGACCCGATGCCGGACCCCGGCATGGGCATCTGCGTGAAGGACGGGCAGATGCTGCCCGTGGGGGTGGGCCTGCCCACCGTGCGCATCGACAACGTCACCGTGGGCGGCACGAAGGTCGGCTGAAGGCCGGACCTTTCAAGGGAACGACAACGTGAACTACGAACAACTCGCGAAGAAGATCGTCCAGCGCGCGGTGAAGCGCGGCGCCAAACAGGCCGAAGCGTATCTGGAGGTGGGCCGCCAGAGCAGCGTGCGCGTCCGCGAAGGCCAGATTGAAGACCTCACCGAAGCCACCAGCAAGGGCGTGGGCGTGCGCGTCTTCGTCAAGGACCGGCTGGGCTTCGCGTACACCTCCGACTTCACCCCCGGCGGGCTGGAGCGCGTGGTGGACCTGGCCGTGCAGTTGGCGGAGGCCGCCGCGCCCAGCAAGTTGAACGGCCTGCCGTCCGCGAAGGACCTGGGCAAGCGGGGCGACACCGGCCTGCTCTTCGACCCGAAGGTCGCGAACCTCCCCGGCGACTGGAAGATCAACGCTGCCCTGGAGGCGGAGCGCGCGGGCCGGGCCGAGGACGCGCGCGTGGCCACGTTCGACTCCGTGGCCGCGGGCGACTTCGTGTCGGAGGTGTACCTGGCCTCCAGCGAGGGCGCGACGGGCGGCTACTCCGGCACGTACGTGTACCTGGTCGCCGTGCCGGTGGCGGCCCAGGACGGGCAGCTCCAGACGGGCTTCTGGCTGGACTACAAGCGCTTCCTCGACGACCTGGAGTCGCCGGAGTCCATTGGCCGGCAGGCCGCGAAGCGCGCCGTGCGCATGCTGGGCGCGAAGTCCGTCAAGACGTGTCAGGTGCCGGTGGTGTTTGATCCGCTGGTGGCGGCGAACTTCGTGCAGAACATCGCCCAGGCCGCGGACGGCAACGCCGTGTACCAGCGCTCCAGCGTCCTGGCCGAGCACATGGGCAAGAGACTCGCGGGCAATCACATCACGCTGGTGGATGACGGCCTGCTGCCCCGGGGGTTGGCCACCGCGCCCTTCGACGGGGAAGGGGTCCCCACCCGGCGCACGCCCATCCTGGACAAGGGTGTGCTGTCGGGCTTCCTCTACGACGCCTTCACCGCGCGCAAGGCGAAGGCGCGCACCACGGGCAACGCGTCGCGTGGCTACAGCGCGCTGCCGGGCATCGGCACCACCAACCTCTACCTGGAGCCGGGCACGCAGTCGCCGGAGGACATCGTCCGCCAGGTGCCTCGGGGCCTGTACGTCACCGCACTGCTCGGCCACGGCGCGGATCCGGTGTCCGGCGACATGTCCTGCGGGGCCAACGGCCTTTGGATCGAGAACGGAGAGCTGACGCACCCGGTGCAGGAAGTCACCGTGGCGGGCAACCTCCTCCAGATGCTCAAGGACGTGGACGCGGTGGGCAACGACCTCCAGTTCCGCGGCGGCTCCGTCGGCGCGCCCACTGTCCGCTTCCGACAGCTCACCGTGTCCGGAGCGTAGTCCGCGCGGCTTCGTGGCCTACGCTGACGGCCCTCCACGCTCCAGCAAGGAGGGTCCGTCCGCATGGCCGCGAAGTCCGCCCGAAAGTCCGCCCCCGCGAAGTCGAAGTCGGCCACCCCGCGCAAACCCCGGCGCAAGAAGGCCGAACCGAAGTCGCGGGGCCTCACCGCCGCGGACGTCGCCAGCGAGGCCGTCGCCTTCCCGGATGAGCTCCTCCAGGCGGTGCGCCAGGACGGTGGAGAAGTGCTCGCCGTGTACCGCGACCCGCTGGGAGGACACCCCGTCGTCTTCGCCGTGCTGCCCATCGACAAGGTGGAGCCCACGCCCTACCAGCGCGACCTGTCCGAACCCCACGTGAAGCGGCTCGCCACCGCGATGGAGCGCCTGGACCGCTTCCTGGACCCCGTCATCGCCGTGCGCGTGCAGGGCCGCTACTGGACACCCAACGGCAACCACCGCCTGCACGCGAGCCGCATGCTGGGCGCGAAGTCCATCGTCGCGCTGCTGCTGCCGGAAGAGGACGTGGCCTATCAAATCCTCGCCCTCAACACGGAGAAGGCCCACAACCTGAAGGAGCGCTCGCTGGAGGTCATCCGCATGGCGCGGGGCCTGGTGGGCGCGGGCCGCCCGGGCAGGGAATCCGCCTTCGGGCACCTCTTCGAGGAGCCGTCCTTCCTCACCCTGGGCGCCGCCTACGAGAAGCGTCCCCGCTACTCCGCGGGCGCCTACCACCCCTTCGTCAAGCACGTGGAGGGCTTCCAGGAGCTGCCCCTGCCGGAGGCCCTGGCCCTGCGCGACGCCCGCGCGGACCGCCTCCTGGAATTGGACGACGCGGTGGTGGCCATCGTCGCGGCCCTCAAGGAGCGCGGCCTCCAGAGCCCCTACCTCAAGAACTTCGTCGTCGCCCGCATCAACTTCCTGCGCTTCCGCAAGGACGGCGCCCCTCCCACCTTCGACGCCACGGTGGACCGCATGCTGGCCAGCGCGAAGCGCTTCAACGTGGACAAGGTCCGCCGCGAGGACATCGGCCGCATGGGAGGGGGGCCCCTGGAACCGGACGAAGAGCAGGCGTGAGGGGAATGGGGATTGCAAGGCAGGCGTACAAGAGGCCTTGCACCCCATGACTGCTCCCACCGTCCTGGTCGTCGACGACGACCGCGCCAATCTCGATTCGGTCGCCCGCATCTTCCAGCGGGAGGGCTTCGCCACGCTCGCCGCCGCGCAGGGCACGGAGGCGCTGGAGCTGCTTCGCCGCCCCGAGGTCAGCGTCATGGTCACCGACCTGATGATGCCCGGCATGGACGGCCAGGAGCTGCTCAAGGCCAGCCGCACCATCCGCCCGGACGTGGAGGTCGTGCTGATGACAGCCTACGGCACCGTGGAGACGGCCGTGGCCGCCATGAAGGACGGCGCCTACGACTTCATCACCAAGCCCCTCAAGCGCCACGCCCTGGTGAAGGCCGTGCAGAAGGCGCTGGAGAAGCATGCGCTCGTCCAGGAGAACACCTCCCTCAAGGCCAGGCTCGCGGAGATCAACCCGTCCGGCGGTCGCGCCATGGTGGGCCAGTCCCCTGCCTTCCGCGCCATGCTGGACACCATCCGCCAGGCGGCGCCCTCCACCGCCACGGTGCTGCTGCTGGGCGAATCCGGCACCGGCAAGGAGCTGGCCGCCAGGGCCCTGCATGAGCACTCCGCCCGAGCGCGGCAGGCCTTCATCGCCGTCAACTGCGGCGCCATCCCGGAGAGCATCCTGGAGGCGGAGCTCTTCGGCGTGGAGCGGGGCGCGTACACCGGCGCGGTGGCTCGGCGCGAAGGCCGCTTCGAGCGCGCCCACGGCGGCACCCTCTTCCTGGACGAAGTGGGCGAGATGCCCCTGGCCGCGCAGGTGAAGCTCCTGCGAGTCCTCCAGGAGGGAGAGCTGGAGCGGCTGGGCGGCACGCAGACGGTGAAGGTGGACGTGCGGCTCGTGGCGGCCACGAACAAGGACCTGCAGAAGGAGGTGGCGGAGGGGAGATTCCGCGAGGACCTCTACTACCGCCTGCACGTCGTGGAGATCCGCGTGCCCGCGCTCGCCTCGCGCCGCGAGGACATCCCGCTCCTGGCGGACGCGTTCCTGCGCCGCTTCTCCGCGAAGAACGGCAAGGTGCTGCGCGGCTTCTCCCCGGACGCGCTGGGCGTGCTGGAGAACTACGCGTGGCCCGGCAACGTGCGCGAATTGGAGCACGCCGTGGAGCGCGCCGTGGTGCTCGCCAAGACGGACGTGCTGGAGGCCAGCGACCTGCCGGAGTCCGTGCGCAAGGGGCCCCTGGGCTCGGCCGGCCAGCTCGTCATCCCCATTGGCACCCCCATGGAGGAGATTGAACGCAGGGTCATCCACGAGACCCTGCGCCACACCAAGGGCGACAAGACGCTCGCCGCGCGGCTCTTGGGCATCGCCGCGCGCACCATCTACCGCAAGCTGGAACGCGAGCAGCTGGGCCCCGACGCCCCCCCCGTCGCCCCCTCCCCTCCCGGGACGCCGGACTGACAGGCCGTCACACCGGCCCCCGCCTGCTTTTGACAAATTGTCCGGACGCGTTGTCAGCCCCGCGTCCAGCGCCGGGGCCGCGTCCTATTCCGAAATAATTTCGCGTACTTGGCCGTAAGTCCTGGGTTTCCCACCCGCCCAGCGATGGCACCTGCCTTGCTCACGGTCCCACGTGGGGCTGGCTTTCTCCCGGAAGCGTGATGGAACTCTTCTTTCGTAAATACTTCTGGAGCGTGAACCTGCTGTTCATCCTGCTCGTCGCCCTGTTGGCGGCGCGCACGGTGAATCTGTTCGTCGAATCCTCCATCTCCCCCTCGCCCGCCTCCGAGGCGCCCGCGCGCGTCGCGCAGCGCACCCACGCCGCGGACAGCACGCTGGCGTCCATCGACGCGGAGCGCCTGTCGAAGCTCACCGGCGTCAAGCTGCCGGAGCCGGAGGTCGCGGTGAAGCCGCCGGACCAGACCCGTCCGGAGTTCGACGCCAACGCCCCCCCGGCCAAGAGCGGCCTGCGGGTGAAGCTCTTGGGCACGCTCGTCGCCGGCAACCCGGACTGGTCGTTCGCGTCCATCCAGGACATGACCACGCAGCGCTCGCAGACGTACATGATCGGCAACGACCTGATGGGCGCCACCGTCATGGAGATTGAACGCGAGCGCGTCATCATCAACAACGGCGGCCGCAAGGAGTTCATCGACGGGCAGCCCGGGGACGGCGCCGTCGCCGCCTACACCCCGCCCGTCACCGCGCCGACCGCCCCCGCGCCCAACGGCCTGGGCACCGGCATCAAGTCCACCGGGGAGAACGAGTACGAAGTCCCCAAGGCGGAAATCGACAAGACCTTGGCCAACCTCAACGACGTGGCCATGCAGGCGCGCATCGTGCCCGCCTTCAAGGATGGTCAGGCGGTGGGCTTCAAGCTGTTCTCCATCCGCCCGGACTCCATCTATTCGAAGATCGGCGTCCAGAACGGAGACGTCATCCGTCGCATCAACGGCTTCGACCTGAACAGCCCCGAGAAGGCGTTGGAGGTCTATTCGAAGATGAAGGACTCCTCTCGCATCGAGATCGAGATCGAGCGCAACGGAGCGCCGATCCGCAAATCCTACAACGTCCGTTAAACACCCCGTCAGCGCCCGCTCCTCCATGAAGACGCTCCCGTCCTGGATGCTCTGTTTGTGCCTCGCGCTCTCCGTGCCCGCGTGGGCCCAGCGCCGTCCGTCGCAGCCCGGTACGCCCCCCGCGGCGCCTGACCGCGACCGCGACCGCACCATCACCCCGCAGGGGACCACCCCGCCGGCCCGCTCCACGGGCACGGCCACCGCCGCCCCGGAGGAGAACCAGGGGCCGCGCCAGACGCCTTCGTGCGAGGAGGCCCGGCGCCGCGCGCGCTACGGCATCTACTTCGACAAGGTGGACATCGAGAAGCTCGTCCAGACCGTGTCGGACGCCACCTGCCGCACGTTCATCCTCCCGGAGAACGTGCGCGGGAAGATCTCCATCATCGGGCCGGAGAACGGCCGCGTGGAGGTGGACTCGGAATCGTTCTACTCCGCGTTCCTGGCCGCGCTCGACGCCAACGGGCTCGCCGTCTACCCGTACGGCCGCTTCCTGAAGATTGTCGACAAGCGGTCCGCGAAGCAGAACCCCATCCCGACGATCGTGGACGAGTCGACGCCGTACACCACGAACGAGCAGATGATCACCAAGCTGTTCAAGATCAAGTACGTGGAAGTGGAGCCCCTGCGCGGCGTGCTCCAGCAGCTGGTGTCCAAGGACGGCGACACCATCCCGTACCCGCCGGACACCATCATCGTCAACGACGTGGGCTCCAACATCCACCGCCTGGAGCGCCTCATCAACCAGCTGGACAGCCGCTCCTCCAGCGATGAGATGCGCATCATCCAGGTGCAGTACGCCACCGCCCAGGACGTCGCGAACACCGTGCAGAAGCTCTTCGAAGCCAAGAGCGGCGCGCGCCCCGGCCAGCGCCCCGGCAGCTTCCCGCAGGGCGTCCCCGGCCAGCCTCCTGGCGCCGAGGGCGGCGTCGCCCCAGGCACCGACACGGGCGGCGCGGTGACGCTGTCGCAGATCATCCCGGATGAGCGCACCAACAAGCTCATCATCGTGGCCAGCCCCGCGGCCTTCAGCCGCATCCAGGACATCGTCAAGGAAGTGGACGTCCCGTCGGAGACGGGCAACAAGATCCAGGTCTACCCGCTGGAGAACGCCAACTCGGAAGAGCTGGCCAGCACCCTCCAGTCGCTGGCGCAGGGCACCGCCAACCGCCCGCAGCGCGGCCCCGTGGTGCAGCAGCCCCAGGGCATCCCGCGCGCGACCACCACCCAGGCCGCGGAGCTGTTCAGCGGCGAGGTGAAGATCTCCGCGGACAAGGGCACGAACTCGCTCGTCATCGTCGCCAGCCCGTCCGACTACAAGAACATCGTCAAGATCATCCAGCAGTTGGATCAGCCGCGCCGCCAGGTGTTCGTGGAGGCGGTCATCATGGAAGTGAACCTGGACCGCAACAGTGAGTTCGGCATCAACTTCCACCAGGGCTTCAGCCTGAAGACGGACGACGGCGCCATCCCCGGCATCTTCGGCACCAACTACGCCGGCGGCGGCGTGCCCCCGTCCTTCTCGCTGGCGAACCTGGCCAGCATGGGCGGATTCCTCGCCGGCATCCAGGGCCCCGTCCTGCCGGAGCTCAAGAACCTGGGCATCGACATCCCGGCCTTCGGCGTGGTGCTCAACGCCATGCAGCAGTCCTCCGACGTGAACGTGCTGTCCACGCCGCACCTGCTCACCAGCGACAACGAGGAGGCGGAGATCACGGTGGGCCAGAACGTGCCCTTCCAGTCCGGCTTCTCCCCGTCCAGCCTGGGCGGCGCGGTCGCGGGCGGCGGCACCAACGGCGGCATCACCCCGTCCCTGCTGGGCTCGCTGGGCGGCCTGGGGTCGCTGTACGCGCCCATCACCCGTCAGAACGTGGAGCTGAAGCTCACCGTGAAGCCGCAGATCAACGAGAGCGACTTCATCCGCCTGGTCATCACGGAGCAGACAGAGGAGATCGCCTCGTCGGACCCGGTGCTCGGCCCCACCACGTCGAAGCGCAGCGCGAAGACGACGGTCATCGCCAAGGACATGGAGACGGTCGTCATCGGCGGCATCATGCAGGACCGCACCCTGGAGTCCGTCTCCAAGGTGCCGGTGCTGGGTGACATCCCGCTCCTGGGCCACCTGTTCCGCGACACCACGCGCCGCAAGACGAAGACGAACCTGCTGCTGTTCCTCACGCCCTACATCATCCGCGGCCAGGACGACTTCCGGCGCATCTTCGAGCGCAAGATGAAGGAGCGTCAGCAGTTCGTGGAGCAGTTCTACGGCCAGGTGCCCGGCTACGACGTGGCAGTGGACTTCAGCCGCAAGCCCGGCCCGCTGTCGCGCATGAACCAGTCCGTCATCAAGGAGGAGCAGCGCGTGGAGAACGGTGGGCCCGGCACCACCAACGAGCGCGTCATCCGCCCGGCGGGCAGCCCCGCCCCCGGCGCCCCGGCGCCCGCCCGTCCTGGAAGCCAGCCGGGCACGGAAGCGCCTGCTTCGCCGAACGGTGCCGCGCCCTCCTCCGAGGGCGAGCAGGCTCCGCGAAATTTCGAAGCGCCTCAGGAAGGTTCAGAGAGATCAGTGCCCGCTGAACCGGCACCGCAACCCGAGGTGATCGCGCCCGCTCCGGACGCCGACGCCGACCGGTTGCGCATCCAGCCGGGAAATGGGGAGTAACCTTCATGAACCTGACCGCCGACCCCACGACCCTCCAAGCCGCTGACGCGTCCACCGACGTGGTGGGCGGCCGCAACGACTCCACCCAGGTCGTCGCCCACGGGCAGGCGTATCTGTGTGGCCGGCCGCTCGGGGAGATCCTCCGCGCGCTCGTCCCCGCCCTCACCCCGGAGAAGATCCAGGAGGCGCTCGCCGCGCAGCAGGAGAAGGGCGGCCGGCTGGGCGAACTCCTGGTGGGCATGAAGGCGGTCACCGAAGAGGACGTGGCGCGCGCGCTCGGCCACCAGTTGGACCTGCCCTACCTCCAGCGCATCTTCGTGGAGGAGGTGGACGCGGCCCTCGTCAAGCGCATCCCCATCAACTTCGCCCGCCAGACGCAGCTCTTGCCCCTGTCCCTGGAGGGTGACGAGGTCATCCTCGCGGTGGCGGATCCGCTGGACACCACCGCGTTGGACCACGCGCGGTTGCTGCTGGGCCAGAGCATCCAGCCCCGCATCGCGCTCGCCTCCACCATCGTGGACGCCATCAACAGCGTGTACGACCGCTCGGTCAACGAGACCGAGGACCTCGTGGACGAGATGGAGACCACCGAGGACCTGGACTCCCTGGCGCACGAGCTGGAGGAGCCCAAGGACCTGCTGGACGCGGACGACGAGGCCCCGGTCATCCGGCTCGTGAACTCCGTGCTCTTCCGCGCCGCCAAGGAGCGCGCGAGCGACATCCACATCGAGCCCATGGAGCGCGAGCTGCTGGTGCGCTTCCGCATCGACGGCGTGCTCCAGGAAGTCATCAAGCCGCCCAAGCGCTACCAGAACTCCATCATCGCGCGCGTGAAGGTGATGGGGCAGCTGAACATCGCGGAGAAGCGCCTGCCGCAGGACGGCCGCATCCGCATCAAGCTGGCCGGTCGCGACATCGACATCCGTCTGTCCACCACGCCCACGTCCTTCGGCGAGCGCATCGTCATGCGTCTGCTGGACAAGACGGCGACACTGCTGGACCTGGCCGAAATCGGCATGAGCCAGCAGGTGCTC
This sequence comes from Corallococcus sp. bb12-1, assembly GCF_026626765.1. Lineage (NCBI taxonomy): Bacteria > Pseudomonadati > Myxococcota > Myxococcia > Myxococcales > Myxococcaceae > Corallococcus > Corallococcus sp. bb12-1. The sequence continues at coordinate 136,776 of NZ_JAPNJZ010000024.1, read as the reverse complement.
TCGGCGATGCAGTCCGTCATCAAGCGCTCGCACGGCATCGTGCTGGTGACGGGCCCCACGGGCTCCGGCAAGACGACGACGCTCTACGGCGCGCTCTCCAAGATCAACACGTCCGACCTCAACATCCTCACCGTCGAGGACCCGGTCGAATACCAGCTCAAGGGCATTGGCCAGATGGCCATCGCCCCGAAGATCGGCCTGACGTTCGCGCAAGGGTTGCGCTCCTTCCTGCGCCAGGACCCGGACGTCATCATGGTCGGTGAAATTCGCGACAAGGAGACGGCGGAGATCGCCATCCAGGCCTCGCTCACGGGCCACCTGGTGCTCTCCACCGTCCACACCAACGACGCGGCCGGCGCCGTCACCCGTCTGGTGGACATGGGCGTGCAGCCCTTCCTCGTGGCGTCGTCGCTCACCGGCATCCTCGCCCAGCGCCTCGTGCGCCGGGTGTGCCCGGACTGCCGTGCGCCCTACACGCCCACGGACGCGGACCTGCAGGAGCTGGGCTTCACGTTCAAGAGCTTCAAGGAGCGCTTCAACACCGAGCGCATCTACAAGGCGGTGGGCTGCCCGTCGTGCAACCGCAACGGCTACCGCGGCCGCTCCGGCATCTACGAATTCCTCTTCGTGGACGACGACGTGCGCCAACTGGTGCTCAAGAACGTGGACGCTTCCACCATCAAGAAGTCCGCGATCTCCAAGGGCATGATCACGCTCCTGGATGACGGCGTCCGGAAGATCGCCCTGGGCGAGACGACCATCGCCGAAGTCCTGAGCATCACGCAGGAGGACATCTAGTCCGCCATGCCCGTCTTCGAATACAGAGGCCTCGACTCCCGCGGCAAGCAGAAGAAGGGCTTGCTCGAAGCGGACTCCCCCAAGACGCTGCGCTCCAAGCTGCGCGCGGACGGCATCTTCCTGACCGACGTGCTCGGGCAGGCGGAAGGCAGCCGCGCGGGCGTGTCCAAGGGCGCCAACGCGTCGCTCGTGGCGCGCGACGTGGACCTGCGCAAGCTGGCTGGCGGCCGCGTCAGCACGGAGGACGTCGCCATCCTCACCCGCCAGCTCGCGACCCTGCTGGGCGCGGGCGTCACCATCGTGGATTCACTCAACGCGCTGGTGGACCAGGCGGAGAAGGAGCGCTTGAAGCGCGCCCTCTCCGACATCAAGCAGCGCGTGAACGAAGGCTCGTCCCTGGCGGACGCGTTCGGCCAGCACCCCAAAATCTTCCCCAACATCTACATCAACATGGTGCGCGCGGGTGAGGCCTCCGGCGCGCTGGACACGGTGCTGCTGCGTCTGGCGGACTTCACGGAGAACCAGGCCAAGCTCCAGCAGAAGATCATCGGCACCATGCTCTACCCCGCCATCATGCTGCTGGTGGGCGGCGGCATCCTGGTGCTGCTGATGGTGTTCGTCGTGCCGAAGGTGACGAAGATCTTCGAGACGATGAAGGCCACCCTGCCCCTGAACACGCGCATCCTCATTGGCGCGTCCAACTTCATGCAGGCGTGGTGGTTCCTGGTGATTCCGTCCATGGTGGCGGGCTTCATCTTCTTCATGCGCTGGACGAAGAGCCCCAAGGGCAAGCCCAAGTGGGACCGCTTCACGCTCAAGGCCCCCATCTTCGGCAGCCTGGTGCGCCTCCTGGCCATCTCCCGCTTCGCGCGCACGCTGTCCACGCTGCTCAAGAGCGGCGTGCCCATGCTGGCCGCGCTGGACATCGTCAAGGCGGTGATGACGAACTCGGTGCTGGCGGACGCGGTGGAGGACGCCCGCGAGTCCATCCGCGAGGGCGAAAGCATCGCCACGCCCCTCAAGCGGTCCGGCCAGTTTCCGCCGCTCGTGTACCACATGGTCGCCATCGGTGAGAAATCAGGCCAGTTGGAGGACATGCTCCTCTCCGTGGCGGATTCCTATGAGACGCAGGTGAACGTGCGCATCGGTGCGCTCACCAGCCTCCTGGAGCCCCTGCTCATCGTGGTGATGGGCGTGATGATTGCATTCGTAGCGCTCTCCATCCTGATGCCGATTCTGCAGGTGAACACGGCCATCCATTAGGAGGCGGAGCCCGAGCCCATGATGAACGACACGCTCGACCGGTGGATCCAACGCGTGACGCTGGTGGGGCTGATTGCCCTGGCCGCCACGCTGGCGACGGTGGGAGCCTCGCTGTACGCCCGCCGGGACCCTCCCACGGCCTCCGGACACCACGGCCCTCCCTGAAGCGCCCCTGACATCCCGACACACCCCAGGCCGGGTGGCCTGCCAGAAAGTCAGTCACCCGAAGGTGAGTGAAGACATGACGACGACGAACGCGAAGAAGCAGCAGCGCCGCAACCGCGGCATGACCCTCATCGAGATCATGGTGGTCATCACCATCCTCGGGCTCATCGCGGCGGCGGTGGGCGTGGCCGTCATCCCGAAGCTGGAAGAGGCCAAGCAGGACACCGCCCGCCTGGACATCCGCAACATCCAGAGCGCGATGAAGCTGTACTACACGAAGAAGGGCAACTACCCGGACACCGCCACGGGTCTCAAGGCGCTGGTGGACACCCAGAACCTGGAGCGCATGCCCACGGACCCCTGGGGCAAGGAGTACGTGTACATGAACGAGGGCGGCAAGCCGGTCATCACCAGCTACGGCTCCGACGGCAACCCGGGCGGCGAGGGCTCCGACGCCGACATCTCCTCCAAGGACACGACGGCCCGGCAGTAACCCGTCGATTCTTCCTGAAGCAAAGCCGCGCCTCCCGCGTGTTGTCGTAGGAATGCCCGAGATGACTCCCGAGCACACTTCCTCACCGACGTCCGCGCGTGAGGCGCGTCCTGTTCCTGTTCCAGGCCCGCCCGCCCCCAAGGCCCGCGCTCCGTCCTCCCGGCTGGGCCGCCTGCTGCTGTTGGGCGTGTTCGGCGGCGCCACCCTGCTCGCGTTCGCGCTGGTGTGGGCCACCGAGGACAACACCCTCACCCCCACGCAGCGCCAGGCGCGCGAGCAGATCCGCCGCCTGGAGGGCTTCTTCAAGGCCCACCACCGGCTGATGGGCTTCTTCCCCACCCAGGAGGAGGGCTTCACGCCGCTCATCGCCTCCAGGGTGCTGGATGGGACGCCCATTGACCCGTGGGGCCACCCGTACGTCTACCGCATGGCAGGCAAGACGGGCGCCGTGCTGTCCCTGGGCTCCGACGGGAAGCCGGGTGGCACCGGCGACGCCGCGGACCTCTTCAGCGGCGGCATCGTGGCACAGGGGGTGCAGCCATGACGTCCGCCATGTCCCCTCGTCCTGCCCGCCGCCGGGGTGCGCCCCGCGGTCTGACGCTGATTGAGATCTCCATCGCCATCGCCATCGCGGCGGTGCTGTTCGCCGCGGTGACGGTGGGCATCGGCGCGCTCACGGGCGCCAAGGCGAAGGGCAGCGCGACGGAGCTCGCGGGCGTCATCCGCTCGCTCTACGACTCGGCGGCGCTCAGCGGCAAGACGTGCCGGCTGGTGTTCGAAATCCCGGACCCGAAGCGCGAGCAGCCCACGAAGTACCACGCGGAATGCGCCGCGGGCGGCATCACCACCGCGCGCGACCGGGACAATGCGCTGCGCGAGGACGAGCGCGACCGGGAGAAGGCGGCGCGCAGCGGCGGTGGACAGGATGAGCGCAAGAACTACACGCGCTCGGACAATTCGTCACCGTCCGCGCAGGAGCTGATGGAGCAGGAGAAGACGCGCATCGAGTCCCAGTCCACCTTCTCCGCGTACACCGCGGAGGAGATCAGCCCGCGCGAGCTGCCGGCGGGTGTGGCCGTGTCGGTGTGGACGCGGCAACAGCGCCTGCCGGTGGAGAGCGGCGTCGCCTACCTCTACTTCTTCCCGCAGGGGTACACGGAGAAGGCCATGGTGTTCCTGCGCCAGGGCGACAACGCGTGGACGCTGGACGTGTCACCCCTGACGGGCAAGGTGAACATCGCATCCGAGGCGCTGGAGGTGCCCCGCTCATGAGACATCCGACTCGACGACGGGGCGGCTTCACCCTGCTGGAGACGATGGTCGCCATGGCCATCCTGAGCGTGGCGCTGATGGCCATCTTCGACCTCAACGCGGGCGCCATCTCCAACCACGTCTACACCAAGCGGCTCACCGTCGCGTCGCTCCTGGCCCGCTCGAAGATGACGGACCTGGAGCAGGACCTCTACGACGACGGCTTCGATGTCGACGACGACGAGAAGTCCGGCGACTTCTCCGACGACGGCTGGCCCCAGTTCAAGTGGCGCGCGCGCATCATCGCGCCCAAGACGGACGGCGTGACGCCGGACCAGCTCATCGGCGCCATCTTCAACCTGCCCATGGGCGGGGGCGGCGACAGCGGCGACCCGTTGGGCGGCCTCGCGGGCCTCTTCGGCGGCGCGGGCGGTGACAAGGGCGGCGCTTCCGGCGGCACCACCACCTCCAGCCCGCTGGGCGGGGCGGCGATGGGCATGGCGCAGCCCATGTTCACGCAGATGGTGGACCAGCTCACCAAGGCGGTGCGCGAGGTGCACCTCACCGTGTACTGGAAGGAAGGCACCCAGGTGGAGAGCGTGGACGTGGTGACGCACGTCGTGTCGCTGGGGCCGGGTGGCGACCGCAACGGCGGCGCCGCGACCAACCCGACGGGTGGCGACACCCAAGGCGCGCAGAACCAGTGGGTGGACGCCAACGGCCGCGTGGTGGAGAACCCCATCCCGGGTCCCAACGGGACGATGCTGGATCCGAACACGCGCCAGCCGCTGCGCAACCGCCAGCAGTTGCTGGACGAGCTCAACCGGGGCGGCGGTCAGCAGCCGGGCACGGGAACGGGCGGCATCAACCCGCGCGCGCCGGGCGGCATCTTCGGCGGCGGCGGCGGTGGCCGCGGTGGCTTCCCCAACCTGCCCATGCCGGGCCGAGGGAGCACCCGATGAGAAGGCGTTCCCGAGGCTTCACGCTGATGGAGGTGATGGTGGCCGTCTCCATCACCGCGCTCATGGGCACCGTCGTGGCCATGGCCTTCCAGACCGGCATCAACGCCAAGGAAGTGGTGGAGGGCGAGGCGGAGCGCTACCGCATGGTGCGCGTGTCGCTCAACCGCATGGCGCGCGAAGTCGGCTCCGCCTTCGTGAGCGACCGCTACGACCTGCGCCGCTTCCGCGACCAGAACGACCGGCCCACCAACTTCATTGGCGAGCGCAACAAGCTGCTCTTCACCACGTTCTCGCACCAGCGCCTGTACACGGACGTGAAGGAGTCCGACCAGGCGGTGGTGGAGTACTTCGTGGAGAACTCCTCGGAGCGCGCCACGCGCCAGCGCATGGACTTGAAGCGCCGGGTGAACCCCAACGTGGGCGAGCGCATGGACCGGGGCGGCACCACGGACGTGCTCTTCGAAGGCGTCAAGAGCGTGGAGTTCGCCTACTGGGATTCGGAGAAGAAGGAGTGGGATGACGAATGGGACACGCGGCGCACGGAGAAGAAGGCCATTCTCCCCACGCGCGTGCGCATCACCGTCGTCGCCCTGGACGAGTCGGGCAAGGAAGCGCGCTACACCACCCAGACGCGCATCGTGCTCAACACGGAACTGCCGAGGTTCAACTGATGGCCCCCTCCTTCTTCCGACAGGTGTCCCGCCGTCGCAGGCAGGCGCAGGCGCCCATCCCGGGCGCGCCGGCCACGAAGGCCGTGCGCCGCGACAAGCGCTCGCGCGGCGTGGCGCTCATCATCGCCATCGTCTCCATCGCGCTGCTCACGGTGGTGGCCACGGAGTTCGCGTACAACAGCCGCGTGGACCTGCAGCTGGCGGCCAACCAGCGGGATGAAGTGCGCGCCTACTACATGGCGCGCTCGGGCATCGCGCTGGGGCGGCTCCTGATGCGCTTCCAGAAGCAGGTGGACCAGACGCCCATCCCCAACCCCATGGCCATGCTGGGGCAGTTGGGCGCCGCGCTCGGGGGCCAGACACCGGCCGCGGGCGGGCAGGCCTTCCAGCCGCAGTCGCTCAACATCCAGCTGTGGAAGCTGGCGCGGGTGGACTGCCACATGCTCAAGGGGCTGGTGAAGAGCGAGGGCGCGCAGGTGGAGGACGACAGCGGCGGCGGCACGCGCAGCCGGCTGGAGAACGACCCCGTGGAGGCGGATCCGAACTTCCAGATGGAGGACGGGGAGGAGGGCGGCGCGGCCATGCAGATGGCGTCGCAGATGCAGCGCCGGTCCTTTGGCGGCTTCGAGGGCTGCTTCCTCGCGACCATCAGCGACGAGGAGGAGAAGCTCAACGTCATGCGCCTGAACACCGGCGGCGCGGAGGCGCAGGCCACCGCGGCGCGGATGATGGACATGCTCGGCGACAAGCGCTTCGAATTCCTCTGGCAGCAGGACGACGCGAACCACGTGCGCTCCACGCCGCAGGACACCGTCATCGCGCTGAAGGACTGGGCGGATGAGGACCCGACGCAGTCGGCGTTCAACCGCCAGGACCCGACGAACCCCTTCGTCGCGGGCTTCGCGGACGAGGGCTCCCCGTACAGCCGCTACGAGCCGCGCTACGAAGTGAAGAACGCGCGCTTCGACAGCCTGGACGAGCTGTACCGCGTCCACGGCGTCAACGACCGCTTCATGGCCGCCTTCCGCGACCGGCTCACGGTGTACCCGGACATCAACTCCAAGCCGAACATCAACACCGACGACCCCATCATGCTGGGGCTGGCCATCATGTCCGCGGCGGACCCGAACCGTCCGGACCCGCGCCTGACGGATCCGGTGTTCCTCAACGAGCTCATCAGCCGCATCCGCGCCGCGCGCATGTTCAGCTTCTTCGGCATGTCGGTGCAGGACTTCGTGGGCGTGGTGGAGCAGGCGGGCATCGCGGTCAACCCGGCCATCAAGAGCAACGTCGCGCAGAACCGCTACCTGGGCGACAAGAGCAAGACATTCACCATCAAGTCCGTGGGAGAAGCGGGCAGCGTCCAGAAGACGCTCACCGCGGTCATCCGCCTGGACGACGGGCTGGGCAAGCTCGTGTATTACAGAGAGGAATAGCATGGCCCGCATTCTTGGCCTGGACCTCGGCAGCCACTCCGTGAAGGGAGTGGTGCTGGACTCCGGAACGAAAAGCCACACCACCCAGGCCTTCGCCGAGGTGCGCCGCGCGCAGGAAGGCGAGCGCCCGGAGACCCTGCGCGCCGCCGTGGAGGAGCTGCTCCAGAAGATGCCCGAGGGGCACGTGGATCAGGTCGTCATCGCCCTGCCCGGCCCGTCGCTCACCACGCACGCGGTGAGCCTGCCCTTCTCCGACGCCAAGCGCGTGGAGGCGACGCTGCCCTTCGAGGTCGGCAGCCAGTTGCCGTTCGACATCTCGGAGGTCGTGTACGACTACCAGGTGGTCGGCCAGAAGGACACCGGCGGCAAGGACAAGGCCGCGGACCTGCTGGTGGGCGTGGTGCGCAAGGAGGAGCTGAAGTCGCTCCTGGAGCTGCTCACGGGCCTCCAGCTGGATCCGCGCGTCATCACCCACCCGGCGCTCGCGTACCAGAACCTCTTCATGCAGGCGCCCGGCCTCTTCGAGGGCGTGGGCGAGGGCGGCACCATCGCGGTGGTGGACATCGGCCATGAGCGCACGTCGGTGGCCATTGGCCGGCCGGGCCAGGGCGTTGAGTTCGCGCGCACCTTTGCCGGCGGCGGACGCGACCTGACGCGGGCGCTGGCCACGGAGTTCCAGACGACGCCGGCGGAAGCGCACCAGTGGAAGGAAGCGCACGGCGCGATGGCCAGCGCGGCGCAGGGCCCTGACGCCGAGCGCGCCGCGAACGCCTTCGTGCGCGGCCTGCAGCCGCTGCTGCGCGAGCTGCGGCCCTCCTTCAAGTCCTTCACCGCGCGCACCCGCCGGCCGGTCACCGCGGTGGTGCTGGCGGGTGGTACCGCGCGCCTGCCGGGCCTGGCGGAGCAGTTGTCCAAGGACCTGAACCTGCCGGTGCGCGTGCTGGCGCTGCCGGCGGACTCGGCCGGGAAGATTCCCGCTTCGGAGGCGCCCGCCGCGGCGCAGGCGTACGCGCTGGCGATGCGCGGCAACGCGGCCGGGGCGAAGGCCCCCCGCTTCAACCTGCGCCGGGGTGAGTTCGCCTTCAAGGGCGGCTACGACTACGTGAAGGACCGGCTGGGCCTGCTGGCGTCGTTCGCCGTGACGCTGCTGCTGTTGCTCGTCGCCTTCGGGGTGGTGCGCAACACGGTGCTGGCGCGGCGCGAGGCGGAGGTGGACGCGGTGCTGTGCAAGACGACCCAGCGCATCCTGGGCACGTGCGAACAGAACTACGACCGCGCCATCAACATGCTCAAGGGCGTGGAGAGCCCGGCCGCGGCGCTGCCCTCCATGTCGGCGGTGAACCTGCTGGCGGAAATCACCCAGCGGGTGCCCCCGGAGGTGCCGGTGCGGTTCGACCGCATCCAGGTGGACCTGGACCGCGTGATGCTCCAGGGGGAGACGGACAGCTCCAAGCAGATCGACACGCTCTCCACCGCCTTGAAGGGCCACCGCTGCTTCAAGGACGTGAAGGAGGGCAAGGTGGAGAAGACGCGTGACGGGCAGAAGGTGACCTTCCGCCTGGACGTGCAGGTGCAGTGCCCTGGCGAGACGCAGGGTGGGGAGACCTGACATGGCGGACATGAGCAAGATCAAGGAAGTCTTCGCACCGCTCCAGACGTGGTTCGAGCGGCTGAGCGACCGCGAACGCAAGCTCGTGGCCATCGCCGGCTCGGCCGTGGCGGTGTTCGTCCTCTTCGTCGTCCTCTTCAGCTTCGCCAACAGCGCGTCGGGCTACCGCCGGCGCACGCAGGACAAGCTGGCGAAGCTGCAGGAGGTGCAGGCGCTGGCGACCAGCTACGGCGCCGCCCAGCAGGAGCGCCAGGCGGTGGAGCAGCAGCTCACCAGCAGCAACGTTCGGCTGATCACCTACATCGAGGACAAGGCCACCGCCGCGGGCCTCACCGTGCCGAACATGTCGCCCAAGGGCGACGTGGGCGTGGGTGACGGGAAGATCATCGAAAGCTCCGTGGAGCTGACGTTCACCGACGTGGACCTGCGCAAGCTGACGGACTTCCTGCGCACGGTGGAGACGGGCCCGGGCATCGTGAAGGTGAAGTACCTGCGCGTGGAGCCCCGCCCGGCCACGGACACCCTGACGGTGTGGACCACCGTCGCCACCTACCGGATGAAGCAATAGCCATGGCCTCCGAAACGAAGACTGCCCGCTGGAAGCTCGTCGCTGGCTACACAGCGTTCTCCGTGGTGGCGTTCATCCTCTGCCTGATGCTCACCTTCCCTTACGACGCGGTCCGCACGCGCATCGTCACGGAGGCCGCGGCCCAGGGGCTCGCGGTGCGCATTGGAAGCCTGCGGCCCGGCCTGTTCGGCGTCACCGCTACCAACGTGCGCGTGAGCAAGCCGCCCACGCCGCTGGGCGCGGACTCGGTGGCGGCGCTCGCCCGGGGTGAGGCCGGCGGCCTGGGCCCCGCGGAGCTGGGCGAGGCGGTCACCTTCGACAGCGTCGCGCTGCGTCCCGCGCTCTTCCCTCCGGGCCTGGTGGTGAACGCGAAGGCCATGGGCGGCACGGTGCACGTCGCCGTGGGCGGCCTGAGCGCCACGTCGCTGGACGTGGACGTGAGCGGCCTGCAGGCGGGCGGCGGCAACCTGCCGGCCTACACCGGCGTGGACATGGAGGGCCTGCTCAACGCGAAGGTGTCCCTCACCGCGCCGGGTGCGATCGTGCGCGGGCAGCCGGCGGACTGGTCCCAGGCGACGGGCACGGTGGCCCTGGACACCCAGGGGCTCACCATCAAGGGCGGCAAGGCGGCCATCCCCATGGGCGGCGGCCCCGCGATGCCCATGGACCTGCCGCGCGTCCTCCTGGGCGACCTGAAGGGCGACCTCCAGTTCGACAAGGGCATGGGCACGGTGCGGACGCTGGACCTCAAGAGCGAGGACCTGGAGGGCACGGGCTCCGGCACGGTGAAGCTGGGCAAGCGGCTGGAGTACAGCGAGCTGGGGCTCGACGTGCGGCTGAAGTTCGAACAGGCCTTCCAGCAGCGGCTGGGCCCCCTGGCCATCGCGGTGAACATGCTCCCGCAGGACCGGGACAACCCGGGCTACCGCGGCGGCCGGCTCACCGGCATGGTGAGCAGCCCGCGCTTTGGTCCCAAGCGCTAGCCTCGTCAGGCTTGAAGGGGACGGCGGAGGCGCCGTCCCCTCGCGTGGCAGGTCCCAGGTCCTCTTCGCCCCCGGTTGAAGCCCGCGCACGCGCCGTGTAAAGCGCTGGCCGCTGCTCCCGGTGCCGGGGGCGCTGGGAGAGGTCGGAATGCCGGAGTTGGTGTTCTTCCGTCGAGGCGAGGAAGTGCTGCGGGTGGCGGTGGACCGGGCGCGGCTGGTGCTCGGTCGGGGCGACTCGAGCGACGTGGCCATTCCGGATCCCGAGGTGAGCCGCCAGCAGGTGGCCCTCCTGTGGGACGGCCAGCAGTGCCGGGTGGAGGACCTGTCCGGCAAGGGCACGAAGGTCGCCGGCAAGCTGGTGGACAAGGGCGACCTGGCCGACGGCGCGGACGTGGAGCTGGGCCAGTGGCGCGCGGTGTTCCGCAAGCACGGCGCCAGCGAGGACGCGGACACCGCCACCGACGTGGGCAACGCCACCGCGTTGCAAAGCCGGGACGCGCAGCGCTGGCAGGCCGCGCAGGTGCGCGTGAAGCAGGGCACCACGGAGACGGTGCACCGGCTCACCGGCGACAGCTTCACGGTGGGCAAGGACGCGGGCTGCGACCTGCTGCTCCAGGACCGGTTCATCTCCGGCAAGCACCTGAAGGTGACGCGCCAGGATGGCGTTTTCCACGTCGTGGACCTGCGCTCCACCAACGGCACGTGGCTGGGCCCGGTGCGCCTCTTCGAGGCGGAGGTGACGCTGCCCACCACCCTGCGCGTGGGCGAGGCGGAGCTCATCCTGGAGACGGTGCCGGCCGCGAAGAAGGAAGCGCAGTCCTTCCACGGCATCCTCGGCGCCGACGCGTCGGTGCGGCAGCTCACGGACCTCATCCAGCGCGTGGCGCCGTCCACCGCGGCCGTCACCATCCTGGGCGAATCCGGCACGGGCAAGGAGCTGGTAGCGAACGCGCTGCACGCGTGCTCGCCGCGCGCGAACCGGCCGCTCATCCCGGTCAACTGCGCGGCCATCTCCAAGGAGCTGATTGAGAGCGAGCTGTTCGGCCACGAGAAGGGCGCCTTCACCGGCTCCGTGGGCGCGCGCAAGGGCGCCTTCGAGGAGGCCGACGGCGGCACGCTGTTCCTGGACGAGATTGGCGAGCTGCCCCTGGACCTCCAGGCGAAGCTGCTCCGCGCGCTGGAGAGCGGTGAAATCAAGCGCGTGGGCGCGAGCCGCCCCATGCACGTGGACGTGCGCGTGGTGGCCGCCACCAACCGCGACCTGCTGGCGGCGTCGCGCGAGGGCCGCTTCCGCGAGGACCTCTACTACCGCCTGTGCGTCGTGCCGCTGCACCTGCCGCCCCTGCGCAGCCGCCGGGGGGACGTCGTCGGACTGGCGGAGCACTTCGTGAAGGCGTTCGCCCCGCGCGGGCAGACGGTGCGCCTCACCCAGCCCGCGCTGGACAGGCTCCAGCAGCACGCGTGGCCGGGCAACATCCGCGAGCTGCGCAACGTGGTGCACCGCGCGCTGCTGCTGCGTAAGGGGCCGTCCATCGACGCGGGCGACCTGTCCTTCGACCAGGAGGTCAACCGCGAGACGGGCATCACCGTGCCGGAGCTGCCGCCGGGCATGACGCTGGAGCAGATGCTGGAGAAGCTGGAGCGGCAGATCATCGAAACCGCGCTGCGCCGCTTCAACAACAACCGCGAGCGCGTGGCCCGGGAACTGGGCCTGGCGCGCTCCACCCTCTTCAAGCGCCTGAAGGACTGGGGCATGACGAAGCAGGACGAGCAGGAGTAGCACCCGTCAGGGGGCGCCCCGCACCGGCGCCCCCTGCCCGCCTCACGGGTGCTCGTCGGGCGCGTTCCAGGCCGAGTGCGGCGCCGTCTGTCCGGCGCTGCGCAGGTACCAGGGCACGCTGACCACCACCAGCCGGCGCTCTCCGGACAAGAGCAGCGCGCTGCGCATCAGCTCCGAGCGGCGGCCGTACAGCATGGCGCGATACCAGTGCGCCTCCAGCAACTCCGGCAGCACGATGGCGACGGTGCGGCCCGGCGACTCCGCGAGCAGCGAGTCCAGGTAGTCCAACAGCGGCCACACCAGCGCGCGGTACGGCGACGACACGTGCACGAGCGGCGGAGGCCTGCGGCCGGCCTCCATCAGCGGCCCCTGGACGAAGTGCTGCCAGTGGGAGTCCAGCTCCTGCTCATCGGTGTCCCCGCTGCAGATGTGCACCGCGCGCACGTCATCGCTGAGCTCCAGCGCGAAGCGCAGCGCCGTCTCCGACGCGTGCGACCAGCGGTCCACCGGCACCACGGAGACCAGCGGCGTGGCCGGGGACAGGTGCACGGGGCGGCGCAGCTCCGTGTCCCGCCGCGTGCGCGTGTAGGCCGCGTGGACTCGCGACAGGAGCAGGATGCCCACGGGGATGAGGACGAACGCGGCCCAGCCGCCGTGCGCGAACTTGGACACGCCGACGATGATGAGGGTGAGCGCCGTCATCACCGCGCCAAAGCCGTTGAGCGCGCGGCGCCACTGCCAGCCCTCGTCCCGGTGCCGGTTCCAGTGCACCACCATGCCCGCCTGCGACAGCGTGAAGGCCATCAGCGCGCCAATGGCGAACAGGGGAATCAGCCGGTCGGTGATGCCCCGGCACGCGATGAGCAGCAGCGCCGCGAGCCCCGACAGGGTGAGGATGCCACGCGACAGGGCCAGCCGCCGGCCCCGGTGCGCGAAGCCCGGGGGCAGGTAGCGCTCGCGCGCCAGCACCTGGCAGACGAGCGGGAAGCCCGCGTAGCTGGTGTTGGCGGACAGCGCGAGCACGCAGAGGATGGCGGCCATCGCCACGAAGTAGAAGGCGCCGCGCCCCATCACCGCCGCGATGAGCTGCGACAGGACCGTCTGGTAGCCCGTGGAACCAGGGACCGTCGCGCCCACGCCGTAGGCCCGGCACAACAGCGCGATGCCCAGCAGCATGGTGACGAGGATGCCGACGATGACGGCCAGCGTGATGCGCGCGCGGCGGATGGCCGGGTCCCGGAAGATGGGCACGGCGTTGCTGATGGCCTCCACGCCCGTCATGGCCGTGCAGCCACTGGCGAAGGCGCGGATGATGAGCCATGCCCCCACGGAGGCGGTGGGCAGTGCCAGGGGCGGAGGCGCCTGGATGGGCGTCTCGTGGCCGGTGACGAGCTTGAACACGCCCACGATCAGCACCACGCTGAGCGACCCGATGAAGAACCACGTGGGCACGACGAACACCGCGCCCGCTTCGCTCACGCCGCGCAGGTTCACCAGGGTGAGCAGCGCGAGGATGCCCAGGGCGATGGGCAGCACATGCGGCTGGAGCACGGGGAACGCGGACACCAGCGCGCCCGTGCCGGCGGAGATGCCCACGGCCACGTTGAGCATGTAGTCGAGCATCAGCGCCGTGGCGGCCAGCAGGCCCGCGCCCCGCCCCAGGTTCTGCTTCGCCACGGTGTACGCGCCGCCGCCGCTCGGGTACGCGGCGAGGGTCTGCGCGTAGGAGCCCGCCACGACCATCAGCAGCCCGACGATGGCGGCGGTGATGGGCAAGAGCAGCCACGGGCCCGAGGGCCCCAGGGGGCGCAGCACGGTGAGCGCGGCCTCCGGTCCGTACGCGGCGGAGGACAGCGCATCCAGTCCGAGCAGGGCCACGCCGGTGAGGACACCCGTCTTCTCCTGCATCGCCTGGGCGCTGGTGAGCGGGCGTCCCAGGAGCAGGTCCACGATGCCGCTGCCCTCCCGCTTCCGGGGCATGTACGGCCTCCTGCTTCCCATGTCCGCCGTCTGAGCCATGGCGCCCCCCCCGGACAGCAACGTGCGCACCGGCCGCGCCGTGGGAGCCACAGGGCCCGGCCCCGTGGACGCAGTCCGGTGGGGCCTGCGGGAGGACGGCTGGCCCGGGGCCCCTCCCCGGAGTCCGAGAAAACAGTGCGGTGGCCTTCGTGCCCCTGCCCTCCGGGGCGATAGACCGTTTTCGCGCGCCCATTCGTTCCAGGAGGCAGACACAGGAGACCGTCCGCCATGGGCCCGCACGCCGCCGTCTTTCCCTTCCCCACCCTGAATGACCTGTACGCCCATCACCGTCCCCGGGCCCTGGCCATCGCCCGGCGCATCGTGGGGGACACGGACGACGCGGAGGACGTGGTGCAGGACGTCTTCCTGCGCCTGTCGCGTCAGCCGCCGGGGCTGGACGGCCGGGCGACGTGGACCACGTGGCTGCACCGGGTGATGGTCAACAGCAGCATCAACTGGCTGCGCGCGCGCAGGCGCCGGGAGCGGTTGACGCATGCACCCCAGGAGACCGTGTCGCCGGAAGCACACGCCATGGGCGAACAGATGCAGCGCCACTTCAATGAAGCGCTGGAGGAGGTGAACCCCCAGCAGCGGCAGGTGCTCTACCTGCGCGAGGTGCGCGGCCTGGGCTCGGCGGAGATCGCCCGGCTCCTGCGCATCCCGGAGGGCACGGTGAAGAGTGCCCTGCACCGGGGCCGCCAGCGCGCCCTCACCGTGATGGAGGAGCGCGGCCAGCGGCCGTGAGGCCTATTCGTCGCCCTTGCTGCCGACGAATTGATCCGTCTTCTCCTTGAAGAGGACGTTGAAGCTGGTGAGCGACCCGTACACGCGGGTGATGTAGCTCTGCATCTCCACCTTCTCCGCCTCGGAGAGCTTGGGGTGGGCGTTGAGCTTCTGCTCCAGCACGCGCAGCCGGTCGCGCACCATCGTGACCTTGTGGAACAGGTTGTCGATGGGCAGGTCCTTCGCCTGGAGCTCCGGGTTGCCCGGGACGAGGCGCACCGTGCCGCCCTCCCACTTGGCGGCGAGCGGCGGCTCACTGAGGGCAGAGGCCTCCCGGAAGATGTCCATCAGCTCTTCGCGCGTCATGTTCAGCCCTTCCAGGTCCACCACGTCGTTGGGGTCCGCGCGCCGGCGCACCACCACGGGCGCCACGCTGCGAGCCGTGCGGCCTCGCGTGCTGCTCTGAGCGACAGGAAGCGGGGCCGCGGAGCCCTTGGGCGCGTACTTGTCACAGATGGGGGCGGAGGGCGGAAACATGCCGCGCGAGTTCTGCATGCGGCACGGCCCCACCCACCCCCGGTGATCCACGGAGTGCGGACTCCACAGCTTGCAGTTGCCGCACACCCGTTCCTCGGGACGGAAGGTGGGAAGTGCTGGCGACCCCTCTCCCGCGTCCGACATGTCAGCGCGCCTCCTTCACCACCGGCGGGCTCTTGCGGATGTTGAGCTCGCGCAGGAGCGCGTCCGCGTTCTCGACCTGGTCGAGGTTCCACAGCAGGTAGCGCACGTCCACGTTGACGTTCCGGGCCACGTCCGGATTGTAGCCGAAGTCGTTCGCGACGTTCTCCCACACGCGGTCGAAGTTCACGCCCACCAGCTCGCCCTTGCCGTTCACCGTGGGGCTGCCGGAGTTGCCGCCCGTGGTGTCCGCGTCCGACAGGAAGTCCACCGGCACGTCCTTGAGCTTGGGGTCCACCCACGGGCCGAACTTCTTCGCCTCCGCGGTGGCGCGCACCTTGGGGGGCGCGTTGAAGGGCTCTTCTCCGGTGTGCTTCTGGAGCATGCCCGTCAGCGTCGTCTGCGGCATGTACACCGCGCCGTCGCGAGGCGTGTAGCCCTGCACCTTGCCGAACGACACGCGCAGCGTGCTGTTGGCGTCCGGCGCGATGGGCTTGCCCGCCTGCGCCATCACCGCCGCGCGCCACGCCGGCCGCAGCCGCGACGCCGCGCCCTGACGCCGGTCGCGCGTGTCATCCAGCGCCGCCTGCTCCTTCGCCAGCGCCAGGCCGAACGCGAGCAGCGGATCCTTGCGCGCGTCGAGCTGCGCGGGGGTTTCGTCCGCCATCTTCAGGCGCTCCGCCAGCGTGAGGACCTTCGTGCCCGCGTAGAGCGCGTCGATCTTCGCGGTGACGTCCTTCTCCACGTAGGCCTTGCCGAAGTGGGTGTCCACGGCGCTGATGCGCTCGTCCGGTTTGAGCGCCTGGGCGCGCTTCACGAACGCGTGCAGCAGCGCCTTGTCCGCGGCGATGAAGAGGTTCTTCTGGGCGCGCTCCAGGCCGTCCTTGATGCGAGGCAGCTCGCGGTCCATGTACTCCGGGCGGCGCTCCAGGTCCGGCTTCGTGCGCTCCATGGACAGCCGGGACAGCCTCGTCGCGAGCGCGGGGCCCTGCGCCAGACGCCCGGACATGCCGAGCAGGAAGTCGCGCTCGAAGGTCTTCGCGGACGCCTGCTGTTCGGTGAGCAGCGCGTCGCGGGCCTGGAGCGCGTCGGTCCACTTCGCGCCGCCCTTCTGGGCCCAGGCGACGACGGTGGCTTCGGCGGCGCGCTGCTTCTCCACCAGTTGGCCGCGCCGCATGCCGGTGAGCTGGCCGTCCGCGTTCTTGTAGACGTTGTGCAGGCTCTTGAGCTGCGAGGCCACGGCGATCTTCCCCGCGGGGTCCTTCTCGCCTTCGGCCTCCAGCAGGGAGATGGCCTCGCCCAGCACGTCGCGGATGCGCGGGTAATGGCGCGCCTGACGCTCCGCCATCTCGTCCGCGAGCAGCGTGCGGTAGGTCATGCCCGGGTAGCCCAGCACCATCACGAAGTCGCCCGGCTTCACGCCCTCGGTGGACAGGGGGAAGAAGAACTCCGCCTTGTAGGGCACGTTCTTCTCGCTGTACGCGGCGGAGCTTCCGTCCGGCGCGGTGTACGCGCGGATGATGGAGAAGTCGCCGGTGTGGCGCGGCCAGGACCAATTGTCCTCCTCGCCGCCGTACTCGCCCACCGCGCGGGGCGGCGCGTACACGAGCCGCACGTCCTGCAGCTCCACCGCGTCCACCAGCGTGTAGTTGACGCCGCCGTCGAAGGTCGCGACCTGGCAGCGGGTGGCGGGGCGCTTCTCGCACTCGGCGACCAGCTCCTTCTGCTTGCGGTCCACGGCCTTGTAGCGCGCGAGGTCGTCCGCGCCCGGAGGCACCGCGGCGTTGATCTGCGCCGTCACGTCCGTGAAGGCGCGCGGCACCTGCACGCGCGAGCCCT
This sequence comes from Corallococcus sp. bb12-1, assembly GCF_026626765.1. Lineage (NCBI taxonomy): Bacteria > Pseudomonadati > Myxococcota > Myxococcia > Myxococcales > Myxococcaceae > Corallococcus > Corallococcus sp. bb12-1. The sequence continues at coordinate 119,538 of NZ_JAPNJZ010000024.1, read as the reverse complement.
TGCCCGGGAGCTCCTCGGCCGGGCTCTTCGCGAGGAAGCCGCCGGTGATGAGGTCGCGCTGCGGGGAGCTGTGCTCCTGGATGATGCCGAAGGCGCAGTGGTGGTTGGTGATGATGAGGCCGGAGGCGGAGATGAACGACCCGGAGCAGCCGCCGGTGTTCACCGTGCCCGCCAGCAGGCCGGTGCCCCTTTTGGGGTCCCACAGCTTGTTGGGAGGAAGCTTCAGGCCCTGGGCCTTGAGCCAGGCGGGGCTGAGCTCCAGCACCTGCTGGGGGGTCCACTTGCCTTCCCCGGCGAAGGCCGGGGCCGCCACGAGACAGAGGAGGAGGAGCGTCTTCTTCATGGTGTCCCCTCCCTACCCCGTCCGGTGCCCGGGCGCGACCGTTCCGGTGTCAGCGGAAGGCGTTTTCGCGGAAGATGGAACGCCCCTGGATGTTCAGGTGTCCAGGCAGGCAGGGGCGAGGGAGTCAGCGATGCGAACGGCGAGCGGAGCAACCCTGGATGTCGGTCGGCTGGCGCTGCTCCTGCTGATGCTGGGGGCGTCCTGGTATTTCTGGGACTCGCCGGTGCTCTACCCGGTGAAGCTGCTGGTGGTGATGATGCATGAGAGCGGGCATGCCATCGGCACGCTGGTCATGGGGGGCTCGGTGGACCGGGTGCACCTGGCGATGAACGAGGGCGGCGAGTGCATGTCGCGCATCCCGCCGGGCTTCCTCAACATGGTGGTGCTGTACTCGTCCGGCTACCTGGGCAGCGCGGTGGCGGGCGCGGCGCTGATGGTGGCCACGTTCCGCTTCCAGTTGGGCCGGGCGGTGATGGGCGCGGCGGCGGTGTGGCTGGCGGTGATGGGCGTCTTCTACGCGGGGGATCCATTCACGCTGGCGTTCTGTCTGGGCATGGCGGTGGCGCTGGGTCTGGGAACGCGCTTCCTGCCGTCGGTGGTCGTGGACGCGCTCAACCTGTTCCTGGCGGCCTTCACGTCGCTGTACGCGCTCTTCGACCTGCGCTCCGACCTGTGGGACAGCACGCGGCGGAACATGACGGACGCGGCGCTGCTGGCCAACGTCACCTGGGTGCCGTCCATCGTCTGGGCGGCGCTGTGGTCGCTGCTGTCGGTGGTGCTGCTCATCGCGGCCGCGTACTGGTCGCTGCACGCGAAGCCCCGCGACGGCGGCGGCGTGCGCATGCCGCCCGTGGCCCGGGCCCGGCGGGTGTGAGGCCCGGCAGGATGGGTCTTCGTGCGCCGAGGAAGAACCTGGGTCCTGACGGGACACATCCAGCCGGAAGAAAAGCAGTCCGGTCGAGTGACCACGGTGAACGAGTGACAAGGGACGCAATGATGCGCGTTCTCGCGGCCCTGCTGCCGGTGCTCCTGCTCCCCGCGTGCGCGCTCTTCCAGCGCGCCCCCCGCCCGGTTCATGCGCCCGCGGAGGAAGCCGCCACCGTCCAGTTCCCCTCGGACCTTCCGGCCACGGGCCTCCAGGAACTGTCCGGCACCGTCGCCACGGCCATCCAACTCGCGATGGACGACTTCCGCCCTCCTGGCGCCAAGCCGCACCGGGGTGCGACGCCCACCGAGCAGTGCCTCTACCGTCGCCAGTCCTTCGACGTACAGGCGGCGCCAGGCTCGGAGGGCATCGTGTTCGTGCGCTTCCTCTTCAACCCCGAGTCCTGCGCCCCGGAAGAACGCGCCATCGTCCTCGACATGGGGGCGACCTACGCCATCGACGTCAGGGGCTGGCGCATCCTCGCCATCCAGCCCTGACCCCGCGTCACTTGCGCGGCCGCATCCGGAACGCCACGAACGACGCCATGTCGGGGAAGGCGAAGTACGGGTTCTTCTGGCGCACGGCGTCCATGCCGGCCACCGGCACGTCCGCGTAGTCGTGCCCCGGGAACAGCCGCGCCGAATCCGGCACCTTCAGGAGCACCTGCGACAGCGAGCGGTACATCGCCTCCGGGTTGCTGCCCGGCAGGTCGCACCGGCCGCACCCGTTGATGAACACCGTGTCTCCGGACACCAGCGCGTCGTCGGCCAGCAGACAGTGCGACCCCGGCGTGTGCCCGGGCGTGTGCAGCGCCTGGAACGTGCGCGAACCCACCGGCACCGGATCCCCCGCCTTGAGCGGACGCAGCGCGTCGCCGCCCCACTTGCGCAGCTCGCGGGAGAAGGCGATCTCCTCCTCCTGCGCGTACACCGGCACGTCATGGCGCGACAGCAGCTCCTCCAGGCCGTTGATGTGGTCGCCGTGGCAGTGCGACACGAACGCCCCCACCACCCGCTTGCCGTCCTGGGCCACCGCCGCCTCGATTTCCATCACGTCCCAGGCGGGATCCACCACCACCACCTCCGGCCCGTCCGCGGGCCCCACGAGGTAGACGAAGTTGTCCATCGGTCCCAGCTTCAGCTGGCGTACGTACGGCGTGGGCATGGTTGTCCTCCGAGCGACCACTCTACGACCAAGGCTTGCCGCCCTGGGCCTGTTCCCGTTGAATGCCTCTTTTGACGTGGCGACGCCCGTCCCATCAGGAGGTCTCTCTTCCGTGAAGCGCCTGCCCACCCTGCTCGCCTGCTCGCTGCTCGCCAGCGCGAATGTCTCCGCCGCGAGCCGGGGGACCGCATCAACCTTTCGCTACAAGCCCACCAGCGACGATGAGCGCCCCGTCGTCGTGGACGCCACCATAGGGCCCCAGGGCAGCGACTTCGCCATGCGGCTGAAGTTCGACAAGCTGCCGTTCGGCGAGGAGTGCAAGCAGCGCTGCGCCAACGTCACCCTCTTCCTGGACACCGACTCCAGCACCCAGTCAGGCCTCCACCTGGCCACCAAGGGCCCGGAAAACGGCGCCGACGTGGCCGTCGTCATCCAGGGCGTGCGCGAGTACAAGCGCCAGGACGCCCCACCCGTGCTGATGCTCCGCGTGAAGGTGCGCCAGTTGGGCACCGACGCCAACAGCACGGACGGCGGCGAACTGCTCGCGGACCTCAACAACCGCCAGGACCCCGAGCGCATCCAGACGGACGGCACCACCGTCTACCTGCTGGTGGACGCCACCAGCGCCCTGCTGCCCTCCGCCCGGAAGGTCCGCGTCGTCTACCACCCCCCCGGCGGCAAGGCCGTCCAGGCCACCATCCCCGGCATGCTCGGGAGCAGCTCCGGCCGGGGCGTGCAGATCTTCAAGCACGGCAGCGGCAACTGGGGCCGCGCCCCGGACGCCGACCCCAAGAAGCCCCGCACACCCGCCCCCGGCGACAACGGCTAGCCGCCCGTCAGGCCCATGAGCGTCCTCGCGCCCCTCGGAATTCCGGGGGGTTGGCGGCGCGTTTCAACCTTGCAGAGGACTGCACGGACGTGCAGGATTCGCGCGTCGGAGCCGACGCAACCTCCCGAATTCGTTCTCAATGTCAGGGGGCCATGGTAGTCCCGCCGACCTGACGTTGATGGTCCAACCCGACTGGTCGTGGCGCGCTGACAGGCCGTGCGCCGCGTCATGGGTGGGGGCGGACCCGTAAAACCCATCTGGATTTCATGACCATGCTCGCAGACGCCGATACGAAGACGCGCAAGAAGCAGGGAGGCCCGGCAGGGGGCGGAGGCAAGGGAGGCGGCGGCGCGTCTGGCGCCGGCGGTGGTGATGGCAGCATCCCCGCGGGCCTGGCCGAGGAAGCCCGCCGGCGCTACCTGAACTACGCCCTGTCGGTCATCACCTCGCGCGCGCTGCCCGACGTGCGCGACGGCCTCAAGCCGGTGCAGCGCCGCATCCTCTACGGGATGTGGAACGACCTGAACCTGTCGTTCGACACCAAGTACCAGAAGTGCGCCCAGGTCGTCGGCGCCATCATGGGCCGCTACCACCCGCACGGCGACACGGCCATCTACGACGCCCTGGTCCGCATGGCCCAGGACTTCTCCCTGCGCTACCCGCTGGTGGACGGCCACGGCAACTTCGGCTCGCTCGACGGCGACTCCGCCGCCGCCTACCGCTACACCGAGTGCCGCCTGGAGAAGCTGGCCACGGAGCTCCTGGGCGAACTGGACAGCAAGACGGTCCGCTTCCGGCCCAACTACGACGGCACCCGGGACGAGCCCGTCGTCATCCCCGCGCGCGTGCCCCAGCTGTTGATGAACGGCACCACCGGCATCGCGGTGGGCATGGCCACCAACATCCCGCCCCACCACCTGGGCGAGCTGGTGGACGCGCTGCTGGCCCTCATCGAGAACCCGGAGCTCGCGGTCAAGGACCTGCTCAAGTGGATCAAGGGCCCGGACTTCCCCACCGGCGGGCAGATCCTCAACAGCAAGCCGGAGCTGCGGGAGATCTACGAGACAGGCCAGGGCGGCGTCCGCATCCGCGGCGAGTACAAGCTGGAGGAGTTGAAGCGCGGCGGCCAGATGATCGTCGTCACCTCCATCCCGTACACGGTGAACAAGTCCACCCTCGTCGCGAAGATTGGCGAGCTGGTGCGCGAGCGCAAGCTGCCGCTCATCACCGACGTGCGCGACGAGTCCACCAAGGACGTGCGCATCGTCCTGGAGCTGAAGAAGGACGCCAGCCCGGAGCTGGTGATGGCGTACCTCTACAAGCACACGCCCCTGCAGACGACCTTCGGCGTGAACCTCACCTGCCTCGTCCCGTCGGAGAACCCGGACGTCGGCACGCCCAAGCGGCTCGACCTCAAGAGCATCCTCCAGTACTTCCTGGAGTTCCGCCTGGAGATCGTCACCAAGCGCTTCGAGCACGAGCTGGCGGAGCTCAAGCGCCGCGTCCACATCCTCGAGGGCTTCGAGAAGGCCTACGACGCGCTGGACGAGATGATCCGCATCATCCGCCAGTCCGAGGGCAAGCAGGACTCGGCCCAGAAGCTGATGACCCGCTTCAAGCTGGATGAGATCCAGGTCGAAGCCATCCTGGAGATGAAGCTCTACAAGCTGGCGCGCCTGGAGATCCTGGTCGTCCAGAAGGACCTCAAGGAGAAGCGCGCGGAGATCAAGCGCATCGAGGGCATCCTCAAGGACGTGAAGAAGCGCTGGGCCGTCATCCGCGACGAGCTCACTGGCATGAAGGCGGCGTACAACGACAAGCGCCGCACGCGCATTGGCGGCGCCGGTTCGGAAGAGGTGGAGTTCTCCGCGGAGGCGTTCATCGCGGACGAGGACGCCCATGTGGTCATCACCCGCGACGGGTGGATCAAGCGCGTGCGCGAGGTGAAGGACCCCTCCACCACCCGTCTGCGTGAAGGCGACGCGGTGATGGCGGTGCTCGCGGGCAGCCTGAAGACGAACCTGGTGCTGTTCACCAACCTGGGCACCGCCTACGTCACCCGCTTCAACGACGTGCCGGCGTCCACCGGCTACGGCGACCCGGTGCAGAAGCTGTTCAAGTTCGACGACAATGAGCGCGTGGTGGGCGCCCTGTCGCTGGACCCGCGCCTGCCCCAGCCGGCGAAGCTGGTGGCGGTGACGCGGCTGGGCCTGGGCATGCGCGTGCTGCTCGCGCCCCACTCGGAAGTGTCCACCCGCGCCGGCCGCCGCTACGCGAAGACGGGCGAGGGCGACGAGATCATCGGCACGCAGCCGGTGGGCGACCGCGACCTGCTCGCGGTCCTCACGGAGAAGACGAGCGCGCTCGTGTGCAAGGTGGCGGAGATCAATGAGCTGGCCGGCCCTGGCAAGGGCGTCCAGGTCATCAAGGTGGAGCCGGGCGACCGGGTGGTGGACTTCCTCGCGGCGCCCTCCAACCAGAAGGACGCCACGCTGGAATTCGAGACGCAGAAGGGCCGCAAGCTGCACCTGTCACCGGCGAAGTTCACGGTGACGGCGCGCGGCGGCAAGGGCCACGAGATGTCCAAGCGCGACACGGTGAAGGAGGTGGCGCGTCCCGTCACCTTCGTGCCGCTGCCGGAGAAGAAGGAGTAGCGGGAAGGCCATGGCGACCAAGAAGGAAAGCTACACAGGCGCGGACATCCAGGTCCTGGAAGGCCTGGAGCCGGTGCGCAAGCGCCCGGCCATGTACATCGGTGGCACCGACACCACGGGCTACCACCACCTCTTGTGGGAGATCCTCGACAACTCGGTGGACGAGGTCATCAACAGCTACGCCACCACCGTCGAGGTCATCCTCCACAAGGGCGCCAAATCCATCACCGTCGTGGACAACGGGCGCGGCATCCCGGTGGACATGATGCCCAAGCACAAGAAGCCCGCGTTGGAGGTCATCCTCACGACGCTGCACTCGGGCGGCAAGTTCGAACAGGGCAACTACATCCACTCCGGCGGTCTGCACGGCGTGGGCAGCTCCGTGGTGAACGCGCTCTCCAGCAAGCTGCTGGTGGAGATCAAACGCGACGGCAAGCGCCACGTGCAGTCCTACGCGCGCGGCAAGGCCACGAGCGCGCTGAAGGTGGAGGGCCCCGCGCGCGGCACGGGCACGTCGATCACCTTCGAACCCGACGCGGAGATCTTCGGGGAGAAGCAGAAGTTCGACGCGGAAGCCGTGCGCGAGCGGCTGGAGGCGAAGAGCTACCTGCACAAGGGCATGACCGTCATCTGGAAGGATGAGACGGCCACGCCCCACACCACGGTGACGTACAAGCACGACGGCGGCATCGCCGAGTACCTCACCAAGGTCGTGTCGGAGCGGCAGAAGCCCATCGTCCCCACGGGCAGCACGCCGTTCTACTACTCGCGTGACAACGAGGTCCGGCTGGAGGTCGCGCTGGCGTGGACGGAGGCCACGGACGAGCACGTGCGCTCGTACGTCAACGGCATCCCCACGGCCATGGGCGGCACGCACGAGGCGGGGTTGAGGGCGGCCATCGTCAAGGCGATGCGCAACTACATCGACACGCACGACCTGACGCCCAAGGGCGTGACGCTCACCGCGGAGGACATCCGCGAAGGCATCACCGCCATCCTGTCCGTGTACGTGGTGGAGCCCCAGTTCCAGGGGCAGACGAAGGGCCGCCTCAACAACCCGGAGACCACGGCCCAGGTGGACGGCGCCATCCGGCCGGCCCTGGAGAAGTGGCTCAACGACAACAAGTCCATCGCGGAAGCGCTGCTGGCGCGCATCATCCTGGCCGCCCGCGCGCGTGAAGCGTCCCGCGCGGCCTCCGCCGCCATCAACCGCAAGACGGCGGTGAGCCACCGGCTCAACCTGCCCGGGAAGCTGGCGGACTGCTCGTCCACGGACCCCCAGTCCAGCGAGCTGTTCCTCGTGGAAGGTGACTCCGCAGGCGGCTCCGCCAAGCAGGGTCGCGACCGGCGCACCCAGGCCATCCTCCCCTTGCGCGGCAAGGTGCTCAACGCCGAGCAGGCGTCCACCGACAAGGTGGCCGCCAACAGGGAGCTCCAGGACATCGTCAGCGCGCTGGGGTGCGGCATCGGCGCGGACTTCGACATCACGAAGCTGCGGTACGGCCGCGTCTTCCTGCTGATGGACGCCGACAGCGACGGCCACCACATCGCCACGCTGCTGCTCACGTTCTTCTACCGCCACCTGCGGCCCCTGATTGAGGCGGGCGCGGTGCACATCGCCCAGCCCCCGCTGTACCGGGTGGACATCGGCAAGGAGACATACTGGGCCCTGGACGAACCGGACCGCGACCGCATCATCCGCGAGAAGGTCCGGGGCAACGCCAAGCCCAACATCATGCGCTTCAAGGGTCTGGGCGAGATGACCGCCGACGAGCTGAAGGAGACGACGCTCGATGCGAAGAACCGCATCAGCCTGCGCGTCACCATCGACAACGCCCTGGAGACGGACCGCATCATCAACGACCTGATGGGCAAGGATGTCTCCGCGCGTTACAAGTTCATCACTGAGATGGCCGGCGAAGTGCAGGACCTCGACGTCTGAAAAAACGGGACTCCAGGCCCACCCCGGGGCGGCAGCGGCCGTCCCGGGAGGGGCATTGGTCTTCTGACCCGCCGGTCGGCTAGCATCGGTGGAATCGTGAACACGACCCGCCTTGCCATGACTTTCGCGCTCGCCTGCGTGCTGAGCGCCCCTGTTGCCGACGCCGCCACCAAGCGCAAGACCGCCAAGAAGAAGCGGCCCTCCGCGACGCAGCCCGCGCCGGCGCCCGAGGACACCTTCACCCCTCCGGACGAACCGGGCCCCTCGGCGGACGCGCCGGTGGCCCCCGTGGCGCCGGCGGCGACGACGAAGGCGCTCACCCCGGCGGCGACCTCCCCTATCGCGAAGCCCGCGGCGGTCGCCGCGGAGACGCGCGCGGCCACCACCAGCGCGGTGGCGCTGTTCGGCGTGGCCCGCCAGTCGGCGGCCTCGGACCAGGCGGCGAAGCTGGAGGACGCGCTGTCCCGGAAGCTGGGCGCCGCGGGCGATGTGCGGTTCGTGGACCTGGCGGCGGCCTTCCCGGCGTCGGAACCGCAGGGCATCCCCAAGGGCGACGCGCTCTTCGACGAGGGCCGCTCCGCGTACGACAACCTGGATCCGGACACCGCGGCGGTGAAGTTCAAGGAGGCCGCGGACACCTACGTGCAGCGGCCCGGGGACCTGCGCGCGGAGAAGCTGGGCGAGGCGTTCCTCTTCCAGGGTGCGTCCCAGCTGCTCAACGGAGACGTGGCGGGCGCGAAGGTGTCCTTCACGAACGCGCTGGTGGCGGAGCCGTCGCTGCGCCCGGACGCGGGGCAGTTCGGCCAGGACGTGCAGCGGGTGTTCACGGAAGCGCAGAAGGAGCTGGAGGCGCAGCCCCAGGGCTCGCTGGTGGTGACGTCCCAGCCGCAGGGCGCGCGCGTGCTGGTGCGCGGCCGTGACGTGGGCGCGACGCCGCTCACCGGCCTCAAGCTGGCGCCGGGCCGCTACCCCGTGCAGGTGGTGCTGCCGGGCTACGCGCCGTCCGCGTCGTACACGGAGGTGAAGTCCTCCGCGTCCGCCGAGGTGAAGGCGAAGCTCGCGCCCGCGCCCGGCCTGTCCGCGCTGCGTGACGCGGCCGCCAAGGCCGGCACGGAGCAGGCCTTCTCCGCGGACGGCGTTCCGCCGGAAGTGGGCGCCATCGGCGAGCGGCTCAACGCGCGCTTCGTGGTGCTGGCGGCGGCGTACCAGGACAAGAAGGGCCGGATGCACGGCGAGGTGCAGGCGTGGGACCTGCGCACGAAGAACCGGCTGCGCGACGTGGAGGTGGACTTCACCAAGCGTGACGGCAAGTACAGCGCGGACGCGGCGGCGGACCAGGTGCACACCTTCCTCACCGGCGCCGCCCTGCCCAAGGGCCGCACCTCCGACGACAAGGAGTCGGTGTCGTCGTCGGACTCGGTGCTGCGCAAGCCCTGGTTCTGGGCCGCGGCGGCGGGCGTGGCGGCGGTGACCGCGGGCGTGGTGTACGTGGCCACGACGGACCGCGGCAGCGGCTTCAATCCCGTGAACGGGCTGCCCGGTGGAATTTCCTTCTAGCCACCGCGTCCAGCTTCCAGGACTCCCCATGAAAGCCCTCTCGCTCGCGTTCTTGCTGCTGCCCGCCCTGGCGCTGTCGTCCTCTCCCCCACCGGGCCGCATCTCCGCGCTGATCATCCCCATGGACCCGTCGTCCGAGTCCTCGGGGGTGCAGATGGAGGGCTTCATGAACGACGCGCTGGGCAACTTCGCGAACTACTCCGTGAAGAAGCCCCGCGACCTGTTCGGCCTGCCGGACGACGCGGCGGCCCAGGCGTCGCTCCAGCGCGCGAAGAAGGGCTTCGAGGAGAGCGCCAAGGCCTTCGAGGCGCGCGAGTACGAGGACGCGGAGCGCAAGGTGCGCGCGACGCTCAAGGAGCTGGACGGTTCGGTCGCGGCCATGCGCTCGTGCTTCCCGCTGTGCGACGCGCTGGCGATGCACGGCGCCATCCTCCAGCTCCGGGGCGACGTGGAGGAGGCGAAGCTGCTGCTCATGGACCTGATGGCGCTCAACCCCACCTTCGAGCTGAGCCCCAAGCGCTTCAGCCGGGAGTTCATCGGGCTGCGCGCGCAGGTGGCGACCAGCCGCACCGCGCAGCTTCGCGGCACCGCCACCTTCAAGTCGCGTCCCGCGGGGGCGCGCGTCTTCGTGGACGGCGAGGCGGTGGGCTACACGCCCATGACGGTGCCCGCCCTTCCCGTGGGCAAGCACCTGGTGCGCATGGAGCGCCCCGGCTTCCGCCAGTTCGGGCAGATCGCGGAGGTCACCCCGGACGACATGGAGGTCAGCGCGGCGCTCGTCCCGACGGCCACCTACAAGGCCTACGACGTGCAGTTGGACAAGGTGCTGGGCGACATGTCGCGTCCCAGCGACAAGCCGGCCAACGCCGTGGTGGCGCTGGGCAAGTCGCTGGGGTTGGACCGGACGCTCGTCGGCACCGTGCGCGTCATCCCGGAGCGGGGCACGGAGCTGGCGGTGGGCCTCTTCGACGTGAAGAGCGGCAAGCGCCTGGGCTCCAAGCGGCTGGTGCTCCAGGGCGACGAATACGGGCAGCTCAAGCTGGAGATGGAGCGGGTGGTCAACCAGCTCATCAACACCGAAGGCGAGAAGGTCCTGAAGGTCCGCGACCCGCTGGATGGCAAGAGCGGCGCGGAGGACTGGAGCTCGGAGGACCGCGGCGGACAGCGCAAACAGTCCGAGAAGCGGCAATCCGGCGATGATCCGTTGGATTCGATGTCGGGAACCGAGGACTGGTAGCAGCCAGCGCTTGTCCCTGGGCGGACTGTCCCTAGAGTCCCGGGCCGTATGCGCCTCCTGCCGCTGTTGACCCTCCTCCCGACGTTCGCGCTCGCCCAGACGGGCACCGTCAGCAACACAGCCGCCCCGCCCCGGGGCGTCACGCTGCCGCCCACCAACGCGGCGTTGATAGACGAAGCGCCCGCGCTGTCGCTCAACCCCGCCGGCCTGGGCTTCATCGACGCGGGCCAGCTCTTCTACCTGCACGAGCGCAACCTGGAGTCGGACTCCGTGGGCGACGCCGTGTTCCTGGGCACACACTTCCTGGGCCTGGGCGCGGGCTTCTCCCTGGAGTGGATCCGCGGCGAGAACGCCCCGGACTACCGCAAGACGTCCTTCGGCCTTTCCCTGGGGCCTCGCACGCTGCAACTGGGCGCAGCCTTCCACGACTTCAGCTCCGATGACCGCGCCATTGGCGGCCTCACCAGCTGGGACGTGGGCGTCACCGCGCGCCCCGCCCGCTTCCTGTCGCTGGCCGCGGTGGCCAGGGACCTGAACGCCCCCGAAAGCGACGGCCTCAAGCTGCCGCGCCGGTACAACTTCGGCGTGGGCCTGCGCCCGCTGGACGAGCGCTACACGCTGGGCGTGGACTGGCTCTTCTCCGAAGGCGGCTTCCGCGAAGGCCTGGCCACGTACACGGTGCAGGCGGAGGTGCTGCGCGGCCTGAGGCTGGGCGGCGGCCTGTCGCACGGCTTCGTCAGCGGCATCCCGCTTTCGCTCCAGTTCTCCGCCACGGTGGACCTGGGCCACGCGGGCCTGACGTACGCGGCGGGCGGCGCGGGCAATGGCCTGGACCACGTGCTGCAACTGCGCCTGTCGTCGGAGCGCTACCGCTCCGTGCACGGCTCCAACGGCGTCGTGACGCTGTTGGACCTGGACGACATGCTGTCGGGCGGCGTGAGCCCGGTGCTGTCGGTGCTGGGCGTGAGCGAGTCGGACCCGTACCTGCGCCTGCTCAAGTTCCTGGACCTGGCCACGCGCGACGAGCGCCTGAAGGGCGTGATGGTGAAGATGGAAGGCCTGCCCGGCGTGGGCTGGGGCGGCGCGGAGGAGTTGCGTCAGGCCTTCCTGCGGCTGCGGCAGGCGGGCAAGAAGGTCGTGGTGGTGATGCTGTCGGGGGATGACCGCGCGTACCTGGTGGCGTCCGCGGCGGACGGAGTGTACGCGCTGACGGAGGCGTCCCTGCCCATCAACGGCCTGGCCCTGAGCGTGACGTCGATTGGCGGCACCATGGACAAGCTGGGCGTGCACTGGGACGTGGCGCGCGTGGGTGAGTACAAGACGGCGACGGATCAGCTCACCCGTTCGGACATGAGCCCCGCGGAGAAGGAGACGTTGGACGCGTACCTGGACGGCCTCGTCGCGCACAACGACAAGGCCGTGGAGGCGGGCCGCAAGCTGTCGCCGGAGAAGCTGCGCGCGGCGTGGACGGGGGGCATCCTGTCCTCGCGCCGGGCGAAGGACGCGGGCCTGCTGGATGGCGTGGTGTCCGCGACGGAGCTGGACGCGCGCGTGGCGGAGTGGTTCCCGGGCCTGCGCTTCCATCCGACGTACGCGCCGCGCGACGAGCGCGAGGACCGCTGGGGGCTGCGCCGCCGCATCGCGGTGGTGCCGATCCTGGGCGACATCACCGGGGGCCGCAGCCGCGAGGATCCGCTGGGCTTCGCGCGCATCGCGGGCGCGGAGACGGTGGTGCGCGCGCTCGCCCAGGCGCAGGAAGACCCGTCCGTGGTGGCCATCGTGCTGCGCGTGGACTCGGGCGGCGGCGACGTGCTGGCGTCGGACCTGATGTACCGCGCGGTGCTGGAGGCGAAGCGGCACAAGCCCGTCATCGCGTCCATGGGCGACGCGGCGGCGTCCGGTGGCTACTACGCGGCGGTGGGCGCGGACGAGGTGCTGGCGGAGCCCACCACGCTCACCGGCAGCATCGGCATCTACTACGTGAAGCCCGCGCTGGAAGGCCTGGGCGCGAAGCTGGGCCTGAACCAGGAGACCGTGAAGCGCGGCGACATGGCGGACCTGCTGGAGTGGTGGCGGCCGTGGACGCCGGAGCAGCAGGTCGCGGTGCAGGCCTGGGTGGATGACTCCTACGACACGTTCATCACCGAGGTCGCGCTCAACCGGAAGATGGACAAGGCGAAGGTGGATGCCGTGGCCCGGGGCCGGGTGTGGAGCGGCCAGGACGCGCTCGCGCGGGGGCTGGTGGACGGCCTGGGCGGCCTGAACGAAGCGGTGGCCGCGGCCCGCAGGCGCGCGAAGATTGCCCCTTCGGAGGAGCTGGACCTGGACGTGATGGGCGGCGCGCGCGGCTTCTTGTCCGGCCTGGGCGGCGAACCCGGGGTGCACGCGCTCGCGGGGCTGCTGCTGCCCGCGCTGTCGGAGCGTCCGCCGGAGGCCCTGTCGTCGCTCGCCCGGGAGGTGGGCCTGGGGTCGCCCGAGCTGCTGCGTCCCGGCCTGAAGGCCATGCTCCCCTTCACGGTGCGCATCCGCTGAAAAGCCCCCTGGAAGGGACCCGGGAGGTCGCCCGGAGAACACGTCACGCGCACGGGCGGCGAAAATTGGGGCGCTGACTCCAGGCCCTCTGTTAGGGTGGTGAGTGCCTCCCGGCCGGCGCTAGGGCCGTCGGGGGGTTTCAGGAACCGGCGGTTTCGGCCTTCTCGCAGGCCCCGCGTCCGGCTTCCTGTCCCAAAAACCTGCCTCCTGACGTCCCCGGCGACCCCCTGTGGCCGCCGCCCTCCAGGGCCGTCATGGCGTGGAGCCCCATGAGCGAGAATTCCGACAACCCCGAGACCCGCAACCCGCCGCCGCCGCCCGTGGCCGCCCGCCCGTCCCCGCCCCCCGAGGCGGACGACGATGGCGGTGACGACGACGGCGACGAGGGCCCCGACGAAGGGGATGCCTCCGCCGGAGGCCCCCAGCAGGGGGGCGCGCCCGGAAGCCCCGCCGGCCAGGGTGGCCGCCGCCGCCGCCGTCGTCGTCGCCGTCGTGGCGCGCAGGTGCACTTCACCCCGGAGGGCCAGGCCTACCGCATGCAGCCGGGCCCGGACGGCCAGCAGGTGCAGGTGTTCCTGACGCCCCAGGAGTTGGAGCAGTACAAGCAGCGCCAGGCCCAGCAACAGCAGCAGCCCCCCGCCGGCCCCCCCCCGCAGGCGCCGCAGCCCCAGGAAGGCCGCCCGCCACAGCAGGAGGCCCGCCAGCAGCCGCCGCAGCACGAGCACCCCCGGCACCAGCGCGGAGGGGGCCAGGCCCAGCAGCAGGCGCAGCAGAACCTGGCGCCGGTGGAAGGCGTGCTGGACACGGAGGCCAAGGGCCCCAACGCGTTCCTGCGACAGCTGAAGCGCAACCTGCTGGCGTCGCCGGACGACCCGGAGCTGCCCAAGAATCTGGTGCAGAAGCTGCGCCTGCGTCAGGGCCAGTACCTGACGGCGTTCGCGCAGATGCGCGGGCACAAGGGCGTCATCCAGAAGGTGGACACGGTGGACGGGAGTCCGCTGGAGTCCGCGCCCCGGCTGCCCCACTTCGCGGACCTCACCTCCGTGGACCCCACCGAGCGGCTGAAGCTTGAGAACGGCCACAAGGAGATGGTCACGCGGGTGTTGGACCTCATCGCGCCCATCGGCAAGGGCCAGCGCGCGCTCATCGTCGCCCCTCCGAAGACGGGCAAGACGATCATGCTCCAGCGCATCGCCCAGGCGGTCCTCAACAACCACCCGGAATGCCACGTCATGTTGGTGCTCATCGACGAGCGCCCCGAAGAAGTGACGGACATGCGCCGGAGCATCAAGGCGGAGGTCATCGCCTCCAGCTCCGACCGGCCCACGGGCGACCACCTCAAGGTGGCGGAGCTCGCGCTGGAGCGTGCCCGCCGGCTGGTGGAGGCGGGCAAGGACGTGGTCATCCTGCTGGACTCCATCACCCGCCTGGCGCGCGCCTACAACAAGGAGGTCGACAGCTCCGGCCGCACCATGACGGGCGGCGTGGACAGCCGCGCCCTGGAGCGCCCCAAGCGCATCTTCGGCGCCGCTCGCGCGACGGAAGAGGCGGGCTCGCTCACCATCATCGGCACGGCGCTCATCGACACCGGCAGCCGGATGGACGAAGTGATTTTCGAGGAGTTCAAGGGGACGGGTAACTCGGAAGTCACCCTGGACCGGCTGCTCGCGGAGAAGCGCGTCTTCCCGGCCATCAACATCCCCCAGTCCGGCACGCGCAAGGAGGAGAAGCTCTTCACCCTGCGCGAGTACGAGAAGGTGAAGAAGCTGCGGCAGATGCTCTTCTCCGTGAAGCCGGTGGAGGCCATGGAGGCGCTCGTCAAGCGGCTCGCCCGGTACACCTACAACGACGAGTTCTTCGACGAGATGTAGCCCGGCTGCCCGCGCGGGGGTGGTGTGGCGAGCCCTGGATTGCGTAAGGTGTGCGCATGATTCAGGGCTCGGGCCGCTGCCACTATCACCCCGACCGCGCGGGCCTGGGTGTCTGCGTGGAGTGCCGCCGCGTCATCTGCCGCGAGTGCACCACGCAGTTCGAGGGCATCAACCGCTGCGCCAGTTGCCTGGACACGCGCCGCAAGGCGCTGGAGGGGCCGCCGCCCCGGCGTGAGTGGAGCGTCGTCAACGTGGTGCTGGCGCTGGTGGGCGCCGTCCTCTTGTGGGGCGGCGTACTCATCGCCGCCCACGCGGTGGGCTGAAAGACCATGGCCGTCTCCGCGCTCGAACTACGCCCCCGGGGTCCGGTGGCATTGATGGATGCGGCGCTGCGGCTGTGCGCGCGCAACGCCGGCCTGTGGGCGCTCACGCTGCCCGGAGGCGCCGCGGTGGTGGCCGCGCTGCTGCACCTGGTGGACGCGGTGGACCACGGCCGCTCCCCCACCCTGCCCGCCCTGTACCTGACGCTCGCGTGGCTCCTCAGGGGCGTGGGCCAGGGGGCGGCGTGCCACTACGTGCAGGAGGTGTTGCTGGGCACGCAGGCGGATCCGTCCGTGCGACCGTCGATGCGCGCGGCGCTCGGGCGCCTGCCCAGCCTGTGCATCACGGTGGCGTACCTGGCGTTCTTCAACCTGATCACGGTGACGCTGTCGCTGGGCATCGCGCTCATCGTCCTCTCCGCGCAGGGCGTGGGCTACGCGGCCACGATGCAGGGCCGGGGCAGCCCACTGAAGCTGTACGGCCTGTGCACGCGGCTGCTGGGCCCGTCGCGCGGGACGGCCACGGGGGTGCGGTGGCTGATGGGCGTGCAGGTGCTGGTGTTCTTCAACCTGCACGTGGGGCTCAACTTCCTGCTGTACCTGGCGCGGCACCTGGTGGGCATCGACCTGACGTTCACGGAGCGGTTCGCCTCTTTGGACAACCCGCCGTGGCTGATGTTCCTCGCGGCGACGACGTTCGCGCTCTTCGAACCGTTGCGCGCGGCGGCCGCCACGCTGCTGCTCGTCGACGGGCGCGTGCGGCAGGAAGGCCTGGACCTCCTGGCCGCCGTGCAGCAACTGCCGGAGCGCAACGCGAAGCGCGGCTCGGTGGGCGCAGGGGACGCGAAGGGGATCGCCGCCGCGCTGCTCGTGGCCGTGGGCGTGCTCTTCGCGAGCCCCACCCCGGCCGAGGCCGCGCCGGCGAAGAAGCCCGAGACGTCCGAGCGTCAGGCCGTGCGCGCGCGGCTGGAGAAGCTGGCGGACGCCTGTGAGATGCCCGAGATGCTGGAGGGCACCGCGCTGAAGGACTTCGACGCGCTGGGCACGTCCGAGGGCGCGAAGCTGGAGCGCTTCGTGCGCCACCTGGAGCAGCAGGCCTACGACGACGATGACTGCGAGTCGGCGGCGGTGACGCTGGAGACGGGGCTCGCGCAGGTGGCGGCCACCGCGGAGGCCCAGGCGCGTGTCGATGCGCGGGCGGCCACGGACCGGGCGCGCTCCATCCTCGCGCGGCCGGAGTTCCAGGACCGTCCGGAGAAGGATCCGAAGGAGCCGAAGGAAGAAAAAGTCCCCGAGGAGCCGGGCTGGTGGCGCCAGTTCATCGACAAGCTGGGCAAGTGGCTGGAGGAGCTCTTCCGCCGGAAGGATCCGCTGCCGAAGCCCCGGGAGACGGCCCTGCCGCTGAGCGGCGGCGCGGCGGCGGACGTCGTGGTGGTGGCGCTGGTCGCGCTGACGCTGGCGGTGCTGGGCGTGGTGGTGGTGAGCATCCTGAAGCGGCGGCGCGTGGAATCAGGCCCCGGGCTGGAGGTGAGCACGGTGGACGCAGCGGCGCTCGCGGGCAATCCGGACCATGCGCTGTCTCGGCCACCCGAGGGCTGGGCGCACCTCGCCGACGCGCTGGCGGCCCGGGGCGAGTACCGCGAGGCGGTGCGCAACCTGTACCTGGCGCTCCTGTCGCGCCTGCATCGCGACGGCGCCATCCTGTACGACGAGACGCTGAGCAACTGGGACTACCTGCGCGCGTTCCGGGGCCGGCCTGAAGTGAAGGCTCCGTTTCGGGAACTGACTCGCCGCTTCGATTTCGCCTGGTACGGCAACGTGCCCGTAGGCAAGGAGGGCTACACGGAGTTCCGCGCCATCACCGCCCCGCTCCTCGCCGCGCCGCCCATGCAGGAGGCCGCCGGTGCGTGACCGTTTCCCACTGCTCGTGCTGGGAGCCCTGCTGCTCGCGGGCGTCCTGGGCGCGTTCCTGGTGCGCGGCGCCCAGCGCGGCGGGTTCGCGGATCCGCTGTCCACCTTCCGCGCGGAGCCAGATGGCGCGCGGGCCCTGTTCCTGCTCGCACAGGAGAGTGGCCTGCCGGTGACGCGCAACGTGGCGGACCTGCGCATCGTGTCCGGCCCGGAGGCACTGGTGCTGCTCGCCGTCGACGTGGAGGGCTCGCACGAGGAGGATCCGGATCAGACGCGGCTCGCCTCGGATCCGGACGCGGGCGTGAACGACGAGGAGGCCCCCCACCTGGGCTTCAACGCGATGCGGGCCCAGCAGCTCGAAGACGCCGAACTCGAACGGGTGCTCGCGCACGTGCGCTCGGGCCACTCGCTCGTGTACGTGCCCTGGGGCTCACGCGAGAACCCGCTGTTGGACGAGCTGGGCGTGAAGCTGGACAAGGCGGACACGTCGCTGCCCATGCGCACGCTGGTGGCGCCGCTGCCCACGCCGTACACGCTGGGCGTGGAGCGCGTGGAGACGAAGGTCCAGGCCTACCTGCGGCTGCCGGAGAACGCCATCCCGGTGCTGGAGGATGAGCGGCTGGGCATGCCGGTGGCGGCGGTGATTCCCCTGGGCGAGGGCCGCGTGCTGGTGGTGGGTGCCCCGGAGCTCGCGATGAACCAGGCGCTCGCGCGGGCGGACAACGCCCAGTTCTGGCTGAGCGCGCTGGGCGCCCTGGGCCCCGGCCCCTACGCCTTCGACGAGTTCCACCACGGCTTCACCAACGAGCGCTCGCTCGTGGACTTCGCGCGCCGCTACGGCCTGCACTTCGCGGTGGCGCAACTGCTCTTCGGCGTCGTGCTGTGGGCCGGCGCCCTGAAGCGCTTCGGCCGCCCCCTGCCGCCCCCCGAGGCCATGCGCGTGGGCGCCACGGACGCCCTGTTCGCCATGAGCCGGCTGTACCGCGAGGGCCGGCACCACGCCTTCGCCGCCGGGCTCATCTCCCGGGGCCTCACGCAGCAACTGGCGCCGCTCGCGGGCCTGCCCTCCCACTCCACCGTCGCCGCCGTCGCCGAAGGGCTTCGCGCGCGGGGACGCCAGGACCTGGCGGACGGGCTCGTCGACGTGGCCCGCCAGTCCGACGCCGTGCAGAGGGACGCCGACCTGCAGGCCCTCGCCACTTCCGCCGCGCACCTGCGCGAGCGCATCCACCCCGCCGGCACTGGCCGGCCCCGACCCGGAACCCCATGAACGCCCCGCCCTTCTCTCCTCCTCTCGCGCCGGACGGCGGCAACGCCGTGCGGGTCGCCAACGCCATCCGCGAGGGCGTCCTCCACGAGGTGCGCAAGGCCGTGGTCGGACAGGACGAACCGCTGGAGCTGATGCTCTGCGGGCTCGTCGCCGGAGGCCACATCCTGCTGGAGGGCGTGCCCGGCGTGGCCAAGACGCTGATGGCCAAGGCGCTGTCGCGCAGCGTGGGCGCGGACTTCAAGCGCATCCAGTTCACGCCGGACCTGATGCCCGCGGACATCCTGGGCACCAGCGTCTTCGACCTGAAGACGCAATCCTTCGTGCTCGCGCGCGGCCCCATCTTCACGGACCTGCTGCTGGCGGACGAAATCAACCGCGCCCCCGCGAAGACGCAGTCAGCGCTGCTGGAGGCGATGCAGGAGCGCGCCGTGTCGCTGGAGGGCCGCAACCTGCTGCTCTCCCCCATGTTCACGGTGTTCGCCACGCAGAACCCGGTGGAGTCCGAAGGCACGTACCCGCTGCCCGAGGCGCAGTTGGACCGCTTCCTCCTGAAGATCGACGTGGGCTACCCCGCGCCGGAGGAAGAGGACGCCATCCTCCACGCCGTGCACCGGGGCTTCGACTCAGGCGACCTGTCGCGCGCGGGCGTGAACGCGGCGGTGACGAAGGACGGGCTGCTCCAGGCGCGAGCGGCGCTCAGTGAAGTGAACGTGGAGCCGCCGGTGCTGGGCTACATCCGCAAGCTGGTGTCGGCGACGCGGACCTCGCCCAACATCCGCCTGGGCGCGGGGCCCCGCGCGGGCGTGCACCTGCTGCTCGCGTCGAAGGCGCTGGCGGCGCTCCGGGGCCGCGACTTCGTCACGCCCGATGACGTGCGCTTCCTCGCGGGTCCGGTGCTGCGCCACCGCCTGCTGCTGTCGCCGGACGCGGAGCTGGACGGGGCCACGCCCGCGGACGTGCTGCGCGAAGTGGTCCAGGGCGTCGAGGTCCCCCGGTGATTCCCTCCGAGCGCCTGTGGGGGCTCCTGGCCCTGCTCGCGCTGCCCATGGCGTTGGCGGGCTTCTTCCCGGGCCTGGGCGGCGCGGTGCTGGCGCTGGATGCCCTGGCGCTGGCCCTGGCCGCGTTCGACTACCTCCTCGCCCGCCGCGTGAGGCTGGAGGTGCACCGCACGCTGCCGGAGCGCCTCAACGTCGGCGTGGCCAACCGCGTGGACGTGCGCCTCGTGCACCGGGGCCGGGGCACCGTGCAGGTGCGCGTGAAGGACGACGCGCCGTCGGACTTCACCACCGAACCGGGCGAAGCCACGCTGCGCCTCACGCCGGACAGCCAGACGCAGTGGGTGTACCGGGCCACGCCGGTGAGGCGTGGCAAGTTCATGTTCGGGGACCTGCACGTGCGGGTGAAGGGCCCGCTGGGGCTCATGTCGCAGGAGCGCACCTTCGTCGCCGCGCGCTCGGTGTCGGTGTACCCGGACCTGCGCGGAGCACGGCGGCTGCTCCTGTCGGGCGCGGCGTTGGACCTGGTGAACCTGGGCCTGCGGCAGTTGCGCCGCGACGGCCGGGGCAGCGAGTTCGCGCGCCTGCGCGACTACGCCCAGGGCGACAGCGTGCGCGACGTGGACTGGAAGGCCACCGCGCGCCGAGGCCGTCCGGTGACGCGCGTGCTGGAGTCGGAGCGTTCGCAGGCGCTGCTCATCTGCGTGGACGCGGGCCGCTCCATGGCGGCGCAGGTGGACGGGCTCACCAAGTTGGACCACGCGGTGAACGCGGCGCTCTTCCTCGCCTTCGTGGCCATCCGCAACGGGGACCGCGTGGGGCTGGCGCTCTTCGCGGACGGCGTGAAGGCGTACCTGCCGCCCGCGGCGGGCCGGGGCCAGTACCGCAAGCTGGTGGACACGCTGTACTCCGCGACACCCAGCCTCACGTACGTGGACTACCTGGCGCTCTTCAAGGAGCTGAATGTCCGCCTGAACCGGCGCAGCCTCCTGTGCGTCTTCACCGACTTCCTCGACGAGGAGCAGGCCAACACGCTGGTCGCGCCGCTGCACCGGCTGGCGCGCCGTCACGTCCCGCTGTGCCTGTCGGTGAAGGACACGGCGTTGCAGAAGCTGCTGCGCACGCCGCCGTCCGGGCCGGAGCAGGCCTTCCAGCACGCGGTGGCCTCCGAGCTGTTGTCGGACCGCGAAGTGCTCAAGGCCCGAGTGAGCCGGGGCGGCGTGCAGATGCTGGACGTGGCTCCGGACGAGCTGAGCCTCGCGGCGGTGAACCGCTACCTGGACATCAAGGCGCGCGGCGTCCTGTAGCCGTCAGGCCTCGGGGCCTTCGCGCAGCCAGCCCACGAAGCGCGTGTCGGGCACGGCGCCGCGCACGCGGTGCAGCCCGCGCTTGAACAGCGCGTAGACGTGGAAGAAGCGCTCCAGGCCCGCGCGCTCCGAGGCCGTCATGGGGTGCGTCCCGCACACCACCTTCGGGTCGCCCTTCCCCGCGTCGATGAAGCCCAGCACGGCCACCACCGGCACGCGCACGCGCTGTCCCTGCGACAGCCGCGGCCCCAGCACCACCGCGTCCAGCGGGTCGCCGTCATCCGACAGCAGGCCCGGGATGGAGCCGTAGTTGTACGGACACGGCAGCGGCGACACGAAGTCCACCGACCCATCCGCGCGCCGCTTCACCATGGAGAAGCGGGGGCACTCGATGAGCACCTCCGGCTCACGCGGCAGGGGCGGCACGGACAGGTCCGGCACGGAAGCAGCGCGCCCCACGCTCATCCCGCCGTCCCCACGGACTCCTCGGCCCGAGCCCCGCGCCGACGGCCGCGCATCCAGTCCGACAGCAGGTACGCGTAGACGCCCGCGCCCACGGTGAGCGCGAAGGTGATCTTGAAGCCCACCGACAATTTCGGCGGGTGGATCTGCGACACGGTGCCTTCGATGAAGCCCGCGAGCACGAACAGCACGAGCGTGCCGAACAACAGCTTCACCGCCGTCACCGACTCCTTGCGCAGCGCCTGCCCGCGCGACAGTCCTCCCGGCGCCACCATGCCCCGCGCGATGACGAGCCCCGCCGCGCCCGCGATGCAGATGGCGGACATCTCCGGGATGCCATGCGGAAGGATCCACGCCCAGAACCACCCCGTCATCCCCTTGGCCGCGTACACCTGCGCCAGTGCCCCCAGGAACAGGCCGTTGACGAACAGCATCACCACCGTGCCCAGCCCCAGGGTGATGCCCAGCGCGAACGCCAGGAAGGCCACCTGGATGTTGTGCGTGAAGAGGAACGTGGAGAACTGCGCCTGCTCCTCCACGGACATGCCCTTGCCAGCGGCCTCGTCAGCGGCGCGCTTCACGGGGTCCATGTCCAGGTGCTGCTCCGGCACCAGGTAGTGCGCCGCGTCCGGATCCACCATCATGCCCACGTAACCAAAGCCCGCGCCCGCCGCCATCAGCAGCACCGCCGCCAGGTACATGCGCCACTCGCGGTGCATCAGCGCCGGGAAGCCGCGCGACACGAACGCCCACACGTCCGCGAAGCGCGGCCGGGAGCCCGGATACGTCAGCGCGTACGCCCGGCCCACCAGATCGTTGAGGTACGCGCTCACGTCCGCGGAGCCGCTGCGCGCGCGCACCCACAACAAGTCACTGGAGACGGCGCGGTACAGCTTCCCCAGCGACCGCGCCTCCTCCAGGCTCAGCTTGCGCAGCCCGTCCGATTCGGACTTGTCCAGCAGCGACTCCAACTGCTGCCAGCGAGGGCGCCGCGTCTCGATGAACTCCGCCATCTCCATGGGGCCAGTCTAGCCGAGCCCCGAAAATGGCGAGGCGCCGGTCGCCCTCCCCTGTGACAGGGAGGCGCCGGCGCCCCGTGGCTTCAGGAAGCGGAAAAGACTCCCCGTGCCTACTTGATGAGCTTCTCCAGCGGCTTCGCCTCGGTGGAGGACTGGGCCTGGGTCCACTCGACGACGGGCGTCTGCCACGCCATGCCCGTCTCGGCCGGGTTGGCGTCCAGCTTCTCGAAGCCGAAGCCGTCACCGCCGAAGTACAGGTACTCCACGGTGGCGACCGTGTACTCCTTCTTCGGATCCAACGGCTTGCCCTTGGCGTCCTTGAACTTGCCCTTGCCCGCCGGGGTGAGGCCCGCCACGAGCGCGGTGGGGTTCTCCAACTGCTTGGCCAGGTCCTCGCCCTTGAGCTTCACGGTGAGCAGCGAGTTCTCGAACGGCATCACCGAGTACACGCTGCCCAGCGTCACGTCGCCCGCCGGCAGGCCGCCACGCAGGCCGCCCTTGTTGAGGATGGCCACGTCGGTGTTGAGCTGCGTGCGCACCGCGCCGGCCACCCACTTCGCCATCAGCGGCGAGTCCTGGGGGATGCCCGCCTTGGTGAAGCCGATCTTCCGGCCCAGCGCCTCGTCCACCTTCGTCTGCCACTCGGCGATGCGCTTCGCCGTCTCCGCGTCCGGCGTGCCGCCCGTGACGTCGACGACCTTCGTCTCCACGCCGGTCAGCTTCTGGCCCGCGCCCTTGGCCGGGTCGAACTTGAAGTGCGCGCGCAGGTACGAATCAAAGCCGCGGCCCAGCGACACGTACGTGGTGTCCCCTTCCGTCTTCGGCGCGGAGACTTCCGCGCAGCGCCCCCCCGCGACGAGCGAAACCTTCCAGTCGGGGTGCTTGGCGACGATGGGCTGCAGGTCGGTGGGGCACTGGTCCGCCACCACGACGATGACGTCCGCGCCCGCCTTGCGCGCCTCGGGGATGGCGGTGTTGAGCGCGTCCTCGGAGGGGGTGACCTCCAGGCCTTCCGCGCGGCCGGACATCACCGTGCCCACCGTCTTCTGCGACGTCAGGCCCACCACGCCAATCTTCAGGCCGCGCCGGTCGAAGACCTGGAACGCGGGCATGGACAGGTCCTTCGCCAGCGACGCGTCCGTCACCTTCAGGTTCGCCGCCAGGAAGGGAAAGCCCCCCGCCGCGCGGTTCTTCAGGAAGGAGTCCTTGGCGTACGACAACTCGTGGTTGCCCAGCGCGGAGGCGGCGTAGCCCATGTGCCCCATCACCTCGGCCGTCGGAGCGCCCAGGAAGAAGGAGGAGATGGCCGGGCCCGTCCACAGGTCGCCCGTCGTCAGGGCGAGCGTGCCGGCATCCGGACAGGTCGCCTGGCCGTCCTTCAGCGGACCGGCACAGTGCTTTTCATCATTCACCCAGCGGCCCATCAGCTCCGCGGCGCCGCCCTTGCCGTCGGCGGGCAGGAGCTGGCCACGGGTGCTGCCGGTGACGAGCACCGTCACTTCGGACGGCACCGCGGGCTTCGCGGGCGCGGCCGGAGGAGGCGTGGCCGGGGCAGGCGGGGGAGTCTTCTCACAGCCCGCGAGGGCTCCCAAGGCGAGGACCAGCGCGCCGGACGACAGCCAGAGCTGGCGGGTAGGACGACGGAAGGGACGCAGCGAGAGAGGGTTCGGGTTCACGGCCGGGCCTTTAGCACATCCCCGCCGTGGTAGCGTGGCCCAATGACGGGCATGAAAGGCAAGGATTTCAAGCCTTTACGAGAGGAAACGGAGGGCGGTTCTACCGCCGGTCCAGGCGCTTCGTCGCTGCGGGACGAGGTGCGCAAGTGGTGGGGCGAGGCCCGGAGCGGCGCCGAGCACTTCCAGTCGGTGCGTGGCGCGCTTCCGGAAGGCCGCATCCGCCAGTTCTTCTACGGCGCGAGCCTGCCCTTCCACATCGCGAGGACGACGCTGGCGGATGCCCCGACGCGCGCGCGCTATCTGCGGGTGACCTGCTTCCAGACGGCGTTCCTCCTGGCCCTCGCGGGAGTCTGGGCGGCGAACAACTTCCAGGACGAGGAGGAGGCCCAGGCGAAACCCTCCGCCAGGGCGGCCCGGTCCTTGAGGCCGGAGGCCCAGGCCCGTCTCGACCAGGCGACCCAGGACCTTGAAGCGGCGCTGGGGGCCGAGCTCCATCCGGGCTCGGCGAAGGGCGACACCCCTTCCGTGGGCAAGGCGGTGAGCGCGCTCATCGCGACCGCCATCGAGGAGGGGACCGCGGATGACGCAACCCTGGAGGCCGCCGCGACCGCTGCCGGGAACGGAGCGAAGGAGGCCGCCGAACGCGCCAGGACCACCAGCGGCACCACTCCGGACGAGGACGTGGAGGAGGACGCGGAGGACCTGGGCGACATGATCGCCGCCGCCGTCCTCGCCGGCCTCGAAGAAGGGGGCGGCAAAGCCACCCCGGATCCGAAGACCCAGGGCTTCCCCATCCAGAAGGAGCCTCAGAAGAAGGGGTTCAACATCGAAACGCCCCAGGTGCACAAGGGCGTCTTCTTCCTGGGCAGTTGGGAGTTCTGGGTGTTGTTCTTCACGTCGTTGAGCGCGGCGCAGTGGGTGGTCGTCGCCCTGTCCCGCGACTACCACTCGCTCATCTCCCGCGAGGCGAGCCTCGCCACCGGCATCACGCCCGAGGATCCCCAGCTCACCCCACGCGTGCGCCTCAACTTCCCGTGGATCAAGGCCAAGCTCCAGCGCCGGTGGAGGGCCTACGTGCTCTTCGCGCTGGGCCTCCCGGTGGTGGCGGCCATCACCGCGCCGGTGCCCTGGAGGACGGTGTTGTTCCCCGTGCTCAGCTCCGCCTGGGCCTTCTGGTGGCTCGTCGTCTTCACCTCCGCCAAGAGCGACCGCGCCTGGGTGTCCCCCGTCTCGCGTCCCCCCTGGTTCCTTCGCGGCTGGCACGCGATCGCCCGGGTGCTGCCATTCCTGCGCTGGGGTCCCTTCCGCTGGTACGAGGCGGTGCTGACGCGAAGGACGGAAGGGGTCTCCTCCCCCATCGCGAGCGTGGAGCGTCAGCCGTGGGTCTTCGCGGGGCTCGCGTTGGCGCGCTTCGTGGGCACCCTGCCGCCCTTGCGCTGCTTCACGCGGCCGTTCATCCCGGTGGCCGCGGCCCACCTGCACAGCTTGGATCCCCAGCAGCCCTCGAAGGACGCCCCGCGGCCCCCTCAAGACGCGGGGGACTGACGCCGCGTCACACGTCCGAGGGCGCGTTGCCCTCGGGCGGCAGTCCGCCAATGCCCTCCAGCGGCACCTGGGGCTGCTGCGCGACACCCAGCTCCAGCCGCTGTCCCGTCTCCCGCCGCGCGGGCAGGTCGATGACGCTCTGGAGCTGCTGGCTCACGGAGCGGAAGAAGCCGGTGAGCAGCTCCGGCCGGTCCGCCAGCAGGTCCAGGAAGTCGCGCCGGTCGATGACGAGCACGCGTGAGTCCACCGCGGCCACCATGTCCGTGGGACGGGGCGCGCCATCCAGCAGGCTCACCTCGCCAATGGCCTCCTTCGCCTGGAAGCGCAGCACGTGCTCGCCGTTGCGGAACGCGTCCACCGCGCCCTCGACGATGACGTAGAGCGCGTCGCCCGGGTCCCCCTGGCTGTAGAGCCGCTCGCCGGTGCGGAACACGGCCTCGCGCGCGACCTCCGCGATGGCGGCGATGTCATCCACGTCGCTCTGGGAGAAGACGCTCACGCCTTCCAGCGCGAACATCCGTTGGACGATCTTGTCGCTCAATTCACCCTCCTGCGGGAGCACATCCAGGCCATTCACCCGCGCCACGTAGCGGGCACACGCGCGCAGCACCACGTCCTCGCTCTGCACGAGCCCCGCCAGCCGCCGCCACAGCCGGCCCGGCGCCCCGGGAGGAAGCTCGCGGTGGTGGGCCTCCACCTGCTCCATCACCAGCTCGCGCTCCTCCACGGCCACCAGGTTCTCCAGCAGCTCCAGCGCATACGCGCGGCGCCGGGAGTCGGAGCCCACCAGGTGCTGGTGGATCCGCCGCATCGCCTGGGGCGGGTGCAGCAGGCCCAGCAGGAAGAAGGACAGCTCCAGCGCCTGATCCAACCGGTCGCCCACCGCGCGGGTGAGCAGCGACTGCGGGCCCAGCGCCGCCTGCACGTCGCGGAAGGCCCCCACGAGCTGGCGGTACGTGTCGCGGCGGCGGCCCAGCGCTTCGTGGATCCGGTCCACGTCCACCGGGTGGTCCGGCTGCTCCTCGCGAAGCCGCGACAACTGCGCGCCAATGCGGAAGTGCAGGCCCGCGTCGTCGCGCACGTTGGAGAAGAGCAGCGCGTTGAGCGCCGCGGACGTCCCGATGCCGCGCAGCACGCGGGGCAGTTGCATCCGCATGGCCAGCGGCGCGGCCTTGTTGTTGAGCTGCAACTCCAACAGCGGCGTCACCGCGTCGCCCAGTTGCACCAGCGACTCACGCGCGGCCGGACGCTCCTCGCGCCAGGTGAGGAACGGCAGGAGGCGCGGCGCCAGCTCCACGTAGCCGCCCGCCCCCACCGCCACCAGCGCCACGCGGCGCACGGAGATGTCCATGTCCTCCAGGTAGAGCGACAGCGGCCCCGCGAAGCGCGGATCCTTCAGCCGCCCCAAGAGCCGCGCCACCTCGCGCCGCTCCGCCACCGGGGCATGGTCCCCCTTCGACAGCAACTCGCGCAGCGACTCCAGCGCGGCGGAGTTGACCTGCGTGCGCATCAGCGCACCAATGGCCGCGCAGCGCAGGCCCACGTCGGAGCTCGTCAAGAGCGGCGGCAACAGCCGCTCCGCGCGCTCCGGGGACAGGCGCGCCAGGGCCCACACGGCCTGGTCGCGGGGGCGCCGGGGGCCCTCCTCCACCAGCCGCTCCAGCATGGGCGCCAGCTCGCGCGCTTCCAGGCTCAGCGCCAGCGTCACGCCGCGCTCCTGCACGCGCTCGTGGGGGTGGGCCAGGAGCGCGGCCAGATGCTGGCGCAGCGGCGCCTCCGCCTGCTCCAGCATGTCCACCGCGCGCAGCACGCGCTCCGGCGTGGGCGCGCCCAGCGCCTCCACCAGCAGCTTCTGCGAATCGACGCCCAGCTCGACTTCTTCCTCTTCGTGCGCGCCCACCTGTTCGCCCAGCGCCGTGAGGTACGCGGGCTTGAGGCGCACGAGCAGCAGGCCCAGCGCGGCGCACAGCCCAACCACCGCCACCGCCATGGTGATGCCGTTGGCCCCGCGCCCCGCGCCAATGAGCAGCACGCCCGCCAGCACCACGCCGCCCTTGCGCAACAGGCCATCCACCGCGCTGCGCAGGCCCTCGCGCTGCTCGTCCGGGACGGCCGCGTAGAGCAACTGGATGCCCACCGGCAGGATGGAGTAGCTCACCGCCGTCTCCACCAGCCGCAGCAGGTGCACCGGCCAGAGTTCGCCCGTCGCGAGCGTCGCACCCGCCAGCGGCGCGAGCACCACCGGCACCAGCGCCAGGTACATCAGCAGGCCCATGCGCTTGAGCAGCCGCTCCGCCACGAGCAGCTGGAAGGCCACGCAGAAGAGGCCAATCCACAACTGCAACGAACCGAAGAGCGCCGCCAGCCCGTCCTCGCTGAGCGTGCCCTCCACGCGCAGGCGGAACAGGTAGTCCACGAAGGACGACAGCACCGCGAACGCGATGCCCAGCGCCGCGAGCACCTGCGCGTACGGACTCTCGCCCAGGTAGCGCCACGCCGGGAACCACGCCTGCAGTGAGCGCGTGCGCTGCGGCGGTGCGGGCTCCGTCTGGTGCAGGTGGTGGTAGATGGCCCCCGCGGCCAGCAGGCTCACCGCGCCGCTGACCACGACCACGGGCGTGCCCAGCCGCACTGCGAATGCCTGCACCAGCAGGCCGCCCGCGATGCCACCGCCCATGCCGAAGCCGTTGAGCACCGTGAACGCCCGGCGAGCCTCGCGCGCGTCGAACGCGGACGCCATGCGGCCCCAGAAGCGGAACGACACGAACGTGCTGAAGCAGTCCGCGAACAGGTACAGCGCCAGCGCCGGCATGCGCTGCCCCGCGGACAGCGCCGCCGCCAGTCCCAGCGCCAGCACGCCGCCCACGCCGGTGAGGATGCCCGGGGATTCAGTGGGCGCGTCGGGCCGGCCCCGGGGCAGCAGCGTGAGCGTCGCTGTCATCAGCGCGCCCAGCAGGTACAGGTAGGGCAGCGCCTGCGACTCGAAGCGCGACAGCACCAGCGCGTTCGCCGCCGTCTTGAGCTGCGTCACCCCGGCGATGAGCGCGAACTGGAAGGCGCCCGCTGGCAGCACGCGGCGGTTCCAGGATGAGATTTCGGAAGAGGCCACGGGCGCGGGAATGCGGACAGGATAGCGTGGGAGCCCGCTATTCACGAATAACACCCTTGAGGCCTGCCCCGCACCTGCCCCCCGGGTGGACGGGGATGCTCGCCCGGCTGCCCTCTGCGTGGAGGCAGGGAAGAAACTCCCGCGCGCCGCTGGAATCCTTGCGGCCCCCACGGAATCGTTCCGCGAACGGCGTCGGGACGCGGTCCGGGTGGCATACACTGCGCCCCGTGACGCCCGCTTCCGACACCCTGCTTGACGGCACCCACACGGTGCTCACCCCGGAGTACGTGGAGTTCCGCTTCACGCTCGCGGGCGTGTATTCGCGCTTCCTCGCGTGGCTGGTGGACGCGGTCATCGTGGGGTTGACCACCATGGTGGTGCTGCTGGTGTTCCAGGTCGCGATGGCCGCGTTCCCCGGGTTCGCCAGCGCGCTGGGCATCGTCATCTACTTCCTGGTGGACTGGGGGTACGGCATCACGCTGGAGACCGCCTGGGCTGGGCAGACGGTGGGCAAGCGCGCCCTGTCCCTCAGGGTCATCCAGGAGAGCGGCGTGCGCATCGGCTTCTACCACGCGGCGCTGCGCAACCTGGCGCGCGTCGTGGACCGGCTGCCATTCCTCTACCTGGTGGGCGGCACCACCGCGCTCGTCTCGCGCTCGCACCAGCGGCTGGGAGACTTGCTCGCCGGCACCATCGTCGTGCGCGAGCGCCGCCTCAAGGTGCCCTCCGCGCTGGAGACCCGGGGCGACGAGGGGCTGCTCGCGGATCCGCTGTTCGTCGCCCGCGTGAAGCGCCTGTCCACCGAGGAGCGGGAGCTGGTGCTGTCCGCGGCCCTGCGGCGCGAGGAGCTCCGGATGGAGGCCCGGCTGCGGCTGTTCTCCACGCTGGGCGCCCGGCTCCAGGATTCGCTCGCGATGGAGAAGCCCGCCCACCTCTCGGACGAGAAGTGGACGCTGCTCGTCGCCGCCACGCTGCTGCCCGCCCCGAACAAGCGCCCGGGGCGTCCGGCATCGCCTAGAAGTACGCCGCCAGGCCCACCGAACCGGTCAGCGACGTCTGCGTATCCTCGTTGAGGGCGATGTAGAAGTTGTACTGCGCCCGCACGCCCAGGCTCACCGAGTCCGTGACGAAGTAGTCCAGCCCCGCGTTGGGCCCGATGCCCACGAAGTTGCTCGTCTGCTCCTTGAAGACGATGAGGTAGCTCACGTCCGTGCCGATGTAGGGACGCAGCGTCTCCTCCAGCAGCAGGTAGCGGATGCCGATGGACGGGGCCAGGCCCACCACGCGCTTCTCCGGCGTGGCGAAGGTGTCCTTCGGGAACATCAGCTTCGACAGGGAGACGACTTCGAAGCCGTTCTCCACGTAGAGGCTGCCCTCCAGGCCCAGGAAGGGCGTGCCCGCGAGTCCCGCGGTGCGTTTGAAGTCCATGTAGCCCAGCGACAGTCCCAGGCTCCGGTTGGAGAACTGGGCGTGGGCGGGGGTCGCGCCCAGCAGGGCGGCGAGCAAGCCAAAGGCACAAAGGTAGGTCCGCATGGCGCGGCACTCTACAGCCGCCCTAACCCCTGGAAAACAGCGCTGATTCAGCGGCAGGCCGCCGTTGCCTCTCGGGGTGGCGCTCTCCTACACTCGCCCGGCCATGCGTCTTCGCCGCCTCGTCCTCACGCTGACCGCCGCCGCCTCCCTGACCACCACCGCCTGCCTCAACACGCCGCCGCCGCACGAACGGGCGCTCATCAACAATGAGCTGTGCGCGCAGGAGATGGCCAACGGGGATCTCCAGAAGGCGGAGACCTACTGCAACCTGGGCCTGGAGTTCTCCCCCCAGTACGCGGACCTCTGGGCCAACAAGGGCCTCATCGCCATGTATTCGGGCAACAAGCCCAAGGCGAAGGAGTTCTTCATCAAGGCCCTGCGCTACAACCAGGAGCACCTGCAGGCCTATCAGAACCTGGGCGTCCTCTACCTGGACGAAGGCGCCTACGGTAAGGCCCACGACAACTTCAAGCGCGCCCTGCAGGTCAACCCGGACAACCTGGAGTCGCGCTACGACCTGGGTCTTGCCTACATGAAGATGGGCAAGAAGAAGGAGGCCCGCAAGGAGTTCGCCACCCTGCTCGCCGTCAATCCCAACGTCGCCAACGCCCACCACAACCTGGGCATCATGGCCTACGAGGAGAAGGAGCTGGAGTCGGCCTTCGAGCACATCTCCCAGGCTGCTCAGCTCACCCCGGACTCCTCGGAGGTGTGGCACGACCTGGGCACGGTGCTGATGGAGCAGAGCCGCTTCGCCGAGGCCCGCGAGGCCTTTGGCAACTGCGCCCGCCTGGATGAGAAGAACTCCAGCTGCCTCAACAACCTGGCGCTCGCCCAGCGCAAGGTGGCGCTGACGGACTCGGCCCTCAAGGAGCTCAAGGACACGCAGACGGCGGAGAACAGCGCCCCGGCGCTCTACCTGCTCGCGCGCCAGTACCGCGAGAAGGGCCTGCTCACGGAGGAGGAAGGCGCCTACCGCAAGTGCGTGAAGCTGGACGCCAAGTTCGCGCCCTGCCACTTCGGCCTCTTCCAGATCTTCTCGGACGCGCACAAGCAGACCCACGCCGAAGCGGCCTGCAAGAACTTCATGAAGTTTGGTACCTCCGAGGAATTCCCCACCGAGTATCAGGCGTGTGAGAGATTCCTGGCCAACGACTCATTCTAGCCGTCCCTTCGGGTAGCGACTCCACGCGATGAGCGTCCGTCTGACCGTCACGCAGCGCAGCGAAGCCGGAGGCGCCTCTGGAAAAGAGGTCGTCCTCGACGATGCGATCATCACCCTGGGCCGGGACAAGACCTGCCAGGTGATGCTTCCGCAGCAGGCGGTGTCGCGCAACCACGCGCGCATCACCCAGGAAGGCACGCTCTACTTCCTGGAGGACCTGGGCAGTGCCTACGGCACGAAGGTGAATGGCAAGCCCCTGCCCCAGGGAGAGAAGGAACTGCTGCGCAACGGCGACATCATCGCCATCGCGCAATACGACGTCCGCTTCGACAAGGTCGTCGAGATCGTCCAGGACGTGAGCGACAAGACGTCCTTCATCGCGCGCGGCATGGTGAAGGACGTGATGCGCGGGCTCGCCGGTGGCGAGGAGCGCTTCCTGCGCTACATGAACGGCCCCAAAGAGGGCCAGCGCATCGAAATCTCCGACGCGCAGGAGCACGTCTTCGGCCGCGACGAGAAGGAAGCCGACGTCATCCTCAAGGACGACCTCGTCTCGCGCAGGCACGCCAAGATTCGCCGCGACTGGTCCGGCACGCACGTGGAGGACCTGGGCAGCCGCAACGGCATCAAGGTCAACAAGAAGCGCGTCAACCGCAAGGCCCTCAAGGACGGCGATGAGGTGGAGATTGGCGCCACGCGCTTCGTCTACGTGGACCCCGCCGAGCCGCCCGACGAGCCGGTGAGCATCTCCAACGAGGTGAGCCCCGCCAGCGCCCCGGCGCCCTCGCCGCCGCGCCCCTCCCCGCCCCGCCGCGAGGAGCCGCCCCCGCCGGAACCGGAACCCGAGCCGGAGCCCGCCCCCGCGCCCGAGGAAGCCTCCCAGTCCGCCGAGGACCCGAATTCGGGTGGCTCCGAGGAGCAGTCGTCCGACGAGGGCTCGAACGAGTACGTCCCCGAGCCCCAGCCGGACAACGGCGGTGCGATGGCCGCGATGGCGGACAAGAAGAAGTTCGTCCCGCTCATCGTGATGGGCGTGGTGGGACTGACCTTCCTGGTGTTGATGATCGCCGTGCTCGCGGGCGCCTGAGCCTTCCGGCCCGGCGTCCTTGTCGCGAGCGGCTGAAAAACGAAGGGCCCCCAATCGGGGGCCCTGGAACTACCGACCGGAGGAGATGCGGGCGACGGGCTGGATGTTCAGCTCGGGCGACAGCTCCTGGTAGCTGAGGATGGAGAACGAGGGCGTGAACTCGTACTCCAGCAGCTTGCGCACGTACCGGCGGATGTCCATCGCCGTCAGGATGACGGGGCGCTGGGCGCTGGGCGGCAGGTGTCCGCACTCGGAGCGCACCGCGCTGACGATCTCCTGGGCGATCTCCGGCTCCAGCGCCAGGTGGGCGCCCGCGGAGGTGCGCTTGATGGAGCTGCGGATGGCCTCCTCGATGTTCGGATCCAACAGGTACACCACGAGCGTGCCGGTGCCGCGGGCGTACTTGTGGGAGATGTAGCGGCGCATGGAGGCGCGGACATGCTCGGTGAGCATGACGTTGTCCGCCTCCACCTGGCCGTACTCCGACAGGGACTGGAGGATGCCGCGCAGGTCGCGGATGGAGATCTCCTCCTCCACGAGCCGCCCGAGGATGTCCGTCAGCTTCAGCACGTTGACGATCTTCGGGACGACTTCCTTCACGATGGCCGGGAACGCCTTCTCCAACTGCTCCAGCATCGTCTGCGTCTCCTGCACGCCCATGAACTCGCGGGCGTTCTTCCGCAGGATGGCCGCGGTGTGCAGGATGATGTAGCCGGGCACGTCCCAGGTGGTGAGGCCCGCGGACTCCAGCGTCTCCCGGAACTGCTCCGGCACCCACGCGGCCGGCTGGCGCGTCGCGGGGTTGATGGCCTCGAAGCCAGGGATGTTCATCAGCTTGAGGCGGTCCACCGTGTCGTTCACCAGGATGTGGCCCAGGGTGGCCTGGCCGGTGACGACGGGGACTTCGTTGATTTGGATCTGGTAGGCCCCGGGCGGCAGGCCGCCGTTGCCGCGCGCGCGCACGCCCGGGAAGCGGACGCCCAGTTCGACGAACAAGCCGTCGCGCATGAACGGGATGAGCTCGAAGAGGAACTTGCCGCCGTCCTGCCGTGAGTCCACGAAGGGCACCAGCGCGTCGGACACCTCCAGGACGATGGGGGTAACGACGGGGATGAACAGCTCCGAGTCCGGGTTGAGCTGCTCCTTGGGCGCCGGCTCCGACGACACGGGGGTGCCGAAGCTGGACTCCATCGCGGGGCCCGCCTCCTCGGCGGCGGTGTCCGCGTCCTTCTTCTTCATCATCGAGTACGCGCCGAAACCCGCGCCCGCGCCGAGGATGAAGAAGGGAATCTTGGGCAGACCGGGGATGAGACCCAGGCCCACGAGCATGGCCGCCGCGATGGCGATGGCCTTCGGGTAGGCGGTGAGCTGCGTGCCCACGTCCTTGCCCAGGTGCGCGCCCTCCTCCTCGCCGCCCACTCGCGTCACCAGGATGCCGGCGCAGGTGGAGATGAGGATGGCGGGAATCATGCCGACCAGACCGTCACCGATGGTGAGCAGCGTGTACTTCTGCGCCGCGTCCGCCGCGCTCATCCCCTTCTGGGTCACGCCGATGATCAGGCCGCCCACGATGTTGATGACCGTGATGATGATGGACGCGATGGCGTCGCCCTTCACGAACTTCATGGCGCCGTCCATGGCGCCGAAGAGCTGGCTTTCGCGCTCCAGGTCGCGGCGCTTCTTCCTGCCCTGATCATTATCGATGGAGCCGGCGCGCATGTCCGCGTCGATGGACATCTGCTTGCCGGGCATCGCGTCCAGGGTGAAGCGCGCGGCCACTTCGGCGACGCGCTCCGAGCCCTTGGAGATGACGATGAAGTTCACCACCACCAGGATGAGGAAGAGGATGGCGCCGACGACGAAGTTGCCCTGCACCACGAAGTTGCCGAACGCCACCACCACTTCGCCCGGGTCGCCGGTGAGCAGGATGAGTCGGGTGGTGGAAATGGTGAGCGACAGGCGGAACATCGTCGTGATCAGCAGCACCGTCGGGAACACCGACAGCTGCAGCGCGCCTGGCACATAGAGGGAGATGAGAAGAAGTATGACCGAGATGCTGATGTTCAGCGTCAGCAGGATGTCCAGCAGGAACGTCGGCAGCGGGACGATCATCATCCCGACGATGGCCACGACGACCACCGCCAGGACGATATCGGAGTACTTGTTCAGGAAACTGTTCGGATCGCCGGTCATCGTCGGGGCGCCATCCTAGTCCGGGCCGGCCCTGGTTCCCAAGGGGGGGTACGCCCTCCCCTGCAAAGGGAGGAGGCCTGCCGTCGGACTACGCGTCGTCCTCGGGCGCTTCGGCCTCACCCACGTCCTCGGCGCTCTCCATGGCCGCGGCGGCGAGCATCCGAGCACGGGCGCTCAAAGGATCCACGCCCTCGGGGTCCAGCGCCACGGCACGATTGAAGTCCTGGGCCGCCTCCGTGAGCTTCCCCTGGCGCAGCGCGGCTTCACCCCGGTTGACGAAGGGGGTGATGTCGGTGGGATCCAGCTCGATGGCGCGGTTGAAGCACCCCACCGCCTGATCCAGGTCCTCCAGCGCCAGATGGCAGGCGCCCAGGGCCGTGTGGAAGTAGGCCTCCGACGCGTCCATCGCCAGGAGGTTCTCGAAGATGGCCAGTGCCTCGCTGAAGCGCCCGTCCTGGAAGAGGTTGAAGCCCTCGGTGGCCCGTTCGAGCATCTCGGCGGCGGACAGCGGCTTTTCGTTGTCGGGCAACACCGTGGCCTTGGATTCGGTCGTCATCAGCGCGGGTCCCTCACAGGGAGGACAGGAGGACGTGGGCCCGCAACCGACCACCAGGGGACAGAGGTGGCTTCGGGCGCGGACAGCTTAGTCTGTTATCGGGGCAACCTCCAAAGAGGGTGCGTCCCAGGTGGTGGGCCCGGCTTTCTAGAGCCCCCTTTTCTGGCGGGAAAAAAGATCAGAAAATGGGGACGAAACTTCCGGACCCCGATCCCCCATAATCCTTTTGTAAGCAGCTTCGCAGCGCACCCACCCGCTACCAAATCTGGAGACACCCCATGTCCAACGCTACCGTCGCCGGCGCCGCCATCTCGAAGGCCTTCAACACCAGCCAGGGCCTGAACGCCACCGAGCAGGCGTCCCTGAAGGGCCTCACGGGCGATGACCGTACCCGCGCCGAGGCTCAGCTGATGCTCCAGAAGCAGCAGGAGGCCGTTGCCTTCGCCTCCAACATCATGAAGAAGCTGAACGAGATCGCGATGTCGATCATCGGCAACATGAAGTAATCCTGCCGCTTCCTGGCAGAGAGAGCCGGTCCTCCTTCTCGGGAGGCCGGCTCTTCGCTTTTGCGGGCTGCACTTCCTTCGCGCTCACCTCCCCCGCAAGCACCACGGCCCGGACCCACGCCAGGAGCGTGCGACCGGGCCGCGAACGGGAAGGTGGACCGCGGGGCTTCGGAGGCTACTTCGCCGGCTTGCCCTGGACCCGGTCCGCCTGCTGCTTGAGCGCGAGCAACGTCCCGCGCGCCCGCTGCGTGGAGCGGCGCTGCAGCGACGGATCATTCTGGATGGCGCGGCTGAAGTCCGTGAGCGCGGCGGGGACGTTTCCCCGGCGCAGGAAGATTTCCCCCCGACCCACGAGCGCGTCCCCGTTGTCGGTGTTGAACCGGAGCGATTGCTCGAAGGCGTCGAAGGCCTCATCGAAGCGCTCGAGCGTCATGTACGCGGCGCCGACCTGGCAGTGCAGCACGCTGTCATACGGGGACGCGGCCACCAGACCCTTGAAGATGTCCAGCGCCTGGGCCGTCTTGCCCGCCTGCATGATCTGGTGTGCCGTCTGCGCCCAGCGGTAGAGCGTCGCCTGGGGCATCTTCAGGAACTCTCCCAGCGTCACCTCTCCACGAATCAACCGCGCATCTTCTTCCTGCTGGCGGGACTCGGCGGATGGGGCCTGGGACGGGGGTTTGGCACTCAACGTGAACCTCCAGACGAGCGGGGCAGCACACCGCCCCGCTCGCGGGAGGGTGTGGCGACTAGAAGATGATGTTGCGCGGACGCACGGTATCACTCATGCGCGGGATCTGCTTCAGGGTCTTCAGCATGGTGGTGACCGAGTCGAAGGACTCCGTCATGCCCTTGCGGTGCTTGCTCTTGTCGTACGAGCCACCGAAGTCGTCCACCCGGTTGAACGGGTTGAAGCCCGCGGACTTGGTCTGGGCCAGCGAGTCGAAGGTGTTCGTCACCGCGTTGAGGCGGTCCTGCAGCGCGGCCAGCGGATCCTTGTTGCTCTGCGCCAGGGCCGGGTTCGCCGAACCACCGTAGGTGTGGCTGACGTTGACGTCGCCGCCCTTCTTCAGGACCTCGCCGCCGTTCTCCGAGCCGACGATCTCCGCGCTCTCGAAGGTCCAGTCGTCCGTGGACGCGCCCATCGTCACGACGTCCACGGTCTTGTTCTGACCCGCGAAGCGGACCGCCTCGTCGACGCCGTCGCGCTTCACCGCGCTGATGGTGCCCTTGCCCTTGTCCAGGTCCTTCACCGTCACGTGGTCGTCACCCATGACGATGTCCAGCGAGCCCGTCACGGTCATGCCGTTGCCGTAGGGCACGGTGTTGACGTTGATGCGGGTGCCGTCGCCCAGGACGAACGAGGTGTCGTTCTTGAAGTCCCACTTACCGCCGTCGCCCTCGTCGACGTGCGGATCGCCCCACACGCGGGTCTCCTTGCCGTCCGGACCCGTGACCTTCCACTCGAACTGGCCGAGCGGTTCGATGACGTAGCCGCCCGGGGTGGTGATCTTGTTGTCCTTCACCTCCAGGGAGTAGCGCGCGTTCGCGTTGTCCAGGGGGTTCGGCAGCTCCGTGGGGAAGGCGCCCGAGCTGGCGGAGGTGCTCTTCGCCGTCACGGACTTGCCCATCTGATCGGCCTTGGCGCTGGTCTTGTCCGCCTTCGCGGTCGCGCCGGCGATCGCCTTGTCCACCTGGCCCAGCGTCGTCTCGATGAGCTTCGTGTTCTTCGCGATGGTCGCGTCGTTCACAACGCCTTGAGCAGGATTCTTCACGCTGAGGGCCTGGGTGTTCAGGCCGCTGATGTTCGTCGCCATGGGCATCTCCCGGGAAAGGGAACTCGAGGTCAGGAAAGCGCTACAAAAGATGAACTGGAAGGATTGTCGTGCGCTGGAGGGCGAGAGTTTCGCTCTGAAGGCAACGAATTTTCCAGCCCGCTTCCACCCACCCCAGGAGGCGCCGCTCCATGGATCAGGAAGACTCACCTGGAGGGTGGGGCGGACCCGGTGACCCCGGGAAAAGGCGGGAAAATCTGAATCGGAAAATCCCCAGGAAACTTCCGGACCCCGATCCCCCATAATCCTTTTGTAAGCAGCTTCGCAGCGCACCCACCCGCTACCAAATCTGGAGACACCCCATGTCCAACGCTACCGTCGCCGGCGCCGCCATCTCGAAGGCCTTCAACACCAGCCAGGGCCTGAACGCCACCGAGCAGGCGTCCCTGAAGGGCCTCACGGGCGATGACCGTACCCGCGCCGAGGCTCAGCTGATGCTCCAGAAGCAGCAGGAGGCCGTTGCCTTCGCCTCCAACATCATGAAGAAGCTGAACGAGATCGCGATGTCGATCATCGGCAACATGAAGTAATCCTGCCGCTTCCTGGCAGAGAGAGCCGGTCCTCCTTCTCGGGAGGCCGGCTCTTCGCTTTTGCGGGCTGCACTTCCGTACGACAACGGGGGGCACCAGGCCCCCCGCGCCGGGCCCGGCTCAGGGCGTCGGAAGCTGGGCGTTCAGCAGGATCTGATGCCGGGTGGTGGTGAGGACGTCGAAGTCCGCGGTCACCGAGTCGGCGTAGTCACCGGTGTCCCGGATGCGGACCTGCATCGGACGGGGGGACTTGCCCGCCTGCGCATAGCGCGCGGTCACCGTGTACCGGCCGACGGGCACATCCTGCACCGCGTCACCATCCGGCGTGCGCACCAGCTTCTTCGTGATGGGGGCGCCGTCGCTGCCGTCCACCAGCTTCCCGCTCGGCGTCAGCGTCAGCTCGATGTCATCCGAGTTGATGGCCTGCTCCGGATCCGCGGGATCGATGAGCTGATCCACGTAGACCGCGACGAACCCGCCGTAGTTTCCGGTGTCGTCGGCGCGCTTGCCCGAAAGCTTCCAGGTGAAGTTGCGCACCGCGCCTTCGTTTCCGGCGAAGACGGCGTCGTCGTTCGGATCCAGGTCGAAGGTGTAGGAGCGGGCGTTGTACTGGACCTTGTGCGTCGCGCTGGCATGCCAGGTTCCCGCCGGCTTGCTCACGTCGATGCGGTAGGTGCCATCCGACCCCGTCGTCGCCAGGGCGTTGGAGTTGTAGATCATCGTGTTGTCGGCGACGACCGTCACCCCCGACATGGGCTGGCCCCGGGCATCCACCACCTTGCCCGACATCTGACCACCCTCCGGAGTGCCTCCCCCACCCCCTCCGGTCTCCTTGGTGCATCCGCCCACGGCCCCCAGCAATCCCACCAGGCCCCAGGTCACCGCCTTGCTCGTCCAGCGCATCCGCGTCCTCCTCGGGTTCTGACTCCGTCCGGGCTCCGGCCGCCCGGGTCCATCCGTCCCCAGACAGGTTCTATCGGAAGGAACAGCAAGGTAGCGACCCTTCTGGCCCACGCGCCCCACCCGCCTGGGCGCTTGCCCGCAAAAGCAACTGCCGCCCCCCACCTCTGAGGGTGGAACGGGCGGCAGCGGGACTTCAGCAAGCGTGGGGACGACTCAGCCCCACATGTCGCCGATGAGCTCCTTGCGGCGAGACATGAGCTTCTTGAAGAAGTTGTCGTCGCGCATCTTGTCGAAGGTGGCGACGGACTCGTTCTTCGAGGCCGACTTCTTCGCCTCCGCCTCAATCTCCGCGGGCGTCGCGTTGGGGTTCGCCTGGATGAACTTGTTCATGTCATCCTGGATCTTGCCCTTCACCTTGTCGATGCGGCCCTCGCCCAGGAAGCTGAGGCTGCCCTTCGACTCGTTCATCCCGGAGACGGCCGAGCTGATGACGTCGTTGACGACCTTGGTCTTGTCCGCAGCGGAGTCCGTGTTCGACGCCTTCTGCACCGTGCTACCCGCTCCGACACCATTCACAGCCATGGGGGAACTCCGAAGGAAGGAAGTTGAATCTTGAAGGGATTATCCGCGCGGAGAATTGGGAGTTGCGTGACAGGTGGGCGTTCTCCTCACGAAGAGCGCCCCCTCCCCGCGGCGGACGGCTAGCCCTTGAGCTTGCCCAGGGCGGGGTTCTTCATCCACGCCTTGAACGACTCCAGATCCTTCTGCACTTCCTGCGTGCTCGGCGGCGGGGCGTTCGCGATGGAGGGCGGAGGGGGCACGTCGCCCGTGATGGCGGCGCGCTTCTTCGCCGCGCTGTCGCTCACGAAGGCGTCCTTCGCCCCGGACGGGCCGCCAGCGGCGGGCTTGGCCACCTGGGCGGGGGCCGCGGCGGCGGCAGCGGGCGCGGCGGCGGCGGAGGGCTCGAAGCCGCGCGAGGTCAGGTAGTTCTGCATCCACTCCACCGCCTCGATGAGGACCGGAGGCATGGAGGCCAGGGCCGGGTTCTTGCCCGCCTCGCCCAGGTGACGGTTGAAGGCGTCCTTCACGTCCTGGTACAGCGCCATGTTCATGTGAGCGCCGTCCTTGGTGTTGACGATCAGCTCGGACATCTTGCGCAGCACCTGCTGGAGCGTCCCGGTCGCGCCCTTCGAGGCGGCATCCAATCCGGAGATGATGCCCTCGCGCTTCTTGGTCAGCTCTTCCGGCGCGGCGGGCGGCATCTCAGCGGGGACTCGCGGATCAGGATTCGGATTCGACATGGAACTGTCCTCGGGTGAAGGGGGAGGTTGATACATCCACCCTAGCAGAACATTTAGGGTGTCTAGAAACTCCTGAAGCTCTTCCAACCCTGGAATCCCCAGGACTTGGTGGGTCGGAGCTTCAGCGTCGCGTCAGGGCGGTGACCATGGCGCCGGCCTTGCGCACCACCGGATCATCCACGGGCGTCATCGCCGCGGCGCGGCGGAGATCTTCCAGCGCCTGGGGCTTCTGGCCCATGGCCAGCTTCACCTCGGCGCGGCCTACGTAGACGGACGGATCCTGGGGCGCCAGCTTCGCCGCCACGTCGAAGGCCGCGAGCGCGCCCTGTCCGTTGCCGGCCGCCATCTCCACCACGCCGAGCGCCTTGGCGAAGTACACGTCCGTGGGGTTCACCGCGTACAGGCCCTGGAAGAGCGTGCGCGCCTCGGCCACACGGCCCTGGTAGAAGAAGAAGTAGGCCGTCTTGGCGATGGCGTACAGCTCATCGTTCGAATAGCCACGCACCTCGCGCAGCGTGGCCTTGCCCTCCGCCCAGCGCTGCAGGAGCGCGGTGAGCTTCGTCTCGTCCTGCGGATCCTCCGGGTCCAGCGACGCCATGGGTCAGTAGCCCTCGTCCTTCTGCTCTTCCCACATGCGGCGGAGGATCTCCTGCGACTCCGCGCTCACCTGATCCACCAGGCCCAGCATCGCGGACTCGCGCTGCAGCAGGGCCTTGAGGCGCTCCAGGCGCTCCGGCGGCGCGTTCACCCGCGACAGGCCGCGCTCCAGCATCCGGCGCTGTCCGTCATCGCCTCGGCCGGCGACGCTGGCCAGGTAGGGCCGGTCGCTGAAGCCTTCCAGGTCCGCGTCGTGCCCGCCCGGGTGCGGGGGCAGCGGCAGCCGGAGTTCCTCCGACGAGTG
This sequence comes from Corallococcus sp. bb12-1, assembly GCF_026626765.1. Classification (NCBI taxonomy): domain Bacteria; kingdom Pseudomonadati; phylum Myxococcota; class Myxococcia; order Myxococcales; family Myxococcaceae; genus Corallococcus; species Corallococcus sp. bb12-1. Next base: position 78,363 of record NZ_JAPNJZ010000024.1, on the reverse strand, counting down.
CGCCGGACCGATGGAGTCCAGCAGCGCCGCCGAAGCCAGCGCGGGGTTCTTCGGGTTGCCCGCCTTGCGCAGCTTCTTCGCGCGATCGAGCTGGGCGGGATCCACCAGCCGCTCGCGGACGCTGCGGGGACCACCCCAGGGCCAAAGGGCTGTACTGGGGGGAGGATTGTTGATTCTGGCCATGGTAGGCCGACTTCAACCCAGGTGAGGGGCCCGCGTCCAGCCCCCCTGACGTCAGCCCGCCTGCTCCCGTTGCAGGGTGTAGATGAAGTTCAGCACTTCGGCGACCGCGTCGTAGAGCTCTTCGGGGACTTCCTGCCCCACGTCCACCCGGTACAGGGCGTGCGCCAGGGACACGTTGCGCATCACGGGGATGCCGTACAGCTTGGCGATCTCCTTGATCTTCTCCGCCTTGAGGCGCATCCCCTTGGCGACCACGCGAGGCGCACCGTCCGCCTGCTTGTCGTACTTGATGGCGATGGCGATGTCCGCCTCTTCGTCACTGGCCATGGACCCTCCTCAGGCGCGCGCCGTGGGCGCCGCTTGTTGTTTCAGCCCGTAGACGAAGTTCAGGACCTCCGCGACCGCGTCGTAGAGCTCCTCCGGGACTTCCTCGCCCACCTCCACGCGCAAGAGCGCATGGGCCAGCGGCACGTTGCGCAGCAGCGGCACGTCCGACGCACGCGCCAGCGCCTTGATGCGCTCCGCCTTGGCGTCCATGCCCTTGATGAGCACCCGGGGCGCCCCGTCCTTGCCCTGGTCGTAGATGAGGGCGACGGCGACGTGGTCCGGGTTGGTGACGATGACGCTGGCGTCCTTCACCGCCTCCATCTGGGCCCCCTCCATGATCTCCTGGTGGAGCTCCTTGCGCTTGGCCTTGTGGTGCGGGTCGCCTTCGCTCTGCTTGTACTCCTTCTTGACCTCGTCCTTCGTCATCATCATGTCCTTCATGTACGACTTGCGCTGCCACCACACGTCGAAGATGCCGAAGATGACGAAGAGCATGAGGATGCGCACGCTCACGCGGTAGATGATCTCCCCCAGGATGATCATGATGCCGTCGGTGTCCTGCCGCACGGTTTCGATGACCAGGGGCATGGAGTCGCGCACCACGCCGTAGACGATGTAGGCGGCGACCGACAGCTTCACGAGGTTCTTGAGCAGCTCCACGAAGGTCTTCTTCGTGAACATGTTCTTCAACCCGGCGATGGGGTTGAGTTTGTCCAGCTTGGGCATCAGCGGGTCCATCGTGAAGAGGGACCCCACCTGCAGGAAGTCCATCAGCCCGCCGAACACCGCCGCGCCCGCCGCCACCGGGACCGTGAGGAGCAGCATCGTGCGCAGCCCCATGTAGAGCAGTTGGGTGGTCGCGAGCCCCAGGTCCTTCGAGTGGGCGATCTGATCGAAGCTGAAGCGGAAGAGGACGGAGATCTCCTCCTCCACCGTGCCCCACGTGGACCGGGCGATGCCCATGCCCGCGGCGAGCACGGCCACGGCCGTCAGGTCCTTGCTCTTCCAGACCTGGCCCTTCTTGCGGGAGTCGTCGAGCTTCTTCTGCGACGGCTCCTCTGTTTTGTCGCCACTCTCTTCCGACATGGAGGAATCCCGGGGCGCCTAGGCCAAGAGCTGGATGGCGCGCTGGACCATGCGGAGCATGTTGCCCAGCTCCAACTGCATGCGTCCGATGATGACGTGCATCGCGATGAACATGATCAACACGCCCATCAGCGGCTTGAGGGACATGGCGATGAAGAACACCTGGACCTGCGGCGCGACGCGGTTGATGGCGCCCAGGGCCAGGTCGGTGCAGAACGCCGCCACCATGCCGGGGCCGGCCAGCGCCAGGCTCACGGTGAGCAGGTTCGCGAAGGAGCGGATCATCAGGTCGAAGAAGGGCCACACGCCATGGCTGAAGCGCGGGAAGCCCTCCAGCGGGACGACCTGGAGGCTGTCCGCGAGCGCGCGGATGATGATGTGGTGCCCGTCCAGCGACAGGAACAGCACCACCGTCAGCTGCACCTTGAGGCTGGAGAAGAGCGACACCTGGGTGCCCAGTTGCGGCACGAAGAGCTGGGCGTTGTTGCTGCCCGACATGGTGTCCATCAGCGTGCCGGCCACGCGGGCCGCGTCGAAGACCGTGTTGACGATGTACGACAGACACAGCCCGATGAAGATCTCCTTGCAGAGGAGCGCGATGTACGGGAGCGCGCTGATGGGGATCTTGTCCATCCGGTCCGCGACGGACGGGAACAGCACGATGGAGATGAGCAGGCCCAGGCCCAGCTTCATCTCCGCGGGCACGACCTCACCGCCCAGGAACGGGCTGAAGATGAGGATGGGCATCACGCGGCACATGATGAGCGCCACCGTGAAGATGGTGACCGACAGGTTGAACCGAGTGCTCACCTCGGCCATGACTTCGCCGATGTTCATCTGCCGATGAGCGCCGGGAAGCGGTCGAAGACGTGGAAGGTGAAGCGCAGCAACTGGCCGCCAATCCACGGACCCGTCATGGCCAGCACGCCGAAGACGAGGACGACCTTGGGCGCGAACGTGAGCGTCTGCTCCTGAATCTGCGTGGTGGCCTGGAACAGCGAGATGAGGAAGCCCACCAGGAGGCTCATGAGCACCGGCGGCGCGGAGACCACGAGCACCAGGAACAGCGCCTCCTGGGTGATGAACGTGAGCTGATTCATGGGAGTGCGGTGCTCCTTACAGATAGCCGATGACCAGGCCCTTGGCGATGAGGTACCAGCCGTCCACGAGCACGAACAGCAGCAGCTTGAAGGGCATGGAGATGGTCGTGGGCGACAGCATGTGCATGCCCAGCGCGAGCAGGATGTTGGCGACCACCATGTCGATGACGATGAACGGCACGAAGAGCAGGAAGCCGATCTGGAAGGCCTCCTTCAATTCGGACACGACGAAGGCCGGGACGATGACCATGAAGTCATTGGGCTTGATGTCCTTGCGGTCCTCTTCCTTCCGCATCTTCTTCGCCAGGCTGTAGAAGAGCGTGCGGTCCTTGTTGGTGACCTTCTTCATCAGGAAGTCACGCAGCGGCTCCTTGGACTTGTCCGCGGCCCCCAGCAGCGTGCCCACCGTTTCGGAGGAGAACACCGCGGTGCCCCGGGACCAGATGTCCACCCCGCCCGCCCGGTACATCTCCTGGCCGATGGGGGCCATGATGTAGACGGTGAGGATGATGGCCAGGCCGGTGATGACCTGGGTGGGGGGAATCTGCTGGGTGCCCAGCGCCGAGCGGACGATGGAGAGCACCACGGAAATCTTCACGAAGCTCGTCACCATCATCAGCGCGAACGGGAGCAGCGACATGGCCGCGAGCGCGAGGATGAGGATGAGAGGACGGGAGGTGAACGAGTCGGAGTTCACCGCCTCCTTCACCAGGGAGTCCGGCATGGAGGTGTCCGCGCCCCCCTTCTTCGCCGCGGACGCGACGAACGGGTGCAGCGACACGAGGGCCGCGAAGAGCCAGGGCGGAGCGCGGAACAGGGGCGAGCGGGCGGGAGACGAACGGTTCACGAGACGGCCTTCAGGCGCCCGGCGGCGGCGTGGGGCCACCGGTCCGGCGTGAGAGGAGCTTCTGGAGGAAAGGACTCAGGGACACCGGGGACGACGGAGGCCGCGCGGCGCGGATGCGCTCCACGGCGTCCCGGTCCAGCTTCGACACAAGTTGCACGCCACCCTCGCCGCCACCCACCAACAGGTACTCGTCCGCGGCCTTGAGGACGAAGAGCGTGCGCCGTTGATCCAACGGGATGCGCTCCATCACCGACACGACCGACGCCTTGCCCACGGGCACACCCTGCAGGCCCATCAGCCGGCGCAGGCCCACGTTGAGCGTCAGGTAGATGGACGCGAGCACCGCGCCCAGCAGCGCCACCGTGCGCACCACCACCCAGCCCAGGCTCTCCTGCTCCTCCGGCGCGGCGATGCCCAGTTCCTTGTCCAGTTCGTCCGCGTGGCGCGAGGCACGGTCCGCCGGATTCGCGGCGTCGGGCTCCGGTGCCTGCGGGGTGGGCGGGGCCGCGACGGGGGCCTCGGCCTTCGCTGGCGGCGCGACGACAGGGGCGGGCGTTGCGGCGGCCTTCGCCGGGGGGCCTTGGGGAACTGGCGTGGCGGCGACCTTGGGCGCGGCCGGTGCCGCGTCGCCCGTCGCGGGCACGGGTGAGGCGGAGGATTTCGGCGCGGCCGGTGGAACGACGGCGTCGGCCTTCGCCGGAGGCGCGGCGGGGACGAGGGTCGTTTGCGGCGCCACGGGCGCCTGCGCCAGGACGGCCGACGACGCGAAGAGCAACGCGGCGCCGAGCAACCCGCGCGAGGAAGAGAGACTGAGGACTGCCATGGATGGGCGCGAGCCTAGTGCACCCGAGTCAGGACCGCCACGGCCCCCCGAGCAACGAGGGTCCCCTGCCCGCCTGCCCTGGGGCTCGTGAGGCGGGAAGGCTCATCCCGCCAGGTTGATGATGCGCACGCCGAGCTGTCCGTCCATTTCGACGAGCTCGCCCCGGGCCACCACCTTGCCGTTGACCGACAGGTCCACGGGTTCACCCGGCCCACGGCGCAGGTCCAGGACCTGCCCTGTGCGCAATCCCACCACCTGCTCCGCCGTGATGGCCACGCGCGCCAGCTCCACCGCCACCTGCAGGGGCAGGTCGCTGAGCAGATCGCTTCCATCCCGGTTGTTCGCGTCGTCCAAAGCCGCCCCTTCCAGTTCCGGAGGTACGTCCAGCTCCGGGTTGGTGAAGTCCTCGTTATCGCTTCCGCCGGCCCCGGGCTCCGCCTGGGAATGGCCCGTCTCGCCGGGGACGACCTCCGTGATGCGTGCACGGTAGCGGCCGTTCTCGACGTACACGTCCGCCGCCAGGTGCCCGGTGCGTCCCAGGCCCAGCCGCAGCTGCGCCGTGCCGGCCTCGCCCCGGTCCGGCCGCGCCGACAGCGCGTCCAGCAGCAGCACGTCCTTCACCCGAAGGGACGCCAGGTCCTGGGCGGACAGCTCCGCCACGCCAATCTCCGCGCGCAGCCAGTCGCGCAGCGTGGACAGCCGCCGCCCGTGCGCCTTCATGTTCGCGCGGCGCTGCTCGCGGCGCTGGGCGCTGTCCACCGCGGGTTCGGCCGCCTCCAGCACCGCCGACGGAATCACCAGCCGCACGATGCCGCGATGCGGGCCCACCACCGCGTTCAGGTGCACCGCCAGCATCGGGCCGTCCTCGCCCAGCCTCGCGGAGACCTCATCCACGCCCCGGGCCACGCCGTCCAGCCTCGGACGGGGAACCCCCGCCTGCAGCCCGGGCGCCAGCTCCTTCAGGGCCTCCAGGACGACGTAGCCCATCACGCCCTCCTCGATGTCCGTCAGCGGCCGCAGGCCCACCGTCTCACCGGCGCCGCCCAGCAGCAGGTCCACCGCCGAGTGCGCCAGGGACAGCTCAATCTCCAGCACGGCCCGCCCCGCGAGCGCCCCGGGCGCGAGCACCGCCAGGAAGGACGGGTCGCCCAGGAAGCGGCGCAGCTCCGTCATGGGGCGCGCCTGGGCGGACTCCACCGTCAGACGCACGTCCACGTCGAAGAGGGCCTTGAGCCGCGCGCAGAGGGTCTCCAGCGTGCCCGGGCCTGGTGTGAGCCAGCGCAGCCGCTCCGCCAGCAGGCCCTGCGCGCGCGACACCTTCTCCAGGTGCGTGAAGACGAAGGGCCGCCAGGGCAATACCGGCTGTGCCGGTGCCGAGGCGGGCTTCGAAGAGGGGCCCAGCTTCCGGGTGTCGACCAACATGGTTCGCTCGTAGATTCCGGGTTCGTCGTCCGGCTCCAGACTCATGTCTTCGCCTCGAACCGCAGCTGCTCAAGCGCCAGCCCGCGACCTCCCAGGGCGCTGCGCAGGCCCTCGCTCTGCTCTTCCAGCAGCTTCAGTGTTTCGCGGTCGCTGCCACTGAAGGTGGCGGAGATCTTCCCGTTCCTCGCGCTGACCTTGATGGACAGGCCGTTGAGCACGTCCCCGCGCAGGTCGATCTGGAACTCCGCGTTGCCCATGGCGTTGGTGCCCACGCGCACGCGCTCCACGATCTTCTGGGCAATCTCACTGGCCATCTGGCGCAGGCGCTCCGAGCCAGCCATGTCCTTGGGCTTCGCCACCGGGACGGGCGCCATCAGCGCGGGGTTGAAGCGGAAGCCCGCGGCGGCCATCTGCCCGCCCTTCTCGTCCTTCTCCTTGCCGCTGCCACCGCCCGCGCCCTTGCCACCGCCGGCGTTGACGTCGACCTTCATCTCGCCCTTCTCGGCGCTCAGGCGGCTGGACTCGCCGCCGGACTTGGTCAGGTCGCCGTCGCGCACGTCGTTGGAGCGCTTGTCCTCCTTGACCTCCGACTTGCGCGTCTCCGAGCGCTGCGTCAGCGACTGCGTCTCCCCCTGGCGCTGGGACTGCTGGGCGCCCTGGGCGCTCTCCCCGGGCTTCGCCGAGCCGGTCTCCTTCTGGGCCAGCTTCTCGTCGAAGGTCTTGCCCTGGCCCTGGGTGGCGCGCGCGAGCACCGCCTTGGCGAGGCTCTGGGGGGACTTCGCGTCGGTCGCGGCCTTCGGGTTGCCCTTCTCCGCCTGGCCCTTCTCCGCCTGGCCCTGCTGGACCAGCTTGGAGAAGAGGGACTCACCCTCCAGGCGCTTCTTGCCCTTGGCTTCGGCAAGCCTGCGCTCCTGGATCATCCGCTCCGCCATGCGCGCGGCATCGCGATCGTCGTCAACTCGGCTCATGGCGTCCTCTCCTGACTTCGGGGGCGGCGGGAGGTTACTTGCGCTGGCGGGCCAGGAACAAGGCGTTGCCAATCTCCTCCTGGTTCAGCTCCTCGCGCTGCTGGCGCTCCTGGCGCACCTGCTTGACGAAGGTTTCCTTGTTCTTCTCGATGGCCTTCAGCTCCTTGGCGGCCTCGGCCATGAGCATGCGGCGCTGCTCGACCAGACGGGCGGCCGCCTTGACGACCTCCTTCTGGTGTTCGATCTGGAGGGCGACCTGGGCCTCTTCGTCCTTCAGGCGCTCCTCGAAGCGGCCCATCATGTTCATGCCGTTGATGCCGGCGCCCTTGGCCATCATCTGCTGGAAGTACTCGGCCACCTTGGCCTTGCGCTCCTTCTTGCGGCGCTCCAGTTCGGCCTCCAGTTGGGCCTGAACCTTCTTTTCCTTTTCCAGCGCCTTGATGGCGGCGGAGAAGGCCTGCTCGGCCTCCTCCTTCGCCTTCTCACGCATGTCCAGCAACACCTGCAACCGGTACGGGGGCATGGTGGGGGCATCCTAACCGGAAAACGCCCCGCCCGGGCCCCCCGCCTCCGGGGCAGCCAGCCTCAGTCCTCGAAGAGAGCGATGAGCTGCTCCACCGTCTCCTCGAAGGGAGAGTTGGAGTGGGTGTCCTGCTTGAGGAAGTCGATGATGGCGTCGTACTTCTCGATGGCGTAGTCGGTGCGCGCGTCGGCCCCGGCCTGGTAGGCGCCCAGGAGGATGAGGTCGCGCTGCTTCTCGTAGGTGGAGAGCGTCTCGCGCAGCTTGCCGGCGGCCTTCTTGTGCTCCTTGGAGACGATGCCGCTCATCACACGGCTCAGGCTCGCCAGCACGTCCATGGCCGGCCACTGGTTTCGCTCGCCCAGGGCACGGTTGAGGATGAAGTGGCCGTCGAGAATACCTCGGACTTCGTCGGCGATGGGCTCCTCCATGTCACCGCCGGCCACGAGGCAGGTGTAGATGGCGGTGCACTTGCCCTTCTCCGAGTTGCCCGTGCGCTCCAGGATGCGCGGCAGCATGGAGAAGACGCTGGGCGGATAGCCCTGGCGCGCGGGGGGTTCGCCAATCGCGAGGCCGATGTCACGCTGGGCACGGGCAAGACGCGTCACCGTGTCGAGCATGAACAGCACGTTGCCGCCGCGCTCACGGAAGTACTCCGCGATGGCCGTGGCGACGTAGGCGGCGCGCAGACGCACGAGGCTGGGCTGGTCGGACGTGGCGCACACCAGGACGGCGCGCTTCATGCCCTCCTCGCCCATCGCGTCCTCGATGAACTCGCGCACCTCACGACCACGCTCACCGATGAGCGCCACGACGCTCAGGTCCGCCTGGGTGTTGCGGGCAATCTGCCCCATCAGCGTGGACTTACCGACGCCGGAGCCTGCGAAGAGGCCCACGCGCTGGCCCTCGCCCACGGTGAGCAGCCCGTCGATGCAGCGGACACCCAGGGGCAGCGGCCGTTCGATGCGCTGGCGGGTGAACGGATCCGGACAGTCGCGGTCCACCGACCAGTCGATGAGCCCGTCGCCGTCCAGGGGGCGGCCGTCCATGGGTTCGCCGACGCCGTTGAGCACGCGGCCCAGCAGCGCGTCCCCGCACTTGATGGTCAGGGGCTTGCCGGTGGGGATGCACTCGCTGTCCGGACCGATGCCGTACAGCTCGCCCAGGGGCATGAGCATCACCTCGTCGCCCACGAAGCCCACGACCTCCGACTTCATGACGCCACGGGTGCGGCTCTTGACGAGCACCACCTCGCCGATGCGGACGTTGGGCACGCTCGCCTTGATGACGAGGCCGGTCAGTTCGGTGACGCGGCCGCGCACCCGGACGAGGGACGCATCCTTGATGAGGTCGTAGTAGCGCGAGAGGTCGATGGCCATGGCTGCTTCCTCCGGCTCAGGCCGGACCGCTCTTGCGCGCGGGGTCTGGCAACAGGAGGTTCTGGAGCATCTCCAACTGCGTGGGCAGCTGCGCGTCCACCGTCCCGAACTCCGTCTGCACGATGCAGCCCACCGGAGCGACCTCCAGGTCCTCCTTGATGGCCAGGTCCACCGTGCGCCCGATGAGTTCCATCAGCACGGGGCGCTTGGCGCGCAGCACCGCGGCCGTCTTCGGGTGCACCCGCAGCACCATGGCGCGCGCGTTGCGCAGGTTGTCGATGGCCGCGGCGCACAGGTCCACCATCAGCTCCGGCTCGCGCTCCAGGTCGCGCCCCAGGATCTTCTCCGCCATCTTCAGCGCCAGCCCGATGATGTCCTGCTCCTGGGAGGTCAGCAGCTCCCCGGCCTGGATCTTCGCGCGGAGGACGATCTCCGTCGCCTGCGCCAGGCCTTCCTGCCGCCCCGCATCCTTCGCCCGGGCAAACAGTTCCTCCTTCTCACGCTGCGCCTCCGCGAGGATGCGCTCCTTCTCGCGATGGGCGTCTTCGATGATGCCCTGGGCGCCCTGACGCGCCTCGAAGACCTCGGCGTTCATCACGCCGGCGCGAGGGGGCCGCAGCGCCGGTCGCTCGGACGTGGCGACGACCACCGACTCCGACACCCCATCCCCCTTGATTACCTTGCCGATCGCCATGGGCTGCTCCTTGCGGACCGGATGCTAGCGCGTTCCGCCGCGCGGTCCACGCCCACCAGGCGCTCCGGGCTCTTCCAGGTCCTCCCGGCTGGGCGGGGGCCGTCTGCGGCCCACCTGCGTGCCCTCGGAGGTGGATCGCTGGGACGCCTGCCCGGAGGCCGGGCCAGCACGGCCGGCGAGCACGCGCGGGGGACGCTCGGGTTCGGCTCCCGGTTCGGGACGCACCGCGGAGCGGCTCCCGGTGCGCGCGCCCAGCACCCGGGCCCCCTCGGCGGGGTCCTGACGGCGGGGCTCGCGGGGAGCGTCCTCGGAGGACGGTCGCAAAGGGCGCTCCGCCCGCACAGGGCGGCCCTGGGGTTCGTCCGGCGGCGCCGGGCGGGACTCCTTCCGCATGCCCAGCCGGGCGGGAGGAGGCCCGATGCGGGCCCCTTCCGGATCCATGGGCCCGGGGCGCGTAGGACGGCTGCCCTCCGGTTCACGGCGGCCGGAAACGCCCCCGGTCGACGTCCGGGGTGCCGCCCCCCGTTCGCGCTCCACCGGCATCCGGCGCATCTGCGAACCGTTCGCGTCCCCTTCCGGCGGCGCCGTGGACACGCGGCTCCGTTCGCGCTCCACCGGCATCCGGCGCATCTGCGAGCCGTTCGCGTCCCCTTCGGGCGACGCCATGGACGCACGGGGCGCGGGGCCCCGTTCGCGCTCCACCGGCATCCGGCGCATCTGCGAACCGTTCGCGTCCCCTTCCGGCGGCGCCGTGGACACGCGGCTCCGCTCACGCTCCACCGGCATCCGGCGCATCTGCGAGCCGTTCGCGTCCCCTTCCGGGAGGACCGGCGGGCCCCGCCCTTCTCCCGCAGGTGGGCGTGGACGCCCCGCTCCCGGCGACGCCCCCGGTCCCGCGTCACGGCTGGACGCGGCCCCAGCGCGGCGGGCCGCACGCTCGGCCATGAAGTCGCGCTTCGCGCCGGCATCGTCCGCGGGCGCGCTTTCGCCACCGCCCCGCAGCCCCTTGGGGGCCCGTAGCGCGGGCGACCGGGACGGATCCGGCGCCGTGGTGCGTCCCGGCGCGGGCCTCGCGGCCGGGGCCCCCTGCCTCGCGGGGGGAGCTGGGGGTGCGGACCGGCCCTCCGGCGGCGCGGCCTTGCGCGCCCCCGGCGGAGGCGGCAGCACGGCGGAGGGACGCGGCGGCGCCGTCAGACGCACCGGGCGCTCGATGAGGCCGCGCACGGCCAGGCGCTCCAGGTCCATCACGATGTCGGTGCGGCCGCCATCGCCCCGGGCCGTCGGCCGCGAGCGCTCCTCGCGCACCCACTTCGCCACCAGTTGGCCGAACTCGCCGCGGTGCTTCTCCAGCATGCGCGCGGCGAACTCCGGCGACTGCGCGACACAGGCCCGCGCCAGCCGCTGCACACCCGCGCTGCGGATGGCGCCGGCCGGCCGGTTGAAGCCCTCATGGAGGGTGATCTGCGCGCGCGCGTCGTCCTCCGGGAGCTTGCGCGGCGCATTGGCCGCCACGGACTTGCTCGCGAGTTGGAGCAGGTCCGGCGGCAGTGCCTCCAGGAAGCCCGTCAGATCTCCTTCAGGAAGCCCTGCCAGGGCCGGGCCCAGCACGCGCGCGCCCAGGCGGTCACTCACCGTGAGCAGCTCGCGCGTCTGGAGATTGAGCACGTCCGCGAACTTGAAGCCCGCGGACTGACCGGCGACCTCGCGCGCCAGCGCCTCTTCCAGCTTCCAGCGGATGATGTCGAGGATCTGCGGGCGCACCTCGCGGGTGAGCTTCACGCGCGAGGGCGGCAGGTGGCCGCGCACTGCGTCCGCCATGTTGCCGGGCAGCGCGCGCAGCGTCACTTCCACCAGGGCCCCGCGCTCGCGTTGCAGCAGCGCCGCCAGCCGCTCCGGATCCGCGGTCCAGAGCTGACCGCGCCGGTCCTTCATCAGGCGCTTGAGCTCCTGCACCACCGCGGGCAGCCGCTTCTCACGCGGAATCTGGAGGATCTCCTGCGCCCGGTGCCTCAGGAGCGCGCCCTCGTCATCGGGCAGGTGCTCCAGCGCGGCCATGCTCTCCTGGCCACCGAAGGTGACCGCGGTGAGGAGCATCATGGTCTGGCGCTTGCTGAGCGAGGTGAAGAATGAATCCAACGGTCACCTCGCGGGCCCCCTGGTGGCCCGCTGAAGAAAGTAGGCATGTCCCCGGCCTGGAGGACATGTCCCGTGGCCCGCCCCAGGAGGGCCACGGAGGACCGACGTCACTCCGGACGACCACCCCGTGCACGGGCAGGACGGGGGGCCGCGGCGCCGCCGCCCCCGGAGCCGCCGCGCATGAAGGTCCACGCGGTGAGGCCCATCATCGCCAGGATGAGCGCGAACGCGCCGCCGAGGATGACCTTGAACGTCGAAGCGCTGGCCGCCGTCATGCGCACGCCGAGCACGTCCTGGAGGCGGTTGGTCTCGCTCATCTCCGCCGTGGGGGCCAGGGCCTCCGTCATCAGCACGGTGACAGCCTCCGGCTTGAGCTCCGACACGGAGCTGGCGACGAACTGCTTCACCGCGTCCGTGCTGATGGGAGGCTTGCCGGGCTCGTTCGTGCGGTACTTGATGAACACGGAGGCCGACGGCATCGGCTTGTTCTCCGGCTGCGACAGGTCGTTGTTCTCCGGGATCATCACGATGGCGCGCGCTTCCAGCACGCCGTCGATCTGATTGAGCGCGTTGGAGACCTCACCGGCCATCGCCTTGAGGAGCATGGCGCGCTCTTCCGTGGCGGTGGGCACCATGCTGCCCTTGGCGAAGTGGGACAGGCCCTTCTCCACCGGACGCGGCAGCGAGTTGCGCTTCAGGAGTTCCGCGGCCTGCGCGGCGTCGCCCTTGGGGACGACGATGGTGAAGCGGACTTCGTTGCCACCCTCCGCCTTCTCCTTCTTGGCGTTGATGCCGTTCTTGCTGAGCAGCACGTAGATTTCATTGGCGTCCGCCTCCGTCAGCTCGTGCTGCAGCTCGATGGAGCAGCCGGTGAGGAGCAACAGGGCGAGGAGCGGGGCGGCGAAGGCGGGCGTTCGGCGAGTCATGGGCGGGACGTAGCTTAACAGGGCCCTTGCAAAACGCGGAAGGGCGCCCCCTCCCAACCCGGGAGGGACCGCCCTTCGCATGCCGCCATGGCCCGGCGGGTGGGAACTCAGACCTGGGTCTTGACGACGTCCTTCAGGCCGCTGGTGGCCTTCTCGACGACCTTGGAGGTCAGATCGAGTTCCTGCGAGTACTTGTACATGGACGCCTGGAGCCCGAGCATCTCCGCGTTGGACATGTTCTTGCCGGAGCTGGCCTCCTTGATCAGCTTGTCCATGCTGATCTGGCCCTTCTCCAGACCGGAGACGAGGTCGGACACCATTCCGCCCGACTTGCCCGTCTTGGCGGTCTCCGCCTTGGCGTCCACGGGCTCGGCGCCCTTGGCCGTGGCCGGCTGCTGCGCCGCGCCGCTGACCTTGTTCATGCCGGCCTTTTCCGTCTTGTTGACGGTTTCGACCTGGCGAACGGTGTCCACCTTGTTGGCGGCCTGGGCCTTGTTCACGCCCTGGGCCGCGTCCGCCTTGTCGGCGCCCTGGGCCTTGTCAGCGAGAACTCCGTCGAACTTCGACGCGCCCGTCTTGTTCGTCTGCTGGGCGCCCTGATCCTGCAGCTTTTGCTGCGCCACCTGTCCCGCGGAGATGCCGCTCATCGGAGCCGCCATGTGACACCCTCCTTGCATCCGTCGAGGGGGGAGGGAGTTCCTCCTCCTCGTTCAAGAGTTCTTTGAGCCGGTCAATGGCCCGCGCATGAAGCCGCGACGCCCAGCTCTTCGACTGCCCGATTTCAGCCCCTGCTTCTTCCAGGGTCCTGCCCTGGAAGTAATAGCCCTGCAGGAGCTTGCGCTCTTTCTCCGGAAGCTTCTCGATGGCCGAGCGCACCCGGTTCTTCAACTGCTCCATCTCCAGGCGCTGATCCGCCGGGAGGGATTCGTCGACATACCCCGCCGCCTCCGCCCCTTCCGCCCCCGCCGCGAACACCGCGGCGAGTCCCGCCACGGCATCCGAGATGTCTCCGATATCATCGTCGAATGACGACCCGCGGTTGCTTGATCCCTGCTCGCGGTCCGCAAGATTTCCAAGATAGGCGGTGGCGCGCTCGCCCTGGTAGGCGGTGCGGGCATCCGCGCCCCGGAGGACGCCCATCTTTCGGAGGCCATCAAAGATGGCACCCTTGATGCGGTAGTGGGCAAAGGTGAGGAAGTTGGCGCCGACCTTGGGGTCGAAGCGTTCCGCAGCCTCAAGGAGGCCGATCTGCCCATAGGCCAGCAGTTCGTCCAGCTCCAGCTGGGCGTTGAACTGCTTGCGCACGGTGGCCGCGAGCGACCGCACGTACGGGCCGTACTTCTCCAGGATGACCTTCCTGTCTTCACCCAGAGGCAAGCGGCGCGCTCACTCGGCCTTGGACCACAGCCGCTCGAGAACCTGGTTCAACCGAGGATCATCCTGAAGGGCACCGGCGATGCGGCCCGTGAGGGCATCGGACTTCATGTGCAGCTTCTCCTGGAGCACCTCGGAGACGAGCGCCTTCGTCGCCTCCTCCTTGCTCTTGAAGCCCCCGTTCTTCAACCGACGGGCGATGGCGAGCGCTTGCGCCGCGATCGGATCCGCAGCCTGGGGGCCCTGGACGTTGCTGGAGCCTACCAGACCTGAAGGCCCGACGAGTGATTCGGTCTTGTCGACCTTGCCGCCGAAGGACGCGCCAGCGGCACCCGCCGCACCGGACGCGCCCTTGACGCCGCCCGCGCGGCCCTTCCCACCCCCACGTCCGACTCCACCGACCGCCATCGACGTACCTCCTTCGTCCTGCCTGCTACTTCTTGGGCGGAGGCAGGGCCCCCGCTTCCTTCGCCTGGATGAGCGCCTGGGCCAGGCGGGCACCGTCGCCCTCCGGCTCCAGGTCCATGGCGGCCTTCAGTTCCTTGAGGGCTTCCGGCACCTTGCCCATGAACAACAGGGCCTCCCCCGCGTGTGCCCGGGGCAGCGACGACAGGGGCGCCAGGCGCTGGGCGACCCGGTAGGCCTGGAGGGCCTTGTCATGGTGGCCCTGGGCGAATTCCACGGCGCCGATGCCAATCTGCGGCACCTCGCTCTTGGGCATCAGCGCGGCGGCCCCGACGAACACTTCACGGGCTTTGTCGAAGTGGCCCATGTCGAGCCACAGGTAGCCAGACTCCAGCAGCACCATGGCCGGCTGGCGCGCCAGGGGCACGAGGCTGTTGGCAATCTCCGAGGAGGTTTCCGCCATGGACGTCGCGCTGCCTTTCCCGTGGCCGGAAGCACGGAAGGCGGCCGTCGAGGGCCGCCTTCCTTGCACCGGTCAGTGTGTCCGCTGAAGCCCGAAGACTAGCGGATGTTGCCGATGGAGTTCTTGGTCGTATCGTGCCGCGACTTCATGACGTTGGAAACCGCCGTGAAGAGCTGCGACTCGTGCTGCATGGCCGACTGCATGTTCAGCAGCTTGACGTTGTCGTCCATCATGGCCTTCAGGCTGCCGTTGTTCGTGAGCGAGTCGCTCACGCCGCCCGCGCCCGCGCTGGTGCCCAGCGTGGAGGAGCCGCCCGTGCCCGGGATGCCCGCGCCCGTGCCGGGCATGGACGTGGTGGGCACCGCGCCGGAACCGGTGTTCATCACGCCGGCGTAGGGGCCGCCCGCCATGCCGGAGCCCGCGGCGCCGGAGAAGGTCTGCGCGGAGGAAACCGCGGCGGAGACGATGCCCGCGCCCGGCACGAAGCCGGCCACCGAGCCCACGCCCGCGCCGACGACGCCCGCGGCGTTGTTCAGCCCGTTCTGGACACGCGCGCCAAAGCTCGTGTTCGGCGTCTGCCGAGCCGTGGTCATCTGGGTGTTCATACGCAGGTTCGGACCCATCATGCCGCTGTCGATCTTGACGCCCATTTTCAGCCTCCGCGCTGCTGCCAGCGAATTAAAGGTGAGCCTGGGATCATCCCTTGGCTCTTTCAATGGATTATCGGGGATGCCAGCCGCCGGTTGCCTGCTGGTGACAAGAAATCGTCCAGGCCCCCGAAACGCCTGTTATTTCCGGCCCTTGGGCTGCTTGGACTCGGCGACGAGCTTCTCGCGGACGTCCACGAGCATCGTCAAAAGCTCTTCGGCCCGCGCGATCGCAGCCTGGGCCTTCTTGCCGGTTTCCGCGCGCGGGCCCTTCAGGCCGGCGAGGCCCTCCTTCACGGGCGCGAAGAGCACCTGCACGTCGTCCGCGGAGGCCTTCTCGATGAAGGTCTCGACGGCGGGATAGGAGGGCATGGGCAGCTCCGGGGGAGGGGTCGGCGCGGAGGTCCTGGCGGGCGGGGGCATCGAAGTCACGATCTCCTGGCGGGGGACCGACCGTGCGGCCGGCTCCAGCTCTTTCCTGGAACGCTATGGGAATCCGTCACCGGCATCAAGCACCCCACACGTCGCCAAGCAGGCCGCTTGTCGCCTCCAGACCTCGTCCCATGGGCCGCAGGGCGAACGGGCACGCACCCGGTCTCCCCCTCCCGGCCTGTCCCCCACCCCCATCGCCCCTAGCTTTTTCCGAACGGGGGTCGTCGCCCCGTCCCACTCACATCCTCCGGGAGAGATTCCATGAAGAAGCTCATTGGGGTTATTGCGTCCGCGGCGTTGCTGGGTTCTGGCGTGGCCGTGGCCCAGGACAGCGTCGTGCAGCCTTCGCAGCCGCCTTCCACCAACGTGCCGGCCCAGGGAAGTCCGGGACGGATTGAGTCCGGCGGCACCATGCAGGGCTCCCAGCAGGGCTCCATGGGGAGCACCGACGCCATGGGCGGCTCCGGATCCGCGGCCCACTCGCCGAGCATGACCGGTGCGAACGAGCTGACGGGCAAGGTCGTCAAGAGCGAGAGCAAGAAGGTCTACATCAGCAGCGCGAACGGCGCGGTGGTGCCGCTGGACATCGACAGCAAGACCCAGTTCACCGACCCGACCCTGAAGAACGCCAAGAGCCTGAAGGAGGGCCAGGAGATCCGCGCCAGCTTCCAGGTGAAGGACGAGAAGAACGTGGCGACCAGCATCTCGCCGAGCCAGGGCACGGGTGGCTCGGGCACGGACGTGATGTCGCCGGATCCGTCCATCAACGAGGGCAAGGGCGGCTCGGGCATGGATGACCGCACCAAGGATCCGGGTGCCTCCGACAGCGACTCCAGCATGAATCCGGACACCGGCTCCAGCACGCACGACACCAGCGGTTCGCCGAAGACCTACTAGTCCCTTCGCGTGTGCCTCTCCCCTGCTCGCGGCCCGCCGACTTGCGGCGGGCCGCGGGACTTTTCTCACGGTGGAGGCTCCATGGTGGGAGCGGGAGCCGCATGGACCGTACGGCCGACGTCATCATCCTGGGGGCCGGTGCGGCGGGGCTGTCCGCGGCGGTCCAGTTGATGCGCAAGGGCCTGCGGGTCATCGTCCTGGAAGCCCGGGACCGCGTGGGGGGCCGCGTGGCGACCGTGCGTGATCCGATGGGCGACGTGCCCCTGGAGCTGGGCGCCGAGTTCGTCCACGGCAAGCCGCCCACCCTCCTGCGGCTCATCCGGCAGGCGGGGCTGACGGTCGGAGCCTGCAACGACAGGCATGCGCTGCTGTGGCGGGGAAAGTTGGCGGAAGCGGAAGAGGCCTTCGCGTTCCAGGAGGCCCTGACCTCGGCGAAGCCTCCGGACCGGTCGATGACCGCGTGGGTGGCGGAACAGGCCCGTGCGCGGAAGTGGCCGCCCCTGGTCGCCGCGATGGCCCGCTCCTACGTCGAGGGCTTCTACGCCGCGGATCCGGACATCGCGAGCACGCTGGCCATCGCGAGGATGGACCGGTCCGTCGCGAGCACGGGCGGTGCGACGCCGTCCCGCGTGCTGGAGGGCTATGACCGCGTGCTGCGGGCGATGGCCGCGAAGCTGTTCGCGAAGCCGGACACGCTGTGGCTCAACGCCGTGGCCGAGGAGGTGCGCTGGAAGCCGGGACAGGTTCGCGTGCGGGCCCGGACGCGGCAGGGGGTTACGCTCGGGACATTCCAGGCCCGGCAGGCCGTGGTGACACTTCCGGTGGGCGTGCTGCGGGCCCGTCCTCCGGCACCTGGCGCCGTCCGCTTCGTGCCCCGCGTACGGGAGCAGGAACGCGCCTGGAACCAGTTGGAGATGGGCCCCCTGGTGAAGGTGCTGCTGCGATTCCGCACGGCGTTCTGGCGGGAGCAGGCGGACACCGCGCGCTTCGGGTTCTTCCATGCACCGGGGGCGGCCTTCCCCACCTGGTGGACGCTGTCGCCCCACCGGTGCACCCGGCATCTGGTGGGCTGGAGTGGCGGGCCCGGCGCGTTGGCGCTGTCGAAGCCGAGCGAACGGGTGGTGCTGGAGCGCGCGCTCCAGGGGCTCTCGCGGCTGTTCCGGCAGCCCGTGCGGCACCTCCACGAACAACTGGAGGCGTGGCATGTGCAGGACTGGCAACGCGAGCCGTACACGCGCGGCGGTTATGCCGTCATTCCCACGGGGGCCATGGATGCGGTCGCCGCGCTGGCCCGGCCCGTGGGCCGGACCTTGTTCTTCGCGGGCGAGGCCACGCATGTCGGGGGTGAAGAAGGCACTGTGCACGGGGCGCTCGATACCGGGCGGCGGGCGGCGGACGAGTTGCTGGCCCGTCGCGGGAAGACGTGAGCCCGGGTCGCCTTCCTGGCGGGCGGGCGGAGGAGCCCTGGGGGTGATGTGGAAGCGTTCGCCCGTGGACATCTTCCGGGCATGCACCTCTGGATCGCCATCGTCGCGGGATTGAGCCTTGGACAGTCGCAGGACGTGGAGCCCCTGCCCCCGGAGGATCCGTCCGTGAGGGACCCGGCCGCCGCAGCCCTCCAGGATGCCTACGAACAGGCCGCGGATGACGCCGACGGTGCTCGCCCTCCGCAGGGCTACGCCCATACACCGACGGATCTGGCACAGGGAGGCTATACCCTCACGCCGCTGCTGCCCGATGGCAGCGTGCCCATCGATTCCGGACAGGTCGCCACGCAGCAGTCGCAGACCTATGTGCCTCCGCCCGTTCCCACGGTCTTCGAAGCGCAGCCGTCGGACAATGCGTCGTCCGACCAGGAGACCGCGCCCCAGGAAGCGCCGTCGGGGACGGGGGGCGCGGGTGCGGCCGGCACCTCGTCGACCGGCGGGGGAACCACCGCGGGGCAGCCCCAGACGGGCGCGGGCGCGGCTCCTACTTCCCAGCCCACGAACACCGATGCGCCAGGCTTCGGGGGGACCGAGGACACGGGCGCGACCTCCACGAGCCCTGCGTCCAATGCCCCGGTGGGGGGGACGACGGGAGGCACGCCGCTGGATTCGTCGCAGGTGACGGTGCAGGAGCCCACGACCGGAAGTCTGGCCGCGCCGGAAACCGCGACCGGCGGCTCTGGTGCGTCCGGAACGACGGGCACCGGGACATCGACTCATTCTTCACTTGCGCCCGCGACGGGCACGTCCGTACCGGATCAATCGGGCGGCACGCCCATGACGGCCCCGGGCCCGTCGACGACAGGCACGTCCGTACCGGATCAATCCGGAAACACGTCCACGACAGCCCCAGTCGAATCAACGCAGGCCGCGACCGGCACGACGGCTCCAGCCCAGTCGGCTCAGGCCATGACCGGTACGACGGCTCCAGTCCAGTCAACGCAAGCCGCGACCGGCACGGCGGCTCCAGCCCAGTCGGCACAGGCCGCGACAAGCACACCGGCCGGGACCGCCATCGCGGCGAATGCCAACACGGCCCAGTCGAACGAGGAACTCACGCGCCTCCGTGCGCGCATCGCCGAACTCGAGCAGGAGGTGCAGGAACGCGACGCCGTGGCCACCGAGCGCACGCAGGCTGTGCAGTCCCAGGTGGATGTGCATGAACAGCGCGCCTACGAGGCCGAGCGGTTCCGACAGCAGCGGCTGGCGCGGATCCAGTCCGCGGGTCAGTGGATGCTCGCGGCGGATCAGGCGCTGGAGCAGGGCGAACTCTCCGTGGACAACGCCCTGAACATCGCCGACGAGGACTTCTCCGTCGTGGGTCAGACGGCTTCGACCGACGGGCAAGGCATGGTCGTCGTCTACACCCAACGGGCCCGCGCGCAGATCGCCCTCGCCCGGGATGCCGCCGGGCGCCGGGACGTGTACGCCGCGCGCATCGCCCTTCAGACGGCCGGCGACGAGCTTCGCCTGATGCGCGCCGCGACCCTGGACCGGCCGGGTTCGTCCAACGCCCTGCTCAATCGTTGAGGCGCGGGGTGACCTGCGCCGGCACCGCCGACGGCTTCGCGATGAGGTATCCCTGCACGAAGTCCACGCCGTGCCTGCGCACCCAGGAGAGTTCTTCGGGCGTCTCGATGCCCTCCGCCACCGTCTGGATTCCCAGTTGGCAGGCGATCTCCAGCAGCTTCTGCACGATGGACGCCTTGTAGGGATCCGCGTGGACGCCGCGCACCAGCTCCATGTCCAGCTTCATGTACTCCGGACGCAGCTGGTGGAGCAGGTTCAGGGACGAGTAGCCCGCCCCCAAATCGTCCAACGCCACCTTGAAGCCCGCCTTCCGGTAGAAGTCGACGATGGAGCGCAGGTGTTCGGCGTTCGCGGCCCGGTCGGATTCGATGATCTCGAAGACGACGTGCTCCGGCGGAATGCCCGCCTCGCGGATGGCCGCCACCGTGGAGCGCAGGCAGAAGGCCGGATCGTAGATGGCCGTGGGCGTGAAGTTGATGAACAGGTGCGTGCGCAGTTGGTGCCGCACCGCCTCGCGGATGGCGGTGGTGCGCGCGGCCAGGTCCAGTTGGAACAGCAGGTCCGCTTCCCGGGCCGTGTCCAACATCCGCGCCGGTGACACCAGCGAACCGTCCCGGTCGCGCCCGCGCATCAGCGCCTCGTGCGCGAACACGAAGGACGTGTCCTGCGCATGGACGATGGGCTGGAAGAACGAGGTGAGCCGCGACTCCGCCAGCATGTCCACCAGCCACCCTGACTGCTGGAGCATGGTGAAGCGCTGCAGCGAGTCCACGCGCGGGAAGTCCGCCATCCCCGGCTCCGTGTCCCCCGGAACGAAGAGGGCTCGCGTGCCCCGGACCTCCTCCGCCGTCAGCACGTTGGGCAGCAGCGTGGACAGCCGCCCCAGGTCCCCCTGCCCCATCCCCACCACGACGCAGTGCGCATCGGTGCGAAGCTGGTAGGGCCCACCCGCCTCGCGCAGGTGCGCCACCAGCTTGCCCAGGCTGTGGCCCAGCGGGGGCCACAGGAAGAGCCGCCCCGGTCCATCGGGCGGCTCAGGCAGGGTCTGGCAACGACCACATCCGTTCACCTGGGTCATGATGCGGCCTTGGCGTCACGGGGTGTGGCGGAAGATAAGCAGCCCGCGCGTCGTGTCCCACCCATACACCAGCCCGTCCGCCACGTGAACGCCCTGGAGGCCCTCGAAGTAGGTCAACCCACGGCGCGTGTCGGTGTCGCTCCAGGTGTTGAAGTACCCAGAGGGCTTGAGCGTCCCCAGCGTGGACACGTCGTACGCGCGCAGGCCGTCCTGGTAGTTGGCCATGTAGAGCGTGGTTCCCGACAACGCCAGGCCTCCCAGGGAAGCCTCCTTGCGCAGCGCCAGCTCGTCGCGCTGCACGATGGCCTCCGGGGTGGTGGCGTCCAGGGTCAGGACCGAGGAGCCCCACGCATCCGAGCCCGCGTACACGGCGGGGGCGGTGCCCAGCTTGCCCACGGCCAGGGCGCTGGTGGAGAACCCGGCGTAGCGGCCCAGCAGCTTGGGCGCCTTCGTCGTCGCCACGTTGGTGACGTCCGTCACCGAGACGCCGTAGCTCCAGTTGCTCACGTACAGGCGGTTTTCCAGCACCGTCAGCGCGTAGGGGAACTCGCCCGCGGTGGCGCTCGTGCCCTCCACCGCGTAGCGCACCACCAGCACCGGCGCGAGCGGCTGGGTGACATCCAGGATGATGACGTCCGAGCGGGGCGTGGGCGACGCCACGTAGAGCAGGTTGCCATCCTTCGCCAGCGCGTCCACCCGCGTCGGCGTCGCCGCCTCCGAGAGGAACTGCTTGGTGCAATTCGGGACCGCGGGGTCGACGGTCAGGTCGCACAGACGCAGGCCCCTGTCGTAGGTGCCCACGAAGAGCGTCGAGCCGGACACGAGGGCGGTGGTGAACACCTCCGTCCCGAACTTCTGCTTGGACGCAAGCGTCGGGTGCGCGGGGTCCTTCACGTCGTAGACGACCAGGCCTTCCTCGCGCGCCGTCACGTACGCATAGCCGCCCGCCACCACCACGCCCGTGGGCCGGCCTCCAGGAAGGGCGATCTCGCTCAGCAGTTCCACGCGGTCGGCTTCCGCTTCGCCTTCACGCCGCACCACGCGCTTCGCGGTGAACGTGCCCTGGCGCGTCTTCGTCCCGTTGACACAGACGCGCACCACGCCCAGCACCTCGCCCGGACCCGAGGCCTTGCAGCCGGCGAACGCGTAGCGCATCGCACCGCCATCCGAGCCCGTCACGTCGCTGGCCAGGAAGAAGGTGTCCCCGGTGATCTGCTTCGTCGTCATCGGCAGGCCGATGAGCAGCGGATCCCCGGGGTCGAAGCGGAGGGTGGACGGACCGATGTAACCGTCCTCGAACGCGATGTTGGTGTTCCAGATGCCTTCGGGTTGGACCGCGGCCAGGGTCGAGCGGTCACAACCGGGCAGGTCGATGGCTTCAACCTGACACTCGGCTTTGTTGTCGGAATCATCGGAATTGCCGCATCCGACGGCGAGGAACACGGTGGCGGCCACGAGGGGGAGGCGGTTCATTCCCTCCTCCATACCGGGCGATGCCGACCGGAGCCAAGTCCCCTCCCGCGCGCAGAGGGTGAACACCCCGGACGTCCACCGTCACGCAAAGAAACAAATGAACCGCTTGTGCGTTTCCGATGGGAGAGCGAGCCTCCCACCGGGCCCCTGATACGCCTGTCTCCTCGCCTTACGAGGTGCTTTTTGAACCCCCGTCCGCACGTGGTCGCCGTGCTGCTGGCCCTGCTCCTTCCGGAGCTCGTGCTCGCCCAGGTCTTCGTCGTCCCCCGTCGCGCGGGGAAGACGCCCGTGAACAGCTACGAGTTCGAGTGGCGGCACATCGACATCCTCGTGGGCCCTGGCGCGACCGGTGTCGCTCCCCCCCCGGGGAAGACCGCGCATGATCAGCCCCCCGGAACGCAGGGCGGCGCGATTCCCCAGGCGCCCACCGTGTCGCCGCAGACGGGCGACACGCTGTCACCCCCGGGCGGCCCGGAGGTCACCCCTTCTGGACAGGTGACGTCGGCGCCCCCGGGCCCGGGCAACACCCTGACGGCGGGCGTCGCGCCCGACGGGGGAGCGGCGGACGCGGGCAGCGGGCCACCGACCGTCGTCGGGCTGGAGGACGGCGGCATCCCGCCCCCTGGCGTGGTGGCGCTGGCGGACGGCGGCACGGCGGGTCATGCGGGCGCGGTCGCGGGCATGGTCGGCGACGATGGAGGAACCACGTTCTCCGGCTCCCCGCTGATGCTGGGCGGCTCGGACGGCGGCTTCAAATACACCTACGCGAAGGACCTGGGCGCCAAGACGGGTGGCGTGCGCTTCTACTTCTACGAGCGCGAGCGGGCGGTGGCCGAGCGCGCCGCCCCCATCGTCGAGGAGGCGTACCGGTACCTGGTGGACCAGTTCAAGTACGTCCCCACGGAGACGTTCCCGTACATCCTCTACAGCAGCTACGCGGAGTTCCTCCAGACGAACGTGTTCGCGGTCTCCGAGGGCACGCTGGGCGTCACCAGCACCGAGGACCTGAAGCTGTCGCTGCCGTACCTGGGCGACCACCACCTGTTCGATGAGATCAGCACCCACGAACTGGCGCACCAGTTCACCATCCAGAAGGTGCGCACCGTGGCGGAGCAGGCCAAGGTGTTCGGGGATCCACTGGGCGGCTATCCGCTGTGGTTCATCGAAGGTCTGGCCGAGTTCTACGCCAAGCGCGGGTTGGATCCCGAGGCGGAGATGATGGTGCGGGACCTGCTGGTCAACCCGGACCTGATGAGGGGCTACGCGTTCCTCGACTTCTTCTCCCCCGGGCCGTACGGCTACCTGTGGATCTACAAGGTCGGTCAGGCGCGCGTGGCCTTCCTGGAGGAGGAGTACGGCGCGGGCATCATCCAGCGCCTGCTGGAGGAGGCGCCCCGGCTGGTGGGCGGCTCGCGCGATGCGCCGTCGCTCAAGTTCGAGGAGCTGCTGGAGCGGCTCACGGGGGATGACCCCAAGCGCATCTCCGCACGCTTCGAGAACTGGCTCAAGCGCCGCTCGTTCAAGACGTACCTGGACTCCGCGCAGACGGCGCCCTCGCTGGACTCGCTGGGCGAGACGCCCGGAATCGTCACCGCGATGACCAGCGGTCCGGACGGCAACGTGCTGGCCCTGCGCACCATCGTGCCGGAGACGGGCGAAAGCCGGCTGTACCTCATCGATCCGCGCTCTCCGGAGAAGAACGTCAAGGTGGCGGGCGACGGCGTGCCGGGCGTGGAGTCGCTGCACCCGGTGTCCGGCCGCAACTTCGCGCTGACCAAGGACAAGCTCGCGTTCGTGGCGGAGCGCACCGGCCGCGACGTGCTGTACGTGCAGGACTACGTGCACCTGCAGGAGCGCAAATCCACGGACGTGCTGGTGAGGCGCTCCGCCGTCCGCACCGGCATCGGGCGGGAGGTGGGCCTCACGGTGAAGCTGGAGGTGGGTGACCGGCGCGAGTACCGCATCGACAGGCAGGGGGTGCTGGCCATCTATTCGCCGGCGTTCTCCCCGGACGGGCGCTTCCTTGCGTTCATCGGCATCAACGATTCGGGCCTGCGCGACGTGTACGTCATCGACCTGTCGCAGGGGCCGGACGCGAAGCCCAAGCAGTTGACCAACGACGTGTTCGCCGAGCGGCAGCTCACCTGGGGCCCGTCCGGCATCATCTACACGTCCGACGCCACGTCCCACCGCAAGTACAACCTCTTCCGCGTGAAGCCGGACGCGCCCGTGGGGCAGGCCGAGCGCCTCACCACCGAGGAGCGCGACCAGGCGGATCCGATCGCGCTCGCCGACGGGCGCGTGTTCTTCGTGGCCTTCAACCAGAGCAGTTCGGACCTCCATGAGCTGCTGTCGGATGGCCGCATCGTGCGGCGCACTGACCTGACGACGGGCGTCTT
This sequence comes from Corallococcus sp. bb12-1, assembly GCF_026626765.1. Lineage (NCBI taxonomy): Bacteria > Pseudomonadati > Myxococcota > Myxococcia > Myxococcales > Myxococcaceae > Corallococcus > Corallococcus sp. bb12-1. The sequence continues at coordinate 53,767 of NZ_JAPNJZ010000024.1, read as the reverse complement.
CGAACCGGGCCCCGGCCCCGACGGCGGCCTGTGGATGCTCTTCCACATGTCCGGTGAGCGGAAGCCGTCGCTCCTGCGTCCGCCGCGCATGCTGTCGCTGGAGGACCCCAAGGCGCCCCAGGCGGATCCGCCCTCCCCCATGGCCATCCGGCCGCTCACCGACGCGCTGGCCTACCGGCCCTTCACGCGTGAGAACATCGAACTGGGGCCCATCTTCGGCTTCGCGGGCGCGGGCGGCGGCGGCTTCGTGGGCCAGGTGTTCGCGTCCGCGTCAGACCGGTTGCGCGACCACCAGATGGTCCTGTCGCTGGCGGTGTATGGCTCGTTCGAGCTGACGGACGGCCTGCTGCTCTACATCAACGACGAGAAGCGCACGACGTGGGGCGGCGGCATCTTCCAGTCGCTGCGCTTCCGCATCGACAAGACGTTCGACGACCTGCCGCCGGAGCAGCGGCCGTTCTTCATCTCGTCAGAGCGCTACTTCGGCGCGTTGGGCAGCCTGCGCTACCCGCTCAGCACCTTCTTCTACGTGCAGGGCGACCTGAGCGTCGGCGGCACGAAGTACTTCCTGGACGACTACAACGAGTTCTACCTGGCGTTCCCGGAGCGCAACGAGTCGAACATGGAGCTGCTGTCCGCGTGGCGCGCCGACAACCAACACATCCGCTTCCAGACGGAGCTGAGCGGCCGCATCGGCTACGACAGCCTCAAGTACCACTACGCGACGGGACCGCTCGCGGGCAGCTCCATCCTGTTGGAGGCCACCGCTGGCTTGCAGCCCTTCGACGGGCAGGCGTACGGCAACATGCGGTTGGACATGGAGCGGTACTTCCCCATCTACGGCCGCAGCAACATCTTCATCCGCCTGGGCGCGGGCAGCACGGTGGGCGGCCGGTACGCGCGCTCCTACTACCTGTCCAGCTTCGACACCCTGCGCGGCGTGAACTTCGGCGACGAGGAGTGGCTGCTGGGCCAGCACTTCGTCTACTCCACGCTGGAGGCGCAGCTGCCCCTCAACGACATCATCCGGGTGGCCTTCCTGAGCGACCTGGAGGCCATCGCGGCCATCGACGCGGGCGGCGTGGGTGATGGGACGCACGACCTCTGGGACCACCGCGTCCTCAACGCGGTCGTGGGCTTCAACCTGTCGCTGGGGCCCCTCCTCCTACGGCTGCACTTCGCGCGGCCGTTCGACATCAAGGCCGCCGCCGGCAAGCCCGACGAGGGCTGGGTGACGAACTTCTCCATCGGCGTCGCCGGCCTCAACGGCTTCTTCGACCAGAAGGACACCGGCAAGAAGGCGGTCGCCACCGCGCCCAGCTTCTCGCTGATGCCGTCGTTGGGCAGCGGCTACACCACGCCCCTGGTGCACTGACGTTCAGGCACCGCGGTCGTGGTTCGCAACAGCGCGCCTCAGGACTGCGCGGCGACGAGGGCGGCGTTGGCGCGAGCCAGCGGCCCCCCGTCGTTGGGGATGCGTTCGAAGTCTCCGCGCAGGGCCTTGATGGCGAACTTCTCCAGGTCAATCTCCCTGCGGGTGCGCACGCCCAGCGTGCGCACCAGCGCGGACAGCGGCCCGAAGCCGGTGAGGCCCTGCTGAAGCAGCAGGGCCAGCGTCACGCCGCTGAGCACGCGCCAGCCATGGAGGCCGCGACGGCCCCCCAGGAGCAGCCCCGCCAACGCGAGCGCGGAGCCCCCCACGGCCACGGCGCGGTGCATCTCCCATTCGCGCTCCAGCTTGTCGAGGTACTGGCTCATCTCCGCGCGGTCCGCTCGCTCGGCCATGCAGCGGACACACGACTCCACGTGCGCGTCGATGCGACGGTTCACCGTGGATGGCGTATGGGTCCGCGCGGCATCGGACGAGGTCTGGTTCCAGGACTCCATCATCACTCCCCTGACGGGTTCGCGGACGGGCTCGGGCCGTCCTCCAGCCTGCTCCTGGAAAGCTAGGGCTGCCCCAGGCGTTCGTGCACAGCGCTCCGTCCGGCGGCCTTCGCCCGGCTGCCCGGCCCGACCTTCGGACACGGGACGCCTGCTCCGCTGCTTTGGGATACCGGGCAGGCAGCCGTGAAATGAAGGTCTCACGCGGTCCGCCATGCGGTGCCCTCAGGCGCACGAGCCTCACCGGGTGAGAAGGGATTTTCCCCATCCGTGGCGGTCCGGTGGACTTGAAGAGGCCACTTGCCAACCCCGCAGGGCGTGTAGGGGACCATCCGACGCGTCCCTTGGGAGGCACACGCCTTGCTCCTGGACAGGTCAATGATGCGCTCAAGGCTCCTGCTCAGTCTCTCGATGTTGCTGGCCGCGTGCGGTGGTGCCGGTTCGTCGAATCCCGATGTTCCTCCCGCCGTGACGGATCCCGGCATCACGGATCCCGGCACGACCGATCCCCAGGGCCCGGTGGATCCACCGCCCGTGGATCCACCTCCCGTGGACCCTCCTCCGACAGAACCGCCTCCGGTGGATCCACCGCCCGTGGATCCGCCACCGGTTCCGGAGGTGGAGCGGCCCTTCACGCTGCCGAAGGTGCAGGTGGCGATGGCGGAGTACGCGCTGGTCATCCCCGCGGAGGCGATGGCGAAGTTCCAGGCCGACCCGTGGACGGAGGAGCAGGACGCGACGTTCCAGGCCAACGGCAAGACGCTGCCCGTGAAGGTGCGGCTGCGCGGCGCATCCGCGCGCTTCTTCGACAAGAAGAGCTGGAACGTCAGCTTCGCGGACAAGGACAAGTTCGAGGGGCGTACGTCGCTCAACCTCATCGCTGAGTACGCCGACGCGTCGATGCTGGCGGAGAAGATCGCCTACGACCTGCTGACGGCGATGCGGGTGCCCGCGTCCACGGCGAAGTTCGTGCGGCTGTCCGTGAATGGCCAGTACGAGGGCGTGTTCCTGGAGGTGGAGCAGGTCAACAAGGCCTTCCTCAAGGCGCATGAGCTGCCGGACGACGATGCGTCCATCTATCGCGCGGGATGGAAGGACACGGAGTTCAAGACGTGGAAGGTGCCCTACCAGGGCGACTGGGTGAAGAAGACGAACGAGAAGGAGCCCAACGACGCGCTGTGGAAGGTGCTGGACGTCATCAACCACACGCCGGAGCCGGAGTTCGTCACCACGCTGGAGAAGAACCTGGAGGTGGAGTCCTACGTGCGCTCCATGGTGTTGGACGCGCTGATGTCCAACAACTACGTGGAGGATTCGGAGAGCTACTTCCTGAACGACAAGATCACCGGGCGCTGGCGCTACGTGCCCTGGGACCTGAACAACGCGGACGCGCGCTGGTGGTACACGAACACCGTCCAGGACATGTCCGCGACGACGAAGAACATGAAGCACCCGCTGTTCAACTTCACGCTGCTGGATGGCTGGGTGGAGAAGATGTACCAGGAGCGCAAGTTGGAGACGGCCAGCTACCCGGGCTACCTGCCGGTGTTCTCCAACCTGGGCACGCGCGTGGTGATGAACCCCGTGCTGCGCGCCCGGCTGGAGGCTCGGCTGGACAAGGCGCTGGAGGAGCTCTTCACCCCGGAGGTGATGAACCCATACATCGACCAGCTCCACGCGCTGGTGGATCCGTCCATGAAGACCGACCCGTACATGGACTACGCGCGCTTCACCGCGGGCAAGGCGTACATGAAGCGCTTCGTGCAGGTGCGGCGCGAATTCGTGAAGGCGGAGGTGAAGCGGCTGGCGGCGCAGAAGTCCACGCTGGTGCTGGGGGCCTTCGACCCCCGCGCGGGCTGGGTGGAGGTGACCAACCGGGGCACGCAGGCCGTGTCGCTCCAGGGCATGACGCTGACGACAAACCTGCGGGTGAGCCTGGCGGCCAGTGACCATGCGCCCACGCAGGTGGCGCCGCCCACGGGCGTGGTGCTGGGCAGCATCACGGTGGCGCCGGGTCAGGCGGTGCGGCTGGATGCCGCCGCGCTGGGCATCACCTTCCCCGCCAAGGGCGAAGTGGGCCTGTTCGACGGCAAGTCGGTGGTGGGCATGAAGGACCTGCTCTTCTACGGCGAGCTGCCCTCGGGCAGGCACTACGCCCGCGGCGAGAAGGGTTGGGAGGCGCGCTGAGTCGTCGCGCGGACAGCGGGCCGTGGGTCCGCTGTCCGCCGGGCATCAACCGCTGAGCAGGGCACGTGCGGGGCGGGGTGGAACGGGTTAGCACCCGGACCATGCCCGCCTCTCGCGCTCTGGATGACCTGCTGCCTCGCCGTGGTGGTCCCCTGCCCCGCGTGGCAGTCATCGGCGCGGGCGTGTCGGGGCTGACGCTCGCCCGGGTGCTGACGGGAGCGGGCTTTCCCGTGCGCGTGCTGGACAAGGGACGTGGACCGGGCGGGCGGCTGGCCACGCGGCGCGGTGCGGATGGCGGCACGTTCGACCATGGGGCGCAGTACTTCACGGCGAGGGATCCGCTCTTCGTGGCGCTGGTGGAGGCGTGGGTGGCGCAAGGGGTCGCGGCGGAGTGGCAGGGCCGCATCGGGACGCTGGAGCGCGGGGCGGTGGCGCCTTCGGCGAAGGAGTCCGTGCGGTACGTGGGCGTGCCGGGGATGAACTCGGTGGCGAAGGTGCTCGCGGAGGGGTTGGACCTCCGGAGCGGGGTCCGGGTGGAGCGGGTGTCGCGGGACGGAAAGGCGTGGCGGCTGACGTCGGACTCGGGCGAGGACCTGGGACTGGCGGAGGTGGTCGTGGCCGCGGTTCCCGCTCCGCAGGCCGTGCCTCTCCTGGCGGGGGCTCCCGCGCTGGCGGATCAGGCGAAGGGGGCTCGGCTGTCGCCGTGCTGGGCGGTGATGGCCCGGTTCGAGGAGCCCGTAGCGTTGGCGCTCGATGGGGCGTTCGTGAAGGACTCGCCGTTGTCGTGGGTGGCGCGCGAGGCGAGCAAACCGGGGCGGGCTTCGGGGGAGCGGTGGGTATTGCACGGGTCGCCGGAGTACAGCGCCGCGCACCTGGAGGAGACGCCGGAGGAGGTGGCTCCGAAGCTCTTGGAGGCGTTCGCTCAAGCCCTGGGCACGGGCGTGCGCGCGGTGGAGGCGGTAGCCCACCGTTGGCGCTTCGCGATGCCCTCCCCTCCCCTGGACACGCCAGCCCTGTACGACGCGGAGGCAGGGCTGGGCGCTTGCGGCGACTGGTGCGCGGGGCCGCGCGTGGAGGGTGCGTTCCTCAGTGGCGTGGCGCTGGCCCGTCGGGTGGTCGAAGGCGTTCGCGGTCCTTGAGCCAGTGCTATTCGCGCTCGCGAACCACCAGCGTGCGGCGGGCGGTGAGGCCCCGGTCGTCGGTGACGAGGATGTCGTGCGTGCCCACCGAGGGCCGCCACCAGAGGCGCTCGGCGGCGCGCGCGGTGCCCAGGAAGGCGCCGTCCACGAACCAGGTCAGCTCCCGGTCCTGCGCGGCCTCCGCCTCCAGCGGGACCTCCTGCTCCCTCGCGGACATGCCGGGGATGAGCAGCGCCACCTGTCCCTCCGGGGGCGAGAGGATGATGGGCGTGTCGCGCTCCCCTCCCGCGACACAACCGGGCGCGAGCGGGGGCGGCTCCGGCAACTGGCGCTGCTGCTCCGCGAGCCATCGGCGCAGGCTGGACGGCCACGTCAGGTACACGCGCGACTCCGTCTGGCGCCCCGCGCGGCAGCTCGGCGTCACCGCCAGGCCCGACTCCACATCCACCTCCACCCGGTGGTGATACGGACACGGCGTCGTCGGCACCGCCGTGCGCACCGCGTCCACCGTCTTGCGCTGCGTGCATGCGTCCGTCGGCAGGTGCCCCGAATAAGCGCACACCTCCACGCGCACCAAGTCCTTCGGCGGCGCGACGTCCTCCTCCTGCAACAGCGCGCCGCGCGGCCCCACGCCCTCCAGGATATCGAACAACAGCGGGGCCGCGTTCTCCGCGCCCACCAGGTGGACGCTGGACGCGTGGTTGAAGTTGCCCAGCCACACCACCGCCGTGTGCTTCGGCCCCGAACCCGCCGCCCACGCATCCCGGTTGCCGAAGCTCGTGCCCGTCTTCCAGTGCACCCGCGCGGGCAGGCCCGTCAGCCGTCGGCGCTCCGGAAAGTCCGGCCGGTCGCGCAGCGACAACGCCTGCCGCGTCAGCCACGCCGCTCCCGGTGACACCAGCGCGCGGGCCTTCTTCGCGGGCCCCAGCTCCTCCGCCAGCACCCGCAGCGGCCGGGCCTGTCCATCCCCCGCCAGCGAGAGGTAGATGCCCGCGAGTTCCAGGGGCGTGAGCTCCAGCCCGCCCACCGCCGCGGACAGGCCGTAGTGCCCCGGGTGCGGATCCAGGCTGGTGACGCCCGCCTGTCGCAGCGAGCCCAGGAAGCCCTCCACGCCCAGCCGCTCCAGGAGCTTCACGAACGGCAGGTTGAGTGACTGCGACAGCGCGGACTCCATGCGCACAAGCCCCTGGAAGCGCCCGTCGAAGTTGCGCGGCGCATACCCGCCGTACGCCGCCGGGATGTCCGTCACCAGCGTCTCCGGCCCCACCAGGCCCTGATCAATCCCCAGCGCGTACAGCAGCGGCTTGAGCGCCGAGCCCGGAGAGCGCGGCGTGGCGAAGCCGATGATCTGCCCGCCGTTCTTCCCGTCGAAGAAGTCGAAGTTGCCCACCAGCGCGCGCAATTCGCCGGAGTCGCGGTCCGCCACCACCACCGCGCCGTTGTGGATGCCCTGCCGCTCCAGCCGCCGGGCCGCGTCGCCCAGCGTGCGCTCCACCAGGCGCTGCGTGCCCGCGTCCAGCGTCGTGCTCAGCCACGCCACGTCCGGCCGGCGCGCCTTCAGCCACACCGCCGCGTGCGGTGCCTCCCGGGGGAACGGCTTCAACACGTCCGGCACCTGCGTCGCGCGCACCTCCTCCAGCACCACGTCGGAGGCCACCCCCTCCACGCCCAGGCCCCCCGACTCCAACAACCGCCTCGCGATGTCGTCCCGGGCCGAGCGCAACCGGGCCGTGTTCTCCGGCGACGGAAACCGCCGGTTCGGGTTCTGCGGCACCGCCAGCAACGTGGAGATCTCCGCCGGACTCAGGTGCTGCGCGGTGTGCCCGAAGTACGCGAGCGCCGCCGCCTCCACTCCCTCCACGTTGCGGCCGTACGGCACGAACTGGAGATACGCCTCCAGCACCTCCTGCTTCGACAACCGCACCTCCAGTTGCGCGGCGCGGAACGACTCCACGACCTTGGAGGTGAACGTGCGCGGCCGTGGCTCCAGCACGCGCACCAACTGCATCGTCAGCGTGGAAGCGCCCGACACCCGCCGCCCCCGGCTCAAGTTGAGGCCGACGGCGCGCAGGGCCGCGAGCGGATCCACGCCCGGGTGCTGGAAGAACCGCTTGTCCTCCAGCGCCAGCAGGGCGCGGACATAGGCCCGGTCGATGCGGTCCTTCGGCGCGGGAATGCGCCACCGCTCGTCCGGGGCGAGGAAGACGTACGCGGGCGAGCCATCCCGGTACGCCATCACCACCGAGGGGGGCGCCGCCAACCGCTCCGGCAACGGCACCCACCAGGCCGCCGCGAGGCCCGTGCACAGCAGCACGAGCCCCGCCAGCAGCCCCCCCACCCACTTCCTTTTGCTCAGATGCAGGCGACGCATGGGGGCCTAGAGCAGGTCGTCCTTCCAGGGGCCCACCACCTGCACCGTGCCCGCCGATTCGCGGGCCCAGGTCTCGGAGTCGTACATCGCCTCGGCCTCCGCGGACGGCAGCGTGAAGGAGCCCGCCGTCACCGCGCGCACCGCGTAGACGACCTTCTTCGTCTCACGGGCCTGCAGCGCGCCGAACACCTCCATGCGGTCGTCGCGCACGTTCACGTAGTCCGGGGCCCACTGCTCCTCAGCGGACACCCAGTCCACGCTGCCACCCCGGCCCAGGCGGGCATTTTCAATCTCCCAGCCCGCCGGCAACCGGTCCACCAGCGCGATGTTCTGGATGCGCTCGCCGGTGGTGTTGGTGACCTCCAGTTGCACGTAGATGAGGTCCGCCAACTTCACCGGCGTCGACTTCAGGTCCAGCGCGGTGCCATCCAGCGAGTGCCAGGTGCGCTTGAGCGTCAGCCCCTGGCCACCCACCTTCACCTCCGGCGTGGTGCGCACGCCCTCGCTGTTGACGATGAGGTAGACGGAGCCCGTCCCCTTGTCCTTCATCTCCACCGACAAGCCGGTCCGCTCGCTGGCGCGCGCCAGCGACCACGTGCGGTCCGACACGCGCGCGTCCTTCTCCGGGCTGGCCGCCACGGCCTTTCCACCGGCCATCAGCGTGGGCGCCGTGAAGCTGGTCGCCGTGCCCTGCAGCCGCTTGCCCAGGCCGGTGATGCCCCACACCAGCTCCTGCGTGGAGTAGTACGCCGACGAGCGCGTCTGGAGCGCCGTCGCCACCATGCGCGCCAGCGGTTCGCCTTCCGGCGCGTCGCCGAAGAGGTCCTGGAAGGTGCTCAGCAGCATGCCGCGCCGACGCCGGTCGGAATAGAACGACCAGTTGTTCTTGCGCTCGTCGGTGACGGGCGACAGGTCCGGACCGCGCAGATCCTTCTCGTAGCGACGGTCGCCGGAGAGCCACAGCGCGGCCTTGAGCATGTACTGGTCCTCCAGCTCTTCACCCGTGAGCGGCTTCTTCTTCGCGCCCGTCTCCAGCGCGGTCACCAGCGCCTGCACGCGCGCCTTGCGTCCCTTGCCCGCGGCCGCGAGCACGTAGTGCATGTACGGCTCCGCGTGCCCGTAGTGGTCGTCCCGGCTGAGCTTGCCCTCGTTCTGGGTCAGCTCGTTGCCCAGCCACGTGAGCGCGCTCTCCAGTCGGTCCTCCGGCACCGGGTACTTCAGCTTGCGCGCGTCCAGGAGCATGTGCGTCGCGTAGGCCGTGCCCCAACCCACGGGCTCCTGGGAACCCGGCCAGTAGGCGAAGCCGCCCGAAGACGTCTGCATCGACAGCACCCGGTTGATACCCGACTGCACCATGTCCTCCACCTTCGCCGTGGAGACGAGCGTGGGGTCCACCCGTTCCACCAGTTGGCTCACGTACAGGAGCGGCCGGGTGGAGGACGTCGTCTGCTCGATGCAGCCGTACGGGTAGCGCACCAGGTACGAGAGGTGCTGGAGCGACTTCGCGTAGGGATTGTTCGTCACCCACACCGTGGTGCGCTCGGTGGTGGGCACCCAGCCCTGGAGCAGCGGCCCCAGGTCCGTCGTCCCCTGCGCCAGTTCCACCTGCTGAATCCTGCGCTCGCGCGGACCGGCCGGGGACAGCGGCACGTCCAGTTGTTCGCGTGACGTGTAGCCACCGCCCTCCACCGTCACGATGAGCCGCGCCGCGCCCACGGACTGCACCGCGCGGCCCTGGAACACGAAGGTGCGCGACTTGCCATCCTCCAGCCGGGCCCGGCCCTCGTTCTTGCCGCTCAGCTTCAGCGGCGAGCCCACGTCCGCGGGCATCGCCATCCCCGGCACCGCCAGGGCTTCGGCCGCCAGCGTCACCTTCACGTCCTGCGCCTTGCCGGACAGGTTGGTGACGAAGACGGGAATCTGGATGTCGTCGTTCTGGGTGAGGAAGCGAGGCAGCGTCGTCTGGAGCACCAGCGGGTCGCGCACCAGCACCTGCGCGCTGGCCCGGCCGATGCGCTTGTTGCCCGCCGTCACCACCATCACCCGCACCGCGCCCCGGTACTGCGGCAACTTGAAGGGCACGCGGAGCTTGCCGGAGGCCGGCACCTCCACCACGCCGCTCCACAGCGCCACCGGCTTGACGGGCTGCACGCGGCCCGCGGCCCCGCCCTCGTCACCACCCGTGGAGCTGGAGTTGCCTCCGGGCGGCACGAGCAGCGCCCAGCCCACCGTTTCGAAGGTCTGGATGCCCAGCGCGCGCCGGGTGAAGATCTCCTTGAGCGGATCCGGACTCTGGAAGCGCGTGAGGGACAGGATGCCCTCGTCCACCACCGCCACGGTGGCGAAGGTGGGGCCTTCCACGCCCTCCAGCGCCAGGTCCACGGTGAGGGTGTCGTTGGAGCGGACCTCCTTGGGCACCGTCAGCGTGACGGCCTGGGTGAAGTCCACCGGCTCCAGCGAGATGCTACCCACGCCGAAGGCGCGGTCGGGCATGAAGGCCTTGGCGGACTCCAGGTGCGGATCCTTCACGAGGAACGCGCTCACGTAGACGTTGGGCGCGTACTCCGTCGGCGTGAAGCTCCAGGACACCTCGCCGGGCTCCGCCTGCTTCCACGTCGTGAAGAGCACGCGGTCGGTCTCCACCGTGAAGAGGACGCGGCCCCGGTAGGGCGCCTTGACCTTCACCGTGAGGGCCTCGCCCACCTTGCCCTTCGCGGGCAGCGACAGCTCCAGCGCGGTGGGCTTCATCGGACGCGGCGTCTGATCCACGCGCGAGCCCTCGCCCCACCAGTAGTAGCGGCCGTCACCCTCCAGCGCCAAATCCGACTGGGTGGCACCCGCGCGAGCACGCACGAGGTAGCCCGCGCCGTCGCGGCCCGGTGTCACGGTGGCGGTGAAACGGCCGCCCTCCACCTTCGCCGTCAACTGGCCGTCGCGCTGGGGACGCAGGTAGCGCTGGTAGCGCTCGTAGCCAGATTCCTCGTCGTAGTAGTAGCCGTAGTTCTCCTCCAGCAACTGGTACTCCAGCTCCACCGTCTTCGGCCCCTTGCCGTCGGCGACGAGCTGACCGTTCCAGTCCACCACCACGCCCGACACCGTGAAGGGCGTGGACGCCTTCACCTTCTGCGTGTTGGCCTGGAGGCCCAGGTAGTACGCCTCCGGGTGCACCGGCACGTTCGCCTCGCCGATGGTGGCGCGGCCGCTGCCGGACTCGAAGACGCTGGCCACGGCGGACAGCCGCGACGCGCCCTTGACGGGCCCCGACGCCGCCTGCGCCGGGCACTTGAGCAGCGCCTGTCCCTTCGCATCCAGCGTGCCCTTCACCTGGCCCAGCGTGACGGGCCGGGGCTCGTTGCCGTCCTGGCGCCAGATTCCGTAGGTGTACTGCCCGTTCTGCTTGGGCTTGAAGGGCGCGGACTCCAGCCGGCACGTCATCTCGACCGGGCTGCCCTCCGCCGAACCGCCGAAGAGGTACGCGGCCTCCACGGCCACGGGGATCTCCGCGCCCTGCTTGTAGCCAGGGGCCTCCGTGGCCGCGGTCACCTTCATGCGCTCCGGGACGAACTCCTCCACGCTCAGGCCGTAGGAGGCCACCTCGCGGTCGGCGATCTTCAGGCGCACCGAATAGCGGCCCGTGTCCTGGAAGGCCGCGAACGTCTGATCCAACGACACCAGGCCCGCCGCGTTCGTCTTCAGCGTCTCCTTGCGGATTTCACGCTCGCGCGGGTCGATGACGCGCACCTCCACCGGCATGCCCACGGGCGGCGCCAGGTTGTCCTGGCCGCGCAGCACCGCGGCCACATGCGCGGTGTCACCGGGGCGGTACACACCGCGGTCCGACCAGAGCGAAGCGCGGTAGGGCTGCTCGGCGCGGTACGGCTCGCCCTGCACGTCCGAGTTGGCGATCTCCGTCTTCAGCTCGTCGTACTTGAGGTACGTCAGCTCGTCACCCTTCCGGGCCACGAGCGCGAACGGCACGCTGTCATCCGCGTCCGGCGCGGGCACCTTGAGCTGGCAGCCGGAGTCCCCCTGCGTGGTGCAGCGGGCCACCGTCTGCCCGCTCTTCTTCACCAGCGACACCTCCACGCCGGACAAGGGTTCGGTGCTCTCCAGGCCCAGCGCCCAGACCCAGACCTCGCCGGAGTCCTTGGAGCCCGGCGCGGGCCCGCCCTTCTTGGCGACGAGGCTCAGGTCGGTGAGCAGGATGCGGGACGCGGCGCGGTAGTCGCCGCGCTCGGCGGTGATCTCCACGAGGCCGCGCGTGGTGGACGGCACCAGCGAGGCCACGTCCACGTAGGTGGTGAGCAGCGAGTCCGGCGTCGACTTGAGCGGCACGTCCTTGCGCAAGAGCACGTTGCTGGTCCGCTCGCTCGCCTTCTCGTCGGAGTCATCGCTCATCCAGTAGACGAGGTTCTCCGGCGGCACGTTGCGCACCGTGAGCGTCACCTCCTCCAGGTTGAGGTGCTGCAAGGGCAGGTTCTTCCACGCGCTGCGCGGCAGGTAGCGACCGCTGGTGGAGAAGCGCACCTGGGGAGCGCGCGCAGGCACGGAGTAGCCGCGCGAGAAGGCGCCCAGGAAGGTGCCGCCACCTACCGTGGGCGTGCCCTCCGCGATGGAGAGCGTGTGCGGGCCGCGCTTGAAGTCACCGAAGATGCGGAAGCCACGGCGCGACGGCGCGACGGTGAACTTCACCTTGGGCTTGAAGCGGAGGGCCTCCGCGGCCACGGCGTCGCTCAGCGTGCAGCCCCGGTTGTCGTCGTCGTAGTAGTAGGAATCCCACCGCTCATCGACAGGGCTGGGGGACGCGTCCGCCTCCACGTCGCGGCAGCTCACCTCGAAGAAGTAGCCGTTGGCGCCCTCCTCCAGGCTGACGTAGGTGATGTCCGTGCGCTTGCCGCCGGCCAGAGGGAAGCTGGCGTTGGCCGCCGGAGCGCGCGTGTCGGGCGCTCCCGCCTGCGCCAGCCCGTCGCGCAGCGCGAACTGCACGATGGCCGCGGCCCGCAGCTTCGGGTGGGTGAGCGTCACGGCCAGCGAGTTGCGCGTGTCCGCGCGGGTGGTCCACTTCACGTCCGTGATGCCAGCGTCCCCGACGCGGAAGCTCGACCGGGAGCGCACGGCGGCCAGGTCCACGGGGCCGGAGAAGGTGACGCTCAGCTCCACGACTCCCTTGGTCAGGTCCATCCGCGTGGGCACCACCTGGACGAACTTGAAGGCGTAGGTGGTGAAGTTGTAGCGCCACGCCCGCTCCGACGGCGGCTTCACGACGCCCGCATCGGTGCCCACCGAGTCCACGGACACGGTGTACGTCGCGCCGGCCGTGAAGCCGGAGGCCGCCGGGGTGAAGCGCAGCGACGACGGCCCGGTCCACGACAGGCTGCCGGCCACGGGGGGCGAAATCGTCAGCACGCTGCCCAGGACGGACTCACTGCCCGGGCGCACGGGGCGGGAGAACTCGACGACGATGCCTTCGGGGAGGCTGTTCTCGCTGGCCAGCTCGTGGATGACCGGCGTCAGCGTCTCCGTCCGCATCAGGGCGGCGACCGGAGGGGTGCCCGGCTTCGTGGCATCCGCCGTCCCAGGGGAGGTGGAGGGGGTGGCGGCGGGCGGCGGTGACGCGGGTTCCTGCTTGCAACTGGCGAGCAGGGAGCCCACCAGGAACGCCGACAGCAGCCAGCGGGCACGGGGTGCGCGCGGGGGCCTGGGCGGGACAGCGGACTGCGGGGACATGTTTTCCTCCGGGGGTGGCGGCGGGACCGATTTCATTCCGCGTGCCGCGCGTGGGGCACCTCGGAGGCGCACGGAAAGTGCGGCCCGGCGACCACGTGCCGGCGCTCCCCCGTGCGCGTCCGCGGGCCCACAGGGTGTCCAGGCAGCCACACTCGCGTGGTGTCCGGACGCGCTCGGGACGCGGGATTTCGGCGCGCAGACTGGAGGCGGAGGGGCGTGGCGGTCAACTGGGGGACCCCGGGAGTCGGCCGGAGCGCTAGGGTTGCCAGCCCATGGTGCTGCCCGTCCGATTCGTCCTCATGCGCCCGCGCAACGCGGAGAACCTGGGCGCCGCCGCCCGCGCCCTGAAGAACTGCGGCCTGTCCGACTGGGCCTGGGTGACGCCGGAGGTCGAGGACCTGGGGCCGGCGCACCGGCTCGCCGTGCACGCGGAGGACGTGCTGGGTGGGGTGAAGCGGCCGGACACGCTGGAGGCCGCCGTGTCCGACTGCGTCTGGGTGGTGGGGACAAGCTCGCGCAAGGTGGAGGGCAAACGTCGCCTGTCCCCTCGCGCCGTCGGAGAAGAGCTGGTGGCCCGGGCGGCGCAGGGCCCGGTGGCGCTCGTCTTCGGGGATGAGCGAAGCGGGCTCACCAACGCGGAGGTGGAGCGCTGCCACGACCTGTCCGCGGTGCCCACCGCGCCGGAGCAGCCCTCCATCAACCTGGCGCAGGCGGTGCTGCTCTACGCCTACGAGGTGCGGATGGCCGCGCTCGCCGAAAGCGCGCCGCCCCCCGGGCCCCTGCCGCTGGCCGCCACCGACGCGGAGCTGGCGCGGGTGGAGGCGACGCTGGAGACGCTCCTGACCACCGGGGGCTTCCTGGTGGATGAGCAGCCCGGGCGCACGGCGGTGAGGGACCTGTTCGCGCCCCTGCGACGCTCCCGGCTCACGCGCAACGAAGCCCGGCTGTGGCTGGCCGCGCTGCACACCGTGCGAAAGCACTTCCCGCCCCCCAGGGACGGGGGCTGAGCAGGCAGGGGGACGTCCTGGCCCTTCGGGCAGGACCCCGGAGCGTCGCTACCTTTCACGAAAGTGCCGAACCCCTCGCAGGGAGGAGCGCCACGTGAACCACATGCCTTACGAATCGATGATCATGGGAGGCACCGAGCCCGGCCCCGGCCAGCTGGCCCCGCCCCATGAGGACCGCCCGGAGGAGCCCGGCCGCACGCCCCAGACGGCGGAGGACGGCGAATTCGAGGACGAACCCCACCGCATGGCCAACGGTGACGAGCCCGGCCGCACGCCCGGTTCCGCCGAGGGAGACGATCCGGATGAAGAGGTCCGGAAGTAACCCCAACGCACCGCCGCCCCGCGCGGCTACAGTGCCGCGCCCATGCCTCGCAAGCCCGAACGGCCGCCGAAGTCCCCTCCCCGCCCCAACCGCTGGGAGGGCAAGGAGAAGCCGGACTGGCTGTCCCGGGCACTCGCTCGCGCCGGCGCCATGCCCCAGAAGGACGCGGAGGCCGCCATCAAGGCGGGCCGGGTGAGCATCAACGGCCACGTGGTGAAGACGCACCTGACGCCCGTGCCACCCGACGCCGTCCTCAAGGTGGACGGCCTGCCGGTGCGCAAGGTGGCGCCCACGCACGTGCTCGCCTTCCACAAGCCCGCGGGCGTGCTGTCCTCCACCGCGCGCCAGCACCGCACCGGCACCGTGTTCGAGGTGCTGCTGCCCCAACTGCCCACGGAGCTCGCGAGCTTCACGTGGCACGCAGTGGGCCGGCTGGACGTGGACACCACGGGCCTGCTGCTCTTCACCAACGACGACAAGCTGGTCGCCCACGCCACGTCACCGGAGACGAACCTGCCCAAGCGCTACGTGGCCACGGTGTTCAGCATCGCGGACGAGGAGCGCGTGGCGCCGCTTCGCCAGGGGATGATGCTGGATGACGGCCCCGCCCGCCCCGCCCTTGTGCGCGTGCGCGACGAGAAGACGGTGGAGGTGACGCTGACGGAAGGCCGCCACCATCAGGTGAAGCGGATGCTGGGCGCCGTGGGCCTGCCCGCACGCGCGCTCCACCGGGAGGCGGTGGGCGACATCGTCCTGGGCGACCTGCCCGAGGGCGGCTTCCGGCTGCTCACCGAAGCGGAGGTTCGCGACAAGCTGCACTACACCGGCCGCGCGACCGCGACCGCCGCCCCCGAGACCGAGGACGCCTGACGGGTCTCCAGGGTTGGGCTCCAGCGGTGCTTGGGAAACAGGCGCCCGGCGGGTGACTTCCCGGTTAGCGCAGCCCGCCGGAAGGGATAGGGTGCGGCCCATGGCGGACTTCGACCTGGTGGTCATCGGCTCTGGACCGGCCGGAGAGTGGGGCGCGATCCAAGCCTCGCTTTCGGGCAAGCGGGTGGCGGTGGTGGAGCGCGAGCCGGTGCTCGGCGGCACCGCGGCCAACACCGGCACCCTTCCCTCCAAGACGCTGCGCGAGACGGCGCTGCACCTGTCCGGCTTCAAGGCGCGCGGCCTCTACAGCGTGGACGCCACCCTGCGCCACGAGGCCACCGTCTCCGACTTCCTCTTCCGCGAGCGCCGCGTGAAGCAGATGGAGCGCGAGCGCATCCACAAGAACCTCCAGCGCCACGGCGTGACGGTGTTCCAGGGCAAGGGCTCCTTCCTGGACGCGAACACCGTGCAGGTCACCCACGATGGCGCCGTGGTGGCGACGCTCGCCGCCCCCACCGTCCTCATCGCCACCGGCTCGTCGCCCTACCGCCCGCCGCTGTACCCCTTCGGCGATCCGCGCGTGCATGACTCGGATGAAATCCTGGACATCACCACCCTGCCCCGCACGCTGGTGGTGGTGGGCGGAGGCGTCATCGGCTGCGAGTACGCGTGCATGTTCGCCGCGCTCGGCATCCCGGTGACGCTGGTGGAGGTGAAGAACGAGCTGCTGTCCTTCCTGGACGCCGAAATCGGCCAACTGCTGCGCGACTGCATGGAGACGCTGGGCGTGCGGCTGCGCCTGGGCCAGGTGGTGGAGTCCGCGCACGTCCCGGAGTCCCACGAGGAGCCCATCCGCCTGAAGCTGTCCACGGGCGAGGTGCTGGAGGCGGACCAGGTGCTGGTGGCCTCCGGCCGCACGTCCAACACCGCGGGCCTGGGCATCGAGGCGCTGGGCGTGAAGCAGGGCAAGCGCGGGCAGATTGAAGTCGGGCTCGCGTACCAGACGGCCGTGCCAAACATCTACGCGGTGGGAGACGTCATCGGCTTCCCGGCCCTGGCCTCCACGTCCATGGAGCAGGCCCGCATCGCGATGGAGCACGCCTTCGGGCCGGGCAAGCGCACGCTGACGCCCATCCTCCCCTACGGCATCTACACCATCCCGGAAGTCTCCATGGCCGGCGACACCGAGGAGTCCCTGCGCGCGCGCAGCATCCCGTACGTCGTGGGCCGAGCCACCTTCGACAACAACCCGCGCGGGCAGATCATCGGGGAGCGGCAGGGCCTCTTGAAGCTGCTCTTCCACCGCGACGACATGAAGCTGTTGGGCGTGCACGTGCTGGGAGAGCAGGCCTCGGAGCTGGTGCACGTGGGGCTCACCGCGCTGCTCACCGGCTCCACCGCGCAGCTCTTCGTGGAGACCTGCTTCAACTACCCGACGCTGTCGGAGGCCTACAAGGCCGCCACCTACGACGCGTTGGATCAGGTGCGCGTCAGCAGCGCCTGATCCAACGGAGCCCGCTTCAGCGCGAGTCCTTGAGGCTTCCCACCGTGAAGCCCGCCTCGCGCCGGGCCACCCGGTTCACGTCATCCGACGACACGCGCGCCATCACGGGCGCGGCCGAGGGCTGCCGGGACGCCTCGCGGGGCTGGATGGAGGGCGCACCCCGGCCCGAGGCCCCCTGGAGGAGCGAGCGGATCCGCTCCCAGCGGAGCTTCTCCTCCACCATGAGCTGCACCAGCTCCTCGCGGGCGGAGGCGTCCGGCAGGTCCGACGCCGCCGACGCCACCTTGTCCATGAAGGGCAGCAGGTAACCGAAGTCCCGGTCGAAATTGAGGGGGTTCGCCATGGGGGCACCTTATCCGTGGTAGACGCGCGACGCGACGATGAGCCCGTCCCGAACGTCCAACACCTCCGCCACCGGCAGGGGCGCTTCATTCGGGGCGTGCCGCAGGTACTCCATGAACACCCGGTCCCCGTCGGCGGTGAGGGCCGTCTCCTCGTACCGCAGGCCTGGCAGCCGGGCGATGGCGTCCTTCCACCACCGCTCCAGGGCCGGCCGGCCCACCAGGCGCCCTCCCGTCTCCGGGTGGAGGACGCGAATCTTGGGCGAGGTGTGCGTTGCATCCTCGGCGTACAGCGCCACCAGGGCCGTCACGTCGTGGGCGTTGAAGGCGCGCAGCCAGGCGCGGGCCAGGGAGAAGTTTTCGCTCGCGTTCATTGTTATGAAGCCTCAGCTGTATGCAGATGGCGGAACGTAGGCGGATGTACGCCCCGCATCGTGCGGATTTGTCTGGTAACTGAGACCTGTGGGAAGTAAGGGCCCCGCCTGCTCTGTTCCCTCAGGCAATTTTTTCAAGAGAAGAAGGACCGGATCGTGGCCACCAGCGCAACCATCGAGAAGATTCGTAACATCGGTATCTCTGCCCACATCGACTCGGGCAAGACGACGCTCTCCGAGCGCATCCTGTTCTATACGGGCAAGATCCACGAGATCCACGAGGTCCGCGGCAAGGACGGCGTGGGCGCGATCATGGACTCGATGGACCTGGAGCGTGAGAAGGGCATCACCATCCAGTCCGCCGCCACGTTCGCGCTGTGGGGCGACTACAACATCAACCTCATCGACACGCCGGGACACGTGGACTTCACCATCGAGGTGGAGCGCGCGCTCCGCGTCCTCGACGGTGCCATCCTGGTGCTCTGCTCGGTGTCGGGCGTGCAGTCGCAGTCCATCACGGTGGACCGCCAGATGAAGCGCTACAAGGTTCCGCGCATCGCGTTCATCAACAAGATGGACCGCGCTGGCGCGAACTACGACCGCGTGGCCCTGCAGCTGAAGGAGAAGCTGGGCCACCACGCGGTGCGCCTCCAGTACCCCATCGGCGCGGAGGACCGCTTCCAGGGCCTCATCGACCTGCTGTCGATGAAGGCGTACTACTTCGACGGCGAGAACGGCGAGAACATCCGTGAGGAGGCCATCCCCGCGGACATGAAGGACGAGGCCGAGCTGCGCCGCGCGGAGATGATCGAAGGCATCGCCAACGTGGACGACACGCTGGGCGAGGTGTTCCTCACCGACCCGGACAACATCAGCGAGAAGCAGCTGCGTGAGGCCGTGCGCCGCGCGACCATCGCGCTGAAGATGACGCCGGTCATGTGCGGCTCCGCGTACAAGAACAAGGGCGTGCAGCTGCTGCTCGACGCGGTGTGCAGCTACCTGCCGAGCCCCAAGGAAGCGTCCAACGAGGCGCTCGACCAGAAGAACAACGAGGCCAAGGTCATCCTGGAGTCGGATCCGGAGAAGCCCTTCGTCGGTCTCGCGTTCAAGCTGGAGGACGGCCGGTACGGGCAGCTCACGTACATGCGCATCTACCAGGGCCGCGTCACCAAGGGCGACTTCATCGTCAACCAGGTGAACCAGAAGAAGGTCAAGGTGCCGCGCATCGTGCGCATGCACTCCAGCCAGATGAACGACGTCAACGAGGCCACCGCGGGCGACATCGTCGCGCTGTTCGGCATCGAGTGCGCGTCCGGCGACACGTTCACCGACGGCAGCGTGAGCTACACGATGACGTCCATGTTCGTTCCGGATGCCGTCATCTCGCTGGCCGTGGAGCCGAAGGACCGCACCAAGTCGACCAACTTCTCCAAGGCGCTCAACCGCTTCAACAAGGAAGACCCCACCTTCCGCGTGTCGCGCGACGAAGAGTCCGGGCAGACCATCATCCGCGGCATGGGTGAGCTCCACCTGGAAATCTACATCGAGCGCATGAAGCGCGAGTACGACTGCGAAGTGAAGGCCGGCAAGCCGCAGGTGGCGTACCGCGAGACCATCAGCCAGAAGGGCGAGTTCGCCTACACGCACAAGAAGCAGACCGGTGGTTCCGGTCAGTTCGCGCGCGTGTGCGGCTACGTGGAGCCCCTGCCCTCGGACGCCGTGCAGCAGTACGAGTTCGTGGACGACATCGTCGGTGGCTCCATCCCGCGCGAGTTCATCCCCGCGTGCGACAAGGGCTTCGCCGAGGCCGTGAAGAAGGGCAGCCTCATCGGCTTCCCCGTGGTGGGCCTGCGCGTGGTCATCAACGACGGCGCCTTCCACGCGGTCGACTCGTCTGAAAACGCGTTCAAGACGGCCGCCATCATGGGCTTCCGCGAGGGCTACGCCTCCGCGAAGCCCATCATCCTGGAGCCCGTCATGAAGGTGGAAGTCAGCGCGCCGGAGGAGTTCCAGGGCTCCGTCGTCGGTCAGCTGAACCAGCGCCGTGGCACCATCCTCAACACGGAGACGGCCGAGGGCTACCTCACGGCCGTGGCCGAGGTGCCGCTGAACACGATGTTCGGCTACTCCACCGACCTGCGCTCCGCGACCCAGGGCAAGGGCGAGTTCACGATGGAGTTCGCCCGGTACTCGCAGGTGCCGAAGAACGAGGCCGAAGCCCTGATGACGACGTACCGCGAGAAGCAGGCCGCGGACCAGGCCGCCCGCAAGTAGTCCGGGCTTCCCAGACGCCGCTCTGGCAGTAGGAAGGGCGCTCCCTCACTCAAGTGGGGGGCGCCCTTTCGCTTTCCTCCCCTTCTCTTTCCAGAGGTTCTCCCCGTGACGCTGCTCCGCGCCGCCAACGTCCAGCTCGCCTTCGGCAGCCGCACCGTCTTCGAGGGCCTTACCTTCACCATCGAGGAGGGTGAGCGCGTGGGCCTCGTCGGCGTCAACGGCTCCGGCAAGTCCTCCCTGATGAAGATCCTCGCCGGCGCCTCCAAGCCGGACCTGGGCGAGCTGCAACTGCGCCGGGGCGCCCGCGTCACCTACCTGCCCCAGGAGCCGGAGTTCGGCGAAGGCGCCACGGTGCAGAGCGAGCTGGCCGTGTCCCAGGCCCCGCTCAAGGCGGCCCTGGACGCGCACGCGGAGCTGTCGCGCAAGCTGGAGGCGGACCCCGCCAACGCCACCCAGAAGATGCTGGAGCAGATGTCCGTCCTGAGCGACCGCATCGAACAGGCGGGCGGCTGGGACACCGAACACCACGCCAAGATGCTGCTCGACAGGCTGGGCGTGAAGGACTGGGACCGGCCGGTGTCACAGCTCTCCGGAGGCCTGCGCAAGCGAGTGGCCATTGCCCGGGCCCTGCTCACCCGCCCGGACCTGCTGCTGCTCGATGAGCCCACCAACCACCTGGACGCGGACACCGTGGACTGGCTGGAGGATGAGCTCGACAAGCTGCCCGGCGCGCTGCTGCTGGTGACGCACGACCGCTACTTCCTGGACGACCTGGTGGACCGCATCGTCGAAATCCAGCCCGGTGGCGGCCTCGTCTCCTACCCCGGCAACTACGCGGCCTACGTGGAGCAGAAGCTGGTCGCGCAGGAGAACGCGGAGACGGCGGAGCACAAGCGCGGGCGCTGGATTGCCCAGGAAGTGGCGTGGCTGCGCAAGGGCCCGGAGGCGCGGCGCACCAAGAGCAAGGCGCGCATCGAGCGGGCGCAGAAGCTGCTGGCGGAGAAGGGCTTCCAGCGTCCCAAGGTGGCGGACCTGCGCGTGGTGGCGGCGCCCCGGCTGGGCCACACCGTCATCGAAGCGGAAGGCCTGAAGAAGTCCTTTGGGGACCGCAAGGTGCTGGACGGCGTGGACTTCCGCCTCCAGCGCGGCGAACGCGTGGGCTTCCTGGGGCCCAACGGCGTGGGCAAGACGACCTTCCTGCGCGTGATGCTGGGCGAAATCCCCGCGGACGAGGGGAAGCTCGTCATCGGGAAGAACACCAAGGTCGCCTACTACGACCAACAGCGCGCCCAGTTGGATCCGGATCAGACGGTGTACGAGGCGGCCTCCAACGGCGAGGACCACGTGGAGCTGGCGGACCGCCGGGTGGCCCTGCGCGACTACCTGGAGGACCTGCTCTTCCCGGTGCCCATGCAGCGCATGAAGGTGGGCGCGCTGTCCGGCGGCGAGCGCAACCGGCTGCTGCTGGCGCGCCTGTTCCTGGAAGGCGCCAACGTGCTGGTGCTGGACGAGCCCACCAACGACCTGGACATCGTCACGCTCAACATCCTGGAGCGGCTGCTGCTGGACTTCGCCGGCAGCACGCTGCTGGTGACGCACGACCGCTACTTCCTCGACAAGGTGGCCACCGCCATCCTCTCCTTCGACGGACAGGGCAAGGTCACCCGCTACGAGGGCAACTACGACATGTACAAGCGGCTGCGCGAGCAGACGCAGGCCGCCGCCCTCAAGGCCGCCGCCGCCGCGAAGAAGAACGAGGCGAAGAAGGACGAGCCGCCACGCGTGGAAGCGCCCGCGAAGGCCGCGCCGAAGAAGATGGCGAAGCTCTCCTACAAGGACCAGCGCGAACTGGACGGCATGGAGGCCACCATCGAGGTCGCCGAGAAGCGCAAGGCCGGCCTGGAGGCCCAGTTGGCCGACCCGAACGTCTACAGCAACGGGTCCAAGGCGGCGGAAATCCAGCAGTCATTGGACGCCACCAGCGCCGAGGTGGAGCGGCTCTATGCGCGATGGCAGGAATTGCAGGACCTGGCGGCAGCCCCGGCCTGAGTCACGGCCACGGGAGCAGGGGTGAGAATCGTTGCGCGAGGCAAACAACACACGCCTGTCCTTGCGTAGGATTTCAGGAACGCGGGACTCGGACTAGAGTCTCGCCGCTCGGGTCTCACTGTCTCGCGTCCCTGACACAGGAGTTGTGAAGTGCTCCGTCCGGCCTCTGTACTCGTCGCCGCCGCCGCGCTGTTCACCCTGCCGCTGTCCGCCCACGCCCTGGAAAGCGGTCCCACGGGGCCGCTTCCACAGTTTGACCTGCAACGACTGCGATTGGATCCGGGAGCGTTGGGTTCGCTCGTGGTGGGGACGGGCCGGACGCTGGCGCCGGGGCAGCTCCGGGTGGGTTTGAACTACCACTACGAGCAGCTGCCCATGCATTTCCAGACGCGCTGGGAGCCGGGTGAGGGCACGGGGCTCGTCGAGAACAAGATGACCGCGCATCTGACGTTGGGCTACGGCGTGCTGTCGTGGCTGGACGTCGGGGCGGAGCTGCCCTTCATCCTGATGCAGGGTGGAAAGCCCACGCTGGAGTACGCGCCGCCCAAGACGGGAGGGCTCGCCACGCCGTGGCTGAGCGCTCGCGCGGCCGTCCTGCGCCAGTCCCTGGGCGCGCCCATCAACGTGGCCCTGGAGATGACGGCGGGCCTGCCGGTGGGCAGCCGCACGGCGCAGGCGTACGAGGACTACGCGTGGCATCCGCGTCTGCAATTGGGCTACGTGGGCGAAGGCTTCCAGGTGGGCGGCGAGGCAGGCGTGTACCTGCGCAAGCGCCAGGACCTGCGGCCCGTGTCCTATTCGGAGGGCGACATCCTGGGCAATGAGCTGCGATTCGGCGCCACGGTGACGTCGCGGGGCGGCGAGGTGACGCGCGGCGAGGTGAGCGTCATCGCCGGCGTGCCGCTCCAGGGGGGCCAGGTGGGGGCGGAGCTGCTCATCGCCATCCGCCGCCATGCCCTGTCCAGCCTGGACCTGTATGTGATGGGTGGCCCGGGCGTGGGCGCGGGCCTGGACACACCCACGTTCCGCTTCGTCGCGGGCCTGTCCTGGGCCACCAGCAAGGTGGACTGAAGCAGCCCCGCGCCGCTACTTCGGCATGAAGCCGAAGGCCTTCACCATCGCGATGGCGATGCCCAGCAGGCTCTCGCCCGCGATGAAACCGGAGCTGACGGGGAGCACAGCGTCGTCGGCCAGCTTCGGCTTCACCCGGCGCAGCAGCGCGGCCAGCGCGGAGCCCACGAAGAGGCTGATGGAGCTGGAGCCGGGGATGACGATGGCCAGGCCCAGGCCCGACGCCGTGGGGATGAAGGCCTTCGCCTTCGGCGGGGCCCACCGATCCAACAGCACCAGCGTCACGCCCAGGAGCGTTCCACACAGGGCGCCCACGCGCGCGGTGGGGTGAAGCGCGGACACGCCGGTGGCCAACATCTTGGACACGCCGGCCCACACCATGGACGCGGGCGCGGGGAACTGCTCCGTGCCCAGCACGTCCGCGGACGGCACCAGCAGGTTGAAGACGGGCACGATGACGACGGCGCCCGCGACGACGCCGAACAGCTGCGCGAAGAACTGCTGACGCGGCGCCGCGCCCAGGAGCCACCCGGACTTGAGGTCCGTGAGCAGGTCCGCGGAGTGCAGCCCCACGCCGCCCGTGGCGTTGGCGCTCATGATGTTCGCGGGGATGTTGCCTGGGGCGAGCGCTCCGAAGATGAGCTGGGTGACGGGGCCCAGCGCCTTGGTGGGCGTGGTGTCCGTCTCCCCCGTCACGCGCGACGCGATGACGCCCATCACCACCGCCAGCGGCAGCGCGAGCACGCCGGCCCACCACGGAATCTGGAACAGGTACGCCATCAGGAAGACGGCCACCGGGCCCAGGAGCGCGAAGCCCAGGGGGAACCAGGCCGGGGGACACTCGATGTCCGCGAGCGGATCCACCTTCGCGTCCTCCTTCGGCTTGCGGCCCACGAGCCCGCCCAGCGCGGAGAAGGAGCGCACCACGCTCTTCCACTGGAAGGCGAACGACAGCAGGCCCGACGACACCAGCACCGCGGAGCCCGTCCACAGCGCCCAGCCGTTGATGGCCTTGTACGTCACCTCCGGGATGACGCCCCGGGTGAACATCTCCGGCGCGAGGAAGCCGTAGGTGAGGAAGGCGCCCAGCAGCATGGACCAGCCGGTGCGGAAGTTCACCAGCGCCCCCGCGCCAATGAGCAGCAGGCTGAAGTCGAACGACAGCGACCACTTGCCGGCCTCGCGGCCCAGGATGTTGAACGGCAGGCTCACCTTCTCCGGCAGGTTCTTCAGCCAGGTGAAGCGCGCGTCGCGCACCAGCACCAGCAGCGCGCCCACGAGCCCCGCGATGCCCAGCAGGCGCGACTTCTGGCGGGCCACCTCACCGTGGCCGTGCAGGGCGCGGATGGTCTCCGCGGTGGCGGTGCCGGTGGGGAACGGGAGCGCTTCGATGTTGATGAGCTGGCGCTTGATGGGGATGGCGGCGAAGACGCCCAGCGCGGAGATGACGCCGAACCACACCATCAGCCAGCCCGCGGACGGCAGCGTCCCCGTCAGCATCAGCAGCGCGGGCACCGCGGCCATGTTACCTCCGCCCGTCATATAGCCGGCCGCGGACGCCACGGAGCCCATGGCGTTGTTCTCCAGGTCGGTGAACTCCTTCGTGAGCAGCCGGAGCGAGCGCAGCGTGCCGAACACCGCGAAGCCCAGGATGCACGCGGTGATGGTGACGCCCAGGCTCCAGCCCGTCTTGAGGACGACGTAGAGGTTGGACAGGCACATCACCGCGCCAATGAGCATCCCGGCGATGATGGCGCGCACGGTGAGCTGCCGCGCGCCGCCCTGGTAGACGTGCTCCCGCCAGTACAGCTCTGGATCCATCGCCGCGGAGGCACCCGGCCGCTCCGGGACGGCGTCAGGGTCGGGCGCGGGGACGCGGAGCTGGCTGGGGTTCGGGACGGGAGGAGCCATGGGGGCGCGAAGATAGTGCACGCCCCCATGGAGAACGAAACGGTCCCTGCACGGGGACGGCGCCTTTACGCGTGCGCGCCGCCGGGCCCGTGCACGTGGCCGTGGGTGAGCTCTTCCTGCGTCGCGTCACGCACTTCGCGCACGGTGACAGCGAAGTGGAGCGTCTTGCCCGCGAGCGGATGGTTCAGGTCCACCACGACGGAGTCGTCATTGACGGTCTGGATGCGCAGGGGGACGTTGCCCTCCTCCGTCTGGGCCATCAGCGTCTGGCCCACCTGGGGCGTGAAGCCCGGGGGCAGCATCGTGCGGGGGACGGTGCGCAGCCCTTCGGGGTTGTGCTGGCCGTAGCCCTGCTCCGGCGTCACCACCACCTGCTTGCTCTCCCCGACGTCCAGTCCGTCCAGGGCGCCCTCCAGGCCGGGGACGATCTGCTTGTGCCCGTGCAGATAGGCGAGCGGCTGGCCCGGGGCGCTCTGGTCGATGACCTCTCCGTCTCCCAGATGGAGGCGGTATTCGAGCGCGACGACGCGACCGTTGGCGATCTTCATGCGGAGGAAGCTCCTTGGCTTCAGGGACGACGGAGTGAGACTTCGGGCAAAGGTGGAACCGGGGGACGGCGACGTCAGGACGCGGGGGACTCCGCTGCTTCCTCGCCGACCGGGCGGTCGGGCGGCTCCCCGCGCGACACGTACACCGCGGCGGCCAGGTCTCCGGTGACGTTGAGCGTGGTGCGGCACATGTCCAGGAAGCGGTCCACGCCGAGGATGAGGCCCAGGCCCTCCACCGGGATGTTGAACATGCCCAGAATCATGGCGATGACCGGGATGGAGCCCGCCGGCACGCCCGCGGTGCCAATGCCCGCCAGCACGCAGATGAACATGATGGTCGCCTGCTGCCCCAGGCCCAGCTCCACGCCGTAGACCTGCGCGAGGAACAGGACGGTGACGCCCTCGAAGAGCGCGGTGCCGTTCTGGTTCATCGCGGAGCCGGCGGTGAGCACGAAGCGCGACACGTTGCGCGGCAGGTGGAGGTTCTCCTCGGCCACCTTGAGGGCGGTGGGCAGCGTGGCGCTGGAGGAGGACGTGGAGAAGGCGGTGACGATGGCCAGCCGGCAGGAGCGGAAGAACTCCACCGGGTTGCGGCCGCCCAGGAAGCGCACGGACAGCGAGTAGACGACGAACATGTGGATGCTCAGCGCCAGCAGCACCACGCCCACGTACGACGCCAGCTGTCCCAGGATGTGGAAGCCCAGCCGCGCCGTCATGGAGAACAAGAGCGCGCCCACGCCGATGGGCGCCAGGTTCAGCACCCCGTCGATGAGCTTCATCATCACGTCGTAGAGCCCCTGGATGGCCTCCTTGAGGCGCAGTGCGGGCTCGCCCGGGGTGAGCGCCAGGCCCAGACCGAAGATGAGCGAGAAGACGATGAGGCCAATCATGTCCCCGTCCGCCGCGGCCTTGATGGGGTTGGTAGGCACCATGGACATGAAGAGCGCGCCCACGGACGTGTCACCGGGGGGGGGCGCGGCTTTGATCTGCGTGCCCGTGCGGGCGAGCGCTCGGGCCTCATCGCTCAAGCCATCCCCGGGCCGCAGCGTGTTGACGAGCAGCAGGCCGATAAGGACGGAGATGACGGAGAGGACCACGGTGTAGCCCAGCGTGCGCGCACCCAGGCGGCCCACCTGCTTCAAGTCCAGTTCGGCCACGCCGACGACGAGCGCGGAGAACAGCAGGGGCACCACGAGCATCAGCAGCAGCCGGATGAAGATCTGCCCCACGGGGTTG
The DNA here is from genome assembly GCF_026626765.1 of Corallococcus sp. bb12-1. Lineage (NCBI taxonomy): Bacteria > Pseudomonadati > Myxococcota > Myxococcia > Myxococcales > Myxococcaceae > Corallococcus > Corallococcus sp. bb12-1. Next base: position 26,952 of record NZ_JAPNJZ010000024.1, on the reverse strand, counting down.
GTGACGTGCTCGACCAGGCCGCGGAGCCAGGGCGCGTCCCCGAACACGGCGTTGGCGATGAGCCCGGCCACCGCGCCGACGGAAATGCCGAGGAGCATCTTCTGGTGGGGCTTCATCCGGGCGGTCTCCGCGCCCTCCGGACCGCTGGAGGGGAAAGGGGCGCGAAGCCTAGCGGTGAAAGGAGGTGGCGCCCACCTCGCGTTCGGGGGAAAGCTCCCGGCCCACCGTGGAATCCCTCGTCCAGCTCACCGAAACCGCCCTGCCCCCTGCCCTCTTCCACCGCCTGTCGCGGCGCGTGGGGGAGCTCAAGGGGGAGCGCCTGCGCAACACCTACCAGACGACGTTCTGGTACGCCTTCGGGACGCCCGAGAACGTGGTGGAGGAGGTCATCCACGCGCTGCGGCCCTCCGTGGCGAAGGGGCGGCGGATTGCCGGCGTGGAGTGGTGGCTGTCGCGCATGCGGGCCACGGACGTGCGCGTGGACTTCCACCAGGACCGGGATGAGCGGCTGGCGCTGAGCACCGGGAAGCTGGTGCATCCGAAGCGCTCGTCGGTGTTGTTCCTCAACCGGGTGCGCGGCGGAGCGCTGGCGGTGACGCGGGAGTTGCCGTCGGCGGCGAATCCGTCGCTCGCGCCGGACCGACTGGAGGACCTGACGCTGGTGGCGCCGCGTCCCAACCGACTGGTCGTGTTCGACGGGACGCTGACGCACGGGGTGCTGGACGCGGACAACCAGGTGCCGGACGGCAAGCTGCCGGGGCCTTCGCGCGAGCGCAGGACGCTGGTGATGAACTGGTGGGACCACCGTCCCACCGACGTGCCGACGTGGAGCGAGACGCGCTACTACCGCGCGCTGGGAAGCTGACGGGCGGTGTCGCGCAGGCGCCAGGTGACGCGGTCGGCCCACTCGGGTTCGACCTCCATGCAGGCAGGAAGGCGGCCCAGACGCAGGGCGGCGGAGGGCATGGAGCCGCTGCCGGCGAACGGATCCAACACGGTGTCCCCCGGACGGCTCCAGGTGCGCACAAGCGGCTCCAGCACGGAGAAGGGCTTGTGGTGCGGGTGGCCGCCCCACTGCGTGGCCTCCGCGTCGTCGTCGTAGCCACCGACCACGGCCCACACGGTGGGCGCGTCACCGGGAGCGAGCGGCGGTTCGGGCGTGCGGGCGATGACGAGGGCGACCTCGTAGACGCGCAGCAGTTGCTCGTTGGCGTTCTTGTCGGTGGTGCGCTTGCCCCAGACGTATTCGCCGCGCAGGTGGGGATAGCCCAGCTCGCGGGCAGCACTGAGGATGGGCTCCTTGCCGAGCAGGTTGGTCCAGATGATGAGCGGCGCGTCGGGGGTGAGGTGCGCGACGGCGCGGGACAGCCAGGCGTCGGAGAAGACGCGGTAGTCGCGCACGGACTCGAAGCGGACGATGGGGTTGCGGTCGATCTTCTTGTGCGCGCGGGGGTCGCGCAGATCCCCGCCCTTGCGACGCCGGGTGAGCAGGCAATAGGGGGGATCGGTGTGGAGCAGGGAGGCGCGCGTGTCGCCGAGGGCGGCCCGGTAGCCCTCGGGCTCGCGCGCATCGGCGCGGACGCAGCGCAGGGATTCGGGCGTCAGGTCGGAGGTCATCGTTGAGGCGGAACCCTACACGGCGGGGCGGCCGGGATGGGGACGCGGATGGCGGGATTTCTGGCACGCTTCGGGGCATGCGCTTCCGGTTCACGGCGGCCCTCATGGGCCTGCTGCTTCTCTCAGGGTGTCAGTCCACGGGTGTCGGCCGGACTCGGCGCGAACTCAAGCAGACGATGGATTCGGGCTCGAACGCATGTCGGCAGAACCCGGCGTACTGCACCCGGGTCGTGGGCGAGGAGACGGTCCTGCCCATGAGCATCCGGGCCTCCGCCCAGGCGGGGGCGTCCGTCGCGGGGGCGCTCAAGGTGATGGACGAGGCGGCGCGAGCACGGGGCCGGGAGATCATGGAGACGTGTGCAAGTGAAGCCAGTTGGGAGGTGAACAAGCAGCTCTTCGCTGGGCAGACGCCCACGGCGGAGCAGTGCAGGCAAGTCGTGGGGACGGACGCAGCAGGGAACCCCATCACCCGGGCCATGCAATTGGGCCAGATGAAGCACGAGGCGGCCATGCGCTGCGTCCAGGCCCGACTGTCCGTCGAACGTCCCGGCGGGTTCAGCCTCAAGCCTCGCTACCGGTATGATCCCAAGACGAAGGCACTGGAGCTGATCAGTCCCGAGGCGGAGCAGGCATTGATCCTGTCAGGCCGTACAGTAAAGCTCAGGGGAACTCTGGTGCCGGATGTGGTCATCCACGTGGGAAATCCACTGAAGGTCCAGGAGGTCTTCGACTTCAAGTTCCCCTGCCCCATCAGCAACAATCCAAGTTGGCGAAGGTATCCAGAGGGGCCACCGCACGAGGGCAAAAACCAGGGAGAAGTCTATCGCGCGGCGTTCGGCGACAACGTCTCACTTGTCGCGCCCGGATGGGGAGTCCACTGAATGAACGCCCCGCCCCGGATTCGCGTCCATGCACGCAATGGCGCTGTCGTGCTCCAGGAAGGCATCTGCATTTCCTTCTACATGCACCGCTCCCATCAGGAGATGGGGCACAGCGTCCTGCGCGCCCTGGACGTCTACCTGGAGGCGGTGGGCCGCGATGTTCTGCGTTGGTATCCCGACACGGAAGGGGACTGGCAGGAACTCACGGCCGAAGCGTGGGCGGTTCAACGCACCGCTTTGCGCGAAGCAAGCGCTCCCAGGCTGCAATTGACCGACAGGCCGAGCGGTGTCGCGGACCATGAATTCAATTATCAGGGCCAGGACCAGGGCGCGTTGTCTGAGGAAGATGCAGCCCGGGCTGTCTGCGCCATTTCATGCTGGCTTCCCACGGCGTTCCTTGAACGACAGGGGCCTGCTCGCGTTCAAAGACTGGCGTCGGAGCTGGCGACAGTCCTCCCCTTCGACTCTGGCCACGCGGGGCTTGCCTTCCATGCCCTGTCACAGCTTTCGGGCGTGCGTGAACGTCTGGAGCAAGAACGCATCCTGTACCCAGGCATGGATGTTCCCGACGAGGATGCCTCGCGGTACCTGGGAACCCGTGTGCGTGGCATCCACTGGATGAACTTCCTGGGACCTCCCGTCCTGGGCGAACTGGGCGGCGCGGAAGCCCTGCGGGCCCGGCTCACGCACCCCGGCACGGCCGTGCAACCGCTCGGGGAGGACCGTACCGTGGTCATCCTGGGGGACGCACCCGACGCGGGCGATACCTCCCAGGGAAGCGTGTTGCCCGCCTACCGTGAGCTGGCGCGGGTCCTGGAGCCCTGGCTGACGTCGCGCGAAGCAGCGCGCCCCTTCCGTGAGAACGGGGCCCTGCGCCGCTGGGAACGCCGGTTCCTCGACTGAACCGCAGGGCCAGCCTTCACAGGAAAAGCGCATCCGTGAACAGCGAACTGCGCGACCCCGTCGCATCCCATATCCTCAGGGAGTAGGGCCCCGGCTTTTTGCCCTCGTTCATCTCGAACTCCACGGTCGCCCGCGTTGTCGAACCGGGCGTCGCTGGCGCGGCTTGCCAGGGCGTCAGCGATTCCCACTCATGCCCCTTGCCATCGGACAACACCGCGCGCCCGATGGTCCATGGCGCGCCGCCGGTCAACTCCAACTCAAGGTGGAGGGCCCGCCGTGTCCCCCCGCTGTACGCCCAGCTTCGCGCAATGCGCAGGGAACACGGATTCTGGCAGGTCAGGCCATGGGATTCGGCTCTCACGCTGATGTCCGCAATCGCGCCCGTGCCCAACACGAGGGCTCGGAATCCTTCCAGCCTTTCAGGAGCCAGCGCGGCCCCCCGCGCGTCGCCCTGGCGCAAGCGCTCCAGCTCCGCGCGCAACTGTTCCGCTTCCTGGCGGTACGACTCCGCGGAGCGGGACCGCCGGGAGACTTCGACCTGACGGTCCACCGCCTCGATCTGGACCTGAAGGGTCAGCACCAGCCGCGCGGGAAGGGTCGCATCCTTGTACGGAACAGACAGCTTCAGGGTTTCCCCCACGCGCAGTTCCCCGGAGGGAACGAGCACGAGGAGCGCATTGCCCGTGCTCACCCGAACGAACTGGGCGCGTCCTTCCAGGCTCACCTGGTCCTGCTGGATGTCGGTGTCGAACAGCAGGGTCGTGCTCAGCCCCAAGCCCATCCGGATGGGCCGCGTCGAGGTTCCTTCCGGGCCCACCTCCACACGAAGAACCTCCCCTGCCTCCCCCTTCACCTCCTGGTGGGGAGCAGCCGCCAGGAGGCACGTCGACCAGAGCAGGACCGGGAGCGCTACGGACAGACAGGAGGGCACGGTGTGGAGGGCTCCTCGAACCGGGGCAACAGGGGCCTCCCTGTTTACCACGAGGCTCGTCCGAAGCCCCCTACCCCACGAGGCCCCATCCCCCTGGGTAGTGCGACCCTGCGAAGGGCGCCGTCAGCCGTCGTCCACGTTCACAAAGGACTGCACCGGAACCACGAATCTCAAGAAGCCCGGGACGTAGCGAACCGTGGCCGTGTCCCGCGGAGTTCGACTCCCCTCCTGAGGGATACGCGACTCAAAGCCGGGCAGTTTATCCTCTTCCGCGATGTAATCCATGCACACCGGCAGGATCGTCCCATCCGGCTTGGTCAGCTCCGTGATCAGGAACCGCGTGCGTGTCTTCCCGAAGATGATTCTCACCTTCATGCGAAAATCGCCGTCTTCATCGCCTAGATACGCTGAAGCTGGGTCAACCTTCATGGACCGCCATCCCGGGGAGACCGGGACCATGCCCACGTATCGGTCCTCCGACGCGCTCGCCCAAAGGGCAACCCCCCTGGGTGCAACTTGCAGTTCCCGCATGGCCCTGGCGGCGCCCCTGGGGCACGGGTCGTGGGTGTCGCCCTCGCGTACGATCCTGCCAGTGCCGCCCCCGCAGGAAGCGCCCACGCAGGCCGCGGCGGCCGCTCCGGCGACCTTGCGAAGGACGCCCCCATCCGTGCGCAAGGGCTTCACGGGCGTGGTCGTGGCCGCGACCCTTTCGGCGTCCTCAACGGGCGCGGATGGCGCCTCCTCGGGGGCAGCCCCCGCATCCGGGGCGGACGCCACCGCGAGCACGGAGGCGTCGGGAAGACTCGGGGTTGGCGTCACGGACGAACTTCCTTTCTCTGAATCAGGCGGGACAGCGGGGCGGCGGGTGCTCGGAACCGACCGGAACAGACCGAAGACCAGCAGGCCCAGGAGCAGAACCCCCAGGCCCAGCAACCCGGCGATGCGGTGACGCCGCGCCCCGGACAACGGTGGAACGTCCAGGGGCGTCTCCTCCCCTGGAACGGACGCATCAGGGGACGGAGGCAACTCGGTGGATGGAGTTGGGGTCTCGACCGGCTCCGACACGGGTTCGGGCTCAAGGGCGGGCCCGGCGGTCCCGGGGAACTGGGACAGCGACACCACGCCCCGGTCCACCAACGGCGCCTCCCGGTCCACCGGGATGTCCAGCGACAGCTTCCACTCCTGATGGCGCTTGTCCTTCGCGGCCTCCCAGAGGGCCTGCAGCAGCGTCTCCGTGCTCGAATAGCGATCCTCGGGGCGCTTGGAGAGCAGCCGCATCGCGATGTCGCCCAGGGCCTGGGGCACCTTGGGGTTCACCTCATGCGGGGCGCGCGGCACCACCGTCTCGATTGCAGGCAGCAGCCGGTCGTAGGGCAGCCTCGGGTCGAACGCGTAGCCGTCCGTCAGCGATTCGTAGAGCAGCGCGCCCAGCGCGTAGAGGTCTCCGGGCACGCCCGCGTCGAAGTTCGCACCCGACTTCCAGGAGCCCTCGCGCAGGAAGGCCACGCACTCGGGCGGCAACAGGTGCGGAGACGCGGGCGCCACGCCCACCGTCAGCGTGGAGGCGCCCGGGATGCGCGCCGTGCCCAGGTCGATGAGCACCGGCCGTTCATCCACGCGGCGGATGAGCAGGTTGTCCGCCTTCAGGTCCCGGTGGTGCACGCCCCGCCGGTGCAGATCCGCCACCACCCGCACGACCTCCGTGTAGACGGTGAGCAGGTGCGCCGCGGACGGCTTCACCCGCCAGCGCCACTCGTGGAAGGTCTCTCCGTCCACGTAGTCGGTGACGTGGAAGAAGTAGCCATCCGGCGGCGCGGGCCAGCGATCCACCGCGTGCACGCGCGGCAGGTTGGAATGTGGCGCGCAGGCGAGCAGCGCCGCCACTTCACGCGACAGCCGGCCGTTGACGTCCTCCTCCTCCGCGGCGTGCGGCCCCGCCGGACGCAAGGCAATCTTCAGCGCGTAGACGTGCCCGCCCCGCTCCACCTTGAAGACCCGGCCGAAGCCTCCCGCACCCAACGAGCCGACGATGCGCCACGGTCCGACGTGGTGGCCGACTTCCAGTTGGTCCGGGTGGAGCGGCGTCGTCATGGCCCTGGCTCAAGAAGCGACACAACCTGCGAAGTAGGAGCGCGGTGTCGGTGAAACAAGACCGCCGGGGGGACCTTCCCTGTCGCATCCCACCACGGAGGTTGGATTCCCCGCAAACCGCGAGCGCACCCGGCCGTTGACGGCGCGGGCCACCTCGGCGGAACCACCCAGGGAGCGGTGCTCAATGCGGACAACCTCCGGGGTTGACCCTAGCTGGCCGTGCGGGGCTGTCACGTTTTTTCACGACGTCCTGGGAAGGCGGACCCCTGAGCGGACGGCCAACCCGGCAGGGAGCCCGGGGGCCTTCGGGTTTCGGTGAGACACGGTGTATCGCCCGGACACGGCGGTTTGCTCCCCGGCGGGGTCCTGCCGACCTCGCTGCCTGGGATTGCTCGCGTCAGTCGCCTTCAGCCGCGTCCTCGTCCGTGGCATCCGCCTGAGACAGCAGCGCCCGGGCAGCCTGCTCCCACTGGCCGCCCAGCCGGGCCTCGGACGCCAGCGCTTCGTCCCACGAGGGCCCATCCGGCAGCAGCCGAGAGGCCTGCGCCAGGGCCAGCCGCTCCAGCGCGCGCGTCTCACACAACCGGCGCAGGCCCGGCGCGTCCAGCCCGCTGGCGGCGAGGAAGGCCTCGCGGCGCGAAGAGCGCACGCCCCGCTCCTTCCACCACGCGGCCTCCTCGGTGGCGATCTCCTCCTCCGTCACCGTGAGGCCCAGCGAGCGCACCCACCCGGCGAGCAGCGCCCTGCGCAGGCCCGCCTCCGCCCAGGCCGCCGCGTCCGGGGCACCGCGCAGCAGCTCCAGCACCTGGCCGGAGTCCACGGCCCGGCCCCCCACGCGCGTCACGTCCTCCACCAGCCGCCGACGCCGCACCAGCGACGAGGGATTGCGCCGCGCGCCCGGCATCGCGGGGGCGGACAGGCCCACGAACTCCGCCGCGGAGCGCACGCACGCGATGGCATCCAGCCGCTTGAGGTCCTCCACCCCGTCCGCGAACCACGCATCCCAGGCCGCGAGCGACGGGACGGACCAGGCGGGGGCCACCGCCTCGCGGATCCGCGCCCAGGTGCGCTCCTGGTAGAAGAGGCCCGCGGCCGCGTCCACCAGGGCCTGCGCTCCGGAGCGTCCCAGCACGCGGGCCTTGCGCGCCCGCTCCGCCTCGTGGCGCACGTTGACCAGGGGCACGGTGAGCGGACGCCAGCCGTGTTCGGCGTCCGCGTGCAGCAGCGCCACCTCCGCGTCGTCCACCACCACGCCGTCGCGGTACCAGCCGAAGATGCGGCCCACGCCCACCATGCCGTGCGAGGCCAGTTCCGCGGCGCGCAGCGCGCCCATGCTGCCGCCGCCGAACACCGCCACGCCCGCCTCCATCGCCGCGAGCAGTTCGTGGTGCCACACCGACGGCTGCGCCTCGAAGACGCCGTCCACCAGCACCAGCGCGCGGGGCTTGAGCGACAGCGCCCGCCACACGTCGCCCTGGCGCGCCGGGGGCAGCACCGTGCACGGCGCCAGCTTGTGCGCCTCCGCCGCGGGCAACGAGGGCCCCAGGAACACCACCAGGTCTTCGGCCCGCCGCTTCACAGGAGCTCCGATACGCGCATGCCCGGTACCACGACCTTCCATACGTGCAGCCCGCCCAGCGGGGCGTCCAACGCCATCGCCGCCACCTGGGCGAAGCCCGCCCCCTCCAGCAGGGTCAACACCGTGCGCACCCGCGCCGCCACCGTGCGCGTGCGCCGGGGGTCGACCTCCGGGAGGTCCTCCGCGAGGTGCCGGGGCCGCACCTCCGACAGCGCCTGGGCGAATCCCAGCGCCGCGTCGCGGTCCGCCGCCTCCACGTCCTCGCGCGCGCCGTGGATGTCCGTCAGCCGCGACTGCGCGGCCTCCAGCAGGGCCTTGAGCAACGCCTCGTCCCGCTCCAGCGCGCACGCATAGCCCGCGGTGAGCGGCACCGGCCCCTCCTCCGCGTCCACCAGCACCGCCGCCGCCACCGGCAACCCCACCGCCCCACGGCCCCCCCGCCCACGGGGCGCGGGCGTCACGTCGAAGAGGTACGCGTGGAACCCTCGCGCGTGCAGCGCTTCCCACAGCGCGGCCGTGCGCGGCGCACCGTCCCGCAGGCTCTCCGGGCGCACCATGCGCTTCACCACGCCGGCCTCCGTCCACCCTTCCGGCAGCGCGCGCGAGAGCTGGTCGCGCTCGGTGGCCTCCAGGAGCGCGTGCAGCAGGGCGCGCTCGGAGTCCGGATGCGCGCCGGAGCCGTTCGTCGTCCAGCCCACCGACACCGGCCCCAGCTCCACCGTCCCCGACGGCGGGCAGTACACCCCCTGCGCCGGCACCCAGACGGGCGCATCGCTTCGCGCGTCCTTCGCCTCGCACCACGCCAGCCGCACGTCCGGCCCCGCGAGCCTCGGCACCGCCACCTGCCCCGCGGACCCCAGGGACTCCACGCCCCAGACGGGGGCGCCTGCCCGTTCGAGCTCCGCGCGGGTGCCCCAGCGCAGCCGCTCCGGGCGCACCGTCTCCGCCGCCCACAGCTCCGCCGTCTCCAGGAGCGCGCCCCGGGCGGCGTCCTCGAAGGTGAGGCCCTTGCCGTTGCAGACCTGGAGCACGTGGCCTCCGGGGCGCACCGCGCAGGCCACCTCCACGCCGGTGCGGTCCAGGCCGGTGACGCGCGCCACCCGCGTCACCCCCAGGGCGGTGGCGAGGGCGCTGCGGAAGGCGGGGTCGTCGAGTTCAGTCCTGGCAGGCAACACGATGGGAGACCTTAGCCAGATTCCCGACGGACCGGGCGGCCGGCGCGGCGCGGCGTGGGATGACGGGGAAAACGTGGTAGGGGAAGGCGGAGCCCGCTGCCCCGGGAGGAGTACGCACCGCATGATTTCTGTCGGAGACCTCGCGCCAGACTTCGTCGCGACCGACTGCCACGGTCAGGACGTGCGGCTGTCGGGGCTGCGCGGCCGGCGGGTGGTGCTCTTCTTCTTCCCCCGCGCCTTCACGGTGGGGTGCACCATCGAGAACCGGGCGTTCCGGGACAACCACGAGCGGATCCGCGAGCTGGGCGCGGAGCTGGTCGGCGTCTCCGTGGACACCCTCACCACCCAGTGCGACTTCGCCGAACAGGAGGGCATCCACTTCGCCCTGCTGGGGGACGACGAGCGGCGGATCAGCCGCGCCTGGGGCGTGTTGTGGCCCCTGCTCAACGTGGACCGGCGCGTCACCTTCATCGTCGGCGCGGACGGCACCGTCGAACACGTCATCCAGCACGAGGTGCGCGTCTACCGGCACCTGGACGACGTGCTGAAGTACCTCCAGACGCACCCCGCCGCCCCCGGCGGGACCAGCGCCTCCGCCTGACGCCGGTGCCCTGGAGGCGCCCCGTCGCGCCCGACGGGTTCCCGGGCAGTCCTTCCTGGCCGTTCCTCCTCCAAGCCGGCCCCGGGCCCGCTCCGAGCCGTCCCCAGGCCACCCCCAGGCCTCCTGGCCCGGCTGCCGGATTCCGGACGCCCGGTGGATTTTCAGGGCGAAATCGCCCGGAAAATAACCTTCCGTGCGCTGGCGGGTTGGAGGCCATGTGAGCGGACGGGTCCTAGGACTGGCGCGGCCTGGACAGGGCGCGGGGACTCCCACGGACGAGGCCCTGTGTGGGGCCTTCCTGGCGGGGGACGCGGCGGCGTTCGGCCAGCTCTTCGAGCGGCACCGGGGGCTCGTCTTCGCGCTGATGCGCCGCTACACCACGAGCGCGGAGGACGCGGCGGACCTGACGCAGCAGGCGTTCCTCCGGGCCCTGGAGGCTTCGCGCCGGGTGTTCGCGCGCTTCAACCCGACGACGCCCGCGCCCTTCCGGGCCTGGCTGGTGCGGGTGGCGCTCAACCTGGCGAAGAACCACGCGCGGCAGGGCTTCCGGTGGCGGCCGGTGCTGGTGGAAGCGGTGACGGACGACGTGGCGGGGGATCACGGGGAGAGCGTGGAGGCGGCCCTGGAGCGCACCCAGCGCGGACAGCAGGTGCGCCAGGCGGTGCTCGCCCTGCCCCGCCGCCAGCGCGAGGTGCTGACGCTGCGGGTGGACGGCGGACTGCCGTTCAAGGACATCGCCCAGACTCTGGGCATCACTGAGAACAACGCGAAGGTGCAGTTCCACCACGCGGTGAAACGCTTGAAGGCCGACGTGACCGGGACGCCAGGGGAGAAGCCGTGATGGGTGCGTGCGTGGAATACGAGGAGCAGGCGAGCCTCCACGCCGCCGGGGCGCTGGAGGATGAGGAGGCCACGCGCTTCCGGTCCCACCTGGAGTCCTGCGCGGCCTGTCAGGCGGAGGTGGCGTCCGCCCAGGAGGTGCTGGGCCTGGTGACGCTGCCGCCCCAGACGGCCATCGAAGCGCGCGCGCAGGAAGGCCTGGGCGCGCGGACCCTGGCGGCCTGGCGCCGGGAACAGACGCGCCGGTGGATGGGACGCCGGGCGCTGGGTTCGCTCGCCGCCGTCGCCGCGGTGGTGGCGCTGATGCTGGGCCCGTCCGCGCTGGAGCGGCTCAAGGCGCCCCGGACAGGGACGACCGTCCCGATGGCGGGCAGCGGCGGCGGCGACATGGACGCGGAGACGATGGCCGCGTTCGAGGCGTGGGCCGGGCTGGAGCCGCTGGACGCGGACGCGCTGGCGTCCATCTCCGACAGCGACGACGACATGATGGATTGGGACGACGACTTCGACGACCTGGGAGAGGCCCTGTGAAGACGATGAAGCGGATGACCTGGGCGTTGGCGTTCGCGCTGCCGGTGATGGCCCTGGCCCAGCCCGGCGCGAAAGGACCGGAAGCGCGCGACCCCGAGCGCACGGCGAAGGCCGAACAGCGGCAGCGCCTGCGCCAGGTGCTGGAGTTGGCGGACACGCTGGAGCTGGACAGCGCGCAGGCCCTGAAGATGGATGAGACGTTGCGCCGCTTCGAGGAGCGCCGTCGGCCCTTGCGCGAACAGGTGCGGGACTCCGCTCGCACGCTGCACCTGGCGTCGCGGGGCGACAGCGCGGCGCTGGGGCAGGTGGACGCGGCGGCGCAGAAGGTCTTCGACGCACGGGCGCAGATCTCCGCGCTGGACCGGGAGATGTATCAGGCGCTCGCCAAGGACCTGACCCCGCAGAAGCGCGCGCGGCTGGCCGTCGTCCTGGCCCGGTCCGAGGGCGCGAAGTGGTTCAAGGGCAAGGGAGACAAGGGATCGCGCGGCGACTGAGCCGCCCCTCCCGGGAGTCGGAGGCGGACGGGCGGGCGCGACCGGGACATCGTTCCGGGCTGTGCCCAACGTCATGAAGCCGACCGTGTCCCGTTCCCCGGGGCACAACGTCCCCGAGGAGGCCGTCATGCGTCTGCTGTCCCGTGTCGTTCCCGTGCTGGTGGGCCTGGGGCTCGCGTCCTGCGCGGGCGTTGACGTAGGCACCAACTACGACCCCGCGGCGGTGCAGCGGATCGACAACTTCCGCACCTATTCGTGGATGGCGCAGCCCCAGAAGACCCAGGACGCGCGCATCAACAACGACATCACCGACTCCCGCGTGAAGGAGGCGGTGAACCAGGACCTCCAGTCGAGGGGCTACCGGAAGGTGGACGCGAGCGAGAACCCGGACTTCCTCATCGGCTGGCAGGGCGCCATCGACACGCGGCTGTCGGCGGAGATGGTGGACAACTACTACGGCTACCCGTGGGATCCGTTCTGGGGCTCGTACTACGGGCCGTACGGCGGAGGAGGAACCTACGTGCGCCAGTACGACGTCGGCACGCTCATCCTCGACGTGGTGGACGCGAAGGAGAAGAAGCTCGTGTGGCGCGGCACGGCCCAGGCGAACCTGGGCGACACCCCGAGCATCCAGAGCGCCGGCAAGAAGCTCGACGAAGGCGTGGAGAAGATGATGAAGGAGTTCCCGCCCAAGGCGGAGAAGCAGAAGTAGGCACGGCCCCGCTCAGTGCGAGCGCCGCAGGGCGCGCGTGAGCACCCACGCGCCCAGCAGGCCACCCGCGCCCACCAGCGCCACCAGCAGCACCAGCCAGAGGAAGACCCGGTCCACCAGGGGCCCCAGCCGGTCGAACGCGTGGTCCACCCAGCCACGCGCCAGCCCGTCCATCTGCTGGAGCGTGGCCACGCGTTCAGCATGCAGCGCGTCCACCACCGCCTTGCGTTCGCGGTCCACTTCCGCGAGCACCGCCTGTCGCTCTTCGGTGACGAAGCCCTGGAGGCCCAGTCGTTCGGCGTGCAGCGAGTCCAGGACAGCCTTGCGTTCGTGGGCGATGAGCGCGGGCGTGTTCGCGGCCACCGAGCCCACGCGCTCCAGCAGGTCCACGGTGCGGCCCATTTCCGACAGCGTGGACTGGAGCAGGGGCGAGCGCATCGCGTCGTCCACGACCAGCTCCGCCTGCCAGCGTGCCTGTCGGGGCAGGCTGGTCGCGTAGAGGTCCACGCGCGAGGTGAGGTCCCGGGTGTCCTCGATGAGTCCCGCCGCCGTGGAGCGCAGTCCGCCGCCGGAGGCTTCGGTGACGGAGGCCAGGAGCGGCGCGGTGGACTGGCGCGTGACGAGCGGTCCCGTCAGCGGATGCTCCGCGGCCCACCCATGCACGATGTCCCGCGCTCGGGTCACGTCCTCGCTTCCGGTGATCTCACGCCACTCGTCCTCGAGCTGGGCCTCCATGTCCTCCAGCGATTCGCGGGCGGCGGACAGCAGCTCCGGGGGTGTGTCCTCGGCGTATTGAGGCAGCGCGTCCTGGATCTGGACCAGCAGCGCCCAGGCGTCGATGAGCGCGGCCACGGGGTCCGGCTGGAAGAGCGCGCTCTGCATGGCGGGCACGGAGTTGGCCTTGAAGCGCAGCATGGCCCCGGCCACCTTGGGCGAACGGGAGCGCACGGCGAGGTCGTCCGCCAGGGCCTCCAGCAGTCCGGAGAAGCGCCGGGCCAGGTCGCGCACGCGGGCACGCAACACCGCCACGGGCAGGTCCGAACGGCCCACGCGCGTGGTCAGCTGCGAACGCTGGGGCTCCACCGACGCACACCCGCCGACGAGCGCGACGAGCAGCACCCCGGTCACGAAGCGGAAGTAGCAGGAGCGAGGGAACATGGGCCGGGACCCAAGCTGCGCACGTCCGCGCGCCAAGCCGAGCAGCCCCCGGGAAGGAAGGCCGCGTCGGAAGTCGGACGGCCTCGCATCCCACCCCGGCGCGGCCCCGGAAGCACCGGGCCCGGCACCGGGAAACGAACGTCACTTCTCCGCGAGCGCCTTGTCGAGCGCGGCCTTCAGCTCCGGGCTGTCGGGCGTGACGCTGCTGGGGAAGGCGGCCTTCACCTGGCCATCCTTGCCCACCACGTACTTGTGGAAGTTCCACTTGGGCTCGCCGTGCTCCTTGGCGAGGAACGCGTAGACGGGGGACTGGCCCTCGCCCTTCGTCTTCACCTTCTCGAACATGGGGAAGGTGACCTTGAAGCGCAGCTCGCAGAACTTCGCGATCTCCTGCGACGTGCCCGGCTCCTGACCTCCGAAGTCGTTGGACGGGAAGCCCAGGACGACGACGCCCTTGTCCTTGTAGCCCGCGTACAGCGCCTCCAGGCCCTTGTACTGCGGCGTGTAGCCGCACTCGGACGCGGTGTTCACGACGAGGGCGACCTTGCCCTGGAAGTCCGACAGCTTCTCGGGCTTGCCGTCCAGCCGGTTGGCGGAGAGCTGATGGAAGGACATGGGCTTCTTCTCGGTCTTGGGTTCCGCGGCGGAAGCCGCCGTGGAGAGGCAGAGCACCGTCGCGACGGTGAACAGCAGTGGGGTTCGCATGCGACGCGCAGGATGCCGGAAGAGGTTCAAGGTTTCACCGTCCCCGCGAAGCCACGCGGGCCTTGGGTTCTTCAGTGGAAAAAACCGTCTTCAACACCCGGCCCGTGGGCGTCTTGAGCTTCGCCACCTCGCGGGGGGTGCCTTCGCCCACGATGCGGCCACCGCCCTCGCCGCCCTCCGGCCCCAGCTCCACGACGTGGTCGCCCGCGGCGATGACCGACGGGTGGTGCTCGATGACCACCAGCGTGTCACCCCGGTCCACCAACCGGCCCAGGAACGTAATCAGCTTCTCCACGTCGCCCAGGTGCAGGCCCGTGGTGGGCTCATCCAGCACGTACAGCGTGGGCTCGTGGCGGGAGGTGGCCGTCAGCTCCGCGGCCAGCTTCAGCCGCTGCGCCTCGCCACCGGACAGCGTGTTGGAGCCCTGGCCCAGTTGCAGATAGCCCACGCCCAGGTCCGCCAGACACACCAGCGGCGCGGCCACCTTGGGCAGCGAACGGAACACGTCCTTGGCTTCGTCCGCGGACAGTCGGAGCACATCGCCCACGGTGAGGCCGTGGTAGCGCACCTCCAGCGTGGCGGCGTCGAAGCGCGCCCCGTTGCAGGCCTCGCACGGCGTGACGACGTCCGGCAGGAAGGACATCTCGTGGGAGATGGCACCCTGCCCTTCGCACACCTTGCAGCGGCCGCCGCTCGCGGTGTTGAAGGAGAAGCGCGCGGGCCCGAAGCCGCGAATCTTCGCCTCGGGCGTGGCCGCGAACACGCGGCGCAATTCGTCCCAGATGCCCAGGAACGTGGCCGGCACCGAGCGCGGCGTGCGGCCGATGGGCGACTGATCCACCGACAACACCCGCTTGATGGAGTCCACGCCCTTGAGCGAATCGAACGCGCCGGGCTTCGACGTGACGAGTCCCAACCTGTCCCTCAGCGCCGGGAACAGCACCTGACGAATGAGCGTGCTCTTGCCGGAGCCCGACACGCCGGACACGACGTTGAGCCGACCCACCGGCAGCCGCAGGTCCACGCGCTGGAGGTTGTTCGCGCGAGCGCCCTTCAGCTCCACCCACGCCTGGGGCTCGCCCCGCCCTGACGGAGGCCGGACCTGAGCGGCCCGGAGCGCGAGCGCGGTGGGAGAGTCCGACTCCAGCACGACGTCCGGAGGGCCCTCGGCCAGGATGTGGCCGCCGCCCCGTCCACCGGTGGGCCCCAGGTCGAGCAGGTGATCCGCCGCGCGGATGGTGTCCGAGTCATGCTCCACCACCAGCACCGTGGAGCCCGTGTCCACCAGCGCGCGCAGGTTGTCGAGCAACCGGTGCGTGTCCCGCGGATGCAGGCCGATGGTGGGCTCATCCAGCACGTACAGCGCGCCGGTGAGGCCCGCGCCCAACTGCGCGGACAGCCGCAGCCGCTGCATCTCGCCACCAGACAGCGTGGCCGCGTTGCGGTCCAGGGACAGGTAGCCCAGGCCCACGCGCTCCAGGAACTCCAACCGCCGCAGCATCTCCTGCCGCGCCGTCTCACCCAGCAGCGCCCGGTCGCCCTTGAGCTTCCAGGTGCGCACGCGCGCGAGCGTGGACGTCACCGACGCCTGCACCACCTCGTGGTAGCGAGCGCCCTCCAACCGCACCGCGCGAGGCATGGGCGCCAACCGGCTGCCACCGCACGTCCTGCACGGGGCCGTCTCGCCCTCCGCCATCGCCGTCGCGCCGCCCTGCACGCCGGTGCCTTCGCACGACTCGCAGCGGCCCTGCTTCGTGTTGAAGGAGAACCAGCGCGGATCCAGCTCCGGCACGGCGGTGCCGCACTTCGGACAGGTGCGCTCGCTGGACAGGAGCGTCTCCGCCTTGCCCGTGCGGACCTTCAACGCGCCCTTGCCCCAGTTGAGCGAGGACTCGAACAGCTCACGCGGCAGCTTCGCGAGCTTGCCCTCGTACATCACGAGGTCGATGTCGTGCTCCTTCGTCTTCGCCAGCCGGGGCGGGTCGTCCGTGGACGCCAGCTCCCCGTCCACGATGGCCTGCGTGATGCCCGCGCGGGCCGCCGCCGTGAAGACATCCAGGTACGTGCCCTTGCGAGCACGCACCGCGGGCGCCAGCACCTGCCCGTCCCCCTTCGTCGAGGTGATTTGCGCGAAGAGCGCCGCCGGCGTGGTGGCGCCGATGGGCGTGTCGTCGTTCGGGCAGTGCGGCTCGCCAATCTTCGCGTACATCAGGCGCAGGTAGTGGGCCACCTCGGTGACGGTGGCCACGGTGCTGGTGGCGCCCGCGCGCGACGTGCGCTGCTCCAGCGCCACGGTGGGCGGGATGCTGCTGATCCGCTCCACGTCCGGACGCGGCAGCGTCGGGAGGAACTGCCGCGCGTAGGGCGTCAGCGTCTCCAGGAAGCGGCGCTGCCCTTCGGCGAACACCACGTCGAACACCAGCGAGCTCTTGCCGGAGCCGCTGGGCCCCGTCACCACGGTCATCTTCCCTAGCGGGATGCGGCACGACACGTCCTGGAGGTTGTGCTCGCGCGCGTGCTCCACCTCGATGGCGGGCGGAGCCTCCTTGCCCGGCTTGCGCAGCTTCACCGCGCGGGCCAGCGGCTTGCCCTCGCCCCGGAGCGCGGCGGCGGTGGCGCTGCCCTTCACCTTCGCGACGTCCTCGGGCGTGCCCTCCGCCACCAGCCGGCCGCCGTCGCGACCGCCCTTGGGCCCCAGGTCGATGATCCAATCCGAGCCCTTCATCACCGACACGTCGTGGTCCACCACCAGCACGCTCGCGCCCCGGTCCACCAGCGCGTGCAGCGACGCCATCACGTGGCTCACATCCTCCGCGTGGAGGCCGGCGCTCGGCTCGTCGATGAGGAACAGCGTGCCCTTCGCGTCGCTGGCCAGCGCGCGCGCCAGCTTCAGCCGCTGCGCTTCGCCACCGGACAGCGTGGACAGGGGCTGGCCCAGGGGCAGGTAGCCCAGGCCCAGGCGCTGCGCCGGGCCCAGGGTGCGCTTGAGCGCCGCGTCGTCGCCGAAGTGCTGGAGCACTTCATCCAGCGTCATCTCCAGCACCTGCGCCACGCTGAAGCCGTGGTGCCGGACCGCGAGCACCTCCTCCTTGAAACGCCGGCCCCGGCACACCGCGCACAGCAGGGCCACGTCCGCGAGGAACTGCATCTCCACCGTCTCGTAGCCTTCGCCCGCGCAGGCCTCGCAGCGGCCCTTGTCCACGTTGAAGGAGAAGTGCGCGGACGTCAGGCCCCGCACCTCCGCCTCGGGCTCAGACGCGAAGCGCTCGCGCAGCCGGTCCCACGCCTTGGTGTACGTGGCCGCGTTGCCGCGCGACGTGCGCCCCAGCGGAGACTGATCCACGAAGGTGATGGCCTCCACCTGCGCGCCGCCCTCCACCGCCGCCACGTCGCCGGGGGTCTCCACGTCCTTGACGCCCAGGCCGCGCGCCAGGTGCCGGTAGAGCACCTCGTCCATCAGCGTGCTCTTGCCGGAGCCGCTGGGGCCGGTGATGGCGCACAGCACGCCCAGCGGCACGCGGACGGACACGTCCTTCAGGTTGTGCTCGCGCGCCTCGCGGATGACCAGCGCTCCCGTGCGGGTGCGCGGCGTGCGCGGCGCCTCCGTGCCACCGGACAGCATCCGGCCAGTGGGCAGGTCCTGACGCTTCGCCAGCGCCTCCGGGGTGCCGTCGAAGCACAGCGTTCCACCCTGGCGTCCCGCGCCCGGGCCCAACTCCAGCACGCGGTGCGCGGAGCGGATGACCAGCGGATCATGCTCGATGACCAGCGCGATGTTGCCCCGGTCCGCCAGCTCCGCGATGGCCTCCGTGAGCGGCGGCACGTCCCCCGGGTGCAGGCCCACGGTGGGCTCGTCCAGCACGAAGAGCGCGCCCGTGAGCGACGTGCCCAGCGCCGCGGTGAGCGACACGCGCTGCGCTTCTCCCCCCGACAGCGTGCGCGCGGGGCGGTCCAGCGTGAGGTAGCCCAGGCCCACGCGCTGGAGGTAGCGCAGGCGGCCGGACAGCTCGCGCCGCGCCAGGTCCCCCTGCCCCGTGAGCGTCTTCAGCGCCTCCAGGCGCGCCAGGCCTTCCGTCAGCTCCAGCCCGTGCCAGCCCGGCAGGTCCAACCCACCCACGCGCCACGCGCGGGCCTGCTCGTTGAGCCGCGCGCCCTGACAGCTCTCGCAGAGCGTGTACGCGCGATAGCGGGCCAGGAGCACGCGCACGTGCATCTTGTACGTGCGGCCCTCCATCCACTTGAACCACGCGCGCACGCCCGGGTAGGCGCGGCCCTCGTCGTAGCCCCCCGACCCTTCGAGCACCGACTCCCGCTGCGCGGCGGTCAGCTTCTCCCACGGCTTGTCGAGCGGGATGTTCTTCTGCCGGCACCAGCGCTGGAGCATGTCCCGCTCCCAGCTCGTGGACTGGCCGGACCACGGCCGGATGGCGCCCTCCGACAGGCTCAGCGACGGGTTGGGGATCACCTTCCCCCAGTCGATGCCGATGGTGCGTCCGAACCCGCGACACGGCGCGCACGCGCCCACCGGGCTCTGGTAGCTGAAGAGGCCCGGCCTCGCGGGCTCGAACTCGCGCGCGCACTTGGGGCACACGAGCCCCCGGCGCAGGCGCTTCGGCGGGGACTCCGGCAGGTGCAGGAGCGCTTCGCCGTCCGCGCGCGCCCACGCGTCCTCCAGCGCCTGGGTGACGCGCGACAGGTTCGCGTCCGACAACTTCACCCGGTCCACCACCACCTGCGCCACGCCCGCGGGGTCGGTGGACTCGCCCGGCTTGAGCGTCTCCAACTCCTTCACCTCGCCCTGCACCATCAGGCGGTGGTAGCCGTCCTTGAGCAGGCGGGCCCTCGCGTCCAGGAACGCGGACGTGTCCGGGATGCGCACCGGGAAGGTGAAGACGCCGGTCGCGTCCGGATGTTCGCGCAGGGCGCCCTTGGCGGCCACGCGCGCGTCGGTGCGGACCGCCTCCAGGCCGCAGTCCGGGCACACCGGCATCGCTTCGCGGGTGAAGAGCGCGGACAGGTACGGCTCCACGTCCGCCAGCGTCGCCACCGTGGAGCGCGAGCTCTTCACCGGCGCGCGCCGGTCCACCGCCACGCCCGCGGCCACCGGCTCCAGCGCTTCCATGGGCGGCCGCTCCAGCCGCTCGAGGAACTGCCGGGCATACGGGCTGAAGCTCTCCACGAAGCGGCGCTGGCCTTCCGCGTAGAGGGTGTCCAGCGCGAGGCTCGACTTGCCGCCTCCGGACACGCCGGTGATGCAGACGAATTCCCCCTCCGCCAGGTCAACGGAGAGATCCTTCAGGTTGTGGGTGCGAGCGCCAACGAGGTGGGTCTTGTGCATGCCGGGCGGAGGTTTAACGAGCCGACACTCCCGCGCCAATCACAACGTCGAGGAGAACACCGTCGGATGCCCGGGTGGGTTGGGCGGGGGGCAGGCGGGCTGCTACAAGGATGACCGGGCCACCTCCCCAGGCTTCACCCGCTGGGAATGCCGGCCCGGGCTTCACAAGCGGGGGTTGCGATGTCCGACGATGATCAGGCCCGCCACGCGCGGACCGACGAGGCCGTGCGCCGCGCGGGGGCATCCCTGGTGCTGCTGGAGCTGGGCGGACACACCGCCACGGGGTTCGTCCTCACCTGCGAAGGCCACGTCGTGACCAGCCTCCACGCGGTGGCGAGCGCGCGCTCCATCACCGCCGTGCTGCCCGACGGCCTGCGCACCCCCGTGGTGCAGGTGGCCGCCGTGGACGAGCGGCGCGACCTGGCCCTCCTGCGGCTGTCCGTGCCGAACCTCGCCCCCGCGCTCGCGCTGGGCCCCGCCACGCTGCCGACCGAAGGCGAGGGGCTCCACGTGCTGCATGCCCGCCCCGGCCGTCCTTCCGAGGCCCGAGCCCTGGAGGTCCGCGCGGTGCAGGTGCTGGGGGACTGGCTCACCCTGCTGGAGCTGTCGCGCACCCTCCCCGAGGACGCGTCGGGGGCCCCGGTCCTGGACGCCCGGGGACAGGTGGTGGGACTCGCCACCGCCGCGCTCGCCAACGGCCGCGCGCTGGGGCTCGTCATCCCGGCGCGCTACATCTCGCCCCTGCTTGAAAACCCGGGCCCCACCCGTCCCCTGTCCGCGCTGGATGCACCCCGGCAACGCGCCACCCGCGTGCGCCACGTGCCCCAGCATGCCGTGAACCTCCTGGAGGGCTGCGCTACGCCCGCGGTGGAGTCCGTGGCCGCCCTCCTGGGCCACGCCATCAACGTGGGCGCCCCCGCATACAACCGGGGCGACGTGGAGGGCTGCTACCGGCTCTACGCCCACACCGCCGAACAGCTCATCGACGAGCGCGACGACTGCCCCGGCGTCCAGCGCGCGCTGCGCGACGGACTGCTGCGGTGCGAGAGCCTCCCGGACGCGGAGGACCGCGCCTGGGCCCTGCGCGACACCTTCGACGGGTTGATGGACGTCATCGGCCGCTGGCGTCAGGCCCGCCCCGCCTACCCGCCCTCGCTGGCCCGGCGCACCCCGCCCAAGACGTACCTCAATTAGAGGGGGCGGGGCGCACGGACGGCCTCAGGGGTCGTCCCAGCGGATCCGCAGCGAGTAGCCGTGGGACGCGCGCTCCATCACGTCCACGCGCGACAACACCCGCGTGCGGCGCAGCACCTGCTCCACCACGCCCGCCACGAAGTCCGGCAGCGGAGCCGTGTCCATCACCGTGGCCCGCCATTCGCGCGCGCGCCGGGCCTCCAGCATCAGCTTCAGGTCCTCGCGGCCCGCGCGCAGGTACGTGGGCAGCCGCGCCAGGACCCGCTCCGCGCCCAACAGCGGCGCCGCCGTGGCGAAGATGCGCCCCACCAGCGTCTGCCCGAAGCCCTCCACGTAGTGGTGGCCCAGCACCCGGTTGGCCTCCTCGCTCCCCAGCCCCGGGCACGCGTGCCGCCGCGCCACCGCCAGCGACGCGCGCCACACCTCCAGGGGGAAGTACTCCTCCGCCTCCTCCGCCTCCGGGTCGTACCCCACGTCCCGCAGCGCCTGGGCGAACGAACCCGACGGCCGCAGCGCGTATTGAAACAATCCCTCGAAGTTGCGACGCGGCACCTGCACCGCCATCAGCGGGAGCCGTGGCTCCCGCGTCGTTTCCTGAATCCAAGGCTCCATGCGCCAACCCCCCCAGGGTCCAGCCCCCGCCCATCCCGGCCGGGAAACCATGCATCAGTGTATCAGTCCTCACATCCCCGCCCGCCAGGGCCCCTTTCCGCCCCAACGGATTTTTCCAAGAATTTCCGGCCTTTTTTCACGCCATTAAACACTCGATTTGTGACGACCTGCGTCGGGGATTCCGGGAGTTCGGGTCGAGCAGGACCCCAACTGCAAGTAAAATCTGCGTGCCAACCGACGCAATCACCGGAACTCAACCATCGGTATTCATTGTTTTCTGGGAAGGCGCTTTAACTTTCGCAACCCATCGGAAACTCTGAAGTTGGCTCATGCGAGAATCCTTCATCCCCCTTGCAGTGTGAGTGACCCATGAGCATTCGCCGCACCGACGGTCAGACTCCCGTAACGCTCCGTCCCACCACTGAGACCGCGAAGGCCCCCGCGAAGGCGCAGAACGTCCTGCGCGTGAAGGACGGCTTCGAGTCCGTCAAGGGCGTGGCCGGCACCACCACGGCCGCGGCCATCGTGCCCCCCACGACGACGTCGACGCAGGGCGCGGCCCAGGGCCGCCTCGCGCTGGACAGCAAGGAGGCCCAGGCGGCCATCCAGACGTCGCTGAAGCACCTCACCCCGCCCATGACGGCGTCGTCGCTGCTGGCGGCCAACAAGTCCGGCCCCACGCTGGCGCCCAAGAGCGTCGAGCGCGACGAGCTGGGGATGACGCACGTGCGCCTGGATCGCGTGCACGAGGGCGTGAAGGTGTTCGGTGAGCAGGTCATCAGCCACCTGGGCACGGACGGCAAGGTGTCCAGCGTCACGGGCGAGCAGAACCCCATCCCCGCGGGCCTGGGTTCGCAGAAGCCGAAGCTGGCGCCGCAGGCGGCCATCGACATCGCGAAGAAGGAGCTGGGCGGCAAGGCCGACAAGCAGCCCTCTTCCGAGCGCGTCATCTACCAGGACGTGGAAGGCAAGTACCACTCCGCCTACCAGGTGGAAGTGACGCAGATCGCCGGCCAGGAGAAGCCGAAGAAGCAGAACTACATCATCGACGCCAACACGGGGAAGGTGCTGGAGAGCTTCAACAAGATTGGCGGCTGGAGCAAGACGAGCGCGGCGCAGCTGCAGGTCAACGGCACGGCCAGCCCCAACGTCGCCATCCCGGACAAGGGCCAGGTCCAGTCGAAGATCAACATCCCGGACGGCGTCACGGTCGACAAGCTGTCCGTGGACCTGAACATCAAGCACACCTGGAGCGGCGACCTGAAGGTCACCGTCACCAGCCCCTCCGGCAAGTCCGCCGTGATCCAGGACCGCAAGGGCGGCTCCAAGGACGACATCGCCGGCTCCTTCGACCTGTCCAGCACCTTCGCGGGCGAGAGCACCAAGGGCGAGTGGACCATCACGGTCGAGGACAAGGCCGCGCGTGACACGGGCACCCTGAACAACTGGAGCCTGAACATCACCGCGAAGGAGACCACGCCTCCTCCGACGGATCCGCAGAACCCGCCCACGGGCACCGCGGACGACCTGTCCATGTACAGCGGCCACGTGGACCTGAAGACCACGAAGAACGCGGACGGCACGTATTCGCTGGAGGACTCGACGCGCGGCAAGGGCGTGGTGACCTACGACGCGAAGAACGCGTCCACCGCGTCGGGCCAGACGAAGATCACCGACGACAACGACAAGTGGGGCGAGGCCACCGACCCGGCGCGCGCCAAGGCCGGCATCGACGCGCACTACGGCGCGGCCATGACCTACGACTTCCTCAAGAACGTCCTGGGCCGTGACTCCATCGACGGCGCGGGCGAGAAGCTCGTCAACTACGTGCACGTGAAGAACAACTACGTGAACGCGTACTGGGACGGCGACAAGATGAGCTACGGCGACGGCGACGGGAAGCAGTCCGGCCCGCTCACCACGCTGGACATCGCGGGTCACGAAATCGCGCACGGCCTCACCGAGCGCACCGCGGGCCTCATCTACAGCGGCGAGTCCGGCGGTCTGAACGAGTCCTTCTCCGACATCATCGGCACGGGCGTGGAGTGGTACGCGGCGAAGAACAACCCGGAGGCCAAGTGGAACTGGACCGTCGGTGAGGCGGCCTGGACGCCCAACAACGGCGACTCCGAGGACGGCCTGCGCTACATGAACGACCCGACCAAGGACAACTACTCGGTCGACAACTACAAGAACTACCCGAAGCAGACGGAGGTGCACGGCTCCAGCGGCATCTCCAACAACGCCTTCTACCTCCTGGTGGAGGGCGGCAAGAACAAGACGTCCGGCCTGGAAGTGAAGGGCGGCGTCGGCATGGAGGACGGCCTGAAGATCTTCGGCCGCGCCCTCACCACGTACATGACCCCGAAGACGACGTTCGCCCAGGCCCGCGAGGCCACCATCAAGTCCGCCACGGACCTGTACGGCGCGACCTCCGACCAGGTCCAGAAGGTCAAGGACGCCTGGACCGCGGTCGGCGTGAACTAGTCTTCACCCCAGCTTCCTGAAGCACTCCGAGGCGGGTCCGGTGTCGAAACCGGGCCCGCCTCTTCCTTTGTTTCACGTCCGGTGTCTCACGACGGCTTCACGCCGGCCTTCACGCGAAGAAGCGCGTCAGCACCGCCACCATGCGGGCCACGTCGGACGCGGCGGCCATCTCCCGGATGGAGTGCATGGACAGCATGGGGTTGCCCACGTCCACGGTGCGGATGCCCAACTGCCCCGCGGTGATGGGGCCAATGGTGCTGCCGCAGCCCAGGTCCGTGCGGGTGACGAAGTGCTGGGGCGTGACACCCGCCTCCTTGCACAGCGCGGCGAAGTGCGCCCACGACTCGCCGTCCGTCGCGTAGGACTGGTTCACGTTGGTCTTGATGACCGGGCCACCGCCCAGTTGCGGCTGGTGCTTGGGCTCGTGCATGGACGGGTAGTTGGGGTGCACCGCGTGCGCCATGTCCGCGCTCACCATGAACGAGCGGCGGATGGCGCGGTGGAACGCATCCGCCTTCCCGTCCGCATGCCCCTGGACGATGCGCTCCAGGAGGTCCTTCAAGAACGGCGATGCGGCGCCCTGCGCGCTGCGGCTGCCGCACTCCTCATGGTCGTAGAGCACCACGCCGCACGTCGCCTCACGCGGGCCGCCCGGTGACAGGAGCGCGGTGAGCCCGGTGTGGCAGGACGCCAGGTTGTCCAGGCGGGGCGCGTGGAGGAACTCGCCATGCAGGCCCGAACGCGTGGACGGCTGCACGTCGTAGAGGCACAGGTCGTAGCCCAGGATGTCGTCCGCGGCCGCCGTCACGCCCTCCTTCGCCAGCTCCTCCACGAGCAGCGCGCGCAGCTCCGCGGGGCCCGCGCTCTCCAGGCCCAGCACCGGCACCATGTGCTCTTGCGCGTTGAGCTTCAGGCCCTCGCTGTTGACGGCGCGGTTCAGGTGGATGGCCAGGTTGGGCACGCGCAACAGCGGCCGGCGGAAGTCCACCAGGTGGTGTTCGGGGCGGCCGTTCTTCAGCACCACCACGCGGCCCGCGAGCGACAGGTCGCGATCCATCCACGTGTGCAGGAGCACCCCGCCATAGATTTCAACGCCGAGCTGCTGGTAGCCGTGGCGGTTGAGGGGCGCGTTCGGCTTGAGGCGCAGGTTGGGCGAGTCCGTGTGCGAGCCCACCAGCCGGAAGCCGGTGGCATCCACGGGCTTCGTGCCCAGTTGGAAGGCGGCGATGCTCGTGTCGCCGCGCACCACGAAGACCTTGTCCCCGGGCTTGAAGGACCAGGACTCACGTTCGTCGAGCGCGCGGTAGCCCGCGTCGGTGAGGCGGCGCGCCGTCTCCCGCACGGCGTGGTAGGGCGTGGGCGACGCGTCGATGTACTGGAGGAGGTCTCCGGCCTGCTTGTCGGTGTCGGTGGGGCTCATGGGCCCGGCACGCTAACGCCGTCCGGCCTCCGTGCCACGTTCCACTGTCGTTCCCTGGACAGGCAGGCGTGCGCCCGCCGGCAGGATGGTGGAGGAAGCGCGCGTCTTCGGCCCGGCGTCCAGGAAGGTCCCCAGGAGCACCCAGCGGCGGGCGGCCTCCTCGCGGGCCTTCTTCGCGACGAGCGGCGTCGTGTAGTGCCAGAAGGGCAGCCGGTACACGGTGATGCCGCCCACGGTGCTGACCTTCGTGAGCTCGGAGAAGTGCCCGTCCTTCGCGTACACGAGGTACTGGTGGTCCACGGCGGGCATCGTGAGGCTGACGTGCATGTCCACGTAGCCGTGGCGCGCGTCGTCCTCTTCCGGGTGGTGGTCCGTGTGGGGGCCCGTGTAGTCACCGGGGCTGTAGCAGAGCGTCTGGATGCCCCAGCCCCGCTTGAGTGCCCGACCGCTCACCGCCGCCGCGAAGCCCGCGAACGTGTCCGAGCGCAGGAGCGTCACCAGCCCCAATGCCTCCGCCGCGCGCCATGAGCGCGAGCGCCGGCTCTCCAGGAGCGCGGTGCGGACGCGCACCGTCTTGGGCAGCGCCTCCGTGTAGTTCTCCACCATGCCGGAGATGGAGTCCTCCGGGATGGGGTCCTCCATCGTCACCAGCGTGTCGCGCATCGCCGCATCCAGCGCATCGCGGACCTGCGACGCCTTCTTCACGTCGATGACGCCTTGCAGCGCGATGAAGGGACGCGTGGGGTCCAACAACGCGCCGCACGTCTCGGAGTCTCGACCTTCGAGAATGCGGCGACCCTTGGGGGTGAGCAGGTCGGCGAACTGGGTGGGAAAGCGCGGGGCCATGGCGCGCACCATAGCGGCCCGGGGACGGAACGCACGCGCCGGGGTGAGTCGAGGCAACTCCCCTGCTCGCCCGGGCGATAATCCGTTACTCCGAGTTCCAGGGTAGAAGGTGACCATGACGTCCGTCCGCCGCCCCCCCACCGCCGCATCCCCCGCAGCCACGACCCGCACGCAGGCCCCGGCCGCGCAGACGACCCGGTCCAATCAGGTGACGCAGGTGTCGCGCGCGGAGGTGCTCAACCGCGCGGAGCTGGCACGGGTGCGCTCGACGCAGCCGCCGGTGGCGCCGACGCCGGGCTCGTGGCGTGGCGGCGCGAACACCGAGGTGGGTCGCGCCATCCAGACGATGCGCTCGCGGCTGTCGGACGTGAACATCAGCATCAAGGGTGACACGCCGCAGAGCCTGTTCGACCGCGCCATCCTGGACAACAAGCACGTGACGAACGAGCAGATCCTGGAGATGTCCAAGGTGACGCTGGAGCAGCTCGCCACGGACCCCAAGGACCGTGCGAAGGTGCTGGAGAAGGTGCCCAACGCGCGCGAGCTGCCGGTGCACAAGTTCACCGTGGCGATGCTGTCCGCGGTGACGGGCATCGACCGCGCGAAGCTGTCGGAGGCCTGTCCGGACCTGGGCCTCACGGGCGCGCCGGGCACGCCGCTGCTCTACGCGGCCAAGACGGAGCGCATGCAGCGCTCCACCGCCCTGCACGACTTCACCGACTACATGCGCGGCGCGGGCGTGAAGGGCATGAACAAGGCCGTCTGGGGCGTGGAGAACCGCATCCTCTCCGCCATCGTCTCCGCGGCTGGCGGCGGTCGGTACTGAAGTCGTAGCGC